>NZ_CP100445.1:2628335-3942503 GCF_024227435.1 Natrinema caseinilyticum
GAGTTGAAACGCGGTGCGAACCGCGTCGCCCGCGATCTGGCGCTCGAACACCGGATCCTGGCGCTCCCCGCGGGCCGGACCGTGTTGCGCCTGTTGCCGCCGCTCGTGATCGGCGAGGCGGAGGCGGATCGACTCGTGGACGCGCTGACCCAGATCCTCGCACCCGACGCCGACTCCGAATCATGAGCGCATCGATGGAAGACACCGCGGACGTCTCGCTCGAGGCGGCCCGCGAACTGCTGATCGATCTCGTCTCGACGCCCTCGCCCTCCGGCGAGGAAGACGAGGCCGCCCAGCGTCTCGTCGAGTTCTTCGACAGCTACGGCCGCGAGGCGCGGATCGACGAGGTCGGCAACGTCCGCGCACCCGCGGACGATGCCGTACTCCTGACCTCGCACGTCGATACCGTTCCCGGCCAGATTCCCGTCGACGTCGACGTCGCGGACGCTGCGGACGAGGAGGCGGAGATCGCCGCGGACGGCGAGGAGATCCTCTGGGGCCGCGGCAGCGTCGACGCGACCGGCCCGCTGGCGGCGATGGCCGTCGCGGCCGTCCGGACCGGCGTCTCGTTCGTCGGCGTCGTCCAGGAAGAGACGAGTTCCGCGGGCGCGCGCCACCTCGTGGCCGACCGCGAAGCCCAGCCGGGGGCCGTCGTCAACGGCGAACCCAGCGGCGCGACGGGTATCACGCTCGGCTATCGGGGCTTTCTCAACGGGACCTACGTCGCGACCAGCGAGTCCGGACACACGTCCCGGCCCGAGCCGAACGCCATCCAGCACGCGACGAACTGGTGGACGAGCGTCGAAGACGCGTTCGAACAGGACGAGTACACGCCCGTCTTCGAGCGCGTGACCGCCAAACCCGTCGCCATCGACGGCGGGATCAGCGACGACGGACTCTCCGTCGAGGCGACGCTCGAGGCGCAACTGCGCGTTCCGCCGTCGTTGGACGTCGAGACGGTTCGCGAGACGGCCGAGGCCGAACTCGAGATTGGCACGGTCTCCTGGGACGAACCGATCCCGCCGGTCATGGAGAGCCCGCGGACGGAAGTCGCCCGGGCCTTTCGGGCGGCGATCCGTGCCGAAGGCAGCGATCCGCGTCTCCTTCGCAAGACGGGGACCAGCGACATGAACCTCTATGCCGACGCCTGGGACTGTCCGATGGTCACCTACGGCCCCGGCAACTCGGCGCTGGACCACGCGCCCGACGAACGGCTCTCGCTGCCGGAGTTCGACCGGTCGGTCGCGGTCTTAGAGCGGGTCGCAACGACGCTCCGCGGAGGGGACGACTGATGATCCCCGAAACGCGACCGCCGACAGCGCCACCGAGGCGACCGCCTGCAACGGCACGACCGCGACCGCGGACAGCAGTACGGAGACAGACGAGCGGTGATCATCCATGACGACCGATTCCGATCCACGACACTTCCTCGACATCGACGACGTTTCGCGCGACGAACTGGCGACGATCCTCGAGCGGGCGAGCGAGTACAAACGCGCCCTGCGTGCGGGCGAGGACCACGCCGTCCTCGAGGATCGCACGCTCGGGATGATCTTTCAGAAGCCGAGTACGCGGACCCGCGTGTCGTTCGAAACGGGGATGACCCAGCTGGGCGGCCACGCCGTCTTTCTGGGCGAAGACGACATCCAACTGGGACGTGGCGAGCCGCTGAAAGACACCTCACGAACGCTTTCGCGGTACGTCGACGCGGTGATGGCCCGCGTGTTCAAACACGAAAACATCGACGTGCTCGCGGAGTACTCGACGGTCCCGGTCGTCAACGGCCTCACCGACGACGCACACCCCTGTCAGACGCTCGCGGATCTGCTGACGATCCGCGAACACGAAGACGGGTTCGCAGACGTCTCGGCGGCCTGGATCGGCGACGGCAACAACGTCGCCCAGTCGTTCGCGCTCGGTTGTGCGCTGACCGACATCGATCTGACGGTTGCCACCCCCGAGGGATACGAAATCGACGACGCGGTCGTCGAGCGCGCTCGTGCCCTCGGCGGTGATCCGATGGTCACGACCGATCCCGTCGAGGCGGTCACCGACGCCGACGTCATCTACACCGACGTCTGGATCAGTATGGGCCAGGAAGACGAACGCGACGTCCGCATGGCCAACTTCGAGGGATTCCAGGTCCGTTCGGAGCTACTCGAACACGCCCCCGAGGCATCCGTTATGCACTGCCTTCCGGCCCACCGCGGCGAGGAAATCACCGACGACGTCATCGAGGGCGAGCGCTCGATCGTGTTCGATCAGGCGGAAAATCGCCTGCACGCCCAGAAAGCGCTGTTGAGTTGGCTGCTCGAGTAGCATCGGCACGCGAGTAACGCCCGCGGCCAACACGCCTGCCCGGCCGAGGAACGGGCCGTCGCGTAACCCCGTTCGCACACGGACGGTCCCGTTTGCGGGCCGCTCGAGCGCCGATTATTCCGTCGTTAAACTCCTGTGTCGATCGAACGGCGACGTCACGTTCGTCGTGAACTATCTGCTGTCGTTATAGTATCGCCGACCGACGTGTCGGGTAGCCATGTCGTTCAGACTGCTGCTCGCCACGCTGCTCGTGGTGCTGGGACCGGTGGCCCTGGTCGTGCTGTACGTGCTGTGACGGAGGATAGACCGGGGTACCGACGACTGACTAACGGGTAACGGAGGACGACCCGTTCTGCGGAGTCGCCTCAGACGCGCTCGAGCATCGCGTACGTGACGCCGAGGACGAGTCCGTAGGCCGCGTGCCCGACGAGACTTTCGACGGCGATGTTGGGGACGGCCGGTGCCATCTCGAACCCGACCGCGGAGAGCCAGATCGGCATGACGACGGCGGCGAGGACCGCCCAGACGACGAGTCCGTACGCGATCCCGAGGATTCCGCCGGTCGCGAGGCCGATATCGGTCCGACCGGTCGCGACGAGCACCGCCGCGAAGACGACGCCGATTACCGCTCCGTGAGCCACGTGCACGAGCATTCCAACGAAGCCGCCCTCGAGGCCGTACAGCGCCGGTATCGCGCCCTCGAGTACCTCCGGCGTCAGTATCGCCATCATCGCGCCGAACACGATGGCACCGGCGATACCGCCGACGGTGCCCGCCTGCCACGGTTCGAGTGGGGTTCCAGTTCGTTCGATCATTCGCGTTGCCGTTCTCGATGCCATGCACTGTCGTACCACACCCGGGCGTGTATCGATATCTCGGTCGGGCACCGCCCGCACACATCCATTTTTATCGGCCGGTTCGACTGTTCTCGGCTCCGCTCCGCGGTGCCTGCCGGCCGCGGCCGGCGACGACCGGGCGGACGTACCGACGCCAACCTTCTTTGAATCGGCGCACCCACTCACACCCGATGCCGAAGCCCCTCCGCATCTCGGCGGGCGAACTCGAAACGGACGCGATTATGGAAGCCATCCAGGACGGCCGGCGGGTCGTGATTACGATCACGGCGGTCCGAACCGAGTACGAAGTGACGTTGCGATACGACGGGTCGATCTACTACTGCGACACGCCGACGCGGCTCCACCGACACGAGAACGAGCGGGAGATGCGGGCCTGTATCCGGAAGATGGGGTATGCGACGGAAGCCGACGGTGACTGACGCCGGAGCGACTCAGCGGTCCGACCGACAGCACCGCTTTTGACCCTCTCGTGCGTATCCGTCGGTATGACCGGTTCCCCGCAGCACCGCCTCGGAGAACTGATGGAGCAATCGAACCCGCCGTTCGAGGAGGTGATGAGTTGCGTCTTCGGCATCGAGAGCCACGAAACACGGACGTATCTCGCGTTGTGCGACCAACCCGGGAGCACGATCGACGAACTGGCCGCGACGCTCGAGCGCGACCGAAGCACGGTGAATCGCTCGCTCTCGACGTTGCACGATCGCGGGCTGGCTCGACGGAATCGACGACTGCTCGACGGTGGCGGCTACGTCTACCAGTACACCGCGATCGCGCTTCCGGAGGCGAAAGCACTGTTACACGAGGCCCTGGACGCCTGGACGGCCACGGTTCACGACGTGATCGAGGGATTCGACGGCGGAACGGAGTGACCGACGCCACACCCGAATCCACTCACTTTTTCTCCCTCGCCACCTTCACGACTGACAATGAGTCTCAGCCTCTCCGCTGATCAACCGGACGTGCCCGCCGATGCAGACGAGGGCGTCTGGCTCGAGTGCATCGAGTGTGGCGAGACGTTCGCACCCTTCGCGGACGTTCGGTACACCTGTGACGACTGCGACGGCCTTCTCGAGGTTCGATACGCCGATCTACCGACGTTCGACGACTTCGAGGGCGAGGGCGTCTGGCGCTACGCGGACGCGCTTCCGTTCGACGACGGCGTCTCGATTCAGGAGGGCGCCACGCCGCTGTACGAGGTGCCCCGTCTCGAGGACGACGTCGGCGTCGAGGCCCTGCGGATCAAACACGAGGGAATGAACCCGACGGGATCGTTCAAGGATCGCGGCATGACCGTCGGCGTCAGGGTCGCGACGGAACTCGGCGTCGGCCGGCTGGCCTGTGCGTCGACAGGTAACACCAGCGCGGCCCTGGCCGCCTACGGCTCCCGCGGCGGGATGGAGACGCTCGTCCTCCTTCCGGCGGGGAAAGTCGCCGCGGGCAAGATCGCTCAGGCGAGCCTCCACGGCGCGCGCATTCTCGAGGTCGACGGCAACTTCGACGCCTGCCTCGACATCGTCCAGGAACTCGCGAGGCAGGGTGAAGCCTACCTGCTGAACTCGCTCAACCCCTTCCGCCTCGAGGGACAGAAGACGATCGGCCTCGAGATTCTCGAGGGATTTCTGTCGGATTACGGCACCGTCCCCGATCGGATCGTGCTCCCGGTCGGAAACGCGGGCAACACGTCGGCGTTGTACAAGGCGTTTCGCGAACTCGTCCAGGCGGGCGAACTCGACGAGAGCGACGTGCCGAAACTGACCGGCGTCCAGGCCGAGGGCGCCGCGCCGATGGTCGAGGCCATCCAGAACGGTGCCGACGAGGTCCGCCGCTGGGACGACGTCGAGACGCGCGCGACCGCGATCCGGATCGGCAACCCGGTCAACGCGCCGAAGGCCCTGCCCGGCATCCGCGAGACCGACGGCACCGCGGTCTCGGTCTCCGACGAACGAATCACCGAGGCCCAACGCGACCTCGCGAGCGAGGGGATCGGCGTCGAGCCCGCTTCTGCGGCCTCGGTCGCCGGACTGCGAAAACTCCGCGCCGAGGGTATCGTCGCCGACGACGAGCGCGTCGCCTGTCTCACGACCGGCCACTTGCTCAAAGACCCCGACGCCGCGGCGGCCGCCGGTCGCGATTCCGAACCCGTTCCGGCCGACACCGATGGCGTCCTCGAGTACCTCCGAGAGTGACGTCGGCCGGTCGCGCAACCGCCGTCGGAGACGTCTGACGCTCGACTGACTTACCTTTTTCCGGGGGAACGTGGTAGCCGACGACGAGCCATGTCCGCCGAGCAACGAGGTCCCGACTTCACTACCCCCGCTGACGAACGGATTCGAACCCGTGACCCGGATCCGACCACCGATTCGCGATCGCTCGACGCCAGTCCGCTACACCGGTCTGCCGGCGACTCGAGTTCCACCGAACCCTCGCTTTCGTATCAGATCGAACGGACGCAACTCCGAGCCCGCATCGCCGTACTCGAGCACGCGCTTCGGACGAGCGAGGACCGCCGACAGGCCGTGATCGAGCAGTACGAACGTCTCCTGGCGGACCGCGACGACGCGAACGACCGACAGTCGCTCTCCGAGCCACCGACTCGCTCGCGCTCGTACCTGACACGGCTCATCGACCGAATTAGATCCCGCTAATCCAGGAGGCGTTCTCCCGCGCGTTCTTTCATATTTTCCAACACTTTAAATACCAGGACGGGGCATCTGATTATAAGGAGAAACAATAACTAATGGCAGAGACCGATTCGTCTGCGGTTTGCCCCGAATGCGATGGCAGATTACGGAGAAGGGGTACTGAAATCATCTGTGAGGAATGCGGACTCGTCGTCGCCGAAGATGCGATCGATCGCGGGCCCGAGTGGCGGTCGTTCGACGACGACGAAACCGATCGACGACGGACCGGGGCGCCGCTGACCCGCTCGAGACACGATCGAGGCCTGTCGACGGAGATCGGATTCGGTTCGGGCTCACGGGCGGGGTACAGCTCTCGAGTGACCGGCCGAAAGCGGCGTCAGATCGCGCGATTGCGCCGCGAACACACCCGTGCCCGGATCGCGTCCAAGGCCGATCGGAATCAGGTCTACGGATTCACGGAAATCAGGCGCGTAACCGCCTTGCTGTCCCTCCCCGATTCGGCGCGAGAACAGGCGTGCGCCCTTTTCGAATCCGCCCAGACGGAAGGACTCTTCCACGGCCGTTCGCTCGAGGGGTTCGCTGCTGCCGCCGTCTACGCGATCTGCCGAACGCGCTCGATCGCCCGGACGACCGACGAAATTGCGGCCGTCGCACGCGCCGACCGCGACGAACTCACCGTCGCCTACAACGCGTTGAACCGAGAACTCGGCCTCCCGACGGGACCGATCGACCCCGCGCAGTATCTCCCGCGGTACGCCTCGAAACTCGATCTCGGGCCGCCCGTCGAACGCCGCGCACGCGAGTATCTCGACGCGCTGCTCGAGGCGGGGACGGTCGGCGGCCGTAATCCGAGCGGCGTCGCCGCGGCCTGTCTCTACAAAGCCGCCGGCGAATACGACGACTGGCCGTCGGTGACCCAGGCCGCGGCGGCAGACGTCGCCGACGTCGCATCGGTGACGATCCGATCTACGGTCTCCGAAATCGACTCCCTGTGAGCGCTACGTCGTCCGAAGCGTGTCCGTACTCGGCTCGTAGACCTCGCCTTTCTGTTTGAGCTTGTCTATCTCGTGTTCGGCCTTGGAGTGGTCCATGCCGACTTCTTCCGCCCGCTCCAGGACGATGTCGACCGGCGCCCCGTCGTCGTACTCCTCCTCGATATCCCCGATGAGCTGCTTTAGGTTCTTGATCCGGTCGCGCTGGGATTTCGAGGTCCCGGCCTCGACGATGTCCGCGTCGAACTCGCCGGTCTCGGGGTCGACCCCGACGTCCTGGAGACACGAGCGAACGATCTCGATGACCTGCTCGGCGTCCGACTGCTCGACCGTATCCGACAGCCGAACGCGCGCGCTCGCCTCCGACAGGCGAACCAACGCCTCGAGCTTTCGCGCCGTGACCGGCACCGCCGCGTCGTCGTCGGTCCCCTTCGAGCGCAGATCGACGTAGAAATCCCGGATCGCCTCGCGGGCCGCCTCCGTCATTCGCGGGTGGCAGTTCTGCTTCGAAAAGGCGATGTACTTGCGAAGGAGTTCGGCGTCGATCTCCGGGTCGACCTTCGCCGTCATCTCGTCGATCTCGTCGGTGCTCACATCGAGCGAGGCCAGTTGCTCGCGCTGGGTCGTCAACTCGCCGGCGTAGTTCGTCGTGATGATGTGTTCGGCGAGGTTGCGATCTTTCTCCTCGTCCGGCGTGTCCGTCACGGTGAAGATCAGGTCGAACCGCGAAATCAGCGCCGGCTCGAGGTCGATCTGCTCGCTGATGGGCTCGTACTGGTCGAAGCGGCCGTACTTGGGGTTGGCCGCGCCCAGCAGCGAACACCGGGACTTGAGCGTGGCGTTGATACCTGCTTTGGAGACCGAGATCTTCTGTTGCTCGAGCGCCTCGTGCATGGCGCTCCGGTCTTCCGATCTCATTTTATCTAGCTCGTCGACCGCTGCAATCCCCTGATCGGCGAGGACGAGCGCGCCGGCCTCGAGGCTCCACTGCTGGCCGTCGCCGAAGTCGTCGCGGACCGCGGCGGCCGTGAGACCGGCCGAGGACGACCCCTTCCCGGAGGTGTAGACGGAGCGGGGTGCGATGTTCTCGATGTAACCGAGCATCTGTGAGTTGTGCGAGATGACGCCGTTCGAGATGTAGTTATGTGTCCCTTCTATCTCGAGGTCATACACCCAGTCGTAATCGGGTGTGACTGTGTCAATCGATTCGATCCGTTCCCAAGCGACGGCTCCTTCGACGAACTGCTCGAGGGCAGTGATACTCGTTGGTAAGGACCCACCATCAGCTACAGCTGCTCCCTTGTTTTGGTTATCCTGCTCCGATAGAGCGTCTTTGAAGGCAAGGACGACTTTTCGGAGACTTTCTCGACTCGGATTTTTCGATCCCCGTTCGTAATTCTGGTACGTCGATCGAGGTACTCCACACTCGGCCTGTGTTAGTGAAAGCGATTCTCGAATCTGGCGAAGTTTCGTCCCGATGTTTGGAACGACATCGAGGTTCGTATTTCCGTTCGTATCGACGTACTGCTCCGTAGCCTGTTGTTTTCGGTCGGTTATAAACCCAATCTCGGAGACGTACGTCTCAAATTCGTCTCCACTGATTCTGAGTCGGCAACTCCCATTATGTCGCTCATGTAGCTGTGAGCGGATCCCCAGTGAGAGAAGCAGAGTTCGGACGTTTTCGAGAAGTTCACGACTCATCGAAGCGATAGTAATTTCTCGCTGGGACTTCGAAACATGTCCCTCCCCTTCGATGAATGCCTTGAGGAATTCCGATTTGGTCGATTCAGTCGCCCTAAATATGGCTTCTGGGACACACTGGTTATCAGACGACTGGTGAATACACGGTTCGAGCGTCTCGAGGAAGCTTACGAATTCTCCTGCTGAACATAGCAGTTCACGCGCGTTTTTTTCCTCGTGAGGTTCTCGTTCCGTTATATTGAGACCGAGTTTCTCGAACGCGTTCGCTGCGTCGTCTAATACTTCCCGGTCGTTATTCGTAATCGAAACGAATCCCGTATTGTTGTCTCGTTGCTCGACGTATCCTTCTGCGATAATGTAGCCGATCAGTCGAGCTAATGACGGGGTCCATTCGTTTGGTAACTCTAGCTGAACTGCATTCTGAGATCGAGATTGACGGAAATTGACGTCGAGCGTATCGTCTCCTTCTGTAGAGAGAGTACAGGGTGCAGCAATAAATTGTCCTTCGGTGAGATCACCCGCAACGATCGGTTTGAACTGACTGTCATGCTGTACGAACAGCGGATGTGATGGCGTCACCTCGAGCTCCCGTCCGCTCGAGGTCCGCAGGCGATACATCCGGTCGGGCGCTTCGCGCTTCCAAACTTTCGTTGCTCGCTGTGGGATGATCGAGCCGTCGTCCTGCAAGGACGGAACCTCAAGATCTATCTCGTCCCACCAACCGTCGTCGATCGGTTTCGGATCCTCGAGATTCGATTCGACGAGTTCGCGAATCGTAACGTCTCGGCCGTCCGCGAGTGTGACCTTTGTGTCTCCGCGAACGCACTTGCCAGTTCCCGGGTCACCGATCAGCAACATGTGCAGGTCCCCCCGAATCCGCGAGCCGTCGGGCAACTGCTTCGTCACCCCGGAGAACAACTGGAGGATCATCGCGAGTTTCTCCTGGTCGTAGCCGTAGATGGAGGGCGCGATGGAGGCGATCATGTGCTCGTAGACGTCGTCTCGATTGGAAATCTCGTAGATCGCCTTCTTGTCCTCCTCGGTGATGTCCATGTCCTCGAATTGCTCCTCGTCGACGTCGACGGACATGCCCTCCATGTAGAAGTCGAAGACGGGCGATTTCTCCTGCTGGTCGCCCTGTTGCTCGAGGCGGAGGACGCCGGTCGCGGAGACGTGGTCGCCGGGGGTCACCTCGCCGGTGATGTCGTCTTCGACGTGGACGTCGAGTGATTGCGGGGTTTCCCCGCCGCGGAGCCCTTCGGGACTCTCCTGAATGCGGAGCTTCTGGGAGTCGACGAACTCCGACTGATCGAAATTGACGCGGAAGGGACCCTGTCGTTCACAGCCCTGGCACTCGTGGGGTTCCTGGAAATCGCCGCTGGACTGGGGAACGCGGGTGAGGGTGCCACAGAGCTGGCACTCGAAGGCGGCTTCCTCGATTTTGGGGCGGACGTCCGTGGCTTTCCGGACGATGCCGTGTACCTGCACGAGCGAGTTCATGTCCCGAGCGCGGATCTCCCTGATTTCGGGCGACTCCGTCTCGGGGAGGTTTCGGATCCGGACGTGGGCCTGCCCGAGACTCACGTCGATCGGCAGGTCGTACAACCGGAGCGACTCTTCGGCGTAGCGCTGGAGCTGTTCCGGCTGTGCGATGAAGTCGTCCGCGAGGTCGGGATCGAACCGGTAGAGGTCCTGCCAGTCGACGTGCAACGACCGCTGCTCGTTGGGGTATCGCTGCGCAAGCTGTTTGATCTCGTTATCGTAGTAGTTGCGGAAGAACTGCTCGAAGGAATCGACGAGTTCTGAATTTCCCGCTTGCGCCATTGCACCGTTCTAAGGCCGGCATCCGGTATAAATGGTCGTATACCGCGGTGAAACTGATCGGCCGGGATCTTCGCCCGGTACCGTCGCTCGCTCCGTCCCACCGGCAGACGCTGGTACCCGGACAGACTGTGGTATCCGAACTGCTCGAGTATCTGTACGACGAGCGAGAAATCATCACGCCGTGTGCTGTTTCCCTGTTGGCACGCGACCGTGCCAGGTGTATGTTCACTCCACCGTGATAATGTAGGTGTGGCCAATTTATGTTGGGACGGAACGTCGGTGCGCGGAGACCGTCCGACCGTGTTAGGCAGCTCCCACCCCGACGGGACCGAATCCGTCCGCGGCGACGCCGAGGATCGCGATCCGGAACGTGCGATCGAAACGCTCCTTCGAGGGTGCGGGTGACGCTGTGAATCTTCTCGCTAGGCATGTGCACGACGTACCAGTTCGTCACTGGACTTCCAGGAACAGGCGTTCGCTCGACGTCGAGAAACGGGCGTCCGGGACGAGTGACCACGATTCCCCGATGCTGCTCGAAACCGCGGGGCCGTCAGTTCGACTGTTGCGCCACGCGTCCGACGAGAGGGTGACCGCGACCGTGCCCGCGTGGAACGGCCGCGAGGTGTTCAGTAAGCTATAAGTGACCAATGCTAATCACCTAATTTAGAGGCGCAGGATGGCCGAATGAATGAAGTCGGCCGGGTGGTGGAGCACCCGACCTGTGTCCTCCCAGCCTAGAAGGACAATGTACACTCACACACCTGCCTACGAAAGAATTTCGGAAGCGAACGTCCATAAACAGTCTCGAGAGCGGCTGCAACGCGCTTTCTGCGAGCCACTCGAGTCCACTGCGGCCCCGTCGCTCGAGTCCGGTTCCACGTTCGTCGGGACGATCCGTCCCGCCATCGACGGGCACGATGGGGGTGGTCGCAGATGACCGACGGCCACCGGCACACGCGCGTTCGACTCGCGGAAGTGCTCGCCGAGGTCGAGATGCTCGACCGGCACCTCCCCGAGCCGATCACGATGCACGCGGCGATCGACGATCTCGAGACCGCGATCGAGTTGCTGGATCGCGTCGATTCCACCGGCGCCACCGCGGAGCATCGGAACCGCTGACGGATTCGACCACGCCGACGTACTGTTTTGTCGACTACCGGCCACGTGAGTGCACTGTTCTCACAGTTTCTCGGGAGACAATGGTTCGCTCGAGTGAGTGACCCCCCTTCCGGTGATACGGCGGTGGTGGTCACCGCGGGACCGAGCAGACGACACTATCAATCGGTACTATCCGCTGTGTGTGTCTCTCTCTCGCGTCTTAATCTCGTATTTCCCTGTCTATCAGGGTATCTCACGAAAACTGTTCATCCCTGGGTGTCTGACGCGCGTCATTAGAGGAACGTCTGGTTTTATATGGTTGCTCCTGGCAACGGTGATTGTGCAAACCACCCAATCACTCAGTCTGAAGATCGTAGATGAAATCGCAAGCTGTGAAGGAGTTCAGCCGGAGGAACTCCGGCCACCGATTCACTACGTTATTGACACGGACGCACTCGACTCACTCTACCAGTCGGGTGACTCCGAGCGGGCTCCCTCCAAGGTCGAATTCGTCTACAAGGGCTACACGGTGACTGTCGATCGGACAGGCGAGGTGGACGTCACGAAACGCGCCGCGGCCGTAGAACCCGATAAGTCGGCGGCGTGATCCGCTCTCCGTATCGCGATTAAATTTTGTTTCTTCCGACGCGGTGTGATCGATTGTCCTAGTGACGACTTCGAACGTCACGCCGATTCTCGAGAGTATTGGGCAATCCCCTAGTGCTATTGGCGCGTGTGGTCGTCGCGCTCGAGGACCTTGCGGGCAGTCTCACCGAATTTTGGTACGTCGTCGCAGGCGCTCTCCTCAACTTTCGGCTTTTTACGACTGTGGAAACCTGCTGCGCGCTCGATAGCGTCTCGTCGGTACGCACGATTACTGTTAGCCTCGATTCGCAAATTTGTACACACGACCTCCCGATTCCTCGTTTTTCGTCTCACTCGAGCCGGTCCATAACCCCTGATTGGAGGTCTTCCTGACAGTTTGTTAGAGGAGTCACCTATTCATTTCCAACAAAACCAATTGCAGATTTATGTCGCTCTGACAGTTCATCTGACTCATCAACTAGGGTTGTGAATTTAATTATCTAAACCAAATAGAGAAAGAGGCCAGCCCCGGTATAGAGGTCAAATGAATTGTAGAAGATCCTAATCGCATAGATTGGGGTTAGAACGGCTATAAAACTCCAAACAATCAAAGAAATCAATACTAATAGCTGCAAAGGAATACTTGATGGGAATAAAGGTATTGAGGGGTGAGGCGCTGTAGTTTTTTGACCCTGTTCGTTTAGGGACACCCGCAAAGGGAGGCTTTTGCGCCAAGTGCGAAATGGCCTCACAGGCGTTGCGGTGCGATTGAGCCGACCGCCACGCCCACTCCCGACAGAATACAAGCAAAGGGCTGAAAATCAGCTTCAGATGGAAATCTAGTTGCGCAAACGAAGTGAAGGGGTTGTGGTGCCACTACCCAGGCCGGTTCAGCGGTCGGCGGCAGCTCCGACGAATCCGATTTCTGCTCCACCAACGGGCATCTCTGCACCATGGAGGTCCCTCAAATCGGCCCTCGATCACGACTACTTCTCGAGGACTCCCCCACTCACAAACTCCTACACGAGTCCGCCGTCGAGCGCATCGCCGCCGGCTGTCGGACGTCCGCACACTCATCGCTGTGCCCTCGCGCGCGCCGCGCGCGCTGTCACGAAAATGAACGGCCACCAGTTGAACGGCCACCAGTGCGATCACTCCCTCACAGCCGTCGGACTCGAGCACTCGACTCACTCCGTCGTTTCGCGTCGAGCACCCCTCCGTTTCGCGTCGAGTTCTCAGCTCCTGACACCGGTCGATCGGTCCGCGAAGGGGGTGGATCGACGAGTACCGTTCTCGAGCGGATCTCGGTCCCTCACGCCCGACGTGTCGGTGCCGTGACCGGCGACCGCCGCACGGTTGATGCTTCTCGAGGGCGAACGGACAGTATGGCCGAGCACGATCACCCCGCTCCGAACTCGCCGGGATGGGACAACCCCGACTTCTGCCCGTTTTGTGGCCACCGACTCCCCGACGGCGGCCCGGGGTTCGTCGACCACATTCAAAACGACGCGAACGCCACCTGTCGAGACCGATTCGAGGAGTGGCGCGAAAACGTCGCCGACGATATCGGCGGCGAGTGGTCCGGGTAACCGTCAGAGAGTCGCTTGCTATCCTCGAGGTGCATGTCTCGGCACGGGAGAAACGCGATACGAAGACCGGGCCATCGGTCGTCCGCTGGATCGCAGACGCAGTGCCGCCGGCCAAAGGCTTTCAATTTCATTGGTGTGTGCTACCGTATGCTTTCCGAACGGCTGTTGAGGCGGACCACGGTATCCGGACTTGCGGCCGGTCTCGCATCGCTGATTCCCGGTCGAGGGAACGCAGGCGCCCGCGGCGACCGTCTCCACCGAGTTCGGGAGGACGCCGAAGCCGTCTCCCTGCCCCCGCCCGAGACCGACGGTGACAGCTCCGTCGAACGAGCGATTGCGAACCGCCGTTCCAGACGCGAGTTCGCTGCGACCCCGATCACGCGACGGGAACTCTCACAACTGCTCTGGGCGGCTCAGGGTATCACCGAGCCCGAGAGTGGTCATCGAGCAGCGCCGAGTGCGGGCGCTCTCTATCCTCTCGAGGTGTCCGTCATCGTCGGGGACCCCGGCGTCGACGGACTCGACGCCGGCGTGTATCGGTATCGACCGACGCCACACGAACTCGCGTTGCGTGGTCGAGGGAACGTGCAAGCCGAGTTGCGGGCGGCCGCAGTCGATCAGGGGGCGGTCGAACGAGCGGCTATCGACGTCGTGATCTGCGCGGTTGACGAGCGCACCACTCGCGAGTACGGGAAACGTGGCAGGCTTCGATACGTCCCGATGGAGGTCGGACACGCCGGGCAGAACCTGTCCCTGCAGGCGGAGGCGCTTGCCTCTCGACGGTCGCGATCGGTTCGTTCGACGGTCGCCGAGTGCTGAACCTCGTCGACGCTCCGCCAGACCGCCGACCGCTTTACATCTATCCGGTCGGTGCGAGGGCCTGAAACGGGACTCGATGGATCGACTATCCATTTCGTCTCCAACTCGAGTGAGGGCGAGAAACGGTCGCCGCTGACCGCTGTTCGATCCGATTGTTCCGTACGAGAGGATGGGCTTGCCCGGTTTCCCCGTCGTCGGATTCCCCCTCCGTGTCACTGGCGGGTCGTTGATCGAGATTCGGACGCCGTTGCTCCCGCAGTTCAGCCCTTCGAGTCGGCTGATCGTAGTGATTACGCAGTCCGTCAATTGAGATTTTTACGCGCTCTGTGACCTGTTCTGGCGGAATCCCGTGGTCGAGGTACCTCGGTATCGATCCTGTTCGGACCACGTGAGGATTCACTGACGAGAGTCACTTGCTGATAGATGAGTACTCAAGATATTCGCACGTAGTCCGTTCCCGTGTGCTGCCACCGGATTGAACGCCCGCGTCTTCGACGGCATCACAATCTGCATGACGGGGAGGAGTCAGACGCCCCTCATACCTTCATCGGGAAGTCGCCAAAATCGCGACTACCCACGTACAGGTGGAGATCGCTTGTAATGTCCCTCGTGTGAAGAACGGACCGATAGCAACCAGCTACGCTGCTATTCTTCACTACCAGGCGGGCTATCAGCGACCGGTTGGCGGTTAAGCGCGACCAGAGTTTCAGGGTGTCCATCTCGCTCTCTGATACTCGAGGTCGCGATTCGACGCGTTCGACTAGTCATCATTCCTCTTCGTTCGGTCGCGCCAATGCCATAATAAATATTATCGATCAGCGAAAAATCAGATCGGTAATGATATTAATATCTGCTGGTATTATCCGATATGTTTCGTCGCTTCTCCTTTACGACTCGGTCCCAGCAGGACGTGTATCCCGTGTCACAGCGGGCGAGTCGCGTACCACCAGACGGTGGGGTTGCAACCAATGAAGAACACGACGCGACGAAAGGCAATCACGGGAATTGGGGGAGTAACGATGGCGGCGCTCGCCGGCTGTACCAGTAGCATAAGCGGCGCTATCGGCGGACCCAGATTCGAGAAGGGCGACGAACGAGACGTGATGTTCGAGGCCTCCTGGTTCGGCGACGGGTGGGAAGAATCGGAAGCGGAGGGCTCTGAGGGGGGCGTCGGGAACAGTAGTAACGAGAGCGAAGACGACGAGGATGAGTGGGATCTCGGGTTCGACACTAACGAAGTCCCCTATAACCCGAAGACGTTCGAAAAAGAGGACGATGACGGGTTTTACTTCGTGATGGCGGCGGTCGGTATCCTCGAAGACGGCAACGCCGCAGAATCGGCTGTCGAGGATTTCGGACGGCGTGAGATGGTCGATCCTGGGGACCCTGACGTTGGCGACACGTCAGTTCGGGGCGAAGTCGACAAAGTCGGAGTGCTCTACTTCAGCCTCGACAACGCCGTTGTCCTCGCCGGTGCGGCCACCCTCGTCGGCTTCGACCTCAATCCCGATCACGGAAGGGCCCTCGAGGCCGGGGAAGAACTCGAATCGCGACTGAAAGAACTGTAACACTGTCGACTTCCGGATCGATACGAACGGTTCGTGATTTATATTTTTGAGGCTCCGAAGAGTGATCTCAGGTATGCCGGCGTTCGGCTCACTCGAGTCGCAGGAAGTGCGTGAGTATTGGGCGGACGAAGCGCGGGATTTCACGCCGTGGATAGGTGCCGAAATTCGTTCGGCGGACGCGTCCGAACTGGAAGAAACGCTTGGACTGGAGTTGGACGTCATCGAGGAAGAAAAGAGCGTCGGCAGGTACAACGTCGATAGACGTCGGGATCACGAACAACTACGTTTAGAGACTCAGTAGGGGATCGTTCGTGAACTCTCGAGTGCACCGAGCACGATGAATCGGCTTGGTGGGCATTCGCTACGGAAGGGGGAAGTTATCAGTGTACATGATACTCATGCCAACTATGTTCACAGTGGGTGGAACTCATGCATCTGGTATCTAGGCACCAGCCGGTGCGTCTCCCTCAGATTAGGAAAACAGACTCGGACAACCATTCTTCAGTAACGGCAGGTCTACAGAATAGTTACCCCCTGTAGTTTCTGCAGGTCTCCAGCCATTGTCGGGACTGGTAATAGATATCTGTTTATCTGCCATCGACGCCCCTACGACCGTGTTTCCGTCCCTCGAGCGAAAGTTCAAGCCAACAGAACCGGGTTCCTCGAGTGCTCTGTCTGTCTCTCTATTCTCGACGTGTGGCTTTGCGGTTCGAGTGAAGAACTCGAGGGTACTACATTTTAGAGATCTTTCGTATAATACAGTACTATAGGGTAATGCCACAAAACAACTTGCTTGAATATATCGAAACCTCGGAGAGTGCCGATGAGCGTGACATCCTCGAGCGGATCGGTCGCGATCTCTGGGGAGACAGGTGGACGATACGAGTCCGACACTACGCAGACGGGACGACTCGGCGCTTCATTATGCATTCAGAAGGTCGCATCGGATCGGACGATCACGATTTCGACCCTGACGCTCGCGTTTTAGAGAGGGAACGCATCTGGATCGATGTCGACGATCAGCAGATGTATCGCGATCGAGTCCACGTCCGAGAGGAGACTGAGACAATCGAGGACGAACTACTCCCGGAGGAATCGGACCAAAGAAGAACGTGAAAATGCACGTCTGTCTGCCCTTTTAGCCCGCTCATTTCCACCTTCGTATTCTCCATACACGCTCCAATCACACAAGACTGTGTTCTACCGCAACAGTAATGTCGGTCGTTAACTCATCAGTGCGGCCGAAGCCAACATGCTGTTGTCCACCACTGCTTTGTTTCGAATGCAATGAGCCGGACCGACATCGAAGATGGGAACGAAACGGAAGAACTCGGACCGGGGGGAGCGCCGTGATAACGGTTCTTGGTGTCCATCCGAAGACCTGCATCCTGCTCGCCTTATTGGCGGACCCTGACCGAGATTACAATATGACCGACATCGCCCGACTGGCCGATATCGGTCGGTCGACCGTCTATCGGCACATCGACGATTTGCTCGAGTTGGGCCTGATCGAGAAAACCCGGAAAGCGGGCAATGCTCAAATGTCTCAGATTAACAAGGGTAGCGAGACTGCGGAAAGCTTTGCGGACTTCGAGCGAAAAATCATCGAAGCCCTCGGTGAAAACGGGCAGCCGCTCCTCGTCCGAGATTAGAACGAACTCTCGAATTATGGGTTCGCTCACAATTCGCGAGTTAGGGATCGATCTCGACGTAGTCGCGGGCGCCTCCCTTGAACACATCCGTACTGACCGGGAAATATATTGGAGGAGAGAATATAGTTGAATGAAAACCCACCATGAAGGATTTCAGGGACTTGTCCGCACAGTCGCATAGTTTAGAAGATTTTAACGTCGGAGACTGCTTTCATGTTATTCCCGAAAGGAAGGGTAGCGTCGCGGATGGATTTGGACTATTTGGAAGTGTTCATGTTCATATGCATGGCGACGTTGATTTCGGCTCGGTTTTCGAAGTGAAAGTCACCAAAGTGACCAACTGGTATCTCGTTGCGGAAGTACTCGAGAAAGTTCGGCACGGCCCCTCGAAACACAAGATGGCCCAACTTGGTAACGTGGATGGCTCCGAGGATGTGGTCGCCTCGAAAAACAACAATCTTCGAGGTCTTCGGTAAGCGTGTCTCCTGTACAGAGCGAGAATCCGGTTCCTCGTGTCTCAGTATAGTCGGTTCTTGGAGGCTGCTGTTACTCTGTTTCCTCAACAACCGCGCTCACCGCTGCCCTGTCGTGGGCCTGGAACGTCAACAGATACTCGCCATCTCCGGTTGCATCGATCTCGAACTCATCTTCAGTCCTGACCTTCCCGACGAAGATCGACTCGCCTTCGGTCACGTTCGCAACGTCGACGAGGCAGATTCTTCCCCGCTCGAGGTCGACTGAGATGTGGAGAACGTCGCCCTCCGACATCTTGAATGGGATTCTCTGCTTCGTGTAGATTGTCTCGTCGATCAGCGAGCGCGTGGCTATCTTTGAGGCAGTGTCTCCGTCTTCACTCCCGGAATCGTTACCATCGCTCTCGTTGCTGTTTCCGTTCCCACCATCGCTGTCGGTATTCGACGCACAGCCAGCAGCCGTTGTACCAACACACGCAACGAGATAATTGCGTCGCCTCATATTTCTAATCAGAAACCGATATGGTATAAAAGTAGTTGACTACTAATTCTGTCGTGATTCGATGTCGAACCACACCGTGCCGACGGTGGGATCGGCGTTTTGTCTGTCCTGACGTTCCCTTAGCTCCACACCCGAGCCGCAGAGCCACACTTCGGAGAGAGGTACAGACATAACACTCGTGGTGAGGAACCCGGTTCTATCGGCTTTGACCTTTCACTTGTGGGTCGAAAACACGGTTGTGGATACACCTCTATGGAGAGAACGGAGAATTAGCGGGAATCCGTTGGCTACTGATTTACCTGGTCGTGTTAGTTTAGGCCTCTCGGGGAAATAATTTTCAGGACGTATGCATTATCGGCATCTATGAACGGGTTCAAGAAAGGGAACACGCATATCGTGAAAATTGAGTACCTCTCCGGCAATTCGGGTGTCGTAAAGGGGCCTGATGGAAACGGATATGTCCAAAATGTGGATGCTGAATTGGTTGGTGAATGGGTGAAAGCAAAATACACGGGAAATAAACGCCTAGAGCTTATCTCAGAGGAAGTTCCTTCAAAAGACCACGTTAAACGTCTTTCAGGCTCACACCCAGCTAAGGAGGATTTCCTCGGAAGCAAAAACGACATTTTGAATGGACATACGTAAATTTTTGGCATGGGTTGACGAATATGGCCTGTCGTACAGCTCCGGCAGTTCGTCACGCCGGTCGACTCCCCCCGGGCGGACTCTGGTTTCCATCGACGTTCCATAGTGACACTCGGCTTGGGCTGTCTCGCTTCGAGTTCGGCCATTCGATCGTTGATTTGCTGTTCAGTCGGTTCCCGCGGATTCGATAAGTACGTTCAGGGCTCTCAGTAGTGTGATGCCACAGTATCCCCTCGGGTACGACTCAAACGCCACTCTCGGCAAGATAGGTGCCGGCAATGGATACAGAAGGGCGTGGTGGCGACGGGTCGTGAAACCCGGACTCGAGGAACTCGACGAGGGCGTTCTCGTCACCCCACGGTGCGAACGGCTGTTTTCCACTCTTGCCGGCACGTCCCATCCACTGCTCGCGCTCGAGCGGTTCGTCTGGACAGACGTCGCGTTCCGGGTTCGCGACGTCCGCGTCACCCCATTCACCGGCAAATTCAGCGTGATCCGCGTCACTATCGCTCTTCTCATCTTCGACGTCTCTCCCGTCACGAATCGCTTCGAGATGATCGTCACAAACCGGGACGGGGTCTGTTGGGTTCGTGGCTTCACGGCTGCACCCGCTGTGCGTACACTGCCGGGCAGCGGGGACCGTCATGGCTGACACCTCCCGTCCTCAAGCGCGGGGCAGGGCTGTTCATCCCCGAGGATGTAGCACCCACAGAACTCGCAGACTGGTGGCTCGAGTTCGACGGTACGGCTCACCGCGACCACCCCGCGTTGCGGCGAGAGATGGCCGTAGCTGGTTTATAATCAGCCTGATTTCGCCTTATAAGAGGATGGGATCGCCCGGATTTGAACCGGGGTCACGGGCACCCAAGGCCCGAAGTATACCAAGCTAACCCACGATCCCGTACACCCGCTTCCGGCCCGACGCCATAAAGCATTTCGTTATCCTCGCGACCGACTCCGTCCGCGGGTTTCGCCCGTCGGGCGAGAACGGTGATCACCGGCTGCCGGCCGAACGGTTTTGACCGATGCCGTGATAGCGCTCGATATGACCGGTCTCGAGGTGCTCCTTTTGATCCTCGTCCTCGTCGTCGTACTGGGTGCGGCACGGATCGTGCAGACTGCCCGGCCGTTCATCGTCAACGCGGTGGCGGGGCTCGTGGTGTTGTACGTGGCACACGTCGTCTTCGGCGTCGCGGTGGCGGTGACGCCGATCGTGATCGCCGTCGTCGCGATCGGCGGCGTTCCGGGGTCGCTGCTCGTCGTTTTGCTGTCGCTGTTCGAAGTCGCGTTGGTCCTGTGAGGCGGGCGTTCGATACGCAACCTGTCGCGAGCGTCGTTACTTGCCGAAAACCTGTGCGATCTCCTCGTCTGTCGCCTCCGACCGCGCGTCCGGTTCGATGTCGATCGACGGCTCGTCTTCCCACTCGGCGAGGATGGAGGCGACCTCTTCGTCGGTCGCTTCGGGGAGTGACTCGTCGGCGGTATCGTCCGCGACCACGGCGTCGAAGATCGTTCCGAACGTCGACACGACGCGGTCCTCGTGGCGCGTCGGATCGAAGTGGAAGTGCGCGTACGCGTCGACGCTCGAGAGCCGGTTCGTGAGGACGTGTGCGAACTGGACGACTTCTTTGGGAGACGTGTGGCGGAGGAGGGTGTCGAGCGAGTCGAAACAGACCGAAATTTCCTCGTCGGATTCGGACCAGTGTTTACAGAAGCGGCTGATCGCGACGCCGATTTCGGAGAGGTCCGTCGGGTCGGTCACCGAGTCGGTGACGACCGTCCGGGAGTAGTCGGGCACCGAATCGCCGGCGTCGTCGGTCAGCACGTTCCCAATCGTCAGCTGCCCGAACGTGCCGTCGACTGCTGTCTCGTCCGGACAGTCGGGCTCTTCGTTCGCGAAGGTGACAGAGAGGCGGGCCGTCTCGACGTCGGTGTGGCAAAGCTCCGTGCAGGCGTCCGGCTCCGTTTGTTTCGGGTGGACGAGCAGGACGTTCGCCGGTGGATCGATGGCGGCTGGCGTAATCGGGTCCATAGTGACGGGTAGCGGGACTTCGTCCCCGTGTTGGACACTACTTGACTCCTCTCGTCCTTTATCGTTCCGG
This sequence comes from Natrinema caseinilyticum, assembly GCF_024227435.1. GTDB lineage: Archaea > Halobacteriota > Halobacteria > Halobacteriales > Natrialbaceae > Natrinema > Natrinema caseinilyticum. Next base: position 2,649,704 of record NZ_CP100445.1, read on the forward strand.
CCGTCGACACATCGATATGGCGCTTGCGGCCTCTCTGTGCCCGTTTAGTGGTAGTTACCGTTACGAATCGCTCGGTACATTATAACTCTTCGTCTCGGAGTTCGAGGTCCGCGACGAGTTCGTAGGGGTGGGCGTCCTTCCGGATGCCGTCGACGAGGGTGAACGCCTCGCCGGGTGCGAGGAAGTGCTCGGTGACGACCCGGCCGAGCGGCGTCGGTTCGAAGCCGTCGATGAAGTCGTACTGGAGTAGTTTTCCGATGGCGTGCTTGGTGGGGACGTCGCCGATCATTCGGTCGTTGAGCGCCTTCGCGGCTTTCCCGCCAACCGTGATGTTCGCGAGCGTCTCCTCGACGGCCGCGGCCTCGTCGTAGTGGGTCATCACCGACTCCATCTCGCCTTTGAGCAACGTGAACGCGACTTCGTCTTCCGTCATCTCCATCGAGTTGTGGTACGTACAGTCCGGTTCGACGAGAACGTACACCGTCCCGTCGTCGTGGTAGTCCGGCCGACCCGCTCGGCCCAGCATCTGGTGGAACTCCTGGACCGAGAGCCACTCGATGCCCATCGCCAGCGAGTCGAAGATGACCTGGGAGGCGGGAAAGTCGACACCCGCGGCCAGCGCGGCGGTCGTGACGACCGCCGATAGTTCCTGTTCGCCGAACTTGCGCTCGACTTCCTTCCGGCGTTTGTAGTCCAGGCCGGCGTGGTACGGCGCCGCGGAATAGTCGAGTTTCCGGCTGATCTCGTGACAGCGCCGCCGCGAGTTCGTGAAGATGATCGTCTGCCCGCGATACCCCTTCGAGGATTCGGTGTCGAACTCGCGTTTGACGAGTTTGTTCTCGACGCGGACTTTCTCTTGGCCGTCCGCGAAGGTGACGTGGCGTTCGATCGGAACCGGACGTTCCTCGAACTCGATGAGGGTCGACTCGAGCGCCCCGGCGAGCTGTTCGGGGTTGCCGACGGTCGCCGAGAGGGAGATCCACTGGGCGCCCTGATACTCGTCGCGTCGCGCCGCCCGCTGCTCGCACGTGTACTTGAGTCGCGAAATGAGTCCGTCGAGCCGGTGGCCGCGCTCGTCCTCTTTGAGCGTGTGAACCTCGTCGATGACGACGGTCCCGATGTCGCCCATGTCCTTGCCCGTCCGCAGCGCGTGATCGATCCCCTCGTAGGTCCCGACGATCACGTCGGCGTTCGGATCGAACTGGTTCCCGTTGTCGGCGATCCGACTCGCGCCGACGCGGATTGAGACGTCGACGAGGTGGCCGTATTCGTCTTGGAAATCTTCGTACTTCTGGTTTGCGAGCGCCACCAGCGGGACGAGAAAGAGCATCGTCCCCTTTCCGTTCAGGACGCGGTTGATACCGGCCATCTCGCCGACGAGCGTCTTTCCGGTCGCCGTCGCCGAGACGACGAGTTGGTCCTCACCGTCGAACAATCCGTTCTCGACCGAGAGGCTCTGGACCGGGAGCAAGGTATCGAACCGATCCTCGAGCAGGTTCTGGAGCCCGGGATGGAGGGACAGCGAGTCGGTCCTGACGGGATCGACCTCGTCGACGGTCGCCGAGATGGTATCGAACTTCGTCAGGTCGGGATCGAGGCGGCCTTTCAACAGGTTGACGATGCGTTGCAAGTCCTGTACCTCGAGCATGAGGTCCTCGAGACGGTCTTTCGCAGCGCCGGTCACCTCGCCGCCGCCGGTAAAGGAGAGCTGTCGCTCGAGTTCCTGTCGGGCGCAGTCCTTGCAGATCCAGTCGGTGTCGTCTTTGACGGCCGTTTCGGTGGTGATCGGCGAGTACCGGCCCGCGGAGGCGCAGTATCGGCACGTCCGGACGGCTTTCGCCTTGTCCTCGAGCTGGTAGCCCGCGAACATCTCCGTGAGTTCCCGGCGTGCGTCCGCCGAGGTTTGTTCGGAGATGCGGATCCGCTCGGCTCGGCGGGCGAGTTCGACGAACTCGTCGGGCTGGCGTGGCTCCTCGCTCGAGCCGTCTTTGATTCGGAACTTCGCGGGGCGGGGTCCGGCAGAGGTTTCCGACAGTCCGAGCTTGGCACGGAAGAGACGCTGTCCGTCGCGTTCGACGACGACGAGGTAGTCGTCACCGGTCTCGTGACAGAAGATCGTTTCGACCTGCGGAACCTGCTTCGACACGCGCGAGTGTATGCGGGGACGGTATTTCAGCGGTTCGGACTGGGTCGGCCGGCAGCGCCCTCCCTCGTTCCGTCCTCGGAACGTTTTCTGCCGGCTTGGACGACCCGCTCGTGCCGTCGTCTGGGGTGTTGACCGGTCGTCGTCCGGGGGCTGCTCGTGCTGTCGCGCGTCTCGGTTTCCTCGGGGCTGCTGTGACCGAGCCGGCCCCAGTTGTCGCAGATCCTGTATGTGGTCTATAGCCGTACGTAACACTCTTAGCGACTTACATATCGGCGCGGTCGAATTCCACGCTCGATGGATCTCAATCCGTGGGAGGCTCTTCCGGGCATTCGTCGCAGCTATGCACTCCGGTTCGGTTCCGCGCTCGCCGTCGTCTTTCTCGTCGTCGGGGTGTTCGGCGGTACATATACGCGCAGACGGGCACCGAACTCCGGTCCGACGTCGAGGCTCAACTCGTCAGCGACGCACAGAAGGACGCGAACCGGCTCGATATCTGGTTTCGATCGACCGAACGGTATCTCGAAACGCTTCCCCGCTCGGTCGCGTTTCGCAACGACGATCGAGTCGCGATCACCGATGCGTTACACCGGATGAACGATCGGGTTGCATTCGAGGGTGCGTACTACGTCGACGCGGAGACGGACGAGGTGTACGCGACTGCCGGGACGAACGCGGTCATCGACGACGACGATCGATTCAGCGACACGCTCGCTGCACAGCTCTCGAACGCGAGTGATGACGGTTCGCAGGTCGTCTTCTCCGAGCCGTTCGAGACCGGCGACGGTCGACCCGCCATGCTCGCCGTCAGCCACGTGCCGGGCGATTCCGATCACGTCGTCGTCCTCGACCGGAGCGGCAGCGTCGTCCTCGCTGAGGATCGATCGCTGCTCCTTCGGGACGACGTTTTCGATCCGGCGGCCCTCGCGGCGGACGACGGAACGACGACGCTCGCGTCCGACGACGAAACCGGATCGGACGACACCGTCGTCGGGTTCGCGTCGCTCGAGAACGAGGGCTGGACGCTGACGTCCCGCGTTCCGGCGTCCCAGGTCTATTCGATCCAATCGGATATTTCACGGCAGATCCTCGCGATGCTCGCCGTCGTCTTCGGCAGTCTCGTCTTGCTCGGCGCCTCTATCGGTCGGAGTACGGCGAGTTCGCTTCGGGACCTCTCCGAGCGGGCGGCCGCCATCGAAAACGGCGACCTCGAGGGCTCCCTCGAGTCGAGCCGGTCCGACGAACTGGGCGACCTCTATCGGTCGATCGACAGGATGCGTCGGTCACTTCGCGAGCGCATCGCCGAGACCGAGGCGGCGCGAACCGACGCCGAACGGGCCCGCTCCGAGTCGGAACGGTTCTCCAGTCACCTCGTGCGGACGGCCGACGAATACGGCGAGACGATGCGCGCCTGCGCCGACGGCGATCTCACGCGGCGACTCGAGCCGGACGGAGAGAGCGAGGCGATGGAGACGGTTGCGGCGGCGTTCAACGCGATGATGGACGACATAGAGGCGACGGTGGCCGCGACGCGGGCCTTCGCCGACGCGGTCGACGAGGCCGCCGAGTCGACGGCTGACGGCGTCGTCGGGGTCCGATCGGCCTCCGAACAGGTGACGACGTCCGTACAGCAGATCGCAGACGGTGCCGAGCGACAGAGCGATCAGCTCGGGGCCATCAGCGACGAAATCGACGAACTCTCGACGACGACCGAGGAGATCGCCGCCACCTCGTCGGAGGTCGCCATCCTCGCGGAACGGACCGCGGCGACGAGTACGAACGCCCGCCGTGCGGCCCAGCGTGCGATCGCCGGAATGAACGCGATCGAGGGCGAAGCGACCGACGCCGTCTCGGAAGTCGATCGGCTCGAAGGCGAGATCGAGGCGATCGACGAACTCCTCGAGTTCATCGGCGAGATGTCGGCCCAGACGAACATGTTGGCGCTCAACGCGAGCATCGAGGCCGCACGCTCGAGTTCCGAGGACGCGCAATTCAGCGCCGTCGCGGACCAGGTCAAGTCGCTCGCCTCGGATACCCAGGAGGCGGCCACGGACATCGAGGATCGGCTCGATCGGGTTCGTCGCCAGACCGAACAGGTCGCGGCCGTGGTCCGAGAGACCAACGATCGAATCGTGGACAACCGCAGTGCGGTCGAGACGACCGTCGACGCGCTCGAGGAGATCTCGACGTTCGCCGAGGAGACTAACGACGGTGTCCAGGAGATTTCTGCGGCGACCCAACAGCAGGCCGGGGCGACACAGGAGGTCGTGATGATGACCGAGGACGTCACGGCGATCAGCGAAGAGACCAGCGCCGAGGCCGAGACGGTCGCCGCCGCCGCCGAAGAGCAGACGTCGTCGCTCGTCGCGGTGTCACACACTGCGACCTCGTTGTCCGAGCGGGCGCGGGAACTCTCCGATGCGCTCTCGTCGTTCGAGGTCTCGGTCGAGCCGTCGGGTCCGAGTGGAATCGAACCCGTGACGATCGGCGGGGTCCGCGAACTCCCCGCGACCGACGATTACGTCGACGAGACGGCCGGTCCCGACGACGACGCGGTCCGCGTCAGCGACGATGCGACTGATGGCGACGACGCGGTCGACGCCAGCGACGATGCGACCACCCCGGAAGGCGGATCGGCCGCGGCCGCTCGAGAGTTCGACTGGACCAGCCCCGAGTAATCGCCGTCCGATGCCCTCGCCGCGAGACACTCGCTGATTTCTCGTCGGTGGTTCGCAGTCGTCCGCGTCCGTTCGACACGGGTGCCCCCTCTCAGCGTCCGGTCTCACCGCTCGAGATGACCGGGGGCGACGACGGTCGCGACGGCGGAACTCGACAGGTTACGAGACGACCCGGAACCGTTCGTCGTCGAGCGCGCACGCGCCGCAACCGGTTCGCGACGGGCGCGACGGGCGACCGTGAACCCCGACGGGGTCGGGACCGTCGAAGGGATTCGCGGGCCCACGGACGATGTCCTCGAGCAGGTCACGCCACCTGACGGGGCGTGTCCGCAGCGTGGGCTCGCTCCCCGAGCAGGGCCCTCCGACGTGTCCGCAGTACGAGGCGCCGTCCCGATCGAATCATAGTTTTAGGCCATCCAAAAAATCGAAACGCCTATTATTGTTTAGGCGAGCCTAAAAACATGCAATTCGATCCTGTGAACGCCCAGAGTCCCACGCGTCGCGAGTACGTGACGTACGGCGGGACAGCAGTAGTCGGCTCAGTACTCGCGGGCTGTACGGATAACGGGACCTCCGAACGATCGCCGGCCGACGGTTCGGTCTTCGCCATCGCTTAGAGGGTGCCGTTGACGATGTCGCCGACCCGCTGTCGGTCGTAGAGCGCTTTCTCGACGCCGTAGACCTGTTTGGCCGCTCGTTCGGTGACGACGAGGTTCGTGATCGGTCCCTGGTAGAGCGGACCGCCGCGGTACACGTCGCCGTTTTCGACGGCGGTCAGCTTGCTGGCGACGCTGTCGGATTCCATCTGCGAGACGACGGCCTCCTGGAACTCCGACGCGCTCTTCGCTTCCTGCCCGCGGAAGAGGATGATGTCGGGATCGATCTCGAGTAGCGTCTCGTAGCCGACCGAACCGCGGGTGCTGTGGAAGTCGCGGACGTCCGTTTCGGCGAACGCGTCGACGACCTCGAGGTCGCGCCACTGCTTGAAACTCGTCCCCTCGCCGATCAGGTACGGGGAGAACGAGCCCATGTCGTCCGCGGTCGCCCACATGATGGCGACGGTCGGGCGCTGTCCCTCCGGCGGGACGATGTCGGCGACGTTCGACTGGAGGTCCTCGTGGACTTTCTCGAAGGCGTCGTACCGTTCCTGCTCCTGAAACACCTGTGATAGCTTCTCGAACGCCTCCAGCAACGTCAGATACTCGTAGTCGTGCCACTCGTAGCCGGTCGAAAAGATACTGTTGCCGAAGAAGGGCGTTCCGGTGGCCTCGATTCGATCGATGTCGTCCCGGTCCCAGTCGTCGGTCCGTCCGATGATGAAGTTCGGATCGTTGACGAACACGTCCACGTCTTCGCTCAGCGTCAGGAACTCTTCCGCGGTCAGTTCGTCGCCCCACAGCGACTTCGTATCGCTCTCGTCGACGCTCACGTCGGGGATATCGTCGTAGTACTGCGTGTGATAGCGTCCGGTGAGGTAGACGGCCGCCGGCGGCTCCTGGCCGAGTGCGATCCCCATGTCGGCCCAGCTGCCGTTGTTGGCGGCCCACGTTTCCGGGACGCCGTCGAATTCGACCTCGCCGACCGGCGGCATCGAGACCGTATACGGGCCACCGTTCGAGGAGTCGCTGCCGTTTCCGCCGTTTCCGCTGTCTCCGTCGCCGATGCAGCCGGCCATGGCACCCATGCCGGCGATCGCTCCGCTCGTCCGAAGCACGGTTCGTCTCGACAACAGCCGTTGGTCGCTCATGAGTTTTAGGCCAGCTTAAAAGTATTAAACACTTCCGGAATCGGCCGATTCACTCACCGATCCGGAAGGGAACGCCGCGGCAAAACCTGAAGTTCAGGGTCGTATTCGACCGACGCCTCGACACCGAAGACGTCGGCGAGCAACTGTTCGGTCACGACCTCTTCGGGCGGCCCCCAGTCGTAGAGTTCGCCGTCGCACATCGCGATCAGGTAATCCGCGAAGCGGGCCGCCTGGGAAATATCGTGGAGGATGACCGCCACGGTAACCCCTTTCTGCACGTTGAGCTGTCGAATCGTTTCGAGGACGCGGAACTGATGGTGGACGTCCAGAAACGTCGTCGGCTCGTCGAGCAGGAGGACGTCCGTATCCTGTGCGAGTACCATCGCGATCCAGGCCAGTTGCTTCTGCCCGCCGCTCAGCTGTCCGAGTTCCGCGTTCCGCAGGTGTTCGATACCCGCCAGCTCGAGCGCGCGGTCGACCGCCTCGCGGTCCCCGTCGTCCACGCTGTCGAAGAACCCCCGGTGGGGGTACCGACCGTGGTAGACGAGGTCCTCCACGGTGATCGACCCGAGCGAGTCGTTCTCCTGGGAGAGAATCCCCAGTTCGCGCGCCAGTTCCTTTCGACCGAACGAGTCGAGGTCCTCCCCGTGGATCCGGACCGTTCCGGCATCGGGCTCGAGGTGGTTCGAGAGCGCCTTCAACAGCGTACTCTTGCCGCAGCCGTTCGGACCGACGAGGGCGGTCACCGCCTCCGCGGGAACGTCGAGGCGCGCACACTCGACGATCGGTTCCTCGCTCGTCGGGTAACTCAACTCGAGGTCGTCGCCTACGAGCGCGCTCTCGACGGCGACGCCGTCCTCGTCGGTTATGCGATCCGGTTCTCCGTTCGCGTCGTGCCGTGTGCGTGCCATTATAGCTCACCCATCGTTTGCTGCGTGCGCATCAGGTAGAGGAAGTAGGGGCCCCCGACCAGTCCGGTGACGACACCGACCGGCAGTTGGACGCCGGGCAACGCGAGGCGCGCGCCGACGTCCGCGACGACCATCAGCGCGGGCCCCGCGAAGAGACAGCCGACGATCAGCCGTCGGTAGTCGCCGCCGACGGTGTTCCGGACGATGTGCGGGACGACGAGGCCGAAGAAGCTGACGATGCCGGCGACGGCGATCGCGACGCTCGCGGCCAGGATGGCGACGACCGAGAGGAGAAACCGAGTCCGTTCGACGCGCATTCCGAGCGATCGGGCGGTCCGTTCGCCGAGCATCAAGACGTTCAGCTGTCGCGCTCCGCCGATCGCGATCGCGATCGAGAACAGCGCCGGCAGGAGTGCGATCCTGACCTGGTCCCAGCGGGTCCCCGTGAGCGATCCCGTCAGCCAGGCGATCGCGGTCTGGACGACGCCGATGTCGTCCGCGAAGAAGAACAGCCCCTGCTGGAGCGACTGGAAGACCATGTTGACGATGACCCCGGCGAGGACGAGACGGACGGGACTCGTCCCGCCCTTCCAGGCGATCGTGTAGACGATGAGAAATGCCACCGCGCCCCCCACGGTCGCGATCAGCGGGAGCAACTGTGAGAGCCCGCTGAAGACGATCAGCGTCGCCAGGACGGCGAATCCCGCGCCGGAGCTAACGCCCAGCACGAACGGACTCGCCAACTCGTTGCGCGTCACGGCCTGGAAGATCGCACCGGAGATCGAAAGCGTGGCACCGGCAATGATTCCGACCAGTACTCGCGGCAGTCGGAGCTCCCAGACGACGATGCTCCCGGTGCTCATCTCCGGCGTTTCCGTCCCGAGCAGGAACGACGACCACGCGTCGAGGTTGAAGACGACTGCGGGGTTGAAGACCGCGTGCCAGGTTTCGACGACCGTCATCGAATACTCGCCGAAACTCATCTGGACGAGTCCGGCGACGACGGTAACGATCGTACTCGCCAGACAAAAGAGGACGAGGGTTCCCGTAACCCATCCCTCCCGCTCTCGAGCGGCTGAGCGTCCTCCGACCGACGTCACGTCTCCCATTGCTTTTAGGAGCGCCTAAAAGACGTTTAGTCGTTGCGATTTAGGGGCGCCTAAAAGGTCGTGCGTCGTCCGCTCGGAAAGCAGCCCACGCCCAGTTCGAGTACCCGCTCGTGACGTTCACTCGAGCAGCTCGATTTCGTCGTTCCCGTTCGGGACGGCGCAGATGAACGCGCCCGGTTCGTCGCCTTCGTTTCGGTACCAGTGGACCGTTCCGGCCGGAATGAGAAGCGAGTCGCCCGCCTCGACGTCGTGTTCCTCGTCGCCGATTCCGACCGTGTACTCGCCCGCGAGGACGTACTGTTCGTGTTCGACGTCGTTCGTGTGTTTCGGCACCTCGCCGCCGGCCGCGAGGACGAACCGCCGGATCGCGAAGTTCGGCGCGCCGTGATCGTCGGCGATCAGAACGCCTTTCTCGAGGCCGTCGGCGGCCTCGACCGGTTCGTATTCGATCTCGTCGTCGCGTCGGACCAGTGGCTCCGTCATGGTCTCCAGTCGGTCGCGGATCCACAAAACGATCCGGGTCGACGGCGTCACGGTTCTGGAGCGGCCAGCGCGAGGAACCCGACCCCGAAGCAGCCGGCCAACAGGGCGACGTAGGAGAGGATTACGCGCGCGTCGCCCCCGCGCTCGAATCCGAGGACCGCAGCGCCGACCGCACCGACGAGCGCGCCGACGCCGAAGACGACGAGGAGGACGCGTTCGATCCGGCTCTGTCGGCTCGTCGGCTGCGTCCCCCGTGTGGCGGCCTCGAGCAGCGGTCTCGCTTCCTCGTAGACGTCTCGGGGCATCGAGACGTACCCCGGTGCCGTCACCCCTCGCGTCTTGGTTGCGTACGAGAGACGGAGAACGACGGTCCCCGTCCCGGGTAGGCGGTGGACGCCGACGGCCGCGAGTTCCTCGAGACCGAACGACTGGTCGTTCACGCGAACCGTTCCCGCCTCGGGATCGATCTCGCCCCAAGAGGTCACCAGCTGCGTGCCGATCGACGTCCCGGCCAGGATCGAGAGGAACAGTGCGAGCAGCGCCACCGGAGACACCGCGCCGGAGCCAACGATCGTGACTGCACCGGCGAGGACGCTCACCGCTGCGGGGAGCGGGCGGAGCCGATCGTAACCGGCACGGTCCGTCCACGTCCGTATCGAGGAGCGAGCCGTATCGTCGTCGACCAGTGGGAGCACGTAGAGCAACGAGAACGGCCCGCCGATCAGCAAGAACAAGACGAGTAGTGCGAGTTGTCCGTACGCACCGTCTACGGCGGTGAGACCGAGTGCCGCGACTACGAGTACGATCACGAGTAGCGTTATCCCGCCGACGAAACCGACCTGCAGGTACAGACAGCACCGACCCACCGTCGATGCCGACGCGCGGCGCGACCACGTGACTGCGTCGGGACGATCCGTCATTATCTCGCATACGTGTCACTGCTGAATAACTGTATTCTCGGCGGACTCCGCGCTCACCGGCGCGACCGCTGGGCGGTGTAAAATACTGCAGTCAAGTGCCGATACCGTATCGAATTCGCCTTACAGGCGCTCGACGTTCGTCGCGCGCGGGCCCTTGGGGGCCTGCTCGATGTCGAACTCGAGTTCCTGTCCTTCTTCCAGGTCCGGGCCGCCGATGTCTTCCATGTGGAAGAACACGTCGTCGTCCGCGTCCTCAGTCTCGATGAATCCGTAGCCGCCAGTGTCGTTGAAGAAATCAACGGTTCCTTTCGCCATTGCTTCTAAAGAGAACGGCCCCTCACCCATAAACCCTCCGAATCGACACATCTGCCGAATTGGCCAGTATGTGGGACTATACGTCCGGTTTTCGAGTTATTGTCTAATTCCTTAGGTACGATCTCCGTCCTCGAGTCGCTGGACGGAGATGGAAATGAAGTACACCAGGATGAACACCAAAAATCCACCCGAGAGTCCGACGAGTTCTATCGTCCCGACGCCCTCGGGATTGATCACGGCGACGGCCACCATGCCGAGGACGAACACCGCGACCATGAATCCCCCGACGGCGTAGTAAAACCCGATATCGGACTCGAGGTACTCGCGCATTGCTGTCCGATGCCTTTCGTTCCGAACCGCAAAACGCTATCGACACGGGTCTGTGTGATCCTGTGGTGGGACTCGTATCGCCCCCGACGCGCCGTCTATCGCATCGTCGATCGGACTGCGAATACCGGTCCCACAGGAACTCTCCTCTTGGATTTCGAGAGGTTCCGCGAGCCCAACATTGATTTATGGATAGGAGTATAGAAAAGTATGGCAGAAACGAGGCAGTGGCAACTCGCAAGCCGCCCCGTCGGTGAACCGACCATGGAAAACTTCGAACTCGTCACCGTCGACCGGCCCGAACCCGGTCACGACGAAGTTCTCGTCGAGACGCTGTATCAGTCGGTCGACCCCTACATGCGCGGACGAATGCGCGATGCCGAATCCTACGCCGAACCGTGGGACGTCGGCGACCCGATGAAAGCCGGCGTCGTCGGCGAAGTCGTAGCGTCGAACGCCGACGAGTTCGAGGCTGGCGACGTCGTGACCGGCGACCTCCTCTGGGCGGAACACGCGGTCGCCGACGCGGACGAACTCCAGAGAGTGAATCCGGACCTCGGTCCGATTTCGACCGCCCTCGGCGTTCTCGGCATGCCCGGCGTGACCGCCTACTGGGGCCTGCTGGACGTCGGCGATCCAAACCCCGGCGACACCGTCGTCGTCTCGGCGGCCGCGGGTGCCGTCGGTTCCGTCGTCGGCCAGCTCGCCCGAATCAACGGCACGCGCGTGGTCGGTACCGCCGGCAGCGAGGAGAAAGTCGACTGGCTCACGGACGAACTGGGCTTCGACGCGGCGATCAACTACAAGCAAACGGACGACCTCTCCACCGCGGTCGCCGAGGCCTGCCCCGACGGCGTCGACGTCTACTTCGACAACGTCGGCGGCCCCATCACCGACGCCGTCTGGCCGCAGCTGAACGACTTCGCGCGGGTCGCGGTCTGCGGTCAGATCGCGCTGTACAACGCGACCGAGGTGCCGACCGGCCCCCGAAAGCTCGCCCAGCTCATCCAGACTCGAGCGAAAGTCGAGGGGCTCCTCGTCAGCGACTACCAGGACCGCTGGGGCGAGGCGCTTCAGCGACTCTCCCGGTTCGTTCGCGAGGACGAAATCCGCTACCGCGAGAACGTCGTCGACGGCTTCGAGAACGCACCGGACGCGTTCCTCGGGCTGTTCGAAGGCGAAAACATCGGCAAGCAACTGGTCAAGGTCTCCGAGCGAGAGGCGTAACCAGCACGACGCCTTCGACGTGGTATCGGATTCGATACGGACGGTCAGTCCGTCAGTCCGTCAGTCCGTCAGTCCGTATCCGGTCTTGAACAGGTAGACGTCGACCGCCAGAACGAGTGCGCACCCGAGCGCGAGCACCCCGAGCGAGACGACCGGTGCGAAGTCGGCGTAGGGGGCCGGTAAGATGCCGACCGCGATCAGATCGGAGTGGCCGAGCAGTCCGTACCTGACGCTGTCGACCATGTAGACCATCGGGTTCACCAGGGACAGGTTCACCTGCCACGCCTGATCGAACGTCTCGAGCGAGTAGAAGACGGCGCCGAAGAACACCAGCGGCCGGAGGATGAACTGATTCATCACCGTCAGGTCGTCGAAATCTCGAGCGACGAGGCCGCCGATGATGCCGAGTCCGGCGAACAGCGCCGTGATGACGATCATCGTGACGACGAGATACAGTCCGTGTTCCATACTGATCGGAACGAACAGCCGCCCGATGATCGCGATGATGACGCCGACGATCAGTCCCCGTACCGCACTGGCACCGACGTACGCGACGACCATCTCGACGTACGAGAGCGGCGAGGTGAGCGTCTCGTGGATGTACTCGTTCCACCTGCCGTGGAAGATCGAGAACGAGGCGTTCTCGAAGGCGTTCGAAATCGCGCCCAGCACGACGAGCCCGGGCACGATAAAGAGGATGTAGTCGTACCCCGCGATCTGATCGATCCGGTTGCCGAGGATGACCCCGAAGACGGCGAAATAGAGGACGTTCGTGATCGCCGGCGGCATGAACGTGTTCTTTGGCCGGCGGACGAACCGCAATACCTCGCGTCGGAAGAGCGCGCGGAACCCGACCGAGAGCATCAGGCCACCCCTTCCTGTTTTCGCTTTCGCTTCCGTTCCCGGTCCGCGTCCGGTTCGTCGCCGTCGCTCCCGGCCTCCGCTTCGGACCGGGTGACGGTCCGGTCGTCGCGCTCGGTCAGGTCGACGAAGATCTCCTCGAGCGAGGTCCGAGCGATCTCGAGGTCGACGATCTCGTAGCCCCTCGCCTCGAGATCGTTGAGCAGTCGCGGTGCGGTCGAACCACCGTCGTCGACGCGGACCTCGAGGCGGTCGCCGGCGACCGTCGTTTCGTGGGCGTACCCCCCGAGATCGGGGGCGCTGGCGGGAGCCGACTCGAGCGCGACGGCGATGGTGTCGGTGCCGCGCCCTTTCAGTTCGTCCGGCGTCGCGACGGTTACCTTCCGACCCTCGTTCACGATCGCCACCCGATCGCAGAGGCGTTCGGCCTCCTCGATGTAGTGGGTCGTCAGCAGGATCGTCGTTCCCTCGTCGTTGAGTTCGGTGACGAGTTCCCAGAGGTCGTGTCGCAGTTGGACGTCCACGCCCGCGGTCGGTTCGTCCAGGATCAGCAGATCCGGGTCCGTTACCAGCGCTCGAGCGAGCAACAGCCGCCGTTTCATGCCGCCGGAGAGCCAATCGAAGCGCTCGTTTCGCTTGTCGTAGATGCCCACCCGTTTGAGAACCTCGTCGGCCCGCTCGGCGGCCTCGTCCTCGGGGATACCGTGGTAGCCGGCCTTATGTTGCAACACTTCGCGTATCGGAAAGAACCGGTCGACGTTAAACTCCTGCGGGGCGAGACCGATCGAATCGCGGGCCTGCCGGTAGTCGGTCTCCACGTCGTAGCCGAAGACCCGCGCCTCGCCGCCGGTTTTGCGGACCAGTCCGACCAGCGTGTTGATGAACGTCGTCTTGCCCGCCCCGTTGGGCCCGAGCAGGCCGAAAAATTCGCCCTGGTCGACGCTCAACGACAGTCCCTGCAGAGCGCGTAGATCGCCGTACTCCTTTACGAGGTCGACGGTCTCGATGGCCGGTTGCATCGGCCCAGCCTCGGCCCCGGTCGCGGTTAAGAATATTGGTATCGGAAGGTGAAACGGGCGTTTCGCCCGGGAGCATCGCTTCGGATGCGACGTCCTCGATGCGGCCTCGCGGTCAGTTCGCGGTCTTCGGGCGGCTCGAGGGGGTCACCGAACCGCTTTGCTGGACGATGTCGAGGGCGGTCATGACGTCGCTCCGCGAGATCAGTCCCACGAGATCCCCGTCTTCGTCCCGCGTCGGTTGCTCGTCGTCGCCCGATCGGCCGGCGAACCGGTCTCCCTGGTCGACGACGAGCAACCGACCGATCCCGTGTTCTTGCATCCGTTCGATCGCGGTCATCGCGTCCGAATCGGACGTGATCGTCTGCAGATCGGACGTCATCACGTCGGCGACGGTGTAGGCGTCGCGTTCCACCGGCTGGACCTCGCGGGCGTCGGAGAGCGTCACGAGGCCGACGAGTCGCTCGCCCTCGAACGCACCGCCGTCGACGACCGGATAGCCGGTGTGCCGTTCGCTGAACATCCGTCGTATTAGCTCCGCCACCGACGTCTCCGGTTCGACGGTGTGCAGTTCGTCCGCGGGAGTCATGATGTCGCCGACGGTGACGTCCTGAAAGGCGGCTTTCATCGTCACCTGTTGGGCCTCGCTCGAGGCGGCGATGAAGACGAAGAAGGCGACGCCGATGAGGATGATATTCCCCGAAAAGAGGCCCATCAGGCCCATGAAGACGGCGAACAGCTTCCCGACGCTGGCGGCCTGCTGGGTCGCCTTCGCGTAGGGTTTGCTGCGAGCGAGCAGCGCTCGGAGTACCCGCCCACCGTCCATCGGAAACGCCGGAAGCATGTTGAAGACGGCGAGTGCGACGTTCAGAATGGCGAGATAGCCGAGGACGAACCGCACGCCGTCGAGAGAGACGGGGGTGACGGAGAACAGCGCGTACGAGCCGATGCCGACCAGCACGCTGACGATCGGCCCCGCGATCGCGATATTGAGTTCCTGGCGCCAATCCTCGGGCATTTCGGTGAACGCGGCGATTCCGCCGAACAGCCAGAGCGTGATCGAGTCGATCGGAAATCCGTACCGCCGGGCGGTCAACGAGTGACCGAGTTCGTGGAGGACGACGCCGACGAACAGACCGACCGCTGCAGCCAGCCCCAGTAACCACGGGGTCGACCCACCGGTGACGGCGGCCACCTCGATTCCCGCATCGAGCACGTCGTTCAGGATCTCCGAAACCTCCCCGATCTCCGCTCCGATGAGATACGCGAACAGCGGGAGGACGAGCAAGAACGTGAGATCGAGCTTGATCGGAATGCCGAACAGCGAGCCGATCCGAAAACTCCTCATACCGTCTACTTTCGGCGGCGGAACCTTAAGCACGCCGCCGGTTCCCGGTATTTTGCGCCCCTTCGCCTCGTCGAACGTGGTCTCTTCGCATGCTCCGTCGCGAGGACCGCGACCGCTTTCTGAGCGTGCTCGCATCGCTCTCGAGTCAGGGGCTGATCGAACGGACCGACACGGCGACATCGAGTACGTCCTCGCGAATCGAAGCCGACGGCGCCGCCGCATCTCTCACAGCGATCACGCGCTCGCTTCGGTACGCGCTCGATCCGGCCGTCACTCCTGGCACGCGCTCGCTCCGGCACCCGACCGATCGCCTGCGTCGTTCGTTCGGCCCGCCACATCGCACCCACGACCGAACGCGATGGCCAGTCGGTCTTGATGGAGACCCAGTTCGCTCGAGAGAACACGCCGGCGTTCTCAAACCGGCGGACGCGGCGCTTCGAAGCCTTTATCCGCGCGGTGGGCCTGCGTTTTCGTAAGTAATCACAACCATGTCCGACAAACCCGCCTCCATGTATCGGGAAATCAGTAAACCGGCGTACACTCGCCGCGAGTACATTACTGGCATCCCGGGATCGAAGATCGCACAGCACAAGATGGGCGACGTCAAGGCAGACCCCGACGACTACCCCGTCCAGATCAGCCTCGTCACCGAAGAAGAAGTCCAGATCCGCCACGGCTCGCTCGAGGCCTCGCGCCTGTCCGCGAACCGTCACATGCTGAAAAACGCGGGGGAGGGCAACTACAAGATGATCCTGCGAAAGTTCCCCCACCACGTTATTCGGGAGAACAAACAGGCGACGGGCGCGGGGGCGGACCGTGTGTCCGACGGGATGCGTCAGGCCTTCGGGAAGATCGTCGGCACCGCCGCCCGCATCGACGCGGGCGAGCGGATCTTCACCATCTGGTGTGACGTCGACGACGCCGACTTCGCCAAGGACGCGCTCCGGCGCGCGTACAACAAGATTTCGCCGCCGTGTCGCGTCGTCGTCGAGAAGGGCGAAGAAGAACTCATCGCGTAAACGGTCGTTCGCTCGCGGGTCGGTAGCGGGTACTGTCCTTCCCTCGAGTCGTGCGCGCCCTCGAGCCGTGCGTCTCGAGCAACTGCGAGAGACGCACTTCCGGCAACCGCGTCCGATTCCGAAATCGCCGTCTCGAGCACCTTTTTGCCCCTCTGTTCCCGACTACCGCGTATGATCGATCTCGCGGTCGCGAACGATCAGGAGACGTTCGAGCGGATGCGAGAGCCGCTGGCCGAACGCGGAATCCGAGTTCATCACGTGCCCGTGCGCGAGCGAACGGTCGCCCTCCGAGATCCGCCCTGGGAGCCCGACGCGTACGACGTCGGCTTCGTGTACCCGGGCCGACTGATGGAGGGTGGAGTCGCCGATGCACTGCTCGCGGTCCCGTGGCTCAACGACCACGAGGCAGTGTTGACCTCGCGGAACAAAGCCGGTGTGCTGGCACGACTCGACCGCGCGTCGCTTCCGGTTCCCGACTCCGTGTACGTCTCGAACGACGTGTCCGAAGCCGAACTGACGGCGGTTTTCGATCGGTTCGATCCCCCGGTCGTGGTCAAACCGAACTCGACGACCCGCGGCGTCGGCGTCGCGAAGGCGCACGATCTGGACTCGTTTCTGGGGATCTGTGACTACCTCTCGCTGGTCCACGATTACCGGGCGACGGGCGACCGGTCGTTTCTGGTCCAGGAATACCTCCCGAACGCGACCGACTACCGCGTGATGGTACTCGACGGAGCGTACGTCGGGGCGGTCGAGCGGCGACTCCCCGACGAGGCGGTCCGTGAGGGGCAGTGGAAACACAACGTTCACCGCGGCGCCGTGGCGACCGGGGTCGATCTCCCCGATCCGTGGCGCGACCTCGCCGAGTCGGTGGCCGACGAACTCGAGGTTCCGTTCCTCGGCGTGGATCTGCTCGCAACCGACGACAAACTGGTGGTCAACGAGACGAACGCTCGACCGACGATCGACGAAGAAACGAAGTACGAACCGAAATTTTACGACCGACTCGCGGCTACGATACGGGGCGTTGCCGATCGACGGTGAAACCGAGCGTATTCGACCGCGACTGATCGATCACTCGAGACTGATGTCCGAGGACTGCTCGGCGGGGTCGAAGACGACTTCGAGGACGCCGTTGTTGTAGGTCGCGGCGGCGGTGTGTTCGTTGACGCGGGTCGGCAGCGAGACGCGCTCGTCGTACTGGCGGTGTTCGCTCTCCGCGGAGATTGTCAGCGTCTTACCGTCGCATTCGAGTTCGATGTTGTCCTTCTCGACGCCCGGGAGGTCGGCGACGACGCGGACCTCGTCGCTGGTTTCGTGGATGTCGACGTGCGTGTCCATTCCGAACCCGCTGTCGACGGTGCTCGAGGAGTCGAAATCGACGTTCGTATCCGGTCCGTTCATCATCTCGTTCATCATCCGCTCGATTTCGCGAAACAGGTCGTCGAAAGGTTCGTCGCGGTCGTCTCGTCGCATGAGGCCACCTAGGGTGTCCGCTGGCAAAAACTTTCTGTCGTCGCTATAGGAACGACCGATCGGCTGCGAGCCGGTCTGACGGTCTGTCGCGATCCTAGAGGCCGATTCCGAGCGTCTCGTCGGTCGTCTCGATACTCTCTTCGGCGTCGGCGCCGCCGGTCACCGCGCGGATCGCGTCGATGTTCTCCGGCACGACGTCCGACTCCTGGTGGATTCCCTGGAACAGGTAGAGGTCGGTGTCGACGGTGGAGATGGATTCCTCCCAGATGCAGTTCTCCCAGAGGTCGCCGCGCGGTCGGCCCACGTCCAGCGCGTACTCTTTGAGTTTGCCGCTGCCGTCGATGGTCATGCGCTCGGGGATGAGGAACAGGCGCGACTCCGCCGCGAACAGTTCGCGGACGTCCGCTGCGTCGACGTCGGCCTCGAGCGTGACGTTCAGGCTGTGCATGTGCATCTGCGTCGCGGGCACCTTCATCCCGAGGGTGTCGATGTCGAGGTCGGGAAAGATGGTCTCGACGTCGGGACCGTGGTGAGACGGAACCGTCACCGGGTCCGGGAGGATGTCGTTGATCGGGCCGCGATCGGTTTGACCGGGGTCGCCGCCGCGACGGACGAGCGTCGCGCGGACCTTCTCGACGCCGTAGGCTTCCTGCAGCGGTGCGATAACCCGCGAGAGGCCGGTCGTGTTACAGGAGACGACGCGGACGTGATCGGCGTCGACTGCGTTTTCGAAGTTCGAGCGCGCGTTGAAACTCACGTCGGCGATTTCGGCGTCCTCGCCGCCCTGGTAGAGCGCGGGCGTATCGTACTCCTCGTAGAGGTCCTTGTTTTGGGCGCCGATTCCCGACGGCGTCGCGTCGACGACGACGTCCGCTGCGTCCACGAGATCCTCGACGGGGCCGGCGATCTCGAGGCCGGCCTCGTCGAACTGATCGGCCCGCTCTTCGACGGCCGCATAGAGCGGAAACCCCTTCTCGATCGCTGTTTCGGCCTCGAAGTTCGGCCGCGTCTTCGCGACGCCCAGCACTTCCATATCGGGTTGCCGTCGGACGGCGTCCGCGACGCGTTTACCGATCGTGCCGTAGCCGTTAATGGCGACCTGTTGCATGTACTCGCAGTGATCCACCGAGCGGGATAATCGTTTCGAGGTCTCTCAGGCGATTTTTACTCGTATCGGAGTTTTCGATCGCTCTCGAGGCCGATCTCGACACTCGTTGACACCACCCGTTCGATCCGGTTCGCTCTCCACGGCCGATACGAGCGCGGCCCGAATTTGAGCGCGGGGCGTCGAGCCGACTCGAAGACAAGACATATCGGCTCGCTCACCGCACGGCCACGTATGCCAGGACTGCGAGCTGCGGCGGAGACGGCCGTCCATCAGTGTCTGAGCCTCGAGCCAGGAGAGTCGTGTGCGATCGTCACCGACGACGAGCGTGAACCGATCGGAACGGCGCTGTACGAGGTGGCGAGCGAGAGTACCGACGATGCGGTTATCGTTCGGTATCCACCGGGCGAGACTCACGGCGGCGAACCGCCAGCACCCGTTGCGGCGGCGATGGCCGGCGCCGACGTAGTGCTCGCGCCGACGACGAAGAGCCTGAGTCACACCCGCGCCCGGACCGAGGCCAACGAGGCCGGGGCGCGGGTCGCGACGCTTCCGGGGATCACCGAAGACGTCTTCACGACGGGACTCGACGCCGATTACGACTCGATCGCGGCGACGTGCGATGCGGTCCGCGAGCAGGTCGCCGGAGCCGATGAAATCCGCGTCACGACCGATTCCGGAACGGACATCACGTTCGGTGTCGGCGACCGGGAGTGGCTCTCGGATACCGGTATCGTCCACGAGCCGGGTTCGATGTCCAACTTGCCGGCCGGCGAGGTGTTTATCAGCCCGGCGACCGCCGACGGGACGTTCGTCGTCGACGGAACGATGATGCCCCACGGTCTGCTCGAGGACGGCCGGACCCTCTCTTTCGAGGTCGAAGACGGCTTCGTCACCCGAATCTCCGACGACGAAATTCGCCAGGAAGTCGCGGACGCAGCCGAGGCGGTCGGCGACGCGGCGTACAACCTGGCCGAACTCGGTATCGGGACGAACGTCGCAGTCACCGACCTCGTCGGGTCGGTTCTGCTGGACGAGAAAGCCGGGGGGACCGTCCACATCGCGATCGGCGACGACGCGGGAATCGGCGGTGAGACGGACGCGCCGATCCACCTCGACGGGATTATCCGTGAGCCGACGGTCTTCGCCGACGACACCCCGATCGACCTTCCCGTGTCGGACGACTGAATCGTCATGGCGTCGGCCGATTTCGTGTCGCCGATTCGGGTGCCGCGACAGCGCTCGGATCGAATTGGGACCGCCGGAGCCGCCACGCTCCCGAACACCACGACGTGTCGGGAAAATCGAACTCTCCGACGTCCGTTACGCGGTCGAGGGAACTGCTTCGGAGTGCACGTGGGGCGCGCGATGCCGGCAGGAACGTATAGTAGCCGTCGAAAGTCCATGTACGCCCCGATCGCGTGTTCGCGGCCAGCGAGCCTTCGCTGGCCGCCTCGCTGCGAGCGGTGAGTGAATCGTTTCGACGGCTACTATACTTCTCAGGGCGGATCGAAGACCGTCGGGACAGGTCCCGTCTGTCGACGCGATTCGGCGGAACGAGGTCGGGTTCAATCTCCTTTTAGGTACGTAGTACGTATCGTGGCCTATGAACGAGACACCGGATCGGGTTCCAGCGCCCTGTCCCTCCTGCTCGCCGGACCTCGAGACGGTCCACGAGGTACTGACGGCGGGCGGCGGGAACTTGACCGTTCGATGCAGCGAGTGCGGTCACGTCCACAAGATTCAGCCCGACACCGAACGCGAGGTGACCCTCGACGTCGTCGTCTCCCAGGGTGGCGAGTCCTTCACGGCGAACGTCACGACCCCGGAAGACGAATCGATCGAGGTCGGCGACGAGTTCATCCTCGAGACCGAGGCGGTCCTCTCGACCGTTCGCGTCACGAGCGTCGAACTCGACGGCCAGCGCCGTGTCGACTCGGCCCCCGTAGACGAAATCGAGACCGTCTGGACCCGCGAGGTCGATAACGTGGCCGTCAACGTCACCGTCCATCCACAGGACGGCTCGCGAGACGACAGCCGAAGCATCACCGTCCACGTTCCCGGCGACTACGAGTTCGAGGTCGGCGCGGTCGAGTCGTTCGGCGACGAGGAGTTCGAAATCGACGCCTTCGTCGTCCGGGACGACGCCGCGGGGTACGAACGTGACCGCTTCGAACTCGAGGGCGACGTCGCCTTCGCGAAGGACATAAAGCGGGTGTACGCCTACGACGAGCAGAGCACCGCCTGGTCCGCCTGGTGACGGGCCGCGCGTGACCCCCACCGGACCGCGGTGGTAGCCACCCGTTCCGTGTCCGTCACCTTTTCAGTATCTGATAGACCTTCGATAGCCGTCGCGACTGGCCACCGCCGCTTGTCGTCGCCGTTCGCTGCTCGCTCGAGCGGGCCGAACGCGCCGGTTTCTTACGGATCGCGTGGGTCGGTCGCCGGCCAACTCCGCAAGCGCGCCATTGATAACTGCCGGTGCGATAGCTGGCGTATGGACCCCGCGGTACTGCGAGAGGACATGGTCGACGGCCTCGAGGCCGCCCCCAAAAACGTCCTCGTCGACGAAAACGTGGCCGTCGCGATGCGGGACGTCCCCCGCCACGCGTTCGTCGATGACGAGCGAACGGCCTACGCGGACCGCGAACACGAGGCACTCGGTACTCGCGTCCTCGCACCACGGACGGCCGCTCGGTTGCTCCAGGCGCTCGCCCTCGACGACGACGAGACCGTCCTGATCGTCGGCGTCGGCGTCGGCTACACGGCCGCCGTCGCCGCCGAACTCGTCGGTGAGACTAACGTTCACGCCGTCGATATCTCCAGGCCGCTGGTCGTCCGAGCGCGTGGCAATCTCGCCGAAGCCGGCTACGATGGCGTTCTCGTCGACTGTCGCGACGGCGCGAACGGATTTCCCGAGTACGCGCCGTTCGACCGGATCCTCCTCGAGGCGGCAACCGTCGACCCGCCTCGTGCGCTACTCGCGCAATTAGCCGACGGTGGCCGGTTGGTCTTTCCCCGCGGGACCCGGAACCAACGGCTCGAGGCCATCTCGGCCGACGGTGAGCGTGACCAGTTCGACGCCGTTTCGTTCGATCCGCTGCTGGTCGACGGCGAGCAGTCGGGGGCCGTCGAACGGAATCGAATGGAACGGGAAGACCGCGAACGAGCGCAGCGACGGGCGGAATCTCACCGCGGCTGGGAACAACACTGGATCGAATGGGACGAGACGAGCGACACGCAGTCACAGCGAAGTCGCTCGCGATAGCGGTCGTGTAGTGGTTCGGTTCCGGATTGAAGCGTCGAGAGACGCGTGGTCGCGACGGTTACTCGCCCACCGACCGACTCCGCGGGCGGTCACCGTCGCGGTCATCCAGCCGCGATAGCTCGCTGACAGTAGTCCCCGTCTCTGGAAGAGGGTAACCGAATCTGGGACTTTCGAACGACTCCGCGGCATCCGCTTTGCATTTCTGTGAAGTACGGAAAGGGGGATGGGGGGATGAGGGGATGGGGGGATGGGGTGGCGACAGTCTATCTCAGATCGCCATCTATCTGTACGGGCCGCGGATGGTTAACTATGGTTTACAATCATTTAGTGATTTGTTGAAAACCACTCTATTTAATTAGCAACCGGATCGGACCAATCGCCCCGGAGTCGCTGATTGCACCCCCGATTGCCTCTCGTCGACGAAGATTCCGTCGCTGACTGAGACTGCGACTCGAGAGCAATCGTCTACGACGACGGCTTCGTTCGTCGAGGACTACTTTCGGCGCTTGGCAGAGAATCGTCTCGACGGATCGATCGTCGGGCGAGCTGACGAACGGGTTTCTCTGTTGCCAGTGGATTCCAGGAAAGGGGGGTGGGGGGATTGGGGGTGGCGACAGTCTATCTCAGATCGCCATCTACTCGTACGAACGGATAGTGATTAAGTATAGCTTCTAACTGTATGTGTGGTTACCTGGAACGACTCTAATTAATTAAATTCTCTGTCGAAGGCCAGTGTCACGAGTTTTCGCTCGGCCGCCCGGAGGTGATAGTGATACGTCGGCGCCGACACGTCGAGCGCGTCCGCGAGATCCTCCCCCGTGGTCTCCCGCGGCCATTCGAAGAACCCGCTGTAGTGGGCCGCCTGCAGTGCTTCGAACTGCTTGTCGGTGAGCTTCTCGGCGAGATAGGTATCGAGCTGCCGTGCAGACCGCGTGCGCGTCGTCTCCCGTTTGGCGACCAGGTCCGTTTCTGGATACTCTTCCCTGATCGCTTCGACCAACGATCGCGTTTCGACCCGCTGTGGGACCTCGAGAACGATCCTCGACGTGCCGCTCTCGGCCGTCGCCATCCGCATCTGCACGTCGTACGTCCGCAGGACGTCGAGAAACGGCGTCGATACCACCGTCAGCTCGAACAGCGTTTCTTCGTCCCCTTCCGAAACCACCGAGAGCGTCTCGATCGTCGCCCACGACGCCTCGAGCGACGCGAGGTCTGCCGTCGCCGGTGCGCTGACGAACAGCACGATTCCCTCCTCGCCGCGGTCCACGACGCCCTCGAGCGTTATCTGCTCGGTTCCGGGAAGCTGCTTCGAGAGTCGATTGAGCAGTAGCCGCGAATCCCCGACGGCGAGTTCGAGTTCGAGCCGGCTGTCCGTGACCATCGCTCGCGTCCGCTCGACCGATCGGATCGCGTGGCCGATCGTCTCCCCGAGTTCCGCAAGCACCTCGCGCTCCCCCTCGCCCATCGAATCGGCCCCCGAGACGTGGACTACCAGCACGCCGTACCGGCGCTCGTCGGCGATCAACGGCACACCGAGCACCGTCTGATAGCCGTAGGTCAACGCTTCTTTGCGCCGCGTTTGCCACTTCTCGTCCTCGAGAACGTCCCGAACCAGCCCGACCGTTCCCGTGTCGAGGACGTCGCCGACTAGCGAAACCTCCGGCGCACTGGATCCATCCCCGCGGATCCTGTCGATGTAGGCCGCGTCGACTCCGGCCCACGCGGTCGGCGCCGGCGGATCGTCGTCGCTCGCGGCGATCCAGGCGAAGCGATAGCGGTCCGTCCCGGCCAGGCGTTCGCACACCGTCTCCTCGATCGCGTCGCGAGTCGACGCCTGCGCGACGCCGTGATTGATCTCTCGAACGATCTCGTTCGTGTGGTTGAGGCGGGTCAACTCCTCGTTCTGTCGTGTGAGCGTCCGGTCGTGATCGCGAAGCAACTGCTCGCGTTCGGCCCGATCCAGCGCGGCTTCGGTGTTGGCCGCCAGAATGTGTAACAGTTCCGTCATCGTCTCGTCGAACCCGTCTACGTCTCCGGTTCCGGCGACCAGTACGCCGTGGGTCCCGAGCGGGACGATTAGTTCACTCCGACTCGCCGTCGTCGCCGCTTCGACGCCATCGGCGGCTTCGCCGTCCGCTCGAGGGGCCCCTCCTCCCTCGCTGTCCTCGCGCGTCACGTCCTCGTAGTAGGCGCTTTCTCCTTCCGAAAAGACCTCCCAGACGAGGCCCTCTCCCCGATCGAACGTCATCTCCGGATCGGCCCGATCCGGGGACTGGCGCGTCGATGCGGCATGCTCGAGCACGCCGGCCGTCGGCTCGAACGCGTAGGCCGCCGCGACCGCCACGTCGAGAATCTCGCCGGCCGTTTCGACCGCCGACCGATAGATTTCGTCTTTGGTCTCCCCTCTCATCAGGTCCCGCGTGGTCTCGTGTAGCGTAGTCAGCGTCCGCTCGTAGCGCCGCTCGCTCTCTCGAAGCTCCGTCTCCGTCCGATACTGGGAGACGGCGTTCGTGATCTGGTTCGCCAGCAGCGCGTACTGCTCCTTCCCCGACCCCTTCTGGAGATACTGCGTCACGCCGGCCGCGATCGCCTCACTGGCGATCTCTTCCGAGCCGCGTCCCGTAAACAGGATAAACGGGAAATCGGGATCGTCCGCTCGGATCGTCTCGAGTAACTCCAGGCCCGACATCTCCGGCATCTCGTAATCGCTGACGATACAATCGACTTCCCGACGCTCGAGTTCCTCGAGCGCTTGCGCGCCGTCCGTCGCCGACACGGTGACGATCGATTCGCGCTCGCGCTCTAACATCTCACCGGCGAGGTCGGCGAAATCGGGTTCGTTGTCGACGACGAGTACTGTTATCGGTTGTGACATTGTCCGCTGAACCGGCGAGCGACTGTTCTGGCGACATCCGCCTCCCCGATCGCCGGGTTATCTATCGAGGTAACGCGGTGATACTAATATATTAGGATTCAATATCTTCGGTTACTAATTCTTTAATCAAACGCGATCGATCCGACGGGATGCTCGAGGACTGGACCGCTGCCTTCGGCAGCGTCTTGCCAGTCGCCACTGGGACTCGGAACGATATCCGCCGATATACTGTAACTCGAATCCGATTACGGTAAGCGGACCTCGAACCGATACGTGTCGGCTCGATTGACACTCGGATGATCGATTTCGGGTTCGGTCAATCGCAGGTACGTACTTTTCTTTCCGGTATCTTCTATCGGCACCCAGTACAGTTCGTCGGTTTCCTTACATCGGACGGCGAACGCGTCGATCGAGCCGTCGTAGCTCTCCATCGTCGTCTCGCCGTCGGCAGTCGTTTTACTGGTCGTTTTGAATCGAACGACGTCGCCTTCGATCCATCCCGTTTTGCACTGTACGCGAAGCAACTCCGTTCCCGTATCTACCACGAGATCGTACTTATCGTTATCACCGAACGGAACGGAGACGGAGTACCCGTCTGCGATAAGCGCCGCGAGAATACGTGCTTCAGTCTCGTCGCCGGTCTGTTTAGTATTCACTCTTCTTCTAATTGAAATCTATCTGGCCGGAACATAATTTCGTACGGTTTCTCTCCAAATCGTGGATCCGCTCACGGGTGGCGAGCACCCGGATGCGGAGCTCGCTGAGGTCGATCGCGAACGGATACGACTCACGGTGTTGTTCGCCGTAAAATACGCCCGAGGCGGGATTTGAACCCGCGTCACGACCGTGACAGGGTCGTATGATGGGCCACTACACCACCCGGGCTTGCAACTCTCCGTTTCCGGGTCGGAGTATTAAGGGTTTTGTTCCCTCCTCGTTTCGGTGGCCACCAACAGAGTCGGTACTTCGCGATAACCGTTCGTCTCGGCCGGTGACCGGTTACCGTTTTGCTGACGTCGGGGCTCGTTCGTCACTGTTCACTCACAATTTAGCGTCAGCAGAAAGGGCTCGAGGCGGGATTTGAACTACCTGACCGGTGGCGGGCATCGGATGCGGTGCTCGCTGAGATCGATCGCGAACGGATGCGACTCACGGTGTTGTTCGCCGTAAAATACGCCCGAGGCGGGATTTGAACCCGCGTCACGACCGTGACAGGGTCGTATGATGGGCCACTACACCACCCGGGCTTCCGACTCATCGTTACCCGGTGGTGGTATTAAGGCTTTTCAATCGGGTCCCGTGTGGTACGTCCAATCGCGCCACGGCCCCGCCTCGAGAGCGCCACGTCCCGGGCTCATCGTGTTACTCTCTCGCACGACCCACAAGGAATATAACCGAGAACCGGATACTCACGAGTGTGATCGTCCGCCCCGGTCAGGTCCGCCCCGGCCGGATAGCTCCGCTTGTGCGTCGACTTAGTAACCGTTAAATGCCTCCCGCCGCTATCTGCCTGTAGTATCTCGTGACAGCCGCTTCTCTCCCGATAGCCAACACGCACACCCACACCAATCCATGGTAGACGTAAGCCAACACGACCTGGTTCCCGAGCACACCGTTCTCGAGGAGGACGTCCTCGAGGACGTGCTCGAGGAATACGATATCGACCGTACAGACTTACCGAAGATCAAACGAAACGACCCAGCCTTGCCGGACGACGCAGAGATCGGCGACGTCATCAAAATCGTCCGGGACTCGCGAACGACCGAACAGGCGATCGTGTATCGACTCGTGGTGGAATAAATGGCAATGGAACTCAACCGCGACGAACGTCGTGAGATTTCGCGCGAATACTTCTCGAAGGAACGGATCGCAGAACACCACTACCGCTCGTTCAACGCGTTCCTCACTCGGGGGATGCAGGAGGTCGTCGACGAAAAGGCGACGATCGACACGGACATCGGCGACAAGGAAGGCGAAGAGCCCGTCCACGTCGAACTGGGCGACGTCCGCGTCGTCACCCCGCGGGTTCGAGAGGCAGACGGCTCGGAAGAACTGCTCTATCCGCAGGAAGCCCGCCTTCGAAACATCACCTATTCGGCGCCGGTGTTCATGGAGATGTCGATCGTCAAGGGCGAAGAGGGCGACCAGCGGGTCGTCGATTCTACCGAGACGAAGATCGGTCGAATGCCCATCATGGTCGGCTCAGAGAAGTGCAACATCGCCGGCTTCTCCGACGAGGAGCTGATCGAAATCGGTGAGGACCCCGCCGATCCCGGCGGCTATTTCATCGTCAACGGCTCCGAGCGGGTGTTGATGACCAGCGAAGACCTCGCACCGAACAAGATCCTCGCCGAGTACGACACCAAGTACGGCGACGAGATCCAGGTCGCGAAGACCTTCTCGCAACGACGGGGCTACCGCGCGCTGGTGCTGTGTGAGCGAACTCGAGACGGCCTGCTCGAGGTCTCGTTCCCTTCGGTATCGGGCTCGATCAACTTCGTGACGCTGGTTCGAGCACTCGGCCTCGAGAGCGACGAAGAGATCGTCCACAAGGTCTCGAACGACCCCGAAGTCGTCAAATACATGCTCGAGAACCTGGAGGAAGCGGAGGTTCAGACCGAAGAGCAAGCCATCGAGGCGCTTGGCAAGCGCGTCGCCTCCGGCCAGGGGAAGAACTACCAGCTCAAGCGGGCCAACTACGTCATCGACCGGTACCTTCTCCCGCACCTCCACGAGGACGGCGTCGAGGAGGAGGACGTCCGGATCAACAAGGCCCACTACCTCTGTCGGATGGCGGAGGCCTGCTTCGAACTCGCGCTCGGCCGCCGCGAATCCGACGACAAGGACCACTACGCGAACAAGCGCCTGAAGGTCAGCGGCGATCTGATGAAAGACCTGTTCCGGACCGCGCTGAACAAGCTCGCACGGGACGTCAAGTACCAGCTCGAGCGAGCGAACATGCGCAATCGGCAGCTCTCGGTGAACACGGTCGTCCGCTCGGACGTCCTCACCGAGCGGCTCGAGCATCCGATCGCGACGGGTAACTGGGTCGGGGGTCGCTCCGGGGTCTCCCAGCTGGTCGACCGGACCGACTTCATGGGGGTACTCAGCCACTTGCGCCGCCTTCGCAGTCCGCTGTCACGCTCGCAGCCGCACTTCGAAGCGCGGGACTTACACGCGACCCAGTGGGGACGTATCGGCCCCTCCGAGACCCCGGAGGGACCGAACTGTGGCCTGGTGAAGAACTTCGCGCAGTCGATGGAGCTCTCCCAGAACGTCGAGGACGAACAGGAACTCAAACGCGAACTGGCATCGATGGGTGTCGAGGGCATTCCCGGCCTCGAGGGAATCGAACGGACGACAGCGTCAGGGGACGACTAATCAATCATGAGCAGCCAACAACGAGAGGCGAAAGTCTACGTCAACGGGTCGCTGGTGGGGACCCATCCCGATCCGCACGAACTCGCAGAACAGATCCGCGAAGCGCGTCGCATCGGCGACGTCAGCGAGATGGTCAACGTTTCGGTGAAAGACCGCACCCGCGAAGTGATCGTCAACGCGGACGCGGGTCGGGCCCGGCGACCGCTACTGGTCGTCGAAGACGGCGAACCTCGTATCTCCGAACAGGAGATCGATGCGCTTCACGACGGTGACCTCGAGTTCGAGGACCTCGTCGATCACGGCTACATCGAGTTCATCGACGCGGAAGAGGAAGAAGACATTCTGGTCGCCGTCGACGAGGACGACCTGACGGAAAAGCACACGCACCTCGAGATCGATCCGTCGCTGATCTTCTCGATCGGTGCGGGGATGATTCCGTATCCCGAACACAACGCCTCGCCCCGCATTACGATGGGGGCGGGGATGATCAAGCAGTCGCTCGGACTGCCGAGTGCGAACTACCGGATTCGGCCGGACACGCGCCAGCACCTGCTTCACTACCCGCAGCTCTCGATGGTGAAAACCCAGACGACCGAGCAGATCGGCTACGACGAGCGGCCGGCGGCACAGAACTTCGTCGTCGCCGTGATGAGCTACGAGGGGTTCAACATCGAGGACGCGCTGGTCATGAACAAAGCCAGCGTCGAGCGCGCGCTCGCGAGATCGCACTTCTTCCGGACGTACGAGGGTGAAGAACGTCGGTACCCGGGCGGTCAGGAGGACCGATTCGAGATCCCGAGCCAGGACGTTCGCGGCGCTCGCGGGGAGGAAGCGTACAATCACCTCGACGAGGACGGCCTCGTCAATCCCGAGACGAACGTCGACGAGAACTCCGTCCTGCTCGGCAAGACGAGTCCGCCGCGATTCCTCGAGGAACCGGACGACATGGGCGGTCTCTCGCCCCAGAAGCGCCGCGAAACGTCGGTCACCATGCGCTCGGGCGAGTCGGGGATCGTCGACACGGTCACCCTC
This sequence comes from Natrinema caseinilyticum, assembly GCF_024227435.1. Lineage (GTDB taxonomy): Archaea > Halobacteriota > Halobacteria > Halobacteriales > Natrialbaceae > Natrinema > Natrinema caseinilyticum. The sequence continues at coordinate 2,678,945 of NZ_CP100445.1, forward strand.
ATGGAGGGGGAAGACGGCTCGAAGCTCTCGAAGGTCTCCGTGCGCGACGAACGCATCCCCGAACTCGGGGACAAGTTCGCCAGTCGCCACGGCCAGAAGGGGGTCGTCGGCCACCTCGCACCGCAAGAGGACATGCCCTTCACCGAGGAGGGCGTCGTTCCCGACCTCGTCGTGAACCCCCACGCGCTGCCGTCGCGGATGACCGTCGGACACATCCTCGAGATGATCGGCGGCAAACTCGGCGCGATGGAGGGGCGACGCGTCGACGGGACGCCGTTCCTGGGTGAAGACAAGGACGAACTCCGCGGTGGACTCGAGGACGCCGGGTTCAATTCGGCGGGCAAGGAGACCATGTACTCCGGGGTCACCGGAGAGAAGATCGAGGCCGACATCTTCGTCGGCGTCATTTTCTACCAGAAACTCTACCACATGGTTTCGAACAAACTGCACGCCCGCTCGCGCGGACCCGTGCAGGTGCTCACCCGGCAGCCGACCGAGGGGCGCGCCCGCGAGGGTGGCCTCCGTATCGGCGAGATGGAACGCGACGTGTTCATCGGCCACGGGGCGGCCATGACGCTGAAAGAACGGCTCTTGGACGAGTCCGACCGCGAGTTCATTCACGTCTGTGCGAACTGCGGGATGAGCGCGGTCGAAAACGTCGAACAACGGCGCGTCTACTGTCCGAACTGCGACGAGGAGACCGATATCCACGAGATCGAGATGAGCTACGCCTTCAAGCTCCTGCTAGACGAGATGAAGGCGCTGGGTATCGCGCCGCGACTCGAACTGGAGGACGCCGTCTAAATCATGCAAAACAGTACACCAAAAGACATCGGAGCGATCTCCTTCGGGCTCATGGAGCCCGAGGAGTATCGGGAGATGAGCGCGACGAAGATCATCACCGCCGACACCTACGACGACGACGGCTTCCCCATCGACATGGGGCTCATGGACCCGCGCCTGGGCGTCATCGACCCCGGCCTCGAGTGCAAGACCTGCGGGAAACATTCGGGTTCGTGTAACGGTCACTTCGGCCACATCGAACTCGCGGCGCCGGTCATCCACGTCGGCTTTACGAAACTCATCCGACGGCTCCTGCGAGGCACCTGTCGGGAGTGTTCGAAGCTCCTGCTGACGGAGGACGAACGGGACGAATTCCGCGGTCAACTCGAGGAGTCCCGGAAACTGAGTCGGGACTTGAACGACGTGACCAAGGCCGCGATTCGACAGGCGCGCAAGAAGGATCGGTGTCCGTTCTGCGGCGAAATTCAGTACGACATCGACCACGAGAAGCCGACGACCTACTACGAGGTCCAACAGGTCCTCACGAGCGAGTACTCCCAGCGCATCGCGGGCGCGATGCAGGGCGACGAGGAGGCGGGCATCGATCGCACGACGCCCGACGAACTCGCCGAGAAGACCGACATCGAGCTGACCCGGATCAACGAGATTCTCTCCGGTTCGTTCCGGCCCCGGGAGAGTCAGCGCAAGGCCATCGAGAAGGCCCTGGACATCGATCTCACCGAGGAGGATACGAACAAACTGATGCCCTCGGACATCAGGGACTGGTTCGAGAACATCCCGGACGAGGACATCGAGGTGCTGGGGATCAACCCCGAGCGCTCTCGGCCCGAGTGGATGATCCTCACCGTCCTGCCGGTGCCGCCGGTCACCGCTCGACCGTCGATCACGCTGGACAACGGCCAGCGATCTGAGGACGACCTCACGCACAAGCTGGTCGACATCATCCGGATCAACCAGCGGTTCATGGAGAATCGCGAGGCGGGCGCACCCCAGCTGATCATCGAGGACCTCTGGGAACTGCTCCAGTACCACGTGACGACGTTCATGGACAACGAGATTTCGGGGACGCCGCCGGCGCGACACCGCTCCGGCCGGCCGCTCAAGACCCTCTCCCAGCGGCTCAAGGGGAAGGAAGGTCGCTTCCGCGGGTCGCTGTCGGGCAAGCGCGTCAACTTCTCCGCCCGGACGGTCATCTCGCCGGACCCGACCCTCTCGCTGAACGAAGTCGGCGTTCCGGACCGCGTCGCAAAGGAGATGACGCAGACGATGAATGTGACGGAACGAAACCTGGCGGACGCCCGCCGGTTCGTCTCGAACGGCCCCGAGGGACACCCCGGTGCGAACTACGTCCGCCGGCCCGACGGCAGACGGCTGAAGGTGACCGAAAAGAACTGCGAGCAACTCGCCGAAAAGGTCGAAGCCGGCTGGGAAGTCAACCGTCACCTCATCGACGGCGACATCGTCATCTTCAACCGCCAGCCGTCGCTGCACCGGATGTCGATCATGGCCCACGAGGTCGTGGTCATGCCGTACAAGACGTTCCGCCTGAACACCGTCGTCTGTCCGCCGTACAACGCGGACTTCGACGGCGACGAGATGAACATGCACGCGCTGCAAAACGAGGAGGCTCGCGCCGAAGCGCGCGTCCTCATGCGCGTCCAGGAACAAATTCTGAGCCCGCGCTTCGGCGAGAACATCATCGGCGCCATTCAGGACCACATCTCCGGGATGTACCTGCTGACCAACGACAACCCACGGTTCAACGAGACACAGGCGCTGGATCTCCTCCGGGCGACCCGGATCGACGAACTGCCCGACCCCAGCGGGATCGACGACGAGGGCGAGCCGTTCTGGACCGGGTACGACGTGTTCTCCGAACTCCTGCCCGACGACCTCAATCTCGAGTTCACCGGCACCGTCGGCGATCAGGTGGTCATCGAGGACGGGCAGTTGATCGAGGGAACCATCGCCGAGGACGAAGTCGGCGAGTTCGGCGGCGAGATCGTCGACACGATCACGAAGATCTACGGCAACACGCGTGCGCGGATCTTCATCAACGAGGTGTCGACGCTGGCGATGCGGGCGATCATGCACTTCGGGTTCTCGATCGGCATCGACGACGAGACGATCCCCGAGGAGGCACAGGCCCGAATCGACGAGACGATCGACGACGCCAACGACCGGGTCGAGGAACTGATCGAAGCCTACGAACGCGGCGAACTCGAGAGTCTCCCGGGTCGGACGATCGACGAGACGCTCGAGATGAAGATCATGCAGACGCTCTCGCGTGCGCGTGACAACGCGGGGAACATCGCCGACGAACACTTCTCGGACGAGAACCCCGCCGTCGTCATGGCCAACTCGGGCGCCCGCGGATCGATGCTCAACCTGACCCAGATGGCCGGTGCCGTCGGCCAACAGGCGGTTCGGGGCGAGCGAATCAATCGCGGATACGAAGATCGAACCCTCTCGCACTACGAGCCGGACGACCTCTCGGCCGAGGCACACGGCTTCGTCGAGAACTCCTATACGAGCGGCCTGACGCCGCGGGAATTCTTCTTCCACGCGATGGGCGGCCGCGAGGGGCTGGTCGACACTGCCGTTCGAACGTCGAAGTCCGGCTACCTGCAGCGCCGGCTGATCAACGCCCTCTCCGAACTCGAGACCCAGTACGACGGCACCGTCCGCGACACCTCGGACACGATCGTCCAGTTCGAATTCGGTGAGGACGGCACCTCGCCGGTCAAGGTCTCCTCCGGCGACGAGAACAACATCGACGTCGCACAGATCGCGGATCGGGTTCTCGACACCGAGTTCGAGTCCGAGGCGGAAAAACAGGAGTTCCTCGGCTCGAGACCGCGGCCGACGAACCTCTCGGAACACGCCGACGATCGCCTCGCCGAGGGAACGGAGGTGACCTCCGATGACTGAGGTCGACTACGCCGTCGACGACGACACGATCGCGGTCGTCGAGGACACGGACCTCCCGCGACGGCTCAAAAACGAGGTCTACGAGACGCTCGAGGCCCGTGACGGTGCAACGGTCGAGGACGCGGACGAACTCGCGAAGGCGGTCGAAACTCGCTACCTGGACACGCGGGTCGACCCGCTCGACCCGGTCGGGACGGTCTCGGCGCAGTCGATCGGGGAACCCGGCACCCAGCTGACGATGAACACGTTCCACTACGCGGGGGTCGCCGAAATCGACGTGACCCAGGGGCTGCCGCGGCTGATCGAACTGGTCGACGCCCGGAAGACTCCCGACACGCCGATGATGACCGTGTATCTCGAGGGCGAGTACGCCACCGAACGCGAGCGGGCCCACGAAGTCGTCTGGAAGATCGAGGCGACCAAGATCCTCGCGCTGGGTGACGTCTCGACGAACGTCGCGGACATGCGCGTCCAGATTTCGCTCAACGAGGACACCTTGGAAGAGCGGATGATCACGCCCGATGAGGTCGCGGAGATCATCGAAGACTCGCTCGGCGTCAGTACGGTCCAGCAGGGCACTCGGATCGAGTTCGGACCCGAGGAGCCCTCCTATCGGGACCTCCTGCAACTCGTCGAGGAACTGCGTGACATCACGTTCAAAGGTATCGAAGACATCTCCAGGGTCGTTATCCGACGCGAGGAACTCGACGAGGGCGAAGAATTCGTCCTCTACACCGAGGGATCGGCGTTCGGCGACGTCCTCGAAATCGAGGGCGTCGACGCCTCGCGGACGACGTGCAACAACATTCACGAGATTCGACGGAACCTCGGCATCGAGGCGGCTCGCGAGGCGATCATCGAGGAAACGAACAATACGCTGGCCGAACAGGGGCTCGACGACGTAAACGTCCGTCACCTGATGCTCGTCGCGGACATCATGACGAACCGCGGCGAGATCGAGTCGATCGGCCGCCACGGTATTTCGGGCTCGAAGGAGTCGGTCCTCGCTCGTGCTGCGTTCGAGGTGACGGTCAACCACCTGCTCAACGCAGCGATCCACGGCGAGATCGACGAACTCGACGGCGTCACGGAGAACGTTATCGTCGGCAAGCCGATCAAACTCGGCACTGGCGACGTCGACCTCCGGATGGGATCGACCACGTCCGGTGGCAGTCAGGCCGACTGATCGATGGGGGTGACCCTCGACGACGCCGCACGGCGATTCCTCGCCGCGTTCGAGGAGGTCACGGGCGTCGACGGTCGAGATTGTCTCGTCACCGAGGGCGGCGATCGGCTGGTGATCGTCGTCGAAACCGGCGGGATGAGTGACGCGATCGGCCCCGGTGGCCGGACGGTCAAGCGGTTCGAGGAACGTGTCGACGCGCAGGTCCGGCTCGTCGAAGACGCGGACGACCCCGAGGAATTCGTCGCGAATACGTTCGCACCCGCGGCCGTCTACAACGTCACCATCAGCGAGAACACCGACGTCGTCGCCTACGTCGAGGTCGCCGAAGGCGACCGCGGCATCGCCATCGGGACGAACGGCCGGACGATCACCGCCGCACGGCGCCTCGCCGCCCGCCATTTCGACATCGACGACATCCAGCTCACCTGACCGCCGTTTTCGCTCGTTCGCGGCTGTTTTCCAGCGCCGTTTCTCGTTCATCGGCGGTTCTCGGTCCCGGTCGACGCCGTTTCGTGCCATCTGTGTCCGATCGCGTCCGTCGTCGAGGCACCGACCACCGCCCGTCTCCGCCGATCGCGTTCGGGGTCCTCCGCTGAGCACAGCGGCGCTCCCCGTTGCTCCGTCCGTAACTCGAGCCGGCGAAACGGCCTCAGATTCGGCGAGCGGGGTACGTCGAGCTATCTCGAGCCGTCATACCGATTCGAAACGGGTTGCTTAAGTGCCTCCGTCGGATAGCGACGGGTACTATGGCAAACGGCAAATACGCCGCGCGCAAGCTCAAGAAGGACCGCCAGAACCAGCGGTGGTCCGACTCGGACTACGCGCGACGCGCCCGCGGACTTCGTGAGAAGTCCGACCCGCTCGAGGGTGCACCACAGGCCCGCGGTATCGTACTCGAAAAGGTCGGCATCGAAGCGAAACAACCCAACTCGGCGATCCGAAAGTGCGTCCGGGTTCAGCTGATCAAGAACGGAAAGCAGGTCACCGCCTTCTGTCCCGGTGACGGTGCGATCTCGTTCATCGACGAACACGACGAAGTCACCATCGCCGGGATCGGTGGGGCGAAGGGTCGTGCGATGGGCGACCTCTCCGGCGTCAACTACAAAGTGGACAAGGTAAACGGCGTCGCCATGAAGGAACTCGTCCGCGGGAACGCGGAGAAACCGGTGCGATAACCATGGCTGCAGAAGACCAACCGGACCCGGATGCGCCAGCGGGCGGTGCGGACGTATCGGCGAAGCTCTTCGGCACGTGGGATATCGACGAAATCGAGTACGCCGACCCATCGACGGAGCGTTACATCACCGTAACTCCGGTCGCACACACCGCGGGTCGCCACGCCAGCAAACAGTTCAAGAAGTCCCAGGTCTCGATCGTCGAGCGTTTCATCAACCGGTTGATGCAGACCGAAGAGAACACGGGCAAAAAACAGCAGTCGCTCAACTACGTCCGTGATGCGTTCGAGCTCATCCACGACCGCACAGAGGAAAACCCCATCCAGATTCTCGTCACGGCCGTGGAGAACGCGGCACCGCGAGAAGAGACCGTCCGGCTCAAGTACGGTGGCATCTCGGTTCCGAAGGCCGTCGACGTCGCCCCGCAGCGGCGCGTCGATCAGGCGCTGAAATTCCTCGCCGAAGGCGTTCACAACGACTCGTTCAAGACGGCGACGACCGTCGAGGAGGCGATCGCCAGCCAACTCGTCGGCGCGGCCAACTACGACGTCCAAACCTACGCCGTCAGTCAGAAAGAAGAAAAAGAGCGCGTCGCGGCTGCCGCACGCTAACGCGATCCGTCTGCCGTCTCGATTTTCTGGGGCGTTTCTCTCGCCACACATCTAGTCTACACTGAATTGTTCGGCGAATCTCATATCGGGCACGTACGCGAGAGAGCCCGTCGAGAGACCGGCGCCGTCCGTCGCGCCACTGGACCCGAGTTGGCCGAGTTTTAATCACTGACGGAGAGGATGATATTATAATCGCTTTGTATGTGATATTAAAATAAATTCATTATCATATAGCGATAGGTATCGGATAAACTATGGTGGATTTCACTCAATACGTGAAAAGCAATCCACGGATAGCCGGCTTTTTATGTATCTGGGCGCGGGTGGAACTCGGTATCGCAGCGAACGGAGGGTTGTTCACCGGACCGTGACGCTACGACTCCGACGGTCGGATATCCTCGCTCCACTGGAGCGATCCGTCGAGTAGAACGGGGAATTGACCCTGGTCGAAAAACTCCTCGAGTTGCGATGCCGACACCGAAAGTCGTCCGGTCGCTCGGGGCAGGACGTAGTACGACGTGACCGGGTCGAGATACGGCGAAAAGAGACAGCCTCGTTTGATCTCCGCCGACGTATACATGCGTACGTCTGCAGCGATACTGTTCCCGTTTCGGGTAACGATACACGCGTTCGGTATTCCGGTTTCGGATTGCGCTATCGTCGTTCGCCCGTCACCAACCATGACGTATTGCTGGCCCACGACGCTGTCTTGGCGAGCGATATCCAGTGCAGCGTAGAGCGGGAAACCGAGGTTGAGCAATCGAGCGATCGTACTGCCGATTCCGACTGCGCCACTGTTTGCGACGTTTCCGAGCGTCACGATTCCACCGATGCTTCCAGCGGCGACGAGGGCCAGTCCCTGATCGTGCGACTGACACGCGTTTAGCAAGAACGCCTTCGCACCGACGGAATCGACCGTCGCGGCGTCCAGTTTCCCGTCCGAACACTGAAATCCGGCGTCGTCGATGTGGCCGATATAGTGCAGAAAGTCGCTCTCGATCGCCAGCACGTCCGCGAGTTCGGCCCGTGTGAGGTCGTAGTGGTCCGTGATTTCGAAGGGCAACTCCTCGCGAGTTCCGTACGTCCCGTTGACGCTCTCGAGTTCCGTGCGCATATCCGAATCGTTACAGATACATTCGATTTCGATCGGGCCGTCCTTCGGCGTCCGGCCCACGTTGTTTTCGTACGCCCCGAGCGGGGTGGTGCTGACGATCTCCGAGTCGTCGATACCGGTCCAGACTTGCTGCAGGGTGGACAACTGGAGCCGATCCGTCGATGGGGTGGCGGTCTCGGTACCGCGACCAGTTCGTGTCCGAACGCGGGTGACAGGATCGCTCCGAGTGAACGATTCGATCGCCCGTTCGACGCGTGATTCCTGCGATGACGGATCCGTTTCGCTCGCTTCGGTCCTGACGATCGCGAGGTCGTTGGCGATAAACGGGAGGAATCTGATCGTCTCGGCGGTCGGCTCGAGTCTCGTCTCGAACCCCCAGTCTGGAAGATGCGGTTCCACCGCGGAGTACGGCGTCTCTAGATATGTTTCGAGTCGCTCGGCGAGACACTGGTCGTACGCGGTCGCGATGTCGAACGGGAGGGCCGGTTCGACCACCTGCCGCTCGTACAGTTCGAGCGGGGTCTTGCCCTCGGTCCGAACGACGCAATCGAGAAAGAACACCTGACGCAACGCGCGCCTCACCGACGATCCGAACCCGTCCGCGGTATCGAGCGCGTAGGTGTACCCGCGGTCGGTGACGATCTCGGGTCTCGATCCGGGACCGACGCTGGCACCGAGATAGTACGCGAGTGGCGCGACGACGAACACGTGACGGAGCGTGTCCGGGACGGCTATCCGAACGCCGTGGTCGGCCCGGTCGAACTCGTCGGGGACGTGTAATTCGCTTCCGAGTTCGAGGCGTGGCGGATGGCCTCGGAGTGTCGAGTAGGACCGCTCGGGCGTTGTCGTCTTCAGTTCCTGTCCAAAGATGGACACCGCCGCCATCACATCGGCGGGGTCTGCCGTCGTCGTGATCGTCCCGGCCGGCCGTTCGTGAAACGATCGTGCCCCGAGGATCACATCCGTCTCCCCGTCGAACGCGACGTACGTGCGGTCGGCATCCGAAAAGATACGCAATGCACTTTCGATACGGGCGTATATCTTCATGGGGCCCGATAGATCTAGCGTGTACTCGGCAGGCCGAAACGCTACCCGTTCGGTCGGGGGTACCTCGGCGATCATCATCCCGTCGGCGTCGCGGACGATGATGCTCTCGGTCGCCGGTAATTCGATCGACCGTGCGGTAAACCGTACGACCGATCCGGTCGGGAATCCGATCTGATCGGTGTCAGCCGACTCGAGCGAGATCGACTCGCCAACCGTCAACTGATACCGGTGCCGTTCGATCGGATCGATAATCTCGACTCCCGTTCTGCTGGGCTCGAATTTCGGCTTCATTGAAACTGACGATCGGGTGGTGTGGCGTTCGTTGGACCGTTCCGTCGTGAGTCGCCGAATCTGAACGCGACGGACGGACCGCGGGGCCGCTATTTCGTCGTCACCGAGAGCCACCCGGACGAGTGTGCTCCATCATCTAGCATCCATCGTTCCTGGTACTCCCCGTGCTGTTCTCGAAGTTCGACGATCACGTCGAACAGCGGCGAAAGCACCGGGACGATTCTGGCAGTCGGTTCCACTGGAAGGTGATAGTGAGCCATCCCGCAGACGTCTCGCGTTCGTCCGTTGGTCAGGTGGAGAAACTTGAAGATCCGTTGTCTCCCGTACTCTTCGAGCAGCGGAAGCACCGAGTCGACGCCGACTCTGAGTTCCGCGGGCTCGAGTCCGTTCGCGTCGTGTTCGAAGGAGTCGATCGCATTCGAGAGAGCCAGGCCGAGGTCCGCCAGCGCGTCGACTTCGGTCGGCGACGACGAGATGGACGAACCGGGTGTCGAACGACTCGCGGCGGTGGTGCGTGCCTGGGCGTCGTAGCTGATCATCGAGAGCGTCTCCGAGTCGGCATCGCCGGCGAGTTTCGAGAGCTGGTTCGTCTCGCTGGTCGTCGAGATGAGAACGCGACGGCGGGCCTTTTCCGCTCCCTGCCCCAGGAGCCGCCTGCAGGTGTCTCGTCGATGGTCGGGTCGGACGGAGCCGACGACGAGGATGCTCGCCCCGTGGCGCTTTAACCGCGATAGCTCGTCGGAGAAGCCGTCTTCGCTCGTCTCCGCACGGCCCTGTCCCGCGATCATTACTGGTATGTTACAGACAGTAATGCCCTCAAACAATAAATGTTAGGGTCGAAGCGGCGCGTTTTCCGTTCCGGACGCGGCTGTCGTCGGACCGGGGTTCGGACGGATTTGTCCGGTGAATCGAAACACCGAGACCGCTCGTCGCCGTCAATCAGCGGCCGGTCCGTCGCCGCTGACGTACGAACGGGTCGCGTCGACGAGCACTTGACGATAGGTGCTCGCGTCCGGTTCGAAAGCAAGTTCGCGGAACCGACGCTTGAACCCCCCGAACGCGATCTCTGGGGCGTCCATCGCGGCCGCGTGAGCGAGGTCGTAGAGTCGGTGGTCCTCGTCGACGAGATCGTGTCGCTCCGCGAGTGCGAGCGCGAACGCCGCGTTCACCGCCGTTATATCGGGATCGGCGCTCGGGGAGAGGCGCTCGAGCCCCGGGCGAGGTGGCGTTTCGGGGCGGTCGGCGAGGGCGATCGCGAGACTCGACTCGAGAAACGACAGGAGTTTCTCGCCGGGGCCGACCGAGAGGGTGATGTCGTCGGCGTAGATGTCTTTCATGTGATTCGCGATCTGATAGCAGTGAGAGAGTTTGCGTCGCTCGACGCTGCGGCCGGCCAGTGCGAGATAGAGGACTTCTTCGGTCGACTGGGTGTGGGACGGGTGGCGTTGTTCGTGACGGGCCATGTGGGCGAACTCGTGGAGGGCGAGTTCGCGGGCCATCGCGGACGACGCGGCCTGTCTCGAGATATTGAGGACGTGATGGTCGTCGTAGTGGGCCGCCCAGGTCCGTTCGTCGGGGTCGTCCCGCAGGTGGACGTGGACCGGCAGGGAGAGATCGTGCTCGGTTTCGAAGAGGTCCCGGGCGCTGAGAAATGGTGCGGTCGGGCCCGGTCCCTGGACGCGTATATCCATGCTCAACCGTACCAAGGTTCCCAGCGCTATTACAGTGACGGCTGCGGTAAGCGGTCGCAGTCCGAGGTCGCGCGGCCACCGGCGTGAGGGTCCGGACACGGGCCGGTTCGCGGCCCGGAATTCAGGCCGTTCCCACGCCGCCGAGGGCGTTGTTCTGATAGGTGACGGCCGTCGTCGTCACGTTGCTCGCGCTGGTGTAGAGGCCGTATCCGGCACCGTTGCGAATCGTGGCGTTCTCGACGAGCAGGCGTGAGCCGATGTACGCCGTCACGTTCGCCGGTTCGACCCGGTGGTTGAAGCGCTCCGTTCCGGCGTGCTCGACGACCACGTAGACGAGTCGATTCTCGACGCGGTCGCTCTCGCGGTAGGAGAGCCCTCGCCAGAAGCCGGCCGTCTTCTGTTCGCCGGTGAACGTGATCGGCGCGTCGGCCGTCCCCGTCGCGTCGAGGCTGCCGGTCGACCAGACTTCCAGTCCCGCGTTGCTCTCGAAACTCACCGTCGCACCGGCCTCGATAGCGAGGTCGCCCTGGACCTCGAGTTCGCCGTCGACGACGTATCGCGCGTCGACGGCCTGCCACGTGACGGTCGATCCCGCTTCGATACCGCTGCTCGTGGGAACGACGTCGATCCGGTCGTCGTCGTTGCCGGTGTACGTACTCGTGTCCGGGAAGAAGTGCGAACTCGGACTCCGGACCCAGGCGGCCCCGTCCGTGTTCTTCGTGACGGTGTTGGTGTGGAACGAACCGATCGTCTCGTTCGAACTGAAACAGACCCCGTAGCCGCCGCCTTCGCGGACGGTCGAACTGTCGACGCTGAGTCGCGAGCCCGAACGGACCGTGACGTTGGCGGCGACGGTGCTGTGGTGGAACGACTCCGAGCCGCCGTATTCGACGACCGCGTGGCCGAGCCGGTTCTCGGTGCGGTCGGTATCCTGAAACTGGAGTCCGCGCCAGTAGCCGCGAGTCTCTGTTCGCCGGTGAACGTGATGGGGGCCACCGACTCGTCTTCGGTCATCCCGACGGCGGTGGGACTCCCGCCGTTTCGCGTGTCGAGGCCCGCGTTTCGCTGGAAACTGACGGTCGCGTTGGGAGCAACGGTGAGGCGGCCGTAGTTGTCCGTCACGCCGGTCAACACGTAGCGGGCGTCGGTGACGCCCCGCTCCACGTCCGCCGAGTCGGGGATGCCGCCGGACGTCGGCGTCACGCGAACCCGGTCGTCGTCGTTGCCGGTGTACTGGCTTTCGGCCGCGAAGTGGTGGGCGCTCTGATCGCGACAGGCCGCGGTCGTCTCGTTTGCGGTGACGAGACACCGATCGAACGCGTCCAGGACCGCATCGTACCGGAGAGAGATACCCGCGCCCGCGTTCTCGCGGATCGTACACCGCTCGACGGTGGCTCGAGCGTCGAGCAACTCGACGCCCGCCTTCCGAACGCTGTGGTGGCTCCGGTTCGCACCCGCGTACTCGACGATGACGTGGCGCAGTTTGTTGTCGAGACTGTTCGACCCGTAGAAGACCAGTCCGCCCCAGTACCCCCGCGTCTTCTGCTCGCCGGTCATCCGGATCGGGGCCTCGCAGGTCCCCTGGGCGGTCAGACTCGAGCCCTCGAGGACCTGCAGGGACGCGCCGCTCGCGAACGTGACCGTCGTTCCCGGCCGGATCGTCAGGGTCGCGCCGTCGCTGACCCAGATCTCGGTGGTCACGTGGTAGTTCGAACATTCGTCGCCCCACACCGTATCGCTCGAGAGGCTGGCCGAGACCTCGGTACCGTCGCAGTTCGGATCGGGAGCGGCCGGCTGGCACGCCCCGTAGGACGGCTGATCGCCGCCGGGATCGGCCGAATCGTCCGCATCCGGGTCGGCCCCGGGGTCGCTCGACTCACCCGGTTCCGGTTCTCCCTCGGGCGACGAGAGAGCGAGTTCCGAACAGCCGGCGATGGCGCCGGTGATCGATGCAGTGCCGAGCGCTCGCAAGAGCGCTCGACGATTGGTGGGATCGTCCGTTCCTGTCATGATGTACGTGTATCCGACGCGAATCTCGGTGCGAACGGCGGGTGGCCGAAAATCGACAGCGGCCCGCCGCGTTCGCCCACTTTCGCGTCCTGGTCTCTTCTCCCACTACGTGGTGATATACTCTCCTCGTGAACTGAGTTCAGGTCGTGAACGTCCGGATACCTGTTCGAATCGTGAACTGTCGAAACCGCGGTCGCGCGGCGACGTTCGGTGTCGCCGGCCCGGACGGCCGGGTGATACAATTCGGCGGTGATCGATCGGGACGGGGGCGAGGCGATCGCGGCATCGCCGATCCGATCGCGACGATCAACTGCGTGGTATTCACTCACGCAAACCTGACTTTCCGGCGCTCGGACGGGGGAAGACGACGAAATTCGGCGGCGACGAAACACTACCCTTTTGACCCCGCTGGCGGTATTGGGGTGTATATGGGCCGACGCAAGAAAATCGTCCAAGAGTGTGAACGGCTGATGGACGAACCGGAGAACATCCGGAACATCGCCATCGCCGCTCACGTCGACCACGGAAAAACGACACTTTCTGACAATCTTCTCGCCGGTGCGGGCATGATCTCCGACGAGACCGCCGGGGAACAGCTCGCGATGGACACCGAAGAAGACGAGCAGGAACGCGGGATCACCATCGACGCGGCGAACGTCTCGATGACTCACGAGTACGAGGAGACCAATCACCTCATCAACCTCATCGACACGCCCGGTCACGTCGACTTCGGTGGCGACGTCACGCGAGCGATGCGCGCCGTCGACGGTGCGCTCGTGGTCGTCGACGCCGTCGAAGGGGCGATGCCCCAGACCGAGACGGTGCTTCGGCAGGCGCTTCGCGAGGGCGTCAAGCCGACCCTGTTCATCAACAAGGTCGACCGCCTCATTTCGGAACTGCAGGAAGGTCCCCAGGAGATGCAGGAGCGACTGCTCTCGGTCATCCGCGACGTCAACGAACTCATCCGCGGCATGACCGAGGACATGGACGACATCGACGACTGGACGGTCTCCGTCGAAGACGGCACCGTCGGCTTCGGGTCCGCCCTCTACAAGTGGGGCGTCTCGATGCCGTCGATGCAGCGCACCGGCATGGACTTCGGCGACATCATGGAGATGGAGCGCAACGACCAGCGCCAGGAACTCCACGAGCGCACGCCGCTGTCGGACGTCGTCCTCGACATGGTCTGTGAGCACTTCCCGAACCCGGTCGACGCCCAGCCCCGCCGTATCCCGCGGATCTGGCGCGGCGACGACGAGTCCGACCTCGCCGAGTCCATGCGTCTCGTCAATGAGGACGGCGAGGTCGTCTTCATGGTCACCGACATCTCGATGGACCCCCACGCCGGCGAAATCGCCTCCGGTCGCGTCTTCTCGGGCACCCTGGAGAAGGGCCAGGAACTCTACGTCTCCGGGACCGCGGGCAAGAACCGCGTTCAGTCCGTCGGCATCTACATGGGCGGCGAGCGCGAGGAAGTCGACGAAGTTCCCGCCGGGAACATCGCGGCCGTCACCGGCCTCAGAGACGCCATCGCCGGCTCGACCGTCTCGAGCGTCGAGATGACGCCGTTCGAGTCGATCGAACACATCTCGGAACCGGTCATCACCAAGAGCGTGGAGGCCCAGAGCATGGACGACCTGCCGAAGCTCATCGAGACCCTTCGACAGGTATCCAAGGAGGACCCCACCATCCAGATCACGATCAACGAGGACACCGGCGAACACCTGATCTCCGGGCAGGGCGAACTCCACCTCGAGGTCATCACCCAGCGGATCGAGAAGAACCAGGGCATTCCGGTCAACACCGGCGAACCGATCGTCGTCTTCCGTGAGGCGCCCCAGGAGCCCAGCGATCAGGTCGAGGGCATCTCCCCGAACCGCCACAACCGCTTCTACATCTCCGTCGAGCCGATGACGGACGAGCTCGTCGACACGGTTAAGAAGGGCGAGGCGTCGATGGACATGCCCGAGCAGGAACGCCGAGAAGCCCTGCAGGACGCCGGCATGGACAAAGACGACTCCCAGAACGTCGAGCACATCCACGGCTCGAACATCCTGCTGGATCAGACGAAGGGTATCCAGCACTTGAACGAGACGATGGAGTTGTTCATCGAGGGACTCGAGGAGGCCATCGACAACGGCCCGCTGGCTAACGAGCCAGTGCAGGGGGCGCTCATCCGCCTGCACGACGCCAAGCTCCACGAGGACACCATCCACCGCGGTCCGGCACAGGTCATCCCGGCGACCCGCGAAGCCGTCCACAAGGCGCTGATCGACGCGAAGATCAAGATGCTCGAGCCGATGCAGGACGTCCGCATCGACGTGCCCAACGACCACATGGGCGCCGCCTCCGGCGAGATTCAGGGCCGACGCGGCCGCGTCGACGACATGTACCAGGAAGGCGACCTCATGGTCGTCGAGGGCATCGCGCCCGTCGGCGAGATGATCGGCTTCGCCTCCGACATCCGCTCTGCGACCGAGGGGCGGGCCTCCTGGAACACCGAAAACGCCGGCTTCGAGGTCATGTCCGACTCGCTCCAGCGCGAGAAGATCATGGAGATCCGCGAGCGCAAGGGCATGAAACTCGAGTTGCCGCCGAGCGTCGATTACATATAGAAACGGTTCCGATTTATCGCGTCTCTTTTCCGTACCGGACGACGCCTTCCATCAGGTATCGGTGCGTCTGCCCCGGTTTAGCGACCCCTGTACCGTGCGAAGCGGGGAACGCTTTTGACTCTGTAAATCCAATTTTACGACATGGCCAAGATGATCCGCGTTCCCGACGAGTATCACGCGTGGGTGAAAGCCCACAATCGGGACGGAGAGACCATGTTCGAGACGTTACGTCGATTGACTCGAGAGCCAGACCCGGAAGCCCTTGTAGGGATTCTGTCGTCCGAGGAGGTCGAAGCGGCACGTCAGGCGGCGGAATGCTTCGGTGGACGTGACGAAGAGCGGCTGAAACGAGCGCGAGAGGCGTTCGAGGAGTGATTCTCGATACATCGTATCTATTCGACCTGATGGACGGAAACCCTGCAGCGATTCAAAAGGGGCACGATCTAACCGGCCGTGGCGAGGTCCAGTGGCTTCCATCACCGGTCGTCGCCGAAGTGTACTACGGTGTCGCGTATACGAAGAGCGATGACGAACGGCGGCGCGTGCGGAACGCGTTGCTTGGATATCCGAGAGTAGACATCGACGAAGAGATTGCTCGCACGGCCAGTATCCTCCTCGCGGAAGCCGATAGGAACGCAGACGGTAACAGCGGCGTCGAGACGAACGATGCGTACATCGGTGCGGTCGCCGAGGTCATCGACGACGCCGTATTGACCGCGAATCCTGTAGACTTCGAGCAGCTCGGAGTCGCCGTCGAACTGTACTGACGGTAGCAGCTTCTGCTTACTCCCGCTCGCCGGCCCCCAACGCGCTCTCGCCGACTTTCTCGTGTCCCTCGATGACCTCCTTGTCGCCCATATACGGCCGGAGCGCCTCGGGAATCGTCACCGTCCCGTTCTCGTTCTGGTAGTACTCGAGGATGGCCACCATGACCCGCGGAATCGCGAGCCCGGAGGCGTTCAAGGTGTGCAGATACTCGGCCGATTCGTGGCGCTCGGGGCGGTAGCGCAGGCCGGCCCGGCGAGCCTGGAAGTCCTCGAAGTTCGAGGCCGAGGAGACCTCGAGCCAGCGGCCGCCCTCGTCGGGGCCGTCGTCCATGTCGTCGCCGGGGGCCCAGACCTCGATGTCGTAGGTCTTGGCGCTGGCGAAGGTCAGATCCCCGGTACAGAGTTCGAGGATGCGGTAGGGGAGTTCGAGCCGTTTGAGAACTTCCTCGGCCTCCTCGAGGAGGGTCTCGAGCCGGTCGTCGCTTTCCTCGGGGTCGACGAAGTTGACGAGTTCGACCTTGTTGAACTGGTGGACGCGGACGATGCCGCGGGTTTCGGTGCCGTGTTCGCCGGCCTCGCGCCGGAAGTTCGGCGTGTACGCCTGGTGTTTGAGCGGGAGGTCGTCCGCCAGGAGGATCTCGTTTGCGTACATGTTGGTGACGGGAACCTCCGCCGTGGGGCAGAGCCAGAGATCCTCGTCGTCGTATTCCTCCTCGTTGCTGCCGCCGAGTCTGTAGGCGTCGTCGGCGAACTTCGGCAGTTGGCCGGTGCCGCGCATGGACGCGCTCTTGACCGGAACCGGCGGAAACAGGTCGACGTATCCCTGCTCGCGGTGGACGTCCATCATGAACTGGATCAGGGCGTGTTCGAGGCGGGCGCCGTCGCCCTTGAGGAAGTAAAAGCCCGAGCCGGTCGTCTTGGCGGCGCGTTCCTCGTCGATGACGTCCAGTTCCTCGCCGAGGTCGTAGTGGGGCGTCACCTCGTCGGGGAGATCGCGCAGGTCGTCGAAGCCCCAGCGCCTGGCTTCGACGTTGTGGCGCTCGTCGAGCCCCAACGGGACGCTCTCGTGGGGGATCTGCGGGATCTCGAGCATCCGCTCTCGGAGCTCGTCCTGGAGCTCGGCGCCTTCCGATTCGACGTCCTCGATTTCGGATTTGAGTTCCCGCGAGCGCTCGAGGGCTTCCTCTCGCTCTTCGTCTTTCCCTTCGGCCACGAGCGCCCCGATCTTCTTGGTTATCTGGTTGCGTTCGTGGCGGAGGTCGTCACCGCGCGCTTTCAGTTCGCGCCAGCGTTCGTCGATTTCGAGTACCTCGTCGACGTCGACGTCGGCTCCGCGGTTCTCGAGGGCGTCGCGTACCTCGTCGGGATGTTCGCGCAGATACGTCCGATCGAGCATTGGTCTTGCTCGTGCGTTCTCTGTGCCCGGCCAAAACCGTGTCGGAAGGTCGCGTCGTCCGTTCGATGGCCGACGACGGCCGACGGCGGGAAACGCTTTTTCCGCGGGGCTTCGTCTCTCGGGGTATGGACCCGCTCGAGGGCGAGACGCCGTCGGCCCCGATCGAGTACGAGCCGGTCAGCGTCAAGGACGTACTCGTGGAGATGAAAGACACCGCGGAGCTGCTGATCGACCTCTCGTACTCGGCGGTCCTCCACCGGAGCGAGGAGCTCGCGACGGAAGTGCTCCGACTGGAAGAGCGGATGGATGTCCTCGAACTCCGCGCGCGGATGAGCCTCCTGATGGCCGCCAGAAAGCCGGCCGACGCGGAACAGCTCGCGCCCGTGCTGGGAATCGTCGGCGCTGCGGACGGGATCAGCGACGCCGCCGGCGACATCGCGAAGATCGTCCTCGACGAGACGGGACTGCCCGACGCGATGCGAGCGGCGTTGCCCGAGGCGGCGGAGACGCTGGTTCGAGGCGTCGTCGCCCCGGACTCGCCCTATGCGGGTCGAACCCTCCGGGACATCGACCTCGAGTCCGAGACGGGCGTCCGCGCGATCGCGCTTCGCCGGGGCAGCGACTGGTTGCTCAATCCGGGACCGAACACGCAGATCGAGCCCGACGACGTGGCGCTTTTGCGAGGCCCCGACTCGTCGATCGGGGAGGTCTACGAGACGTTGACCGGCGAGGGCTACGAAGCACCGATCGTCGAGACGCCGGATATCGACGACCTGGAGCGGGCCGTCGACACGATCGTCCACATGAAGGACTTCTCCGAACTGGCGGTCGATCTGGCCTACAGCAGCGTGCTGTTCGACAGCGAGGAACTCGCGGAGGAGGTCCGCAACATCGAGGTCGAAGTCGACGCGATGCAGTCCCGGTTCGAGGCCTGGACGCTCCGGGCAGCCGCCGACGCGGCGGATCCGATCGTCTTGCGCGGATTGATACAGTTGGGAACCAGTACGGAGGGGATCAGCGACGCGGCGATCGAGATAAGCGAGGGCGTCCTTCGAGACATCGACGTCCACCCGGTCGTCCAGCAGGCCGTCCAGGAGAGCGACGAGATCATCACCCGCGTCGCGGTCGAACCGGGGAGCGACCTCGACGGCACCGCGGTGACGGCAGGCGTCCCCGACGCGGACTCGACGATGTCGGTGATCGCCATCCGCCGGCCCGATGACGGCTGGCTGCTGGTCGCGGACGCCGACGCCGAGTTGCGCGGCGGCGACGTGCTCATCTCGAAGGGAACGCGGACGGCCGCGGCCGCGTTTCGCGAGTTGGCGTCGGCGACGTCGTGACCGTCCGTCGCCCTGAGACGGTCAGGCAAACGGATTGCTCGGAGTGGCCAGTCGAACGAGTCCACCGATGGCGTCGAAGTCGACTCGAGGCGCGTGGCTGATCTCGAAGTGTGTCCCTTCGACGAGCCGGTCGAGCATCGCGTTCGCTGCGTCGGAGCCGAGCTTTTCTCGAGTCAGATTCAGCGTTTCGGCGAGGACGTAATTCGTCACGGTCGCGTCCGGGAGCTCGCCGTGGTCGACGCCGCGGACGATATCTCGTGCCGTCTCGTGGTACTCATCACGGACACTGGCAGTGGCGAAGAGAACGTTCGTATCCAGGAGGATCGGCATTCATACGGACTACTGTAAGTTATTACCGGCGCAACCGCGACCGTCCTGCGGTTGCACCGGCAAATCGTTACAGCAGACCGTATCACTCGTCACCGAACTCGGCTTCGACCTCGACTGCGTTCGTGTGTCCCGCGTCGACCGGCTCGAAGTCATCGAACACGCCTTCGCGCTGGTGTACGATCTCGACGGCCAACGTCTCGTCCTCGGTGACGTTCCAGCGGAGCTTATCACCGGCGTCGATACCGAGGTGGCGACGAATCTCCGCAGGGATCGTACCCATTCCGTGGTCGCTCACTTTGGGCTCTTCGGGGGTATCTTCGGCGGCCGTACATGTCGATACAGGCGTTGTCGCCGTACGTGTTTCTCTACAAGTGGCTACGAAATTCAGTTCAACACGACGAGCGCGACCCCCGAGAGGACGATCACCCCGAGAATATCACAGAGGTTCGTCACCACCGGGATCGTCGTGTCGTCCGGGTCGAGCCCCCGGGTGTACGAAATGTACGTCGCGACGAGGCTCAACAGGATCGCGATCACGGCCAGCAGCATGCCGCTGACGATCGAGATGACGAGCAGATCGACGAGGGCCATCGGTTGGGCGATAATCCGGCCGACGAGCCAGGCCGCGACGCCGAGTACCGAAAAGACGGTCGCCGCCAGTCCCAGGATCGCCGTCACGTTCGTCCACAGCACTTCGTCCCGCGGATCGAACTCGAGCAGGCCCAGGTGGAGCCGTGTCGAGAGCCGCGAGGAGAGGATCGCACCGAGGTTGCCACCCATCCCGATCATCACGGGGACGAGGACCAGCAACGTCGGATTGCCGAGGTATGTCTGTTGGAGTTCCTCGAGGATGTACCCCGATCCCATCTCGAGCATCGAGAGGGCGATCAGGATCGGGAGCATCGTGCCCACGATGCTACGGATTGACCAGGCGTCGAGTGAGTCGTCCGAACCTGCGGCGTCGAGCGAGTCGATCTCGTCGTCGGCGTCGAGCGGGCCCTCTGAACCCGCCTCGGCCATCAGAATATCACCCCGGCCACGGTCAGCGCGATGAAGAGGAAGAAGACGCCGAAGAAGTCGCCGAGCGTGGTGACGATCGGACCGATGAGGTTGTCGGGATCGAGGCCGTACTCGTAGCTCGCGAAGACGAGCGTCAGCATGCCGAAGATCAACGTCGTGGATGTCAGGACGCCCGAGAGCAGCATGATCGAGACGAGTTCGACGAGCCTGGCGGATTCCCGTCCCAGCACTTGTAGGATCCCCCACGAGAGAACGGCGATGAACACCGAGACGCTGATCCCGTTGATGTAGGAGGCCGCGATCGCGTTGACCAGTCGCCGATCCCGCGAGAACTCGGGATCGATCATCCCCTGGTGGAGTCCGCTCGAGATGCGCGCCCCGAGCGCGCCGTAGACGTTCCCGCGGGTCGCGAGGAACGCGGGCAGCAGCAACAGCATGCCGGGAAACCGTTCGAACCCGCTCGTCATCCCCTCGGAACCGAGGACCGACCCCGCGAAGATCCCGCCGGCGAGGCTGACCACGAGGATCGGCAGCGACTCGCGGTAGATGCGCCACGCGGATTGGCGAGCCTCCATAGCGGCGTATTACGAAGTCCGAACATAAACCTACCGCGGGTCGAACGCGTTCCGATCGCTCGAAGCCGTGGGGATTGCTACCGCTCCTGAACGAATGCGAACGTGTCCCATCCCCTCGGGAGATGCGGTCCGAGCGGGCTCTCAGAGGGGTGTGACCGCGACGAGGCCCAGGGCGAGACCGATGGCCGCGAGCGAACACGCGAGGTTGGCGGTGGCGTTGCCGACGGCGAGGGCGCGATCCCCGCGCTCGTAGAGGCGAACCGTTTCGACCGAAAAAGACGAGAAGGTCGTAAACGAGCCGCAGATCCCGGTGCCGACGAGTTG
Source organism: Natrinema caseinilyticum (assembly GCF_024227435.1). Lineage (GTDB taxonomy): Archaea > Halobacteriota > Halobacteria > Halobacteriales > Natrialbaceae > Natrinema > Natrinema caseinilyticum. The sequence goes on from NZ_CP100445.1 coordinate 2,700,172, forward strand.
CAGCAGCGATTCTCCCGCGCCCGCGAAAACGGCCAGCCCGAAGACGAAACTGCCGACGACGTTGACCACCAACGTCGAAAGCGGAAACCGGGCGCTCGAGACCCGACTCGAGACGCGTCTGCCGACCCAGTGACGAAAGACGGCACCGATCGCGCCGCCGGTCCCGACGACGTGGGCCGGTTCGGGGTCGAGCGTGAGGACACCGTTAGCGATCGGCCAGTGAAGGAGACCACCGGTGACGATCGGGTCACTCGCGCTCACGCCGTCTCACCTCGAGCGGGGCGGGGCTCTTCGACTCGGCGCGCGATCGTCCGCCCGACGAGGACGCCCGCGATCCCGAGGCCGTAGTTCGCCGCGACGATTCCGGCGATAGCGAGCGGTCCCGTCGCGAGCGCGGTTTGCAGCGCGAACGTACTGTAGGTCGTCAGCGAAGAGAGAAAGCCGGTCGCGAAAACGGTCCGCGTCCGCCCCCCGATGTGGCCCGCGTACTCGGCTTCGTAGACCAGAAAGCCGAGAACGGCGCTCCCGAGGGCATTGACGACGACGATCGAGGGGACCTCCGGGAGCGCTCCCATCGCGAACAACCGGAGGTTCGAGCCGGCGAAGCCGCCGACCGCGACGAGTGCGAGCGTCTCGAGTCGAACGAGGGGATGATCGGCTGGCATAGCTGGCTGGTGACGTGGGGCCGTCAGCCGACCGTCGCTCGGTCCGCTGGGGCGTGGCGTATCGGAACTGCGTCGATGCCACAACTCTTGCGGATCGCCCGGCGGTTGGATCGGGCGGCCCCCATCGCCCGGATATCCCTCGACTCTCGACGGACCGGCATGAGCGTTGCGAAACCCTGTCCACTGCACCCGCCGTTCGCCGGCCGATTTCTTCGGTCGTTCGCTGGTCGATTTCCGCCGTCGCTCGCCGGCCCGGATGCCCGAGTCGATCCTCGCTCGCCCGCAGTCGACCGCGGAAGGAAAAGACCCAAGGTTAGACTGCCTCTAAACCGAGCCATGGCGACGGACGGCGCGGGCATCACGAGTAGTCGGAGCGGGTTCGCGCGAGCGTCGTGGGCGAACGTCCTGGGCAACGTCCTCAAGATCGTCGCCGAGGGTGCCGCCGGCCTCGCCTTCGGCAGCGTCGCGCTGCTCGCTGACGCGGCCCACTCGCTCGCGGATCTCGTCGCCAGCGTCGTCGTTCTCGTCTGGGGCCAAAGCGCGTTCGACGAACCCGATGCCACCCATCCGCACGGTCACGACCGCATCGAACCGCTGACCGCGCTGTTCGTCGGCGCCGTTATCGCCCTGCTCGGACTCAACCTGCTCTACCGATCCGTCGAAGGGCTCGTCACCGGCACCGAGATCGAATTTAGCGTGCTCCTGCTCGCGGCACTCGGCTTCGCGATCGTCGACATGTACCTCGTCTACCGCTACACCGTCGGCGTCAACGAACACCTCCAGTCCCCCGCGCTCGCGGCGCTCGCCCGGGACTGCCTGAACGACATTTACACCTCGATCGCGGCGATCGCCGGTGTCCTCGGCGTCCTGTCGGGCCATCCGGTGCTCGATCCCGTCGCCGGCGGCCTCGTCAGTCTGCTGGTCGTCTATCAGGGCGTCGAGATCGGCAAGGAGAACGTCGATTACCTGATCGGCGCCGCGCCGGACCCCGAGAAGCGCGGACAGATCACGGGCGCGCTCCGCCGGCACTCGGCCGTCGAGGGGGTCCACGACCTGGCAGTGTTCTACGACGGAACCGCCCTCGAGGTCGAGGTTCACGTCGAAGTCGACGGCGACATGCCGTTTCGCGAGGCTCACGACATCGAGTCGGAACTGGTCGATCGCCTGCGGGGGATCGAAGACGTCGGAGACGCACACGTTCACCTCGATCCCTCCGGCATCGGCGAGTGGAAAGAGTCGACCGACGCGTCCTGATCAGTCGTCGCTATCGGGCGTTTCCTCGGGTCCGTCCGGGGGACGCGGTAGCGTCACGACGAAGGTACTGCCGTTCGGCCCCGTCTCTGCGAGGTCGACCGTGGCCCCGTACCTGTTGGCGAGAATGCGCGAAAAATAGAGCCCGAGACCGTGGGTATTCGTTTTCCGTTCGAACAGCGTCTCTCGGGTCCCCTCCGAGATCCCCGGCCCGTTGTCGGTGATCGAGACGGTCACGGTCTCGCGGGTCGTCTCGGCGGTCACGCGAACGCGGGGGGTCTCGCTATCGTTGTGTTCGATCGCGTTCTCGAGGAGGTTCGAGAAGATCCATCGCACGCCCTGATTGCCGCTGATGGTCCCGTCGTCCGGAAGGTCCGCATCGAAGACGGCGCCGTCGAACCGGTCACGGTAGTCGGACAGTTGGTCCTCGAATATCGCGGTGAGATCGACGACGGAGCCGGTTTCCGGCCCTTGATTGGCGTCCAACATCGCCCGCACGTCCGCGATGACGTCGATCAGTTCGTCGCTCTCGCGTTCGATCGTTTCGAGGTGCTCGCACAATCGGTCGTCCTCGTATTCCGTCCGCAACAACGACGCGTGGCCGCCGATGATCTGCGACGAATTGAGCACCTCGTGTCGAAGGAGGTCGTTCAGGTAGGTCAGCAGTTCGCGTTCGTCCTCGAGTTGTTCGTTGCGAACGGCGGCTGCCGTCGCGTTTACCTCCCGCTGGATCGCGCGCGCTTCGACGTACCCGACGGCGAACCCGCCGACGGCGCCCAGGTTCACCGAGAAATGGGCCCAGTAGACGTTCCCGACGAGCGTGTACCACGGAAAGAAGACCATCGTCAGTAGATTGAGCGCCAGGAAGCCGATCGCTCCCCAGACACTCCACCGGAAGATTCGCGGGTACCGATCCGTCTCGATGTCGCTTTGCTCGACCCGGTAACACCCCCAGATCAGCCCCAGTGCCGGGATACCGACCGAGACGAAGCTGACGAACACGAGCGTTACGCCGACCGTGCCCAGAAACGCGAGCCACCACCCGAAGAGAACGCAAAGCGACAGACCGCTCAATCCGCCGACCAGATGGAGACGGTGTTCCTGCTGGAGCCATCTCACCGGTGGCCACGGGGTGACACGATCCGACGTATCGTGACTCATCTCGATGCCGGTGACCGTGGCTGTTCCGGGACGGTTCGACGCATCTACCGTGTTCAAGAGGGTGGGATGTAAAGTCTGTAACGGCCCACCGGACCATCGCGACGCATCGGTTCGTCGCGACCGTGAGCTTTTATCCCGTCCCCTGACAGGGTATCGATATGGAAATCGGAGACGTCCGCGAAGTCACGACCGGCGCGTGTTCGGATCTTTACTACCTCGATACGGGAATGTACGGGACGAGCGAGTACGGCGCCGTCTACATCATCGACGACGATCGTCCCGCCGTCGTCGATACCGGTATCGGCACGAACTACGACCTGCTCGCGGACGCGCTCGCTGACGTCGGCATCGAGCGGGACGACCTCGAGGTGATCGCCGTCACCCACATTCACCTCGACCACGCGGGCGGCGCTGGCTTTCTCGCTCGGGACTGTCCGAACGCGGACGTCTACGTCCCCGCAATCGGGGCCGACCACCTGGTCGATCCGTCGCGGCTGGTCGCGGGGACGAAACGTGCCGTCGGCGACCAGTGGGACTACTACGTGGAACCGGAGCCGGTCCCCGCGGATCGGATCGTCTCGATCGAGGACGGTGACGTCATCGACCTCGGTACCCACGAACTGCGCGTCCACGCCGCTCCCGGCCACGCGCCCCACCAGGTCGTCTTCGAGGACCCCGCGAACGAGGCGGTCTTCGTCGCCGACGCCGCCGGTATCTGGGTCCCCGAAACGAGGGAGATACGAGAGACGTCACCGCCGTCCCAGTTCGACCTCGAGCAGTGTCTCGAGGACGTCGAAACCCTCAAAGAACTCGATCCGGACGTCTTTCTCTATCCGCACTTCGGGCCGCGATTCGTCGGCGACGACGCCGACCGGGCGCTCGAGGAGTACGCGACCGTCCTGTCGGAGTGGGTCGTCGCGGTCGAAGCGAAACGTGACGAACTCGCGGACGACGAGGCGGTGATCGAACACTTCGTCGAATCGGCAGCGATGGACGACGTCTGGGGCGAAGAAAAGTCGAGCGCGGAGGCCGCGATGAACACCCGCGGCGTACTGGGCTATCTCGAGCACCGGGAGTGAACGGCGTATCGACCGGGGGGAGCGCCGACGCCCGCTCGTCGATGCACTGCATTCCGTTCCGCTCGATTCACCCCATCGTGCGTTTTCGGGTGTCTCGGACGTTTTTTGACGCCGAAACCGACATTAATAAACCCGCAGTAGGATGAATTCCGTTTCATCACATTTTATCGCATGCGAGATTCTCCCATACGTCTATGGACTGGAGGGATGCTGAACGGGAGTACGAAGACGAAGTCATCGGGGAGACGACGCTCGCGCGGCTGTACGAAGACGCGGCCGAGCGTCATTCGAACCGGCCGGCACAGAAGTACAAGGGCGGCATCTACGATCGATCGTTGACCGACTCGGTCGTGAACGCTGCGGATCCCGGTGCGTACCGGACGATCTCGTACGCGGAGATGCGCGATATCGTCCGAAAACTGTCCGCCGGGTTCGTGGACCTGGGGGTCGAGTCGGGAGACCGGATCGGACTCTTCTCGAATACGCGGATGGAGTGGGCACAGTGTGACTTCGCCCTGCTCGGGGCCGGCGCCGTCATCACGACCGTCTACCAGAGTTCCTCGCCCGATCAGGTTCGGTACCTGCTCGACGATCCGGGTGCCGACGGCGTCGTCGTCGAAAACGAAGCGCTCCTCGAGCGGGTCCTCGGCGTCGAGGACGAACTCGATCTCGAGTTCATCGTCTCGATGGACGAACTCGAGGGCTACGACGACCGGGACGACATCGTCACCCTGGGGGAGGTACACGCCCGCGGCGAGGAGCGGTTCGATCTCGACGCCTACGATGACCGCATCGACGAGACGGAACTGGACGATCTGGCGAGTCTGATCTACACGAGCGGGACGACGGGTCAGCCGAAAGGCGTTCAGCTAACGCACGGCAACTTCCGGTCGAACATCAACGGCACCCGGAAGCGCTTCGGGCCCCGACCCGACAAGGCCGAGGACATCCCGGTTATCGACGAGAACGTCCTGGCGATGTCGTACCTGCCGCTCGCACACGTTTTCGAGCGGACGGCCGGCCACTTCACCCTGTTCGCCAGCGGCGCCTGCGTCGCGTACGCGGAGAGTCCGGATACGCTGCAGGACGACTTCAGCACGGTTCAGCCGACGGCGGCGACGAGCGTCCCCCGCGTCTACGAGAAAATTTACGACGCGATCCGCGAGGAGGCCAGCGGGTCGGCGGTGTCGGAACGCATCTTCGGGTGGGCGACCGACGTCGGTGTGGAGTACTACGAAGCCGACTCCCCCGGATCGGTTCTGAAGGCGAAGCAGGCGCTCGCGGACAAACTCGTCTTCTCGTCGGTCCGGGAGGCGCTAGGTGGCGAAATCGAAATGCTCATCAGCGGCGGCGGGAGCCTCTCGCCGGAACTGGCGCGATTGTACCACGCGATGGGGCTTCCGATCTACGAGGGGTACGGGCTGACCGAGACCGCACCCGTCGTCTCGACGAACCCGCCCGAGGCCGTGGAGATCGGAACGATCGGACCGCCGCTTTACAACGTCGACGTGAAGGTCGACGAGACCGTCGCCGATCAGGAGGCCTTCGCTGACGACGAAGGCGACGTCGGCGAACTCCTCGTGAGCGGTCCGAACGTCACGCAGGGCTACTGGAACAAACCCGGGGCAACCCAGAGCGCGTTCACGGAAGATGGCTGGTTCCGGACCGGCGATATCATCCACATTCGCCCGGACGGCTACCTCGAGTTCCGCGACCGCGTCAAACAGATCATCGTCCTCTCGACGGGGAAGAACGTTGCGCCCGGGCCGATCGAGGACGCCTTCGCCGCGAGCGAAGTCGTCGAGCAGGCCATGGTCGTCGGCGACGGCGAGAAGTTCATCGGCGCCTTGCTCGTCCCGAACACGGATTACGTTCGCTCGTGGGCCGACGAGGCGGATATCGACCTTCCCGACGATCCGCAGGAAATGTGTGACGACGACCGGGTTCGCGAACACGTACAGCAGGAGGTCGACCGGGTCAACGAGGAATTCGAGAAACACGAAACGATCAAACGGTTCGAACTCGTCCCTCGGGAGTTCACCGAAGAGAACGACATGCTCACTCCGACGATGAAGAAGAAGCGACGGGTTATCATGGACCGGTTCGAAGACCGCGTCGACCGAATTTACGGAGCCGAGTGATCGAGAACGGGCTTCGTCAGCCCCGCTGGTCAGGTGCTCGCTTTTGGCCGTTTTTGTCAGTTGCTGCGCGTGCACTGTTCGGGTGCTAATCGTTCGCACCCGTTATGGCCCATTTTGCCTAGAATCATCGCACGAATCCCACAGTAGTTAACCGCCTGGAACGATTACGGCAGACACGAATGGACGTGCCAGCAGTGTCGTCGTGTCGATCGTTTGCGGACCGTAAGTTGCAACTATGACGGGTGCAGAGGCGAGCGGAAACCTGCTCATACTGGTTGCTGCCATCGTTGGACTCGGCGTCGTCTCGCAGCTCCTTTCGGCGCGGTTTCGCGTTCCGAGCGTTCTCTTTCTGATCGTTTCCGGGATCTTGATCGGGCCGGAAGGGCTGGGCGTGTTGTCGGTCGACTCCTTCGGCGAGCAAAGCGGCCTTCCGACGATCGTCGGACTGAGCGTCGCGATCATCGTTTTCGAAGGCGCGTATCACCTCCGGATCGAAAAGCTCAGAGAAGCGCCGAGAGCCGTGATCCGACTGACGACCATCGGAGCGGCGATCGCGTTAGTGGGAACCGCCGCGACCGTTCGGTTCTTCCTCGGGGCCAGTTGGGAGATGGCCCTGATGATCGGTGCCCTCCTCGTCGCCACGGGACCGACGGTTATCACGCCGATCCTGAAGGTCGTTCCCGTCCGCGACCGAGTCGCGGCGACACTCGAGACGGAGGGAATCGTCAACGACGTCACGGCCGCGATCCTCGCGGTCGTCCTGTTCGAGGCGATGGCCGTACGGGCGACTCCGAACGACTACTTGCAACTGTTCGCCGAACGGCTCGGGACGGGCCTGCTCGTCGGCGTCGTCGTCGCCGTGGTCGTCTGGGGGATACTCCAGTACGTCGACATCTCGCCGGACGATGCACCCCGAAACGCCCGGCTGCTCACGCTGGCGGGTGCGATCGTCGCCTTCGGTACGGCCGATTACATCTTCCCCGAGGCGGGCGTCGCGGCCGCGGCGACGGCCGGGCTGATACTGGGCAACGCCGGTCTCCCCTACGAGGACGAGATCGAGGCGTTCAAAGGCGACGTGACGTTGCTCGTCCTCTCGTTCGTCTTCATCACGCTCGCCGCGTTGCTCGATTTCGACCAGCTGTTCGCGCTCGGCCTCGGCGGCGTGGCCGTGGTCGTGATCGTCATGTTGGTCCTGCGACCGCTGCTCGTCTTTCTCTCGACGCGCGGTGGCCGGTTTACGCTCAGAGAGACGCTGTTTATGAGCTTCGTCGGCCCGCGCGGGATCATTCCCGCGTCGGTCGCAACGCTGTTTGCGATCCGGCTCCAGGCGCCCGACCCGCCGACGAACCCGGCCGGGGCCGATCTCCTCGTGGGAACGGTCTTCCTCGTCATCCTCGTGACCGTCGTCCTCGAGGGCGGGTTCGCCAGGCAGATTGCGGAGAAACTCGACGTCATACCTATGCGTGTACTCATCATCGGCGGCGGCCGCGTCGGCCGCTCGCTATCGGAACGACTGGAAGCGCGCGGAGAAAACGTGGTCCTGATCGAGGAAGACCGTGCGGTCCTCGAGCAACTTCGCAACGACGGGTTCACCGCCCGCGAGGGCGACGGGACCGACGTGGAGGTGCTCCGCACGGCGGGTGCGGAGAACGCTCGGATCGTCGTCGCGGCGACCGGCGACGACGACGTGAACCTCCTCGTGGCGCAGCTCGCACAGTCGAACTTCGACGTTCAGACGGTGATCGCCCGGGCGAACAACCCCTCGAACGCCGCCGCGTTCGAGGACCTCGGCGTCGAAACCATTTCGGCGGCGGAGTCGACCGCGTGGGCGATCGATAACGTGATCGAACGGCCCGCCCTCTCGAACTGGATGTCCGAACTCGGTCGGTCCGGCGACGTCCAGGAGATCGAAGTCACCGACGAGGATCTCGTCGGCAAGCAGATATCCGACGTCGATGGGGAACTCCCGAACGGCGTTCTCATCGCGCTCGTGAGCCGGGACGGCATCAGCGAGGTTCCGTCCCCGGACGTCGAACTGCAGCGAGGGGACCACATCACGCTTATCGGTCGAACCGAGTCGGTCCGAAAGGCGATCCAACGCTGCGGAACGCCCGTATAGGGCGCCCGTCGTCTTCCCCGCGGCTCGACGGTCCCGTCTCTCGCAGCCGTCGATCTCCACCGGGATCGGGACCCGTCGGCGGTGTCACGACGACCGATGACGTCGCCGACCGTTCGATACGTCCCGACTCGAGACCCGAAAAACCGATACCGTTTTGCGCGTGTGTCCATCACTGTGGTACCATGAAACACGTACGGGGACCGCTGTGCTCTATCGACGTCGGCGACCGAACGGTCGAGACCGAAGCGATAGACGACATTCTCGAGTCGTTCATCGGTGGGCGAGCGCTCGGGACGAAACTCGCCCACGATCGAATCCCGTTCGACGCGGATCCGCTGGGTCCGGAAAACCGGCTGTACTTCGCCACGGGCCCGATGCAACACTCGACGATGAGCTTTACGGGTCGGATGTCGGCGACCGGCGTCTCGCCGCTGACCGACGGGCTACTCTCGTCGAACGCGGGCGGGTTCCTCTCGCGGAACTTCACCGGGACGGGCTACAGCGCCGTCGAGATCACCGGCGCGAGCGACGAACTCGTCGTCGTCCACGTCACCGACGAGGGCGTCGAATTCGAGGCCGTCCCCGACCTCGCCGAGGCGACCGTCTCGGAGACCTGTGCGTACATCGAGGAGGAACACGGGCTCGGCTCGGAACACACCACGGTTATCGGCCCCGGCGGCGAAAACCAGGTCCGGTTCGCTTCGATCATGACCTCTCGAGAACGAGCCTTCGGCCGCGGCGGGCTCGGAGCGATCATGGGCTCGAAGAACGTCAAGGCGATCACGTTCGACGGCGACTCGACGCGCGAGGTCGAGATTCCGCCGATCCAGATGGAGATCCACGGCGAGGCCGCCAAAGCGGACCATCCGATGAAAGCCCAGGGGACGACTTCGGTCACGGAGTACGCGAACATGGTGGAGGCCCTGCCGACGCGGTACTTCACCGACACCTCCTTCGAGGGCGTCGAGGGAATCAGCGGCGACCGCGTCGAGGAAAAGAAGTACAAGAAAGGGACTTGCTCGGCGTGTGCGTTCGCCTGCAAACTCCCGACTCGAGACGAGGAGTCGGGCATAGAGACCGAAGGCCCGGAGTACGAGACGGTCATGGCGTTCGGCTCGAACGCCGGTATCGACGACATCGTCGACGTGATGCAGTCGAACAAGCTCTGCGACGAGTACGGACTGGACACGATTTCGGCCGGCGACGTCGTCTCGGCGTACCTCAAGAGCGAAGACGAGTTCGGCAACGCCGACCTGATCCACGACCTCGTCGAGAAAATCGCCTACCGGGACGGCGTCGGCGACGCGCTCGCCGAGGGCGTCGACCGCGTCCACGACGAACTCGGCGTCGAAAACTGGTCGGTCAAGGGCATGGAGTTTTCCGCCCACGACGGTCGCACCCTGAACGGGCAGGGGCTGGCCTTCGCCACCTCGAACCGCGGTGCGGACCACATGTACGCCGAGTTCTACCCCTACGAGTACCCGCTGGTCGACGCCGACGACGCGTTCGACAAGGAGGGTCTCGAGGATAAACCGCCGAAACTCGTCGAACTCGAGAACATCAACGCGATCAAGGACAGCGGCGTCATCTGTAAGTTCTCCCGGGACTTCGTGACGGAAGATCGCATCACGACGCTGCTCGACGCCGACTACGACGAACTGCTCGCGGTCGGGGCCGAGGTCGTCTCGCTCGAGCGCCACTTCAACAACCAGCGCGGCTTCGACCGCGACGACGACCGGCTCCCCTACGAGATTCCGGACTTCGAACGGGGACTGGAAGAGTACTACGACGAGCGCGGCTGGAACGACGACGGAACGGTCCCCGACGCGGCGTTCGACGGCGGTCACGGCGCGCCGGCCGACGACTGATCGCGATCGTTCCTTCGATTGTCGCCGCCAGCTACCGAATCGGTATCCGGGTCACCGACCGAGCGGGCGACCGAATCGGAACGGTCGTCGCCGGCGCTCCGTCTGCGCCCGCTGTCTGGAGTTCCTCGAGCGTTCGTTCGATGCCGTTGTGGTGGCCGGCGCCGATGACCGCGACGACGTCGTGTCCGTCGCGTCGGAGGACGTCGAGGCGCTCCGCCATGGCGCGGTCGCGACGGTCGACCAGCACGGCTGCGACCTCGGGGAGCAGCCACCGCAGGTGGTCGATCGCCGGTTGGACGTCGTCGCCGCTTCGGACGTCTTTGAGCGGCAGCGAGAGCAATTCGGCCTGCGTCGCGTACTCCGCGGGACCCATCGCTCCCATCCGGAACGCGATTTTCGGGAGCGTCTCCGGCCCGATCCGACTCGAGAGTTCGCCGACAGTTTCAGCGATCGGGTCGTCGATGAGTGCGACGTCGGTATCCCGTTCCGCGGCAGTCTCGACGGCCGCTTCCATGTCGGTCTGTCCCGGATCGAGCCCGTACAGCCGAACGACCGTCCGCTGGATCGCTTTCAGGGTGGTGTACGCGGCCGCGGTGGCGGGCGGCAACTCCCGGGCCAGTTCGGTCGGCTCCGGGCGGTCGCGGCGCTCGAGGCGCTCGAAGCGCGATTCGTCGAGCTCGACGGCGACGAGGTCGGGCTCGGACTCGCGGATGGTCGCGCGGACCCGCCGGCGGTGCGTCTCCGAGAAGTGAACGCTGGGGACGAGGGTGATGGTGCCGTCGTCGGACATCTCGGGTGCCGATTCGTCGGCCACGGGCTTGAAGCTACGACCGGTCAGCGGTCAGCGGTCAGCGGTCAGCGGTCCACGGTCCGAAGCGGCGACCGATCGGCGGTCGATCCGCTTTCGGCCCCCTCTCACGTTCGGATCGCGACCCCTACGAGCCGTCGTCGGTTCCGTCTTCGTTCCCGACCCCGTCGGCCGGCGAGAGTCGGTCGTCCCCGCGAGACGGCAGCGGACTGTCGTCGGCCCGCGAGGGGTGAATGTTGAAGTTGTTTCCCCGGTACGGATCGGTCTCCGGATCGTACGAGAGCTCGCTGCGCTCGAACAGGTAGGTGAAGAAGCCGAGTATCGGGACGCAGAAGGTGATCGCCGCCCACTTCGCCGGCGGGTCGAGGCCGACCCGCCCGGCGTCGTAGTAGGCGATGGCGGTCAGGCCGAGGTGCCAGGCGAGTGGGATCCCGACGATCGCCGCCTGCAAGACCGTGCTCATGTGCGACTAGACGGGCTCGAACCTTCTAAAGTAGTTTGCCTCCCCACGGCGTATCCATTCGCAGGCTGACTCTCAGATCCCATCACCGCGACCGACTCACGCGGGCGGTCGCGGTCGGCGGACGAGTTCGCCGCTGCAGTTCGGACAGACGGCCTCCATCTCGTCGGTGCATTCGGGACAGAACGTGCACTCGAACGTACAGATGTAACTCTCGTCGGATTTCTCGAGCGAGCGGTGACACCGCTCGCACTCGGGTCTCATCTCGAGTGGCATGCGAGTGCTACGCCGTAAGGCCGACGAATACGTGTACGTTACGGCTGTTCGGTCGGGGACCGGACGAGTCGAACCCGTCTCGAGCGTGCGTCCCCTCGGTGCGACCGTCGGCCGTCGCTTTCGCTCACGGCTCGCGTTGCTCCCCGTTGCAATTTCGGTTCGCGTCGAATCGCACCCCTCGCTTACGATACCACCGTTCGCGACACCGTTCGAGGGAATCGAGAACCGCGCTCCCTCGCAAAATCTGGACGAAACGGTCCAGTGTAACGGGCTCAGTTAACGTCGAACTCGATCGCCGCACCCTGACCGAACCCGACACAGAGCGTCGCCAGGCCGAGGCCGCCGCCGCGTTTCTGCAGTTCGTGAATCAGGGTGACCGGCAGGCGCGCGCCGGAGGCGCCCAGCGGGTGCCCGATCGCGATCGCCCCGCCGTTGACGTTGAAGATCTCGGGATCGATGCCGAGTTCGTCGCGCGAGTACAGCGACTGACTGGCGAACGCCTCGTTGAGTTCCACGAGGTCGTACTCGTCGATGTCGCGGCCGTTGCGCTCGAGCAGGCCGCGGGTCGCCGGGACCGGGCCGATGCCCATGACGGTGGGGTCGACGCCGGCGACGTTGTTCCGACCGATCTCGGCCATGATCTCGAGGTCGTGTTCCTCGGCGAAGGCCTCGCTCGTCACGAGCAGGGCGGACGCGCCGTCGGAGATCTGTGAGGCGTTGCCGGGCGTGACGGTGCCGTCTTCTTTGAAGACGGTCGGCAGGTCGGCGAGTGACTCGGCGGTGGTGCCGGGGCGGAGCCCCTCGTCCGTCTCGACGACCTCCTCACCTGTGTCGATCGGGACGATCTCGTCGTCGAACCGTCCCTCCTCGGTGGCTTCGACCGCGCGCTGCTGGCTCCGGGCGGCGTACTCGTCCTGTTCCTCGCGGCTGACGCCGTACTCCTCGGCGACCTTTTCCGCGGTCATCCCCATCTGGAGATCACCGAGGTCGTACAGTTCGGCCAGTCGCGGGTGGATGTGCCCGTATCCTTCGCCCATCGGGACGCGGCTCATGCTCTCGACCCCGCCGGCGATGATCGCGTCGCGGTTGCCGGCCGCGATGGCGTCCGACGCGGAGATGACCGACTGCATCGAGGAGGCACACCAGCGGTTGATCGTCGTCGCCGGGACGCCTTCGCCGAGTTCCGAGAGGACGGCGATGACGCGCGCGAGGTTGTTGTCCTGCTCGCCGCGCTGCTGGGCACAGCCCCACATCAGATCGTCGATCTCCTCGCCCGAAAGCTCCGTCTCGGCCAGTATCTCGTCGATCAGCGCCACCGAGAGGTCCTCGCTTCTGACGTCCGCGAACACGCCGTCTTCTTTCCCCTGTGGTGTCCGTACTGCCTTCACCACGACTGGTGTCTGTGACATGTACTACCGAATGTCCCTCACGAACTTAAGTCCGGTCGAACTCTCGAGGGCGGGCAAATCGTTTACTGGATTCCGGGTAGAAATCACACCGGACGCTCCGGTGGGGACCGCGAGCGGGCGGCGGGGACGCCCGATTCGAACTCGTTTCCTCCGACGACGCTTTCGGTGTGATTCACGCCGACACTGGCGGCGTGGTTCACGACGACGCTTTCCGTGTCGGTCGCTACGTTCTGGGTGAAAGTGCCGTTTTACCTAGCGGCGCCTCCTTAGTACGGCGTGTCGTTCACGAAACCATGACCGATCGAACCACGTTGATCGCGGTCGCCCTCACGGCGTTGCTCGTGGGGTCGGCCGTTGGTGCCGGCGTCGCCGGACTGTTCGGCGACGATGGCACCGCCGAGGCCGACCTCGAGTCGAAGAACGACCCCCTCACCGGCGCGACCGATCCGGAACTGGCGACCTTCGCGTCCGACGACGCGTTCGTCGAGTATTTCCGCGACGCTTCGAGCGGCATCCGTTCGGGCGGTCCGACGACGCTCGCCCCGGCGGGCGAGGATGGCGTCGCACTCGAGGGAGGGACGGGCGGGGAACCGGACGTCACCACCGACACGGCTGACGCCGGAGGGGAGACGGCGTCAGAACGCGGTGATCGGACCGAACAGCGTCACTCCGAGACGAACGTCCAGGAGGCGGGTCTCGACGAACCGGACGTCCTGAAGACCGACGGCGAGTCCGCCTACTACGCCACCTACCGATACACGAAACGGTGGGCCGAGACGTCGATCGTCGACGTGAGCGATCCCGATGCGCCCCGGACCGTGGGATCGATTCCGATCTCCGGCGACCTCCTCCTCGCGAACGACACCCTCGTGGTTCTCGGCGACCAGCAGGCGGCTGGCTACGACGTGAGCGACCCCGAGGATCCCGAGCGCCTGTGGCGCAACGACCTCGAGGCGACGGTCGAGACCGCCCGCCTGTCCGACGGCGATCTCTACCTTGTTCTGGTGGATCGGCCCGGCAGCGATCCGTGTCCGATCGTCCCCTACGGCGACACGGCGATCGAGTGTACCGACGTGGTCCGTCCGGCCACGCCCGCCGACGCCGATGCCGTCTACACCGCCGCCCGCGTCGATCCCGAGACCGGGTCACTCGAGAGCGAAGAGAGCGTCGTCGGCTCCCGTTCGCTGTCCGCGACGTACGTGTCCGAGAACGGGATCTACCTCTCGTACACCCGTTCGACCGACAGATACGAACTCCAGCGATCGTTCCTCGGCAGCGAGAACGGGTCCGATCTGCTCGATGCGACGGCTCGCGACCGCCTCGCCGCCCTCGAGACCCTCGATATCTCCCGGCGCGCCAAGGCCGTCGAACTCCAGGAAACCCTCAGCGACTGGTACGGCCGGATGGACGACGACGAGCGCGAAGCGGCCCGTCAGGCCTTTCGGGACGGATTGCGCGACTACGTCGCGACCCACCACCGGGATCTGCGCACGACCGGTATCGTCCGGATCGACATCGAGGGCGAACTGTCGGCCGCGGCCAGCGGCGAAGTCCCCGGAACGCCGCTCAACCAGTTCTCGATGGACGAACACGACGGCCACCTCCGTATCGCGACGACGATCCCGCGAACGCACGGTCTCGACTCAGAGAACGACGTCTACGTCCTCGATTCGGACCTCGAGACCGTCGGCTCCGTGACCGGGTTGGGCGTCGACGAGCGCATCTACTCCGTCCGTTTCGAGGGCGACGAGGGGTACGTCGTCACCTACCGGGAGATCGATCCGTTCTACACGCTCGATCTCTCCGACCCGACGAACCCGACCGTCGACGGTGAACTCAAACTACCGGGCTTTTCGACGTACCTGCACCCGCTCGAGGACGACCTCGTCCTCGGCGTCGGACAGGAAGACCGCGCACCGAAGGCGACGCTCTTCGACGTCAGCGATCCCGACAACCCCGTCGAACTCGACTCCGAGATCCTCACCGGGGAGTACTACAGCGCCGTGAGCCGAACGCACACGGCGTTCCTGCAAGACGAGGCCCACGGCGTGTTCTTCATGCCCGGCGGCGAGCAAAGCTACGTGTTCGACTACACCGGCGGCGAACTCGAGGAGGTCGCTCGCGTCGATCTGGGCGGGGCCGGAACGCGCGCGATGTACGTCGGCGACTATCTCTACGTCTTCGGCGAGAACCGGGCGGTCGTCGTAGACGAGACGAACTGGGAGGTCGTCGACCGACTCGAGCTGTAGCGTCGAACTGTCGACGCGACTCGAATTCCACCGTTTCGACTCGGGCGATAGCGCTCCGGGTCGATGTCGGCCCGCTTTCGAACTCTCCTTTCGGTTAGCCCCGTCGCGGCCGGCCGCGGGGGAGGGGAACGCTTTTGCCCGCCGTTTTGCAATGCCACCGCATGGACGGCAACGAGACGGTCGATCGTTCCGAATCGGACCGCCCGGATCGGACCGATCGGCCGACCGGAACGGACGACGGCTCGAGGGACGATAGCCCGACCGGTGACGAGGTGGACGCCACGACCGACGCGGAGACTCTGGACGGGGAACGATCCGCCACGAACGGCGGGGCGCCCGCAGCGGATGGAGACGGGCCCGCGACGGAGACGGATGACGCCGAGCGGCCGTCTTCGGACGATGCCGACGCGTCCATGCCGGCGGTTCCGAATCCGGAGCCACAGGAATCCGACATCCCCGAAGACGTACAAAAATACGCTCGCTTCAAGAAAATGGACGGCGCGCAGTACGATCGGGTCAACGAGTTCCTGCGGGATCGGACCTACATCACCGCTCGAGAGTGGGCCATCGCGCGGCTCTGTTCCGACTTCCGGACCGAGACCGGCGTCGAGATGACGAAAATCGGCGAGAACCTGCCCGAACTCATCCCCTTCATGACCGATACGTACACTCCCCAGGCCGTCAATCAGGCCCGGTCCTCTTTCGAGGAGAAGGTCCGCACCGCCGGGGCGACCTTCCTCTACGGCGCGATGTGCGACTTCTTCACCGCGGAGGAACTCGACGACGTGATGTACGAAGCGACCGAGGTCGCAAAGTTCCTCCTCGAAGTCGAGGGCGTCGACCTCTCCGTCGAGGACGAACTCGAGGCCGAAGAGCGCATCTCGAGCGTGATGCGCGAAGTTCGCGAGGCCAGCGAGGAGCTTCGTGCCGAGGACGTCACCGAGAGCGAGGACTGACCAGAGAGCGCGCACCGTTCGGGTCGCGATCGTGACCGAGAACTATGATATGGCTGTAGCGAATCGGTCCGGATACGATGAACGACTCTCACGACGCGCGATCGGACTCCAGAGACGAGGGCGGGCTGTCGCCACAGCTGATCGCGCTCGGTGCCGGGATCGTCGACGTTCCGGTCTTCGCGTACGTCTCCCTCGTGCTGTTCGGCGATCCGGTGTTCGGCGCGTTCGTCGGCCTGCTGCTCGGCCTCGGAACCTACCTGTTTCTCCCCGCGGTGATCGCCGACGAGGAGGAACGAGACGCGGACGACCTCGAGCCGACCGACGTCGGGACTCGCCTCCGCGGCTTCCACCGGACGGCCGCCGGACTCGCGCTCCCGCCGGCGGCTCTCGCGCTGTTCGGATGGCGGTTCGTCTCCGAGACCCTCTCTCTCGGCTTCCTCCTCGCTCTCGTCATCGCCGTCGTGATCTACCTGTCGCTCGCCGTGTTGCTTCCGAGGCGCCTCGCCTGAGGGGAGCGGCTCCCGTTGCGATTCCGTCCCCGGAACGCCGTTCGCTCCGATTTCCCCGCGTCCGAGTTCTCACTTTCCGCCCCGTTGCACCTGCGAGTCCGTTTCTTTTGCTCGCTCGAGCGATAGCACTCGCGTATGACCGACTTACACTTACCCCTCGCACCCGAGGACGGCTGGAATTCGCTGTTCCTCGCCGGTGACTGGATCGATCGCGGCGACCGAGACGCCATTCCCGTCGAGAATCCCTACACGCGCGAGGAGATCGCGACCGTCCCGGCGGGCACCGAAAACGACGTCGACAGCGCGTACGAGGCCGCCGCCACGGCCCAGACCGAGTGGGCCGAACAGCCGCCGCAAGCGCGAGCCGGCGTGATCAACGCGGCCCTCGAGTTCGTCGACGACCACCGCGAAGATATCGCCGAACTGCTGGCCCTCGAGGCCGGGAGCACGCAGGTCAAGTCCGAAGCCGAACTGGGGACCGCCCGCGGAATGATGCAGCAGGCGGCCAGCTACCCGTTCCGGATGGACGGCCAGCACGCGGATTCGATCACGCCCGGCAAAGAGAATATCGCGGAGCGAGTTCCCGTCGGCGTGGTCGGTGTCATCTCGCCGTGGAACTTTCCGCTCCACCTCTCGATGCGGGCTGTCGCGCCGGCGATCGCAGCCGGCAACGGCGTCGTCCTCAAACCCGCCTCGAACACGCCGATCACGGGCGGCCTGCTGCTCGCGCGCATCTTCGAGGCGGCCGGCGCTCCGGAGGGGATCGTCAACGTCGTCCCGGGTCGCGGCTCCGACATCGGCGACGCGGTTGCGGGCCACGACGTTCCGAGCGTCATCGCCTTCACGGGATCGACCGCGGTCGGCGAACGCGTTGGAGAGCAGGCGGCCGGCAACGCCGCGATGCCCGCCCTCGAACTCGGCGGGAACAACGTCCACGTCGTCACCGAGAACGCCGACCTCGAGCGGGCCGTCGAGGGGGGCGTCTTCGGCTCGTTCCTCCACCAGGGACAGATCTGCATCTCGACTAATCGTCACCTGGTTCACGAATCGCTCTACGACGACTACGTCGACGCGCTCGCCGATCGGGCCGCCTCGCTGCCGACCGGCGATCCGACCGCCGACGACACCATCGTCGGCCCCATCATCGACGAGAGCCAGCGCGACCAGATCATCGAGTACGTCGAGGAGACGGTCGACGAGGGTGCAACGCTCGAAACCGGCGGCGACCACGACGGCCTCGTGGTCGACCCGACGGTCCTCTCGAACGTCGACAACGACATGGCCGCGGCGTGCAACGAGCACTTCGGTCCCGTGGCTCCCGTAATCTCCTTCTCGAGCGACGAGGAGGCGATCGACCTCGCCAACGACACGATCCACGGCCTCTCGGGGTCCGTCCACAGCGAGGATCTGGCGCAGGCTCGCCGGATCGCGGACGAAATCGAGACGGGAATGATCCACATCAACGATCAGCCGGTCAACGACGACCCCCACGTCCCGTTCGGCGGGATGAAAGAGTCCGGCATCGGCCGCTACAACGGCGACCGGATCCTCGAGGAAGTGACGACGACGAAGTGGATCTCGATCCAGCACGAGCCTCGGGAGTACCCGTTCTAAGGGATCTGCCGCAGCCACCGGACTGAAGCGGTACTCGTCCCCTGGCCGCTCGTACCGGACCCGCCCCGCCAGCGACCGCCAGCGGGTAGTCGGCGACTCCGTGGAGTACCTTTCGGACCCGTCCCGAATCGTGTTCGTTATCCGCTGGTGGCCCTGAAGACGACTGTGAACTCCCCCGAACCCGTCTCCGACGATGGTCGAGCGTTGCAGAGCCGTGGATACCGCATTACCGTCGACGATGGCCGCGAGTCGTTTTTCGCGATCTCTCTCGAGGACCCGAACAGCGAGACGGCGTGGATCATGTCGGATACCGTTCGAACGCTCGAGGACATGCAATAGGTCGTCCGCTCGAGTCGATCACGCTCTCTCGGGCTGATTCGATTCCTCCCGTCCCACGGACGAATACGCGAGACGAACTCCGAGAGCGGCGGCTCGAACCGCGGTCGAACGTCGAACGCTCTCGTTCGCTTCGCTCGACGGACTGTAATTTCCTGGATCGATCCCTGCGTGTCGCACTCGTCACTCGTGGATACTCGTGACGAGTGCGAGGGTTGGGATTTGAACCACCTCAAGACGATCACTCACGTCGTTCGCGCTGCGTCTTCCGTAATTCAAATCTCGCATCACTTACTCGTCACTCGCGGATACTCGTGACGAGTGCGAGGGTTGGGATTTGAACCCAAGGACCCCTACGGGAGCGGGTCTTAAGCCCACCGCCGTTGGCCTGCTTGGCTACCCTCGCACAGAAGGCAATCGGTCGTTGTCCCGGGGTCGGGATGTGCGTTTCGGTGTGGCGCCGGTTCGCTTCCGGCCGCGGTCGACCGGACTCGAGGCAGCGTCCCTCCCTCGTACTACCAGTCGACGCTCAGCGTCCCGTCTCCGTGGGGATCCGGCGCGATCTCCTCGTCGGTTCGGCGATCGACGACGTGGATGCAGCCGTCGTCCTTTTTCGCCGGACAGACCTCCGCGGCGCGGACGTTGTGCTCGAGGTCGTCCTCGTCGAAGAAGTACTCGTTTGGCTGAGCCATGCCGGACGCGATAGACATCTCCCAGTTGTCGCTGACTTCGGCGCACTTGCCCGCGCCGAAGCACTTGTTCGCCTCGAAGATGATCTTGTAGGGCTTGTCCTCGATCGGCGGGGCGTCGGCCGAGCCGACGTCGCTGGCGCGCTGAATGCCGTCGTCGCTCATTGGGTTCTAGTTCGACCGGTCGGTCTTTCGCCTTACGGTTGGCGCGAACGGTGTGGGGTGCGTACTCGAGTCGAGGGTGGCCCGCTGCGCCGATCGCTCATTCGAAATACGATCTTTGAGCAGCCTGCCAGCAGACAGAGATCGGTGAATTGGGCCCGGTGCTGCCGTTGTTGCGCAGCGCCGCCCACAAACAGTATGTGGTACTTCGGGCTCGCGTACGTGGAGTATAGATCTCACGGTGACGCCGAGACGATATCATTTTTCGGTCACGGCAACTGCGTGGTTCTGGGCCGCCTTCGCTGCGAGGGTTCTGGTTCAGGGAACCCCGACGATCACGTCTTACGAACCCTACTTTCATGGAATGTCTCGGAGAATGTGCAGTAACAGGTTCAATACTCACTCCGGGACTAACACGCACTGGTGATTGCTCTTGAAAAATTCTACTAGTTATATATCTGGCCTGGGATATTAAGTACAATACTGTGGTGAATGCTGTTAGAACGGGCCCATGAATGATCCGAAAAGCCGGCAGATTACCAGTGCAGATGACTTAACGACCCGATTCGAGTGGCTGTTAGACCCGCCACATTTTATCGATGATCACTACATCGAACTCTTTTACAATTCCGTAATACGACCGGAGGTAAAACGTGAAGAATCGTGGGAAATGGAATTCACGGAAGAAACAGCGAGAGAGGTGAGTCGTGGTCTCGGAGGCAGGATCAACATCGGACAGCTCGTAGGGGGTCTTAGTTCACTGCTCGGCGAATTCACAGTTGAGGCGAGTTGTAAAAATATGTTTATATCAAAAGAGAAACAAAAGCACATAATCGAACTTACGCCTGTTGAGACGCCACAACAGCAACTCGTGCAACTTCTAGCAGATTATTTGTCACAGTATCCTAGTAGACTATTTTTTATAAACGATGTCGGAGTGGACAAAGACTGGCGGAGAACGGAGAATATCACACAAACGCCCAGGGAGATGGTCTTCTGGGACCTCCCCTCTGAGGACGATGCCGACTTATATGACATTCCAAAGACGAAGCTTCTTCCCATGGCGATAGAGTTCTCTTCCGGACGAATCGAAGTCCTCCACAACAAGTTACGTATTCCGAAACGGGATAAACCATCGTGGAGGCAATACATACGCTATTTTGATTGTGACGACTGCATCAATGCGGTAGAAACGGCAACGGATCGAGAGAGCGGTGATATTCGGTGGATTGATTTCCGAGTTCCGCTCTCCGATGAAAAGACGGCCCGGTTACATTTCGAACCACGTGGCAAGTATCATGCTGGAAAATTCGCTCACAATCTGATTCGAATGAGTTTGAAACATGGTCTTCGAATCATCGGAACTGTAAAAACGGAACCTGATATCCATGTATTGGCTGCGTATCGGAAATAATTGTGGCCAAAAATACCATCGTTCGATTCGAACTCTGTGACCCGTTACGCCGACAGTTCGGCTTTCGGCTCCGGCAGGTCGTACGTGACGCCGGTCAACTCGCTCGAGACGGCCCACAGTCGACGGGCCGTCTCCTCGTCGTATGACCGGTCCGAGGAGGCCTGGCGTTCGGGTGCCCCGCGCATGTTCTGGAACCCGCCGGGGCCGTAGTACGCGCCGCCCTCGGTGTCCGGATCGGTGGCGGCGTACAGCGTCGGGAGCGCGCCTTTTTTCGCTGACTGTGCCAGAACGGTGTTCAAAACCCGCATTCCGGCCTTTCGCAGTCGGCTGCCGCTCTGTTCCGGGCCGCGGTACTGCAGTTGCGTGTCGGCGTAGCCCGGGTGGACCGCGATGCTCTTTACGTTCGCGTCCGCCGTGAGCAGCCGTCGTTCGAGTTCGTACGCGAACAGCACGTTCGCGAGCTTCGATTGCGCGTACGCGTCCCACTTGTCGTAGGACTGTTCGTGCTGGAGGTCCTCGAAGTCGATCTCCCCGCGTTCGTGGACGCCGCTCGAGACGGTGACGATCCGCGAATCGGGTTTCTCGTCGCGGCGTACGTTCTCGAGTAACAGCCCGGTGAGCGCGAAGTGGCCGAGGTGGTTGACGCCGAACTGGGTCTCGAAGCCGTCCTCGGTTTCCGAGCGCGGGATCGCCATGACCCCCGCGTTGTTGATCAGTACGTCGATCGCCTCGTCCTCGAGTCGGTCGGCGAACGCCCGGATCGACTCGAAGGAGCCCAGATCACACTCCTCGACGCGGAGGTCTGCGTCGGTGACGTCCTCGCGGATGTCCCGCGCCGCGTCCTCGCCGCGGTCGCGGCTTCGGCAGGCCATGATCACCGTCGCGCCGTTGCGCGCGAGTTCGCGGGTCGCCTCGAAGCCGATTCCGCTGTTCGCGCCCGTGATGACGATCGTTCGCCCGTGCTGATCCGAAATGTCGTCGGCTGTCCAACCCATACCGGCCGTACGTGGTCCGTGCCCTAAATGGCCGCCCTGCAGCACCACTCGAGCGGGTTCCGGGGACTACTGTCACCGCACGGTAGCGGTGGTCGCGACGCCCGCGGCCACGCGTCACCGCTCGCGGT
The DNA here is from genome assembly GCF_024227435.1 of Natrinema caseinilyticum. Taxonomy (GTDB): domain Archaea; phylum Halobacteriota; class Halobacteria; order Halobacteriales; family Natrialbaceae; genus Natrinema; species Natrinema caseinilyticum. The sequence continues at coordinate 2,722,461 of NZ_CP100445.1, forward strand.
CGTCCGAGGCAGGGAGGGTAAACGCGAACGTCGATCCTTCGCCGGGTTCGGCGTCGACCCAGATCTCGCCGCCGTGACGTTCGACGATGCGCTCACAGAGCGCCAGGCCGATTCCCATCCCGTCGTACTCCTCGCGGCTGTGGAGCCGATCGAAGATGGAGAACACTCGTTCCTGATTGTCGGGGGCGATGCCGATCCCTTCGTCGCGGACCGAAATCACCCACTCCCCGTCGCGTCGGTCGGCACCGACGTGAACCCGCGGCGACTCGTCGCCGCTGTACGTGATCGCGTTGCTGAGCAGATTCTGAAACACCTGGCGGAGTTGACTCTCGTCTCCGTCGACTCGGGGGAGTTCCTCGGTCGTGATTTCGGCGTCGCTCTCCGCGATCTGGAGCTGTAGGTCCTCGAGGACGCCCTCGAGGACCGCGTTCAGGTCCGTCGGTTCGAACGGGTCGCCACGCGTTTCGATCCGCGAGTACATCAGCAGGGCATCGATCATCTCGCGCATCCGCTCGGCGCCGTCGACGGCGAACTCGAGGAATTCCCGGCCGTCCTCGTCGAAGGCGTCTTCGTAGCGCTGGTCGAGCAACGTGAGATAGCTCGTGACCATCCGGAGGGGTTCTTGCAGGTCGTGTGAGGCTGCGTAGGCGAACTGCTCTAGACGCTCGTTCGATTCCTCGAGCTTTCGCCGGTACTCCCGACGCTCGGTGACGTCCTGAACGACGACCATGCCGGCGAAGATGTCGTCGTCGGCGTTTCTGACCGGCAGGGTATGAGCGTACAGGTGCCGATCGTACATCTCGAGTTCGAACGAGTGGTGTTCCCCCTCGAGCGCCGCTCGGAAGTACGGTTCGTATTTCTCGATCAGACGATCCGGATAGATGTCGGAGACGCTGTTTCCGATGCGGTCCGCCGTATCGATGCCGATTTCGTCGAGGAGTTGGCCGCCGACGGCCGTATACGTCAGTTCCTCGTCGAACAGTCCGACCGATCCCTCGGGGAAATTCTCGACGAGCGTTCGGTACCGGCGCTCGGACTCCTCGAGTTCCCGTTCGCGTTCCTTGCGCTCGGTGATGTTCTGCAGCATGATCATCCCCCCGAAGATCTCGCCCGCGTCGTCGGTCACGGGGAGCGTGTGGGCGAGCCAGTCCCGCTCGTGGAACGACACCTCGAACGTGTTCGTCTCGCCCGCGAGGGCGGCCTCGAAATTGGGCTCGAGTCGTTCGGCGAGCGCAGTCGGATACCTGTCCCAGATGGTCTGGCCGACGACCGCAGTCGCGTCGGTGCCGAGTTCGCCGAAGACTTCGCCGCCCGCGATCTGATACCGCAGGTCCTCGTCGAACAGGCACACCGCACCGTTGGGGAAGTGTTCGACGAGCGTCCGGTACCGGCGCTCGCTTTCGGCGAGTTTCTGCTGGTACTCGCGGCGTTCGGTGATGTCCGTGAACGTGATGACGCCTCGAGTCACGGACCCGTCTTCGTCGACCACCGGCCGTCCCTGGACTCTGATGATTCGCCGCTCCCCATCGGCGGCCTCGATTTCGAAGACGTCCGGTTCCCGAACGTCTTCGCCGGCGAGGACTCGGCTCATCGTCATCTCCTCGGGCGCGACCGGCTCGCCCGAGTCCGCCCACCGTATCGCGTACTTCTCGTATTCCGCGACGGAGCCGGCGTCGAATACGTCCCCGCCCCAGATCTCTCGAGCGGTGTCGTTGGCCTCGACGAGCTGCCCGTCGGCGTCGGCGACCACGACGCCGACCGGGAGGACCTCGAACAGCGTCTCGAGTTGATTCTGGTTGCGTTGGCGCTCGAATTCGGCGCGTTTGCGGTCGGTGATGTCGGTGAGCGCGCCGGGGAAGGTCACCGGCTCGCCGTCGCCGTCGCATTCGACGCGACCGCGAGCGACCACCCATCGGATCTCGCCATCGGCGTTTCGGACGCGATACTCCGACTCGTACTCCCCGCAGGTCTCGACCGCCTCCTCGATCTCGGAAACGACCCGCTCGCGGTCGGCCTCGTGGATGGCCTCGATAAACCGATCGAGCGACACGCCCTGGTGGGCCGCGTCCGGGTCGACACCGAACGTCCGTGCGAACGACGGGCCGACGACCATCTCGTCGGTCCTGACGTCGCACTCCCAGGTTCCGACGGCGCCGGCTTCGGTCGCCGCCTCGAGTTGCGACTTGGCGTCGCGCAGGTATCGTTCCCGCTCTTTTTGTTCGGTGATGTCCTGGGCCATCGTCATCCCGGCGAAGACGTCGCCGCGCTCGTCGGTGATCGGGACCGCGTGGAGCACCCATTCGCGGCCGGCGTACTCGAGTTCGACGGATCGTTCCGCGCCCGCGAGGGCGGCCTGGAACGCCGGCTGAAGCGCGTCGGCCGTTTCGTCCGGCCAGACCTCGTGGAACGTTCTCCCCTCGAGATCGTCGGGTTCGACGGGGATCCGATCGAAGCCCTGGCCGGCGGCCAGCGTGTACTCGAGGTCGTGATCGAACAGGGTTACGAGCCCGTTCGGGAAGTACTCCGCGAGCGTTCGGTACCGTTGCTCCGATTGCTCGAGTTCCCGTTGGTACTCGCGGCGCTCGGTGATATTCTGGGACAGTCCGAGCGCGGCGAACACGTCGCCGTCGTCGTCTCGGATCGGGACCATTTGCACGTCGTAGACCTGATCCGCGGTCTGGATTTCGAACGAGTTCGACTCGCCCGCGAGGGCTGCCTCGTAGCCCTGGGCGAGCTCCTCGGCCAGTTCCGGCGCCCACGCCTCCCGGACCGGTTCACCCTCGAGTTCCGCGGTCGTCGCTTCGGGCTCGTCAACCGGGGTGCCGCCGATGGTCTCGTACCGGAGCTCGTCGTTGACCAGTGCGACCGCTCCGTTCGGGAAGTGCTCGACGAGGGTTCGGTATCGCCGTTCCGATTCCTCGAGTTTCCGCTCTCGCTCGATCCGCTCCGTGACGTCGCGGAAGTAGACCGAAAGCCCCGTCTCGGACGGATAGATACGGATCTCGAACCACGCGTCGAGCGGTTCGGGATAGTACCCCTCGAACGTGACGGCTTCCTGGTCGTACATCGCCCGCTCGTACTTCGATTCGAACTTCCGGCTGATCGCTTCGGGAAACGCTTCCCAGATGTGTTTGTCGACCAGCTGGCGGCCGTCGGGATTGATCAGTTCGTGTGCACGGTCGTTGAGATGCGTGAACCGCCACTCTTCGTCGAGCGCGAAGAAGCCGTCCGAGATCCGGCCGTACACCTCGTCGCGGTCTCCTCGCGCCTGCCCGGTTCGCGTGGCCGACGCGAGAATCGCTGCGACGTTCCGGACGAACTCACGGTCGGCTTCGCCAAACGCCCGCTCCGCGCTCGAGTACGCTCCCAGAACGCCCCGCGGCTCGTCTCTCGAGCCGATTCGGACGGTGATGGCGCTGGTAACGTCGTGCTCGGCGAGTACTTCGGACTCCTCGAACCGTTCGGCAGCCTGCAGATTCTCGACGACGACGGGGTCGTCGGCCCGGAGTGCCGCTCCGGTCGGCGACTCCGTTCCGGCCGGTAGCGTCGCAGTCCCGTCGGTTCCCGACTCCCACCCCGTTCCCGTTCGCAAGATGCACTCGTCGTCGTCCGGCCGCAACTCGAACACACCACAGTACTCGACGTCCAGCGATTCTGCGACAGCGGCCGCCGCGTCGCGTTGCAGTCGCTCGTGATCGTCCGTCTCCAGGGCCCGTCTGCTGAGTTCGATGACCACCTCCTGGTGACGGAGTCGAACGACGTGTGATGGATCAGTGGATGAAGACGATCCCATTCTACCCGAGTACATCGTCCCCGGAGGTAAAACACATCGGTCGGGTGGCCGTTAACATCGGCTCGCAGTCCGTCCGACCGTCCGCTGGACCATCGAATCGCCGACCGCTGCTTACTCGTAGTCGATCGAAACCGACTCGAGGACGACGTCCTCCCGCGGTCGGTCGTTGGCGTCGGTGTCGACGCTGCCGATTTCGCGAACGACGTCCATCCCGTCGACGACCTTCCCGAAGACCGAGTGGCGGTCGTCGAGGTGGGGCTGGGCGTCGAGCGTGATGAAGAACTGCGAGCCGTTGGTGTTCGGTCCGGAGTTTGCCATGCTCAACACGCCTTCGTCGTCGTGGCGCAGTTCCTCGTGGAACTCGTCGTCGAACTGATAACCGGGGCCGCCGCGTCCGGTTTCGGTCGGGTCGCCGCCCTGGATCATGAACCCCTCGATGACGCGATGGAAGGCCACGTCGTCGTACAGCGGTTCGCCATCGACTTCCTCCCCCGACTCGGGGTCGGTCCAGGTCTTCCCGCCGGTCGCGAGTCCGACGAAGTTGTCGACGGTTCGCGGCGCGCGTTCGTCGTACAGTTCGACCTCGATCTCTCCCTCGGTCGTGTGCAGGGTTGCAGTAACGTCTCCCATACGTCGGCGACGACGGGACGACTGAAAACGATAGTGGTCTCGAGTCGCGGGACCGCGAGCCGACGTCGCCGGCTCCCGCGGGAGCCGTGATCGGTCCGACGGCCGACGGCCGGCCGCAGCTACATACTTCCCGACGTCGAACGAGGATCCATGAACGAGGGCACACACGCGGGGGAGCAGGTGACGCTCGCGCGGTTACCGTCGGGCGTGGAACTGACGACCACGGTTCACACCTATCGCGGCGACGAGTCGGGGCCGACGCTGTACGTACAGGCAGCCCAGCACGGCCGCGAAATCAACGGTACGGAGGTACTCCGACGGTTCCACGAGCGCCTCCCGCTCGAGACGCTGTCGGGGTCCGTGATCGCCGTCCCCGTCGCGAACCCGCTGACGTTCGACCGGGTCTCCTACACGACGCCGGAGCCACTAGACAGCGTCAACCCGAACATGAACCGGATCTGGCCGGGAAACGGCGACGGCAGTCTTCACCAGCGGATGGCCGCCCGGCTCTGGGAGTACGTCGCGGCGGCCGACGCGATCGTCGACCTGCATACGGGGAGCCCCAACATGCTCCCCCACGTCGTCTACCGCGAGGGCGACGAACGTTCCCGATCGCTCGCCGAAGCGTTCGGAACCGACCTCCTGCTATCCGAACAGGCGGACGAGGACGCCACGGCGGAGTGGCACCGCCGCGGCTTCGCCGGAAAGCTCCGCGTCGCCGCCGCGGAAGAGGGGATCCCCTCGATCACGCCCGAACTCGCCTACAACAAGCAGATCCTCGAGACGGTCGTCGACGACGGGGTCGAGGGGTTGCTCGACGTCTGTCGGTACCTCGACCTCCTCCCCGGAACGGTTCCCCGGCGCGACCAGCCCATCGCTCGGAACCACCTGGGGCAGGTTACGGCCCGTGAGTCCGGCCTCTTCCGGCCGAATCCCTCGCTCGAGGTCGGCGAGTCCGTTTCGGAGGGTCACTCGATCGGGACGGTTTACCATCCGACGACCTACGAGCCGTTACACGAGGCGACGGCGGATCGAGGTGGCATCCTCTATGCGCTCACCCGGGAGGCGACCGTGACCGCGGGCGACCAGCTCGCGAGCGTTGCGCTGGTTCGCGAAGCGTAACGACCCGCAGACGCCACGCAAGGCGTCGCACGCGACCGTATCCGGAGGCGGTGCGGCGGCGTTCCGGAGGCGGTGCGACGGTATCAGTCAGTACATCACCTTCCCGGCCGAGACGTTCAGGTCCTGGCCGGTGATCCGATCCGCCTGATCGGAACAGAGGAACCCGACGAGCGCGGCGACGTCTTCGCGCTGGACGAGTTCGCCCCGGGGGCTTTCCGCTTGGGCATCACTTCGCACTGCCTCGAACGTTCGATCAGTCGCCTCGGCTTTCCGCTCGAAGACCCGCTCGATACGCGGGCCGTCGACCGACCCCGGGCACACTGCATTGACGTTGATATCGTGGGCGCCCACTTCGGCAGCGAGCGTGCGGGTAAAGCCGATCAATCCCATTTTCGACGTGGCATAGGGTGTCCGGTCGGCGAGCGGGCGCTTGCCGGTGACCGACGCGACGTTGACGATTCGACCGTAGCCGTCGGCTTTCATGTGCGGTAGTACCGACCGACACATCGCGAACGGCCCGGTGAGGTTGATCGCCAGCGTCCGTTCCCAGTCGTCGGTCTCGACCGCTTCACAGGGTGCCGTCGGTCCGGCGATTCCCGCGTTGTTCACCAGTACGTCGACCGTTTCGAATTCCTCGATGGCAGCGTCGACGGTCGACTCGACCGTCGCGACGTCGCTGAGATCGGTGTACTGTGGTCGGGCGATCTGACCTTCGGATTCGACCAGCTCCGCCGTCTCGTCCATCCCCGTCTCGTCGATGTCAGCGATGACGATATCGAAGCCGCGACCGGCCAACTCGAGGCAGATCTCCTGTCCGATTCCGCGACCGCCGCCCGTGACAATCGCGGTGGTATCGTGAGTCACGTCCTCAGCATACTCGGTTCACTGCAAAAACCTTCGGACGTTCGTCGCGCCGCTGTCGCCCGACCCTCTCGGCGTCTCCACCCCTTCGAAGCCGATTCCTCGAGTCGCCGTCCCTCCGATCCTCGAGCCAAAACGCCGCTCAACAGGTCGAGAACCCGCCGTCGACGACCAGTCCGTGGCCGCTGACGAACGACGATTCGTCGCTGGCGAGAAACAGAACCGCGTTGGCGATCTCGTCGGGTTCGCCGAGTCGCTTCAGCGGATACTCCGCCGCCATCGCCTCGCGGGCGGCCGCCGGATCGTCCTGTTGCTCGAGGTATCCCTCGAGCATCTGCGTGTCCGTAAAGCCCGGACAGACGGCGTTCGCGCGGACGCCGTAGGGACCCGCCTCGGCGGCGACGGTTCGTGTCATGTTCAATACCGCGGCCTTGGTCGTCGAGTAGGCTGCTTGCTTTGGGAGTCCGAGGATGCTCGCCAGTGACCCGACGTTGACGATCGCGCCGCCACCCTGTGCTTTCATGTGCGACAGCGCCGCGCGACAGCCGTTCCAGACGCCCTTGATGTTGACATCGATGACGAAGTCCCGGATCTCGTCGTCGAGGTCTTCCAGGCTCCCGCCGGGGTGGCCGGTCCCGGCGTTGTTGACCATCACGTCGAGACCGTGGTCCTCGGCGACCGCGTCGACGACCGCGCGAAACTGTTCGCCGTCGGTGACGTCGAGTTCGTGGAACGCCGCCTCGCCGCCGGCTTCCTCGATGCCCTCGGCGACGGCCCGGCCGCCCTCGGTGTCCACGTCGGTGACGACGACGCGCGCGCCCTCCTCGGCGAAGCGTTCGGCCGTTGCTCGCCCGATTCCCGAGGCTGCACCCGTGATAACTGTTGTCTTCCCGTCGAGTCGCATAGATCGGGCATCGAGCGGCATCCATATAAATTCGTTCATCATTTATGAAACAATTACTGGCGTTGTTCACACAACGTTCCGTACTGTTGAACACTGGTAAATCAACGCTGACGTGGTCGTTTCCGTCCCCTCGTTCCGTCGATTCCGCTGGAGCGTCGGTGCCGCAGTCGGGCGTCGATACCGAACTCGAGCGTCGACGGTGCGATCGGCCGCCGCTGGGTCGGGATTCCTCGTCCGGCTCGTCGACGAAAGGCACATGAAAGTTGTCACGTACATCGAAGTGTCTTATTATATTAGAATATCGCGACGGACGGGTGCGCCCCCGTCGACTGTCTTTCTTCCCCGTGACGACTCGACGGTCACGCCCGCCGTCGCCGGATGGACCGACTCGACAGTCACGCCCGCCGTCGCGACGGCCGTTCCGATTCCGATCGATCGAGAACCGGTTGAGGAGCGACTGTGGGCCGTAATCGGTCGATCGCGGAACCGTGTGGCGCAAACGCCCGATCGCCTCCGTGTTCCGCGGGCCGCTCGGACGGTTCGTTGCAGTCCCTTCTCGAGCGGCGTCCCGAACTGCTGTCTGTCCGCCGAGACGCTGCGTCCGGGAGAATATCTACGAAAAAGTAACTGTACTCGAAACAGTCACATCTGGCGACGCGTTTCCGCTCACGGCCGGTACCGACACGTTGATCCGACCGATTCACGTTGCGGAACGGTGTATGGCCGATCCCGAGATCCGGGTCCGAGACGTGTGGGTTCGGACCGCCGCGCTCTCGTGGCCGATCGCGATCCAGCAGACGCTCAACACGTTGATGCGGACGGTCGACGTTCTCGTCACCGGGCTCTTTTCGCCGGCGGCGGTCGCCGCCGTCGGGCTCGCGGATCTCTACGCCCAGATTCCCCTGCGGATCGGGCTCGGACTCGGAACCGGTGCGATCGCCCTCTCGAGTCAGGAGACCGGCCGTGGCGCCGAGGCGGCCCGCGATCGAGCGATCACGCAGGCATTCGGTCTCGGGTTTCTGGCTGGGCTGCCACTCGGCGTCGTCGGCTTGACGGTGTCGGCGCCGTTGATCGCGTTGCTCGGGGCCGACCCCGCGGTCAGCGAGGCGGGAGGACGCTACCTCGCCCTGGTTTTCGCCGCCTCCCCGATGCGCATCGTCGGCATCGTCGGCGCACGTTCGCTACAGGGAACGGGCGATACGCGGACGCCGATGGTCGTCAACGGCACCGCGAACGTGTTCAACATCGCGGCGACGGCCGGACTGGGACTCGGCCTCGGTTCGCTCCCCGAACTGGGTATCGTCGGCGTCGGGCTGGCGACGGCGAGCAGCAGAACGATCGAGGCCGTCTCGATGACCGTCGCGACCGCGAGCGACCGGACGAGCGTCTCGTTCGCTCGGCCACGCAGTTCGCTCGTCACCCGACAGCTCGTCGCTGTCAGCCTCCCGAACTTCGCCGAGGGGATGAGCACATCGCTCGCGAACTTCCCGTTCAACGCACTGTTGCTCACGTTCGGGACCGAAGTGACCGCCGCCTACCACATCGGACGCCGGATCTATCAGCAATTCAGCGGCCCGCTGTACCGCTCTGCCAGCGTCGTCGCGAGCATCGTCGTCGGACAGACGCTCGGCCAGGGCCGACCCGATGCCGCGCGGTTTGCCGGACTGGCTATCACGGCGCTGAGTTTCCTGCTGCTCAGCATCGCCGGGACCGGCCTCATCGTCGGCGCGACACCCGTTGCACGATTGTTCACGAGCGACCCGCTCACACTCGAGCACGCCATCGCGTTCACCCGCGTTTTCGGCGTCTCGATGTTCGCATTCGGGCTGTTTTTCCCGCTGTCGGGGTGTCTTCGCGGCGCTGGCGAGACGCGGACTCCCTTCTACGCACGGTTCAGTGGGACGGTCGGATTCTTGCTCGCCTTTTCGTACTTCACCGGTATCACGCTCGGATACGGTCTGTCCGGGGTGTACGCTGGAATCGTTCTGAACTACGCGTGGTGGGTTCTCGTCGTCGGTATCGGGTTCCTGAGAGGTGATTGGGCGGAGACTGCGGCATCGATGTTGGCCGAACGCGCCGACGAGTTCCGGTGATCCTCCACCGATCTCGAGACTGTCACGATCGAACGAGTGTTCGACTCGTCACGGGCGCTCGTACAGTAAAGGGTACCGAGATGAGTGCTTCAATATATGTTATAGATATATAAGGCAGATCTTTCATAATTCGTTTGTCCTGTTTTCGTTCGTGGAAGAATAGCCGAGAACAGGGCAAATGGGTGGTCAAATCTAGGAACCAATTCGAATGCTCTGGTACGTCCGCGTAAAACAATATGTTTATAAAACTATATATTATCGGAAAACCTCAATTCCATACATTAGCATTCGAGTGGGTTCGTGGTCGATGACACCGTCTTTCACTCCGATCCCCTTCTCACCCAATAATTACAATCATATGATTGTAAGTCAGCTCGGTCCCACGCGTCAGCGGGACGCCGGCAGCCGGGCGCGCCGGGAATCGCTCGGGACGCAACTCGTCCGGTTCCCCGTAATTTCGATCCGTCTCGGTCGGACCTCGTCGTTCGTTTCTGTTCACTCTGGTCGAACAGCTACGAGAACATTATATTCACTTCGATCGTGTTCGCCGTCGACAACAATCGGTTGCAGAGATCGTTCTCCTTCCGTTCGTTCTCGAGTCGGTGTTCCGGTCCGGAGACGGTGACGGCGCCGTGGACTGTGCCGTCGTTGCCCAGAATTGGTGCGCCGATGGCACTGATCCCGGGCAGGTACTCCCCCCGACTGTACGCGACACCGTCGTCGTGAACCGCGTCGAGTTCGTCGAAGAGCGCCTCCCGGCCGGTGATCGTCTCGTCGGTGAAGGCGGGCAGTCCCCACCTGTCGATGATCCATTCGACCCGCTCGTCGGGAAGGTGTGCAAGCATGGCTTTGCCGCCGGCCGAGATGTGGAGGTACGTGTGGGTTCCGATATCTATGTCGCTCGTGAACGACTGACTCCCCCCGCTGACGTTGATGACCGTCCCGAGCCCGTTCTGGTGTGTTGAACAGAGGACTCGTTCCCCCACTTCCGCCGAGAGTTCCGCGATCGGCGTGTCCGACGCAGCGTACAGCGGTTCGGCGTGTTTGACGTGCTCCCCGAAAGAAAGGAACCGGAGGCTCAATCGGTATTCGTCGCCTTCCTGTACGACGTACCCCTTCGAGCGCAGCGTCGACAGGTGGGCGTGGACCGTACTCTTCGGGAGTCCGGTTCGCTCGGTGAGTTCCGTCACTCCGGCACCTTCGGCCTGCCACAGTGCCTCGAGAACGTCGAGCGTTTTGACCACTGCTTCAATCCGCTTCCCACCGTTCGCGTCCGATGCTGTCATACTTTACATTCTATGAAACGAAGTAAAACTGTTCCGTTCTGCTGAACGCAGATTCTGACCGAAAAAATCCATCTCTTTTTTATTCCCGGGTTGCAACCCTCGAATCGGCCGATCCGAGCGGAATCGATCTTATCGTGCTCATTGAAAGTTAGTAACACGGTAACGCTTAAGTGATACGTTATATGAGATATGCTATGGACTTCAGCGAACCGTCCGAAGCCGTGCAAATCAAGAAAGCGCTCGACGAGTTCATCGATCAGGAAGTCGCGCCCCTCGAGAACGAGTACGATCAGTTCCTCGGCGCGGACTACGAGAAAAACATCGTCGACGACAACCATCGGCAGGTCCCCGAGTACCGCAACATCGTCGAACAGATCAGAAAGAAGTCCGTCGAGGCGGGCTTCTACGGGATGACGATGCCCGAAGAGGTCGGCGGCGGTGACGTCGACATTCTCACCCGGGCGATCGTCGGTGAACACATGTCCAACCGCCCGCCGGGCTTCCACAGCGCCATCTTCGGTGGTGCCGGCGGTCCGACGCCGATCCTGCTCGCGTGCGACGAGCGCCAGCGAGAGGAGTACCTCCAACCGCTGATGGACGGCGAGATCACGACGTGCTTTGCGCTGACCGAACCGGGCCACGGCAGCGACGCACATCACATGGACACGAGAGCCGAAAAGGACGGCGACGAGTGGGTGATAAACGGACAGAAGGTCTATATCACGAACGGCCCGTACGCGGACTTCGCGATGGTGTTCGCTCGCACCAGCGGCGAGGACGGTGACCTCGGCGGTATCACGTGCTTCCTCGTCGAGGACGACACCCCCGGATTCGAGGTCGGAACGATCCACCGCGCGATGGGGATGACCCCCGGAACGCACGCCGAATTACACTTCGACGACTGCCGCGTCGACGAGGAGCAGGTCCTCGGCGAGGTCGATCATGGATTCCAGTCCGCGATGGACTGGATCGGTGGCGGTCGGATCAACATCGCCGCGGGTGCAGTGGGGACCGCTCAGTTCCTCCTCGATATGTCGGTAGAGTACGCCCGCAGCCGGGAGACGTTCGGCAAACCGATCGGCCATCGGCAGGGCATCTCGTTCCAGTTGGCCGAACTCGCAACGGACATCGAACAGGTCCGCCAACTGTACCGCTACGCCGCGTGGAAGATGGACAACGGCGAGCGCGCCCGGAAGGAGGAATCGATGGCGAAGCTTCGCGGGGCCCAGCTCGCCAACGACGCGGCGGACATCGCGATGCAGGTTCACGGCGGTGCCGGCTTCATGAAGGATCTCCCCATCGAGCGGAACTACAGATCGGCTCGCGTCTTCCGCATCTTCGAGGGGACCGACGAAATTCAGCGACGGACGATCGCCCGGGAACTCATCTGAGTGGCGACGATGGACGATTCGACGGAGCACGGGGCGACCGCCGCCACGACGCAGGTTTCGCGCCTCGACTTCGACATCGAGTGGCCGCCGAAACACGCCGCGGCGTACCTCGTAGACGGGGCCGCCCCGGTCCTGATCGACTGCGGCGATCCGCAGGAACGCGCCGAAACGACGATCCGAGACGGACTGGCCGAGACGGGGAACGCGCCCGAGGACGTGGCGGCCGTCGTCGTCACCCACCCCCACAGCGACCACATCGGCCAGGTCCCGCTCATGCGCGAGGCCGGCGCGACCGTGTACGCTCCCCGTCCGGTGCTCGAGCAACTCGAACGCGACGAGGAGGATCTCGCGGAGGGGGTCCGCGACGTCGGCCGGTCCGCGGGCTACCGCGGTGAGGCAATCGAGCGCGAGGTCGAACGGGCGCAATCGTCCCTGCGTCGCAACCGCCGCTTGCTCGCGCCCGACGACGCGGTGGCATTCGAATTCGGCGAGCCGTTTTCCGTCGCGGGCGGCGAGTTCGAGGCCGTCCACACGCCCGGCCATCAGATCCACCACGCGGGCCTGCTAACCGATCTAGACGGCGAACGCGTCCTGTTCAGCGGCGACGCGCTCATCGAGCCGTTCCGGCCCGGCGCGATCCACGTCGGCATCGACTACGGGGCCTACGACGCGGTCGACGCGTTCCACCGCTCTATGGACCGGCTCGAGGGCCGATCCGTCGATCGCGTCTACCCCGGCCACGGCCCGGTCTTCACCGGCTACGACGGCGCAATCGAGAGCACCCGTGCCGCTCTCGAGGCTCTCACGGGCGACACCTTCGAAGCGGTCACGGGCGTCGGCCCCGCCACGCCGATGGAGATCACCCGCTACCGCTCGGGCGAGGTCCGGTATCCGGCGCAGTTGCTCGACACCCTCGGCGCCCTCGGCACGCTCGAGGGTCGCGGTCGAATCCAGTACAAAGAGCGAGACGGCGTCCGCTATTATTCGGTCATGAAAGCCTCGCCGTGATCTACGGGGAGGACGATGCGGTCGGCGATCCCGCCGTAGACGTCCTCGGCCTGCGCGAGTAATTCGTCCGGCGGCGCCTCGATGGCGAACGCCGACACCATCTCGTCGGTGATCAACTCGGTCATCTCGTCCCAGCGCTGTTCTTTCGAGAGATCGTGCAGTTCCTCGCCGACGGACCGCCAGCCGTGGTGGTCGAGGACGTCGTGGTACGTCCGGGTGCTCCCGTAGAAGGCGATGCGCCGCTTTACTTCCGCGCGAGTCCGTTCGCGCTCCTCGTCCGTTTCTCCCGTCACGACGAACGGACTCGCCGAAAGCGACACGTCCTCGAGCGATCGATCTCCGCGGTCGGCCCCCTCCGCGACGGTCGGGGCGATGACCTCGTCGGTGTAGTCGGGGGTGTTGAACACGTGCATCGCCAACCCGTCGCAGCGTTCGCCCGCGAGCCGGATGTTGTACTCGTTGACGCCGGCGATGTAGATCGGGACGTCGGGATGCTCGATCGGCCCCGGATTGAAGTTCTCGGTCATGAGCGAAAACGAGTAGTGATCGCCCTGGTAGTCGAGGTCCGTCTCACCCCGGAAGACGTCGAAAATGTGCTGGAGCGATTCGACGACCTCGCGAAGTCGCGGGCCGGGCGACTCCCAGTCCACGCTGAACCGGCGTTCGTTGTGGCCCTTGACCTGCGTGCCGAGTCCGAGGACGAAGCGGCCGTCCGAATACCGCGCGAGGTCCCAGGCCGTGTAGGCGAGCGCCATCGGACTGCGAGTGAACGAGAGGGCGATGCGCGTGCCTTGCTGGATTTCGTCGGTTCGGTCCGCGATCAGCGGATGCGGGAGAAACGCGTCGTTGTCCATCTCCGGTGTCCAGACGCCGTCGAATCCCAGTTCTTCTGCGCGCGCGGCCATCGCGCCGGAGTCGGTCGACAGTCCGGGCACCATCGCGTCGATGCGAAGATCTGACATACGTACTGATCGACCGGCCGACCCTTCAATCTATGGACGAGTTTCGGGTCGTCGACGAAAAACGGCCCCCGACGACCGACTTCCACCCTCCTCGCGGCCGTCACTCTCCTCGCGTCGATTCTCGAACGTTCCTCACACGACCCGGTTCTCGAGGTCCTCACCCGCACGGAAGCGGTCGTAGTTTCGGCCGAAGACGTCCGCACAGCGCTCCCAGTAGTGGGGCGTGCTGCCCGCCATATGGGGCGTGACGAGGACGTCGTCGCGGTCCCACAGCGACGACCCCTCGGGCAGCGGTTCCTCCGCGAAGACGTCCAGTGCCGCACCGCCGATCTCGTCGGCCTCGAGCGCGTCGACGAGCGCGTCCTGGTCGACGACCGCGCCACGCGCGACGTTGACCAGCACCGCGTCCTCGGGCAGCGTCGCGAGCGCGTCGGCGTCGATCAGGCCCCGCGTCGCGTCGGTCAACGGACAGGCGAGCACGAGGTAGTCGCTCTCGGAGCAGACGAACTCGAGTCCGTCGGTTCCGCGCAGTTCGTCGACTCCGTCGGGTGCGTCGGTCGGATCGCGTTTCGTTCCGACCACGCGGGCGTCGAACGTCTGGCAGTAGTCGGCGACCGTCGAGCCGATCGCGCCGACGCCGACGACCCCGACCGTTCGATCGCCGAGTTCGCCAGCCAGGTATCGATCCCACTCCTCGCGGCGTTGCTGTGCGACCGCGCGGTCGAACCGTCGCTCGAAGTAGAGGAGATATCCGAGGACCTGCTGGGCGATCGGCTTCGCGTGGATCCCCGAAACGGACGTCAACGCCACTCCGCGGTCGGAAAGCGCCTGGTAGTCGTAGCCGTCCGTCCCCGCGCTGAGCGCCTGGACCCACTCGAGGTCGTCGGCGGCCGCGAGGACGTCGTCGGGGAGGCGCTGTGTGAGGAGCACGTCGGCGTCGGCGACCGCCGCGAACAGCGCGTCCTCGTCCGCGACGTGCTCGAGGTCGATGTCGGGCCGCCGGTCACGGATCGCCGAGACCAGTCTCGACCCGCCGCCCTCGATGATGTGCGGGCTGACGACGACCGTCACGCCTCACTCGGCCTCCGACTCGTCGCCGTCCTCGAGTTTGTACTTCTGGATCTTCCCCGAGGTCGTCCGCGGGAGTTCGTCGATGAACTCGACCTCGCGCGGGTGTTTGTACGACGCGACGTTGTCGAGGAAGTACTCCTGTATTTCGTCGGCGGTGACGTCGACCCCCGGTTCGACGTTCGGGACGGTGACGACGTAGGCCTTCGGCACCTCGTTGCGCCGCTCGTCGGGAATCCCGACCACCGCTCCCTCCGCGACGGCCTCGTGTTCGGCCAGCAGCTCCTCGAGTTCGCTCGGATAGATGTTGTAGCCGGCGGAGTTGATCATGTGCTTCTTCCGGTCGACGATCTCGTAGTAGTTGTCCGCGTCGCGGCGTGCGACGTCGCCGGTGCGGAAGAAGCCGTCCTCGGTGAACGCCGCCTCGGTGGCCTCGGGCATATCGTGGTAGCCCTTCATGACCTGCGGGCCGCGAACCAGGAGCTCTCCCTCCTCGCCGATATCGACCCGTTCGCCGCTTTCGTCGACGATCTTCGCCTCGGTCATGCGGAGCGGCTGGCCGATCGTCCCGTGTTTCAGGCCGAACGTCGAGCCGCTCTGGGTGTGGGTCGCGCCGTTCGTCTCCGTCAGCCCGTACCCTTCGCTCATCTCGACGCCCGCGGTCTCCTCGAACTCTTTCTGGACGGCGACGGACATCTTCGCGCCGCCTTCGCCGGCCGACTCGAGGCTCGTGAGATCGAACTCGCCGAAGCGCTCGCTGTTGATCATGTCGACGTACATCGCGGTGACGCCGACGTAGTGGGTGATCCCCTCGTCTTCGATCAACGCCATCGCGGTGTCGCCGTCCCAGTTGGCCGCGCTCCGGAGGTAGACGCTGCCGCCGCGGATCAGCGGTTGCCACGCGGTGTGGGTGAAGCCGGTGATGTGGTACAGCGGGAGCCAGACCAGACTGCGAACGTCCTCGTCGTCGAGTTCGCGTTCCTGAGAGAGGACCGCGAACGTCTGCGCCCGGAAGTTGCGGTGGGTGAGTTCGACTCCTTTCGGTTGCCCGGTGGTACCGGAGGTGTACGGCAGCAACGCCACGTCCTCGTCGTCGCGCTCGACGAACGTTTCCTCGCCGCGAACGTCCTCGAAGGCGAGGGCGTCGTCGGAATCGGTCTCGACCGAAACGACGACCGGGTCCCACCCGATCTCGGCGAGCGCCTCCTCCAGGTACGGCTCCAGCGCGACGTGGGTGAGGACGGCCGCCGCTTCGGTGTCCGTGAGCTGGTACGTCAGTTCGCGTTTGCGGTACTGCGGGTTGACCGGAGAGACGATGGCACCGGCTTTGAACGCGCCGAGCGCACCGATCAGGTACTGCGGACAGTTCGGCAGGTACTGCAACACGACGTCACCGGGTTCGATCCCGAGATCCGCGAATCCACCGGCGACCCGCGAACTCTCGGCCTGGAGGTCCTCGTGGGTCATCGTTTGCCCGTGATATTCGATCGCCTGTGCGTCGCCGTGATGCCGTACCGTCTCGTCGTGCAACCGTGCAACGTTCCCGGCTGTGGCAGCCTCGCTAACACTTGCCAAATCCATGGCCCATGGT
The DNA here is from genome assembly GCF_024227435.1 of Natrinema caseinilyticum. Taxonomy (GTDB): domain Archaea; phylum Halobacteriota; class Halobacteria; order Halobacteriales; family Natrialbaceae; genus Natrinema; species Natrinema caseinilyticum. The sequence continues at coordinate 2,739,170 of NZ_CP100445.1, forward strand.
ATCATGGAATGATATAAAATAGTATCCATGTCCCGGAGACGGCGTCGACATCCCGACCGAACCGGGGACTCCCCGTGGCGGGATTCGTGCGACCGGTGCCGTTGTTTGTTGCGACGCGCTAACGAATTACGCGAGCTGAAACTTCGCGCTCGGCTCCGCGTCACCGATCGGGTACGGGTTCGGATCACTGACCGGCCGACCCGGACGATCACGCGCTGTGGTACCCTCTACCACAAACTATTTGCGTTCAGTTACGATATCGAGAGACGATGACCTGGTTTGCAGGACGGAGGGACACCTGTGGCTGAACCGATCCTGGCGGGCGTCGCCGAGAGCGACCTCGGCGAGACGCCCGACCGAAATTGGCTCGACAACGCGGCGATCGCGACCGTTCGCGCCCTGGACGATGCCGGCTGTACGCTCGCGGAGGTCGACGGCGTCGCCGTCGCCGGCGGCGACGATTACATGCCCGCGCTGATCCTCTCGGAGTACCTCGATCTCGACGAGCCCTCGTTTCTCGAGGGTACCGAAATCGGCGGCTCGTCGTTCGAACACTTCTGTGGCCACGTCCGCGACGCGATGGCCCGCGACGAGGCGGACGTGGTGGTCGTCGCCTACGGGTCGACGAGCAAGACCGGTCCGAGCGACGATCGGTCGCTCGAGGTCACGCACCCGGTCGACGGCTTCGTCCGACCGACGGGGCTGTTCCGGCCGCCGGGGGCGTACGCGATGGCCGCCCGTCGGCACATGCACGAGTACGGCACGACCGAGGAGCAACTCGCCGAGATCGCGGTCTCGACCCGCGAGTGGGCGTCGATGAACCCGAAAGCGGCCCAGCGGGAGCCGATCACCGTCGACGACGTGCTCGAATCCCGGCCGATCGCGGACCCGTTCAACCTGCTCGACTGCTGTCTGGTCTCCGACGGCGGCGGCGCGGTCGTCCTCGTCTCCGAGGAGAAAGCGCGGGACATAGACGTCCCACCGATCGCGGTCGCCGGTGTCGCGTCGACCAGCACGCACCGCCAGGACGTAAGCGAGATGCCGGACATGACGACGACCGGTGCGGCGGTGACGGGACCGAAGGCCTTCGAGCAGGCCGGGATCACGCACGACGACGTCGACGTCGCCGAGATCTACGACTCGTTCACCTACACCGCGCTGGTCACGCTCGAGGATCTCGGCTTCTGCGAGAAAGGCGCCGGCGGCGAGTTCGTGTCGGGCGGAACGACCGCACCGGGCGGCGAGTTGCCGATGAACACCCAGGGCGGCGGTCTCTCGTACTGCCACCCCGGTCACTTCGGCGTGTTCGTCCTCATCGAGGCCGTCCGACAGCTTCGGGGCGACTACACGGGCGACCGTCAGGTCGACGACGCGGCGGTCGCGGTCGCCCACGGCACCGGCGGACTGCTCTCGTCCAGTAGCACGGTCGTGCTACGGAGGGAGGCATGAGCGCGCCCGTCGAGGACCGCCGCGAGGAGTGGGACGGGCCCGTCCCCGTCCCCACCGGTGCGACGGAGCCGTTCTGGGAGGCGACGCTCGAGGGAGCGCTTCGCTACCAGGAGTGCGACTGCGGCAACCGCCAGTTGTACCCGCGAGCGGTTTGCACCGCCTGCGGCGCCGAGGATCCGCCCTTCGAGGAGAGCGAGGGCGTCGGAACGATCTACACCTACACGACGTGCCACGTGCCCGGCGAACCCGGCTTCGGCGATCGGACGCCGTACGTCGTGGGCGCGGTCGAACTGGCGGAAGGCCCCCGATTGCTCGCGCTGATCGACGCGGAGCCGACGGAACTCGCGGTCGGTTCGCCGGTCGCCGTCACCTTCTGGCGAGTCTCCGACGAGGCCGCGATTCCGGTATTCGTGCCGGAATAAGCGCGAGCGGTATTCGGCGCTCGAGTGAGCGCCGCGCTGGCGTTCGTTCAGGGGTATCGCGTGACCGGATTCGCGTTCTTATTCGAGGTGGGCCGTCGCCGTTCCGGTCAGCAGCGTCTCGCCGGTCGTCGTGGTCGCCTCGAGATCCGCCTCGACCGTTCCCGTTTCGGGGTCGACGGCGGCGACCTCGCCGGTCGCGACGACGGTGTCGCCGGGGAACACCCGCGACTGGAATCGGACGCCGAACGAGGTGACGTCCGCGACGTCGAACCAGTTCGTGACCACGCGGGAGGTGATCCCGGCGGTGAACATTCCCTGACCGAAGACGCTCTCGTTGCCCGCGTCCGTGGCGTAGGGCTCGTCGTAGTGGATCGGATTGAAGTCGCCGCTGGCCCCGGCGTACCTGACGAAGTGCTGGCGCTCGAGGTCCTCGACGACGACTCTCGGGCCCGCCTCGCCGACCGCGAGTTCGGCGACGTCCCCGACGCGCTCGAAGTCGTCGGCGGTCGGCGACGGCACGTCCGCCTCGGTCGCGGCGGCGCCGCCGTTCGTCGCGGTATCGGCTGTCTCGCTCCCGTCGTCGTCGACCGCGCCCGAGGTCTCGATCGCGGTCGATCGGTCGGTCAACACGAGGTCGCCGTCCCGATCCCGGTACTCGGTCTCGAGGACGGCGAAGGTCATCGTCCCCGCGCGGGGCCCCTCGCGCTGGAAGACGTCGGCGAGCGTGGTCGTCCCGCAGAGGACGTCGCCGACGGCGACCGGACGCTCGTACTCGTGGGCCTGCTCGCCGTGGAGGACGTACTCCGGTCGAAAGCCCAGATAGAAGCCCTTGCCCTCGACGTCGGCGGGCGTGTACCGCGGGAACCTGCCGACCTGACTGTACGTCAGCGGTGCCGGCCGGCGACCGTGTCCCCGATCCGCGGCGACGCCCTCGTCTCGGAAGACCGGGTCGTCGGCGGTGATCGCGCGTGCGAACTCCTCGACCTTGCCGGGTTCGATGCGAAAGTCTTCGACGGTGACCCGCGAGTCGCCGACCATCGCCTCGAGTTCCTCGAGGGGTCTAGTCGGCATGTCGTCGGCCCTCCGTGGTAACGCCGGCCGATATCACGTTCGCCGTCGCCGTCGCCGTTCGTTCCGTCGTACCGTACCGTCGGTCGGGACTGCGTCCGCCTCTCATCGACACCACGGTTTGGGCACGACCGGCATAACAGTATCTCTCGCGGAACCGGCTCACCGGGGACCGAACGTTCCCGTCGCTTCGCGGCGGACGATCCGTCGACTCGAGGGAGACGACCCCGTCACGCCGCGGCGGACGAGCGTCCCGCGTACGCGGGTCGGCTGATTTTCACCCCCGCTCGCGGGTCGAGACGGTTCGTCCACCCGGTTCGCGGACCGGCCGACGCGTGCTCGTCTTCCGTCCGGTCGAATGGCTTATGTCGTCGCTCGATGAACCGCTACTCGCGAATGTCAGTTAATCTCACGCTTGGGCCGAGAGTACAGGCGACAGGGAACACCGCGACCGCGGAGGGTGACCGATGACGGACCAGTTCAGTGTGAACGGGCAGACGGCGATCGTCACGGGTTCCTCGAGCGGGATCGGAAAGTCGATCGTAGAGCGGTTCGCCGACGACGGCGCGAACGTGGTCGTCACCTCGCGGGAGATGGACAACGTCGCGCCGGTCGCGGACGAGATCAACGACAGCGAACGTCCCGGACGGGCGCTCGCCATCGAGTGCGACGTGACGGACCGCGAGGCGGTCCAGGACATGGTCGCTGCGACCGTCGACGAGTTCGGCGGGCTCGACATCCTGATCAACAATGCGGGCGCGAGCTTCCAGGCCCCGCCGGCCGAGATCAGCGAGAACGGGTGGAAGACCATCGTCGATATCAACCTTCACGGAACGTTCCACTGCTCACAGATCGCCCGCGAACACATGCGCGACGACGGCGGTGGTCGGATCGTCAACATCGCCAGCGTCGCCGGCGTTCGCGGTTCCAAGTCGATGAGCCACTACGGGGCCGCCAAGGCCGGTGTGATCAACTTCACGTCCTCGGCCGCGGCCGACTGGGCCGACGACGATATCTGGGTCAACTGCATCGCGCCCGGCCTCGTCGCGACCGAGGGCGTCCGCTCCCAGATGGGCGTCGAGGACGACGCCGGCGGGATCGACCGTACCACGCCCGATCGGACGATCGGAAAACCCGAGGAAGTCGCCGATCTCGCGCAGTTCCTCGCCAGTCCGGCGTCCTCGTACCTGGTCGGCGAAACGGTGACGATCAAGGGTCTGCCGCGCCTCGAGTAGGGATCGTAGTCGGTGAACCGCTGTCCCCACGGCTCGCCGGACGGCGGCCAGCGAGAACTCGCTGGCCGCGACTTCGCGAGCGGGGTGTGCACTGCCTTTCGACGACTACCAGCGGCCGTCACCGACGGCGAACGGCCGCTGCGGGTTCGGCGACCGCCCCTCGGAACTCTCGCGCGGCGTCCGAATACCGCCCACCGTTACCACCACCCATATATTTTTCATCTTGAACGACAAACGCGGATCACATGGAACTCGACGTCGTCCCCGCAGAGACGCTTTTAGCGTCGCCTTACGACGGCAACGTCGCACATCTGTTGGATCGAGCGGTCGCGGAACACCCCGACACCGTCGCGATCGAACACGCCGGCGAGTCGATCACGTACCGCGAATTCGGCGATCGCGTCGCACGGTTCGCCGGCGGGCTCCGGGAACTCGGCATCGAGGCCGGCGATCGAGTCGGCCTGTACATGCCAAACGGGATCCCGTTCTGTACCGCCGTCTGGGGCTGCTGTCACGCCGGCGTGATCGCGAGTCCGCTCAACCCCGAGTACCGCCGGCGCGAAATCGAATACCAGCTCGATCACGCCGACGCCGAGGCGGTTATCGTCGAAGACGACGCCGAGGACCACGTGCGCGAAGCGGTCGCGACCCTCGAGACCGACATCGTACGCGCGACGACCGAGGGTGAGCACCCGTCGGTGCTCGCACTCGGCGCGGGCCGCGCCGATGCCGCGGTCGTCGATCGGGCGGACGACGACGTCCTCCTCCAGCCGTACACGTCGGGCACGACCGGCCGGCCGAAAGGGGTCCTGCTGACCCACCGCAACTTCCGGGTACAGATCGCACAGAGCGTCTCGAGTTACAGCGCCAGTCCGATCCAGGGCGACGGGATCATCGCCCTGCCGATGTACCACATCACCGGAATGCTCGGGATGATGGCCTCGCTGTGTGCCGGCCGGACGCTGCACCTGCTCAGACCGGATCAGTGGGACCCGGAACTGGTCCTCGAGACGCTCGACGAACACGACGTTCCGGCGTTCACCGGCGTCGCCGCGATGTTCGTGGATCTGCTCGAGGCCCACGACCCCGACGAGTACGACCTGTCGACGCTGGTCCGGGCGGGCCAGGGCGGGGACAAACTGCCGAAACCGACCCAGGAGCGCTTCGAGGAGGCGTTCGACGCTCCGCTCTCGGAGGGATACGGCCTGACGGAGACGACCGCGACGTCACACACGATCCGGTGGTCGTCGCTCGGCAACCGGCCGGGCAGCGTCGGTCAGCCGGTCGGCCACACGCGCTCGAAGGTCGTCGACGAGGAGGGGACCGAACTGGGTCCCGGCGAGGAGGGCGAGATCCTCATCGCCGGCCCGCAGGTCATGAAGGGCTACTACGAGAACCCCGAGGCGAACGAGGCGGCGTTCACCGAGGACGGCTTCTTCCGCACCGGCGACGTCGGCACGCGAGACGAGGACAACTACTACTACATCAAGGGTCGGGAAAAGGAGATGATCCTGACCGCGGGCTACAACGTCTATCCGCGCGAGATCGAAAACCTGCTGTACGAGCATCCGGCCATCCACGAGGCGGCCGTCTTCGGGGTTCCGGACGAGCGCCGCGGCGAGACCGTCGCCGCCGCCATCACGCCGAAAACGGGTGCCGACCTGACCGAAAGCGACGTCGAGGAGTACGTCCTCGGTGAACTCGCTCCGTACAAACACCCGCGGATCGTCGAGATTCGTCGCGACCTTCCCAAGACGGGCAGCGGCAAGATCCGAAAGACGATGTTACGTGACGAGTTTATCGACGAACATGATCTGTGATCGTACCGGGAGACCCTCTCCCACCCCGGCCCGCACGCCGACGGCCGATCGTGGTGCAGGAGCGCCGAGTGGCCCGTTTCGTCCGGTCGGGCGCGTCGACCTGGTCGGGGCGGACCGGCGAGTTCGCTCCCCGTCGCCCGCTCGACCGAAGTCCCTCCGTGCCGGCCGGAGCCGATGACTGACGAGTCGTCCTACTCGTCGTCGGAGATCAGGACGATCGCCCTCGCGGTCATCGCCGGCGTCTTCTTCGGCGGCGTCGCGACGGGGGTCGCGTTCCCGACGCTGCCGCTGCTCGACGAGAAGCTCGTGATTAGTGCGATCATGCTGTCCGTGATCCTCTCGGCAAACCGCATCGCGCGGCTGTTCGTCAACACGCCGGCGGGGACGGTCATCGATCGCGTGGGCGCGCGAAAACCGATGATATTCGGGCTGTTCACGCAAGCGCTGGCTCCCTTCGGCTACATCGTGGGCCTGTACACACCTCCGGCCGAACTCGGGACCGTCCCACTGCTCGGCGGCGTCTCTCTGCCCGGTGTCGTCTTCGTCCTCTCCCGACTGTTCTGGGGTATCGGGAGCGCCTTCGTCTTCCTCGGCGCATTCGCGACGATCACGCACGTCACGACGGCCGACAACCGCGGCCGGTGGGTCGGGTACATGCGCGGCGGCCAGTCGCTCGGCTTTCCGACCGGACTCGTCGTCGGCGGTCTCCTGACGGACGTCGCCAGCATGGAAGCGGCGTTTCTCGTCGCGGGCGGTCTCGCGTTGCTCGCCGGTATCGTCGCGACGCTCGTCCTGCCGAACGTCCACGCCGGCGCTGAGGGACGATCCGCGAGTCTCCGCGAGGTCCCGTCGCTGCTCGCCGGCAACCCCGCCGTCGTCCTGGTCGGCTACGGAAACTTCGCGGTGCGATTCCTGTGGGGCGGCATTCTCCTCACGACGCTCGCCCGATACGCACACGATTTCGGCCTCGAGCTGTCGGCGCTCGATGCCGCCGGCATCAGCGGAATGGTCATGGGCCTCGGCGTTCTCACGTCGGGATCGATGACGATCGCGACCGGCAGGGTGTCGGATCTGGTCAGCGACCGGACGCTGCTGACCATTCCGGCGTTTCTGTCGATGGGTGCCGGCTTTCTGGTCATCGCGTACGTTCCGACGATCGAGGCGCTCCTCGGCGCGATCGTCCTCCTCGGGGCCGGGATGGGCGCGGCCGCACCAGCGCTGCTCGCGATCGTGGGCGATCTCACGCCCGGCGACGAACTCGGACGAATGGGCGGTGCGTACCAGGTCATGGGTGACATCGGGCTCAGTCTCGGCCCGCTGGTCGCGATTCCGGCCGTCGACAGCTGGTTCGGGTATCGATCGACGTACATTCTCTGTGCCGCACTCGTCTTGAGCTGTCTGACTATCGTGTCGGTCCCGCTGCTTCGCAACCCCGAGGTCTCGAGAACCGGCGTCAAAGCGGACTAGCGGTCGGCTTCGACGAGCCGATTTCACGGCGGCCGACTCGAGCCGTCCGGCACCAGTTCTCTGGGTTCGCTTTACCGATTCGAGCGGGCACTCTCGTCGGTGTACTCGGTCCGCCCTGGTGGCGGTCGCGAAGCTTTCATATCCGCTCGGCCGTCATTGCTATATAATGTCTCCCACATTAGATCGCGCGCGCCCGCTGCTCCCCTCGGTCGGCGTGGCGCTCGCTGCGGGACTCGCCGCCGTGGGGGGGTCGTACCTGGCCGTCGGCCGACGGCCGGCTTTCGTCGTGACGCCGGTGGATCGAGTCGTCCTCGCAGTCAGCCCCGACGCGCTCGTTGCCTTCGCGATCACCGAACTCGGATCGCTCGGCCACCAGTTGGCACTCGTAACAGCACTCGCACTGACGTGCGTCCTCTTCGGCCTGGCGGCCCTTCCCGGCGTGCTGGCCTCGCAAGGTGGCAGGCCCGCCGTCGGCGTGGTCACCGGGGTGGTCCTCCCGGGTGCCGTCGCGTTCGGGCTGACCGGCTCGTCGGTATCGAGCGTCGGCACCGCCGCTGGGACGGGACTCGTCGTGCTGGTAACGGCCGGGACGGCCGGACTCGGCGCCGGCGAGGACGCCTCCCCCCGCTCGTTCGGTCGGCGGCGCGTTCTCGGCGCCGTCGGGTCGGCGATCGGTGTGAGCGCGCTCGGGCTCTTCGTCCGCGGATCCGGTGACGGGTCCTCACAGCCCGGTCTCGACGTCCCCGAGGACGCCCGGCCCGAGGTTCGACAGCTGCTCACGCAGGCCAAAAACAGGTCGCTCGCCGTCGACGGACTCGAGCCGTTGGTCAGCACGGACTTCTACGAGGTCGACATCAACAACATCGACCCCGACGTCGACCGCGAAACGTGGACCCTCTCTCTCACGGGGGCCGTCGAGGAGGAAGCGGAGTACGACTTCGCGGACATCGAAGCGATGGACCGCGGGGACCGGTTCGTGACGCTGCGCTGCGTCGGTGATCAGCTCAACGGCCGGCAGATGGATACCGCCCTCTGGAGCGGCGTTCCCGTCGCGGCGCTCCTCGAAGCGGCGAACCCCGACGGCGATCGAGTCGTCCTGCACGGGGCCGACGGCTACTACAACGAGTTTCCGCTCGAGGCGCTGCGGCCCGGGCTGTTGGCCTACCGAATGAACGGTCGGCCGCTGCCGCGGGCCCACGGCGCGCCGCTGCGCGCCCTGGTTCCGGGCCACTGGGGTGAGATCAACGTGAAGTGGCTCACCGAGATCGAGGTTCGCGACGAAGACACCAGAGGCTACTGGGAGTACCGCGGCTGGCACGGCACCGGCCCGGTTCACACCGTGGCAAAGCTCTGGCAGGTCAATCACCTCGGAAGCGGCCGGATCGAGGTGGCCGGTCACGCCTACGCCGGGACCAGGGCCATCGAGACCGTCGAGGTCTCGACCGACGGCGGCGACACCTGGACCGAAGCGGAACTGTCCGACCCCCTCCCGGGTGAGGACGTCTGGCGACAGTGGCGCCACGAGTACGGGGCCGCCGGGACGCACGAGGTGATCGTTCGAGCGCGCGACGGGAACGGCACCCTCCAGTTCCCCGACGAGGACGGTCCGAAGCCAGACGGCGCTACCGGTTGGGTTTCCCAAACTGTCAGGCCGCGGTGAGATCCGGGCGGCTCGGCGAGGGACCGTCGTCCGTACTGTCCCCGTTCGTCATCGGAGGCGATCCCCGTTTCCGCGCGTCGGATTCGACGCCAGCTACGGAAATACCAACTGATGATGTATCAATTGTATAAAAACTGGGAACAACTATTGAAACAGTTTCTAAAAAACGTGATGTTTATATGGTTGTAGCAGGACGCTAGCATTGCACAAGCGAGATTGAGAATAGATGACACGCGACAATATCAACAGGCGACGGGTGCTTTCGGCAGCCGGTACAGGAATCGCTGCAGCCGCAGCAGGCTGCTTAGGTGGCGGTGGAGGTAACAATAGCAACGAGGTCCACTTCATCACGGACTACTACAACGGTGCTTGGGAACAGTTGTGGGGCGAGTTGGAGTCGGAGTACGAGGGCGACAACGACGTCAAACTGAATATCGAAGAGGCTGGGATGTCCGGTTCCCAGGAGAGTCGCCTCGCCCAGTTGATTCAGGCGGGCAACCCGCCGGACGCAAACACCTCCACGTTCGACCAGGTGGCCGACATCTGGTCGACCGGCCAGCTCGAGACCGTCAACGACGTCGTCTCGTCGATAGAGGAGGTGAACGGGGAACTGCAGCCCCAAGGGGCGTTCCTCGGTGAAGGGGATAACCTCTTCCAGATCCCGCATGGTAGTTACGTTTCGAACTTCCAGTACCGACAGGACGTCTACGATGATCTCGGTCTGTCGGAACCGGAGACATTCCAGGATATCCTCGACAACGCCAAGGCCATCGACGAGTCGGACGAACACGACGCCCGCGGGTACGGGCTCGCAGGAAAGAAGACCGGCAAGAGCCAGGACGAGTACCTGGTCCTGGCGGCGAGCGCGGGCATCCCTCCCCTCGGCATCCGCTGGAAGGACCCGAGTGCGAAAGAAGAGTTCGAGATTCACTTCCCCGAGGAGGAGGTGACGACGGTACTGCAGTTCTGTAAAGACATCTCCCAGTACTCGCCCGACCCGACCAGCATCGGCTGGGCGGAGTCGCTCGGCGGGTGGGCGCAGGGCCAGTACGCTCAGCAGTACCACCTCAACGCCTGGCCGGTCGGCGTCGCGGCACAAACGGCCGAGGCCCAGGACAGCGACGCCCTGCGCGGGCTGGCCAAGGCCACGCAGGTCATGGCGTATCCGACCTGGAGCGAGATCAGTGCGGACGAGAACTGGTTGTCCGCCCCGACCCCCGACGGCTATCACATCTTCTCGAGAGGCGGGAACGTGGATCAAGCCAAGGAGTGGTTCAAGTGGGTCTACGGCAACAGCTTGGAGCAAACCGCGAGCTTCTACGAGACGGATCCGGGCCGGTTCCTGCCGATCTACGCCGACGTACTCGACTCCGACGCGTTCAAGAACACGGACATCATGAAGGCCCACCCCCACCTGTACGAGAAGCTCAAGAAAACCCAGGACGAGATCCTCGGCAACCACTACGGCAGCGTCGACGCGGCCAACACCTCCTCGCCCATAGCGCTGTACATGGCGCGACAGTGGTTCTACGGCGAGATGATCAACCGCGTGGTCACCGACTCGATGTCCATCCAGGAAACCTACGAGTGGGGCCGCAGCGAACTCGAGAAGGCCTTCTCGGACGCTCAGGAACAGTTCGGATAATCGACCGCAGATTTATTGCCGATTCATTTGACACGTCCGGCGCAAAACGAATCATATACTGCCAACCGTGAGATTAACATACATGGGTGCAGAGAATCGCATACGGACGACCATGAGAATAACGGACACGGATACAGAGGTAACCTAACTATGGCTAGTGAAACTGGAGAATCGGTTCGACCCCAACGGGCATACATCCCGTGGGACGATTTGCCCGTGAATCGGGAGACCGTCGCCGGGTTTGGGACCGTTCTTCCGGTCATCGTACTGTACTTACTCATTGCGGTGCTCCCGGTCGCCTTCGCGTTCTGGGCATCGTTACACGACATTCACACGCTCAATCCCGTGTGGGAGTGGGCTGGTATCGATAACTACGCACAGGTCCTGGAGATTTCCATGTTCTGGGGCTCGCTGTGGCGGGGTATCGTTTACATGGTCGGTAGCACGCTCATCCAACTCGCTGTGGGCCTCTGGATGGCGCTCGTACTTAACCGCATCACCCGCGGCCAGAAGCTGCTCACCGCGGTGGTCTTCACCGCGTACCTGATCCCGACGATCATCGTCTCGCTGATCGCGCTTCGGGTGTTCGACCCGCAGGGGGGCGTGTTCCAGATGCTCGGTGCTGAGTGGTTCAGCCTGTGGGACGCCAACCAGGCACCGCTGGGATCGCAGACGTGGGCCATGCCGCTGCTGATCCTCATCGGCACGTGGAAGTTCTCCGTCTTCATCACCATCTTCACGCTCGCGCAGCTCCGCGCTATTCCGAACCGGTTCTACGAGGCGGCGAAGGTGTGCGGAGCGAACCGGTGGCAGATGTTCCGGGATATCACGCTGCCGCGTCTCACGGGAATTATCCTGGTCGTCGTCCTGCTCCGGTCGATCTTCATGTTCAACAAGTTCGACATCATCTGGCAGCTTACGCGGGGCGGCCCCGGTAACGCCACGACCACGCTTCCCGTACTCGCCTACAAGACCGTCTACACCGATCAGGCGTACGGACTCGCAAACGCAATCTCCGTCGTCATGTTCCTCTTCCTGCTCGTCGGGGCGATCGGCTACTTCCTGGTGTTCAATCCGAGCGAAGAGGTGGAAACGACAGCATGAGTCAAAGCGAACCACCGGGAGGCCTGTTTGGCCTCTCATACGACCGCGAAAGTGAGCTCTTCGAAACGTTGAAGCTCGTCAGCACCGGCATAATCGTTCTCATCGGCGTCTGGCCGATCTACTGGATGACCCAACTCGCGTTCACCGAGTACGAGGTCGTCGAACGGACCGTCTCCGTCTTTCCCACGCCTGAGCTATTCACGTTCAGCAACTTCGCGATCCTGACGGAGCCGAAGATGTACACCTACATCTTCAACACGACCGTGGTGGCCATCGGCACCATCATCACGGTCGTCGTCGTCTCGCTGGTCGCCGGATACGGTCTCGCGCGCCTGGAGTTCCCGCAGAAGGAAAACTTCGCGCGGATCCTCCTGATCGGGTACCTCTTCAGCCCCATCGTCATCGGCATTCCGCTCTATCAGATCTGGCGAACCCTCGGGCTGCTCGGCGCCCGCGTCGGACTCATCATCGCACTGTCGGCCATCTCGATGCCCTTCGCGGTGTGGCTGATGTGGAAGTACATCATGACGATTCCGGAGGCCCACGAGGAGGCCGCGTGGGTCGACGGTGCCTCGCGCTGGCGTGGCTTCCGCGACGTCGTCGTTCCCCAGTGCCGACCGGCGATCATCGCCGCGGCCCTGTTCGCCTTCGCGATCGCCTGGAACGACTTCACGTTCGCGGAGATTCTCCTCCCAGCGACCGACACCACGACGTTCGCCCCCGGCGTCCTCCGGGAGATGGGGCAGTCTCAGTTCCTGCCGGACGCCTACCTGATGGCGGTGTCGCTAGCCATGACGCTGCCGCCGCTGCTGTTCGCGTACTTCATGCAGAGCTACCTGCTGAAGGGCTTCCAGGTCAGAGCGCTCTGACGGTGCACCGAATTACAACTACCATCCACGATCAACACAACAACCCATGCCAGACATCAAGATTCAGAACCTGACTAAAATATACGAGGAATCGGGCAACGACATCGTCGCAGTGGACGACGTAGACCTGACCATCGGCGACGGCGAGTTCGTGACCTTGGTCGGCCCATCCGGCTGCGGCAAGACCACGACGCTGCGGTGCGTCGCGGGGCTGAACAAGCCGACGAGCGGCACGATATCCTTCGGCGATCGGGAGGTGACGGACAAGCCGGTCCAGGAGCGCAACATCGCGTTGCTCTTCCAGGACATCGCGCTGTACCCGCACATGAGCGTCCAGGAGAACATGGCGTACGGCCTCAAGATCGCCGGGTTCTCTCGAGAAGAGCGCATCGCTCGCGTCGAGGAGGCCGCGGAGTTACTCCAGATTACGGACCAACTCGAGAAGATGCCCTCGGAGCTCTCCGGCGGGCAACAACAGCGCGTCGCGCTCGGCCGGTCGCTCGTGCGCGACCCGGAAGTCTTCCTGTTCGACGAGCCGATGTCGGACTTAGACGCCAAGCTCAAGGCCGAACTGCGGCCGGTCATCGAGAAGGTGACCGACGAGATCGGCTGTCCGACGCTGTACGTGACCCACGATCAGGAGGAGGCGATGACCATGTCGGATCGCGTTGCGGTCATCAACGACGGCGAACTCGAGCAGGTCGCCCCGCCGAAGGAGATTTACGACGAACCCGGCTCCAGGTTCGTCAGCCAGTTCATCGGCCAGCCGTCGACGCAGTTCTTCGAGGGCAACATCGGGGCGGTCAACGGGACCGCCGAGTTGGCCGTCGGCGACTACGAGTACGATCTCGATCGCGACGGCCTCGAGGGGTGGGACGGCGACGACGTGCACGTCGGTCTCCGGCCGCAGTACATCTCCGTCAACGACGATCCGGGTGCCGGCATCCCGGCGACGCACCTGCTGGACGAGCCCCTGGGCGATGCGACTCACAGCTTCTTCGAGACCGAGTTCGGCGAGGTCGTCGTCGTCACCGACCCGGACTTCGAGGGCGGCGGCGAGGAGTATGGGCTCGTCTTCCAGACCGACTACATCCAGTTGTTCGACTCCAACTCCGGCGTCCGCATCGCCTAAGTCCCCTCTCAGCCCGTTAGTTCTCGTCGTTTCCGCCCGCCCGAGCGCCAGCACTCGTGTTCATGCCGGCCGAGACCGCTTCGTCGCGGTTCGTCGGCGCCCTCGAGCGAACGACGACCGTCCCGGCGACGTGGTCGCCGAGGCGACGGCCGTCCGTCGCGAGGGCCGCCACGAAGCCGATCACGAGCGGCGGAACGCCGAGCAGATCGACGTACAGAAAGAGGTTCCGCACGGCGCTGGCGCGGTAGGTACACGGGCGACCGTCCGCCATGACGACCAGCAGGCCGCGATTGACCATCCCCGGCGTTCGGCCGTAGCGCCACTCGAAGACGAACGAGTACGTCGCGTAGATCGGCAGGAGCACGAGCAGTGAGAGGACGACGACGTACTCCCCGAGCGCCTCGTAGGTTTCGCCGAAGAGCACGCTCGAAACGTAGATCAACGGGAATTCGATCAGGACGTAACAGACGAACAGGTCGATCGTCGCCGCACCGCCACGGGAGAGCAGAACGTCGAAATCGCTCGCGGTCTCCAGTACCGGTGCCGGTTGTTTTCGACTCGGGAGAAACCCGTCTAGCTTCCAGTCGATCACGGTATTACCGCCCCGCCGTTCATACTGTGGCTATATGCCAGGGCGTACAAAGTACCTCCCCCTCTGTCGCCGGTGGACGTCGGCGACAGCCACGGTCACTCCATGCTGACGTCCGTTCGAAGCGTCGCGAGGAAGTAGACCAGCAGGAAGAGGGTGATCCCGCCGAACACCTGCGCGTCGATCGACAGGTATCCGTCCATCCGAAGCAGCATGACGGTCGTTACCGCGAGCACGATGATGGAACCAGCGGTCCGCCACCGTTCGCGGACCTTCTCGACGACAATCGCCGTCGAGGATTTCTCCACCGCATCCGACGCTTCTCGGATTTTTTCCAGACCACCGTCCTTCGAGCCCCGCCGCATCGTGTCTCCGCTCATCTGTAACGGGTAATCCTGTTCCGGAGGTAAATAGCTATGGGTGTCAGTGACAGGCATCGAAACCCGATCGGCCGGCGGTCGAAAAGACGTGCGTGCGACGCGGCTCTTTCGTCCCCACCGCGGGGACGGGCGCGGTCGAAGCGTTACTCTTCGAGGGCGTCGATCCGCAGGTCCTCGTCGAACTGCAGGGTGTTCTCGATTTCGGTCTCGTCGACGTCCTCGAAGGCCCAGCGAGCGATCGAACGGCGGTGGACCTCGTCGGCCCCGTCGACGATGCGGAACGCGCGGACGGCCTCGTAGAAGTGTGCGATCGGCAGGTCCTTGCCGATCCCGTTGCCACCACAGCACTGCAGGGCGAGGTCGATGGTGTCGTTGGTGACGTTCGCGGTGAACATCTTCGACATCGCGACCTCGATGCGGGCGTCGCTGCGGTCGAGTTCGCGCGCGGCGTGGCGAACCATCGTTCGCGCGGCGTGCAGGCGCGTCTCGGCGTCGGCGATGCGGTGGCGCAACGCCTGCTTGTCCTCGAGTTTCGAGCCGAAGGCCTCGCGCTCCTGCAGGTAGGCCTTCGCGATGTCGAGCGACCGCTCGGCCATCCCGGAGTAGCGCATGCAGTGGGTGAGTCGGCCGCCGCCGAGTCGCAGCTGAGCGATGCGGAACCCTGCCCCTTCTTCGCCGATCGTGTTCTCGACGGGGACGCGGACGTTGTCGAACTTCACTTCGGCGTGGCCGCCCTCGCGTTCGGTGATCCCGTGGCCGCCCAGGTGGGGGATGTTCCGCTGAACTTCGACCCCATCGGCGTCACGCGGGACGAGGATGATCGAGGTGCCCTCGTAGGGATGGGCGTCCAGATCGGTACGGACCATCGCCAGGTAGAAGTCGGCGCCCAGCCCGTCGGAGGTCCACCACTTGTGGCCGTTGATGACCCACTCGTCGCCGTCCTTGACGGCGGTACTCTGGAGCATCTTGGGGTCGGAGCCGGCACCGACCTTGGGTTCGGTCATCGCGAAGGCCGAGGAGATCTCCCCCTGTACGAGCGGGCGGAGGTACTCCTCTCTCTGCTCTTCGGTTCCGGCGAACTCGAGCGTGTGCATGTTCCCCTCCTGTGGGGCGTTCGCTCGAATTGCGAGTGCACCGATGAGCGAGCGGCCGACCTGTTCGAAGGACGGAAGCATGTCGCTGAAATCCAGCCCCTGGCCGCCGTACTCCTCGGGCACCTGCGGCGCGAACAGATCTCGCTCCTTGGACATGTCCCACATGTCCTCGATTTCGTCCATCGAGATGGTCTCTCCCGTGGCGAGCGCCTCGCGCTCGCGCGGGATGACGACTTCGTCCATGAAGTCCGCTACGCGATCCGCAACCTCCTTCGCTTTCTCGGAGTCGTGGTACTCCATATCACGTCTAATCGTATACAGCATTGTAAAGATATAGGTAAGAGATTTCGTAAATTGGCAACCGGTCGAGAAAAAAGGAATCTCGGACCCATCGTCCCTTCGGATCGCGGTCTCGAGCGCCGGTCGTCGTCTCACCCATCACATCTCTGAATCGCGGTGACGACCGGATCGCCGCGGCCCGTGGCGACCGACACCCTCGAGTCAGTCGGGCGTCGGTTCGCGTCGGCCGCTCAGACTCGCTCTATGATCGTCGCGACGCCCTGTCCGAAGCCGATGCACATCGTCGACAGCGCGGTGTCCTGGCCGGTGCGCTCGAGTTCGTGGGCGAGTTTCGTCAGCAACATCGCGCCGGTCGCTCCCAGCGGGTGTCCGTGGGCGATCGCGCCGCCGTTGACGTTGACGTCTTCCCACGACGCGCCGGTCTCCTCGAGCCAGGCGCCGACGACCGACGCGAACGCCTCGTTGACCTCGAACAGGTCGATGTCGCCGACCGTCATATCGGCCTTCTCGAGTACCTGTTCGGTCGCCGGGATCGGTCCGCGCAACATCGTGATCGGGTCGACGCCGACGACTTCGGTCTGGACGATACGGGCCATCGGTTCCCAGCCGTGTTCTTCGGCGGCCTCCTCGCTCGCGATCAACAGCGCAGCCGAACCGTCGACGATCCCCGACGAGTTGCCGGGGTGATGGAAGCCCTCGCCCTCCTCGCGGAACGACAGCGGCAGTTCGGAGAGCGTCTCGACGTCGGTACCGGGGCGAGGGTGTTCGTCCTGTTCGACGACGACCTCCTCGCCGTCGAGTTCGGTTTCGACGGGCGTGATCTGATCGTCGTAGCGACCCTCGTCCCAGGCCTCCTTCCAGCGACGCTGGGAGTCGGCGGCGATCTCGTCGAGTTCCGTCCGCGTGAGGCCGTAGTTCTCGGCGATGCGCTCGGCGCCTTCGCCCTGCGTGGTCAATTCGTCGAAGTACTCGAAGTACGTGTCCGTCGGCTTGTCCCCGTCCGACCCCATCGGAACCCGCGTCATGTGCTCGACCCCACCCGCGATCAGGACGTCGTGCTGGTCTGCCATGACGTTCGCCGCTGCGAAATTGGCCGCCTGTTGGCCCGAGCCACACATCCGGTTGAGCTGGACGCCCGGGACGACGTCTCCCCAGCCGGCGACCATCGGCGCGAGCCGCGCGATGTTGAGGCCCTGCTCGTCGACCGGCGTCACGCAGCCGTAGATGACGTCCTCGATCGTTTCGGGCTCGAACCCGTTGCGCTCTCGAAGCGCCTCGAGCGGTTCTGCGGCCAGATCTTGCGGATGCGTGTCGCGGAACGAGCCGTCTCGCTTCCCGAACGGCGTTCTGACGGCGTCGACGATGACTGCTGAGTTCATGACGTACACGTGGGTATGTTATCATCGATCATAGAAGTTGTGCATGGACTCGTGATGGTTCCCGTCAGCGTCCGTCCGGCGCCGTCCGACTCGTCGACGGTCGTGGCCGATGCTATCTCCCCGCAACGATTAAGTCAAATAACGAAGTATTCCATCGGGAGATGGATTTTGGTATCCAGGACAGGACTGCCGTGGTCACTGGCGGTGCCGGACGTATCGGAAGCGCTGACTGTCGCATTCTCGCGAACGAGGGCGCGAACGTCGTCGTGCTCGACGTCGACGCCGACGGTGCTCGGGAAATCGCGGACGAAATCGACGAGACCGCCGACGCCGGCGAGGCGATGGCCCTCGAGTGCGACCTCACCGACCGGGACGACGTCGCCGACTCGATGGACGAGGTTCGCGACGCGTTCGGCGGCGTCGACATCCTGGTCAACAACGCCGCGATGGTCGACGCGCGGTCGCGACTCGCCGACTACGACGACGACGTCTGGAACCGGGACGTCGAGATCAACCTGACGGGGACCTACAACATCAGCGCGGAGGTGTTTCCACGGATGTGCGACCGCGGCTGGGGTCGGATCGTGAACATGTCCTCGATGGCCGGCTGGTACGGCGGCTTCGGGCAGATTTCGTACTCCGCGACGAAGGCGGCCATGATCGGCGTCGGCCGCACGATGGCCCTCGAGGGGGCCCAGTCGGGGGTCACCTCGAACGTCATCGCCCCGAACATCGTCGTCGGGGCGTGGTCGGAGATGGGCCCCGAGGAGCTTCGAGAAGACGTCGACGAGTACTTCGCCCGGATCGCGGAGGCGACCCCGATGCGCCACCTCGGGACGGAAGAAGACGTCGCCAACATGGTCGCGTACCTCTGCTCCGAGCAGGCCTCCTACGTGACCGGACAGATCGTCGGCGTCACCGGCGGCATCGACCTGTTTAGCTTCTGAACCGACCGTTCACTCCGCACTCTCCCCTGCCGGTCGTTCGTCCGGAAAATTGTCGATCGAACGCACCGGAAGACGTTCCTGCTCGCTCGGCCGACGGCCTCGTTCGCGGCTTGGCCACTCCGTCGAGCGGGACTCGGGCAGTCGCTCGATCAGTCCATGATGCCCATCGTTTTGGCGATGGTGTTGAGCTGAATCTCGTCCGTTCCCTCAACGATCCGCAGGATACGCGCCTGGTGGACGAGGTCCATGTACGGATTCTCCTCGGCGAGCCCGTTCGCCCCGTGGACCTGCACGGCGGCGTCGGCGACCTCCCAGAGGACGTTCGTGGCGTACCACTTCAGCACCGACGAATCCATGATCGTCCGCTCGTCCTGGGCCACCTTCCAGGCGAGTTTCAGGCCGGCCGCATCGGCCGCGTAGGTCTTCGCACGCCCCTGTGCGAGCTTCGCGGAGACCTGTTGGAAGTTCCCGATCGTCCGTCCGAAGGCCTCGCGCTCGGTGACGTACTCGCTCGCCTTCTCGAGTAAGTACTCCGAGTAGCCGACCGCCTCGGCTCCCAACTCGAGGCGACCGAGCGAGAGGAACTCCATCGCGGCGTAGAACGCGTCGTCGACCTCCCCGAGGACGCGACTGTCGGGGACGCGGACGTCGTCGAGAATAATTTCGGCCTGTGACCCCTCGGCACCGACGGCGTTGTTGTACGATCCCAGTTCGTATTCGTCGCGCTCGACGATGAAACAGGTGATCCCGCCGTAGCGGCCGACTTCCTCCTGGGGCGTCGTCCGGGCGAACAACTGGACGAAATCCGCGTACGGGGCGTTGGTGATCCACTGCTTCCGACCGTTGATCACCCACTCGTCACCGTCCCGTTCGGCGGTCGTCTCCATGTTGGGCGAGTCGGATCCGTATCCGGGCTCCGTTTGACCGAACGCGGTCGACTTCTCCGCCCTGACGGTCGGCTCGAGGTACCGTTCTCGCTGGTCGCCCTCGGCCTGCAACAGGAGGGGTTTCGGCCCTTCGGGGCCGGCGAGGACGTACCGCTCCAGGCCGCCGCCGTGGGACGCGAGGTGTTTCTTCGCGCGATACCAGGCGACCGGTGAGATCCCGTCCCCGCCCGCGTCTTCGGGCAAATTCATCGCGTAGAAGCCGGCCTCGGCCGACTTCCGACGAATTTCTTCGCGCGCCTCGAGTACTTCGTCGGTGATGCGGCCGTTCTCGTGGCGGCCTTTTCTGGGGTTCGTGTACGTGTCGCCGAGGTCCGCGACGATCGGCTCGACCTCGCGCTCGATGAAGTCGTCCAGGCTGTCGAGGATGAGTCGCGTTTCCTCGTCGGTGGCAAAGCTGACGCCGCTCGTGGTGTCTGCTCCCATAGTGATATATTCAAGTGGAGAACCTTACCGTTTGGCTTCGGTCTCTCCGTCCGCCTCGAGGACGACGTCGAACTGGTTGCGCAGCGTCTTCTTGTCGAACTTGCCGGTGGAGGTCTTGGGGATTTCGGAGATGAACCGGTAGGCGTCGGGCAGCCACCACGAGGGGAACGTCTCCGAAAGGTGATCGTCGAGTTCCGATTCGGTGAGGTCTGCGCCCTCGCGCTCCACGACGCAGGCCAGCGGTCGTTCCTGCCAGCGCTCGTGGTCGACCGCGATGACCGTCGCCTCGCTGACGCCTTCGTGGGCGATGAGTTCGTTCTCGAGTTGGACCGACGAGATCCACTCGCCGCCGGATTTGATGACGTCCTTGTCGCGGTCGACGATGTCGATGTACCCCAGTTCGTCGCGGGTGGCGATGTCGCCGGTTCGGAGATACCCGTCGTCGGTAAACGCCGTCTCGTTCTCGTCGGGCCGATCGTGGTAGTGGTCGGTCACCCAGGGGCTGCGGACCTGGAGTTCCCCCATCGACTCGCCGTCGGGAGGCACCTCCTCGCCGTCGTCGTCGATGACGCGGGTTTGCATTCCAGGGACGGGGAGGCCCGCCTTCGCGCGGTACGCGTACTGCTCGTCGCTCGGACGCTCCTCGACTTCCTTCCGGAGCGTGCTAAGCGACCCCAGCGGCGACGTCTCGGTCATCCCCCAGCCCTGGATGATCGGCGCGTCGTACTCCTCGTCGTACTTCCGGATGAGCGACTCCGGCGGCGCGGACCCGCCGACCGTCAGCCGGTCGATGTTCGAGATGTCGACCTCGGGGTTCTCGTCCAGGTACTCGGCCATCTCGAGCCAGATGGTCGGAACGGCCGCCGAGACGGTCACGTCCTCGTCGGCGATCAGGTGGGCGATCGATTCCGGATCGGTGTGGATCGAGGGGAACACCTGCTTCGCGCCGACGAACGTCGCGGCGTAGGGGACTCCCCAGCCGTTGGCGTGGAACATCGGGACGACGGGGAGCGCCACGTCGCTCTCGCCGAGTTGATTCGCATCCACGTGACCGCACATGATGCTGTGCAGGTACATCGCGCGGTGGGAGTAGGGGACGCCCTTCGGCAGGCCCGTCGTTCCCGACGTGTGGCACATGCCGTACTCGGCGTCCTCGTCGATGTCGGGCCAGTCGTACTCCGTCGACTGCCCCGCCAGTAGCGACTCGTAATCGGTCACCGGCTCCAGACTCGTCTCCGGGACCTCGTCGTCGAGGACGACGTACTGTTCGACGGTTTCGAGGTCGTCTGCGTTCGCTTCGACCTTCTCGATGAGTCCCGGATCGACGAACACCACGCGGTCCTCGGCGTCGTCGATCGTGTGGACGAAGTGGTGGTCGGGCAGGCGCATGTTACACATGTGGATCGACCGCCCGGAGCAGGCCGGCCCGAAGTAGAGTTCGAAGTGACGGTAGTGGTTCGTCGCGACGACGCCGACCCTGTCACCCGCCTCGAGACCGAGGTCGTCGAGCGCGCCCGCGAGCCGGCAGATCCGCTCGTAGGCGTCGGCGTACGTGTACCGATGCGTGCTTCCGTCGGGCAGTTTCGTTACCAGTTCCCGGTCCGGAAACATCGTGACCGCCCGCTCGAGGATCTTGTCAAGTGTTAACTGAACTCCCATCATGGTCGTGTATAGTACTCCGACCCACCACCTTATGATTTGTGCCGGTCCCCGCGGTTCTGAACGTCGATTCGTCGCGCCGCTCGTCGAACGCGGGTGGGCGATTCGGACCGTTCGGAATCCGTCCTGGGAGCACAGACGGGTCGTGGGTCTATTCCGCCCCGAACTCCTGTCAATTCTGCGGAAGAATTATGACCGGGGTCGTCGAGCACTGATACATGACATACGATACCATATACGAGGCCGTTTCCGACAGATACGAGGCCGGAATGGGCTGGGACGAACACGCACACGTCGGCGACGAGGAATCGCTCAACGTCGCCGACGAAGCGCTGGGTCGCCACGCCGATTCCGCCGAGACTGGCCTTCGTATCCGCGATTTCGAGCGGGGCGAGACGGAGACGCACACGTTCGCGGAGCTGGCCGCGGCCGCAAATCGAGTCAGTAACTACCTGATCGAACACACCGACCGGGGTGACCGCGTCGGCGCGATGCTCCCGACGCGACTCGAGTTGTACGCCGTCGTCTTCGGGACGATCGCGGCGGGGCGGATCTACTTGCCGCTCGCGCCGATGTTCGGCCCCGACGCGTTGAACTACCGGCTCGAGGATTCGGGCGCCGCCGCGCTGTTCACGACGACCGATGGCTGTGCGGCCGTCGACGGCGACCTGCCGGCCCTCGAGCGCGTGATTTCGATCGACGGCGGATCGGTCGACGGAGCGGCGACGGTGGACGACTACGACGACGTCCGCGCCCGCGACGACGACTTCGAAACGGTCGAGACCCATCCGAACGACCCCTACTCGCTGACCTACACCTCCGGCACGACGGGGCCGCCGAAGGGGGTGCCGACGACCCATCGCGGCCCGATCGAACTGTACGCCTACACGGAGTACGTCGTCGACCTCCGCCCGGACGACGTCTACCTGGTCGCGGCGTCCCCGTCGTGGTCGTACGGGCTCACCATGGGAACGATCATGTCCGGTATCCGGGGGACGGCCATCGGCTGCTATCGCGGCCAGTTCGACCCGCACGCGTTCTTCGAGACGCTCGAGGCGTGGGACGTCGACAACGCGATGATCCCGCCGACGGCGCTCCGGCAGTCTCGAGCCGCCGGGATCGATCTCGACGGGTACGACGTCGACCTCAGGGTGCTGATCTCGGCGGGCGAGTCCTTAGACGAGGAGACCGTCGACTGGTGTGAGGACGGTCTGGGCGCCCCGCCGCAGGACGCCTACGGCCTCACCGAGGCCGGCATGGTCGTCTGCAACTACGCGTTCGACGACTGGGAGGTCCGCCCCGGAAGCATGGGGAAGGTCACGCCCGGTGAGGAGGTGGTGTTGCTGGACGACGACGGCACCGAAGTCGAGCGGGGCGAGGTCGGCGAAATCGCGATCCGTCGCGACGAGGACGCCCACGGTTCCTACTGGGGGCGTCCGGAAGCGACGCTCGAGACCTTCTCCGGGCACTGGCTTCGGACCGGCGACCTGGCGCGCCGGGACGAGGACGGCTATTTCTGGTACGTCAGTCGGGCGGACGACGTCATCATCTCGGCCGGCTACCGGATCGGCCCCGCGGAGGTCGAAGAGACGCTGCTCGATCACGCGGCGGTCGAGGAAGCCGCCGTCGTCGGGGCGGACCACGAGACGCGCGGCCAGATCGTGAAAGCGTACGTCACCCTCGTCGACGATCACGAGCCGTCGTCGACCCTGGCCGACGAACTGAGCGAGTTCGCCCGCGCGGAACTCTCGAAACACGAGTACCCTCGGGAAATCGAGTTCCTCGAGGCCCTTCCGAAGACCGCCAGCGGGAAGATCAAGCGCTCCGCCCTCGCGGAGTGACGGAGTCGCCGACTAACGCGCGTCTGGTCGGTTCGCCTGTCGTGACGTGTCTGGTCGGTCCACCGGTTGTCGCGCGCCCGATCGCGTTCGTCCCACTCCGACGGGAGCCGCTGCGATCACCGGATCGCGCCCGCGCCCCGGAGGTCGTCGATCTCGTCGTCGTCGTAGCCGACCGATGCGAGCAGGTCGGCGGTGTGTTCGCCGTGGCCCGGCACCGATTCGTCGTGAGAGTCGGGGACGTTCGACCCGACCGCGGGAAACCCGACTCGCGGCGGGGCGTCGCCCGACCGCTCGACCAGTCCCCGGGCCTCGAGTTGGGGGTGTGCCAGGGCTTCGGCCGGGGTACACACCGGCCCGGTCATCGTCTCGTCGCTCAATTCGTCGAGCCAGTCGTCCCGCGACCGACTCGCGAACAGGTCCGCCAGTTCCTCACGGACGGCCGTCAGTTCGGCCGGATCCTCGGTGTCGTGGTGTGCGACGAGGTCCTCGCGATCGACCTCCTCGCAGAACGCTCGCCAGAACTTCGGCTCGAGCGCGGCGAGGGTGACGTATCGCCCGTCGGCGGTCTCGTACACGTCGTACCAGGGAACCCGGCCGGTGAGCCTCGTTTCGCCGGGTCGCGGGCCATCGCCGGTGAGCGCATCGTAGGCGACGGCCTGGGAAAAGGAAGCGACCACGTCGGTCATGGCGACGTCGACGTACTCGCCGCCGTTGCCCAGTTCACGCGACAGCAGCCCGCCGACGATGCTGAACGCCGCGAACAGTCCGCCGCCGAGATCACCGATCTGGTAGCCCGGAATCTGCGGGGCCATCGATTCGTCCTCGCGGGTCATGTCGAGCAACCCGGCGAGGCCGACGTAATTGAGGTCGTGGCCCGCGCGTTCGGCGTACGGACCGGTTCCCCCGTAGCCGGACAGCGAGCAGTACACCAGCTCTTCGTTGTACTCGAGCAGGGTCTCGTAGTCGATCCCGAGTCGTTCGGCGACGCCCGGCCGAAACTGTTCGAAGACGACGTCCGCGTCCTCGACGAGCCGGTAGAACGCGGTCGTCCCTCCCTCGGACTTGAGATCGAGCGCGACGCTTCGCTTCCCGCGATTGACGCTGTCGAACAGCGCGGCGGTGTCGCGGTCGGTCGTCGGCGACGCGTACCTCGCGTAGTCGCCCGCGTCGGTATCTTCGACTTTCACGACGTCGGCACCCGAATCGGCGAGCAGTTGCGTCGCGTACGGGCCGGGAAGGAGCCGAGACAGATCGAGTATCCGTACCGAATCGAGTCGCATGGTGGCACGTCCCGCCCCGACCGCAAAAACCTACTGTCAGCGGGCAGTCGAACCGCCTTCGGCTCGCGTCTCGCTTCGTCGAGCATCTGCCCGCGAGACTGGACGAAAACGGTGGCCACAGGCTGCCAGCCGTACGCCGCTGGCCGCAAAGCGACCACCGTTTGCCGCTGTCGGATCGCCGGTCGTTCGCCGCTGGCCGCCGACCGTCGACACCCCTCCGCGAGGCGGGTCAGTCGTCGCTCTCGAGTTGCACCAGTTCGTCGACGTCGGGAATGTCGGCCGCGGCGTCGGTGATCTGTCGCATCCGGTCGGTGTGCTTGTCGATGGCGTAGGCGGCGAGTTCTCCTTCCTCGAGGCCGACGCGTTCGTCGGGGTCGTCGGGCTGGAACCGATCGTCTTCGGTGATCCCCTGGACGAGCGGGAGGAGTTCGTCGACGGTCTCTTCGATGATCGCGGGGTCGACGCCCTCGGCGATCAGCTTCTTGAGCTGATTCATGCCGAAGCCGACGTGGCGGCCCTCGTCGCTGCGGATTTTCGTGAATCCCTCGACCAGTCCCGGCAGGTGCGGGAGATTTTCGAACTCGCCGCCGTAGGAAGTTTGCATGCCGTAGTAGCCGGTCTGTGCGAGGATTCCCTCGACGGTGAGGTGATAGTGACAGTACGCCTTCGCCCGGTTCTCGGGGGTGTCGTCCTCGAGTAGCCGGAACTGCGCTTTCCGATTGCGGTCGAACAGTTCGATGTAGGGCTCGTTGAACCAGCGGTCGTGGCGGGGGTTCGATCGTTCCCACCCCATTTCGTCTTCGACCGTCCAGATGACCTCCCGCCAGTAGCGGTCGAAGAAGTCCGCGTGTTTCGCCTCCTCGTACAGTTGTGTCGTGATGAACAGTTGATCGTCGATGTCGTCGAGGACGGCGCCGAGCGGCGCGAGGTCCTCGGTGACTGCATCCTCGCCCGCGCCGAACTTCGCGATTCCGTTGAGCGTCCCGTACCAGGACTCCTGATCGTATTCTTCTTCCCCCTCGATGTCGGTCAGCAAGTGCTCGACGTCCTGCTCGAGTTCGATTTCGCCGGGGTCCCAGTGCCGTTCGACCGCGTTGCGGTAGTACCGGTTCGACCTGGACTCTCGGTCCATCATCTCCGTTGGCGTGTACTCAGTTGCCATATGCCAAGCACGGCCAACGAACTATTAAATGTGTTGTCTGTTTGCCATCCCCCGCCAGCGGTGACGGGATCGCCTCGGATCGTGGCGGTCCTCAATCGACGCCGCGTTCGCCACCGTTTCCGTCGACGCGCTCGTGGCCCTCGAGCGAGGTCATCGTCCGGTACGTTTCGATCCGATCCGTCTTTCCGAGTCGGTAGCGGTAGTAGACGTACGCGACGGCGAACCAGCCGATGAGAACGACGCCGACGACGGGTTCCTGGAGGAGCGTGACCACCCAGAACGCGGCGGTGACGACGGCACCGCCGAGGACCGCAGCGAGGAGGCCGCGGTAGCGCCGAAGGCGGAACGGGGCGTTGGCGTAGTGGTCGGGAAACTCTCGTGGGAGATTCCAGAGACCGATCGCACAGAAGAAGTACGCGGTGAGGCTGGCGAGTCCGATAAACACGGAGAGACCGACGATGTCGTTCGCGAGTGGGACGAGCAGAAACGGCGGCACGCCGAGAACGATGACCGCGTAATGTGGCGTGTCGAATCGCGGGTGAATTCGCGAGAGCGATGCGGGGAGGATCCCGTCGCGACTCGCACGCATCAGTGTCCGGGAGAAGACGAGCAGTGTCGTGTTCACGGTGGTGACCACCGCGAAGATCGCACCCGCAGCGATGACGTACTCTCCCCACCACGGGAGGAACCGAGAGGCGGCCAACGCGAGGTCCGCTTCGGATCCAAGTTGCGTGTACGGAACGACGCCGATCAGAACGGCGATGAGCGCCACGTAAAACAGCGCCACGATTCCGATGCCGAGTCCGAGCACGAGCGGGATCGTTCGACGCGGATTGTCGATCTCCTCACCGAGTTCGACGAGCAACCCGAACCCGAGAAACGGATAGAACAGCGCGACCACGGCGAGACCGAACTCCCCGTAATCAGGGAAAAACGGCGTGTAATTGGCGGTCTCGATCGCGCCGGCACCGGGAACGATGAACGTCAGCAAAACCGCCACGAGGCCGACGAAGAAGACGAGCTGGACCTGTGCGACCAGCCTGAGACCGATCACGTTGACGAGCAACACGAACGCGAGCAGGACGTAGATGAGCAGCATCGACGGCACGTCGAAAAAGATGCGCGTGTACTCGGCGAAACCGGTCGCGGTCACGAGCAACGACGCCCACGCGACGAGTGGGATCGTAAACGGGACCAGGAACCCCCAGTAGGGTGCCGTGAGACGCGAGATATAGACGTACAATCCGCCGGCGACCGGCATTGCCGATCCCAGCAACGCGTTGTACAGGACCACGAAGCTCGCGGGAATCGACGCAAGCACGATCGCCAACACGAGCGCCGGACCGGCCGCTTCCGCCAACGGTCCCGGCAGCACGAATATCGGCACCGAAATCGCGTTGCCGACGAGCAGCGCCAGCACACCGACGATGCCGATACTCGAGGTGAGCCTGTCAGATTCGCCGCTGGCCCCTCCGCTCATTCCCCTCGGGCGCGTTCGGCACGGCGGCGACGGATCTCGTAATCGCGAACGAAGCGACCGAGAACGAACCCTCCGACACCACAGAGAATCGGTGTCAGAAGTAACAGCGCCTCGATGGTCACTATCGGGAGAACGATCCCTACACCGAGACCGAAGACCAGCCCACCTTCGGGGTACTGTGCCGCGGCTACTTCGCGCTCGACGTCGTCCATGTCCGCAGGTACATCTCGGTACCGTCCGATTGCCATGGGATAACTCACCACGATCGGCGCAAAATATCTTTCGGACAGTTGATAGCTGGGCGGTCGTCGCTCGAGGGGCCGATTCGATCCGTGGCCGCTGCTCGGCGCGTGACCCCTGTTCGGTCCGCGAGCGAGTCGACACCGCCCTCGGACCGGTAGCCGCTTCGAGTCGGGTACGCCATCGAGACGTGGGTGGTCGGAAGTCAGTACCGCCCTCGAGACGGAAATGGCCGTGAGGCAGTACTGTCCTCGAGATCGACGGCGATTTCCGTCGCCGACGGCCAACTGTAGCGGCGCGGATTAACCGCCGCGTTGATAAGAACTAAGTCGGCTCTCGTGAAGGTTGGTGGCATGGCACAACAGAGTGCTGCCGTCGTCGGAGGCGGCATCATGGGCGCCGGTATCGCACAGGTACTCGCACGAAACGGCTACGACGTCTCGGTTCGTGAGATCAACGAGGAACTGGTCGACGAAGCCCGAGAACGGTACGTTTCGGGCAATTACGGACTCGACGATGCCGTCGAAGGCGG
Organism: Natrinema caseinilyticum; assembly: GCF_024227435.1. GTDB lineage: Archaea > Halobacteriota > Halobacteria > Halobacteriales > Natrialbaceae > Natrinema > Natrinema caseinilyticum. Next base: position 2,767,294 of record NZ_CP100445.1, read on the forward strand.
CTATCTTTCCCCCGACGAGCGCGACGAAATCGTAGACCGGGTCACGTTCACGACCGATCTCGACGCCGCGACCGACGACACCGATTTCGTTATCGAGGCGGTGACGGAGGACCTCGCTATCAAGGGCCAGGTGTTTCGCGATCTCGACGAGGTCACGGACAGTCAGCCGCTGTACTCGAACACGAGCGGGTTCTCGGTGACCTCGATCGCCAACGCCGTCTCCGACCCGTCACGAGTCGCCGTGACCCACTTCTTCAATCCGGTTCCCGTCATGGCCATGGTCGAGATCGTCCGGGCCCCGGAGACGGACGACGCGGTCGTCGAGCGCGCCGAGGAACTCGTCGACGAACTCGGCAAGACGAGCGTTACGATCGACGACGATCCCGGGTCCTACGGGTTCATCGCCAATCGATGCTACGGCGCGATGCGCGAAGAGGCCCAGAAGATCGTCGACGAAGGCATCGCAACCGAAGCGCAGGTCGACAAAGCGCTCGAGGACGGCTACAATCTCCCCGTCGGTCCGTTCTCGCTGCGGGGCATCGGCGAGGAGTGGGACTGAGCGACCGCTCACTCGGGACTCGAACGAGCGGCCTCCGAAAATCGGCGAGCAGGCTCCGAATATCGAAGCTGCGATGAGCCGTTACTTGCCCTCGAACTCCGGATCGCGGTCCTCGGCGAACGCCGCTGCCCCCTCGGCGTGGTCTTCCGTGTTGAGCAGTTCCACGAACAGTTGCCGGTCGTATCGCAGTCCTTCGTTCAGGCCGGACTGAACCGCCATCTGCGCGGACTTCTTGATCGCCTGGACGGCCAGCGGCGCCTGTCCGGTGAGCCCGGAGACGAATTCCTCGACTTCGTCGTCGAACTCGTCCGAGTCGAAGACCCGATCGACGATTCCCTCGTCGGCGGCACGCTCAGCCGAGATGTGGTCGCCGAACATGGCCAGTTCCTTCGCGACGGCGGGACCGGCCAGTTTCGTGACGTACTGAACGCCACCCGCACCCGGGAGGATACCGAGGTTGACTTCCGGGAAGCCGAACGTGCTGTCCTCGGTCGCCAGTCGGAAGTCACAGGCCAGTGCGGTCTCGAGGCCGCCGCCCAGACAGTAGCCGTCGATTTTCGCGATGACCGGCGTCGGGAAGTCCCGGATGACGTCGTAGTGGGTCCGATCGGACGATCCGCCCGCCGAGTCCGACGAGAAGCCGCCGATATCCGCGCCGGCGCAGAAGGCCTTCTCGCCGGCCCCCTCGAGCACGACGGCGCGCAGCGCGACGCCGTCGGCGCCCTCGTTTTGCTCCTCTAAGAGCCGTAGTCCGGCGACGATGTCCGCTCTGAGCTGGGCAGAAAGCGCGTTCAGCGCGTCCGGTCGGTTCATCGTGAGCGTGCCGACGCCGGTTTCTTCGTCGTACGATACCAGGACGGTGTCCAGTGATTCGTCCATGGATGACGGTCACGGGCAACGATCAAAAAGGTACGTTCGCCGGTGATTTCGCGGGGGATCGACATTTGCTCGTGTGGCAACCGCCTCGCGGCTCGTCGCGGAATCGTGCCGGCGGGCAATTCGCATACCGAAACTGTTCTTTCCAACTTTGTATTCGCATTTTGATACTATATGGTGCGGGCCGGTCCCTCCCGTCCCGTCGTGAATTGACGACGGAATGCCGGACGAGGGTCCGTCGACTTTACTCCCGCTTCCCGCACCCGCTTTACTCCCGCTTCCCGCATCCATTCGACGAACAGAGCTCGAGCGGCCACTACGGCGGCCGTCGACTGGAACGGGAGAGAAACGCCGTCCGATCGCCTCCCTCGAGTCGATCTCGCGATCAAACTGGTCGTCGTATCGGGTACGGGGGCTCGCTACCAACGATTCGCGCGATCGCCGCCTCTTCCGGCGGTTCGACGGCATTCGACCCGTCTTTCCCCTTCAACTGCACGTTCCTCACAAATAGAATACTATTCTGTCTCTCGAACATATTTTGGTTCCAGTATGTCTGTTCGCGTGTTCCGGTCCTCGTTCTCGATCCGCGCCGGGGGATCGAACCGACAGCTGCTGAATTAGGTATCGAAAATCTGTCGAGTGGACGCTCCCGTTCCGATCGTAACTCGAGGCCAGACTCAGAACGACCGGAGTTCCTCGAGGACGGCCTGCGCGCTGCCGTCGGCGACGACCGCGCGGGCCCGCTCGAGTCCCTCGTCCAGACTGTCCACGTCCTGGCGGGCGTACATCCGGAACGCGCCGTTGAGTGCGATCGCGTCCGCGAAGTGGTCCTCGCGGGTTCCGGCGAGGACCTCTTCGGTGATCGTCGCCGAGTCGGCGGTCACGTCGTCGACCGCGAGGTCCTCGCTTTCCATCTCCATGCCGTAGGTTGCGGTCTCGATCTCGTAATCCTCGAGCGAGTCGGCGTCGTCCTCCCACTCGGCCACCTTCGTGTAGCCGGGACGGATGTCGTCGTAGCCTTCCATCCCCTGGAAGAAGATGGCGCGGGAGAACGCGAGCTGTTCGCTCTCGGAGATCGTGTCGGTCAGTTTCTTCGCGAACGCCAGGTGGTAGAACGAACCCAGGTGGACGTCGGCGTTCGCCGGGTTCGCGACGGTTTCGACGGTGTTGACGAACGTCCGGACGCCCATCTCGTCGCGCCGGTCGTAGAGGGCCTGGATTCCGGGGTTGAACGCGGGCTGGTAGTAGAACCCGAAGCCGGTCTCGTCGACCATTCCGGCGCTTTCTTCGGGCTCGAGGTCGGTTCGAACGCCGAGTTCGTCGAGGACGTGCTTGTACGCGGTGGCTTTCTGTGTGGGGACGCGGTCACCGGAGTGGACGACGACGGGCGTTCCCGCCGCGGCGGCGACGATACCGGCCCCGACGCCGAGGACGGCGGAGGTGTGCTTGCCGTCGTAGTTCGCCCCGCAATCGACCGGATCGCAGTTCGGCTCTGCGGTGACGACCGACTCCTCGCGCATGACGTCGGTGTACGCCGCCAACTCCTCGGGGGTGTTTCGCTTCCAGCGGTTGGCCAGCCAGAACGCACCGAGGGTCGTCGCGTCGGGCTCGCCCGCCAGAATGCGCTGAAACGCTTCTCGAGCCTGCTCGCGCGTCATGTCGTCGGCCGACTTCGGACCGGAACCGACGACCTCGGTCATCAGCCGCTTGAGCGGCCAGTCGCCGAATTCCTGGGTTGCCTGCGCCATGTTGTGAAATCCTTCGCCCGGACCGCGCAAAAGTCTCCCGCTTCCCGTGTACGCGTGCCCGTCGAAAGACGGGTTTCGACTCGATCGGCGGCGGGACTGGAAGCGGTCGAAGCCGACCGGTGCCGGTCGTCCCGCCGTTCGGGTAGACCCGAAAACGATACGGCCCCCTTCTCCCTAGAGCAAGCAATGAGTGGCCTGTCGGTGGACTGGCGCGAGACGATCGACGATGCGGACGCGGCGCTGATCGACGGCTATCAGAGCGGTTTTCCCGTCACGGAGCGCCCGTTCCGTCGCGTCGGTGCTGCCATCGGACTCGAGGAATCGGCCGCGGTCGACCGCGTTCGCGCGCTGAAAGAGGCGGGGATCGTCCGCCGGTTCGGTGCCGTTCTCAACCCACCCGTGATCGGGTCGTCGACGCTCGCCGCCGTTCAGGCTCCGGACGACCGGTTCGACGAGGTCGCGTCGATAGTCAACGAGTACCGGCAGGTCAACCACAACTACGCCCGCGACCACGAGTGGAACATGTGGTTCGTCGTCACGGCCGGGTCCCAGGACAGGCGCGACGAAATCTTGGCGGAGATCGAATCCCGGACCGGCTGTACGGTCCTCGATTTGCCGATGCTGACCGACTACTACATCGACCTCGAGTTCCCTGTCGTCAACGGCGACCGCTTCGCCCGGGAGAGCGCCGTTCCGCAGTCCGCGGAATCGGGAGCCGGGACCCCCGCGAGCGACGACTCCCCCGGTCAGCGCACCGACTCGTCGGCGACCAGGATCAGCGAGGCGGCGACGGGCGACTTCACCGCGCTCGAGGCGGAGTTGCTGCTCGAGATTCAAGACGGGTTCCCGCTGTCGGCGACGCCCTACCGCGACATCGCCGAACGCGCCGGATACGCCGTGGAGGACGTTCTCGCGGCCATCGAACGGCTTCTCTCGAGTGGCTGCATCAAGCGGATCGGCTGCGTGATCAACCACGTCGTCACCGGGTTCGACGCCAACTGTATGGTCGTCTGGGACGTCCCGGACGAGAAGCTCGACGAGTGGGGAGAGCGAGCCGGCGGCCTCCCGTACGTGACGCTCTGTTACCACCGCCCCCGCAGGCCGGAGCTCGACTGGCCGTACAACCTGTTTACGATGATACACGGACGGGATCCCGAAGCCGTCGACGAGAAGATCGACGAACTGGCAGCGGACTATCTCCCCGTCGACAACGAACGGCTCTACTCGACCGAGACGCTCAAACAGACGGGCGCGCGGTACGACGAACTGGTCGGCCGGTAGTTACTCGTCGACACGCCCCCTTTTCGACCCGCCGAAATCCCCGGACTCGGCCGCTTCGTCGAACTCCCACCGGGTCGCATCCGTCGATCCCCGCCGGAATACCGTCGCTCGCTTCGGTCTGCGGTCGTCCGCGGCGCCCCGCTGTGCCGGTGTGGACCGGCCACCGATGCCGTCCGTCACTCGAGCGCCGCCGCGAGGAGTTCGATCGGCGTCGGGGGCTCCTCGCTCGCGTCCGGCCGGTTCTCGAGTTGCGTGCGACAGGAGGCACCGGGGGCGACGACGCGGTCGCCGTCGCTCTCCTCGACTTGCTCGTAGAGAATCTCTCCGATGGCGTCGCTCATCGAAGCGTGTTCGGCCTCGTATCCGAAGCTGCCAGCCATGCCACAACAACCCGAATCGAGCGGATCGACGCCGTAGCCGGCCCGCCGGAGGACGCCGACCGCGTGGTGATCCTTTTTGGCCGCTTTCTGATGACAGTGGCCGTGGTAGGTGAGGCGCTGCTGGACGGACGCGGGATCGAATTCGATCTCCTCGTCCAGTTGGAAGACGTCTACGTACTCGCAGACGCCGTACGTGGCCGCGGAGAGCGTCTCCGCCGCCTCCGACGAGAGTAAATCGAGGTAATCGGACTGAACCATGACGGCGTCGGACGGTTCGATCACGACCACGTCCCAGCCGTCTTCGACTCGCGGCGCGAGCGCGGTCACGTTCTCGCGGGCCGCGTCCCTCGCTTTCTCGAGGAAGCCCTTGGAAAACGCCGGGCGGCCGGTGTCTCCGAGACCGTCCGGGACGACGACCTGCACGCCGGCGGCCTCGAGGACGCGAACGGCCGCTTTCCCCGCGTCGGGGTGGTTGTAGTTCGTGTAGGTGTCGGGGTAGAGGACGACGGTGCGCGCGTCGCCTCGGTCCCCTCCCGCTGCCGCCCGCTTTCTCGACGCGGCCGCGCCGCCTCGCTCCTCGAACCAGTCACGGAACGTCTTCGCGTGAAACGTCGGCAGCGGTCGAGTAGAATCGATTCCGGCGACGATCTCGAGAACCGCCCGTGCGCCCGGTAGCGTTGCGAGCGCGTTCGAGACCGGTGCGAACCGCGAGCCCCACTTCGAGAGCGTCGACACGTTTGCGAAGAGCCGGTCGCGGACGGATGCGCCGTTTCGCTGGTGGTACTCGTGGGTCACCTCCGCTTTGAGCTTGGCCATGTCGACCTCGCTCGGGCAATCCCGCGCACAGCCCTTGCAGCCGATACAGAGGTCCATCACCTCCTCGACGAACTCGTCGGAAAACGCCTCGTCCGACCCGAGGTCCCCGCTCATGGCCTGTCGAAGCGCGTTCGCCCGGCCGCGAGTCGCCGTGATCTCCTCCCGACTCGCCCGGTAGGTCGGACACATCACGCCGCCGGTGGTCGATTGCTCGCCCCGACAGCCGCCACAGCCGTGACAGAGTTCGACCATGCCCTGGAAGCCGTTGTCGTTGTCCCACTCGAGAGCTGGCTCGAAGCCGGCCGCGAACTCGTAGTCGGGGTCGAATCGAAGGTTCTCGCGGAGGTCCGTCGGGTCGTCGTCGCGGAAGACGACCTGCCCCGGGTTCAAAATCCAGTCGGGGTCGAACGCCGTCTTCACGTCCTTGAAGGTCTCCCAGAGTTCGTCGCCGTAGAGTTTGTGATTCCACTGCGTGCGGGCGCGGCCGTCGCCGTGTTCGCCCGAGACCGAGCCGCCGAGGTCGACCACGAGGTCCGTCACCTCGTCTGCGATCCCGTGGAGTTGCTCGAGGCCGATTTCGGTCTTCGTATTCACGAGCGGCCGGACGTGAAGCACGCCCGGGCCGGCGTGAGCGTAGAAGCTCGCCTCGGTGCCGTGGGACTCGAGGATCTCCTCGAACGCGTCGACGAACTCGGGCAACCGCGCCGGCGGGATCGCGGTGTCCTCGATGAAGGAGATGTGCTTCTCGTCGGTCGTCCGCGAGAGCAAGATCGGAAGCCCCGACTTGCGCAGTTGCCACAGCTTCGCGCGCTCGGCGTCGTCGTAGGCCTCGAGCGCCTCGAGCGCGAGCGGCTCCGCCTCGCTCACCGGCGCATCTTCGATGGGATCGCCCGCGGGCGTCGCGGACGGCACCCGGTCGGCGAGCAGCCCGGCGACCTGTTCCCTGCCGTGGTCCGAATCGTCGGCGTAAAATTCCACCAGGAGGACGGCGTTGGTCCCCTCGGGAAGAATCTCGGTGACCGGGCCGAACTCCGCGGTATCGCGCGCGAGGTCGATCAGCACGTCGTCTAGAACCTCGACCGCCGCAGGGTCGTGCTCGAGGACGGGCTCGACGTCCTCCATCGCGTCGTGAAGCGTCGGGTAGCAGAGAAGCGAGACAGCTTTCGTCTCGGGTACCGACTCGAGCGAAACGGTCGCTTCGGTGACGATCGCGAGGGTCCCCTCGCTGCCGGCCAGCAGTCGCGCGAGGTTGACGGTGCCGGCCGCGCTCGTCTTTTCGCCGCCCGGCAGATCGATCCCGCGGGCCTCCGCGACGAGCCGATCGAGGTTGTATCCGGAGACGTTCCGCTTGAGATCGGGGTACGTTTCCTCGATGCGATCGCCCTCCTCCGTCAGCACGCGCTCGACTTCGGCGTAGATCCGGCCCTCGAGATCGCCGTCCGGATCGGCCCGCTCGGCTACCTCCTCGAGCGTCACCTCGCCGAACCGAGTGACGGTTCCGTCGGCGAGAACGGCTTCGACCTCCTCAATGTACGCGTCGGTCTTGCCGTATTTCAGCGAGTGCGCGCCGGTGGAGTTGTTGCCGATCGCGCCGCCGATCGCGCTCTTGTCGCCCCAGGCCGGGTCGGGAGCGAATTTGAGGTCGAACGGTGCGAGGGTTTCGTTCAGCGTCCCGAGAATCGTTCCGGGCTGGACCGTTGCGCTCCGGGCCTCTGGATCGATCCCGCGGATGTCGTTCATGTGGCGAGAAAAATCCAGCACGACGGCGCGGTTGACCGTCTGGCCCGCCAGACTCGTGCCGCCACCGCGCGGGAGGACGGGAATTTCGCGTGCCGCACAGTACTCGAGGATCCCCGCGACCTGGGCCGTCGTCTCCGGGAAGGCGACGGCGATCGGCGTCATCTCGTAGGCGCTCGCGTCGGTCGCGTACAGTTCGCGGGAGTAGGAGTCGCCGCGGACCTCGCAGTCGACGAGTTCCTCGAGATCCGCGACCAGCGCCGGACGATCGACGTCGTCGCTCCGGTAGTCGTACGTCGCTCTCCGGTCGGCGGCCGGGTCGGCGCTTGGCTCCAGGGACATACCGACACCTTGCCCAGGGGGAGCAAAAAGGACCCGCATTCCCGACGACCCGGTCGAAGCGATGACGAAACGCGGGACTGTTCGGTCCGCCCGCTGCCCGTTCGGATGGCCACCGTTCGACCGCGAGACGTTCGGCTCGCCGTCGGGTGCTGCGATACGTCTCGGGTCGACGCGGCCACCGCTCACACTGATGGGGGTATGCCGGGCGCCTCGAGGCGCCCGGCGGACACGCGGCGGGTCAACACTGGGGGTGGTGACCGAGTTCGAAAGTGGCCCCGTTGTTTTCCCACGTGCGCCCGTTGGGGCCGCCGCCCGACTGCGTCGGACGGTACTACTCTGTAACCGGGCCACCAAAACAAGCGCGATGCCTTACTGGTTGGGTGTTCCGAACGGCCGGCGGGTCTGCCTACGGTCCGAAGCCGTCGCCCTCGGTCGGACGCGTCCCCGGCGCTTGGACGCGACTCGTCGGGCTCCGCGAGGCCGGACGTCGCGCCGCGTCCGGCTCGGGCGACGGAGCGCCCGCGAGTTCTCTCGTCGTCCGTTCTCCCTGTTCAGTCGTCGTCGCTGCCCCACTGGCCGCTCATACCGACGCGCTCGCCGTCCTCCCAGACGTAGAACCCCTCGCCGGTCTTCTTGCCGAGATTTCCGGCCCGAACCTTTCGACGGAGGGTCTGGGGTGGTTTGAACCGCTCGCCGAGTTCCTCGCGGAGGTGTTCGGCGACGTGCAGACGCACGTCGAGTCCGACGTGGTCGGTCAGCTCGAGGGGGCCCATCGGATGGCCGTAGCCGATCGACATCCCCGTGTCGATGTCGGCCGGGCTGGCGACACCCTGTTCGACCATCCGAATCGCCTCGAGGCCGAGTGCGAGTCCGAGTCGCGAGGTGGCGAAGCCGGCCGTGTCGCGGACGACGACGTCCTCTTTCTCGATGTCACGCACGTAGTCGATGGCGACCTCTTCGGTCCGCTCGTCCGTCTGTTCGGCGACGACGATCTCCACCAGATCCATGAGGTGCGGCGGGTTGAAAAAGTGCAACCCGACGGCCCGCTCGGGCCGGTCGAGTACGCTCGCCATCTCCGTCACCGACAGCGAGGACGTGTTCGAGGCGATGACGGTGTCCTCGCCCGTCGCATCCTCGACGTCGGAGAAGACGTCCTTCTTCAGGTCCATGTCCTCGGGCACCGCCTCGACAACCAGATCGGCATCCGCCACGGCCGCCTCGAGGTCGGTCGTCCCCTCGATTCGCTCGAGGGCCGCGTCCATCTCCGCCTCGGTGACCTTGTCCCGATCGACGCCGCCTTGCAGGTTGGTCCGGATCCCCTCGAGGCCGTTTTCGACGAATTCCGTCTCGACGTCCCGCATGACGACGTCGTGGCTCGCCATCGCGGACACCTGCGCGATTCCGTGTCCCATACTTCCCGCTCCCAGCACTGCGATTTGCATGTTGGGACCCTCAGCGGAAACGTTCAAAAACGTTCCCTTTCGACCGACGAGCGACGCGGACGCTCGGGAGGGGACGATCCCGGCGGCGACCGGGTCGTCCGGCCGGCGATCGCCGGTCGCCGGGCGGGTTCCTGCTCGCTTCGAGATCGCCCCGTCCCCGTCGGACGGCACGACGACCGCGCGACTCGAGTGGCCGAGAACGGAGCTACTTTACCGGCGCGGTGCGAGCCAACGAGTACCAATGAGCGAACGGCAGCCAGTTATCGTCCAGGCAGTGCGGACGCCACAGGGGAAACACGGCGGCGTCTTCGCCGAGACCGGCAGCGAGGAACTTTCCGTCCCGCTCGTCGACGAGATGCTCGAGCGAACGGGCCTCTCGGGCGCGGACGTCGACGACGTGCGCTGGGGCTGTGCCAAGCAGGTCGACGAACAGAGCAACAACATCGCGCGGGTCATCGCCCTCCTCTCGGAGCTGGGTGAGGGCGTTCCCGGGACGACGATCGACAGGCTCTGTGCGTCCTCCGCGGAGGCGATCATGAGCGCGAGCGACGCGATTCGGGCGGGCCAGCGCGAGGTCATCGTCGCCGGCGGCGTCGAGAACATGTCGCGCAACGAGCGCCGGAAGGGGATCGGCTCCTACGACGGGATCGCAGAGCAGTACGACGCGGCCGGGCTCGCCATGGGCCAGACCGCCGAGAAAGTCGCCGAGGAGTACGGCGTCGGTCGCGAGGAACAGGACGAGTACGCCGCCCGGAGCCAGCAGCGCGCGGTCGAAGCCACCGAAGCGGGCCGGTTCGACGACGAGATCGTCCCGATCGACACAGGTGAGGAGGTCGTCGAGACGGACGAAGGGATCCGGCCGGGCACCACGAAAGAGAAGATCGCCGGCCTTCCGCCCGCTTTCCGGGAGGACGGCACCGTCACCGCCGCCAACGCCTCACAGATTTCAGACGGCGCCGCGGGCGTCTTGCTCACGAGCGAGGCGTTCGCCGAGGAACGCGGCCTCGAGATCGTGGCCGAAATCGAGGACCACAACGTGGCCGGCGTCGATCCCACGGTCATGGGGATCGGACCGGTGCCCGCGGTCCGGGGAATCTGGGACCGAAACGGCCGCTCGGCCGCGGACTACGACCTCGTGGAACTCAACGAGGCGTTCGCCAGCCAGACGCTGTACTGTCGGGACGAGCTCGGCTTCGACGACGCGACCTTCAACGTCAACGGCGGCGCGATCGCGCTCGGGCACCCGCTGGGCGCCTCCGGCGCGCGCCTGCCGGTCACCCTGATCCACGAGCTCCGACGACGGGGCGGCGGCCGCGGCCTCTCGACGATGTGCGTCGGCTACGGACAGGGTGCTGCGGTCGAGTTCCGAGTTCCGGACCAGTAACGACACCGCTCCCGGTTCCAGAACCGGTTCGTCTCGCGAGACCCGCGACCCGCGGCTCGCGACGAGGTTCGAACCGTGATCGACACGAGAATCGATAGATTCGCTGGCCGGGCCGCGGGCAGTCGCGGGCCGATTACAGCAGCTGGTCGGCGATGATGTTCTTCTGAATCTCGCTGGTCCCCTCGTAGATCTTCGTGATGCGGGCGTCGCGGTAGTAGCGCTCTGCGGGGTAGTCGGTGACGTAGCCCGATCCGCCATGGACCTGGATGCCCTCGTCGGCGACTTCGACCGAGATCTCGGAGGCGAAGAGCTTCGCCATGCTCGAGTACTGCGCGGCGACGTCCTGGTTGTTCTGCTCGACCTGGGTCGCGGCGCGGTAGGTCAGCGAGCGGGCGGCCTCGACTTTGGTCGCCATCTCGGCGATCTTGTGCTGGATGGCCTGGAACTCCGAGATCGGCTGATCGAACTGCTCGCGTTCGGTGGCGTACTCGATCGCGGCGTCGAGGGCGCCCTGGGCGGCACCGACGGCCTGTGCGGCGACGTTGGTGCGGCCGGAGGCGAAGAACTCCATCAGCTGGTAGAAGCCCCTGTCGACCTCGCCGATGACGTTCTCTTCGGACACGCGGACGTCGTCGACGATGACCTCTGCGAGGTCGGAGGCGCGGATACCGAGTTTGTTGTCGATCTTTTCGGTCTGGATGCCGTCACGGTCCATCTCGACGAGGAACGCGGTGATACCACGGTGGCCCTCGTCGGGGCTCGTCTTGGCCATCAGTACGCCGACGTCGGCGACGGTGCCGTTCGTGATCCACATCTTGTTCCCGTTGAGGACGTACTCGTCTCCGTCCTCCGCGGCGACCGTCTCGATCCCCGCGACGTTCGAGCCGTGGGCGGGCTCGGAGATCATCGAACACGACGCCGATTCGCCGTTCGCGATCTTCGGGAGCCACTCCTCTTTCATCCACTCGTCGCCGAATTCGATGATCATGTCCGTCCCGAAGCCGGCACTGCCGACGGCGGAGCCGATTCCTGGATCGGCTCGCCACAGTTCCTCGGTGACGATCGTCGTGGATATTTTGTCCATTCCGGCGCCGTCGTACTCGATCGGAATGTTCGGTGCGACGAAGTCGTATTCGGCGGCCTTCTTTCGGAGGTCCACGGGATACGTGTGCTCCCGATCGTGTTCCTCTGCGACCGGCACCATTTCGTTTTCGCCGAACTCGCGGACGGCGTCACGGATCGCTTCGTGTTCAGCGGATAACTGGAACGCCATAGTACGTCCTCACTGCCGTCTTACAAAGTAGCTTCGGATGCACCTGAAATTTGTTTTTGTTAATACAGTGCCGTACGAATCTCCGAAGTGGAAACGAACGTCTCGTTCCTCGGACGGTGAGCAGAAAACTACGGTCCGCGGCGGCGATCAGTCGTCGCGGAGTTCGAACTTCTGGACCTTGCCGGTCGTCGTCCGCGGGAGCTCCCGCACGAACTCGACTTCCCGTGGGTGTTTGTACTCCGCGAGGTTGGTCAGGCAGTACTGCTTGATGTCCTCGGGCGTCGTTTCGGCGTCGGGCGTCGGGACGACGAACGCTTTGACCGTCTCGCCACGGCGCTCGTCGGGAACCCCGACGACGGCGGCGTCGGCGACGTCCTCGTGCTCGAAGAGAAGTTCCTCGACTTCCCGCGGGTAGACGTTGTACCCCCCGGTGACGATCATGTGCTTCTCGCGATCGACGACGTAGAAGAAGTCGTCTTCGTCCCAGTAGCCGACGTCGCCGGTGTGGAACCAGCGTTTGCCGTCGGCCTCAGTGAAGGCTTCCTCGTTCGCTTCGGGCAGCCCGTAGTACTCTTTCATCACGTTCGGTCCGTGAATAACGAGTTCGCCCGTAATATCGTGGAGATCCCGCCCTTCTTCGTCGATCGGCCCTTCCTCGACCCGCGGCACTTCCTCGAAGTCCTCGGTGACGATCTTCGCCTCGACGCCCTCGAGCGGCTGGCCGATGCTCCCCTTCCGGCGAGCGTCGTTCGTGTTTGCGTGGGTGACCGGACTGGTTTCGGTCAGGCCGTACCCCTCGTTGAGCTGGACGCCCCAGAGGTCCTCGAACCGTTCTAAGACCTCGAGCGGAAGGCTCGAGCCGCCCGAGTTGGCGAACCGAAGCGCGTCGAACTCGTACTCGTCGGCGTCGGGCTGATTGATCATGTCGTTGAACATCGCGGGGACGGCGAACATGATGCTGATCTCGTCGTCCTCGAGCTGGTCCATCACCGCCGGCGCGTCCCACTCGGGAACGGGGTAGTAGGTGCCGCCGCTGTACATCGCGCCGTTCATCACGACCGACATCCCGTAGATGTGGAACAGCGGGAGGGTGCCGATGAGCCGGTCGCCGGCCTGGAAGCCGCCGGGCGGAGTGTCGGCGTTGGCTCGCGTCGTAAAGGCCAGGTTGTGATGGGTCAACAGGACGCCCTTGGGCGTGCCGGTCGTCCCGGACGTGTACGGCTGAACCGCGACGTCGTCGTCGGCACGTTCGACGACGGCTGTGGTGTCGTCCGCGAGGAACTCGTCGAATTCGGTCGCGCCGTCGACGTCGGCGCCCACGCTGATCACCTCTTCGACGTCCGTGTCGTCTTGCACCGCGATGACGTTGGGAACGAGATCGGCCAGCGCGACGACCGCTTTCGCCCCGCTGTCGCCCAGCATGTGGCTGATTTCGCGGGCCTTGTACTGCGGGTTCATCGGAACGACGATCCCGCCGGCGCGCAGGGTGCCGTAGAACGCCATCACGAACTGTGGAAGGTTCGGCAGGTAGATACCGATCCGGTCGCCCTCGCCGATCCCGTGATCGTCCAGCGCTCGGGCGAACTGGCCGGTGCGCTCCCAAAACTCTTCGTAGCTCAACTCGGTGTCGCCGTAGACGACCGCGGCCGAGTCCGGATACTCCTCGACGGTCTCGGCGACATCTGTTATGAGGTTCGTCATACCTTGCTGTTGTATGTCCCGAACGTCACAAAAGGATTGTTACTTCTCTTTGGACGCGACTAAAAAACAGACGGCGACGTGTCGCGGAGCTAGCTTCAGTCGCCCTCGAGCGAGGATGCCCGCTTCGACGTCGCTCGCTCGTGATCGTAACCGACGATCAGGTTCGCGTGGCCGAGGCCGGCGGCGATGACGACCCCGGCTGCAAGCTGGATCCCCAGGTCGACGGCGCCGGCCGCGTCCAGGACGGGCGCCAGCGGCGCCGCCCCGAACATGGCACCCAGGGCCGCGACGAGATAGAGCACACGAACGGGATACGAGAGGTCGTGAGCGCCGTCGAAGCCTATCGTTACCACGACGAGGGCGGTCGTCCCGGCGAGTACGAGCGGCAGGGCGATCAGCGTATCGGGCATCGACCAGTAGATGAGGCTGTTGTTCGCGATAAACGCGAACGGAATGACGAACCCTGGTGCGCCGATCCGAAGCGCTTGAACGCAGGACTGCGGGAAGCTCGCGTCGGCGATACTCGAACCGATCGCGACGGCGACGGCGACCGGGGGCGTGATCGCCGACAACATCGCGAAGTAGAACACGAACATGTGGGCGGTGATCTTCGGCACGCCGACGGCGATGACGCTGGGGACGATCAGCATAGCGACGAGGATGTACGCTGCCGGCGTGGGCATCCCGAGTCCGAAGAGGATGCTCGCGATCATGGCCATCACGAGCAGGAAGAAGAGGACGCCACCGGCGATCGAGACCATTTGCTGACTCAGGGCGCCGGAAAGGCCGGTCCCCTGGACCATCCTGAGGATGATCCCCAGCGACCCAAGAATACCGACGAGTGGGGCCATCTCGACCGCACCCTGCTTGAACCCGTCCAGCGTCTGTCTGGTCGTCCCGAGAACGTTCCAGACGATACCGGCGGCGGCGACGTTGCCGGTGTCGGCTTCGATGCTCCCGTCCGTCACCTCCACCTGCAAGACGTCGACCAGGAGGTTCCGGACGTACATCACGCCGACGATGGTCGCGACCGTGTACAACCCTGCCGCAAGCGGCGTGTACCGGAGGACGACGAGCGTGTACATCAACACGGCCAGTGGGATCCCGAAGTGCAGTCCGGAGAGCAGGACGGTGTAATCGAACGGCTCGATATCGTCCGTCGTCCAGCCGAACTTGAGGACGAGCAGGTAGACCGCGACGCCGACACTGATGTAGAACAGCGCCGCGGGGATGATCCCCGCGCGGATGATCCGCAAGTAGGACACGTTGAGGATGTCGGCCATCAGAAACGCGGCCACGCCCATCACCGGGGGAAGCATCTGTCCGCCGCTCGAGGCGACCGCCTCGATGGCGGCCGCGAAGTCGTCACGGATGCCCTGATCTTTGATCATCGGGATGGTGAAACTACCGGTCGTCGCAGTGTTTGCGGCTGCGCTGCCGGTGATCGATCCCATGACCATGCTCGCGACGACGGCGATCTGGACGACGCCGGTCCGGAGGCTCGTCCCCATCTCTCGGCCGACGCCGAGGACGTAGTCGAGCGCGCCGTACGCCTTTGCGATGCCGGCGAACATGATGAAAATCGCGACCCACGTCGAACCGATGCGCAGAATGAAGCTGTACGTCCCCATGAGCCCGATCGCACTCTCCCGGGAGATCCGACTGATACTCATCCCGCTGTGGTGGAAGATACCGGGCAGCAAGGGGCCGACGAAAGCGTAAACCAGCGAGAAGACGACGACGGACGTGAAGAGATAGCCGAACGCCCGTCGGGTCGCATCGGTCATAATGAAGATGATCAACAGTCCAACCAGAATGTCGAGGGTCGAGTATCCGATGGTATAGGCGGACTGCAGGCGACCGAAGTGATAGTGGACGTAGCCGGTCGCGAACAGCGACGCGAGCGCGAGGACGACCGCCGACACGGCGAGGAGCCGAGCGCCGTTTCGGCGAACCACCGGCGAATCGGGCATCACAGCGTTTAGCACCCTCCCCGTGAAGGGATCTCCGACGAGATACTCTCGCGCTTCCGTGAAGTAGTAGAGAGCCAGCCCGATACCGAGGAAGACGTTGGCGTACTTGATCGGCTCCGCGAACCGTAACGTGTGCGCGTAGTCGATGGTCAACGCCGTCAAAGCGACGCCGAAGACGTAGATCAGTCCGGTCAGTACGTCCACGACGGTGATCTCTCGCGGCGAGGGGAGGTGGTGGCGGATACGGTCGCGAAGGGTGGCAGCGCTCATAACTGCGCCTCGCTATTCGTCACCGCGAACGTACTCGTCGCTCCAGACGCCGATCTCCTCGTAGAAGTCGGCCGCAGCCGGATGGAAGGGGAACTCGTCGTACATCCGCGTCGTCCACCACTCGTCGTCCATATAGTAACCGAGATACGGGTGGTCCTCTTTCATCTCCTCGCGGTGTTCGTGCATCGTCTCGAGGAAGTCGTAGACGTAGTCGTACTCGAGATCGCCGCGAACGACGAAGTTGTACGGGATGTTGATTCCGATCGCCTCGCCGGGCGCGTGCGCGTATCCGTCGAACTTGGTCATGTCGATCGGTTCGATCGGAATGCCCTGTTTGTTCTCGAGTTCGCTAACGGCACTGTCGGGCCACTCGAGAATGCGGGTGTCGACGGTCTGTTTCATCTCCTGGATCCACGACGCCTCGAAGTCGAAGTTGGAGATCGTGATCGCGCCGACGTCGAGTTGCCCTTCTTGCATCGCTCCGGCCTGCTCGCCGTAGCCGACGCTGATCTGCTCGTAATCGTCGACGACGATCTCGAGCGCTTCGGAGAGAGTCTCACGCGTTCCCGACTCGCCCGGCGTCGGTGATATCCGAGCGCCAGATTCGACGTCTGCGAGCGAGGTCCAGTCGTTGTTCGTCACGAACAACCACGGGAGGTCGTTGTAATGGAAGATCTGCTGGGGCGTATACTCGAGACCGCCGTACGGCTCGTCCCCGTTCAGAATCTTCTGAGCGGAGCGGTGTTGGATCATCCCGATGTCGGCCTCGCCCCGGCCGAGTCGGCCGATATTGTCCTCCGTTCCCTCGCTCGGTTGCGCTTCGACCGTGATCTGCTCGGCGTGTTCGTCCACCGTCGCGGCGATTCCCTGACTGGCCGCGTAGGTTCCGGTTTCCGACGCGGCGGTGACGATCGTGAGATTCGAACCGTCGCTCCCCTCGCCGAGGCCCTCGTCGAGGGAATTGAGACAGCCTGCCATCGCAGCCGTGGTGCCGACGCCGGCGGCGAGGAACGCGCGACGGTTCGTGAACGTGTGCATGCGGTTGCGGTCATCTACCATGACATGGAATCTTCTAACGGGGATAATAACGATAACGATGTAAGATAGGTCCGTGTTAAACGCTTCCAAAAGAATGTTTATCCACTCGAAACCTTACAAAATAAGGAGAAAACGATTGCTCGAGCGGCGAGACGGGACGCTTCGCCGACGGCTCCACCGTCGTCGAGGCTTCCAGTCGCTGGTGGTCCGGTACTGGTACTGCCCGATAGATTCTCTCGTCGGAGGGAGTCATTATTCCTTCGACAACTGGCGGCGAGCATCTCTCTTCGGATTAGCAATAAAAAAACCAATGTGTCGTGGGAGTCTGGAAAGTCAGATTTGTGAACGTTTGGCCACAGAAGAGATTCCACACGGCGAACGCCACGGTCGAGGTCCTGCAATCTCGAAGATGTACCGTTTGACGCTCCGAAACTGGCCCTCGTTCCCGTCTCGACGACCGGTTACGAGACACCCCGTATCGCAATACCTATTGTGCCATTCCCATAGGTCTAGGTATGCTGGATTTCGTTCAGCTCGAGGAAGATCTAGACCAGGAAGAGCGGATGATCCGGGACACTGCCCGGGAGTTCGTCGAGGAGCACGTCAAACCCGATATCGGTGAGCACTTCGAGAACGGGACGTTCCCGAAGGAGCTCATTTCGAAGATGGGCGAACTCGGCTTCTACGCACCGAACCTCGAGGGGTACGGCTCGCCGAACGTCTCGGAGACGGCCTACGGGCTCCTGATGCAGGAACTCGAGGCGGGCGACTCGGGCCTGCGCTCGATGGCGTCGGTCCAGGGGGCGCTCGTCATGTATCCCATTCACTCCTACGGGAGCGAAGAACAGAAAGAGAAGTGGCTGCCGGCGATGGGTGAGGGCGATGCGATCGGGTGCTTCGGATTGACGGAGCCCGAACACGGTTCGAACCCGTCCGCGATGGAGACCCGAGCCGAACGCGACGGCGACGGCTACGTTCTGAACGGCTCGAAAACGTGGATCACGAACTCCCCGATCGCGGACGTCGCCGTCGTCTGGGCGCGCGACCGTTCGACCGAGGGCGAACCGGTCCGCGGATTCTTAGTCGAGACCGATCGCGACGGTATCACGACCAATAAGATCACCGAGAAGCTCTCGCTACGGGCCTCTATCACCGGCGAAATCGGCCTCAACGACGTCCACGTGCCCGAGGAGAACGTCCTGCCCGGCGTCTCCGGCATGAAGGGGCCGCTGTCCTGTCTCACGCAGGCCCGGTACGGGATCGCCTGGGGCGCCATCGGGGCCGCCCGCGACTGCTTCGAGGAGGCCCGCCAGTACGCCCAGGACCGCGATCAGTTCGGCGGTCCGATCGGTCGATTCCAGCTTCAACAGCGCAAGCTCGCCGAGATGGGAACCCAGATCACGCTCGCGCAACTCCTGGCCTACCGGCTCGCCGAACTCAAAGAGCGCGGCGAGATGCGACCGCAGCACGTCTCGATGGCGAAGCGAAACAACGTCCGGATCGCGCGCAACCAGGCCCGGATCGCCCGCGAGATGCTCGGCGGCAACGGCATCACGACCGACTACTCGCCGATGCGCCACATGGCCAACCTCGAGACGGTCTACACCTACGAGGGCACCCACGATATCCACACGCTCATCCTCGGTGAGGAGTTCACCGGCATCGCCGCCTACCAGTAGCGACACACCCGTTCCGATACGTCTCGTCGGGTATCTCCGGCTTTCCACTCCCGTCGACCCGAGTTCGAATTCGTCGCCCCCGGCTCCGAATCGAATCGATCGTGATCGATTCACCAGGCAGAATCTCCGTTCCAGAATTCGAAATACTGATTGCGATTTGTGAAGACGCTCACGTATGAGCCCGGAGCGGGACGAGGCCGACACAGACGGCATCGGCGTATCGACGACGCGGAAGACGTTCGCGATCATCGAGGCCCTCGAGGAGGGGGAGGGCGTTACGATAGCGCAACTCACGCAGCGGACGGAACTCCCGAAGAGTACCGTGTATCGTCATTTACAGACGCTCACCGATCTCGGGTACGTGATCGAACGCGACGGGCGGTACTACGTCGGCTTTCGGTTCGTCGAACTCGGCGAGCAGGCTCGTTCCCGGAAGATGGGATACACGGCCGCCAAGCGGGCGGTATTCGAACTCGGGCAGGAAACCGACGAGCTCGCGGTCTTCATCGTCGAGGAGGACAACGAGGCCGTCTACGTTCATCGATACGGCAGCCTCTCGAACACGATGATCGGCCAGCGCCGGCCACTGCACTCGATGGCGTCCGGAAAGGTCATTCTCGCGGAGTGGGACGACGAGTCCGTCGCCGAGTACGTCAGCGACGTCGGCCTCGAGGCGGTCACGTCGAATACGATCACGGACCCCGACGCATTGAGCGACGAACTCGAGGAAATTCGCTCGCGGGGGTACGCGGTGAACGACCAGGAACACATGGACGGGCTTCGCGGTGTCGCCGTCCCCGTGTACACGCCCGGTGACGACTTTCTCGGTGGGCTGTCCGTATTCGGTCCGACCAGCCGCTTTACCGACGACTACGTTCACGACGACCTCCCACCCAAACTCAACGACAAGGCCGGCGAGATCAAGGTCACGCTCGCGTACAGCTAACGGACTCGGATCGATCAGCCGAACCCCGTCTTCGCCCGACGAACTGGCCGTCGGCGCCCCGGCCGGTCGCAGTATCTGGAACACGACTCTCGGAATCGATACCGACGGCGCGAGAACTGATGTGTTTCAATCTGCGGAACATATGTTTCGAAAACTGAACTAGCTGTTCCGGTCGGCGGTTTCTGACGACCGGTCGGTTCGAAATGACTTTCCGTCACTCGCTTCATCGTCGTGTAATGACCACGTCATCCGAGCGTCCGGGCCCGGATCCGAAGGTACTCCGCCTCATTCGAAAGTACGGACTCGAGGGCGTCGGCGACGAACTCGAGGCCCAGTGGACCCACCCCGAGAACCGGACGAGCCTGCGGGAACTCGCCGATTCGTTCAACGAGCGGCTCCTCCGAGCCGCACTCGCCGACGCCGACGTCGAGACGCTGACCGACGACGTCAGTCGACTGTACGCCTTGCTGTCCGGTACCGACGGAAGCCGCGGCGAACAAACCGTCGCGACACGGCGACTCGAGCGTGCGGGCGTCGACGTCGAGACGCTGACCGACGAGTTCGTCTCCTACGGGGCGATCAGATCGTATCTCACCGGCTACCGGGACGCGTCGCTTCGGACTCCCGACGACGATGCTCGGGAGACGGTTCGCGGTACCATCGAGGGTCTCCGACAGCGAACGGTCGCGGTGACCGAAAGCAAACTCGCGCGGCTCCAAGATTCCGATCACCTCCGGGTCGGCACCCACCGCGTTCTCGCCGACGTCCGGGTCTTCTGCGAAGAGTGTGGGCGCCAGTACGACGTCGCCACGCTCCTCGAGAGCGGCGCGTGCGACTGTGACAACCGACAGTAAGCCCGCTGGAGCGAAGTCCGTTCAGAATCCGTAACAATCGTACTATTGTTATGGGTCCTGGGGAACCCGCGTCTCTCATCTCCCGAACCGGAATTTTGTTCATACCAATACATACATTGCAAATTGTCAGTATGGCTTTCTAGGGCCGTTCTACATGGCGTCGGTGCGAGGTGATTATAGCAGCTGACAGTCGTTTACCTGTTGCTCGAGTCGACCGAAGACGGCCGATTCGTGGCTCGATCGCCACCGCCAGCGGTCGTCGATAGCCGGACTGCTCGTCCGTCCGACCGACGCGTCAGATCAACTGGGGCGGTCAGAATTCACGTTTCGACGTTTTGCGCCCGTTGGTTTTCGCTCGCTGTGCGCTCGCTACCCGGCTCGAGTGGCGGCGACCGAGGGCGATCGAATCGCGGTTAGCATCACGTCAGCCCGACGAGGACCGAGGCGGCCATCTCGAATAATATGGGAAATCTGCCAAAACGAAGAAACAATATTTTTATCAACATTCGAGGCTCTGTCGCGCATCGAACTCCATCTTGAGCGCGTGCATCTCATCGCTCTCCATCGCCGAACCGGTGGCTGCGCTCGTACCGTCGCATCTCTCGCCGGCGAGTCTCGCAGCGGCGGTCGACGGGGTCGAGGGTGGCCTCGACCGAAAGCGGATCCGCGTCTCTGCGCGAGGTGTGTGGACGACCCGGCGACCGACAGGGCCGTGCCGAGAGCGATCCGTGTGGCCCGATCGCAGGCCAGCCGTTCGAGCGGTTCGCCGGTCAGTTGGGTACTCGATTTCAGATCGGCAGCCTCCGCGACGTCGTCGTTACGAGACCGTGACCGTCACCTCGTGAGTCGTCCGGTTGCCGGTATTGGCCGTCGCGGTCAGCGCGACGGTGTACGTTCCCGGCGAGTCGTACCGGTGGGCGTTCCACCACCCGGTCGCGGTGGTGCCGTCGCCGAAGTCCCAGGCGAGGTCCGTGATCCATCGACCGGTACCGGACGTGTCCTGGACGTGGAAGGTGATCAGTTCGTCGACGCCCGCGGACGTCGTGCTCGGCGACAGCGTGGCGATCGGATCGGACGATCCGCCATCCTCGTCTCCACTGTCGCCTCCGCTTCCATCGTCGCCGCCACCGCCGGTACTTCCGCCCCCGCTCGAGTAGGTGGTGCCATTGATCGTGACGTCGAACTGGTTGAACGTGACGTCACCCTGGCTTCCCTGCCAGTACTCGTTGCCGAGTTCGATCCCGGAGATCCACTTCCGGTCGCTGACGCCGTATCGCTCGGTCATGAAGTCGATGACTTCCGTCAGATCCACGCGGCCGGTCGAGAGGCCGCCGCGGACGCGGAAGATGTGGAAGTCGGCGCTCGTGCCGCCGCTGCTGTAGTTCGCCCAGTAGTCAATGGTGTTGCCGAACGTGTCGGTCCAGACGTTTTCCTCCTCCATGTAGTGGTTGTGGCCGCCGCCCCAGTCGAGGACCACCATGATCTCGTGAGTGTGGGTCTGGGTCTGTTCGGAGACCGGCGAGTCCATCAACCACCACTCCTCGGCGAGGTCCCACTCGCCGCCGGAGATGGTCTGATCGATATCCACCTCGAGTTCGAGCTGGTCGACGTCTCCCCGCCGGATCGGGAAGTCCCGGACACCCGTGTCCGAGCCCCAGGGTTTCGTTCCGAGGAGGCCCTGGGGATAATTCGGTGGCCCGCCGCTGGACCGCGTCGACCACTCGTACCCGTAGTCGCCGTTCGCTTCCGACCAGATGCACATGTCGACGGCGGAACTCCCCCAGTCGTTGTTGACGAGTTGGAAGTCACCGCCCCCGATTGGCATCGTCGCGAACGATTCACAGCTCTCCTCTCGGGCGGCCGCCGCCGTACTTCCGAACGTGGCCGCTGCCCCCGCCACTGCGGCCGACCGGAGGAATATCCGACGGGCCATCCCGCTTCGCTCCGCAGTCGCCGTCGTCGCGTGCTCCGGCGGATCACTATCCGCGGGCCGCTGTCGGGCGTCGCCGTTCTCTCGTGTGATCTCGTCGCCTGTTGGGCCCCGTGCTGGGTGGCGTGTCGGTCGCTTGTCCGTCGTTTCCCGGCCCGACGAATCCTCGGTTTCGTTCGCGACTCCGTCAGTTCCGTTCGATACTCCGTCCCTTCCTGTCGATGACTGGTTGCTCATGTTGTATCGGCGCGTTCGCGTCGTTCGTCTAATGCTACCAACACCCATATTGGGTGACAACGTGCAGTTTATTCGCATACGGAATAAATATTTTTACTAGTCTACAACACGTTATTTCGAGGTGTGTGAACGCACCTCAGTAGCCGGAAACAGCAAGTACAACGCGTAATGCTCGGTACCGCCTCGATTCGGACACGATGATGGAAACACCCGCGCTCGGGATCGGGTCGGATCGGCCGGGGACGACCGGCCTTCGAGCCACGTTTTTCGGCGTCTGGTTCGTCGACCTCGTCGCGACGATTCTGTTCTTTACCGTCCCGTACGCCACCGAACTGAATCCGGTGACGGTCTTTCTGCACGATCTCTTCGGACTGGCAGGCGTCGTCCTCGCGGCCCTCATCTACGCCGGCCTCGTGGTCGGCATCGGCTACGTCCTCTCGCGACCGTTCGACGTCGGCTTCGTGACGACCGTCGTCGTCGTGTACGTCCTCTTTGCGAGCAACAACGTCGTCCTCCTGGTCTCTCGCGAAGCGTTACTGGCGCTGCTGCTGCCGTCGTAGACTCCTCGCGGTCGTCTCAGCCGCGTCGGTATTCGGCTGCCAGCGCGTTCGCATCGCCCCCGCCCGGTGCGTTCGTGTCGGGTTCGGTCGCTCGAGGGGTGGCTTCGGTACGAGTGCGAACCGGACCCGCGAGTCTCAGACGCTGCTCGAGAACGACGGTCTCCTCCCGCTGTCGGACGATATCGACTCGATCTTCGTGACGGGTCCGAACGCGAACTCCCTGCGCAACCAATACGGCGGATGGAGCGTCCAGGATCCGGACCCTGCGGCCGGATCGACTATTCTCGACGGGATCACGGATCGCGCCGGTAGCGGGGCGTCGGTCCAGTACGAGACGGGCGCGTCACTCAGGGAGCGACGGGATCTCGAGGCGGTCGCGAACGGAGCGGCGGACGCGGACGTAGCGATCGTCGCCGTCGGCGAGGGGTGGTATTACCACGAATTCGGCCCGTCGGAGCTCACCGGTCCCACCGGGAGCTTTCCGTCCCGTTCGCTGCACGAACTGCCGACAGCCCAGCGCGACCTGCTCGAGACCGTGGCCGAAACCGGGACGCCGATGGTGGTCGTCGCGGTATCGGGTCGGCCACTCGCGCTGTCGTGGACCGCCGAAACCGCCGACGCGCTGGTCTTCTCGTACTACCCGGGTAGCGAAGGCGGTGACGCGATCGCCGACGTCCTGTTCGGCGATTACAACCCGTCGGGCCGGTTGCCGATCAGCGTTCCGCGCTCGGCGGCCGAGTTGCCGACGACGTTCAACCACGTCGCCCATCCGACGCCGATCGGTGCCGACGAACACCCCGATACGTACGATCCCCTCTACGAGTTCGGCCACGGCGAGAGCTACACCGAGTTTTCGTGTACCGACCTCTCGGTGGTCGACTCGCGGATCGGTCCCGCCGAATCGGTCACCGCGTCGATCACCGTCGAAAACGTCGGCGATCGCGCGGGCGATCGGTCCCTCGATTTCTTCCTGCGTGACGAGGTGAGTTCGCGTGTCCGGCCGGTTCGCGAACACGTCGGCTTCACACGAGTCGGCCTCGAGCCCGGTGCGTCGACGACGGTCGACGTGACGATTTCGAACGATGCACTCGCGGTAACCGACTCCCGGGGCCGAACGAGGGTCGAACCGGGTGCGTTCGAACTCACGTGCGCCGATTGTTCGACGACGATCACGGTCGAAGAGCCGAACGGACGCCGCTAACCGGCGGCCGCCTTTTTCGATGAACCGTCTCCGTCCGTTCCGTACACGGTCAGCGACGTCGATCGTGGTCCGGCGCGACAGAAACGTGCCGCACAGGCTATTTCTGGCCGGTTTCCCGTCGATATTGTCTCGGTGGAATCGAAGCCAAACGAGACGAAAAATTTTCATATCTGCCGGTGGACAACGAAATGCGAACGAAAAATCGCCGTACTCGAGCCGACTCACGAAAGATAATATGGCAATAAAAACATGTACGAATGATGTGTAAGTGAGACGGATAGTACTCGTCGGACATACGTTTTTGTACGTCCAGCGGCCAGTGAATAGTATGGACACGAAGACGCTCCGACGGGCGCTCGAGGACGCCGGGTTGACCGGCCAGCAGGCGGACGCGTATCTGGCGCTCCTCGAGTCGGGCCCAGCGCCCGTCGTCGAAATCGCCCAGCGATCGTCAGTATCGTCCTCGCGGATCTACGACATCGTCCGCTCGCTGGAGGAAAAAGAGTTCGTCGAGACGCTCGAACGCGACCGGCTCCACGCACGGCCGCGCGAACCAGTCGACGTCCTCAATCGACTCCGCCAAAAGAGCGAGATGTTCGCGGACGCAGCCGGCGAAATCGAAGACCGCTGGGAGCGTCCGGATCCGCGAGAGTCGCGAATTAGCGTCCTCAAACGCGCCGAGACTGTACTCAGGAGTGCCGCGGACGCGATCGCCGAATCGAACGTTTCCGTCGCGCTGGCCGTTACGCCAGCCCAACTCGAGGAGTTGCGGCCGACGATCGAAACCGCCGCCGGAAACGGCGTGTTGATCCAGATCGCGGTCTACGACGACGGCACCGCCGACATCCCCGAAATCGAGGGCGTCCTCGAGATTCGAAGCTGTCCGCTTCCCGGGCCGTTTCTGGGAATCGTCGACCGACGGTACGCGTTCTTCGAGCCGAACGTCCGCAGCGATCGCGCGTACGGGATCATGATCGGCGACGAAATCCTCTCGTTCATCATGCACTGGTACTTCTGGACGTGCCTGTGGGTGCGCAACGAACGGGTCCAGTTCGACAGAGCGCAGCCACCGACGTACGTCAGCATCGAGGGGTTCGTCCACGATGCCGCGTCGCTGCTCCACGACGACGTGACGATGACGCTGCAGGTACTCGGGCGCCGGATCGAAACCGGCGACCGGGTCGATATTCGCGGCAACCTCGTTCGGGCCACCTGTGGTGGCCACCGCGAGATCCCGCAACATCCGTCGTATGCGGATCTCGCCGGTCAGGTGACCCTCTTTCTCGAGACCGAAGACGGCATCGTCTCGGTCGGCGCCTGGGGTGCGTCCTTCGAGGATATCGAAGCGGAGACCATTCGGGTTGACGGGATCGACTTTCCCGAACTGTGAGCCCTTTGCTGGTCGACCAGTCACGTCGCGCGTGCTTCGGCCCGCTTCGTTTTACAACCATATCGTTGTAAATCGCTGCATTCCGGGAGTGGGTCGGGCGACGCGAGTGCCGATGCGACCATCGAATTGGCGCTCCGGACGTGTCGTCGTCCCGTCCCCGGCGAGAGCGGCGCTTCCGCTCTTTACGATCTCTCTCGGTGTCGCTCTCCTCGCGGTGTTCCCCGAACAATATAATCGAATACCAAATGGGTCCTAGTAAGTATATTATTTATATCATAACGCTATTGGTTTTATCTTCGACTGACCCGGGTCCTGCTCGGCAGTCTCACCCCGAACTGAATCGCTCTCCCGGGCCGCAATATGTCGATTCCGTTCGAGATACCTTCGGCAACAGTATCGACGTTCGCGTCGTCCTGCCGCTCCAATACCCGACACTGGGAGTGATACCGAATTCGACCGAGGAGGGTGTGAGTGGGTCCGTAGCTGGTAATCTCTCTTTCGATCGCCTCTCGCTGCACTCCGTCGTCACGGCCGGTATTGTCTGATAAATCCATATGTAATGTTCCATTCACATCTATCTCGCCGTCGGCTGTGAGACTGTACAAACCGGTGGAAAGCCGCGTGATGATCACTGCGGGGCGTCGACCGAATCCGTACGCCGCGTTTCGCGAAAGTCCCGAGGAAAGGAAGCTCCCGCAGGGACCACTACCACAGCAGAAACAGCCTCCGTTCGGGAGTTCCTTCCTGAGCTGCGTTCTCCCGGTCCCGGATAACTCGCGTGTCGAACGCGATAGGAATTTAGAGGTTCTGAGAGAGTTGATTGAGGCCGATGGCGAGGCTCGCGCCGATCACGATAATCACCGCCGCCCCGATCATCACGGTCGAGACGACGCTCACCAGTGGATCGAGTATCTCCCGGAGCGAAATATACGCGAGGACGGGAACAGTGCGAGTACTGAATCCCGACAGGAACAGCGCCATAATGAATTCCTGCAGACTGATAATGAAGGCGATCAGCATCGACGCGAATATTCCGTTTCGGACGCCCGGGAGAACGACCTCCCAGAAGGCGCGGATCGGAGATGCACCGAGATCGAGTCCCGCATCGCGGAGACTCCAGTCGAAGCGAGCGAAGACCGATTGCATGATGAAGAAGACGAGCGGTGTCGCCCAGAGGGAATGCGCCAGAATGATCCCGATATAACTCTGCTGAATACCAAGCTCGCTGTAGAACGTAAGCAGGGTGACTGCGGTCACCACTGCTGGTATTAGCAACGGAAGTAAGACGAGCGGGACGAGGTACGTCGATAGTTTCCCTCTCGAGCCTTCCACACCCAGTGCGGCGAGTACACCGAGCGTCGTCGAGAGTACCATCGTTCCGGTCGACGTGATGAGGCTATTTTTCATGGCTGCGATCCACTGGTCGCTGTCGAGGAAGTTCTGATACCACTGCAGTGAGATCTCTTTCGGCGGGAACGAGAGATAGCTCGACTCGGTAATCGACGTGCTGATTATGATGACGAGGGGGAGGAGCAACATCACGACCAGCGAGATGTATCCGACGCGGAAGGCGGCCGTCTCGAGTCGTTCACGCTCAAACATAGTCCGTTTCACCTCCTCGACTGTCGAGGAACGCGAACAGCCCGACGATGCTTACGAGGACGACGAGTAACATTATCAGGGACAACGCTGCTGCGGCGGGCCAATTGAACTCGCTCAGCATGAGCGATTCCACCTCCAGTGCGAACGTCGTCTGACGAGCCGTCCCGAGAATCGACGGGGCGGAGTACGCTCCGACACCCCACGCGAACGAGATGACGGACGCAACGGCGATCCCGGGAACGATCTCCGGGAGAACGACTTCGTAGAACGACCGGACGCGGTTCGCCCCCAGGTCGCGTGCCGCCTCGACGATTTCCCATTCCATCGTCGAGAGAACACTGTAGATGGCCAGTACTGAGTACGGAACTGTAATGTAAAGTTGCCCGATGAGGACGCCGAGGAAGTTATTCATCAACTGCAACGGCTCGGACCGGACACCGGTACTCATCAGCAGTTCATTGATTGCGCCGCCCGGTGAAAGGAGCAAGACCCCGGCGTACAGTTTCACCACCAGCGTCGTCAGAAGCGGGAGCACGACTCCGAACAGGAGGAGCAATCTGAGTTTCCGGTCCGCCCTCCAGATCGCGTACGCGTAGAAGACACCGATCGCGACGGACGCTACCGTCGAGATAATGGCGAACTTGAAGGTGAACCACATCAGGCCCTGGATGTACTCGGAGGCGATCACGTCGGCATAGGTCGATACCGTCCACGTCCCCTCCCGATAGGCCCCTTGAGACGTCTGCTCGTAGAGGCTGATCCGCAGAAGATACAGCATCGGGACGACGAAGAAAACCAGTTCGAATACCGTCACTGGCAGGAGGAGAAGTTTCGACCTGTTCGAACCGTCCTTGATGTACTCTCCGACCCGCCGAAAGAGGTTCGAAGATGTCTCCACGCTCATGACTGTACCGTGATTTTGTCCCCCTGCTGATCGAAACAGAGGAGGTCGGTCGCCTGCCATCGGAGTTCTACCGTACTCCCTTCGTCGATGGACGAGTCACCGACCGACTTCTCGACGAACAGGGACGTTCCCTCCACATCGACGTAGTATCGAACCGTCGAACCTCGATACAACAGGTTCTCTACAGTGCCGGTAACGGTGAAATCGCGTGACCCGTCCGCTCTGACGGAGGTCCGTTCCTCTGCGACTGGTTCGAGCGAGAGTATTTCCGGCCGAATGGAGACGTGGAGTACGTCGTCTTCGGTTACGCTCCGGTTCCGAAGCGGGATCCGAAGCGGGTCACCGATGCCCATGTCTACGACCGCGCCGTCGGAAACCTCCTGTACGACGGTTCCCTCGACGAAATTGGTTTCACCCAGGAACTCCTCGACGAACTTGTTGGTGGGATCGTTGTACACCTCCCGCGGCGGACCGACCTGGACGAGCCGACCATCGTTCATGATGCCGATCTTGTCTCCGATCGTGAACGCCTCGTCTTGATCGTGCGTCACGTGAATCGTCGTCCGCTGAAACTGGCTGTGAAGCTCCTTGATTTCGATCTGCATCTGCTCTTTGAGTCGCTTATCCAGGTTCGAAAGCGGCTCGTCGAGCAGGAGGACGGGCGATTCCGTCGCAAGCGAACGGGCGAGCGCCACGCGTTGTTGCTGTCCGCCACTTAGATCGGGTGGACTCGCGTCTTCGAACCTGTCCATTTCCATCACCTCGAGCATTTCGCGGGCTTTCTCTCGTCGCTTCTCCTTTCCCATCCCCTGCATTTTCAGCCCGAAGGCGACGTTTTCGAGCACCGACTTGTGGGGGAACAGTGCCCACTCCTGGAACACCATCGAACTGTTCTGTTTGTACGGTGGTTGATCCGTAACGTCCGTATCGTTGATATATACCTCGCCATCGGTCGGCGTTTCCAGTCCGGCGAGCATGCGGAGCGTCGTCGATTTTCCGCACCCACTCGGGCCGAGGAGACAGAGCAACTCACCGGCTTCGACCGAGAGCGATACGTCTTCGACTGCGACGAGATCGCCGAAGTGTTTTGTGAGATTCTCCGTGTGTAATCCAGGCATCGTAGTCTACTTAGTTCCCTGTTTGATCGGTCTTCAGCGTTTTCATCCGTTCCGAGAAGTCGGAGTTGTAGTCGCTCAGATAGCCCCAGTCCGGAAGCTGAAGTCCTTTCAGTTCCTCGTTCGTCGTCGGAATCGTTTCGGCGACGAATTCCGGGTATTCCGCGTTCTTGTTGGACTTAATTTCCCAGCTGGTTTCGGACCACTTGGTCTGGATATCGGCACGCAACAGGAAGTTGAGGAACTCCTCGGCCTGTTCTTTCTTGTCCGAACCGCGGACGAGACAGTAGTCGTCGAAGTATCCCCCGGTCACGTCCGGAACGACCACGTTCAGATTGAGGCTGTCGTTGGTCCGAGCCTGGTACGCTGCCGTCGCCCAGTAGTACTGGGCCGTATTTATGATGTCGTTTCGGAAGAGTTCCCAGATTTGTGCGCCCGACGTGAACCACTTGGTGACGTTCATCTCACCGATCGCGTTGAAGGGCGCATCGTGATACTGTTCGTCGTATAGCTCGCCGGTTCCCTCCACGTCATCGGCGACGATCGCACCCGTCTGTAACGGATAGATGTAGAACCCATCACTCAAACTGATCTTCAAATTACGGTTACTCTCCGCGAAGTGGGCGAACTTCGTCGGTGGCGACTCGAGGTCGTCGCTGTACGCGATGGCGTTTGGGTTCCCTTCCACTGGAACGCCGTATTTGTGGCCATCGGAGCGGATCTCCTTCAGCACTGGGAATACGTCGTCGTAATTGGGGATGTTGTCGTGGTCGACTTCGGCGAAGAGTCCGGACTGCGTCCCCTGGAAATAGAAGTAATCGTCGGCGACGGCGAGGTCGTACGGTGGATTGTCTTCGGGTGCGGACTGAATTTTGGAAAGGATTTCGCTGTACCCGGGGATGCACTGTATCTTGTTGCCCGTTTCCTCCTCGTACGGCTTCTTGATCTTGTTCCGGAACCGATCCGTATACGGTCCGCTCCAGGTCGCGACGCGAAGCGGTCCGCTGGAGTCTGACCCCGAACCCATACACCCCGCAACACCAGCACTGACCGCCGTAACGCCCAGCGCTTTGATCATCGATCGTCGACCGAAACGTGTCCGTCCGTTGTTCTGATTCGTATTACCTTTCATGATTGTGTTGTCTCTGTCTCTCTCAGTAGTCTCTTGTTGCTCTCCCTACGCAATGCAGGTGTTGCTGTGCTACGAAATCACATGTACCAAGCTAATTCACAAGTATAAATAGTTATCGACTGGTCGCAGAACCGATCGGTCGAGCACCCGAAAACAGCGTGTGCGATTTTGGAGGAGACGTGCGACGCTTCGATGGAGTGAGCGAAACCGAACCGGATAATTAGCCGGCGAGCAACACCACGGACACGACGGCGAATGCGACTCCGGTTACCTCTCGGATGCCGAGAGAATTTTCGAACAGGAGTATTCCGACGACAACCGCGACAACGAAGTACAGTGCCGAAATCGTCGTGACCGTTCCGACCCGTCCCTGTGCGATACCCGAATAAAACGCGATCGCACCGATTCCAGCGAATATCCCGCTAACCAGGGCCCATCCGACGCCTTCGCCCGTTATCGCCACGTCGTCGTGAGCGATCGAGAGGTATCCGATCGCGACCAGTATACTCGCCACGTACGAGAGGATCATCGCTACTGTCGGATTCACCGTCTCCGTCGCCAGTTTCGCTATTGCAGTCCACATGCCCCAAGAGATCATCGCGATCAACGCGAACACTATGGGTGAGGATGTCACGAGAGTACTTTTCATCAACTCGCTTATGAAGGTGTTGGTGCGGTGAGTAACTTTATATACTTCCTTCTCACCAGTGGAACTGTGCCACGAGATAGCTTTCAGGACATAGAATGGTCTTTAGACGAAGAAACGGGTATCGGTCGTGTCGTCATCGATCGCCCGGAGAGCCTCAACGCGCTCACCTGGCGAACGCGTCGGGAACTGGCGGAAGCGTTCGAGCGATTCCAGCGACTCGACGACGAATCCCGCGACGTCGTCGTCAACGCAGTCATCCTCGAGGGACGCGGGGAGAACTTTTCCGCCGGAGCGGATATCAACGAATTCGGCGGTGAATCCGCTCACTCGCTCGTTCCCGTTCGTATGTACGACGCCATCGAACGGTACGGGGCACCCGTTATCGCAAAGGTGTCCGGGTACTGTCTCGGAGGCGGGTTGGAACTGGCACTCGCGTGCGACTTCGTCATCGCGTCCGAGGACAGCGAATTCGGGTTTCCCGAAATCGAACACGGACTCTGTCCGGGTGCCGGGGGGACGGTACGGCTCGTAAAGAAAATCGGCGCCGATCGGACGAAACAACTCGGAATGACCGGTGAACGACTCTCCGGGCGTGAGGCGGCAGACGAGGGGATCGTCTATGCGGCCCATCCGAACGCCGAACTCGATGCTGCGGTGGGCGACCTGGCGTCGGAATTGGCTGCACGGCCCCCACTCGGCGTTCGGGGCGTCAAACACACCGCTAACTTCGCCAGAGATGCCGATATCGACGAAGGAACGAAGTACGAGTGGGCACAGTTCTACGCGCTGATGGCGACTCGAGACTACGCCGAGGCCGAGGCGGCACGGCGCGAAGGTCGACGCCCCGAGTGGAAGGGGCGGTAGTGCTCGCTTCCGCCTGACGCTCGGACGTTTTTCGCCGGTTCGGTTCTGCGCCGCTCCCTTCGAGACAGCCCCGCCGATTCGTCGCGACGGAAACGGGTCACGTCTCGATGCCCCGGGGCCCGTTCGCGACACGTAACAGGGGTCCGACGCGGCCACGTTCGGGGCCGTCTGTGCAACCGGTGTCCATCCCGCTTCACTCGTACTGGTGTCTCTCGTCTTCCCGATTTCACTCATCGTCTCTGTGAACGTCTCACATTCCGCTCAGCGCCTTTAGAGGACGCTCTCGTGTTCGATCTCTCTCGGCTCCTGTCGGTGTCAGATCTCGCTCGCCGTATGACCCGTTCGCCTTCCGACTCGCCCGTTCCTGGCGTCTCTCCCGAATGTCAGCCTGTGGCGACTCGATAACGCTTCGAATCCGTGTCACGTCGACCGAATTACCGTGGATCATACCACGGAACATTTTTAGTGATTCAGAGATGAACTCCCGGAAAGGGTCGTTCAGCAAGAGCGACCTGTAGTGGACCACACAACTATGAACTTCGTCGATTACCTCGAGCTACACAGGCGTAGTAACCCCGCACAGACGGCAATTCGCTCGGATTCGGATAGTTGGACGTACGAGGAGCTACTCCACGACGTCCGCCGATTTGCGACCGTCCTTGGGCGGGACGAAATCTCGTCTGAAAGTCACGTCGCCGTGATGCTTCCGAACACCTACGAATTCGCCGTTGCACTGTTCGGGGCGCTGGCGCGCAATCACATGACCGGCTTGATAGACCCTCGAAGCAAGCACGGCGAATTGGAAGCGCTCCTCTCGCAGATGGAACCGGCTGCGGTCGTAACGACTGCAGAGAACGCGGGTTCGATCAGGGACATAGATCCGGACGTTACGATTTATTGTACCGAGGCGGTCGACGGCGCACACCTGGATTTCTGGGGGGAGATCGAGACTGCAAGCGGTGAATTCCGCGTTCCCGAAACGCTCGGCGAACGGGAAGCGCTCATGTTGCATACCAGCGGCTCTACCGGCCAACCGAAAGCGGTCGTTCATACGCACGATAGTTTCATCGCCGTAAGCGACCTCGCGACGATCTCGTACGAACTCCATTCGGACACTACCTACCTGGCTGCTCTCCCGTTGTACCACTGCTGGGGACTCATGAATCTGGGTGCGACGTTGAAAATCGGCGGCGAAGTGGTCCTCTTGGACCGGTGGAACCCCGAAGTGGCGATGAAGCGAATCGACGAACACGAGATCGATTTCTTCTCCGGCGTCCCGACGATGTACAAAGACTTGATGGCGTCCGCAGCGTCCGACGCCTGGAACCCGGCGTCACTCGAGGTCGCGATCACCGGCGGGGCTCGCGTCCCGTCGGATCTCATTCCGGACGCGGAGGCGCTTCTCGAGTGTCCGGTCCTCAACGGATGGGGGATGACCGAGACCTTCGCCGCTGGCGTCTGGGAAGAACCGTCCGTGGAGCGTCGGATCCCGAGCGTCGGAACGTCGAGCGATCGGCTGTTCGAGGTCAAAGTCGTCGACCAGGAAGACGGGACGGAACTGCCCCGCGGTGAAGTCGGGGAACTCCTCGTCAGAGGTGACGCGGTAATGAAGCGGTATCTCGGACAACCGACCGAGACGACCGACGTCTTTTCGGGCGAGTGGCTACACACGGGCGATATCGCACGTATCGACCGGGACGGGTACGTCTATCTTCAAGACCGCGAAAAATACATGATCATCACCGGCGGCGAAAACATCTATCCTCAGGAGGTCGAAGACGTAATCGAGGAACTCGATGGCGTCCAGAACGCGGTCGTTGTCGCGAAACCCGACGAGCGGAAGGGCGAGAAACCGGTCGCGTTCGTGGAACGAAAAGGGCGCTCCGAGATAACGGCGGACGAAATCAAAACGCACTGCCTCGACCACCTCGCGGCGTACAAACACCCTCGAACCGTCACGTTCATCGATGACCCGCCGCGAAATTCCGTCGGCAAGATCCAGCGAAGCGAACTCGAGGAACAGGCAGTCGAGTAGTCGGCCCAGCGTACCGGACGGCGGGTCGCGTGGTTCACCCCGCCCGTCGGGGCTGGAACGGGAGACGCCACAGACAGCCGACTCGCTGGGATCATCCCAGGACGGCAACCAGTTTCGATACACGCGTTTCGACCCGGTTTCGATCGCACCGACGCTCGCGAACCGTCAGACCGCCGTGTAGAGTTCTTTCGACTCGGCTTCGAATTCGCTTTTCCCGTCCTGCAGGAGTTCCACCAATTCGGTCTCGATCATTTCGTCGGTCATCTTGTATTTCGGGCCGCTGATCCCGAAGGTCCCGAAGAGAGAGCCATCTGGCTCCAGGATCGGTACCGCGACGGCTCGCATTCCCTCGATGCACTCCTGATAGCTCACGGCGTAGCCCCCTTCCCTGATCGTCTCGAGTTCGTCGAACAAGCGTCGTTCCGATGTGATCGAGTTCTCGGTCCGGCGGGGCATCCCCCATTGATCGATGATCTCTTCTACTCGTTCTCGAGGCAGGTGAGCGAGGATCGCCTTCCCCTGGGCGGTGTTCGTCATGTGGAAATACTCGGCAACCGTAAACTGTGGATTCTGGATCCCGTTGATCGCGAGATGAACGGTCAGAATCCGACCGTTTTGCTCGACACAAAAATCGACGTATTCATCGCATTTGCCCGCCATTTCCTTCACGTACTGTTCCGCGAGCTCGTACGCCTCGTTGCGGCGTTTCGTGTATTCGCCGAGGAAGAGGAATTTAAAATCGAGGTGGTAGATCTCTCCCCGCTTCGTCACGTACCCGTTTTGTTTGAGCGTGTTCAGGTGACTAAAGATCGTGCTTCGAGCGAGATCGAACTCGTCTGCGAGTTCCGCCATCGTCGCTCCGTCCCTGCGCTGAATTTCCTCTATGAGTCGAAGCGAGGTCTGTGTCGCCTGCACCAGATTTGTGTCCGTTGGTGGCATAGCACAATGATGTCTCCGATAGCTTATAAAAGTTTTCCAGAACCGAACTGTAATGATCCG
Organism: Natrinema caseinilyticum; assembly: GCF_024227435.1. Lineage (GTDB taxonomy): Archaea > Halobacteriota > Halobacteria > Halobacteriales > Natrialbaceae > Natrinema > Natrinema caseinilyticum. The sequence continues at coordinate 2,802,211 of NZ_CP100445.1, forward strand.
TTCTCCGACGACGTCCCATCGTCAGACCCGCGGCGAAAATTTGCCGGAACTCGAGACGGGTGCTATCCTCGCGTTTGGTATTGGTTGGCACGAAAATCCACAGTCACGACGACTCGCCGTTTTACCGGGATGCCGATGGACCGCTCACTCGGATTCACATCCATAGGATTGTAAAATCTCGCCAGGGAATTTACAACCGTATTGATGTAACGCAAATCACGGCCGCCCATATAATAGTTTCCGAGAGTCGAACGATCGATCGTCGTCTCGAGTGGCACCTTCTGGACCTGCGTCGGAACCGGGACGCGTTCGGAGAGTCGGAGTTTCTGGCCGCCGAGCGAGCCGACGGGTTCCCGAGAAAAGCCCTGACGAAATGCCAAGCCGTGACCGCGACGCGGCTGATCTCCGCTTCGGCTGGCGGGTCCGACCCAGATGCCCTGACTCGGGGTCTCCCAAAAGTATAATTAGGTAAGGGCCGATTCGGCACCTATGCGTCGAGATTGGATGACGGCGGATAGATATCGCTCCGGAACCATCGCTTTCCCTGACGGTGTCGGAGTATGAACGTTGGAATAAACGTAAGCGACCTCAAATACGATCTGATGCGTGACTACGCGGTACGGGCAGAAGAAAAGGGACTCGACTCGGTCTGGGTGGGCGAGACGTGGGGATGGGAGGCGTTTACACTGCTCGGCGAACTGTCGCAGCTCACGAACGAAATTACACTCGGGACGGGTATCGTCCCCGTTTATACGCGTTCACCGGCGCTGCTCGGGCAAGCGGCTGCGACCGCGGCTGAAGCGTCGGACGGTCGTTTCGTCCTGGGACTGGGGACGAGCGGTCCCGCGGTTATCGAAAACTGGCACGGAGACGATTTCGAACGGCCGATCGGTTACACGGCCGAAACGATCGACGTCGTCGAGCAGGTCCTCTCGGGCGAGACCGTTTCGCACGACGGGACCTCGTTCCAGCTGGACGGGTTTCGATTCCGGGCGGAACAAGAGACGGACGGGATACCCGTCTACGTCGGTGCCCTCGGGGCGTCGAACGTCAGAATGAGTGGCGCCCTCGCCGACGGTTGGATGCCGATTTTCGTCCCGCGCCCCCGTATCGAGGCCCTCTACGAAGAATTCGCCGAGAGTGCAACACAGCGAGGTAGGGACCCTGAAACCCTCTCGGTCGCACCGAACACCGTCGCGGCCATCAGCGAGGACGGTACCAGAGCGCGACAGGCAGTCAGACATCACATTGCCTTCTACGTCGGTGCGATGGGTGACTTCTACCACCGCACCCTCTCGGAGGCCGGTTTCGAGCGAAACGCAGACGCGATTCGAGAGGCCTGGCAGGAAAGCGGCCCCGAGGCGGCCGCCGAAACGATCAGCGACAGCGTTATTGACGAGACTACTATCGCCGGAACACCGCGTCAGGCCCACGAACAACTCGACTCATTCGCCGAGACACCGGCGGACGAGATCCACTTGTTCTTCCCGCGCGCGGCGGGGACGGACCTCATGGAATCGACGATCGACCACCTCGCCGAGTACTGACCTCTCGTCCCTCTTCGTTCGCGCTCGCGAGCGTGTCGTGACGACTCGTCGTCTTTCGATGACCCGTCGACGGACGGGTTTCGAGGTCACCGAGACAGGGTTTTCACGCCGAGCGGACCGGAGCGAACGGAGACGGTGCCTCGAGCGGAACCGGGCTGCAGCCTACTTCGACCGGCGATGGTGACACCGCCGGCGGCGTCTCGAAAGTCGCCTCGTCAGTCGAACGTCGAATCGCCTATCACTTCCCGCATCACTTCGTTCGTCCCTTCGTAGATCTGGGGGATCTTCGAGAACCGGAAGTACGTTTCCACCCGGTATTCGTCGAAACACCCGTAGCCGCCGTGAAGTTGCACCGCTTCGCTGGATACCTCCTCGAGTAGCGTCGTCGCGACGAGTTTTGCCATCGCGGCACGCTCGGTATCGAATTCGTCGGCGTCTTCGCATTCGCGGGCCGTTTGATACACGAGCGAGCGGGCGGCCGCCAGTCGAGCGCGCAGGTTCGCGACACGGTGGCGTACTGCCTGCTTTTCGGAGACGGACTCGCCGAAAACCTGGCGCTCGGAAACGTAGTCGATCAGCATCTCGAGGGCACCACGAGCAGCGCCGACGGCGGCGACGGCGACACCGAGTCGGCTTTCGTCGAGAAACTCCATGACGTGATAGAACCCCCGTCCTTCGGCGCCGAGACGGTCGTCTTCGCTGACCCGAACGTCGTTGAGAAAGACCTGTGCGATGTCGGTCGTCGCGGGGCCGAGATGCCCCTCCATCGGCGTCGTCTCGAGACCCGGTGTCTCCGTCTCGACGACGAATGCGGTAATTCCCTCGTGCGCCCGCTCCGGCGAACTCGTTCGGGCGTACACCACGAGGAAGTCCGCGACGCTCCCGTTGCTGATGAAGACCTTGTCACCGTTGAGGACGTATTCGTCGCCGTCTCTCTCGGCGGTCGTCTGGATACGAGCGAAATCCGACCCGGCCTCGGGTTCGGTCATCGCGACTCCGCTTACCTTCTCGCCCCGGGTTGCGGGCAGCACGTATTTCTCGATTTGCTCGGTCGTTCCGTGTTCGACGATCGATTCGCAACCGAACGTGGCGGAGGTGACGCTTTCTGCGATACCCGGGTCGGCCCGATGGAGTTCCTCGTTGATGAGCAGTTCAGTTACCAGATCCATTCCGGCACCGCCGTGGGTTTCGTCGAACCCCGGAGCGAGCAGGTCGATGTCCGCGGCGTGCTCAATGATGTCGATCGGATACGTCCCGTTTTGCTCGTACTCGACGGCGACGGGCTCGATCTCCTCTTTCGCGAATCGCCGTACCTCTTGCTGGACAAACGCCTGCTCGTCACTCAATCGCATACCTATGGGAGTTCTCCGCATTCGTTTATACCTGTCGGTGTTCCGAACCGCGAAACCGCCGGTTCGGTGGAGACGGTCTGCTCTTCGAACCCGTCAACAGCGGGACCAATCGGTCTCTGATCGAGACGGGAAACGGTGGCGTCCTCGTGTTCTCGTCATCGCGGGTATCGTCGACGATCAAGTGGATCGGCTTCCACCGGCAGGGCTCGTCACCGTCCGGCCTCGGTGTCCAGGTTCCCGCGAATTCGAAGCGATTGCCCCACCATGGCCGAGAAAGCAGGAGCGCAGTCGTGACACGGACTCGAGAGGGATCGATGTGGCGTCTCCGGGAGAGATCTATAGAGATAAAAAATCAGTCAAATGCGAGTTTGTATGTGGAAATAAACATATATGGGGTCGGTCTCGTTCTCACTCCCTCGGTAGAGACACTCGAATTCTCTCGTTGCCGTGTCGTATCGACCCGCGGTTTTGCTTCCGATAGACGATGAGTAACCCCTCTTTCGATTCTGATCTATTCCGTATTCCTCCGCTATAAAACCACTAACACAATCTTTATTCCCACATAGTGGTGTGTTTGTTGGAAATTTTTGGTGATAGCGTCTCTATCGGTTCGGTGAGTGTCGGGGTTTGGTGGCGATCGAAGCCAATTGGTTTTCGCCGCGAGAACGATGAGCAGTTCGATCGGTGCGGGTGTAGTTATTTCACTGACCTATATCGAAGGCTATCTTTCCATTCGCAATATAGTGTCTTATTATGATAATATCTCCTTTCGACTCGGTCAGTCGACTTTCTCGAGATATCTCTTCGGCATCCGTCACCCGGCATCCGGCTGCCGTCTACTCTGTGGAGACCCGGCCCCGACAGGTGACGGCTCACAGATGTCCCGCGTTCGGAAAGTGGGACTCAGACCGCACACTCCAGGGAACGGGAAATCAACGGCGCCACGTCGACCGTCGACGAACGATAGCCAGCAGTCCGGTTGCGTACGGACTGCTCACCAGTGGACAGTCGCCTCGCATTCGAACCACCTGAAGACGGTCTCGCTCGCTTCGCTCTCGAGCGTGCGCCTTCCGTACTCCAAACTCGAGTCGGATACAAAACCGCGGCTCGCGGTGTTGCTCGCCGCAAAAGGATGGGCCAACTCGGATTTGAACCGAGAGCCTCCACCTTATCAGAGTGGCGCTCAACCTGATTGAGCTATTGGCCCGCTTCGCAATCAGTTGTTGCCGGGTGGTACGTTTAAACGTTTCTTTCTTCGAGGGCCGTGGGAACCGCTATCGGGCGAGGGGATCGTCGTCTCGCTCGTCGTCGGCGTCGTCCGTGCGCTCGTCCCCGAAGTCGATCGTGTACGACTCTTCGGCGTCCCCGTCGCGGACGCTGTAGTCGTCGGCACCGAGATCGTACGTGCCGCCGTCGGTCGATTCGGTGGCGCCGCCCTCCGCTCCTCCCTCGGGAAAGCCGACCGTCCAGACGGCCCCGCTCGCGAGTCCGCCGGTCTTCTTGTCGGCGTACGGAACGATCACGAACCGCTTGAGCGCGGCTCGGATCGGAATTCGCGTCAGCGGAACGGCGAGCAGAAACCCGATGACGTCGGTCACCAGACCGGGGGTGAGCAGGAAGGCTCCGGCGGCGATCAACAGCCCGCCGTCGAGCAGTTCGTTGGTCGGCGGCGTGCCCTGGGCCATCGACCGCTGCATCTTTCTGATCGTCCGCCGTCCCTCCGCTCGGACCAACAGCATTCCGACCAGTCCCGTCAGGACGACGAGCAGCACCATCCCGATCCAGCCGATGAAATCGAACTGGGTGACGATGACCGCCAGCAAGACGGCATCGAGAAACGGAATGAGCAACAGCGCGAAGATCCACCAGAGCATACCCCGACTAGGGCTCGAAGGTTGAAAATCCTTTACTCTCGTCCCACGACGGAGCCACCGCCCCCGCCTCGAGGTCGCACCGGTCGATACAGCGCGGGCCGGTGGTGGTCGCGTCCCTCTCGAGCGAACGAAGGGCTTACGCCCGGGACTCCCGACGATCAGATATGAACGATGTAACGCGCGTCGAGTGGCGCGAGTGGGGGCGGGCGGCCTTCGACGAAGCGTCGGCGGACGACGTCCCCGTCTTGCTCTCGCTGACTGCGACGTGGTGCGACCACTGCCACGAAATGGACGCAGAGACCTACGCGGAGCCTCGCATCGCGGCGAACGTCAACGATAGCTTCGTTCCGGTACGGGTCGACGTCGACCGCTACCCGCGCGTCCGAGATCGGTACAACATGGGTGGCTTCCCGTCGACGGTCTTTCTCGCGCCCGACGGACGGGTCCTGACCGGTGCTGGCTATCTCGGCCCCGACGGAATGCGCCAGGTACTCGACAGCGTCCGAACCATGTGGCAGACGAACGGCAGCGGGGCCGCACGGATCCCTCGCCCGCTTCGGGAAGACAATCCACCGGCCGGCGAGTTGACGGCCGACGTCGAATCGGCCATGCTCGGCCAGCTCTCGGAGACCTACGACGAGGTCGCCGGCGGCTGGGGCCAGAGCCCGAAGTTCCCGCTGCCTGACGCCCTCGAGTTCGCGCTCAAACGCGATCGAGAGATGGCGCTTCGGTGTTACGACGCCGTCGGTGCAAATCTGTTAGACGAGTACGACGGCGGCTTCTATCGCTTCGCGACGGAGCGCGACTGGTCGGGGCTCCAGCGGGAGAAACTCCTCGATTCGAACGGGGCGCTCGTGCGCGCGTTCGCCAACGCGTACCTGCTCACGGGGAAAGACGAGTACCGCGAGCCCGCCGAGCGGACGGTCGAGTACGTGACCACGACGCTGTGGAACGGCGACGCCAACGCCTTCGCGAACAGTCAGGCACCGGGCGAAGACGACGCTCACAGCATCGATGCGACCGATCGGGCGAGCGCGGACGAGCCGCCGATCGACCGCGGCGTCTTCGCCGGTTCGAACGCGCTGGCGATCGAAGGTCTGTGTACCTTCTACGCCTACACCGACGACGACCGTGCCAGGCGGTACGCCGAACGCGCACTCGAGACGCTTCGCGAAGACCTGCTCGCCGACGGCGTCGTCCGGCACGCGCTCGCGGAAGCCGACCGCGAGGGCGCCGTCTCCGACCGAGACCGTGGCGCTGCCGGCGACCGCCCCGTCTGCCTCCTCTCGAATCAGGCGCGGGCCCTCGCGGCGTTGACGACGGCCGCGAGCACCCTGGAGTCGGACGTTCTCGACGATGCGGTGTCGATCGCCGATACGACGATCAATCGCCTCCACGACGGGGAGTCGTTCCTCGACGGTCCCACCGACGGAATCGGCTTGCTCGATCGGCCGCTGCGTCCCCTCGATTCGAACGTCGCGTTCGCCGACGCCCTGCTCGAGCTCGCCGTTCTCACCGGCACGGACCGGTACCGCGAGTACGCACGCCGGACGCTCGAGGCCTTCGCGGGTGCGAGCGACCGCATCGGCGTCCAGGTCGCGCGCTACGCGTCGACGGTGTCCCGGCTGCTCGAAGGACCGCTGGTGATCCGCGTCGCGGCCGAGCCAGGGTCGGACCTCCATCGTGCGGCGCTCCGGCTCGCCGACCACGAGAAGGTCGTCGTCCCCGATGCGGCCGAACTCGAGACCCGAACGGCGAGAGTCGAACGCGGCGATCGTGTGTCAGCTGACGCCGAAACTCCGGCCGAGTTGAGCGATCGCGTTGCGTCCGTTCTCGAGTGACGTCCGGGTCCGAACCGCCCGTGTCCGCTATCGCGTCAAACTACCACAGCGTTTATGTTTCTCCGGTGGGATGGTTCCCGATATGGCCAGCCTCAGGGATCTCGGGCTCTCCGAGTACGAAGCTCGAGCCTACCGATCGTTGCTCAATACCGGCCCCACAACGGCGAAGGAGTTGTCACGAGCGAGTGACGTCCCGATGGGGCGCATCTACGACGTCTTGAACAGCATCGAACAGTACAATCTGGTCCGGAGTCAGACCGCGAGCCGACCGAAGAAGTACGTCGCCGTGGAGCCGTCGACGGCGCTCGATCGGCTGCTCGACGACAAGAAACGCGAACTCGAGGAGAAAGCAGATCAGTACGAGTCGATCGTCGACGATCTGGCCGACGAACTCGACGCGGCCGAGCCGGTCGAAGAACAGTTCTGGACCGCCGCCGTCGGCCCCGAAGAGACGATCGACCTTCTCCTCGAGCGCCTCGCAGCGGCCGACAGCGATATCGTAATGGTCTCCGCGGATCCGGCACCCCAGTGGGACATGCAGGCCGTCAGTGAGGACGTCAATGCGCAACTCGAGGACGCCCTCGACCGCGGCGTCTCGATCGATCTCTTGATGACCCGCGAGATGGTCGCCTCGCTGTCGGAGGACGTAGGCCAGCGCTATCGGGAGACGCTCCAGCAGCGCGACGACTTCGACGTCCGCACGAACGACGACATAACGGGTTCGTTCAACATCATCGACGGTGTCGAGGTGTGCATTCAGGTGCCGAACCCGCTTTCGTCCGGGGAGGCGTTCGGAATGATCGACCTGAAAGATCCGGAGTTCGCCGCGAACGTCCACGAGGAGTTCATCCCGCGGTGGAAAGAAGCGGAACCGCTCCAGTTTTAGGGCGCAATTTCGCCGCGTAAGGTTCCCATTTCGACGACGCGCTCGGCGTGGGCGTTGTGCTGGTGGATCGACTCGTCGTTGGACTGACTCATCGTGATCACCGCGTCGTCGGGCAAGTGGTCGAATTCGTCGACGACGCCCTCGGCCAGCGCTCGCACACAGTCCTCGACGAACTTGGCGTCCGCGTGAGCCTCGTAGGTCATGTGGTCCTCGTCGGGCCGTTTCGCGAGGTTGTAGATCCGCGCGCTCATCGAATCTCGAGCGATGTCGATGATGTCGTTCAGGTCGACCGCGGGATCGCCATCGGCTTCGACGGTCAGCGTCGCGTGCCCGCGCTGGGAGTGGCCCGGTTGGGGCACTTCGTCCAGGAACTCCGTGATCGTCTCTTCTTCCACGCCGAGGTCCTCGAGCGTCTGTTTCGCGCGAGCGGCGGACATCCCTTGCGAGCACGGACAGACGGTCATGCCGGTGACCTGGGCACCGATTTCTTCGCGGGTTCCCTCGTCCGTGGCGGTCGCCGAGGCGACGATGTCGACCATGTGCTGGGTCTCGCGGTCACTCGCCGGCGTCCGCTCGCGACGCATGTACTCCGCTTCCATCGAAACCTCGGCTTTCGACGTGTAGTCGTGTTTCTCGAGCAATCGCTCGGCAGCCTCGCCACAGACCTCTTCGACGCTGTAGGCCTCTTCACGGGTGGCGTCCTCGAGGATCTCGTCGATGACCTCCATGTTGCGGCTCATGTCCGCGCCCTTACGCCAGGCGGGGAGGTCGACGAAGACTTCGAACTCGGCGGTGAGCACGATGGGGCGCTTTCCGTCGCGGGCCAGTTTGACGAGTTTGTCGACGCCCGTGACGCCGACCTGGCTCAAGCCGACGGTGACGTCGGGTGACGTCGCCTGCACGTCCGGCAACTGATGACTCATTGGCCGCATTCGGGGGAGCGTGCGATTCAACCTTTCGGAACCCGAAGTCGCCGTGGGGAGCGGTTCGACCCGGTCTCGGTATCGGCTCGCGCCGTCGCTTCTTTAAGTGCTTCTGGTCACAAGGTGGAGCTATGACGGGAGACGGTTCCTCTCCGGTACCATTCGTTCGATAGCCACGACGCCGCGTTTCGACCTCTCCGTTCGGTAGCGAGAACCATCTCGGTACCGGAACACGGGTCGCGAGTCACTCGTGCGACTCGAGAGGTGCTCTGCAACCGTCGGCGGGACGAACCACGGACGGGAGGAGAAACGCCGCACCGACGGCGGCGATCGACCCGTCCGTGCGGTGCACTGCCAAGACGGCGGCCAGCATCTCGGTGACGTTTTTGTCCGTTTCAGTCGGCTCCAACTCGAACAGTGCTGACTGGAGGGCGGCCGTTATTATCGTACCCGGTCGATTGTGAATGCGCCGATCGAACTGGTCGCCGGGGTACACGTCGGACGTGTTACGGCGGGTCGAAAGTGAACTGGACCCGCCCGAACGGCACCGCAGGCGACTGTAACTCGAAAGCCCGTTCGATATCGACCGGCGCGCTGTCGTCTCGGCCGTCGTTCGTTTAAGTACTTCTGGTCACAAGGTCGAGATACGACGGGGAGGCGTCGTTCTCGAGTCCCAGAACTGGTGAGCGACGGCCGTGTCCGCCGTGGGCGAACGTCGAGTCCGTCGCCGCCCGGTTTCGTCGTCGACGGTGGATGGCCGGGCCGAGTCGTGGCCGGCCGCGATTCTTTAAGTGCTTCTGGACACAAGGTAAAGCTACGAAGGGCATTCGTCACCCGGTCGACTCACATTTTGAGCACCGATTTCGTCTCTTCCGCCGTCGAGCCACTGCTATGGCGACAGTTCCCGACCACGTTCGAGAGACCGTCGACGACCATCTGACCGCGATCGAACGCGAGAACGACGTCGCGGTCGCGCTGGCCGTCGCCCGGGGGAGCCACGCCTGGGGTGCAGCCAGTTCCGACAGCGACTACGACGTCGGGTTCGTCTACGTGCCGACCGATCTTCGGCGGTACGCTCACCTCGGCGGCGTAGCCGGGGTGATCGACGCGGAAGACGGCGAGTTCGAGTACCAGGGCTGGGACGTGCGGACGTTCGCGGGCTTGCTCGTGGATTCGAACGACGGTGCGATCGATCTCCTTCGAAGCCCGATTCGCTATCGCGTCGCGTACGACCCCGCGGTCCTCGCCGCGTACATCGAGCGGGCGTACAACCCGATCGACCTCTATCACGCGTGGCGCGGGATTGCGACGAACAACTACCGGAAGTACGTCTCTCACCACCTGGTCCGCACGGACGACGAAATCTTCCCGATCGTCGAGACGGACGGCGATAGTTACGTCGTCGAGACCGACGACGGCACGACGACGGTCGCAGCCGACGACGACCGGTTTACGGAAACGGCGACGAGACCCACGGTGAAACGAAATCTCACGATCTACCGGGCGGCCATGTCCGCGCGGTATCTGAAAGAAACGGGGGAACGCGGCGACCACGACTTGCCGGCGCTCGCGTTCGATCGCTTCCTCTCGAAACAGGCTCCGGCGGTCTTCGCCGACGAACGGATCGAGCGTGCGAGGGCGTTGCTCGAGCGGAAACGTGCGGGTGAGGGGGCGGCCGTGGTCGGTGACGCGGTTGGACCCGAGTTCGCTCGGCCGCCGCGGCGTATCGACCCTGCGATCCACGCCTGCGACGGCCCCAGCACGACTCGTATAAACGGGTTCGTCGACGAGCTAATCGACGCGGTCCAGTAACCCGAGCGATCGGTTTCGACAGCCGACGCGCCGAGCGATTTTGCACCGCGTTCGATCGATCGGCCGTCGCTCCGTTTTCGAGCCGTCGTTTAAGTGGTTCTGGTCACAAGGTGAAGCTACGAAGAGATTCTCGCGACGCCGTCGGACTCGAGAGAGACGCGGGGCTTGCGTATGGCCGCCACGAATCGGTTGCTCGCCGGTGATCGCACGTGATCCGTGTCGACCGCGCGGTACCTGTTCGAGTATCTGAACGTCTGGCCGAGACGGTACTGAAAGGAGCGAGCCTTTTTCACGCTCCCCCTCCGAGCGACAGACGATGCAAGACGACGGTGCCGACCCTGGTCCACCCACGGCGGGTGACGTGGCCGTAGCGGACGGCGTCGACCCCGACCCCGAACGCGAACGCCGCCTCGAGACGCGGCCCGGTTCCGGGGCGCTCTCGCGAGCGGACGTGCAGCGCGATTCGTCGGTTCGACGATGGGGCGTCGTCACGCCGAGTGCGACGGTCATCGGCCGCGCAACGTCGCCCGACGCGGACCTTTCGGAGAGCGTGCGCCGCCTCCACGACGAACAGCACGCGGCGACGCCGGGCTACGGCGAACGCGCCCACCGACTCGATCGACTCCGAACGACGCAGGCGCTGTGTAACGCCCTCGAGGTGACGCCCTGGCAGCGCGATTTAGCACTCGGCGTCATGGACGAGATCGACCTCACCGAGTTCGGCAGCCAGCGTGCGATTCCGAAGGTCGCGCTCGTGGTGATTCGCCACGTCGTCGACGTCGACCGACAGCGGTACTTCGGACTCGACGACATCGACGCGCAGTCGCTGTCGGCCGACCGGATGGAAGAACTGTTCGCCCAGTACCGGGCCCACGACATCACCGACGACGGAACGTTCAAGCGACTCGCGGCGGACTACGGGCTCGACACCACGAGCCTGAATCGATTGCGCCGCGTCCTGAAATCGCAACTCGAGGACGATCTCCCGGCCTACGGTCGCAACCCGTACCGCGATCCGAATCTGCCGGACGTGACGGAGTCGGACGCTGCGGGCGCGGACGCGGCAACGACCGGCGGGCAGAGCTGAGCGGCCTGCCGGTGGCCGGCACTTTTTGCCCCGCGGCACCCAACCGGTGGTATGGCCGACACAGGCACCGACGGGACGCCGACCGGCGACCGGATTACGATGTACGCCGACTACGTCTGTCCGTTCTGCTTTCTGGGCACGCGCTCGCTCGTGCAGTATCGAGAGCGCCGCGACGAACCGCTGGCGGTCGATTGGCACCCGTTCGATCTCCGACACGGGAAGCGGAACCCGGACGGGACGATCGATCACGACGTCGACGACGGGAAAGACGACCAGTACTACGAGCAGGCAAAGCGGAACGTCCGTCGGCTCCAGGCGGAATACGGCGTCGAGATGAGTCTGGACATCGCCACGGATATCGATTCGTTCGACGCGCAGGTGGCCTCGTGGTACGTCGCCCGGGAGTATCCCGACCGGTGGGACGCCTTCGACGAGGCGGTCTACACGGCGCTGTGGCAGGAGGGACGCGACATCGGCGATCGTCGAGTCCTGCTCGATCTCGCGGAAACCGTCGGTCTCCCGACAGACGAGATCCGGGCGGCCATCGACGACGACGACCGTCGGACCGATCTCGAGGAGCGATTCACGGACGCACAGGAGGCCGGCGTCACCGGCGTTCCGACGTTCGTCTCCGACGGGCACGTCGCCCGCGGTGCGGTGCCACCGGCACAGCTCGAGCGCCTCGTCGAGGGCGTCGGTACCGATAGCCGCTGAGCGCTCCCGAAACGCTACTCGAGTTTGTCGAGGCCGTCGAAGAAGTCGGCCTGCGGTCCGGCCAGCGTGACGGAGTCATCCGCGAGCGTGACGGATATCGTCGCGGGCGGCTCGAGTCGCCGTCGGTTTCGTCCGTCGCTGATCGCGTAGGCGCTCTCGGTTCCGGAGATGGTGAGGGTGAGTTCGGCCGTCGGTTCGACGACCAGCGGCGGCATCGAATCGCTGGCGGCCATCTGCGTCACGACGAGCGCGTCGGCCGACGGGTGCACCAGCGGTCCGTCCTCGCTGAGATTGTAGGCGGTGGACCCGGTCGGCGTACAGACGAGCACGCCGTCGACGTGGCTTTCGGTGTACCGCTGCCCGTCGACGCGAACCTCGACCGTCGCGCCACCGCCGGGGCCTCGCCGCGGTCCGTGGACGAGAATCTCGTTCAGCGCGGGCTCGAGCGTCCAGTCCTCGTCGACGCCCGTCGCCTGGAGGCGGGTCAGTTCGCGCCCGTCCACGGCGCCCGTTTCCTCGAGTTCGGCGACGAGATCGGTGACGACCGCGAGCGCGTCGTCCGGAGCGACGGCGTTGAGAAAGCCGACTTCGCCGAGATTGACGCCGAGAATCGGCGTCGGGCCGACCTCGCGGGCGACGAACAGTAACGTCCCGTCGCCGCCGATGCTTACGACGAGGTCGCGACCTCCCATCGCAGAAACCGGGACGGCGGTCTCCCCGATCGCCCCGCCGGTCGCCTCGTCGACGACGACGTTCGCACCCTCCTGTTCGAGGGCGTCGACGAGGTCCGCGGCGAGTTCCTGTGCACGCTCGTTGTCGCGCTGGGCGACGATTCCGACGGCGACGTCCATCATCCGTGGCTACCCGCCCCGTCGTCAAAAAGCCACGCTTGTCCCGGCGGCGGCAACAAGGTTAATCGGGCTGGAACGAATCCGGACATCTACCCCCGCGACGATCTCGTCGCAGTGTCCAGTATGGCGTCCGTCCACTCGAGTACGCGTCCGTCGTGTCGCCCGCGTCGCCAGCCCGGCTCCTCGTGGCGTTCGGCCGCGCCGTGGCCCCTTCCCGCAGGTGATCGCCGTGAGTGACGACACCGACGATTGGTTCGAACGCGCACTCGAGGACGAGGACGAGGACGGAGCCGCGGACGAGACCGGGTCGCCCCCTCTCGACGACGAGCGGGGCGATTCGGGGGCCGAGAAGCAACGCGACTTCGGAGTCGAGGAACTGACCGGTCCGGGGACCGAAGAGAGGCGTGAAGCAGGTGCCGAAGAGAGGCGTGAATCGGGGGTCGAAGAGCGCGTCGATGATGGTGACGACTCGCTGTTCGAGGACGATTTCGGCGCAGCACTCCAGGACGTCGAGTCGCCGGCGATCGGCGACGGCGACCCGGATCTCGCCGCGAGTGGCGGGCCGGAAGGGTTCGAAGATCTCGATTTCGTGTTCGCGGGAGGCGACGAACCCGATTTCGACGAGGAGATCGACTCGGAGCTTCCTCGGCTCGACCTCGGAATCGAGGGCCTCGATCGGATGATCCAGGGCGGTATCCCGGAACGCTCGCTGATCGTCGCGATGGGCAGCGCCGGCACCGGCAAGACGACTTTCGGCCTCCAATTTCTCAACCACGGCCTCGAGCAGGGCGAGCGCGGCGTCTGTATCACGTTAGAAGAGAGCCGCGAGCGGGTCATCAACAGCGCGACCGAGAAGGGGTACGCCTTCGACGAGTACGCCGCCGCCGGACAACTCGCCGTCGTCGACGTCGATCCGATCGAGATGGCAAACAGCCTGGCGTCGATTCGCAACGAACTCCCGTCGCTCGTCGAGGAGTTCGGCGCGTCGCGGTTCGTGTTGGACTCCGTCTCGTTACTCGAGATGATGTACGAAAACCGGGCGGACCGGCGAAACGAAATCTACGATTTCGCCCGGAGTTTGAAGGAGGCGGGCGTCACCGCCTTGTTGACCAGCGAGGTATCGCCCGACACGTCGTACGCGTCGCGATACGGAATCGTCGAGTACCTCACTGACGCCGTCTTCGTCCTGCAGTACGTTCGACCGGACGACTTCCGCGAGACGCGGCTGGCAATCGAGATCCAGAAGATCCGCGACCGAACCACTCCCGAGAAAAGAAACCGTACGAGATCACCACCGACGGAATCTCGGTGTATCAGCAAGCGAACCTGTTCTAGCGGCCGCTGCGGCCTCGAGTTTGCACTTCCGGTTCGAGCCCGCACTTCCGGTTCGAGTTCGCGCTCCGACCTCGAGTTCGCGTTGCGATTTCGGGTCGCGAAGCCGATTCTAGTTCGGTGAGTGAACTGTTGCAGTGGCTTTCGAACGGGTAACTCCGTGTTAGGGCGGCGTTCGTTGCCCATACTTTTGCGGGCAGAACCGCCATGATTCCCGTATGGCGCAACGGACGACGGCCGACGAAACACTGCCTCGAGAAGAACTCTCCGCGTATCTCCGAGACCTCGCCGCCGAGTTCGAGCAGGGAGGCGGATCGATGGAGGACGAACCCGAACCGGGAGAGGACGAACCTGAACCGGGAGCGGATGAAACGGTTACCGTTCCAGTCGGGAACAAGAACGTGTCGCTCCATCCGCCCCACCACGTCGACGTTTCGATCGAGGTCGTCGAACGGTCTTCGATGCTCCGGGGGAACCGCGAGACAGTCGATATCGAACTCAGCTGGAAGCCCTAACATGGCCGTCGCGGACTCCATCCTGATCTTCGCCCTCAGTTTGCTCGTGGGAACAGTCGGCATCCTCGCGGGTGCACGGCTCGTCCTGGACCGTGATGCGGGGTTCGTGAACGCGGCGATGACGGCGTTGATCGGCGCCGTCGCCTGGGCGGTCACGAGCTTTTTCGTCGGTTGGATCCCCGTTCTGGGTATCTTGCTGATGCTGGTCATCTGGGTCGGTATCATCAACTGGCGATATCCGGGCGGCTGGGGATCGGCCGTCGCGATCGGCTTCGTCGCCTGGATCGTCGCGGTGGGAATCGTCTACGCGTTCGCGGCAGTCGGTATCGTCACACCCGACGTGCTCGGCATTCCGGGGATCTAGCCCGTCGACGGCCCGGGAATTTCCACCGGGAAAGAACGTGGCAAACTCCTTTGTCCGTCCGCTCGAGAGGGCTACGTAGACAGCGATGTACGAGACGATCCTGTTTCCAACGGACGGCAGTGACCACTCGAAAACCGTCGCGGACCACGCGACCGACGTCGCGGCAACGAGAGACGCGACCCTCCACGTCCTCTCCGTCGTCGACGACCGCGCCTTCCTCGTTCTCGACGACGACCGTATCGAGCGCGTCCGCGGGGACCTCGAGGAGACGTCTCGAGCGGCGGTCGACGAAGCGGCCACCCGGGCTGCCGATCGCGGTGTGGAGACGGTGACGGCGGTCGATACCGGTCACCCGGCCGAGTGCATCGTCGACTACGCCGCCACCAACGACGTGGATCTGATCGTCATGGGAACGAGCGGCGACGAATACGAACGCAACGTCGTCGGCAGCGTTTCCCAGCGCGTCGTCCGCGAGGCCCCGGTCCCCGTCACGACCGTCGGCCCGAGCGTCAGATCGGACTGACGAGCCCGTCATTGCGAGCGCGAGCGCATCGCATCACCCAGATCCGACGGTCGCACTCGGACGCGACGGTCGATCGACCGATCGAAACCGGTTCCAACACACCGATCGCCGGTTCTCGAGCGGGCCTGTCGATTTCGTTACACACGGTTTGATGTGTTCCTGGTCCCAACTAGGGGGAGATGCGTCGCTCGTTCGTGATCGCCGCAGTCCTGCTCGTTCTGGCGTTCGTGCTGGTCGGCGGTCCGTCGATGGTCCTGTCGCTGTCGACCGGGCAGATAGCATCGGAGGACGCGACGAGAACGAAGACGGTCGATCCGAACGCGGCTCCGGACGTCGTCACGTTCGAAGACTCCGAGAGCGGTTTCTGGCGGTATCTCAGCCCGCGTCAGGGGTTCCAGAAGCGGAGCCCGATCAACGTGATCGTCCGCGGCGACGTCGACGACGTCGAACGGGTCCTGACCGAAGCGGGCGACGGCGACTGGTCGGAAGTCAACGAATCGGAGGAAGTGGCGCTCCCGGACACGTACGCGCTCTTCGGCGGCGGGAACGCCACTGAAAACGAAACCGCAGCGGCGAACGAAACGCTGCCTAACGCGTCCGAATCGAACGCCACCGACGAATCGCTCGCCAACACGACCGACGACGAAACCGCGTCGGACCAATCGCAGGGCCGCGTTCCCGATCTCGACTGGGGCGAAGCCGACGGCGGTATCCGATACGCCTATCTCGACCCCGGTCCGAACGAGCGCGGCTACTGGACGACCGAAACGCTTCAGCTCGAGGACGGCGACTACTACGGCCAGCGATATCACATCCGGCTCTACGAAAGCCCCAACGAGGACGACGACTGGGTCGCCATGCAGACCCACACCGAACACTTCGACTGGTTCACACTCAGACACCGCGTCGACGGCGCCAAAGCCGCCCAGAAGAAGGTCGAGTCCGAGTTCATGTCCCATCCGCGGGTCGACACACAGGACGACGTCAGCCGTCTCTACCTCGCCAACGGCGGTCCGTCGGATACCGACGGGTGGGTGTCCCTCGTCGAACTCGCCGGGTTGTTCGTCGTCCCCACGCTGATCGGCGTCCGCGTCCGCGGGCGCGGCCTCGATACCGACACCGACAGCGGAACGAGCCAATCCACCGAGCGGGTCAGCCAGCGGACGCCGGCCGCCATCGACGACCACTTGACGGACGTCGACCGCCGTCGGATCGCCGCCGCCGCCGCACGCCTCGAGACCGGCCACCTCCTGCTCGTGGTCACTATCCTCGGGCTCTACCTCGGTGTCCGGACGAGCGGTATCTTCCTCGAACACCGGGCCGAATTCCTCACGCCCCACCAGATCGCGGCGCTGCTCTATCCGATCATCGGCGTCGGCATTCCGGCGGCGACGTACCTGATCGCACGCGGACTCACGCGCCGCCTCGACGCCGCCGTCGTCGCTGCGGGATCGCTCGCAGTGGCGATCTGGCTCGATTACGGCCTGCTCGGCGTCGACACGCTCCCTATCGACGTCGTCGTCCAGCGGATGCTCGTCGTCGTCGCGCTCGGCCTGATCGCGGGCGGCGCGGCCAAACGAGCGGCCCGCGATTCGAAGTTCAACGACATGTTGCTGGCCGGAACCGCGATGTGGGTGCTGGTGCTGATCGGAACCCTCTTCGGGTACCTGTGAACGCGTCGTATATTCTTTCGGATACTATCCTGCCCGGACCCGAATTCGAAACCGGTCTGTTTGTGCCAAGTCCTTAAGTCCTTGCACCGTCGTTACCAACACGAAATGGCTAGTCCACCCCGCCAACGTGAACGCGATCCTGAAACGACCGAAAAAACGCAGGACCCTGCGGATCGTGAGCGGGTGTGTGACGAGTGTGAGGGGGGAACCCTCGTCAAAAGCGAGGACCAGGGCGAACTCGTCTGCGACCAGTGTGGCCTCATCGTCGAAGGGTCGAACATCGATCACGGGCCCGAATGGCGCGCCTTCAATCACTCCGAACGGCAGAACAAATCCCGCGTCGGCGCGCCGACGACCCAGACCATGCACGACAAGGGACTGACGACGTCCATCGACTGGAAGAACCAGGACGCGTACGGTCGCTCCATCTCCTCTGACAAACGCAACCAGATGCGCCGACTGCGAAAGTGGCAAGAGCGCATTCGAACCAAAGACGCCGGCGAACGAAACCTGCAGTTCGCCCTCTCCGAGACCGACCGGATGGCATCCTCGCTTGCAATCCCCCGATCCGTCCGCGAAGTCGCCTGCGTCATGTACCGGCGGGCTCTCGACGAAGACCTCATCCGCGGGCGCTCCATCGAGGGCGTCGCGACCAGTACCCTGTACGCCGCCTGCCGCATGGAGGGCATCCCGCGCTCGCTCGAGGAAGTCGCGGCCGTCTCCCGCGTCGAGCGCAAGGAAATCGGTCGCACCTATCGGTACGTCGCCCAGGAACTCGGCCTCGAGATGGAGCCGGTCAACCCGAAGAAGTACGTCCCGCGCTTTTGCTCCGAACTCGAACTGTCCGAGGAGGTCCAGGCCAAAGCCAACGAGATCATCGATACGACGACCGAGAAGGGCCTCCTGTCGGGTAAGTCACCGACCGGCTACGCCGCGGCCGCGATCTACGCCGCGTCCTTGCTCTGTAACGAGAAGAAGACCCAGCGGGAGGTCTCCGACGTCGCGCAGGTGACCGAAGTCACCATCCGAAACCGGTATCAAGAGCAGATCGAAGCGATGGGCATTCACTAGTCCGCTCGATTTACGCTCGGTTGGCAGGTCGGATTTCTTCTTTCGGCGGCTCTCTTCTCCTGCATCGACGAGAGGCCGGGCGTGACAGCACCGGCGGTACCCCGCTCTGGCGCTGACACTCTAATCCGCTCGACTGAGAACTCCTCTCGCCGTTCGAACGCGACACGCGGTGGCCTCGAAGGAGTGAGCCGCCGACGAGGGAGTGAAACTAACGACGGTACCGTCGATCAGTCTTCGTCGTTCTCCGTCGATTCGGGGACGGATTCTCGATTTAGCTGCCACTGTGGATATTCTGAATCGACCATTCCGCTCTCGCCGAAGCTCGATTCGAGAGATCTGACTAACAGTCGTTCGGAGAACCCCGCTACGAAGGCGATCATGAACGCTGCCAACGGGTCGTTGAGTGGGAGCGCGAAAAGGGAGCTCAGTGCACCGCTCTCGAAGAACAGAAACAGCACGAGCGCAGCCGACGCACCGATCGTGACACGAGCGACCGCTAACCAGTCCTGGCCGAGCGTCGGGAGTGGTTCGCTCACCTCTGGAGAGAGGCTTCGAAGTGAAAACAGTCCGCTAATGGATGCCCCGAGGATCCCGAAGAGAACAACCGCGACGTAAATCACGGGTCCGTACGTTTGCGACAGCGGGCCGAACATGTCCCAGATCCCGGACGCTGGTCGAACGAACGTCCCACGAATCCATCCATCGAGAGGTGCGATGTACGGTCCCAGTACGTAGAGCAGCGAAAGGAGACCGAGACTCGCAATAGCGGAGAAGAGAAAGATCAGGAATTGCTGTTCGAGCTGAATGTGCGTTTCACGCACCACTCCGTCCTTCCGATCCAGTATTTTATTCGACTCGATAATATCATCGATAGAGATCGTACTGGATATCCCCTCTTGAGTCGTGAGTAAATCGAGAACGGTCTGTAGCTCCCAACCGGACAACTGGTACCGAGCTTTCGTCACCGCCTTTTTCGCTTCCCTCGTGAGGAACTCCTCCTTCGTCGAAGGACCGTCCAGCAGTTCGTAATCCAGCGCGAGGAGTTCACGTCTGGCCGCGTCGATTCCCCGTAGTGCTATCGCTATGTATCTTCGATCGCCAAATATGGATCTTCGATCGCTAAATCCCCATTCTGCGACTGAATTATGAGCCATCGCGGCCGTCCAGCGCGGATTCTTGTACGCGCGTTTCACTGCTTCTGCATGACACGTATCAGGGTCCTCGGGGAGGTCGATTCCTTCGCTAATGCATATTTTCAACGGGTACTCGTACCTGATCTGATTGTCCACCTCCTCGTAATCCCAGGCGACTTCGGGCGCAGTGTCGGCTCGTTCCCAAACCGCTTCTTCATACTTTCTCACCGGTTGCTCATTTCCTCTCTGTTGTTCGTCTACTATTCGCTCTATTTCCTCTCTGTCGAGGTATTCCGGTTCATTGGTGGGCAGGGATAGACCTGCCGACTCCCTCCTTTCTGGTGAAGCTACTATATGAAATATGTCTGATGGATCTCCGTATTCTCCCGTTTGGTGTGACTGCTCTTCGGCGGGCGGTCCGGTCCCGTCCGGAGTCAGCGGTGCGTCCGTCGTAACGCCTTCGTTCGATTCGGATGATTTCTCGTTTCGCTCGTTTTCCCGCCGCTCATTCGGATTCACCAGTCGGTATAATCGTTGGAAAGTACCCATGCTAGTCGCTATCAGCGACTAGCTGATAAAACTATCAGTAGCCTTTCTGAACAACCGTTTCTGCGCACGGCACTCACGTAACTCGAGTATCCGCCCACCGAAAACATGCGCCGACCGGGAGTTGAACCCGGGCTATGAGCTTGGGAAGCTCATGTCCTGCCACTAGACCACCGGCGCCTATACGGTTCGCGCCGAGGATCGCGACTCCGCGGGAGTTGCTCACCACCGGCGCACTGCGCTCACTTCGCCACCCGGACCTAGCGACCGGTCGCACTTGAACGTAGCGCTCTCGAGCAATTGTATACCCGTGGACCAGAATCGCCCTCTCGGTCCCTGTGTCGAATTCGAACGGCCCATAGTGTCTCCTCAACGGTCCGCCGATGACACCGACGATACAGCGCGTCACACCGGTCTCGTGCTTTCGACAAACGGCGGTCGAACGCTCGGTGCGCGACCCCGTAGAAACCGACCGCGCGGTCACTTTTTCCCGGAGAGGGGAGCCTATTAGACCGCTGCCTCCGAAGTGTCTCCCATGATCGACCTTCGCTTTTCGGAGGCGGAACTGGAACGCCAGCGCGAATACATCACGCAGTTCATTCGCGATCAGGTCGACGCCGCGAATGCTGACGGTGTCGTCCTCGGGTTCTCCGGCGGAATCGACAGCACGCTGACCGGCTATCTCACCGTCGACGCCCTCGGCGCCGACCGCGTCCACGGGCTCGTCCTGCCCGGGACGGTCAGCAGCGACGGGCACATGAGCGACGCCGAACGGGTCGCACAGGACCTCGGAATCAGCTACGACGTCATCGAAATCGAACCGATCATCGGCTCCCTGCTGTCGGCGTACCCCGACGCGGAGGGCGACCACGAAGCGGTCGGTAACGCACGGGCGCGCGTCAGAGCGGTTCTGAACTATCTCGTCGCCAATCACGAGGGCCGGCTGGTCGTCGGGACCGGAAACCGCAGCGAGGCCGCCGTAGGCTACTTCACCAAGTACGGCGACGGCGCCGTCGACTGTCATCCGATCGGGAACCTCTACAAGCGACAGGTTCGACAGCTCGCCCACCACGTCGGCGTTCCCGAGGACCTGGCCGAAAAGACCGCGACCGCCGAGTTGTGGGCCGATCAGACCGACGAGGAGGAACTGGGGATCAGCTACGAGACGCTCGACGACGTCCTCGCGACCCACATCGACGGTCCGCTCTCGGTCGCCGCGACCTGCCGCCTGCTCGAGGTCGAGAAAGAGACCGTCGAGAAGGTTCGGCGGCTGTACGAACGAAGCGAACACAAGCGCACCGTGCCGCCCGCACCGGACCCGCTCGCGTAGGTGCTGTCTCAGTCACCGACTCGACCGCTCGAGTCGGCAGCTGTGACACGTCACTCGCCGCGCCACTCGTCCTCGAGCAACCCGTACCAGTACGCGTCCCGATACTGGCCGTCGACGAATTCGACGTCGCGGTGGACGCCTTCCTGCGTGAAGCCGACCGACTCGAGCAACCGGCGGGACGGCTCGTTGAGTTCGAACACGCGAGCTTCGATCCGGTGGAGCCCGAGCTGGTCGAAGCCGTACTCGAGAATCTGTTCCACCGCCTCGGTACCGTAGCCCTGTCGCTGGTGGTCGGGTGCGATCCAGTACCCGAGTTCGGCCTTTTGTACCTCCCAGTCGATCCCGTTGAACCCGAGGCTTCCCACCGGTGTCGATTCGTCGACGATCAGGAGCGACACGTTCTCGTCACTACAAACGACGTCCTCGAACCACTCGTGTTCTTGTTCCTGATTGAGCGGCCTCGAGCGACCGATCGGCCGCCAGATTCGCGGATCGTTGACCTGTGCCTGCAGGAACTCGAGGTCCTCTTCTTCGATCGGTCGCAACGTCGTGTGATCACCCTCCAGAAACACGGGACCGGACATATTTGCACCATATATGTCAACGCATAAATCGCTTCCGTTCGCCGGTCACTCGAGCAGCGCGTCGACGTCGTCCGCGTGGGCGGCGACGAGGTCTGCGAAGGCTCGGGCCTCGCGTCGTTCCTGCGTCGCCCGCTCGCCGTCGTCTCGAATCCGTCGTTTCAACGCGGCCAGCGCATCGGCCGCGTTCGCGGTGATCTCCTCGGCGACCGATCGGGGCTCGTCTTCAATCCTGGAAATCAGTCCCATCCGACGAGCCTCCGCCGCGTCGATCGACCGCCCGGAGAGCGCGAACTCGAGTGCGTCGCCCTCGCCGATGATGCGGGGCAATCGGACGGTCCCGCCCCAGGCGCCGAACAGACCGAAGCTGACGCCCGGTTCGCCGTAGGTCGAGTCGGGCGTCCCCACCCGGACGTCACAGGCAAGCGCGAGTTCGAGACCGCCGCCGCGTGCGGGGCCGTCGATCCCCGCGACGACGACCGCGGGCGAATCCTCGATCGAGCGGGCGACGCGCTGGCCCAGGCGCGCGAACTCGGCCGCGCGGTCTCGATTTCCCTCGAGCGCCGCGACCTCGTTCAGATCCGCCCCCGCAGAGAAGGCCCGCCCGCGTCCGCGGAGGTAGATCACCGGCTCGTCGACCCCGTCGATCGCCGCCTCGAGGGCCTCGAGTCCGTCGATGGTGAGCGCGTTGCGCGCCTCGGGGCGGTCGAACGTAACGGTGCGAACCGAGCCGTTCGTGTCAACGTCGATCATGGCAGCAGTCGACCGGGCGTTTCCAAAGGTCTTTGGCTCCGCCCTCGTAACCCCCCGCTAATGGAGAAGGCCGACAGCTGTCGGCGTGCCGCCGTCGAGGCCGTCGCGGACGTCGAACCACCACAACTGCACGACTACATCGAATCCGTCCTCGAACGAGCGTCGATGGTCCCCGGGACACTCACCCTCGAGAGCGCCGCAGCGATGGCAGCGGACGGGTACGCGCTCGAGGGCGATCTCCCCCGCTCCGCCCCTTCCGAAACCGATCGAGACCGTACATCCGACCAGGATCACGACCGCACCGGGGAGTGCGAACCCGATCGCGTCGTCACGCACGCGGCCGGGGTCCAGCTCATCTACGAAGGGCTGCGCCTGACCCGCACGCTCGCCCACGACGAACCCTGGACGGCGACCGACGACAGCGCCGCCGACGGCGATCTCGCGATACTCGCCGCCGACATTCTCGTCGCCCGCGGGTTCTACCTGCTCGCACGCACGGACGCCGCCGGCAAGGCCGTCCGCACCGTCCAGTCGTTCGGACGCGACCAGACCCGTCGCACGGCCCTCCCCGACGAGGGCAGCGACGGCGACCCCGGTACCGAGGGCCAGACTGACGGTCTCGATCCGACGACGATCGACGCGAACCTCGAGCGCGACGTCCTCGAACTCGCCGTCCTCACCGGGGCCGTCGCCGTCGGCGAAACGCCGTCACCGTGGCTCCTCGCCGTCGCCACGGATCTCGCCGACGCCATCGGCCCCTCGTTCCCACCGGCAAGCGAGTGTCTCACCGATCTCGAACCGACGCTCCACGACCGCTCGCTCGAGGAGGGGCCGACCGACCGGGCGACGTCGGCGACCGACCCCTGACCACCGGTGACGACCGCACGACCGGACCGAGACAGACCGACGCACGGCCCGATCGAATCGAAACCCATAAAGACGACTCCGGTCAACGAACGAGTGCGTGCCTGGGTAGCTTAGCGGTAAAGCGCGTCCTTGGTAAGGACGAGAGCCCGGGTTCAAATCCCGGCCTAGGCTTTCTGCGAGGAACGATCGTGACGAGCGAAACGGTCGCAGTTCTTGACGTTTCAGGGTGAACGCGAGTCTTGCGGGCGAACGATGTAACAGACCGATCGAAGATCTATCCGTCACCTGTTAGGATCGGCGTGCTGAATGCGGAGGACGTATGCAGTATTCTCTCGGGGCAGAGATCACATCCGCGTCGCTTCCTTCGCTTCCTCGGCGTGTTCGAGCGCAAACTCCAACTGACGGCGGTGAACCGCTTCCAGTTCGTCCGCATCCGCGTCGGTGAGTTTCGTCGTCACCACCACACCGGGGAGACTCGTCTTTAGTTGTGAGCCACGCGTCTCGAGCAGTTCCTCTGCGTTGAAGTCATCCATCGCCATCGGGCCAGATAGGGGCGCGTGAGGCATCTATCTTTCTGCGAGGAGAGAATCCCGCCGTTTACCGCGAGGAGGATGTCAAGTGACCGGTACGCGCCCTGCATTCAGCGCAGTTTCGTCGACGGAGATCCGCCATCGCGTGGACGCCGGGAGGGAATAATCGTCGCCGGCGAGAGCGCTGCAGCCGCTGAAACCGGCGGCGAGGGCGGGGGTACTTTCAGCGTCTTTCTGCGCGTAACGGGGACTATCTGTCTGTCCCACTCAGTCTCTTCGTTTCAATGTCACTATTTCCTGTACCAACGCCAGAGAGACCACTCATTGGCGGTCAGGTCTGAGGGGGCTTTCAACAGCGTTTCTGACGGACCCTCGGCGAGCCTACGACGGGGCCACTGCCAGAGCACCACCTCCTCGCGTCGTCTCCCTGAACGGTGCTCCATTCACGATCGGCCAGTCTCCAGTGCCCACGTCGTCAGTAGTCGCCCGTCCTCGAGACGGACAGCCTCGCCGTCGCGATAGCGGTAGCGCCGCGTTCGCTGGTCTACCACCGAATTCGCGAGGAAAGCGGTATTAGTGACGCCGACGCGAAGAAGCACCCGACGACGGCTGTACGCATATCGCGTTCGAGAATCTGACCAATATTCGCAAGCGGATGGCTGGTGCAGTACCTTCGCGCCCGCTCAGTCGCCAGTGACTTTTCTGGTCTCGCCGACGTTCACGACTTCGACACCGCCTGCTAGTTCCGTCGTGGGGTATGGCATATCGATTCCGTCGGTATCGAAGCGCTGCTTGACCGCCTCGATGAACTGCGCACGTATCGCCCCGTAGCTGCTTTCGTCCGGATCGATCCAAATTCGGCCCTGGAGCACGACGGCCGAGTCCCCCAATCCCGTGACAGGCGCCGTCGGTACGGGCTCCTCGAAGACGCCATCGATACGCCCGCCCTCGTCGATGATTGCCTTCCGTGCCCGTTCGATATCGTCGCTATATCCGATGCCGAAGTCGACGGACACTCGGCGCAGGTCGTTGGCCACGTTGTTGATCACGACCGCATTAGCGAGGTCGCTGTTGGGGACGGTTACCTGTTCGTTATCGAATGTGTCCAGCTTCGTCACGCGTAGTGTGATCTCACGAACGACGCCACTGTTTCCATCCCACTCGATCCAGTCGCCAACACGGAACGGTTCGTCTTGAATGATGAACACGCCGGCGACGAAGTTCGCAATGAGGTCCTGTGCGGCGAAACCGACTGCGAGCGCGAGGGCCCCTGCCAGCGTCGCGAACGCAGCGAGGACCACGCCGAACCCGGCGACCGTCGCCGCCAGCGCGACCGCGGCGACGGCGGTGACTACTTCGGTCGTACTCACGGCGAGCCCGACGAGCGTTTCGTCGAAGTCACGGCGTCTGAGACTGGCTTCAACTGCTCGGATGAGGACTGACTTCCCGAGCAGGTAGAGGGCCACGAACAAGACGGCGAACAATACGACCGTCGTGACGGCGTTGACAAGCGGCGGGATGTACTGCTGTGGGTCGAGCGAGACCCCTTGCTGAAGAGCTATCATACCACAAACAACCATAGATTGCGGCCATTAATATTATACCTGTGGTAAGAAATTGCACCGTCCTAAACCTAAAACCGAGACCGGTACAAACATCCGATATTGACGGGTCCTCCATCCGGCACTACCACCGAACCCCTTCCTCTCCTGGTAGTCCCGATATTGATCGGTACGATACTCTCACAGCGGTCTTCAATTACAGAAATCCGAGGAGAAATCCCACGACTGAAGTCGTGGGGTGAATCCGATCACAGCCGTCCGCTCGAGCCGTCACCGCCAACCGAGGCGAAACACGTCGGGAGGTGACGCCGAATTGGACCTCGTTTCAGCCACCGCCTCGGCCGATCGGACCGCGGCCACTGTTATTGTCTTTTCCCTGAACAATTGCGCCGTTCGGAAAACGCTCGAGTCGTAACAATAGCCGGATGGAGCGCCGATAAACGATTGTAGCCCGATTCCTGTCGAATATAATACCGTCGATAGTTTTACCAGCTGGTACGGATGATTGCGAGTTATGGGACAGTCACGGCGTATCACTACGTCTCGGCCAGATGTCAGTGACGGATCTCGGTCCAATGTTGTGTCACCTCCTTCGAACGCGAACTCGAGTCGGCTGCCGACGGGCGCGCGTTTGCGAGTCGACGCGACGAAACCCGTGCTCGAGACGGCCGCTCGAGAACCCGGAACCAGCACTCGGCCGGTCGCGGTCGGTCTCACTCGGTGATCCAGAATCATGGCACACGACGACCGAATCTTGGAGGGTGTAACGGTACTGGACCTCTCGACGTTCGTTACCGGCGGGTTTTGCTCCGCGATGCTCGCCAATCAGGGCGCGGAGGTCATCAAGATCGAGCAACCGGGCTACGGCGATGCGATTCGTCACTCGGGACCGCCGTTCATCGACGGTGAATCGCCGTACTACTGGACGGTCAACTACGGCAAGCGAAGCCTCGAACTCGACCTGAAGAATCCGCGTGCCGTCGAGGCGCTGTACGAACTCGCCGAGGACGCGGATATCTTCATCCAGAACTTTCGTCCGGGAACGGCCGAGCGACTCGCGGTCGATTACGAGTCGATCGCAGAGCGGAACGAGGACGTCATCTACCTCGCGGTCTCCGCGTTCGGACAGACCGGGCCCTGGCGGGAGCGCTCCGGCTACGACCTGCTCATCCAGGGGATGAGCGGGATCATGAGCGTCACGGGCGAGCCCGACAGACAGCCGGTCAAGGTCGGGCTGCCGATGACGGATCTCATCACCGCGATGTGGGCCGCGTTCGGCGTCACGACGGCCCTCTACCGACGGGAGCTGACCGGCGAGGGCGAGTACATCGATCTCGGGATGCTCGAGTCGGCGCTGCCGTGGCTCACCAAGCAGGCCGGCCAGGTGTTCGCCGGCACCGAGCCGCGGCGCATGGGGACGAAAGATCCGGTGCTCGCGCCGTATCAGACCTTCGAGACCAAAGACGGCTATCTCAACATCTGCATTCTCAACGAGAAACTCTGGTGGGAACTCTGTGAGGTTCTCGATCGGCCGGATCTGGCGGAACACGAACACTTCGAGACGAACGCCGACCGCGTCGAACACTTAGAAGAGCTAGAGACCGAAATCGAAGCCACGCTCGCGGCGAAGACGACCGACGAGTGGATCGAGATTATCGCCGAGGAGGGCGGCGTCCCGGCGGGTCCCGTGTACGACGTCGAAGAGGCGCTGAACAATCCGCAGATCGATGCTCGCGATGCGGTGACCGAGATCGACCACCCGGAACTCGGGTCCGTGCCGGTGATCGAACATCCGCTGAAGTTCGAGCACGCCGAGAGCGGATTCGAACTCCCGCCGCCGCTGCTCGGGGAACACAACCGGGCGGTGTTTCGGGACCGCGGATACTCGGAGGCGGAACTCGACGAACTCGAGGCGGCCGGTGTCTTCGGGACCGAATCCGACGGGTCTGAGACGTCCACGACCGAGTAATCGATGCACGAGGCGTCGCTGCCCGCACTCGAGTGCGACGCGAGTCCCGTCGGACGGGTATTGCACCCGACGGCGTTTCTGTTCGATGGTCACCGACAGAGAGCGCTACAACTGCTGTGTCGTCTCCGATCGAGTGCCGAGGAGTTCTTCCGCTCGGTCGCGATCCTCGGCGTAGCCGACGTCGACCCGCCAGCCGTCCATCCGAATCGCGTCGATCGTGCGCCCGGATTGGAGCAACAGGTCGATCGCGTCCGGGAGTTCGTACTCGCCGCGGTCCGATGGCTGCACGAGGTGACAGGCGTGAAAGATCGCCGGCGTGAACGTATAGATGCCGGTCATAACGAGGTTCGACGGCGGGTCTTCGGGCTTTTCGAGCACCTCGACGATCTCCCCGTACTCGTTCGTATCGAGGACGCCGTACCTGGTCGCTTCCTCGTACGGGACCTGTTCGACGAGGAACGCCGCGTCGGCACGGTCCTCGCGCTGTCGGTTGACGACGTCGCTGAGGTTCGCCCGAAACACGTTGTCACCGAGCATGAGGATGAAATCGTCGTCGACGTGAGGCTGTGCCTGCAAAATTGCGTGGGCGAGCCCCAGTTGCTCGCGCTGGTGCGCATAGGTGATCGGAACGCCCTCGTATGCGTCGCCGTATCGCTCGATGATCTGTTCTTGCTTGTATCCGACGACGACGATGAGTTCCGTCGCACCGATCTCGAGCAGATTGTCGAAGACGTCCTCGATGAGCGGCGTGTCGTTTACTTCGACGAGTACTTTCGGCTTGGCATCGGTAAGCGGTCGAAGTCGAGTCCCCTTGCCTGCAGCAAGAACGACGGCTTGCATGTGACCACCGGTCTACGAAGAGTAGTAAATAGAACAACGGACGTTGCGCGGGACAATCGGCCGCTGTTCGAAACGGCTCCCGATCCCGGAGGGAGACCACGTGACTAATACGTCTTTACGGACGGCTCGAGAGACCGCAGTCCGCACTCGACGTCCGATTCGACACTCGACAGCGCGGCTGACCGTTTGATTCGGATTTTCGGGTCGCAAGACGCTCCTTCTCGACGATACGTCTGCCGATCCCCGTCCGTTCGCGCGGTGAGGCTCGTTCGGCACAGAGACTGTTGTCCCCGTCATCGGAGCACGGCGTGTCCGTTTTCGGGTCGTGCCAGGAGTACCGGTCTGCGGACGCGTTCCCGCCAGGGTCCGACTCGTCTCGCCACGACGACGAGTTCGAAAGTAATCCACTGTTGGAGCCGACAGCGAGCGGACTCGCTCTCCCGTGTGACGAGCGGGCGACGGTCGTGATTTCTCCTCGAGTACCGGCAAAATGACTCCGAAAGTTGACACCGAAAACGAGGTGGCGTCGTCGTGCACCGTGCTGGTGTCGACACGCGCGTGGCCGTCCTCACCCGTCCCGTCACTCGGCGGAGCGTTCGATGGCGGTCGTCTGGTTGGCATCGTCCGCGCCGTCGATTACAAGTCCAGTAACGGTCAGATCCTCGATGGTCACCTCCTCGATGGTTGCGTTCTCGACGCTGGCGACTATCGGCCAGTTCGCACCGTTTATCGGCTCCTGATCGCTCGGCTTTTCGGCTGCGTAGTCGTCCGCCGTGGTATTCTCAGGACTTTCGTCGCCTTCCGCGTCCGTGTTAGAATCCGCACCACTCTCGTCGTCTTCCGTCACGTGGGCCCCGATTTTCATGGTCTTGACGTCGTCTTCCGTCACGCTTTTGTCAGGCTCGGCGTCGTCTTCCGTCACGGTATCCTCGGGCCGATCGTCGTCTTTCGGGGCGGGATCCGAAGGACAATCTATTTCCTCCGAGGCATTACGCTCGGAACTCGAGTCGTCCGCAATAGATGCCACAGAACACTCGCTATCGTTCGAGATGGTGTCTTCGGTTTTGTTATCTTCGGGCACGGTCGATCCCTCCTCGGTGACGGCATCTTTGGTCGTCGAATCCTCGGCGGTCTCTTTGGCCTCCGTCTCTGTCACCCTGAAGGTGTGCTCGTTCGAGGCGTGGTCCGTCTCGAGGTCGTCCGACGGCATCGTATCCGCGGGCGGGGTGTATTCCTCGTCGACCCGCTCGGTGACGAGGTCGACCCGGGCATCGTATTCGCCGACGTCGAACGCTGACGCGTTCAGCGTGATCGTCAACCTGACTTTGTCGCCAGCGCCAGCGCCTTCGTAGCCCGCAGCGCCGACGGGGCGTTCGTACCCAGGCAGTGCGGCCCCATTACTGATCTCGAGTCTCGGCTCGAGGTGCCGAGCGTCTATCTTCTCGGACGTCGACACGTTCGTGACCGGTGTCCCGTCGACGGTAAAGACCTGTTCGACGGTATCGCCGTCTCGATCGGTGAGCGTTAGCAGATACCCCCCGAGTTGCGTCTCGCCGTCGTGTTCGATCGTCACCTCGAGGGTCACGACGCCGTCTCGTTCGACCTCTTCATCACCGGTGAGGGTGGTGACGACGCCGCCAGTTGACGTGCTAGCGAACGTCACTCCCGCGACAATTCCCGCCGTGATCATCACGGAGAGTACTTTCGTCTGAACGCCGTCACGGCCGATCAGACCGGTGATCGGTTGCACGAATCGTCGGGTGAACTTCGGCCAGTGTAAGCCATCTCTTGGGATCATTGTGTGCCCCCGAAGAAAGGCCCGTGGATCAGGCTAATGAAAATCTGGAAACGTCTCATCCGGTAAAAGAGCACTATGGGCACGTGAGCGCTTCTCAGCGTCGTTTTCAATAGAACATTTTCCCCGATAGCAATTGCTATCGGCCACCATTCGTCGAACGATATCTCTCCGAGGCCGCTCTTCCATCGCCAATTCCGGCTTGAATTTCCGCACCCTCCATTAAGAGCTGAAACGATCTGGTGTTTATCTGTGTTTTCTGACCGCGAAATTGGCAGTATGACCTTGTCTGTCGTGCTCCCGGTCTACAACGAGCGAGAGAATATCCGGTCCATCTACGAGGAAACGCGTGCCATACTCGAGGACCTGGGTCGGGAGTGGGAGTTGATTTTCGTCGACGATGGCTCGACAGATGGAAGCGACGCCATCCTCCGAACACTCTTCGAGAGCGACGACCGCGTCACGGTGGTGAAATTCGGGACCAACTTCGGCCAGAGTGCCGCGCTCGATGCGGGGCTTCGCTACGCAGGAGGGGACGTGGTCGTCACCATGGACGCAGACGGTCAGAACGATCCAGCCGACATTCCACGGCTCGTTCGTGCGCTCGAGCGAGAGAACCTCGACTGCGTCGTCGGCTGGCGGCGCGACAGAAAGGATCCACGAGGGAAATCGCTGGCCTCGAGCGTAGCAGCCACGCTTCGTCGACTCTTTCTCGACACGGAACTCCACGATTTCGGCTGCACCCTGAAAGCGTTCCGTCGCGAGGCGGCAGCGGCCGTTCGACTGAACGGCGAGATGCACCGATACATCCCCCCACTGCTCGCGTGGCGGGGGTTCGACGTCGGCGAACGTCCGGTCAACCACCGCGAGCGCACGAACGGCGAGACCAAGTACGGCTGGAAACGCCTTCCGAAGGGCTTCATCGACATGTTGAACGTCTGGTTCTGGCAAAAGTATTCCGCGCGGCCGCTGCACGTTTTCGGCGGAATCGGTCTCCTCACGACGATGATCGGGCTTCTGGGCGGAACCTACTCGGTCTATTTGAAAACGATCAACGGAGTGAGCCTCTC
The DNA here is from genome assembly GCF_024227435.1 of Natrinema caseinilyticum. Classification (GTDB taxonomy): domain Archaea; phylum Halobacteriota; class Halobacteria; order Halobacteriales; family Natrialbaceae; genus Natrinema; species Natrinema caseinilyticum. The sequence continues at coordinate 2,833,552 of NZ_CP100445.1, forward strand.
CGATACCGCGTTGCCGCTCTTTGCGGTGTTCATGTGTCTACTCGGTATTCAGTTTTTCATCTCTGGAATTCTGGCGGATATCGGCATCAAAAACTACTTTGCGGTTCGCCAGCAGGACGCCTACCGGGTCACGGCGGTGCTCGACACCGGTGGGATCGACGAGTCCACCGTTCCGGAGTCGACGGTGAACGCGCCTGACCGGGTGCCGACACGAGGGGGTGAAGATGCGCGTTCTGACGCTTAATTACGAGTTTCCGCCGCTCGGTGGGGGTGCCGCGCCGGTATCGGAGGAACTCGCGGCCACCCTCGTCGACCGGGGGCACGATGTCGACGTCGTCACGATGGGGTACGGTGATCTCCCGTCCCGGGAGAACAGACGGGGCATTCGAATCCACCGTGTCCCCTCTCTGCGCGGCTCACGGTCGATGTCACGACCGCACGAGATGGCGAGCTACATCCCGACCGGATTTCTCCGGGCGCGTCGGCTCCTGTCTCGCCGGTCGTACGACGTCGTTCACACCCACTTTATCGTTCCGACCGGTGTGATCGCGCTGAGTCTGAACGCGCGTTACGGCGTTCCCTACGTGATAACCGCCCACGGCTCCGACGTTCCGGGGTACAATCCGGACCGGTTCGACGTGCTTCATCGGGCCACGGGGCCGATCTGGCGGCGCATCGCCGCGGGGGCGGACTGCGTCGTCTCGCCTTCAAACTATCTCTCCGAACTGATCCGGTCGGCAGACTCGGACACGTCGGACGAGGTCGAAGTCGAGGTCGTCCCGAACGGCTTCGACCACGAGACGTACGACGCAAACCGCGAGACGACTGATCGGATCCTCCTCACGAGTCGCCTCTTCGAACGAAAGGGGATCCAGCATTTCCTCGATGCGCTCGCCGCAGTCGACACCGATTGGGAGGTCGTGATCACCGGCGAGGGCCCGTACCTGCCGGCCTTAGAACGGCGGGCGGATCGACTCGATCAGTCGGTTTCGTTTCCCGGCTGGGTCGACCGCGAAACGCTCACCGAACTCCTCGAGACGTCAGAGATCTACGTCTTCCCGTCCAGCCACGAGAACTGTCCCGTGGCGTTACAGGAGGCGATGGCGGCGGGGACCGCCATCGTCGCATCGAAGTACAGCGGAACCGCCGAAGTGATCGGCGACGCGGGACTGACCGTCGATCCCGAAGACACGGCGTCGTTTTCGGCCGCCCTGTCGCGGCTCCTCTCCGATCCAGCGTTGCGCTCGAGGTTACAGGCGCAATCGCGAGCACGTCTCGAGAAGCGGTACGGTTGGGACCGAATCGGCACCCGGTACCAGAACGTTCTCGGCGCTGCCGGTGGGACGCGTGACGCGGCGTCCGAGGAACGCAACCGACCGCCGAATACGGGGGGACCCGAAGCATGAAACTCGCCGTTCCCGGACGCGAACTCACCGGTGCCGGTGGGACGCGAACCTACCTCTCGAACGTCCTTCCCCACCTGTGCGAGATGTGGCGCGACGAGGTGGTGGTACTCAGTAACGACGCTCCGTCGGTCGAACTCGAGTCGCCAGCCTTCAGTCACGTCGACGCGCGGACGGATGTCCCCGTGTTGTCCGACCACCTCGTCGTCCCGTATCTCCTCCGAAAGCTCGATCTGAACCTCGGGTGGTTCCCGAAGAACGTCGTTCCGATTCCCTTCGACGGCGTCTCAGTCGTGACCATCCATGATCTCGGCTACTTCGTGGACGCCGACTACTATCCCGTCCCCGACCGGGTATACATGCAACGAATGATCCGCCTCGCGTGCAAGCGCGCGAGTCGGATAATAGCGGTCTCGGAGAACACCAAGGCGGACATCGTGGCCTATACCGCGGCCGAGCCGAGCGATATCGACGTGATATACCACGGCGTCGACGATCGGTTTCGGGTCGACCGATCTCCGGCCGAACGCGCCCGATTCAGGGATCGGTACGATCTGTCCGGGACCACCGTCTACGGCGGTAACGTCGGCCGGCGGAAGAACATCCGGACAGTAATCGATGCGGTCTCCGACGAGGACCGCCTGCGAGGACACGACGTCGAATTGGTGTTCACCGGCCGGTCTCCGCCGTCGAAGCAAGCCGCGGCGATCAGCGAACACGAGTCGGTCCGCCACCTCGGGTACCTCGACGAGGACGAGATGCCGCTGTTGTACCGGACCGCATCGGCGTTCGTCTATCCGTCGCTCTACGAAGGGTTCGGGCTTCCACCGCTCGAGGCGATGGCCTGTGGAACCCCGGTGATCACGTCGAACAGGGCCTCCCTGCCGGAGGTGGTCGGCGACGGTGCCATACTCGTCGATCCACAGGACACGGAAGCGTTCGCGACGGCAATCGAGACGGTGCTCACCGACGACAGGACTCGTCGTCGGATGGCCGATGCGGGACGGAAACGTGCGAACGAGTTCACGTGGGAAGCGACGGCTGCACGGCTGATAGAGACGTTCGAACGGAGCGAAACGAATCCTGGAGTGGTCCGAGCATGAACTGGACGGGACAGCGCGTGAGCCGACCTCCTCGACGCTCGAACGGAGGTCGCGGGAACGGCCCGAGAGGCGGATTTCCCGCGGTCGGACCGGGGCAATCGCCGGCGGTCCACCAAACAGAAATCCGCAAGCCCTCGTTCGTATGAAACGTCATCTGATCGCGACCGTGCTCGCGGTGGTGGTGCTCATCGCGCTCCCACCGGTGGTCACCTCGCACGATTACGGGTCGGTCGATATGACGGCCCGGACGATACTCGATTTCGAGTTCGAAGGCGCGTACGAGGACGGTAATCGCGTCGTCGATCGCAGTGGTTCGGGCAATCACGGCGAGTACGTGGGCAACGGGTCGAACGTCTCGGGCGGTGGCCTCGTGTTCTCTCCCGAAACGGGCCACGTTCGTGTCGATCTCCGGGACGACCTCGAGGGGCCGTTCACCCTCTCGGTCAGGGTCCGTAACCCGAGACACGATTATTATGCCGGCATCGTCGATGGGGACGGCTGGCGGTTAGTCGCACCCGACGACCGATACGAATTCACGGTCGGTGATTCGGCCGTCGGATTCACCGCGGACGACGGTTCCAAGTGGCATCACCTGACCGTCGTTTCGCAGGACGACACCGTCCGATTATACGCCGACGGTGAACTGGTCGACTCGGACTCGGGTGCCGGGAACACGTCGATGGAGGAACTCCTGATCGGTCGGCGAGCGGGCGGGTACCAGTACGATGGGACGATTTCGTCGGTCACGGTTTACGACCGCGCTCTCACCGCGGCGGAGGTCCGAGGCGCGTCCGCCAACCGGGCCACGGTTCGGCCGATTCTTCACACCGAGGCGTTCAGAACGGCTATCGTTCTCGCACTCGGAGCGGTGGCGCTGTTCGGGGCTCGGTTCGAACACCGGGTGAGATCGCCGTGATACATCGAACGGAACAGACGGCGGACGTCGTCGTGACGACGGCGCGGCTACTCGTCACGTTCTATCTTGCAGCCATCGTCCTCGCGGGAACCGGGACGGTCGGTTTCGATGGCGTCCTCGATCTCCGACTCCTGTTCTGGCCGACGCTCGTCATCGGCACCATCGGCGTCATCACACGGTATCGACTGCTGGCGTGGGCTGCTCGCGCGTACGACCGCGCCCGCCTCACCAGGTGGCGCCGATCCTGGGACCGGTCCGGAGTGGCGCGGATCCTTTCGCTTCTAACCCGAAATCTGGCTCTCGCCCTCGCCGTCCTCGCTGTCGGTGCACTCGCCGGTTCTCGGGTGCCGTTCTACGTCGATCTCGATCTCCTCTCGTGGCTCGTGATAGCCACGCTCGCGGTGACGCTCGTCGTCAGACAGGACCGGACCGCGGCAATCACGGCTCGAGTCGGGTCCCTCGTGCTGGTCTGTTCGGCGCTCCTGGCTTCCGTCTTCGACCCCGTTCGATCTGCCCTCGGAGTGAAATTCTACGTCCTCACCGGACTCTTCGCGGCCGTCACCGTCTGGAAGGCTCGAGATCGGATTTCTGGTCGCGATAGGGGGTCCGTGTGGTCGACTCGGCGTGGCGGTCGAATTCCCCGGTTAGGCGGGTGGAGGTCGTCTCGAATCGGACTGGCGGTGCTGCTCGTGCTTGCCGTGGCCGTCTACTTCTATCGACTGGGGGCATTGCACCTCTTCGGTGACGAGTACCAGGTCGTCTCTGCAGCAGCCGGGTACTACCACACCGGCGAATTTTATTCGTGGAATTGGATCGCAGAGAGGCCGACGGACACGCTCTACGACAGGGCGTGGCCCCACACGGTGATGATCGCCGTGTCGTACGCGGTCTTCGGCACCTCCGAATGGGCGTCGCGACTTCCCTCGGCGATGGCCGGCGTCGTCTTCGTTCCGCTCTCGTACGCCGTCTTCACGTACTTCACCGAGCGGCGCTGGGTCGGGCTCTTCTCGACCGGTGCCCTGCTACTGTATCCCGCGACGATCGATCTCTTCAGATGGGCTCGAATGTACGCTATTTTGATCCCGTTGTCGCTCCTCCTCACCTATCTCGTCTATCGATCGCTCACAGAGGGAAACACCGTCGACTTTCACGACGAACGAATAAACGCGTTCGTCGATACCTGGTTCGACTTCAATCTCAAAATCGGCGCACTGACGCTCCTCGTCCTCTACTTCGCCTTCCACGTCCACGTCAACTCGCTCTTCGTGCTCGCCGGCGCGTACCTCTTCGTCCTCTATCGACTCGTGACAACGGACGAGCGGAAGTACGCGACAGCGTCCATCGTCGGCGCGGGAGGGCTGATTGCCGTGACGGCGATCGTTCGCTTCACCGACCGCCTCGAGTTCCTGTCGAACTTTCTGTCGTTTTTCGGCCGTGACAATACCGTCTACGTGGAGTACCTGCTTCAGTTCCCGGTCGAGGTGTCGCTCGGAGTCGTTCTCTACGTGATCGGCTTCGTCGGCGTTCACCTGCTCGGTGATCCGGCCGTCCGGGCGAAATTGACGTATCTGTACCTACTGAGTACGTTCTCGCTAGTCTTTCTGGTCTATGTCGGTGATCGATACGCCAGCTTCGCCTACATCGTCCACGTGGTTCCGATCGCGGTGGTACTCGTCGTGTTCGGGTTCGTGACGTTCGTTTCGGCGTTCGACTCGAGGGCGATCCGCACCCTCTTGATCGGGTTACTCGCGGTCACCGTTCTCGTCCCGTTCGCTCCGGTCGTCGGAGAATCCACCGCCCGTGACCTCTACGTCGACGACGCTCAAGATTTCACGACGGCATACGGGACGATCGAAGAGAACTACGAACCGGAGGACGAGGCCGTGTTCGGTCAGTATCTCCGCAGCTACTATCTCAAGGATCTCGACCGCGATGCGACGATCGTGAGCATGGAGCACAATCAGGCGTATACGCCGGCGGAGTTTCACCGCGACCTCTCGGCGTACGAATCGGGGTGGATCACGTGGGAGACGAGAAAGAGCTATCACGTCCATCCCGAGATCCGGGAGTACGTCGACGAGAACTTCGAACACTATCACGGGGACGGCGTGGACGAGACCGGCGTCGAGGTCTATTACTTTAACGAGAGTATGATCGAGGGGGACCGTGCGGCGTAAGTGGATCGGATTCAGCGGTCTCGTCGCCGGGCGCGAAGACGAGACGCGGCGGGATCCGTCGGGACTGAGACGGTCGCTGACGTGCCGTCGACGAGTGAGCGACGGCGTCCCGGTCGGCTGGAGATTCCGAGCGGCATCGGTCCGTCTCGGCCGGCTAGTGAGTCCGAGGATCATCGGTCCGTCTCGGATGGATGAAAACGATGGGCGGCACCGGTCCGTCCGGGCGCCAACGGGTGAACGATGAGTGAGGAACGCGAGGACCCGGGGACGGTCACTGACGCTCTCGAGACGGTCGCCTCCGGCGGGATGCTCGTGGTAGGAAGCAAAGTCGTTGCACTCGGATTCGGATTCCTGACGCAACTGGTGATGGCCAGATTGCTCCTGCCGGAGGCCTACGGGAGCGTCGCACTGGCGCTCGCGGTTATTTCGGTCGCCACTATGATCGCGATGTTGGGCCTCGACGAGGGGGTGACGCGGAAGGTCCCCGAATACGAAGATGACCACTCTCGAACCCGCGGTGTCGTCCGGGCGGGTCTTCGTCTCGGTGCCGTTTCGTCTCTCGCCGTCGCTGCGGCGATCGTTCTCTCCGCACCGACGATCGGCGCCAGGATCTTTGGCGATCCGTCGCTCACCGTCCTGCTCCGGATCGGCGCCCTGAGCATTCCGTTCATGGTCGTCGGCCAGATCGCCCTCAAGGTGACGCGCGGGTTTCGGTCCGCCCGCCCCTACGCCTACGTGTATCAGGTCCTGCGACCGGCCGCTCGGCTCGTCTTCATCGGTCTCTTCGTGGGCGCGGGATTCGGCGCAGTCGGTGCAGTTGCCGGACAGATGGCCGCGCTGGTCGTGATGGGTATCGTGGGACTCGCCTATACCTACCGGCTGCTCCCGTCGTGGCGTGACGTCTCACCGGCGGGGATGGATCGCACCGTCCTCGCGTTCTCGCTCCCGCTGATGGTTACGGTCGGGATGGACTATCTCATCGCATACACCGACACGTTCGTCATCGGGTACCTCCTCACCGCCGATGATGTCGGTATCTATAACATTTCGTTTCAGTTGCGCGGCGGCATCGTTACCGCTGTGGTAGCGAGCGGCTTCCTCCTTCCCCCGGTGTTGACGCGACTCCAGGTTAACGAGCAGATGAGAGAACTTCGTGTCGTGTACCGGGTCATCACGAAGTGGGTCGTCTTCCTCACACTCCCGGTCTTTCTCGCGGTGTTCGTGTTCCCCCAGGGAATTCTCGTGACGCTCTTCGGCGGCGGATACGCCGAAGGCGGACCGGCGCTGCAGGTTCTGGGGCTCGGCGCGATCGCGTCCGCTGCGATGGGCTCGACCAGTCAGTCGTTGATCGGGCTGGGAAAGAACCGGACCGTTCTCTACACGACCGGGTTATCGGCGATCGTCAACGTGGTACTCAACGTCGTGTTGATCCCGCTCCTCGGTATTCTGGGCGCCGCGATCGCGTCCACGACTGCGATCGTCCTGAAACACACCGCAAACGTTACTGTTCTCTACAGGAATTTCGGGATCGTTCCCCTCTCGCGCGGAGGTGTAACTGCTAGTGCTGTTTGTTTACTCTCGAGCGGTGTCGCTTACCTGTTGATCACCGCTATCCAACTGCCGGCTGCGATCGTTTCCCCCGCCTGGCTCATCTTGTATCCGCTACTATTCCTGCGGTTCGGTGGAGTCACACCGGAAGACAAACGCTTCGTGAAACAAATTGAAGATCGCACAGGGCGGCAGTTTCCGCGGCCCAGAGACTCTCTTGACACTTCCGAGTAGGTGGTTAGCTCCCCCTGTTCGTATAATTTAGTGTAGCTTCAAGTTTGTACTCGCTATTTCATGCTCTCTGAGCGCCTCTCTACAGGAATGAGTAGAGAGACACACGTTGTTGGACTCTCTGACGCAGAACGCACAACACTCGAGTGGTTCGTTCCGACCGGTCACCGCAAGGCCGAAGATATCACTCGAGATCGTATCCTCCTGAAGGCTGACGAGGGGCTCACAGATGCCCAAATCTGTGAGTACCTCGGCTGTTCGATCGGGACGCCTCACAACGCACGCAAAAATCACTGTGAGCGAGGGCCCGCGGCGATTCATCGCCGTGAGTACGACCGTAAGATGGACGGGAAAGCCGAAGCTCACTCATCCGACTTGCCTGTAGCGAACCACCAGAAGGACACGCCCGCTGGACGCTTCACCTCCTTGCCGACGAACTCGTGACCCTCGACGAGACCGGCTTCGAGTCGATCTCTCACGAAACCGTTCGACAACGTCTAAAAACCACTCTGAAACCGCATCTCTCGAACTACTGGACGATTCCACCTAAACAAGACGCTGACTTCGTCTACTACCTAGAGGACGTTCTCGACCTCTACCACGAACCCTACGACGAGACACGTCCGGTCATCTGTTTCGACGAGTCCAGCAATCGTCATGCTTGCGCTGATCCCTATTTGAGCCGGACCGTGAGGATGTGGACTTGAAGCACGAGTTGACGAGGCGACCGCGTCGAACGCGGCGATTTCGTTTTCAGAACACGGCAAACGGCGTTTCTCTTGAAGCATACATTCAATACATCCAGAGATGATAAATATACAGACATGTCTTACCTGATGGTGTCGATGATCTTGTCGACAACAACATTATTTCTATCAATTTCGAGATTTGAGAGGAAATAGATAGCACCGGCAACGAGAGTCGGACGGTTTTGGAGAGACTTCCGAGAATACCGTTTCGCTGTCGTGAATTGACCGTAAACATACGCACGACGAGCGATGCTTAGGTAATGCTGTGCGGTGACAGTATCCAACTTTTCTATGTCATATCTGAGCCTTTTCTTCTCTAAGAGTCGCTTCTCGGCTTTCACCAGTTTCTCAATATCTCCACTTATACGATCAGTTCGGTCACGATAGATGGTTACGAGTCGTTCCTTGACGTATTCGAAATTAAACTCCTCTGCAATTCGTAGCCACATGTCATAGTCTTGACGCGCCGGAAGATGGACATCAAAGAGACCCACTTCGGAAAAACAAGCTGTTCGAGCCATTATTGCGGAGGTGGGCGGTATATGATCCTTTATCAATTGTTTCTCAAATATGTCCCCACTAATCATCGAATACTTTTCGGGTGTTTTCCGATCACCTTCGACGACATATATACCAGTGTAAACGACGCCGATATCTTGAGCAAGATTTTCGAATCGATTTATCTGCTTTTCCAATTTGTCTGGAGCCCAAGAATCATCACTATCAATAAATGCGATATAATCCCCTGCGGCGTTTTGAATGCCGGTGTTTCTAGCTGCTCCTCCTCCTTTGTTTTCGTCGTGCCGGATTAGCGTTATTCTCGGGTCAGTGTACTTCTTAACAACATCTACGGTTCGGTCGGTAGAGCAGTCATCGATAATTAACAGCTCGAAATCTTCATAACTTTGTGAAAGAACACTCTCAATCGCCCGGTCGATTATGTCCGCTCTATTATACGTAGGCAGTACTACGCTGACCTGAGCCATCGCTAAGGGAACTCGTTGTGGACGGTAATACCACTTTCTCAGGAATACCTTAGAATATCTCTCTATACTGTCGAACGTACGCGTTCACTGATCGCGACTGGGTCGTTTCCGGTCGGTTCCACAGGGACTTGTGTCTGACAGTATAGTGGCCACGGAACCTTTCTCGGGGTTCGAAAACGAGACGGTGGCGATTTTCGAACACCAGTGCTGATCGGCCACAGGATTTTGCTGCTAACAGACACCTGCGTTCGAGTCGCGGTGGGATCCCCTCACGATTTCGTTTTGATCGGTTAATCACGTACTGCCGATCCGTTTCGTCTTAATGTATCCGTTCTCCCTCTGCTCGTACAATCGCTCGTCATCCAACCGTTTTCGGTTAACAACTCGAGTATTCGTATGCGCTAATTCATAACCGTCTGGTAACAATTTTGAGCGCATATTGGTCGACCGGAATTGGAGAGACCAGTATCCCGGTGGCGATTCCATTTCCATCTAGGGTGTCTATCCCCGGTCCGTGGAACTCGCTATCCTCGGATTTTCGCGTCTAGACACGACCGAGCTATGTATTCAGTATACGACCCTCGACGATTGCGACAGTTGGGACGCCAAGTCGGTCAAGTCCGACGCTGACGAGGAATAATCGGTCGAACTCGATTTTGGCTTTGTTATCACTCTGTTCGTTTTGGACACCGGAATATTCGAGTAGGGCTATGGATCCACTTGTCGCTTTCTCTGAGGCGATGTCTGTTAATATAGGACTCATCTAACTGCTCTATATAATCGATTATAGACACATCAAAACCTGCTGAACTGATAATTTCTTGGACGTCCCTTCCATACCATCGGACATGGTCGCTTTGACCAAATGCTTCTTCACGACCTTCTTCAGTCGTGATCGATGGGTCTTCGTAGGTCTTGTCACGGTCTCGATTTTGCGGTACGAGGATGATTGCTTCGCCTCCTGTCCGAAGAACGCGGTACAGTTCCTTCAGAGCTATAGTATCGCTGGGAACGTGTTCGAGCACATGTGAGCATATGATAATGTCAAACGAAATGTCATCAAACGGCAATTCAGTGATGTCTGCTTTGACATTCACACCTTCTTGCATCAAATCGGTTGTTGTTACAGTTATAGAATCTTTATTCCTCATCCTTTGTTCAAGCGCTTTATTGGGGGCAAAATAGAGCAGATCTATGCTGCCTTCAAACATGTATTCTTGAGAAAAATATTCCCAAATAAGGCGGTGGCGTTCCTTCGAACTGCAGTGTGGGCATTTAGCATCCGGACGGTTTTCTACTCCAAATGGCAGAAATCGAGAACCTTTCCAGCCACAAATAGAACACTCCCGTCCGGACCCAAGGCCATACCAAACCGGTCGAATCCTGTTAAGTATATGTGTCCCCGCCAAGTTAATAAAACTCGCGACACCTTCTTCGCGGAGTATCTCTATCGATCTATTGATGGTATTCATGTGACATTATCACCAACCAAGGGAATATGATTATCGCACTAATCGAAATCTTCACCTGTCGTCGTTTGGCCCGGGTCGCGTCCAGCGCGTCGGTCATCCAGCGCAAGACGTCGTACTCTGTTCCTTCGACGTCGATCTTCACGACGGTCGGCAGCGGTAACCCGCGTTCACGAACGAAGTCGTCCGCTCGTTTTGCCGAAACGGTCCGGATATCGTAGTCCGACCCGCGAGTTGCCGTATTCAACGTCGACATCTGTGCCTGACTGTCGTTCCGATCGACTGCAAACTCGACTTCGTCGTTGACATCCGAGAGTGCCACCGGAAACTGCCGAACCGTTCCGCCGTTGACCGCCGCGTTGCGCTCGAGCTTTTCGTACGCGGGCGGCGATGGTTCGAACGCGATGACCTCTCCCTCGGTGAGCTTCTGACTCAGGAAACAGGAGTAGATACCGATATTGGCGCCGACATCGAAGAAGACGTCCGTTTCCCGTACCTCGGCGAGGAGATCCTCGAGAATCAGCCGTTCGCTATCCAGTTGGTAGTAATTTGCGTCCGCCGCGTGTTCGGCGACGAAGGTCGCTTCGACACTGTCGATCGTTCGGGTCAGCGGACGCGATCCGAACCGTCTCCGCATCCACCAGTATGGGCGCTGAATCACCAGCGAGTACGGCGTCTCGAGGTACGGAGCGATACCGATGCGGTGTGCTATTTGCTTGATCGACGATAACATCCGTTGCTCTCTGGTTCGTACAAGCAGAACCATCGAGTTAAACCACCAGCGTGACTATCTGTACTATCGATCAGCCTGGTATGTTTTCGGACGATCATATTACAGCCAGTCATCCGAACCGGGGTCCGTTCGACGTCGAACGCTCGCCTCGATCACCGTAACACGCGGGTCCGCTACTCCGGTGGGGCGTTTCCGGCGTGGGATGCACACTCTACCGCCAGTCGGCAGCCTGGTGGACGCTGTTCGGACTCCGTCGCTGTAACTGGTTGCCGAGCAACGAGTTTCCGGACGGCACAGTGACGATTCCGACGAGCGCCGAGCCGGGCGAAGTCACGTAGTGGTCGACCGTGACGTCCGTTTCCGGTACGCTGCGCGCCGACCCGATTATCCGCCGGTGGCCGCAGTGTTGTCCCACGCGTAGACGTACAACTCACCGTAGCTGGCTTCGAGGCTCGCGCGCCGTTCGAGAACGGCGACTGTCTCGTCATCTAACCGCCGCATCACGACCGCGTCCAGGACGACCCATCCGCGATCGTGCGTTTCGATCACCGCCTCGAGCGATCTCGCTGTTCGGATCGGTTCGGCCCCCGCGTACCGATCGACGCCGTTTACCGTCCAGTCGCGTTCCTGGCCCAGGAGCGGGTGGGCCAACCAGTAGTCCACGCCCCCTGCGTAGTACAGTCCGGGTGCAGTCCACCCGGCGACGATGACGTCGCCGGGTTCTCGGTGGTCGTTCACGTACTCGTACGCGCCAGCGAACTCCGGTTGCGGTGCGTTCACGCCGAGTTCGTAGTGAGACTGTGGTGCGACGGTAAAGCCGCCGCCGAACACCAGTACAGTGACGAGACCGACCGCCACAGTACACGCGGCCCCAGCCCGGATCAGTTCGTCGGCGCTCTCGACGCCGACCCTCTCGCTCACCCATCGTCGGGGCGCGCTCGATGCCACCCGGTCGACAGTACCGATCGCCGCGAAATCGACGGTCACCGCGGCCCAGACGAAAAGTACGGGGACTGCGAAATAGAGATACCGCGTGGCGAACAGGTCGGTGGAGGCGCTGAGTACCCACGCTGGGGGAACGACAGCGAGCACGAGGGCGATACCGGCCCGCGTCCAGCCGCGGTAGAACGTCACGGCGGCACCGATCACACCCAGGTAAAACACTCCCGAAAACTCGGAACTGAGCCAGTCGACGTAGGCAGCCCCGTACGCCGTATCGGTCGAGAGGAGGTCGACCAGTAGGCGAGGGAAGCCGCCGGTCGGCCGAATAACCGCGATCACGAGCATCAGCGATGCAACGAGTGCCCCTCCCAGCGTTCCGACCGAGAGACGACGGTCGGCGACGCCGATCGATCCGAGATAGACGACCGCAATCGGCAGAAGGATGAACCCGACCCGGTGTGTCAACGCGGCTCCCGTTCCGACGGCGACGAGCGCCACGACCGTTCGCTTCTCGATGGGGCGCGTCCGTTCGACCGTCAGAAGCAAGACCAGCGTGAGCGTGTACAGGAACTGGAACTGCTGGTACATTCGCGCCTGTCGACTCCAGGCGATTTCCCAGGTCGCGACGGTGACGAGTGCGGCCGCGAGCAAGCCGATACGCTCGGTCCCCACCTCGCGACCGAGCCAGTAGGTCGTGGCGATGGTCGCCAGCCCAAAGACGACCGACGGGAGCCGTGCAGCCGCCTCGCCACCACCGAGAAGCGCCATCGAGGCGGCCATCAGGAGAGTGTGTGGAAACGCTCGCCAGTAGGTGTATTCCGACGGAAAGGTCGGCGTTCCTTTCTCGAGCACGGCGATGGCGGCGTTGGCCGAAATCGCCTCGTCGAACCAGAAACTCTGGGCGCCGAGCGAGTCCGCCCGGAGGAGACCGCCGACGATGAGGAGGCCGACCAACACCACTGTGACGCCCCGCGCCGACAACAGTCGTTTCGACGCGGTCGAGCCCGCCGACTCGTCTTCGGACTCGGGGGCGAACTGCCCCAGACCGATTGCCAACGCGAACGCACCGACACAGGCGAGCGTCGCCCATCCGAGCGGAACGCCTGTCCGGACCTCACCGGCGGTCTCGAGCACCACCACGCCGATAATCACCGCTAGGAGATACCGAGCGACAGTTTCGCTCATCGACTGAGACGGCGGCTCCATCACTCTCGTTTCCACGTACGGCCCTTTGAATCCTCCAGCGGTGGGCCGATGCCGCCGTTTCAGGACTGACTGACGAGGGGCTCGTACCACTCGCGGTTCCGCCGATACCAGTCGACGAACGACGAGACGCCCTCTCGAATCGACACCGACGGCTCGTAGTCGATCGACGCCCTGGCCTTCGAGACGTCAGCATGGGTATGGCGTGCGTCTGCCGTCGCCGGAGCGGTGTATTCGAGGGCGAACTCGCTGTCCGTCGCCTCGGCGATGTGTTCGGCCAGGTCGACGATCGTAATGTTGTCGCCCGAGCCGATGTTCAACACTTCGCCGTCGGCAGCATCCGTCTCGAGGAGTGCGAGGTTGGCGTCGACGACGTCGTCGATGTGGGTGAAATCGCGGCTCTGACATCCATCACCGTAGATCTCCATCGGCTCGCCCTCGAGACATCGGGCGGTGAAATTCGTGATCGCCATGTTGGGTCTCATCCGCGGGCCGTACACGGTGAAGTACCGCAAACTCACCGTCGGAACGTCGTAGATATCGTGCCAGACGCGGCAGTAGTGTTCCCCCATCAGCTTCGTGACGGCGTACGGACTCCGGGGTCGGAGCCGGTCGTCTTCCTCGTAGGGAAGGCTGGCAGCGTCGCCGTAGACGGAAGACGATGACGCGTTGACGAGTCGGTCGACACCGTGGTCGGCCGCAGCCTGCAACACCGTTATTAGGCCGGTCGTATTGATCCGGTGGGGCTTTCGAGGGTTTTCGACGCTCTTGCGGACGCCGGCCTGTGCGGCCTTGTGATAGATCACGTCTACGTCGTGACCCGCGATGGTTTCGCGGACCGTTCGTTCGTCGGTGATCGACCCCTCGACGAAGGTAAAGTGTTCACCACCCGCGTCGGAACACCGCTGCAGGTTCCGTCGCTTGATCGCCGGATCGTAGTACGAATCGAGGGCGTCCAGCGTGACGACGTGGTGTCCCTGCTCGAGTAGCTGTTCGGCGATGTGCGAGCCGACGAACCCCGCACCGCCGGTGACGAGTACCTTCATCGTCGATCAGCCTCTGAGTCGACGCTGTGGCCGAGTCCCTGTCTATCGGTCGGCTGCGGTGACTTCAGCTCTCGCCAGGTCGGCGAGACGAGTCTCGTACCCGCTGCCGAGCTGTCGTGGTCTTCCCAGTGTCCGTTACCGTCCATGCCCTGCTCTCCACCGAAGAGGCATATGACGCTTCCATCCGTCGGACGGATGGAATTACACAGAGACAAGGCGAAAGCCCACGACGTCAGTCGTGGGTGGATGTCAAACGAACCGGAGGAGAAAGCCGCAGGAGGATGTTGAGACCGTCCTGTCGGACGCAGTGCTGCGTGCGCTGTGATTCACTCGACTGTGGTTCACTCGAGTGCGACCGACGATTCCAGGAGCGTGAGCGGTGAATAGGGCTGGTTCGTGTACTCGTCGCCGTTCAGGTACGCTCGATAACACGTTCTAACGGCCGATTCGTCCAGGTAGGGGACGGCTGAATGTCGTCGTCGTGTCGCTCGATTTTCCGTCGGACGACCGGATGGCTTCTGACGAGTTCTGCGTGCGTCGGCCAGGGGCCATCGCCACCGAGGGTGTCGGTCGTCTCGTCCACACCCTCGACGACTCGGAGCCGATCGCCGGGTGCGTGCCGTGTGACTGTAACAGACTGGAAAAGACGAGCGCTCCGTCTTCGGTGTGAGTGTAATAGATCGGCCGTGCACCCAGCCGATCGGTGAATACGGAGACCGTGTCCGCGTCGCGGTCGTAGACCACACCCGCAAATTCGCTGTTCAGTCCGGCAACGAACGGGAGCCGTACCGCTGATAGAGGCGGGCGCAGTACTCCCCGTCGGATACCGCCGCGGGACGGGGAGCGTACGTCCCCCCGTTCGTGGCCCAGTACCTCTCCCCAACACCAGAGTGAGGCGTCACCGCTGGCTACCGGTTGGTCCTCGAAGTCGATCGCGTGGTCGACGTACCCGACGTGTACGCTCTCGTCGTGATACGTCGATGCCTCGTGGCTGTCGAGCCAGCATCCTGCGTCGACGAGGTCATCGAGCGGGCGTCCCGCTGCGCCGATAATCCCGCAGAGGCCGACCATGGCGATTTCTCTCATCGATCTGTTGTATAAACGGTGCGTGTCAGAAACCGTGATCGTACTCCGCCGTCGCACGGTCGGCGGCTGTGTCGAGACAGGCCAGTAGACGGGCGCGTCGTCGCAGAGAATCTTCGATCGGTTATGTCGGAGAAATCGCGGAGAGTGAGCCACCCAAGAACGACAGGTGCGTCTCGATATCGTCGTCAGAGACGCTGTCACCGGTGAACTGCTCCTCGTCGTCGTACGCAGCGCCACCAGCAGATCCGATCGAGTTTGTTCGCGACCGTGAGTGTCCGAATCGCCGACACTGAGGTTCTTTTTCGCTCGTCGTCGGTGAGAGGTCTATGACCGATACGCATTCGAAGGTACCGAATCCGGGGACCCGCAGTGGCCGTCGACCGTCGATTCACCACCGGATATCACGATGAGCCGAGAGTACGACGAAGAGTGGTTCGTCGTCGACAGCCGAACGAACGCCGTGATCACGTGGGCCGGTACCGGGATTCTCGCCAGCGCGGTAATTGCGTTTCTCTTCGCGGGCTTCGTTGGCGGGGTCGCGTTCGCGGCAGTCGCAACGGCGGTCGCGTCTGTCCCGCCACTGGTTGCACGTTCGTGGACCCACACGCTCCCCTGGCCGCTCCTCGGTATCGCGTCACTGCCGCTCGTACTCGTCCCGCTTCAGCCGACGTTCTTCGGCCAGTTCTTCGTCGGTGTCGGTATCGCAGCGCTCGCGATGCTCGTCGTCAACGCGCTCCAGCTCACGACGTCGCTTCGCATGACGCCCGCCTTCGCCGTGGTCTTCGTCTGTATCGTCACGCTCGCCGTCGCCGGATTCTGGGCGGTCGCCTCGGCGGTCAGCTCGGAATATCTCGGTGGCACGTTCGTCGAGACGAACGACGAACTCATGCTGATCTTCAGCGTCGCGCTCCTTGCCGGGCTCTTCTCGGGTCTCGCTTTCTGGCTGTACTTCCGGCAGCGGCGCCGAAACGCACCTCGATCACCACCACAACGGGTGAAATCGACGTGACGGTCCGCGAGCGACTGCGGCTCACCCCCGAGCGGGCCGCACTGCTGGTCCGCGTTCTGCAACTCGTCATGATCGCGATTCTCGTCGCCGGAGTCTGGTATGGAAGGCCGGGCGTGGTCGTCAACGGAGGAATCGCCTTGCTCGTCACGCAGCTTCCCGCACTCTTCGAACGCCGCTACGCGTTCACGATGAACGAGATGCTCGTCCTCTGGATCACGCTCTCCATGTTTCTCCACGCGTTCGGAACGCTCCCGCTGCCCGGTCTCGATTTCTTGACGCCGTACAAGGCCGTCTGGTGGTGGGATCACGTGACCCACACGTTCTCGTCCTCGCTCGTGGCCGCCGTCGGGTATGCCACCGCGCGAGCCCTGGACGTCCACACCGACGCCGTTACGTTCCCGCCGACGTTCATGTTCGCGTACCTCCTCCTGTTCATGATGGCGTTCGGCGTCGTCTGGGAGCTCCTCGAGTTCTACGTCGGCGTCGTCTCCCAGTTACTCGGGATCCCGGGAATCCTGACGCAGTACGGGCTCGAAGACACCATCCTCGACCTCGCGTACGACACGGTCGGCGCCCTCCTCGTCGCCACCATCGGAACCGCGTACCTCACCGACGTTTCGGATCAGTTAGCCGAGCGACTGAGTTCTCGGACTCCCTGACGTGACGGATTCCGCCTCGCGGCACCCTCGTCGGGACCCTGGACGCTGCTCGAGCGTGTCGGCTCCGACAGTAGACTGTGTCCCCGCCGCGCTCGAGTCTCGAGAAGCGCGGTACCCGAGCCATCCGCCGAAGATACTCGCGTCGACTTTCGAAAGATTAACGGCACACATATCTGTATCTAACGGCGGGGTGACGCCCTGCCCCTGGCGGAACAATAGGGCAGTCCGTAGCGGTCGGCGCCGAAGGTTACCGGCAGAAGGCGCACGACGACCCCGATGCGGCCGAGGACACGGCTGCCGTCGGGGCGCGTCCGAGCCGAAACCAGTCGCCGACAGGTACCGGCCGCCGGACTGTCACACAAGAAGCCCCCCGGGGCCACGCGGGACGCCGAGGCTCGGCGACAGGCACCGTGCTGAAGCCGCGTCGAAGAACTCTCGCGGATCCGTTTCGTCCGACGTTACTCCGTTTTCGGCTCGAGTGCGCCGGCGTCGAGTTCTTCGTTGAGAAACGCTCGCCCATCGTCAGTGAGCCGGTAGAGCCCCTGCGCGATCCGATCGACCAGTCCGTACTCCGTCAGTTTCGAAAGTCGTACGCTGGCGTGACTCCGGGAACAGACGCCGAAGTTCTTGACCGCCTGCGGTGTCAAATTTCCCTCATCTCGCATCGTTTCCAGGATGTGCTCGTCGACCGGACGCATCCAGTCGGCCCGTTGTCGTGCCACATCTACGGTGGGTGGGTTCGTAACCATAGTTTTACCGATATGTATGAAATTGATAATAAAACGTCTGAATCTAATATGGAAACGTTGTATTTCGATTGCGAATCGTTAGAAAAATATATGCGCACGGAGGGAAACCTCTCGAGTGGGGCCGACTCCATCGGACCGTCGTGGTCCGACGTGCCACCTGCACGCCGGAGTCGGATCACCACCACAGGAGAGTCCGCTCATGCAACCCGAACGCTCCGAACCTAAAGACGTTCATTCGCCAACCGAGAGCCGTATCGCCGCCGGTCCCGGCGTCCGCGAGGGCGACGAAGTCGACCGGCCGTCACCGACCTCCCCTCGCCGCGACGAAGCGCTCACAGACGGCGGGCGCGACCCCGGATCAATCGAGTCCCGCCCCGAGGAAATCGACAAGCAGGCCGAAATCGTCCTCGAGTCCGTCGACGACCGGGGCCTCGAGGAGACTGCCAGACGCGCCGTCGAGAGCTACCTCGGGACGATTCGGTTCGAAATCGCGGCCGTGGACCACCTCCTCGAGTACGGCGCGCCGTCCGACGGTGCAACCGCGTCGGCTGATCGTGAGGGCGACGGCTCGTCGGTCTCGATATCGGATGGCGGGTAGTCGGCACGCCCGGCACCCACTGCGGGGACTGTCACTCGCTTTGATACCGGTCGACTGACACCCTCTCACTTTTCGAGGCTCTGAACCCCGTGTTGCGCTGTTTCAAAATGGCTGATTGTCGCGAAAGCGGTCGTGCGGCGGTGCAGTTCGATTTCCGAACCACAACCACCGTGACCGACAGCGACCCGGGAGCATCCGGGGTTCGCCCGCTCGGTCACCGTGGACCGCCGCTAGTGGTTATCCACCAGCTCCGATTTTTTGATCCAGCACTCGTCGCTATCCGGTCCGGTACAATCCTCGAGTCGAATCCAGTCGGTTTGCCAGAACGGCCACGTTCCGGTCGTACACTCGTCGATCGGCGTGACGCAGGTCCAGTTCGCCAGACTCCACCCGGTGTCGTTACCACCGCAGCCGTCGTAGATCGTGGCGGCGTATCCACACCGCTCGTCCGAATCGCAGCCGCCACAGTTCGAGTGGGTGGCTTGCACGGACGACGTCGCGGCGGTCAGTCCGCTCCCGGCCACGATCGCGCTCCCGGACGACTTCAGCACGTTCCGCCTCTTAATTCGATCGCTATCGGACATCATCAACAGTTATAATACACGAAAATATGAATGTGTCCCCTCCTTTCATTTCGTGAATGGAGTCGCAAACCGTCTCGGACTCTTCGGGACAGACGTCCGGCCGATCCGTCGATTCCGCCGCTGAGAATAGTCAGCACCGGCGGCGCAACCCAGGCGATGGACCGAAACCCGCGACCGTTTCGACAGTTGGCCGATAGCCGCGGCGACAGCGATCCGCATCGGCGGTCGCACGAGGGGGACTCGAAGAGAACGGTGGCCGAACGAGAAACGGCGTTACTGGTCGGTCATGAGGCGCCGCAGGATGTCGCCGTAGGCGGGCCGGGTGATGATGACCCCGATGAACACGCCGAGGATGGTGATGATGGCGAACCCGCGGAGGTCCCCGAGACTCAACACGGCCAGCGGCGAGAGGGCGACGACCGTCGTCGCGGCGGCCCCGCCGATGACCCAGAACGCTTTGCGGAACCGCGACTGGAATACTCGAGCGGAGCTGACGTCGCCTTCGTCCATCACCTCGTCGGCGATGATCACGAGGTCGTCCACGCCGGTCCCGACGACCGCGATGAACCCGGCGACGTGGGACAGATCCAGTGGCATGCGTATCAGCGCGGCGAACCCGAGCAGGATCACCACCTCCGACATCGCCGTGACGATCATCGGCAGGGCGACGCGGGTGTCGGTGTAGCGGGCGTAGACGACGCCGCTGACGGTGACGACGGAGAGCAGGCCGATCAACAGCGAGTACTGCTTGAACTGCTCGGCGTGGGACGGCTCGATCGAGTAGACCTGGCTCCCCTCGAAGTCGAGCGGTGCGCGCAGGCTGCCGGCCCGGAGGTTGACCGAGAGCGACTGGGCGTCCTGCTGGTTCTGGGCTCCCATCAGGAAGGTTGGATTGTCGGCCCAACTGCCGCTGTCCATCGAACTGGCCAGACCATCCGACATGCTGTGAGCGTCGACGACCTCTCCGTCGACGACGGTCAGGAGACAGTACTGTTCACCCTCGTGGTCGAAGCTGATTTCATCACTATCACCGCGGAGGTTACACATTCGGATCCCCTCGCTGGTGAAGCCCAGATCGTTCAGCTGCTGTTGGAACTCGGGGGCGGCTTCGTCTTTGACCTGGACGGGGACCTCGTATCCCGATATCGGTTGCCCGTTCGGTCCCGTTGCCTGTTCTGGCGGATCGACGTTCGCGATGTCCTCTCCTGTCAGTACCGTCTCGTTAGTCTGGTTGGTCTGGTTGCCGCTCTCGTTCGGGTAGTAGGCGACGACCTCGACGACCCCGCGTTCGGAGAGCAGGGTTCGAAGCTCGTCGGACCCCATGTTCGGCACTTCGACGACGATGTAGTGTTCGTCGTCGAGCGTCGACGCCTCGTAGACCGTGCCGCCGGAGAGTCCCGCCGCGTTGATCTTCGTCTGTATCGTCTCGATCATCTGCCCGCGGGTCTGCTCGGTGACGCCGTCTCGAATGTCGTCCTCGGTGGCGTCGACGTTCGCCGCCTGCAACGCGGCCGCGAACTCCGCTTCGGTCACGTTCCCGGTGAACACCTCCGCGGTGACCGTCCCGTCGTCGTGGACGTCGACGCTGGCGTCCGCCTGATCGACGCCGAGTTCCTGATACAGCGTCGACTCGATCGATTCGAGTCGGTCCTCGTCGACATCGCCGGTGTCGCTGACCGCGTCCGGCGCGATGTCTTCGGCCGTCATCCCGGTGACCGGGACTCTGATTCTCGTCCCGCCGTCCAGGCTGAGGCCGAACTCGAGGTTGGTGGGGCCGCTCTCGACGGCGTCTTCGGCGAGGCCGTCGTCGGCGACGATGCCGCCGGGGACGAACAGCGCCACGACGGCGAAGCCGATGAACAGGACGAGCAGGAGGACCCGCCAGTTGGATTTGATCGTGCCGATCGGGCTCATGAGCGGATCCCCTCGAACTTGTACCAGCGGAGTAAGCTCAGATTCAGCATGTAGGTGTTCATCAGGTCGGCCGCGAGGCCGACGAAGAGGATGGTCCCGATCGCCGACAGCAGGTCGATGCCGAACAGGGTCGCCGCGATGGCCATCACGAGCATCGCGGTCATCGACGTCACGGTCATCGTGACGCCGGTGCGCATCGCGCGGTACGTGCTCTCGTAGAAGTCACCGCTGCGGCGCAGGATGTGGTTGTTCAGCAGGATGTCGGAGTCGACCGAGTACCCGATCAACATCAGGAGGCCGGCGACCGTCCCGAGCGAGAGCGGAATGCCGGCGAGCGACATGAACGCGAGCGGGATCACGAGGTCCGAAAACGCCGAGATGATGATCGCGATCGAGGGGACGAACGTCCGAAAGAGCAGAAACGCGACGGCGCTCATGCCGACGAACGCGACGACGAGCCCCAGCAGGGCCGTCTGCTGGCTTTGCTCGCCGAAACTCGCCGACGTCGAGGAGACCGACTGGACGATTTCGCTGTTGCCGTCTCCCGCGAGATTCTCCTCGGCCTGTTCGGAAAGCGCCTGGGAGTCGGTCTCCGAGAACCGGACGATGTATTCGTTGTCTCCGGCGCCCGTCACCGATTCGGGTTGCGCGTCGAACGCCGCGGGAATCTGTCCTTCCGGCGTCGTCGTCTGAACGGTCAACTCCGTCCCGCCGGCGAAGTCCATCCCGAGCGGGACCGGGGTTCCATACATCAGAAACGACCCGCTCAAGACGAGCAGTGCCACCGCGAGAACCGCGAGCGGAACCGCCGCGAGTTGGCGGTTACTGTACCGGGGATAATCGATCTCCGGTACGTCGAAATACGCCATATATCCGCCACCAGGACGCCCCCCGAAGTAAGTTTTCTCAATTCCGACAGCATTCGCGTCGGGCGTGCGACGACACGGTAGTGAACGCCGTGGACGGATACCGGTCGTGACAGTCGTGACTGGGGTCCGCTCGTGTCGCCCGCGATATCAGTCCGGCAGATACCGAACGCTCACCACGCCGTCGTCCGCCGAGCGACGGACTTCCACGCGAACGGCCTCGAGTCGGGCCGCTCGGGCGATCGTCTCCTCGTCTTCGAGGACGTCCCGAGCCGCGGATTCGACGTCCGATTCGGGGACGCGGAAAACGTGGATCTCGCCGGTTCCGGCCCGTTCTTCCCGGACGAGGTCGCCGATCTCGGCCTCGCTCGCGAGGTCGGCGGCGTGACGGGTCGGCTCGAGGTCGCTGTCGACGAGATCGATCGAACGCCGGTCCGCGACGTCGATCACCTCCCAGGCGACCTCCAGGGGCGGGTCGGGCGCGACGGTGGCCTCGAGAACGTCGCGGACCTCGAGGCCGGGGTTCGACGCGAGGGTGTGGACCTGTGCGGTGTCGACGTCGCGGACGACCGCCGACTCGCTCTCGGCGTGCGTGACGACGAACGTGCCCGTCTTTTCGCTCATGGTCGGCCGTAGTGGGCGTATCGGCTTTGGGGTTTCGTCTCGCGGAGACCGTCCCGATCGCCGGGTCCGGCGGCTACGAGAGGCGCTGCAGTTCGAAGGCGCTCCCCTCGTCCTTGTGCACGACCACGAAGAGGCTCCCGTGAGCGGCGCTGACGAACGAGACGCGGCCGTCGACGGCGTGTTCGAAGCGGGTCTCGCCGAATCGGTACTGCCGAACGCCGGTTCCGCCGCCGATGGCGATCGCGCGCAGCCGATCGCCGCCGATGTAGACGGTATCTCCGACGAGGATCGGCGGATTTCGGTGGTCGCTCCCGATATTCACCCGCCACTCGTGATCACCGTTGTCCGCGTTGATCGCGTAGAGCGTCGATCCAGACCGGATGAAAACCATCCCGTGACCGATGGCGATCGGCCCGTCGGCGAACGGACCGGCGCTGGCGCGCCATTCGCGATTCCCGTTCGTGTCGAAACAGTAGACGTGGCCGTCCAGGCAACCGACGACGATTCTCCTGCCGCCCCGGCGGTCGTCCGATCCGAGCAGCGTCGGCGTCGTCGTGATCTCCTTCGGAAGTTGTCGCCGCCAGCGAACTCGGCCATCGCTATCGAGTGCGTACAGCTCTCCACCCTGCGTTGGAACGATCAGGTTGATTGACGGCGCATAGTTGAACGCAAGCGAGCCGCCGACGATGCCGAACAGGCGCCGTTCCCAGACGGCGTCACCGGATTCGGCATCGAACGCCCGAACGTACTCGCCCGCCGCGGCGTAGACGGTTTCGGACCGTGCCCGGTACGTCGGCGAGTGATCGATGAACGGGTACTCGAACCCGAACTTCCAGCGCTGTGCTCCGCTCTTGAGGTCGATCGCCCGAAACGTCTCGTCGCCGGCCACGTACACCGTTCCGTCGGCGATCGTTGCCGTTCCACCGTAGGACACGCCCCTGTTCTCGGGATCGACCGACCACCGCCGCTCGAACGTTTCCGCGTCGAACGCGACGACGTCACGGCCGGTCGTGATCACGATCGCGCTGTCGGCGACTGCCGGCGCTGCGGTGACGGGGTGGGCCTCGAACTCGAACGTTTCGTCGACCGTGGCCTCCTCTCGTGGCGCGACTCCGTCGGGGATCGCCCGCGACCGCCGGTCGTCGGCACCACCCGTCGACCAGTCGTACTCGCGGGCCGACCCGGAATCGACGCCACGACCGCCGAGACAGCCGGCGACGGCTGCGAGACCGGTCGCGCCTACCCCGGCGAGTACCTCTCTTCTCGCTCTCATTACGATTTAAATTACCATCGGATATATTGTAAGTTCCGCAATCGATTTGAACTGATTCGACGAGTTCGAGTTGCAGTTCCTGATCTTACGCGTTATCGGACGACCGACATCCCCGGGGCTGGCTGGGACGGATCGATCCGCCGCCCGAGAAACGGATCACGGAACGACTTTAATCGCGGCGGTCGCCTGCTCGAATATGGACGTCGACATCGGTAACGCGCTCGCGTCCGTCGCGTCGCCGGGCGTCTCGAGGGACTCCCTCGAGCGACTGGACGAGCAGGTGGCGGTCGCCCACGAACGCATCGAACGCGGGATGGCGAACGGAGAACACGGGTACGAAGCGCTCAATCTGCCGGAACGGACCGACCCGGACGAAATTCGAACGGCGGTCGAGCCGGTCGCTGACGTCGAGACGCTGCTCACCGTCGGCATCGGCGGGAGTTCGCTCGGCGCGGCGACGATCACGAACGCGCTCGAGTCGGGGACGGAGGCGATCTATCTGGACAACGTCGACCCCGAGTGGGTCTCGCGACAGCTCGAACGCGTCTCCTTCGAGAACGCGGCGATCAACGTCGTGTCGCGATCGGGGACGACGGCGGAGACGCTAGCGAACTTTCTGGTCGTACGCGAGGCCTTCGAGTCGGCCGGCGTCGATTGGACCGAGCGGACCATCGTCACGACTGGCGAATCGGGACCGCTCCGCGACCTCGCGGACCGCCACGACTTGCCCTCCCTGACCGTTCCCGACGGCGTCCCGGGGCGCTTCTCGGCGCTCTCCGCCGTCGGCATGGTCGCCGCGGCGGTCTGCGGCCACGACCTCGAGGCGCTGCTCGCGGGGGCTGCCGCCGAGGCCGACACGCTGTCCGGGTCGCTGTTCGACTGTCCCGCCTACGCCTACGGCACGACGACCTACGCGCTCGACGGGCGCGGGGCCGGCGTGAACGCCGTGATGCCGTACGCGGAGTCGCTCGAGACGTCCGCGGAGTGGTTCGCCCAGCTGTGGGCCGAGAGCCTCGGGAAAGACGATCTCGGCCAGACGCCGGTGCGGGCGCTGGGGGTGACGGATCAGCACTCGCAGTTGCAGCTGTACCGGGCCGGCCCGCGGGACAAGCTCGTCACCTTCGTCACGCCGCGAGACGGTGGTGACCGGCCGATCCCCGACACCGGCGTCGAGGAGTTGGCTTATCTCGGCGATTCGACGCTGGGAACGCTCCTCGAGGCGGAGTTCGAAGCGACGGAGGCAAGCCTCGCGGCCGCCGGCCGGCCGAACGTCCGCGTAGAGATCGAGCAGGTCGACGAGTACGAACTCGGCGGCCTGCTCTACGGCATGGAAGCAGCGTGCGTCCTCGCGGGCGAACTGTACGGCGTCAATACCTTCGAGCAACCGGCCGTCGAGTGGGCGAAAAAGGCGACTCGCGGGTTACTCGGTGGCGGTGAGTTCGCGGAAGCGGAGGCCGTCGCCGAGAAGACGGAACTTCGAATCGAACGATAGTTCGCTCGCACAGCCGTCCCGGTGGCGGCGTCCGGCCGTGGTCAGATCGTCGTGATTGCGGCAGCCCGTGGACGATTGCCGTCGGCCCGCGACCCGATTGTGATGAACCGCGACCCGATTGTGATGGACTGCAACTCGAACTCGAGCGTGATGAACCGCAATCCGCTCGGACGGGACTGCTGTCCGGTTGCGGTGAGCCTATGAGTCCTCGCACGAACACACCCATATGACCGAGACTGCACAGGCCGACGACACCGGACCGATCGCCTCCGACGTCGTTCCCGGGATCGGGACCACTCTCGCGGGGATCACGATGATCGCGATGCTCGTTCCTGTCCGCCGCGGCGTCGGCGATCCCGTCGTCTGGGCGGGGGTCGCCTTCGCCGTCGCCGCCGTCCTCTCTTTTCTGGTTCGCCGTCACAGCGACGTCGAGCGCCGTATCGCCGCACCGATCGCCGCGGTCTCGAGCGGTGCCGTCGTCTTGCTCGCCGGCTACGCCCTGAACCAGGGCGTCACGGCACCCACCACCGTGCCGGCGATCTCGATATCGATACCGGTCGTTTTCATCGGCTTCCTCACGGCCGGACTGACCGCCAGCATCAGCGTCGCGGACTACTACGGGATCGGGATCGCCGGTCTCAAACGGCGGAGCCAGCTGACGCTCACCCTTTCGGTCGTCGGGCTCAGCGGTCTCCTCGTCCCGCAGCTCGTGATGTTCGTCCTCGCGATTCCGGTCTACCCGTTCCTCGAGACGCTTTCCGAGATCGAACGGCTCGTCGCGACCCAGCTCGTCAGCCAGATCGGCGTGGTCGTCGGAACGGCTCTCGTCGTCGTGGCGTTCCTTCGGACGACGGATCGCGATCTCTCGTTCATCGACCTTCGACGGCCGACGCTGCGTGAGGTCGCCTGGACCGTCGCCGGGCTGCTCGTCCTCTTCGGGACGCTCCAGGCCATTAGTATCCTCATGCAATCGACCGGCGTCGAGAGCGCGGAGCACGCGACGGCCCAGCGGGCCCAGGAGAGTCCCGAACTGCTGTTGATCCTGGTCCCGATCGCGATTCTCGTCATCGGCCCGTTCGAGGAACTGCTCTACCGAAACGTGATCCAGAAATCGCTGTACGGAACGTTTTCGCGGTTCGGCTCCGTGGCCGTTGCCAGCGTCATCTTCGCGGGTGTTCACGTGCTCGCGTACGCCACGGCCGGCCTGGGCGCGGTGATCGCCAGTCTCGGCACCGTCTTCGGGCTCTCGGTCGTTCTGGGGGGGATCTACGAACGCACCGATAACCTGCTCGTCCCGGCGCTGATCCACGGCCTGTACAACGCGGCCGTCTTCGCGAACCTCTATCTCATCTACCGGTGAGAACGACCCTGCGACGCCCCGTTACGACGGGTTCTTGCGCGCCAGTTCCGACCCACAGATCGGACAGCGGTCTTTCTGCTCGTCGAACTCGCGGCCACAGCCCTGACACTGGAACGACCAGTGACGCTGTTCGTCGATCCCCTCCCGCGCGATCACTTCGACGGCGACGTTCAACTTCTCCGCGACGTTTTGCATCGCGTAATCGTCCGTGACGAGGACGCCGTCGAGTTCGAAACTCGCCGCGATGAGGCGAACGTCGGTGTCGGAGAGGACCTCGAGGTCACCCGATTCGCGGGCCGCGCGCTGGACCTTTTCCGTCGTGTCCTCGTTCGGAATGTGAATGTGCATCCCGGAGCCCTCCATCGCGTCGTAGCGATAGGCGCTTTCGTCCTCGAGTTCGTCGCGAACGAGCGGAATGGTCGCGGTCTGTTCTGTCGTATGAAAGTCGTGGATAAAAGCCGAGGAGTCGAGAACGTACATACCGTTAGCGCTGGACGACGATGTAATCTTTCACCGCTTGGACGCGGTTGACGGGAACGAGAAAGCGGCCGGCGTCGTTGAGTTCGAAGTCGACGGCGCGACGCGAAATCGCTTCGTCGGGTTCGATGACGAGGTCGTGGAGCGCGCCCGATTTGAGGTCCATCGTGATGTTGTAGAGCAATCCGAGCTCGGTTCCGTCCGACCCCATGACGGACTTCCCCGAGAGGTTTTCAGCGAGTATATCGCTCATGCTACCCCGTACTTACTAATCGGTATTAAAAACCATGGAGTGCGTGCGAAACGGTGCCGAAATCCCGCTCTCATCGGTTCGAGAGGCCTCGTACCTCCCGAATGGGTGTCGAACCGAAGCGAATGCCGTTCGGGTCACGTTCCCCTCGTGGCCGTTTCGAGTCGGAGCGTTCGTCCCCGGCGGCGACTCCTGCGTCCGGAACGGGGATGACGATGGGTTTAACTACGGCGCTACGGACGATTTAGGTAAGACCTTCTCGGGTGGTTCATCATGTCGGACACGAACACGCGCGACCCTACATCCCTCAGAACGCCGATCGTCGCCGTCCTCGGACACGTCGATCACGGCAAGACAAGTCTCCTCGACAAAATCCGCGGGTCCGCGGTTATCGAGGGCGAAGCAGGCGCGATCACCCAGCATATCGGTGCGACTGCCGTCCCGCTGGACATCATCTCCTCGATCGCGGGCGACCTCGTCGATCCCGACGATTTCGACCTTCCCGGCCTCCTCTTCATCGACACGCCCGGTCACCACTCCTTTACCACGCTTCGGTCCCGCGGGGGTGCGTTAGCCGACATCGCGATCCTCGTGGTCGACGTCAACGACGGCTTCCAACCCCAGACGCTCGAGGCCCTCGACATCCTTCGGCGCTCGCAGACGCCGTTTATCGTCGCAGCCAACAAAATCGACACCGTTCCCGGCTGGAACGCGACGGAGGACGCCCCGATAACCGCCACCTACGAA
Organism: Natrinema caseinilyticum; assembly: GCF_024227435.1. Classification (GTDB taxonomy): domain Archaea; phylum Halobacteriota; class Halobacteria; order Halobacteriales; family Natrialbaceae; genus Natrinema; species Natrinema caseinilyticum. Next base: position 2,861,746 of record NZ_CP100445.1, read on the forward strand.
TCGCAGTCGGATCGCGTGCGCCAGCGCCTGGACGAGAGCCTCTACGAGATCATCGGCAACCTTTCGGACGAAGGCTTCTCCGCGGATCTGTACTGGCGGGTACAGAACTTCCAGCGCAACGTCGGCGTCGTCCCCGTGTCGGCGATGACCGGCGAGGGGGTCCCCGACCTCCTGACGGTCATGATGGGCCTCTCCCAGCGCTACATGAAAGAGGAGATGGAGATCGACGTCACCGGTCCCGGCGTGGGGACCGTCCTCGAGGTCAAAGAGGAGAAAGGCTTCGGGACGACGATCGATACGGTGCTGTACGACGGAACGATCAAGGCGGACGACACGATCGTCGTCGGGGGGATGAACGAGCCGATCGTGACCGACGTCCGTGCGTTGCTCCAGCCGCGTCCGCTCGCCGAAATTCGCACCGAAAGCCGCTTCGAGAAAGTCGACGAGGTTTCGGCCGCGGCCGGGATCAAGGTTGCCGCTCCCGAACTCGCAAATGCGATGGCCGGCGCACCGGTCCGAGTCGTCCGCGACCGCGACGTCGACGACGTCATCGACGAGGTCCAGGCCGAACTCGCGGATATCGCCGTCGATACCGCCGAGGAAGGCGTCGTCGTCAAAGCCGACACGCTGGGTAGTCTCGAGGCGATGGCCGACGCGCTCGGCGACGCGGAGGTCCCGATCGTCCGCGCCGAAGTCGGCGACGTCGCACCCCGGGACGTCTCGGTCGCCTCGACGGCCGACGATTCGAAACAGAAGGTCATTCTCGGATTCAACGTCGACGTCCTCGACGATGCGGACGACCGCGCGGACATCGAGGACGTGACGATATTCACCGACGAGGTGATCTACCAGTTGATCGACGAGTACGAGGACTACATCGAGGGGATCGAACAGGCCCAACAGGATACGATCCTCGAGAACATCACCCGGCCCGCTCGATTCCGCATCCTGCCGGACCACACCTTCCGCCAGAACGATCCCGCGGTCGTCGGGGTCGAGGTGAATTCGGGGACGATCAAGAACAACACGCCCGTCGTCAAATTCGAGGGGAACGAACCCGACCGAGTCGGCCAGATCAAGGGGATTCAAGAGCAGGGCGAAGACGTCGACGAGGCCCGCGCGGGCAACCGCGTGTCCGTCGCCATCGACGGCCCGACCGTCGGCCGCCAGATCGAGGAAGACGACGAACTCTGGGCCGAAATTCCCGAGAAACACGCGAAGATTCTCGAACAGGAACTCGCGAGCGAAATTCCGGGCGACGAACTCGAGGCGCTGAACATGTATCTCGACAACCAGCGCAGCCGTGATCCGTTCTGGGGGAAGTGACGGTCCGCTTGCGGTGTCCGCTGCGGACGAACCAACACGAACGAACACGGTGCGTCGTCGACTCGCGTCCACTGAGGCCGCGCACTCTTCTCGCTGAGCGGGGTTGCGCCTGACCCCGGGGACACACGCGAGTTCGTTCGAGTCCGCTTTATTCCGCGTCTACGTGGAGGTGGGCGTCCGTCGTAACCCACAACCCACGATCGACGACGCGTCCGTTCAGCCCATACTTACTCGTTGCTAGAAACGAAATGACGTCTATCGAGCGAGGTACTATGTCGATCTATCTTTCCGTCTACCCCCCCTCTCGTCGCACTTTCCGCTGTCGTATCGTGCGGAATCACGGTCACCGCCTGGCGAAACCGGGACATCCCGGGCGCTCGCTGGATCGCCGTCCTCATGGCCGGGGTGACGGTCTGGGGACTCACGAAATTACTCGAGATATACAGCGCCGATCTCTCGGTGATGCTCTTCTGGTCGAAGGTTCAGTACGTCGGAATCGTCGTGGTTCCCGTCGCCTGGGTGGTGTTCGCGTTCCAGTATACGGGGCGAGACGGGTGGATAACTCGTCGGACCCTGGCGGCGTTGCTGATCGTGCCCGCGCTCGTCTTCATTTTGATCTGGACGAACGACGTCCACGGCCTGTTCAGGACGGTAACCGGCGTCGAGCGGTACGGGTCACTGTCCGTTCCCGCTGCTTCGTTCGGACCGGTGTTCTGGTTCCATACCCTGTACTCCTATCTGTTACTGATCGCCGGAACGTGGCTGATCCTGCAACTGGTATTCCTCTCGAACCAACGATTCGACGGCCAGGCGATCGGCTTACTGGTCGCCGTCCTCGTCCCGTGGGTTGGAAACGGGATCTACATCACGAACGTCGTCCCGTTCGGCTTCGACCCGACGATCATGATGTTGGCGAACAGCGGGTTGATTCTGCTGGGACTCGTCGCTCGTCATCGGCTCTTCGAACTCGTCCCCGCCGCGAAAGAGGTCGCGCGCGACGAACTCATCGACACCATGAGCGACGCGGTCCTCGTCGTCGACGCTCGAGGGATCGTCGTCGACGCGAATCCGGCCGCACAGGCGATCGTCGGGTCCGAGGGTTCGGCCGTGACTGGCCGCGAACTGGAGGTCGTCTGTCCGCCGCTGGCTGACGTCGTCGAGACGCCGATCCCCGACGACGGTGAGACGCTTCAGACCGAACTGTCGCTCGTGGACGACGACAAACGCCGCTATTACGACGTTCGCGTGTCGGTGATGACGCGGGGGTACGGACTCGTCACGGGAAAGCTGATTAGCCTTCGAGATATCTCCGAGCAGCGCCAGCACGAACAGCGGCTGAACGTCCTCAACCGGCTCCTTCGTCACGACCTTCGAACCGAGTTGAACGTCGTCAAGGGCCACACGTCGTTACTCGCCGACGAACTCGAGAACTCGACGCTGCAAGAACACACCGACCGTGTCGATACCGCCGTGACGACCATCATCGACCGAAGCGAAAAATTCGCGCGCGTCGTCAAGCGGTTGGATGCCGACGAGTCGGGCCCGGTCGATCTCGCGGCCGAAATCGCGACGCTCGTCGAAACCACGCGCCAGGCCCACCCCGACGTCAGGATCACGATGACGAGTTCGGACGCGGCCTGGACCACCGCCGGTCCGTTCGTCACGACCGCCCTCGAGGAACTCGTCACGAACGCGATCGAACACGCCGACCGTCCCGACCTCGAGATTTCGATCACCGTGGCGGTCGATCGGGAGGACGATCGCGACGTCGTCCGCGTGCAGGTGGCCGACAACGGACCCGGCATCCCCGAGGACGAACTCGAGCCGATCATGCAGGGCGTGGAAACGCAACTGGCACACAGTACGGGCGTCGGACTCTGGCTGGTGACGTGGATCGTCCAGGAAACCGGCGGATCGATCGATATCGAGAGCGGTGACGACGGATCGGTGGTGACGATCACGCTCCCCGGCGCACCCGCCCGTGATCGCGAGCGCGAAACGGAGACGGTCGTCTGATGGTGTCCGTCGGTTCGGCGTCGAGCCGGTCGGTGGCCGACGATCGACGGCGGGCGCCGTTTACCCGTCACAACCGCTCCCGCTTCGGTGATGCGGACAGCGTCTCGTCGCCGGCTTCGTCCGCGGTGAGCCACCGGTCCACGCGACTGCGCGTGTAAGCATTACCGTGCGGTTCGTCGTGGATCGGCACATGCTCGTAACGTTCAGTCAGTACAAACACGAGGAGGTCCAGTTCGACGATAATCGGACGACCGGCGAGTCCCAGACTGAAGACACCGTGAACCCGGATTCGGAGGACTATTTCGGTGCGGACATGGACGACATGGACGTGGAAACGTGGGAGACGATCGAGTACGAAGGTGATCCGATCCAGCGCCGCGTCGTCACGCTCGACGGCGTCACGGCTGTTTCCGTCCCGTCGGACGCGAGCGGCGGGGACGATTCTGCCCTCCCAGGACGGACGCTCCAGTTCCGTCTGGGCGGCGACACGCAGCGCGTCGACCAGGCCGAAATCGTCGAAATACAGGACGACGGCCCTCAGTAGACGGGGTCCATCCGACGGAATCGGACGAATTTCCCGACTGCCGCCGCGGCGAAGCGCCGTCCCGCCTGGATGGCGATGCCAACCGAAGAGAGTGACAACCTGTCTCGGGGACAGTGCGTTCCCGAAATCGTTTTCAATCGGTCGCGCGCACACTCGGTATGCCGACGGAATCGGACACTCATTATGACCCCTCGCTGGGGAACAAATTCATCTTCGTCACCGGCGGCGTCATGTCGGGACTCGGCAAAGGGATCACAGCCGCGAGCACCGGCCGACTCCTCAAAAACGCCGGGTTCGACGTCACCGCGGTGAAGATCGACCCGTACCTGAACGTCGACGCCGGAACGATGAATCCCTACCAGCACGGGGAAGTCTACGTCCTCGAGGACGGCGGCGAGGTCGACCTCGACCTGGGGAACTACGAGCGGTTCCTCGACATCGACATGACCTCGGACCACAACATCACGACCGGCAAAACCTACCAGCACGTCATCGAGAAGGAGCGGGCCGGCGACTACCTCGGGAAGACGGTCCAGATCATCCCCCACATCACCGACGACATCAAGCGCCGGATCCGCGAAGCCGCCGAAGGCACCGACGTCTGTATCATCGAAGTCGGCGGCACCGTCGGCGACATCGAGGGGATGCCCTACCTCGAGGCGCTGCGCCAGTTTGCCCACGAGGAACCCGAGGAGAACGTCCTCTTTACGCACGTCACGCTGGTTCCGTACTCGAAAAACGGCGAGCAGAAGACGAAGCCGACCCAGCACTCGGTCAAGGAAGTCCGCTCGATCGGCCTCCAGCCGGACGTCATCGTGGGCCGGTGTGACGACCGCCTCGACCGACAGACCAAAGAGAAGATCGCGCTGTTCTGTGACATTCCTACCGAGGCGGTGTTCTCGAACCCCGACGTCGACGACGTCTATCACGTGCCGTTGATGGTCGAAGAGGAGGGACTCGACCAGTACGTCCTGGAACACTTCGGCCTCGCGGACGAGGCGCTGCCCGAGGGCGAACGGACGAACGACTGGCGCGAAATCGTCACGACCGACAAGACCGGCACGGTCGACGTCGCGCTGGTCGGCAAATACGATCTCGAGGACGCGTACATGTCGATCCACGAGTCGCTGAAACACGCCGGCTTCGAGGTCGGTATCGACGTCGACGTCCACTGGGTGGCGGCCGACGACCTGAGCGACGGTCACGACGGCCAACTCGAGGGTGTCGACGGGATCATCGTCCCTGGCGGGTTCGGCATGCGGGGCTCCGAGGGCAAGATCGAAGCGGTCCGGTACGCCCGCGAGAACGACATCCCCTTCCTCGGGCTGTGTCTGGGATTCCAGATGGCCGTCGTCGAGTACGCCCGGAACGTACTCGGCCTCGACGGCGCTCACTCGGCCGAAATGGACGAGGACACGCCCCACCCCGTCATCGACATCCTGCCCGAACAGTACGAGGTCGACGACATGGGCGGGACGATGCGACTCGGCGAACACACGACGGTCATCGAACCCCGGACGCTGGCCTACGACCTCTACGGCGATACGTCCTGCTCCGAGCGACACCGCCACCGATTCGAGGTCAACCCCGAGTACTTCGACCGGTTCGAAGACGAGCCGCTGGTATTCTCGGGTACCGCCGGCAACCGGATGGAGATTCTCGAACTCGAGACGCATCCGTTCTTCCTCGGGACGCAGTTCCATCCCGAGTACACGTCCCGACCCGGCCAGCCGAGCCCGCCGTTCCTCGGGCTCGTCGAAGCCGTTCTCGAGCGATCCGGCGCTGACGGCGCCACCGACGAAACCGCTGCAGACACAGACGATACCGACGCGGACACCGAAACGGAGGTAACTCACTGATGGTAGATACGGACACGTTCGTCCCCGACGCAGTCGCAGAGATCGACGAGGAAATCGGCGATGCCAACGCTGTCATCGCCCTCTCGGGCGGTGTCGACTCCTCGGTCGCCGCCGCCCTGGCCTACGAGGCCATCGGCGATCGCCTGACCCCGGTGTACGTCGACACCGGGTTGATGCGGAAAGGCGAGACCGATCAGATACGAGAGACGTTCGACTACATGGAGTCGCTTCGCGTCGTCGACGCGAAAGACCGCTTCCTCGAGGCGCTGTCCGGCGTCACCGACCCCGAGGAGAAACGTGAGGTCATCGGCGAGCAGTTCATCCGCGAGTTCGAGCGCGAAGCGACGGACGCGGACGCGGACTATCTCGTTCAGGGGACGATCTACCCCGACCGCATCGAGAGCGAAGGCGGGATCAAGTCCCACCACAACGTCGGTGGCTTGCCCGACGTGGTGGACTTCGAGGGTATCGTCGAACCGGTCCGGGACCTCTACAAGGACGAGGTCCGCGAGGTCGCCCGCCACCTCGGTCTCGACGAAATCGTCGCCGAACGGATGCCGTTCCCGGGTCCCGGGCTCGCAGTTCGGGTCATCGGGGAAGTCACCGAGGAGAAACTCGAGGTGGCCCGCCAGGCCTGTTACGTCGTCGAGGACGAACTCGAGGAGTACGATCCGTGGCAAGCCCTCGCGGCCGTCATCGGTAAAGCGACGGGCGTCAAGGGCGACAACCGAGTTCACGGCTGGGTCGTCTCCGTGCGCTCGGTCGACTCCCGCGACGGGATGACCGCTCGCGCCCAGGAGATCGACTGGGAGACGCTCCAGCGCATCCAATCGCGGATCACGGGAGCGAACGAGAACGTCGCCCGCGTCGTCTACGACGTGACCCACAAACCGCCCGCGACTATCGAGTACGAATGAGTCCGGTCACGACCGCAATCGTCGCCGGCCCCGACGAGAACGACCTCGCAGCGGCACTCGAGACCGAAGGCGTCGACGTGACCCGCCTTGAGGGCGTCATCTCTCGGCCGCAACTCGAGGAGGCGGGGATCGTCGCCGCCGATCTGTACGTGCTGACCGATATCGGGCAGGCGACGACGATCCCGATCGTCTGCGACCTGAACGGAGACGTCCGCACCGTCGTCTACGCCCGCAGGACGGTCCCCGAGTTCGTCAAAGGTCAACTCGATCTGGCGATCGACCCACAGCTCGTCGACGCGAGCGTCGTCGCCGACGAACTCGTCGACTGACGCGTCGAGCGGTCGGCCGACGGTCGGGCCGAGCGGCCAAAGCCCAGATACGGTTTCTCCGATCCCGGTTCCGTGACCCGTTCGGCCATCCAGACGCTATAACCGTCGTATGAACAGTCTCGAGTCCGGTTTCGGCGGACTGAATTCGTATTAAATTCGGCGGAATTCGGTGTAAGATCGGTATACCATCACCGCCGTTCAAGTAGCAGTCGCGGGTACCGACGGACGGAGGTCGACGGGCAGACCCCACCGATGGCACCCACCACCTGTACCCGCGACTTCCAGCAACCCCACCACAGCACCCTTCCCCCACTACTGCCAACCGATTCTCGTTGACGCGGGCCCGCCCCACCGGCTCGCGTCACACCCTGCGATTCTGGCAATCGGGGCGCGGTGATTACGCCGCGTCCCGGGGATGGACCACTCCGAGACCGCGCTGCTTGTCCACCGAGTCCACGTTACCGACAGTCAGCGACGGCACCCTCGTCAGCGACGACGACTCGTTTCCATGGAGTTATCGAACCCGAATCACCGCGGACCGCTCTTCGAGTCGTATCGCACTCCCGGTGAGCGAGTTCGGGACCGGCCGAAACCAGGTGTACGCGGCCGCTTCCATCCAAACGCAGCCTCGACGAAGGGAATCGAGCGGAGCGTCACGCCTCTCTGTCGGCCGCCTCGTCGTCGGTCCCTGCGCTGGCACGGTCGCCCCCGGTTTCACCGCGTTCGCCTTCGGTGTCCGGGTCGTCCTCCCGGGCGAGTTCGACGACCGTCTCCGCCTCGGAGAGAATGATTTCCTCGAGCGCGAGGGTGGCCGTGTCCGCGGTGCCCGGGAGACAAAAGACGGGTGTTCCCTCGGCGACGCCCGCGAGCGTTCGGACGGTGACGACTCGCGTCCCGATCCGGTCGTACGCCAGTGCAGTGACCAGTTCGGCGAAGGCGGTCAGCTCCTTTTCGAGCAGCGGCTCGACGGCTTCGAGGGCGTCGTCGTCGGGTTCGACGCTCGTTCCACCGGCGGTGATGACGAGCTCGACGTCCGTGCGGTCGATGAGTCGCGAAACGATCGACTGGACCTGGTCGTAATCCGAATTGACGTGTTCTCGCACCGTGATCTCGATTCCCGCGCCCTCGAGTCCCTCGACGAGCGCCGTTCCCGCCGGATCGTCCTCGAGACCCCGATCGGACGAAATAGTGACGACGGCGACACGGAGCGACTGCGCTGCGGACCCGTGACTATCGTTCGCGCTCGATTCGCTCATAGGCTTTGTTCGAGGGCCGGCGAATAAAACCACTGGCCGAAAAAGAGGCACTGCGGACGGATTGCCGAAGTGTTATGCACCGTGTTTCCGTTGCCCACTGTACATGCAGTCAGTCAAAGTTACCGAACACGGCGACACGGACGTCCTCGAGTACGGCGAAGTGCCCGATCCCGAGGTCGGACGGGGCGACGTACTGGTCGACGTCAAAGCAGCAGCGCTCAACCACCTCGACATCTGGACCCGACGGGGGATGCCGGGGCTGAACCTCGAGATGCCACACATCCCGGGAAGCGACGGGGCGGGGATCGTCGAGGAAGTCGGCGAGGACGTCACTCGGTTCGAGGAAGGCGACCGCGTCGCGCTCTCGGCCGGTGTCGGCGACCTGCGGATGGACGACCCGACGCTCGATCCGCGCTTTCACATCATCGGCGAGCACGTTCCGGGTATCCACGCCGAGTACGCCGCGATCGACGAGGACAACCTGATTCCGGTCCCGGAAGACGTCGACTGGACGGTCGCCGGCTCGAGCTGTCTGGTCTTCCAGACCGCCTGGCGGATGCTGATCGAACGAGCGGACCTCGAGGCCGGCGAGTCGGTCCTGGTCCTCGGTGCGAGCGGCGGGGTCGGTCACGCGGCCCTCCAGATCGCGGATTACGCGGGTGCGGAGGTCTACGCGACTGGCAGTTCCGAGGAGAAACTCGACTACGCCCGCGAGCACGGTGCGGATCACGTCTGTAACTACGAGGAAGAGAACTTCGCGGACTGGGTCCGCTCCGAGACGGGCGGGCGCGGGGTCGACGTCGTCGTCGAACACGTCGGCGCGCCCACCTGGCAGGACTCGCTCGCGAGCCTCGCCAAGGGCGGCCGACTCGTCACCTGCGGCGGCACCGCCGGCGGCAACCCGGAGACTGACATCCCGCGCATCTTCTGGAACCAACTCGAGATCATCGGCTCGACCATGGCCACGCCCGACCAGGTCGACGACGTGATGGACCTCGTCTGGGACGGCACCTTCGAACCGGCGATCCGCGAGGAACTGCCGATGAGCGAATCCCGGCGCGCCCACGAGATCATCGAGAATCGCGAAGGGTTCGGCAAGGTCGTCGTCCGTCCCGACAGCGAACTGTAGCGGGTCGGCGCGCTCGAGCGGCGCCGTTCGAGACTGGTCGAGTCCGGTCGGCCCCGGAATCGTGAGGGCTTTCACTGCGCGCCCGAAACTGACGACCGTGAGTTCGAGCGACGACAGCGGCTACGTCCACGACCCTGCGGCGTTCGACGGCGACGCGGACGGCGACGGGCGAGTCGCGACGTCGGGCGACCGCGACCCGCGGAGCGGATCGCGCCACCCCGACGCGGCCGATCGCAGGTTCGACTGGCGCGGCTGGTTGCTCGTCGCCGTCATCGTTTTCGCGTTTCTCGTCGCTCCGGCCGCCATCTTTCTGGTTCCACCCGGTGGGGAAGGCTATCGCTTCGCGCTGTTGATCCTGCCGCTTGCGCCCGCCGTCGTACTCGCGATCACGGCCGTCTGGGCGACGACGCGCCCGTGACGACGGGTCGGGGTAGTTGATTCGGATAGCCGACTAATTGCGCGAAAAGACGGCCGACGAGCTACGCTCGCGCGTTGCGGACGTCCTCGAGTCGGTCGAGGACGGTCGATCCGTCGCTGACGTCCCGGTCCGGCGTCTCCTCACGGTCGACGTACGCGGTCACCGCGTCGTAGAGACGGTCGGCCTGGGTGCCGGTGAATCGGTCCGTCTCGCCGCCGGTCTCGACGGTTTCGAGTACCTCGAGAATCCACTCCGGCGGGGTTTCGTCTGCGTCGAGCGCGTCGTCGAGGCGGTTCGACACGACGTAGTGGACGACCCATCGTTCGTCTCTGGAGAGCGTGACTTCGTACGTTTCGGTTTCCGGTGGTGAGGAGCTCATTTCGTCACACGGACCTGTCTCGTCGGTCCTCGAACAACGCTACGAACAGCGGTGTAATAAGCCTTGTTACCGTATGGCATAGTTTCGGACGAGTCCCAACGGCGTTCGTCAGACGGCGCGGGGTGGGAGGGACGGCTCGTGGACGCGTCGTCCGTCGTCGGGGATTGCGAAATAGTCGCACGATCAAAAGCTTCTAACAGAATCGCATCCAGAAATCAGATAGGAGCAGACGCCGATGGACTTTGCGACGTTACCAGGAAAGATCGCGACCGGCCGTCTCGGGGTCGCACTTTCGCGATTTCTCCCAGCGACGCCCATCTGGGAGCGCGAGTGGGACGTCTGTTGTATACTCGACGGCTGCCGCCTCGATCTCATGCGCGAGGTCGCGGCCGCGGGCCACCACGCGCTTCCCGACCCCGACCGGGTCGGCTCCCTCTGGTCGGTCGGCTCGCAGTCCGCCGAGTGGATGGATCGGACTTTCAGTCCGGCGTACAACGAGGTGATGTCACGGACCGCGTACGTGACCGGGAATCCGTTTTCGTCACAACCGTGTGACCACCTTCTCGTCACCTCCGACGACGTCCTTCCGTTGACGAGCGACGATTTCGCCGTCTTTCACGAGGCCTGGCGGGACGACTGGGTCGACGACGACATCTCGACGATTCCGCCGGAGTCGCTGACCGACGCCGCGATCGCAATCTGGCGCGAGCGCGAGCGACTGGACGTCGACCGTATCATCGTCCACTACATGCAACCGCACGCGCCCTTCCGATCGCGCGCGGAGTGGTTCTTCGGCTCGGCCGACATCGAACACTGGGGGCAGTTCACCGACGATGACGGCCACCAGGACGACCTCGACCTCGCCGATCTCTCGCCCGAGGAACGCGAGGCGCTGGAGGCCATCGCCGAGGCCGAGGCCGAAGCGGACGACGACGGGGATTCCATGAACGACCCCTGGTTGCGCCTTCGCGACGGCGACCTCTCGTTCGACGCGGTCTGGGGTGCCTACCGGGACAACCTCGAGTGGGTCTTAGACGACGTCTCCCGACTGCTCGCGAACTGTGACGGGACCGTCGCGATGACCAGCGATCACGGGAACGGCCTCGGCGAGTTCGGCGTCTGGTCGCACCCGCCAGGGACACCGGTCCCCGCGCTCCGGCGGGTTCCCTGGGTGGTCAGGCAGGGACGGAACCGGGACACCTACGATCCGGCCCTCCCCGACGCGATCCGCGACGAACGGACGACGACGAACGACGACGTCGGCTCGCGCCTCGAGGCGCTGGGGTACCGGTGACGCGACTCGGCTCCGTTCGCGACGCGATCTACGCGCTCCGGAAGGCCCGACTGGGACTCGAGCGCCGCCGCCTCGACTACGGTCGCGAGACCCGCGAACGCGCCGACCGTCTCGCCGAGATTCTTCCGGCGTCGGCCGCCGAACTCCGGGAGTACGAACGCGAGTACGAGTCCCTCGAGTGGTTCCACGACACCTACGCCGATCGCGTCGCCGAGATTCACGAGGCCGGGGTCGCCACCGACACCACCCACTGGCGCGACGGCGTCACCGTCTACGTCGTCTGTCGCGCGCTGGGCATCGAGACCGCCGTCGAGACCGGCGTCCTCTTCGGCTCGTTCGACGCCCACATCCTCGCCGCGATGGTCGAAAACGGCGGCGGAACGCTTCACTCTGTGGACCTCCCCGGCGGGCCGCCCGGCCCGTTCGAGTACGGTCACCTGATCCCCGACCGGTGTCGCGAGCACTGGCACCTCCACCGGGGCGATGCGCGGGAGGTGGTCCCCGACCTGCTCGAGCGCGTCGGCCCCGTCGACCTGTTCCTCCACGATTCGGATCACCGGCTCCCGCACATGCGCTTCGAGTACGAGACCGCACTGGAGCATCTCGAGGACGGCGGCGTGCTCGCGAGCCACGACGTCCGGCTCTCTGCGTTATTCGATCGGTTTTCGGACGCGAACGGGCTTCGATCTCGCGTGGTCTGTGATACGGGCATCGCGCGGTTGTGAGCCGGCGGCGGTGTGACGGACACGTCGCAGCCTGTCGAATTCATCGGATCCTGAGATAGGCTATTTATCCCGGATTGGGATATGATAGCGTATGGAGCCACGAGCCGAACGAATCTGTCACGTTCTCATCGGCATTTCGTTAGTTCTGCTAACGATCGCTATCGGATACGACTTCGTCGTCGGCACGAAACTGGCAGATTTCCTGGTGATAATCGGGGGGCTCTTCATCGGGTGGGTGGCGTTTCTCTACTGTCTTGGCAACGCGACGTTCTGGGGGTAGCATTAGTCGCCGGGTGGTTCGTTCGAAATCCTCCTGCGTTTTCGCGAACCGCAGCAGTCGCCCCTCTCGGCTGTTCGCCGACCTTGCCTCGACAGAGGACGGCGAGGCGTTCGGCGCGCTGGATGAGGAGCGTGTCCGGCACCGGTGAGTCGGTCGGTGGTCGCGCGGTGGTCCGGGTCGTCGGGATCGGTGGGGTCCTCACGCTCGACCGGGCGTGGGCCTCAAGACAGTCTCGCTGGAAACCGGTGAGTCGATCCAGGCGCGGCGGCCGTCTCTCGGCCGGTAATTCGTGGGCGGTGCGTCTGCTCGAGCGAGGAGTTCAAGACTCCGCGTCTCGTCGTCTGGCAAGGCTTTCAGTGGGTAACGGAAGCCACGCGGGCCGGCGGTCACGACACCGAGTTCGCATACTTTCTCGAGGGCCGATTCGGATCGTCCTGGGTCCGTCTGGCCTCCGTCGACTGGACTAACAACCGCACGGAATTCAGAAGTAGTGTACCGGGCATTGCCTAGTTTAGCACCTCTGCTGGCGTCTGTCGATTAAATGTCAGGTGTGGTCGTTGTGTGTTATAGTAATGTACAAACTATTCAAGCTACTCTCTGATGCTCGTCCGACTGCCGACCCACGAGTTATGGAAGCGACCGACCCGCATTTTGAGGGTGTGAAACCACTTCTCGATCAGGTTTTTCTCGACGTAGTCGAACTGACCGCTCAACCCGAACCGAGCGAGGGTAGTCAGATAGCCGTAGCCGTCGACGAGAAACACAGTTTCGGAGCGATCGTGTTTCTCGGACAATCTACGAACGAATGCAGCGGCTGGATCAGTCCCTCTCTGTCCGAAGACTGTGACATCGAGAATCAACCGTGAATCGATGTCTATTGTAGCCTATACCCAAGTCCAGTTTTCATTGATCTTAACAGCTGTCTGATCAATGGTGGCCCGCGACGGCGAATCCGTCGCGGGTCTAGAACGCTGTCAGCCAGCCGATGTACTCGGTGCCAGATTGCTTGATGAGGGTGTTCGCCGTCCGCTCACGCTCCCAAGACTCATCAAATTCCGCCGCGTAGCCCTCGCTGAGCAGGTCTACGAGCATCATTTCAGACCCACTCTCTGACCTGCTCACATCTCAAACCGCGCTACCTGGACGGTGTCAACTAGTCCAATCTGACATCGCTACGGATAATATCGATCGCGGTGGATTTCCTCGCGCTCGTCGTCGTCCGTCAGCGTCACGACAACTTCGTCGCCCCCTGGGTCAATGCCGACGGTGAGATGCATCACACTCTCTGCTGGCCCAATCGACGTTTTGTCGCCCTGGACTGTCGATGCGACGGCGGCTCGATCGCCCGTTTGCTGGCCCGTGAACTCGACCCGGGCGATCGCGTCGACCAGTGCGTTGTCGGGTCGCTCGTCGAACGCGATCTCATCGACGACTCGCTCGGACGGCGGGTACTGCTCGCGGTGGACGGGTCGGGTTTTGCCGTCGACCGTCGCGGTCACGAGCACCTCGTCGCCTTCCGGATCGAGAGAGAGAGGTCGAAGTAGTCGATCGGCTTCGGAGTATTCGACGACCTCGAGGAGTACGCGTTCTCCGCTGTGGCGGTCACGCTGTCGGCTACCGGCGAGTTTACGAAGTGGACTCGAGCGAGATCGGCTTCGGTGTCGAACGTGACGTCCTCGACGACCCGCGCGTCGAACGACGATGGCACGTTCGACTTGTCGCTCGGTTCAGTAGATTCGTCGCCCGCTCTGACCGCCCATGCGAGGATCGTCCACTCGCCATCGGCCGTGACGGTCACGGCGTTGAAATCGGTAGTCTCCCCGTTCTCGCCCGTCACCGTCACGTCGACGAGCGCCGTCCGCTCGCCGTCGATCGCATCGGCGATCGCGTCCCGTTCGACGCTCGTCGCCTGCAGGATCGGGACCGAGAGGACGGTCTCGGGGGTCACGTCCCGGTCCCGTATCTCGGTCTCGATCACGGATATCGGGTCGTCTTTCAACAGCCGTTCCTCGGCATTCTCGGCGTCTAGATTGTCCGGGTGGAAGGGGTGGACGGGGTGGAAGTAGGTGCCGACCGCGGCCGGATCGTCCCCCTCCGCGCTGGCCTCGACGTACTGTCGGAGCGTCCCTTCGGGCGTTTCTGACACGTCGTCGGACCGGGTCTGCTCTTCCTTCCCGGGATCCGATTTGCTGCTCGAGCCGTTGCCCCCGTCTGCGTCGTGGTGGTCGTTTTCCGCGGTGTCGCCGAGACAGCCAGCGAGGGAAGCGCCGGCCGCGGTTGTTAGTCCGCTGAGGCATCGTCGTCTCGTCTTTCGTGCGTCATGTACAGGGAGGGATTGCGATCGTCCCATTATCAACCAGTAATTACAATCTCTCTGTCAGAAACGGGGGGAGAGTGGCCGCTACAGTCAGGTGGCGCGGAGAGGTGACGGGGACGATGTGGCGGCGTCTCACGTTCCGGCCAGGTCCGAGAGGCTCTCGCCGACGCGGAATTCGATCGGTTCTTCGACGTCGTCTAAGCCGAGCGCGACGCCGAGGATCTGCACGTCGGGATCGTCGATGGTCAGCGTATCGCTGGCGTGCGAACGCCCGTCGATCTCGGTGTCGTCCAGTTCGACGGTCGCTTCGTACGACCCTGCCTCGTCCCATACGTCGTCGTACGTCGCGACCGATCGTTCGTCGTCCTCGGAGTCCGACCCGTCAGCGCCGTTTTCGTCAGTAGACGGAGCGAGATCGAACGCCCCGTTGAGCACGCTTTCACCGGCGGGACCGGCGACAGAGATGGTGCCGGCGACTCGCCGATCGGTTTCGTTGAACACGTTTACCTGTTCGAGCAGTCGGTTCCCCACGTAGTCTACGACGGCTGTACAGCCCGCTGTCACCGTCAGTATGGCCGTTCCGCTCGCGGCGAGGAACGCCCGCCTCGAGCGGGTGCCGGCACGGTGCGTCTGTGCAGTCACGTTTCCCATACGCCAAATCGTGCCGAGATGACAGTAAACGGCCACAACGAATCTCTCGGGGAGAAACACCGTCGTCTCCGCGACGGCGATAGGCCGGGCCGCCCTCGTGCCGTCGACCGAAGTCACCTCACGATGCTGGGACGTCGGGGCGAGTGTTTCCGTGGCAGAGACCCTGCCTCGGGACCTATTTGGTAGCCGATCCATCGATCAGACATGGAGGTGAGCAAGACGAGGATTGCGAGCATCGTCGCGGCCACGACCGCGCTCGGAGACGCGCTCTATCGGCGCAGCTCGATCACCCCCTCTGACACCCATGGCGACGAATAGGTCACCCGCTGACGACGACGGACGCCAGGAACCGGCGATCGCTGACAAGTCCACGCCCGTCGCACTCGTGCTGGCGCTCGTGCTATCGCCGGTCGCGTACTACTACGTCGGCCGAACGAAGCTGGCAGTGATCAACCTACTGACGTTGAACTACCTGCTGCTGGGCATCGTTATCGTCCCGGTCCACGTGTACACGATCATCAACGACGCCCGGACGGAACGAGGTTCCCAGACCGAGGACTGGTAGGGAAAGCACACCCGGCCGACGATACCAATTTTTTCAGAAGCGTCACGAGACGTACTCGGCGTCGTAGAGACGGACTGTCACGACGCTCCCGGTCGGATCGTTCTCGCGGAAGGAGAGGTCACCGCCGAGTTGCGTGACGGCCCAGGTAACGAACCAGAGTCCGATGCCGCTCCCGTGCTCGAGTTGTGTCTCCGTTCCGGCGTCCAAAATCTCCTGTTCCCGGTCCGGAATTCCAGGCCCGTCGTCCGAAACGACAAGTTCGGCGGCACCACCAGGGGCAGCGCTAACAGTGACCTCGACGCGGGGCGACCCGTCGGCGTGCGCAATCGCGTTGTCGACGAGTTCCGACAGCACCTGACGGACGACGGACCGGTGCGACGAAACGATCAGTTCGTCCGGGCGGGACAGTGAGAGATCGCACGAACGGTCCTCAGTTCGGTACTGCTCGACGACGTCCTGGGCGACGGCAGCGAGATCTACCGCTTCCGGCGAGCCCGCACTGGCCGTCATCACGTCCTCGGCATCCCGGGCCTTGGTGCTGAGTTCGACGAGGTCGGTCGCGCTATCGCGGATCCTGTCTCGAACATCCTCGTCTTCGATCCGATCGGCGTACGCGAGGACGACGTCCAATTCGTTCCGAACGTTGTGCCGTAGGACGCGGTTGAGCACCGAGAGCCGCTGTTCGCGCGTCTGGCGGTCGGTAACGTCCCGTAACAGTAGGGTTCTGGCGACCGGGTCGGCCCCTCTTTCGCCGTCGGCTTCGGCGTCGTCGACCGCCGAGACGCTGAACTGGAACCGTCGTCGCCCCTTCGTCGTCTGGAGGCTGACCGTCCCCGTTGCGCCCGCCGAGAGATCGCTTCCCTCGAGTCCGTCGACGACCGAGTGGATCGGTTCGCCGATCATGGACGCCGGAGACCGGTCGAACAGCTCCGTGGTCGTCGCGTTGGCGTCGAGTACGTGGCCCTCCCAGTCGAGCACGACGACCGCTTCCCGGAGCGCCTCGACGACGCGCGTTCGAGCGACGTAATCGGCCTTGGGGAAGCCGGTCATCACTGGATAGCGCCGTACCGCGACCGCGAACAACCCGCCGGAGGCGAGGAGGCCGACGGTCACGCCGTCCGTGATGGATTCGCTATTCCCCATCGCACCGGCGACATACGGCGCCGCGACCGCCGAGATCACGATCGCGATCTGCCCCTTGGAGATGCGGGCGTGGTTCCAGCCGTGTCCGATCAGGAGGTACGTCCCGTACGTAAAGAGCCCCAGCAGGAACATGATCTCCGTCCCGAGAAACGACGCCACCAACGGTTCGATGACGGAGGTCGGGGGCCGGGCGGCGATGACGATGGCGCTCAGGACGATCGGCATCCCGATCCCCAGGAACATGGCGACCCGAAATCGCGTCAGACCGGTTCCCCGGCCGGTGTAACTGAGCGCGTACACGACCCACACTCCCGGGAGGACGATGCCGACGCCGAACTGGCCGAAGTCGACCACCGTCGACAGTACCGGAACCGCCGACGCGCCGGGGAGTTCCGCCAGCAACGAGAGAAACCCCATGATCGTCAGGAGGGCCAGTATGGCGATGAATGGGAGTGCACTGGGCCGGTCCCGTGATCGGACGCCGAGCCAGGTCGTCCAGGCCAGCAGCGCGACGGCTCCCGCGTCGAGACCGACTGCCGCGAACGTCTCGATGAGCGACATAATTCTATTCGTCCCGCGTTCTTGAGAACCGACTGTAATGAACACAGCGGTCTGGGCCCCGGCGTCTGATCGCCGTTTCGGTGGCCACCGCTGTCGCCGAAACGGTTGAGCGAACCGACTCGATCACAGATCACTGGCCCCGAACCGACGGTGGCCGACGGCTAGTGACACCGCGATCCAGACGAGCAGGACCGCCAGGGTGGCCCACCAGTCGACGAACGCCGGGGCTCCGTCCCCCACGTACCGACTCGCTCGTTCGACGTCGAACCCCACGTCAAGGAGGCGGGCGTACGCTTCGCCGGGTTCGACTAACTGGAGCACCAGCGCCCAGTCGGGCGTTCCCAGGCTGGGGTCGAAGCGGTGGAGGAACGCCACGGCGAACGAAACAAGGCTGCGCCAGAGAACCACCACTAGCAGGTACGCCCCAACGGCACCGTAGGTGATCCGGCGGTCGTTCGTGGTCGACGCCGAGAGCGCGACGGCGACCGCGACGAACGACCCGCCGTAGAGGGCGGTGGCGAACAGGAACCACGGATACGCGATTGCGCCCTCGATCCCGTACCGCAGTGCCGCGTAGAGCCCGGCAATCGACAGCCCCAGGAGCGTCGGAACCAGCAACACGACTGTCCGACCCAGCGTCTTCCCAACGAGCAGGTCCCCTCGCGACTGCGGGAACGCCATGGAGAGCAAGAGACTCCCGGCATTCCGGTCGTCGGAGATCGCCCGGTAACCGAGCAGAATTCCGAGTAGCGGCAGGACGCGGTCGACGAGCCCGACGACGCCGGTGACGAATCCTGTGAACGTCCCGTCGCCGACGGAGGCGTACGCGGCCGCGTAGCCGACAAACAGGAGCGACAGGAGTCCGAACAGCACCCAGATAGTCCGGGATCGGCTGGCATCGTAGATGTCCTTGTGCGCGACGTCTCGCCAGCTCATGACAGATCACTGCCGGCGAAGCGGCCGTAGGCCAAGGCCAGGGGGACGACCAGCCAGAGAACGAAAACGGCGAGCGCGACCCACTCGCCGAGATACCAGGGGCCGTCGACGTCGGTACTCGGGTCGAGAAAGCCCACCGTCACCCGCTGGAAGACGACGCCGGGCTCGAGATCGAATACGAACTGGACGGGACCGGGCAGGGCGCCGTCGACGACGCCGGCTCGGTTTAGACTGAACCGGAGGGCGCCGGCAAGGCCGTCCCAGGCCAGTACGAACAGAATGGACAGCCCGAACGCGAGCACGAAGGCGCGCTGTTTGGTCGCGGTCGAAAGCGACGCAGCGATTCCGAGATTGGTCCAGATCGCCCCGAATGCGACGGTCGTCGCGACGAAACCGACGAACCGCACGGCGTCGAGTCGGCCAAACGGATACACGACGAGTCCCGCGCCGACGACCATCGCGGCGAGGATGGCGCCGCTCAACAGCCCGACGCGGCTTACGACCTTTCCGAGGACGATGTCGTCCCGTCCGTGGGGCAGCGACAACGAAAGCAACAGCGCGCCGGATTCGCGCTCGCTTACGACCGCGTCGTATCCAAGCACGGTGCCGGCCAGTGGAATGACGGTGGCGAGCCAGCCGTCGACGAACCCGGCGAAGCGAGCGGTCGTGATCGGGTCGGTGCCGAGCACCGGATAGAGGTACGCCGCCGCGAGAATCGCCGCGAACGGGAGCCCGAGAAGCAGGCGAGTCGACCGCGGCTTCGCGGCAAGCGCGCCGTCCGTTCGCGCGATGTTCTGCCAGTTCATTCTCGTTTGCCACCCGTGTACGCGACGAACATGTCTTCGAGTGACGCCTCCTCGGTCCGAAAATTCATCACGTCCGCCTCGAGGCGCTGGAGTTCGACCACGACGTCCATCTTCGCATCGTTCGTGCAGGTCACCTCGAGCGTCGATCCGTCGCGGACCGTGGCCGTCTCGACGCCGTCGATCAAGCGGATCGCCTCGGGCGTCGAATCGTCCAGTTCGTCGATGTCGATCAGGAGCTTGGTGCCGCCGCCGATCGACTGTCGGAGCCCGTCGATCGAGTCGACGGCGACGAGTTCGCCAGCCTGGAGGATGGCGACGCGGTCGCAAATCGCCTCGACCTGTTCGAGGATGTGACTGGAGAAGAATATCGTCGCGCCGCGCTCGCGCTCCTCACGGAGGATCGACCGGATTTCAGCGGCGCCGTTCGGGTCCAGACCCGACGTCGGTTCGTCGAGGATCAACAGGTCGGGATCACCGACGAGCGACATCCCGAGTACGAGGCGCTGTTTCATCCCCTTGGAGTAGTCGCTGGCCGGACGGTCGGCTGCCTCCCGGACGCCGACACGGTCGAGGATCTCGACCGGATCGTCGTCGGCGTTCTTGGATCGAACGGCGTACTCTACGTGTTGGCGGCCGGTGAGCCGGTCGAATACCGAGTATCCCTCGGGAAGCACGCCGACGCGCTCGCGTGCCGTGACGCCAGCTAATTGGCAGTCGTGACCTAACAGCTCGACCGATCCGTCGGTCGGCCGCGCGAAGTCCAGCAGGATGTTGATAAACGTCGACTTGCCGGCCCCGTTCGGCCCGAGAAACCCGAAAATCTCACCCTCTTCGACGGAGAGGGACACCCGATCCAGCGCCGTGACCGTTGCATATCGCTTCGACAGCCCGTCGGCGATGATTGCCGTCATAGCTGCGATTTCGGAGGCGGTGGGAAAAACGACCGCCGCCGCTTATCGCGCCGAGAAACACCTTTTCTCGGGTGCCAACGCTATCGACGAGAACAGCGACTATGGCGCAGTGCGGCGCGGATGGCGGGTTCGACTGCCGTCGGAGCGGCTTCGTGTCGGTCAGTCGAAACACGTTTCACATCGAATTTCGGTATTACTAGAGTGTGCGTCTATGGGAACAGAGCAACAACGATGAGCGCATGACTTCGACAGCACTACGCTGGGCGGCGGTTCGAACGCCCGACGCGATTCGTCGGATGGACCCACCTGATCGTGTACCCCCAGAGGCAGGGAGTCGGTGATCTCCATGACGGAGCCTCGGGGGGGTGCTCGGACGGATGAGCCCGACGCCGTCGCGATCGACGCAATTCCGGAGCCAGTCCTCGGCTACGACCTCGTGGACGGAACTCCAAAGATATCGGTGACGAACGATGCGTTCGATGCGGCGTTCGACGCCGCGTCGAACGGAACGAGCGTCCACGAGTGGCTGGTGCGAAACGGCGCGGTCGACGAGGCGACGGTCGGTGACGCCTGCACCGCGCTCGCCGATGGGAACGCGATTGACGTCGAGATTGGAGTCCGATCAGCCGACGATGCCGACCCCCAACGACGGCCAGTTCGGCTTCGCAGCGTCGGCAGATCGAACCGTGGCAACAGCGATGACGGAACGGACGGCGGCGACGCAGTCGACTGGGACGGGTACGTCCTGGTGACCCAACCGGCATCGAAGAGCACCGGAAACGTCGAACTCGACCGCGTCGCGAGTGTCATCACTCACGACCTGCGGAACCCGCTCGACGTCGCGAAGGCGCACCTCCGGGCGGCCAAGGAGACGGGCGAGTCGGACCACTTCGACCAGGTCGAGGACGCCCACGATCGGATGGAGCGGATCATCCGGGATGCGCTCACGCTGGCTCGGGGGGAGCGCGCCCTGGACGTGACCGCGGACGTCGAGATCGGCGCCGTGGCGTCGGACGCCTGGGCGATCGTCGACACCGGGACGGCGTCACTCGATGTTGCGGAGAATCTTCCGAGGATCGACGCCGACCCCGACCGGTTGCAGCGGCTGTTCGAGAACCTGTTCCGAAACGCTGTCGAACACGGTTCGACGGGCGGGCAGGACGCAACGAATTCGAACCGCACCGACGTGGTCCGTGTCCGGGTTGGGAGCGTCGACGGCGGGTTCTTCGTCGCTGACGACGGGGTCGGGATCCCGCCTGACGAGCGCGAGCGGGTGTTCGAGCCCGGCTATTCGTCGACCGAAACCGGGAGCGGAACCGGCCTCGGGTTGACGATCGTCGAGCAAATCGCCCGCGCGCACGAATGGTGCGTTTCGATCGCGGAGGGCTCGAGTGGCGGCGCCAGGTTCGGATTTCGACCGATCGCGGACGATGACTGAACGATCCGACGACGCCGATGCGGAGGAAAACGGCGGTGATTCAGACACGATGGACGATCGATTACGACGGGCCCCAATTGGGGTCATCGAAACGACGGACGAAGGTGTCGTTATCAACGTCAACGACACCGCAGGAACGCTGCTTGAGACCGACCCGTCCGCGCTGTGCGGGTCGGCGATCGAGGAGGGATTCCCGAAGTCGGCCGCCGGGACGCTGCGAGAGGCTTTCGATGGCGCGTCGCCAACTCACACGTCGTTCGAGGAATACTACCCGCTGATCGACCGGTGGCTCGCGGTCGACGTCCGCGTCGACGATGGTGCGCTCGTGTACGTCCGGGACTGCACGCCGAGCAAGGATACCGAGCAGACCGTCGAACGGTTAGCCCAGCAACTCGACCGGGTCCAGCGGATCAACTCGCTGGTTGCGACCGTGATGCAGCAGGTCATCGGCGCCTCGGACCGCTCGGATGTCGCCCGAACGGTCTGCGAGCGGCTGGGTGGGACCGACCTCTACAGGTTCGCGTGGGTCGGCGACCGGGAGTTCCCCCAAAAGCGCCTTCGGGTGCTCGCCGCGGCGGGCAACGCGGCCGACCTGCGCGAACGGATCGACGAGAATCTGGGGGACGAGCGAACGCTGCCCAGCCAGACGGCCGTCAGATCGGGCAAGACGCACCTCATCGAGGCGATCGCGGAGGATGACACCGTCCCCCGCGGCGTCCGTCGAGCGGCGTTCGGCAACGGGCTCCAGTCGTGTCTCGCGGTCCCGCTCGCGTATCAGGGGACTGTCTACGGCGTCGTGACGGTGTACTCCTCGCAAGAAGACGGGTTCAGCGAACAGGAGCGGATTGGCCTCGAAACGCTGGGAAGCGTCGCGGGGTTCGCGATCAAGGCCGGGCGCCAGGAGGACCTGCTGGTTGCCGACACGATCACCGAGGTGACGCTCGAGGTCCGCGACGAGACGGTCCCGTTCGTCGCCGCCGCGCGAGACAGCGATCGCAGCCTGTCGCTCGACGGCGCGGTTCCCCGCGGCGATGGGGCCGTCGTCTGCTATCTCACCGCCGACGGCCCGGTCGGGGCCGTCGAAGAGTCACTGGCGGATCGGGATACCGTCGTCGACGTGCGACGAATACGGTCGGAAACGGAGCCGCTCCTCCAGGCGACTGTCGTCGACGAAACGCCCGTGGCCGCACTCGCAGCGTGGGGTGCGACGATCAGAGGCGGCGAATACAGTGCCGATTCGGCTCGGCTCGTCGCCGAAGTCCCGGCAGACGGAGATGTCCGGCGGCTGGTCGAAGCCGTCGATGCCGCGGTCGAGGAGACGCGCCTCGTCGCCAGAGAGGAGACGTCCCGGACGCCCGAGCCGGTCGAGGCATTTCAAGACGGCCTCGACGAGCAGTTGACCGACAGGCAGCGGACCGTGCTGCGGACCGCCCACCTGTCGGACTACTTCGCGTCCCCGCGCGGTAGTACTTCGGAGGAGGTGGCTGAGACGCTCGACATCGCCGGATCGACGATGCTATACCACCTCCGGCGGGCGGAGAAGAAACTCGTCGAGGCCTTTTTCGACACCGCCTCGACGGTCGAAACAGTCGACTCGGAGACAGGTGCGGCCGACTCGGAGGCCAGTGTGACAAACGATTAGAAAGTCTGTGTCAGTATCCTCCGCGGTCGATGCCCGAAAACTCGGTCAGCAGTTCCTCGGCTTCGGGGAGGAGCCCCAGAACCCGCTCCTCGATGGCAGCTCGACGCGCTTCAATCTCGGCGAGCCGATCGTCGTTTTCTATCTCGTCAGCGGGGAGTTCGGCGTCGACGACCACCCTCGTCGATTCCAGGCGAAAGTACTCGCCGAGGAGTTCGTACGCGAGGACCTGACACTGCTGATCAATGACCGCACGGAGATCCTCGCGCTCGACCGGCTTCGAGAGGTAGTCGTCGAACGGCATGTCGACGATACCTAGTCCGGGGTCGATCGCCGTCACCATCACGACTCGAGTCCTGAGATCCCGTTCTCGGATGCGATCGAGCACCTCGTCTCCCGAGAGCCCGGGCATGTGCCGATCCAGCAAGACGACGTCGGGTACCGGCCGGTCGTCGACGACCGCGAGCGCTTCCTCACCGCCGTACGCGACAGACACGTCGGCGACGTCATCGAGGCGCAGTGCGTATGCGTCGGCCACCTTCTTCTCGTCGTCGACCATCAGGACTCGAGGCCCGTTTACTCGCATCACGTTCCCCATGCTACCGGCCGATTGGGTGTCATCGTACTAATATCCCGGCAGGAATTGGACGTGGTCGCACACGTGGCGTCTTCCGATAGCTAGAGTGGCTGCGCAACGGAATTGCGAATAGTAGCGCTAACGTACAGACACTGTCCCGTCCAAATAACAGTCACCGATGTCGAAATCAGTGCCGTGCCCCAGCGGGAAGCGACCGAACGGTCGACGAGGGATCTCGTTCGAAAGAGACGAAACGACGATCGATGCAGATGCGGTGCTCAGTCTCCTGAGCAACGACCACGCACAGGGCGTGTTGGACGAACTCGACGAGCACCCGCTCTCCGCCAGGGAGTTGTTCGAGCGCCTGGACAGTTCCCGCCCCACCGTGTATCGTCGTCTGGACAGCCTCGAGTCTGCGGGACTCGTCCGGAGTTCGATCAGCGTGCGGGCGGACGGCCACCACCGACGGCGATACCGCGTCGCGGTCGACCGAGTGCGGCTCAGCTTCGGAAGCGACGGGGTCACGGTCGAAGCGACCGATCGAACGGACGGCGAACGCGGCTGCGATCCGTCTCCGCATAGCTAGAGGCCGGCGCCGGCCGGGATGCCGTATAGTAGCGGGATACTACACGACCGTCCAGCGGGACAGTTGACGTAACCGATGTCCGACGACGAATCCGAGACACGACCGGATAGAGCGTCCGAGAGCTCCTCGAACGGGACGGAGCGACCGAGCGATAGAGACGACCTTCTCGCGGTACTGGCCGCGGAGTACACGACCGAGATCCTCGCGGCGCTGAGCGAGGATCCGGTCCCAGCCCGCGAAATCGCCGAGAGTTCGGGTGCCTCTCGCCCGACGGTCTATCGGCGGCTCAACAGACTCGAGGCGATCGGCGCGGTCGAGACGACGACCGTTCCATCACCCGGGGGGCAACGCCGGAAGGTGTTCCGTCTCGCCCTCGAGGAGGTCGAGGTCTCGCTCACGAGCGATGCAGACGCCGTCGAGGACGAGAACCGACAGGCGGTGTCAGGGGAGGCGGCGTCGCGAAAAATCGCACGCGCGTCGCGGTAGGCGCTGATCGATCTCTCATACTTGGTCCGCGCCATCGCGTGTCCCGCTCTGGTCCACTCGAACGGCTGAGGTGCACTGAACCCTCCGTTCGACGTTCGTACTCGTCGCGATTGTCGCTGGCTCGAACCCTCGGAAAACCAGGGGGTGGCGGCCTGTCGGGTCGCAACGACGAGTCCGACCGGTGTGAGCGCGAGCAGCGCCGCGCGTATTGCGACCGCCGACACCGATGTCGACTGGGCGATCGGGGTTCCGACGAAGGCGAGCGCCACGTATTCGACGACGGGGTCGTAGGTGACCGTCAAGAGAACTCGCCGTACCGAAGAACCTCACGTCCGACCGCATGGCCACGTGGGCTGGAATTGCCGGCCAGCTATTTCGAGTTCCGCTCGGACAGTCGATCGACACCCCTCGAGAGGAGGATGCCGATAGCGAATGCGATCGTTCCGAAACCGATAGCGGCGACCCAGGAGAGGCCGAGCGAGACCGGGTCGAACAGGAACGCGAGTTTCCCGGCGAGCGTCTGACTCGACAGACTGAGGGATGCCCATTCGGCGAAGAACGCGAAATACGCCGCGAACAGGGTTACCCACGCACCGAGGAGGCTCCCGTGTCGATACCCGATGCTGACTGCCGCGACGACACCGACGAGCGTCGCGTCCGCCGGAAGGAAAACGACACCGCCGTCGACAGCGAAGACGCCCGTCGCATACCCGATAAACGTCCCGACGGCGATGACGACCGCGGTGAGCAAGTCGAGTGAGCGCTCGAAGCGGTCCGCGAAGAGGAATTTATTGAGAACCGACATACTGGTAATCGACACCGAACCCCTACAATCGTTTCGCCATCCGGACCTCCGTGTGGAACGCTCTACTCGTGAGAACGCCCGCTCGTCGACGACAGGTCGGACGGACAGGTCGATCTGGACTCACGACAGCACGACGCTTACGAGACGCTCACTGCCGCCGCGGAGCGTAGTAGCTCCGTTGTCGAACACGCTTCTCGAGGCATTTCCAGCTGAGAGACTCTGCTCTCGGTTGTTTATGTCCACCTGACCACGCATCGAGTGAACATGGAAGAGACAGACCATCCCCAATACTGTGGGATCGGTATTCGAGGTGTCGCTATCGGAATCGATTCGTTCGTATGGATCGCGCTCCTGTTCGTTGCGATCTTCATTACGGCTGCATTCACTGGACAGCTCGAAACCGGGTCTCCCGGACTGAACGCAGAATTGAGCGGTGCGCCCGCGTCTATGGCACTGGGTCTGTGGTTCGTGCTGGCACTGGGCTATCACACGGTATTCGAGTGGCGATTCGGGAAGACGATCGGGAAGGCGCTCGTGAATATCCGTGTGACGAGTGAGGACGGGTCGTCCCTGACGTTCACGTCGTCGCTGATCCGAAACGCGATGCGTTTCGTCGATTGGTTACCGGCATTATACCTTATCGGAATCGTTGGGATAGCAGTTTCTGGCCAGCGAAAACGCCTCGGCGACAGAGTAGCCGGTACAGCGGTGGTCGGTTCGTAATCGACTGATCGCTCTTTGCCGCTGAACGAATATGCTGGCTGAATACGAGTCGCGTCTCTTTCGGACACGGGGAACTTTTCTCGATGTGATGGCTTCGGCGACCGTCCACGTGAGACCAGTCACGTTGGGAGATTCGCAAACATCACCGCAAAACCGATGAAAACGAATCCGAGAGACGTGATGACCGCATACCAGACGACGCCGATTCCGAGAGCAAGCCGGCTACTCAGCCCACCCTCTTTGGACGTTCGATAGCCACCAGCGGACAGGATTCGCGGCGCAGCCAGCGCGCTGACTCCAGGACTAACAGATTGGCGATACCGATACCACCGACGATACGAACTGCATCGCCCCCTGTGATCATTCCGGTTCTCGCGACGAGAAGAATAACCAAAAGATATGATAGACACTGTATTACGAGTAGACAGGTTCCGATAAGGAGATAGTTCAGGACGAACCATCGAGTCGGCCAGCAAAACAACTGACGGAGGTGCGTGATCGTCAAGAGTGGTGACCAGAACAGCAATACGACGGCTATAAAACTAGTGACGATCCCTAGTTTGGGGAATACCATACTGGAGCTTGCGCGCTCAGACACAAATCATTGCGATCAGTGTTTCTACATGTGAAGTGCGAATCGGCTCATCGATCCCCTGTAATCGTGTCCGAACGGTAGATCTGAGCCGTTCACCGCGCTGCCGAGGACTGCGATTTTCCGTCATCTCTAGTGGTATCCGGCGTTTCTGACTCGGAAACACGATATCCGTATTTACACTGTTTCCACCTCGGAGTACTGATGAAGCCATTCTACACCGGCTTCGTAACCTATGGACATCGACCAATTCGCCTCCGAGCGCGAAACAACGGAGACCGATGCACCGTTGTGAACCCAGACAGACCTGCAAGCGCGAAGATTCTCCCTCGCGAATGGGATCGTCCCGTTCTTTCCTCGTGTCCCATCGTAAAAACTCTCGATTCGAATAGCTGCTCGTTCCCTCTCAATTAGAGTAACGCGGAATCAAGCGCCCGTTTTGCGTGCAGAATATCCGGTTTCAGATTCGTTCTACGACGTTACTGGTCGTCACTGCGTCGATAGCAGTCAGTCACGCAGAACAGTGAAAATCGTTCCCATCACGACGATACCGCCGAACCCGACTACGAGCAACGGTTTGTTGCTACTTTCGTGCTTGAGGAACGCGTTTCCGGGAGAGTTCGGGGGTACGTAGGCTGTCACAGTATCTCCCGGTTCGTAGCCATCTAGTTCTGCTCTGGCGTCTTCTTTGCTCCCGAACTCTCTCGGAAGTTTTCCAGGGTACACGTTCGAGGCTGTGTAGGTCTCCCCCTCGTATACATAGTTGAAAGTCACGTGAGGGGTGTAATCAGTCCCCCGTCGTTCCTCGCGGGTCTCTATAGAGGTGGAAACAATCGTGGCATCGACCGTCTCTGCGGTGTCCAACGCTGACGATTGCGCCGAATAGCTATAAGCACCGTAACCGATCGTTCCGAGGCCAATAATCAGCGCGATTGCGATCTGGATCGCTCCGGACGGTCCATTGAAGTCGAGTTCCATACCGCCATGTTGGAATGATAGACTAGTAAAGTGGGAGTCCGTGTTTCTCAACCAGTAACACTTCTTAACACTTTTCGTCAATTCGGTTGCTATGATGCGCTGTGTCGGACGCTCTTCGTAAGACGATCCATCGAAACCAACTTGCATCGTTTTTCGTCATCGCATTCGGGTGGTCGTGGATGTATGATGGGATCGTTTTCCTGACGGTAGGGCCGTCTCCGGGTATTGTGATTCGGAGCATCGTGCGGGCGTGGGGTCCGTTGATCGCAGGAGTAACGGTGACGTGGGCGAGCAATGGTGATCTCCGTACGTATCTCGGCCAGATCGCGACGTGGCGAGTCAGGCCCCGGTGGTACATCCTCGCAATTGTCTTGCCATTCGTGCTCGATGGCAGCCTTACCGTGAGTGTCGTTCACGTGTTCACCGGCGGAGCCGTCCGGATTGCGCCATCGCCTTGGTGGCAGTATATACTAGGTTTCTTACTGGTTATGTTCCTTCTAGGCGGACTCGAGGAGTTCGGGTGGCGAGGATTCGCCCAGTCGAGACTCCAAGAGCGGTACACCGCGTTCACTGCGGCTGTTGGAATCGGTATCGCGTGGGCACTCTGGCATCTCCCCATGTTCTATCTCTATGACGTGCCTGCATACGACGTCTCGGGGTTCTGGACGACGTACCTATTTACGCTTATCGTCCAATCGATCACACTTGCCTGGCTGTATAATAGCACGCGCGGAGCAGTCTTGCTTCCGATGCTCTACCACTCACTCGGGAACCTTCCCGCACTTGTCGAGCCCGTTGGGGACGTTGGGATAATTGCTGAACGGATCCCGGAGGTACTCTCGATTCTCCTCGTTGTAAGTCTGATCGCGTTCTACGGACGAAGATCTCTCGCGTCGTCTGCACCCGACCCACTCATCCCCGGAGCAATCGCAGAACAGGTTTGGACTAACACTGACTGATAGTCCGGTCCCTGGACGAGAGCAGTCGGCGAAACAAAATCATCGGGAGTCCAAGATATCTGGACTTCGTGCTAATAATCCAGACTCAAAGTTCTGTTCCTTCGAACTGCGGAATAGACGCATTGTATATGTTTTCCAACCACATGATGGATAAAGAGACGCTCAAGCCAGAGATGTTAGCCGAATATGCATCGCGGCTCGAGAACGAATGTGGTCTTCCGCGTGTGTCGACGCTCTTTACCACGTTCGGGAACGCACCAGGAATCCCGAGCACGCATCGGTTGACGAGGTGGTCGACCTCGTCCTCGAACGAGCGCAGCATCCCCGGGTGGAGCACCAGGACGGACATCTCGACGAGATGATGGCGATTGTCGTCGACAGGTACGGGATCGACCCCGTCCGAACCGTTATCCACCGCGTCCTCGTCGACCACTACCCCTTCCGAACCGCCACGCACGACCTCGAACTGCGCAACGTCGACGGCGTTCGTATCGGGACGACCGCCGGCCAGTTCCTCGAAGAACTGAACGCACAGGACGACGGCTGAGGCTGGCGTGAGCGATTCCTGTCTCACAGGCGTTGGTGTGTGCATACGCCGCAACTGTCACGCGCCTATGTGCAGAACTTGCACATAGAACGGGTGAAAGCGACGATCCACGACGGGTTCACTTCCAGTCGCCGGAGTACCTCGTCGACCGGCTCGCTGCCATCGCCGACCTCTTCGACAAGGATCGGACGGATCTCCTCGTCGAGGCCATCCGGGAGTACATCGAAGACACCGCCGACAGCGGGACGTTCCAGGAACTCGTCGCGACGAAGTACTACGACGACCAGCTCGAGTTCGAGACGGTCAAGCAACTGGCCGGTGCCGAAACTGCCCAGCGGCTCCGCCTCCTCAAAGCGGACCTCGAGGACGAGCCACTCGATATCGCTGCCCCCGACGACGCTGACGTCTACGAGGACGATGTGACGACGGTCGTCACCGCAGCCGACGACGACCGATGAGCGGTCCAGGACTGCGAACAGTCGTCGCCGATACCAGCGCGCTCGTCAGTCTCGCCGTGCCCCGTGCTGACGGTGCCGTCGATACCAGCGCTCCGGACCCACTCCAGTACCTGCTTACCTCCTGTGACGTGTTCGTTCCACCGGAAGTGGTCGAAGAACTCCGCGACATCACACAGTATCAGGATATCCACGCCGCGGCTGCGAGTAACGTCCTGGTTGCCGAGCGACGTAGCCGGCTGGTCGGGTAAGTCAAAGACCAATCAATTCCAAACCCAGTATATATAAGTCGGTCATCAAGTGGTATAGGACACTGTCTAATTTAGCACCTCTTCTGGTATATGTGCTAAGTGACTGGTATAGTCGTTGCATGTTATAGTAATGTGCAAGCTGCTCAAGAATCCCTCTGACGATCGCCCGACTGCCGGCCCACGAGTTATGGAAGCGGCCGACCCGCATTTTGCGGGCGTGAAACAACTTTTCGATCAGGTTTCTCTCGACGTAGTCGAGCTGACCGCTCACCTCAAATCGAGCGAGGGAAGTCAGATAGCCGTAGTCGTCGACGAGAAACACAGCTTCGGAGAGATCGTGTTTCTCGGCGAGTCCATGCAGAAACTCAGCAGCTGGATTGGTGTCTCGTCGTCCAAAGAGCGTGACATCGAGAATCAATTGGGAGCCGAAGATAATTGCATAATATGCCCAAGGCCAAAAGCTGCCAACATTAATAGATATATGACTAATTGCGGCCCGCTGACGAAGCCGTCGCGGGTCTGGAACGCTGTCAGCCAACCGATGTACCCCGTGCCAGACTCTTGATGAGAGCGTTCGACGCCGATCAAGCGAAGAATCGCTTGTGTCTCTCGGAGCGAACAACCAGTCGCGTGGAGGCGGACGGCGAACACCCTCTGGAAGAGTAAAGGACTTCCGTGCTGACGAGACGCCGGAGGCACCCCGAATCACTTGACCTCGAGGAGATTCACGTAGAGGGAAACTTTCGGAGTTCCATTCTTAGCTCTCGACGCTTGATGAGGGCAAATCCTGTGAAGATAATGACGAACCCGATAATACTCAACAGACTAAGCGTTTCTCGGAGGATCAGCCATCCAAAAATAGCGGTGAAGATGGGGGCCGCGTAGGAGACGAGATTGATTTCGACTGCTCCGAGTTCATCCAACAGGATAAAGTAGAGAATCGCGCTCACACCGCTTCCGATAACTGCCAAGTACAGTAGTGCACCCAATCCAGTTATTGTGATATCTACCTGTGCGAACGATTCAGATGGTAATCCAAAACTGATACCATGGAGGAATAGCGCTCCCAGAACGTTCGACCAAGCAACGAACGTTTCCGTCGACATACCACTTGACGCTCGTTCGACGAGTACACTACCGAAGGCGAGGCAGGCAGTAGAGAGGAGAACGAGGAGAGCACCGAGAGATTCGCTTTGAACGGGGGCCGAGAGATCGGGCCGAGCAACGAATGCAACCCCGACAAAACCGAGCAAAAGCCCGCCGACACTCGGGAGAGCGAGCCGCCGCTTTGGAATCAAGCCCCATCCAAAGAGTGCTGCCAGAATCGGATTCATTGCAACAAGAATTGCAGCCATTCCCCCTGTGACCTCCTGTTGGCCCACAAAAAGCAAACCATTGTACAGACCGACAAAGAACACGCCACCGAGAGCCACGAGCCACCAGTCCTCTCGTCCTCGTGGCGTCCACTGTGTGGTAAAGTATGCAGCATAGATGAGCGTGATTACGGCTGCGAGGTCATGACGAAGCGCGGCAAACAGCACTGGTGGAATATATGGAAGGCCGAGTTCGATGAAGATGAACAGTGACCCCCAAATTAGTGCTAACAGAACGAATAGTATCGATATCGTCTTTGATTTCACTGGTAATCCCTACGGGTAATGAAGATCCCCGAAAATTCTGTTCTGTTCACGTAAGAAGTCTCTACAGATGGCATCATCATATGTGACATGAACATTCATTCGATAATGGTTTATAGTTTTTCATTGGGATAGGTCACAAGCGCAAGCAGAAAGCAAGGAGGATGATTCTCTACTGGAGAAGTGCCAGTGGTTCAGATGAGATATATGTATATAGGAAGTTACAATAAATTCGCATCGTGAGATAGAGTATATGTGCGGTGTATATAAGGGGTCGAAGTTACTTGAGCGAAATGGTATTCGGCTGTCGCAGATTAGATGGTGGGAACGATCCCTCGTAGAAGATGATTCTCAAAATTATTATAACGTGTCTCGCAGTTTCACAGGAGATTATGTTGGCTTTCGTCCCCATTCATAGGAGCGATATTCGGTGTCGATACACCATCCGTTACAATCCTATTATTGTAATCCGAACTCGATCACGGCCAAAACTCAATCGAGACAGCTGCACCGGCCACGAACTGGTTCGCCAGACAATAATTCTCATCGGTCGACTGCAGACACACCGTTATATTTAATCCGAATGATGTCAGCGACTTCTTTCACCTTCTCCGGTAGCACATCATGGAAATATTCGTCTTTTATCCGGCTCGCAGGGCCGGAGACGGACACTGTCCCGATAACTCCGTCCAACCCATTGACGGGAGCGGCGACCCCACAGATACCAACAGCCGCTTCTTCTTTGTCTCGAGCAAACCCTTGCTCTCGAATCTTCATCAGTTCTGATTTCAACTTTTCTCTGTCGGTGATCGTGTTCGGTGTCATCGAAGTCAGCCCGTGCGTGTCTAATACCCTGTCGAGACGAGTTTCATCCATATCGGCGAGAACTACCTTTCCGCTGGCACTCGCGTTGAGATGCCATCGACTGCCCATGGTATACGCTCCGCTTTCGACGGCTCTCTCGCCAGCAGACTTGTAGAGATAGTAGCCACGTCCTTGTTCTGCTACCATCAGCCAGACGTACTCCCCAGTTTCGGCGGCCAGATCGTCCGCGGGTCCCGTTCCGTGTACGTAGAGCGGATAGTTTTCCTTGATGTTATTTCCAATTTCGTAATATCGAAGCCCAGGACGATAACAGCCGTTTTCTTTGACGGCGAACCCCCGTCGCTGTAGAGTTCGCAGATGAGCCAGAACGTTACTAGGCGACCTATCAAAGCTCTCAGCCAGTTCAGTAAGGGTCATCGGACCAGCGCGTGTGAGCTTTTCTACGATATCGAGAGAGGTGTCAACCGATTTGATCGTGGTGGTGCCGTCTGCCGGCGGTCCGGTCATGTTGACTGTCCACTCAGCCTAAGGTAATCAGCGTATCGCCTGTCACCCACGAAGAGGCCTCGTGTGCGAGACGGAATTCGCTGCAATCTTTTCGATATCTATGAGTCTCGGACTCTCTCCTGAAGAGTTACCGAATCGTCCATCTTAACGTGTGAAGAACCGCGGTTAACGTGTCAACCTCCAATTTGAATTTTCTTCATGAGAGAATATCGTCTGTCGTTCATTGGTTCGAATATCATCAGTGGAGGGTTGAGAGACCAAAAGGAGTCGATCGACTCAATAGATCGCAGTTGGATATCAGCGGTTGTTGGCGTGGATTACAGGCTCTTGAGGAATCGTTCGCACCGCCCCATTTTCGGTTCTCTTCTGAAGAACCCCCATATCGGATATGGGTATTCCCTAACTGGCATTCAAGTTCACCACGTAGAACAGCATACACAGGCCCTGAATTGCGGGTTATGATCGGGAGAAATTGAACACAACGGCGACGTCATCACCGACAAAATCTTTAATTACCCCCCGTTAGTCAGTATAATCCACGGATGAACGTACTGTCCGACCTAGAGACGCGAATAGACGATCCGCTATCGGTGGCCTTGATCGGCCCCGGCGTATACGGTTCCCACCTCGCATACCAGATAGAGGAGACCCCAGGCGTCAAGCCGACAATTCTTGCGGACTTGGAACTGGAAAAGACAACAGAAACGTACCGGAAAGCCGGTGTGCCGGAAGAAGAAATCTCTGTCGAGGAGACTGCCACCGGTATCCAAGACGCACTCGCTGCGGGCCAGCGCGTGGCAACGACCGATGGCGCCGAAGCGGCGGGCGCACCTGTCGATGTGGTCATCGAAACCACGGGGGATGCCGCGGCAGCCGCAGTCCATGCGTGGGAAGCCATCGCCGCGGACAACGACGTTGTCATGGTTAGTGTCGAAGTGGATGCGACCATCGGCCCGCTACTCGCTCGCTTTGCCGAACACCGTGGCGTCACCTATTCCATGGCGTACGGTGACGAACCTGCTCAGGTGGTCGAACTCTGTGACTGGGCACGTGCGCAAGGATTCGACATCGTCGCCGCCGGACAGGGGACCGAACTCACGTTCAAGCCGCATGCGACTCAGGAGGACTCCCTGCAACGGTACGACCTGCCTGACTCGTTTATCGAAAACAGCAAGCCCAACGCGCGAATGTACAACACCTTCCTCGATGGGACGAAGGTAGCTGTAGAACTCTGTGCGGCGGCCAACGCACTGGGATACTCGACAGACTCGGACGGTATCCACATGCCCAAGACCGACAAAGATGGTTTGCTAAAGACGCTTCGACCGACTGAGGATGGTGGCGTCCTAAACCGGACGGGAGTCATCGACTCTGTGACGCCGACGGACAAGAACCCGAGCGCCTTCGTCGTGACAGCAGCGACGAACGAGGCTACGCAGGACTATCTCAGCCAGCGTTACAACATCAACACAGTCAACTCGGGAAAGTACCAGCTTTTCCATCGCCCGTACCACCTGCCGCAGGAAACAATCGTCAGCGTTGCGATGGCGGGCTTACACGATCGGCCGACAGGCGTCGTGACCGAACAGACGACTGAAGTCGTCGCGGCAGCGAAACGCGACCTAGAACCTGGCGAGACGATAGTCGGTGGCGGCGGAGACACCATCTACGGTCGGCTACAGGACGCGACAGTCGCGGCTGAGGCAGACCTCGTACCCTTCGAACTGCTCGCTGGCGCCGAGGTGACACAGTCGGTAAACACTGACCAGCCAATTTCAGCTTCCGACGTTAGTCTGGATACGGAGACGCCGCTCTATCATCTCCGACAGCTACAGGACGCGCTCATCTAACGAATCCCACGAGTCCGCGGAGTCAAACGGAGACCTGCTCGGTGTGCGATCTCCTTATAAACTATCGACTATGTTCACCTGTTCCTTTGAGTGTGAGAGGTGCACATGTTCACCCGGTTCCGAAAGTCGTGTTCTCTGTCGATTCAGCCGATAGAATCGGTGAGGCGCCACTCAATCCGGCGCATCCGTGTTCCCGAAGAAATATACAGATCCTCTCGGAAGGGAGACGTATGGTGGAGACACCCAAGGCTAGCCACTACATCGATGGAGCGTGGCGAACAGGCACACCAGAGATAGACGTACTTAACCCGACAACCGAGGAGTCGCTGGCGACCATTCCAAGCGCCGACGAGGACCTCGTTGAGGAAGCGCTGACGGCCGCCCAAACGGCACAGGCAGAGTGGGGTGCGACGCCAGGAGTTGAGCGTGCGGCCACGATCCGCGATATTGGCTCGGTTATCGAAAGCAACGTCGGCGATATCGGCGACCTTCTCATGGCGGAACAAGGCAAGCCGAAGTCCGCGGCCGACGGCGAAGTGACCGGCACGCTCACGCTAGCGGACTACGCTGCTGGTTGGGGGCGACGTATCGAGGGCGATATTGTCCCGAGTGACAATCGGGAGGAACAGATTCAACTCCAGCGCCATCCCATGGGCGTCGTCGCGGCCATCATTCCCTGGAATTATCCTATTGCGGTGCTGATGCGAAAGATACTCCCGGCACTCATCGCGGGCAACGCCGTCGTCGTCAAGCCCAGTTCAACGACGCCGTTGTCGACGATTCGGGTATTCGAACTGCTGGACGAGGAACTCGACCTACCCGATGGGCTGCTCAATCTCGTCCTCGGCGGAAGCAACGTTGGAGATGCGCTGGTCACCTCACGACAGACAGACATGGTGACGATGACCGGGTCGACTCGCGTAGGCAAGGAAATAATGCAGGCCGCCTCACAGAATCTCACACCTGTTTCGCTCGAACTCGGCGGAAAAGCACCTGCTATCGTCGCCGCCGACGCCGACATTGACGCCGCCGTCGAAGACATCCTCACGGCGCGTATCACCAACGCCGGTCAGGTCTGTACCTGTGCTGAGCGCGTTTTCGTCCACGAGGACATAGCCGAAGAGTTCACCGAGAAGTACGTCGCCGCGACGGACATGCTCGAACTCGGTCCGCCGAAGAGCGACCCCGATATGGGACCGCAGGTCACGAAGGGCGAACTCGAGTGGACGCATTCCTCAGTGAAGTCTGCCATCGAGAGTGGTGCAACTGTTCTCTCAGGTGGTGAACCGCTGAAAGGCAGTGATTTCGAGACGGGATTCTGGTATGCCCCGACGGTTCTCGGCGATGTTGATCCGTCTATGGACGTCGTCGAAGAGGAGGTGTTCGGCCCGGTGACGCCGATCGTTACTGTCGACTCTGTGGAACAGGCTGTCGAATACGCGAATCGGTCGCGCTATGGCCTCTCCTCGTATGTATTCACCGAGGATTACCAGACCGCAATGCAAACCGTCGACGCGCTCGATTACGGTGAAACCTACGTCAATAGGACGCTCGGCGAAGCGTGGCAAGGCCACCATATCGGCTGGAACGAATCCGGAATGGGCGGCGACGACGGGAAGTACGGCGTTTTGAAATACACCCAGATCAAGAGCGTGTATCACGATTACAGCTAACCGAAGTAATCGATATCCCGACTTCACTCCGCTTCGTTGCCACCAATTCTACTCCGTCGAAGTTGGCCACTTCCTTTCAGCAAAGACTGAAGTGCCCCTGAGCCGTGAGTCAGATCCGTTGGAATTGCCAACTGATAATATGGAGATTACAGACATCAATTCGTACCATATTGACTACGAGATGGACGCTCCGTTCGAACCGTCGTGGTATCCGGGATTTGAACAACACGTCCACAAGATCCAACTTTACGAAGTCGAGACCGACACAGGTATCAGTGGAATTACCTCTGTCACCGGCGACGCGTCCCGTGTCGATTCGCTCGAGCTCGCGCGGGAATATCTAGTTGGAAAGGACCCAAGAAACATCGAGCAGCGACTGGACGACCTGGCCTCGCTTAACTCGTACGGGCCACGCCCGTGGCACTTCGAAATAGCCTTTTGGGATATCAAGGGTAAGGAGGTAGGAAAACCGATTTACGAAATGCTCGGCGGCGATAGTAACCCGATTCCCGCCTACGCGTCGAGCGGAGAGCTCCGGCCCCCGGAGGAGCGATTGGCGTACGTCGCCGACCGCGTCGATGAAGGATTCGAGGCAGTCAAACTTCGATTTCACTCCGACGACATGGAAGACGACCTCGAAGTCGCTCGCGCGGTCAGAGACGAGTTCCCCGATCTGACGCTGATGGTCGACCTGAATATGGGTTGGAGCGTCTCCCACCCTGGCGGTGGTACTTGGACATTCGACGACGCGCTCTCGGTCGCCCGCGATCTGGAGGGAATCGGAAACATCGGGTGGCTCGAAGAGCCTTTCGACCAGTTGAATTACGATGCACTCGCTCGCCTGCGCGAGAAAACCAGGATTCCCATCGCCGGTGGTGAGTTCAACAACGGGACACACCACTTCCGCGAGTTCGTCGAACGCGACTCGCTGGATGTGCTCCAGCCAGACGTGATGCTCAGTGCCGGTATTCTCAAGACAAAGCTCATCGCCGGTCTCGCAGACATAAACGGCTTACAGTTTGCACCCCACACGTGGAACGACGGCATCGGATTTGCTGCGAACGTCCAAGTACTCGCCTGTACCAACCCAAGCTGGTGTGAGTACCCTATCGAACCGCCGGGCTGGTCGCTCGATACGCGGGATTTCCTGCTCGAAGAACCACTTATCGCAGAAGATGGCGCAGTCGCACCGCCGGCGGGGCCGGGACTCGGAATCGACCTCGATTGGGATAAGGTGGACGAACTGGCCGACAAAACGGTCTAAGGCGTTTAGAATTCAGTGACGACTTCCATCCCGAGCGTGTCGTAGTCGTCCATCGACGCAAGCCGGTCGGAAACGTCTTCGAGACCAACTTCGTTCGTAACGAGTTCCGCAGGTGTGAGTTTGCCGCCGGCTATCATCCGAAACAGTTCCGGATAGCGACTCGGCGGCATCCCCTTTACGCCGACGAACTCTAGTTCCGTATTCACAATGTCGTCGACGGGGAGTGGAATCTCGCCATCCTCATCGTCGGTCGTCATCCCGACCTGGACGTGCTGGCCTTGGGGCGCGAGACTGTCGATGGAGTTGCGGCAGGTTTCAGCGATACCGAGCGCGTCGACGGAGATGTTCGCCCCCCCATTTGTGATATCCGTGACGGCCTTCGGTACGTCTTTCTCGCCAGCAGCAACCGTTGCTGTTGCACCGACCCTTTCTGCCAATTCGAGGGCGTCTTCGTCGAGGTCGATTGCAACGACGTTCGCTCCGAGCGCAGCCCCGATGTTGACAGCCGAGAGACCGATACCGCCACAACCGTGAACAGCCAGCCAGTCGCCCGCGTGCACGTCTGCCTTATGCGCAAGCCCATGGAACGCAGTGGCGAACCGACAGCCGAGCCCTGCCATCTCGACGGCGTTCATCCCATCAGGCAAGTGAACAGCATTGAAATCCGCGTGTGGGATCGCGAATTCCGAGGCGAAAGCACCGGGGAGGTCGCTGGTGAACCCCAGACTCAATCCATCCGAACAGAGATGCGAGTCGCCTCCCCAGCAGTTATCGCAGTGTCCGCAGGCGACGTTAAACGGGATACCGACCTCGTCGCCTACTGAGAAATTTTCGACCTCGTCGCCCACTGCCGTGACCGTACCCGCGGGTTCGTGACCGAGTACGTGATTATCTGTCGGTACTGATGGCCAGTGTCCTTTCCAGGCGTGCCAGTCACTCCGACAGATACCACAGGCGTTGGTTTCGACGACGATTCCCTCTGGACCCGTGGTCGCAGAATCGACTTCGGTCACCGCAAGCGGTGCATTATACTCTTTGAGAATTGCTGCTGTTCGCATCGTGTGTCTGAATCACAGGGTCACATATTAAACCTTCTCGGAATGTCTGCGGCATGTAAACATCCTCGAGCACGATGGCCCGAGGCTTTTGTCGGTTCCCTCGGACGTGCGCTAGCACCCCCTGCTCGGCAAGCGAGCGGGATGAGGTTGGGCGGCTTACGCGCCCCGACCCGGACAGACGCACCAACTGCACCTGCGGCTGGATTTTGTGGGTTCGGTAACTCGTGTTAACATCGTCGAGTTTCGCCTTCTCGCGCCACGCAACTTTACGCTCCCGTTCCGGTCGGCAGGCCTTGCACCACGTCACACTCGTCGTTCGTACACCGGAACCGACGCCCCTGCGATACCCACGTTCATCACAGCACGATCACGCCTGCGATTTATACCAGGCGTCCACCGTGTCCGTGGGAATCTCTCGCCACAACGCCGTGTACGAAACAAACGTCTCGAACTCGTGGAACGGGAGCTTGTGCAACCGCCTGTTCGTATACCTCCCGTACTGCATTTCCTCGCGGATCCCCTCCACATCCTCGAACACGATCACCGGGTTCGAGAACTGTTCCGAGAACTCCACGACAGCATAGGAGAGACGGTGCAACATCCATTCGGTGAACTGTTCTTCCTTGTCACAGAGTTTCCGGTGGACGCTTGTCTTCCCGTGTTCTTGACAGCGGGAGGTGATGGTGAGGAGTCGTTGGCGTTCCTGTTTCACACGACCGTAGTCGAGGACGAGTGTTCCCTTCGTCGGCAGTGTCTCTCGGTAAGCGAGCCAGCGAGGGCGAACGAAGGTTCACGGGGCATTTCCACTGTTCCAACCGCATTTCGGTGTCAAATGGAGAAATGAGAATGTGTGTCTATGTCTTAGTACTAGTGATATATCCACCAAAGTCTTTATTATATATGATTCATGATTGATTATCGTATGGCTTCGGTAGACACTGACACGACTATCGGGACGGACAGACGATCGATTCTGAAACTCGGTGCAACGCTTGGAACCCTCGGTATCACGGGTCTTGCTGGGTGTGCCGACAATGGTTCGAGCAACAAGAAGAACATTCAATCCAACGACGATGTAACACAGGATTACGACTCACTTCCGACGGGCGGAACATTCGTAATTGGTGCTCAGCAAGGCATTCAAACGATGGTGCCGTTCCAGGGGTTCTTAGCAGATTACCTCGTCGCGGAGATGATGTACGACAGGTTGACCCGCGTCGACCAGAACTTCGAAGTTCAACCGAATCTCGCGAAGGACTGGGAAATCAACGACGATTACACTGTCTTCACGTTCATGCTTGAAGAGAATGCGATGTACTCGAACATGGACGGTGAGACGGTCACCGCAGAAGACGTGAAGGCAACCTACGACTACCTGACTTCCGATGACTTTTCCGGATCACCGTCCAGTCTGAGTGGCGTGAACGAGGTCGAAGTGATCGACGAGACGACAGTCGAAATCACGCTCGACGAGCCCGACCTCAACTTCACGAAGCGAATTTCCGAGACTGGTGGTGCCTTCTTCATCGTCCCGAAATCGATTCTGGACGAGGACCCCTCGAAACTCGAAGATACTGACTACGGAAGCGGGCCGCTCGAACTGACTGAATGGAACCAACAAAACAATATCACTTTCACTGCAGCCTCAGATTACCATATCGACGGCGTCAACGGCGATCCGTTGCCGTACGTCGACAAAATCGAATGGGATATCCTCTCGGACGAAATCCAGCGAGCGAACGCGCTCTCTGACGGCAGTATCGACGCAGTGAGTCGGATTGGCCGGAACGTCACCGATCGTGTTCAGGGTGATGCCCAACTCGTCAAGCAGACGTCAGGGCTTCAGTATCCGATCGTTCTCAACACGACCGTCGAACCTCTCGACGATCCCAACGTTCGGAAAGCCATCAAATACGCGCTCGACCGAGAAGAAATCCTCGAAGGAGTGACCCCCGAAGGGGTTCTGGGTCTCCACGCTGGCGTCACCCCGGTGCACACTTACTACAACGATGAACTGGACACCGGTGATACCTTCGGCACGACAGCGGATACCGAAAAGGCTCAGGAAATGCTCGACCAGGCCGGGTACAGTAATGGTCTGGAAATACAGCAGCTCCACTACGACGATGGGGTCCCAGCGAAGGAAATCATCGCCCAACTGTTCCAGCAGCAGATGAAGGAAGTCGGTATTGAGTTCGAAATCAATCGACTGACCGAGGAGACGTGGCTTGCAGATTACTGGAATCAGGACGGTGTCTGGTATATCACGAACTATTCCACGCGAGTGCTCGGCAGCACCGTCCCACAGTTGGCGCTGCGCTCGGACGGTCCGTGGAACGAGGCGAACTGGAGCAATGAAGCCTACGACGAGGCGTTCCAACGAGCGGCCTCAGCTACCGACGAAGAGACGAAAGCGGAAGCACTCAAAGAGTGTCAGAAAATCAGCCACAGAGAAGGTGCTTGGGTCGGAACGTTCCACCCACAGATTTACGGCGGGTACCAGAGTTACGTCAAGAACTACAATCTCTATCCGACCTACATCAAAGACTTCGTCAGCCGATGCGCAGTTGATAAATAACCACTCCACGAGGTGATCATATGAATTATATATATCTGGTGAAACGAACGGTGATTGCACTTGTCTCGGTGTTCATCGTGACGTCAGTTGTGTTCGGGGTGACGACCCTCCTCCCCGGCAGCGCCGCAAATATCGTGCTCGGGACAGAGGCGACAGAGGAGGCGATACAACAGGTGAACGAAGATCTCGGTCTGGATCGACCGTTGATGGTCCAGTACGTCGATTTCGTTATCGGCGTCTTTACTGGTGATTTCGGAGAGAGCCTGATCTCGGGACAACCGGTGATGGAGATGGTCTGGCCGCGGCTACTCCGCACGCTCCAGCTCGCATTCGTCGCCACCCTCATTTCCGTCGTCACAGCGATTCCACTCGGAATACTGGCTGCAGCAAAGCGCGACACCATGTTTGATTATCTGACAACGGGCGGGTCGTACGTCGGACTGAGTATCCCCTCTTTCGTTAGCGCTACCCTGCTGTTGTTGTTCCTGACTACTCCACCGTTGGCGCTCTTTCCCAAGGGCGGATATGTCCCCATCAGTGAGGGGGTGATCCCTTGGTTGTATCACCTCCTATTGCCAGCATTAGCGATGAATACTATCATCCTCGCGTACGTACTACGTCAGACGCGGTCGTCGATGGTCGATACGCTGGAGTCAGACTACATCAGAACGGCGCGACTCAAAGGCATCGCGGAGCGTAACGTGCTGTTCAAACACGGTCTACGAAACGGGCTGTTGCCGACCGTGACCGTTCTCGCCCTCAACTTCGGGTGGATGATGGGGAGTGTCGTCATCATCGAACAGATATTCGCGTTCCCGGGCATGGGTGAACTCATCGTTCAGGCTATCGATAACCGGAACCTGCCGGTCATACAGGCAGGGATTCTGGTGCCAACCATCGCATTTATTCTTGCTAATTTTGTAGCGGATATCATATACACCATGCTCGACCCGCGAATCAGCCTGGGTGAACAATAGATGGCGACAGATAATTCATCACAGAAAAAATTGAGTCGGTTCGAAGTTCCGCCGATAGTCTGGAAAATCCT
The DNA here is from genome assembly GCF_024227435.1 of Natrinema caseinilyticum. Classification (GTDB taxonomy): domain Archaea; phylum Halobacteriota; class Halobacteria; order Halobacteriales; family Natrialbaceae; genus Natrinema; species Natrinema caseinilyticum. The sequence continues at coordinate 2,904,584 of NZ_CP100445.1, forward strand.
ACGCAATCATAGAATTCTCATCGGGCTATCAATACTAACCCCAATCGTACTGGTTGCCATCTTCGGCGACACAATTGCGCCCTACGACCCGACGGCTACACACGTCGCTGATCGATACGCCGGGCCGGGCGGGAAATTCATCCTCGGAACCGACCACCTCGGACGTGATTTGCTTTCGCGGATCATCCTCGGTGGCCGAACCAGCCTCTTACTCGGCTTCGGTGCCACGGCACTGGCACTCGCTCTCGGTGTACCGATCGGTCTGACCGCCGGCTACGCCAAAGGTCGAGTCGACGAGGTTCTGATGCGCATTATGGACATCATCATGAGTGTGCCGACGCTCCTCCTCGGTCTGCTCATCCTCGTCGTTCTTTCTTCGAACATAATCAACGTCGTAATGGCAATCGGTGTCGTCTACGCGCCGCGAATCGCACGAGTAACGCGCTCTGCAACGCTGGCGGTCAGCGAAGAGGAGTACGTGATGGCTGCGAAGGCTCGCGGTGAGTCGCGTCCCTATATCCTCTTCCGCGAGATTTTGCCAAACGTCACCGGTCCCATCGTCGTTGAGGGATCGGTTCGCGTCGGCTACGCGATAATGATCGGTACGTCACTGTCGTTTCTTGGTCTCGGAACGGGACCACCGAATCCCGACTGGGGATTCATGATTTCGACGGCGCGAGAGCACATCTATCAAACGCCGTGGTTCCTCATCTGGCCCAGCCTCGCGTTACTGTTAACGGTAATGGCGACGAACCTCATTGGCGACGGCCTGCGGGACGTTCTCGACCCGCACGAGACGGGTGATCATTCATGAGTACGCAAAAACAGATTCGTCGAAGCGAACAGGAAACACTGTTGAGTGTCGACTCCCTTGACGTCAAATTCGAGGTTGCAAATGGGACGATCCACGCGCTCCGCGATGTCTCGCTGGACATACAAAAGGGCGAGACTGTCGGGTTGGCCGGTGAGAGTGGGAGCGGGAAAAGCACGCTCGCACTCGCAATCGTGCGGTATCTCGATTCTAACGGGTGGGTTGACGACGGTTCAATTACCTTCGAGGGAGAAGATTTACTCTCTGCCTCGAAGGGAGATCTGCGCTCGATTCGAGGTAATCGAATCGCTCATGTCGCACAGAATCCAGGCCGGTCACTGAACCCCAGTATGACCATCGGTGCGCAGGTTCGCGAAACAATAAAACTTCATCAGGGGACACGAGGAAAAAAAGAGGCTGTCGAGCGCGTTCATCAGGTGTTGGACCAGGTCAACCTCCCCGATCCTGAGTCGATCGCCGACCGCTATCCCCACGAACTCTCTGGCGGACAACAACAGCGCGCACTGTTGGCGATTGGCCTCTCTTGCAACCCGGATCTCCTCATCCTCGACGAACCGACGACGGGACTTGACGTGACGACGCAGGCAAAGTTCCTTGACCTCGTCGAAGACCTCAAATTGGAGTACGACGCGGGGATCCTACTCATCACGCATAACCTCGGAGTCATCTCCGAAATTGCCGATCGGGTTAACATCCTCTATGCCGGTGAAATGCTCGAGAAAGGGCCGGTAGACGATGTGTTCACTGCCCCCTCAAATCCATACACACAGGCATTACTGGCGACGACGCCGGAGATTGACGCGAACAAAGAAGTCAAACCGATCCCAGGACGGATACCGGAACTTGACCAGACCCCGGACGGCTGTATCTTCGCTGACCGGTGTGAGTTCGCCACTGAAGAGTGTCGCTCGGGTGAGATCAGTATGGTTACCGTCGACAGCGAACGCGACCACGGGTCGCGTTGCCTCCACTGGCAGGACGTGATCGACAACCCGATAGAAGTGTCGGAAAAGACCGCATCCCAGCGCTCCGCCGGGAAGCCGATACTCACCATCGACAACCTGAGCAAGTACTACGACGAAGGTGGCTACATCAAGAACCTCATCGGTGACCACAATCCCGTCAAAGCTGTTGACGGTGTCTCGTTGGATATTCACGAATCCGAAGCCGTGGGCCTCGTCGGTGAGAGTGGCTGCGGGAAGAGTACGCTTGGGCGAACATTGCTGAAACTCCACGAGGTTACGAACGGCCGAATCGCGTACAACGGGACCGATATCAACGCGATGTCGAAACAGGAACTCAATGAGTTCCGATCGGAGTGCCAGATCATCTTCCAGGATCCGGAGGCGAGTCTGAATCCAAACCGGACGATGCGGAAAATTCTCGAACGGCCGCTGAAGTTGTTCACTGACAAGTCCGCAGAGGAACGACGAACGCGGGTCACCGAATTGCTGGCACAGGTTAATCTTGGCAACGATATTATCGATAAAAAACCACACGAACTCTCCGGCGGGCAACAACAGCGCATCGCGATCGCACGCGCGTTCGCGGCCGAACCGTCGCTTATCGTTCTCGACGAACCCGTCTCTTCACTGGACGTGAGCGTTCAGGCGAGCATTCTCAATCTACTCGAAGACCTCTGTGAAGAATACGGAACCTCGTACCTGCTAATCAGCCATGATCTGAGTGTCATCGAGACGCTCTGCGACCGGGTCGCCGTGATGTACCTGGGTGAAATCATCGAGACAGGTTCCACAGAGCAGATCTTCGAACCGCCGCATCACCCCTACACTCGAGCGCTCCTGTCGAGCATTCCGACGCTTGACCCCCACGACAAAAAGGACCGCATCCGACTGGAGGGAGACGTGCCAAACGCGCGAAATCCGCCGAGTGGTTGTTCTTTCCACACACGTTGTCCACAGAAAATCGGCGATGTCTGTGAGGCCACCGATCCAGAACTCGAAGACGCTGCTGGTGGTCACTGCATCAGTTGCCACCTCAGTGAGGACGAGATGAACGACCCTCTCGATACTGGCATCGACCAGTCCTGACTCCCTCCATCCGCGAGGCCGCCCATCTTCCCAGGACTCTGCCTTGGTACGAGTGTATTCAATGAGTTGTATTTCAGTATAAATTCATATATGATCAGAACATTAATAAGCCCTGGTACAAATATCCAGAGTAGACGTGAGACCTACGACACTGAGCGACGACCGCGAGGTACAGAACTACGTCGATGGAGCGTGGCACACTCCTTCGAGCGAAAACGGACAGCCAGTCCAGAATCCGGCGACCGGTGAGGAACTCGCTTACTTACCGTTCAGCGACGGCCAAGATCTCGATGCGGCAGTCAAAGCGGGCAATCGGGCTTTTGAGGAGTGGAGACAGACTGCCGTTGAGGAACGAATCCAGCCGCTCTTTCGACTGAAGCAACTGCTGGACGAGAACATCGAAAAGTTGGCGGAGTTACTCGTCACCGAGCACGGCAAGACGCTGGCCGAGGCCCGCGGTGAGATTCGCCGGGGCATTCAGAACATCGAAGTCGCCTGTGGAATCCCGAGTATGATGCAGGCAGGCAGTCTCACGAACGCGGCACCGGACATCGACGAGACAGCAATCCGAGAGCCGCTCGGTACTTTTGTCGGGATTACACCCTTCAATTTCCCCGCGATGATCTCGCTGTGGTTCTTACCACACGCCGTCGCTACCGGGAACAGTTTCATCCTCAAACCGAGCGAACAGGACCCGCTTGTCACCCAGCGCATCTTCGAGTTTGTCGATCAGGCTGGCTTCCCCGACGGCGTCGTACAGCTCGTCCACGGAGGCCCTGACACAGTCAATGCGATACTCAAGCACGACGGCATCGAAGGTATTTCCTTCGTGGGAAGCACTCCGGTCGCCCGTCATATCTACGAGACTGCCGCGGCCAACGGCAAGCGCGTCCAGGCACAGGGGGGCGCGAAAAACCACATCATCGTCACTGAGAGCGCAGACATCGACTATGCCGCAGAGAAGACCGTCTCCTCTGCGTGCGCCTGTGCCGGGGAGCGCTGTCTCTCAAACGACGTCATGATCGTCGAGGAACCAGTCTACGACGAATTCGCCGAGGTGCTGGCCGAAAAGACGCGCGAGCAGACTGTCGGCTACGGCCTTGCCGATGGTGTCGATATCGGTGCAATCATCAGCGAAGACCATCTCGACACCGTCCACAGCTACATCGACTCCGGCGTCGAAGAAGGTGCAGAACTACTCGTCGATGGTCGCGATGTCACTGTCGAAGACTACGACGGGACGTTCATCGGCCCGACCCTGTTCGGCGAGGTGACCCCGGATATGACTATCGCACGCGAGGAACACTTCGGCCCGATCATGGGGTTGACCAGAGCCGAGGACTTCGATGAAGCTGTCGACATCGTAAACCAGAGCGAATTCGGCAACGCGGCGAGCCTCTTTACCGACAGTGGCCACAAGGCCGACCGCTTCAAACACGAAGTAGAGGCCGGAAACCTTGGTGTCAACCTCGGTACCGCCGCGCCAATGGCGTTCTTCTCTTTTGGCGGCCGGAAAGATTCCTTTTTCGGCGACCTGCACGCGCAGGGACAGGATATGATAAATTTCTACACCGACAAGAAGAGTTTCATCGAGCGGTGGCCGAACCAAAAGTAGCCTGCGCCTCCACTCTATCTGCTGTCACTGAGGAAAACGACCCGCATCAGTTCCGTTTTGTCGAACGACTCATGGTATACACTGACGCTCACCAGGCGACGAACATCCTACGGGGTGCGAACAACGGGTCTCAGGATTCGTCCAGTTCGTGGATGAGATCCCAATCAAGTTCGACGCCCAAGCCGGGGCCGTCCGGCGGCGTGACCGCGCCGTCTTCTGCGGTAACCGGCTCTTCGAGCAGGAAGTCCCGCGCCTCGGGCGTCCAGCCCGGCGGGTCGAGCGGATATTCACACCAGTTCGCATCCGTCGCCGCGAGCACGTGGAGATTAGCGACGAAACCGAGTCCGTCGTTCCACGTATGCGGTGCGAATTCCAGGCCGTGAGTGTTGGCCATCGCAGCAACTTTCGTTGCGCCGCTGATACCCGTCGCTAAGACGGCGTCGGGTTGGAGAACGTCAAGTGAACCCTGCTTGATGAATTCACGGAAGTGGTGTATCCCGTTGTTGAACTCACCACCGGCGATGGGAACATCGCTCTTCTCGCGCAAGCGAGCGAGCCCGTCGTAATTGCGGCGGTCGAGAGGTTCTTCCAACCAGCCGATGTTTCCGATCCCCTCCAGATCGCGGGCGACCGAGAGCGCGTCGTCGAACGACCACGGTTCCACCTCGACCATCGGAACGCTCCAGCCCATGTTAGCGTCCATCATCAGCGTCAGGTCGGGGTATCTTTCACGGATTTGTCGCATAATCTCGATATCGGGCGACGGATCATCGCCGTGACAGCGGAGTTTGACGGCCTCAAACCCGTCGTCGACGACGGTATCGACGTACGCCAGTCGCTCTCCGGGACTCTGCCGTTCCCCGGTGGAGGCATATGCGGGTATCGGATCGGGGCTGCCACCGAGCAGTTCGTAGACTGGCTTGTCGGCGTCTTTCCCAACGATATCCCATAGCGCGACTTCAAAGTGCCACGGGCGCGGTCCCCAGAGATTCAGCGGGTCCATCTTCTCGACGAGCGACTCTATCTCTCGCGGGTCTTCGCCGACGAGGAACATCTCAGCGAGTTCGAGATAGTCCATTCGGCCCGCGAATCCCGAAGCTGTCGCCACACCCGAGATGTCGGTGTCCGTTTCGAGTTCGAACAGGAGCACTTCGTGTTCCGTCTGCTCGAAGCCCGGCTTCCACGCTGGCTCGAAGCTGTCGGCCATATCGTACCGCAGGTGATACTGGTTGATGCCCGTTATTTCCATTCTCGTCTCTGATTGTCCGGTCCATTTTGTTAAGCTTTCACCTATACATGTACAGGGGAAAACGGGTAGACAGAAAGCAATATGAACGCACGAATATGTTCAGCAAAACCACAATAGGAGACGGAGATGGAACTGTACTCCATGGCGACACAGACAAACCTCAGTGAATACGATCTCCTCATCGACGGTGAACTAGACTCTTCCGAGACCGGAGAGAGGTTCGAGACGGTAAATCCAGCGACTGAAAAAGCATTTGCGACGGTTCCACGCGCTCGTAAAGAAGACGTTGATCGCGCTGTCGAAGCGGCGAACGACGCCCTTGAGGGCTGGCGGTCGATGCCGCCACAGGAACGTGGTCGCCTCCTGAACGAGCTCGCCGAGAAAATCCGGGACCAACGGGAGAGCCTCGCGCTGCTGGAGACCCGAGACAACGGGAAACCGCTCTCGCACGCCCGTGCCGACGTGGAAACGTGTGCACGCTACTTCGAATACTACGCCGGAATCGCCGACAAGCTTCACGGCGACTCGATTCCGCTCACAGACGAGTACCTAGACTACACGGTACGCGAACCGCTCGGTGTGACGGCACAGATCATTCCGTGGAATCTTCCGACTAACATCTTTGGTCGAAGCGTCGCGCCGGCACTGGCGACCGGCAATACCGCTGTTGTCAAACCAGCCGAACAGACACCGCTCACTGCCGTCGAAATCGGCCGACTCGCCACCGAGGTTGGCCTCCCAGACGGTGTCCTTAACGTCGTCACCGGGTTCGGAGTAGAAGCAGGCGCTCCGCTGTCTGAACACCCCGACGTGGACGGTATTAGTTTCACCGGCTCGGTTCCGACTGGTATCGAAGTCGGGAAGTCTGCCATCGAGAACGTTACCAACGTCCACCTCGAACTCGGCGGCAAGAGTCCGAACGTCGTCTGGCCCGACGCTGACATCGATTCGGCCGTCGAGAGCACGATGACAGGAATCTTCGCCAACGCCGGCCAAGTCTGTTCTGCAGGCTCTCGTCTCCTCATCCACGAGGACATCAAAGACCTGTTTCTCAACGAGCTTACCGACCGTATCGAGGAAATGAACATCGACTCCGGCGAAGTCGACCCCGATATGGGACCGCTCGTCTCCGAGGGTCACTTCGAGAAGGTCACCAGGTACCTCGAAATTGGGAAGTCAGAAGCCGGTGAGCCGCTTATCGGCGGAGATGCACTGGACCGCGACGGCTACTTCATCGAGCCAACGGTTTTCACCGACGTCGACAACGATATGCGAATTGCTCAGGAGGAAATCTTCGGTCCGGTACTCTCGGTCATTGAGTTCAGCACTGAAGAAGAGGTGATGGATATCGCCAACGATGTTGATTACGGCCTCGTGGCAGGTATCCACACGCAGAACATGGGCCGCGCCCACCGTTTCGCCCGCGACGTTCGCGCCGGTCAGATCTACATCAACGAGTGGTTTGCGGGCGGTGAAGAGACGCCATTCGGCGGCTTCAAAGAGAGCGGCTTCGGTCGCGAAAAAGGTCTCGACGCGGTCGATTCATACACTCAGGTGAAGAACGTCTGTGCTGACATCACCCCGAATTGATTGACAGACACGATGGACAGTGTCGCTGCCTTTGTATTATCTGAACTGAGGTGCGAGGTCCGTTCCGCAACGACCGAACAAATTGGGTGAGAAGTAACACGCTGTGTTGCTATTGACCCGAATAAGAGTGGGTCGTGGAAATGTCCGGTTTCATCCGTAAGCGCGATAGCATCAGCCCGGGCAAATAAGGAGTATTTCACAGTTCTCACCGTGTCTTGGCTGGGTGTAGAAGGAGGTCTTAAAAAGGCAGAACTATGTTTGCCTCAAAGGGTATGCGAGATTGTCGCATTGAGTAATGTAGATGAGCGTCGAAGTTGCCAAACGGTACTTTGAGCTAATGGATAGTGCTGATGCTGGAACCGATGAAGTCCTTGAACTGTACGGGGACGACCCAGTCGTCCACTCATCACGCGCCGGCGTCGTCCGCGGCCTCGATGATATCCGACAATTCTACGTGGACAACTCCGACTTCTTCACTGGCGGGGAGCATCATATGACGGATTTTCATCAGGACGGGAACACGGTCGTCTGCGAGGGATACCTCGACGGCGAGACGACTGTCGGTCGTGAGGCGAACGGTGTCCCCCTCTGCGATGTGATGGAATTCAACGACGACGGTGAAATTGTTGCCTTCCGTGCATACCTTGACTATCGAGGATATGTTGACGAAGTTCCCGAGGATGTTCCAAACGTCCGAGCGGAGGCAGAATGAGGACCGAATCTGCAGTAGGGGACGAAGAGGCGAACACCGGCCATCTCGTATACCTAAACGGCCCCAGGGATCTCGAATTCCGCGAATACGAGATTCCGGACCCCGAGCCCTACGCCATCGTGACAGAAGTTGTTCGGTCGAACGTGTGTGGGTCAGAACTGCACGTTTGGAAGGGCGACCATCCTCTGAAAGACTGCGTGCTTGGTCACGAGGCGCTCTGTCGAATCTCCGATCTCGGGGAGAAGGTCGATACCGATAGTGCGGGAAATCCCGTCGAAGAAGGCGACCTCGTCGCACCCGTGTACTTCCAGACTTGCCAATCCTGTGACTTCTGTCGGCGTGGTGAATTCTACGCGTGTGACAACGACTATGAACACACCGGAAAGTCGCCGGAGATCTGGCCACACTTTCACGCACCTTGGGGGACACACTATTATATCTACCCGGACAACCAATTCTTCAAAATACCCGAAGAACTCGAAGAGAACTTGAATGTCGCCGCAGCAGCAAATTGCGCACTCTCGCAGGTGTTGTTCGGTATCGAGGAAGTGGGAATAGATTACAACGACACCGTCGTCATACAAGGTGCGGGTGGCCTCGGCCTCAACGCGACAGTCGTCGCAAACGAGTACGGTGCGGAGACAATCGTCATAGACGGTGTGGACAAGCGACTCGAGCAAGCAGCGGCATTTGGTGCCGACCACACTATCGACTTCCGCGAACTCGATTCGGTCGAGATTAGAAAGGAACGTGTCGAAGAGATCACAAACGGCGACGGTGCCGATGTTAGTATTGAGGTCGCCGGTGTTCCTGAGGCATTTACCGAGGGAATCGAACTGCTCCGAAAGGGGGGACGCTATCTGGAGATGGGGAACGTCAGGCCCGGACATCAAGTCGACTTCGATCCCGGAAAACTCACCCGGAAGTCCATAGACATCACCACGGCTGTCGAGTACGACCCTTGGGTCCTTTACGACGCGTTGCAGTTCCTCGCAAAGACCGTCGACGAGTATCCCTACGAACGACTCATCGACGCTGAGTATCCGCTTGAAGCTATCGAAGACGCATTAGAGGCCTCGGAGAGTCGCGACCTGACACGTGCTACGCTCGTGCCACCTAATTGACTGGCCCTGATGTCCGATGATTAATCTACTTTGGGAATATTGATGTAGATACTCATGCTAACTGCACAGTTGAGCGTCCAATACGAGGGCGATTGGACCAGCAATCTCGTCGACTACGATGTGTCCGGTGAGTTTCTCGCTTCTACCTTCCGTGACCGTCGCTATTTCGGATTATTCGCGCTCGAAGTCGCCGAATCAGACTATGATGACGTCATAGAGATAATCCGAGAGCATGAATCCACAGTGTCTATCGACATCATCGAAAAGTACTCCGTTGGTGGTGTCGACCGTCTCTCGGCGACGCTACTCATCCGAAGTCAACACTTTGAGTACACGCCTCTTCAGGTTCTCTTGCACGAAGGGTTTATTCCACTCGGTGGCTTCGGCGAATTGCATAATGGTGCTGAGAGTTTTGACTTACTGTTGACGATCAGAGAGGATCTTTCAGAGGCGGTCGAGTTGCTCGAGCGTTTCGGACCCGTTAAAATAGAGTACGTCTCATCCGAGTTTCAGAGACAAACAACGCCAAGTGTTACCCAATGGACTGAACTGTTCGAGACGGTAACACCGCGCCGCCGTAAGGTTCTCAATAAGGCGCTTGAAGCAGGCTACTTCGACATTCCACGCGGAAGCACGCTACAAGAAATCGCGGACGACCTCGGTATCGCGAAGACTACCGCATCACAACATCTTCGAAAAGCAGAAAAAGACATCATGCAGTTTTTCATACAGTACGTGAATATATCAGCTGGAAAGGATTGATTGCCAACGAGTACTATTTAGATCAGAACTTTCGCTGAGGTCTGCCCGTTGAGTGACCGATGCGGTTCCGTAACATTACACGGAACTCGGCACTGTCTAGTTTAGCACCTCTGCAGGTGTCTATCAATTATGTTATTTATGCGGTTGTTGTGTGTTATAGTAATGTACAAACTATTCAAGTTGCTCTCTGATGCTCGTCCGACTGCCGACCCACGAGTTATGGAAGCGACCGACCCGCATTTTGAGGGTGTGAAACCACTTTCGATCAAATTACTCTCGACGTAGTCGAACTGACCGCTCACCTCAAATCGATCGAGGGAAGTCAGATAGCCGTAGTCGTCGACGAGAAACACAGCTTCGGAGAGATCCTATTTCTCGGTCAATCTACGAACGAATGTTACGGCTGGATCAGTCCCTCCCCGTCCGGAGACTGCGACATCGAGAATCAACCGTGAGTCGATGTCTATTGCAGACTATGCCCAAGTCCAGTTTTCATTGATCTTCACAGCTGTCTGATCGATGGTGGCCCGCGACGGCGAATCCGTCGCGGGTCTGGAACGCTGTCAGCCAACCGATGTACCCGGTGCCAGATTGCTTGATGAGGGCGTTCGACGCCGATAAAGCGAAGAATCGCTTGTGTCTCTCGGAGTGAACAACCAGTCGCGTGGAGGCGGACGGCGAACACCCTGACGAGCGTCGCCGTCCGCTCACGCTCCCAGGACTCATCAAATTCCGCCGCGTAGTCCTCGCTGAGCAGGTCTACGAGCATCATTCCAGACCCACTCTCCGACCTGCTCACATCTCAAACCGCGCTACCTGGACGTTGCCGTGTACCGAATACAATGCAGTACTGGAGAGAATCGAATACGGTGCAAATGACATCGAACCGAACCTTCTAACATGGTGTTTCGCGTGTTCGCTGTCGAATGCGACGGCCACGGGTGGACTGGATGACGCGGGGCGACGATGCGATCCTCGAGTTTCTTCTCAACGAGGGTAACCGCCCCCTCATCGCGAATCCGTCCACCGTGGAGGAAAACATCGATTACAAGATCTCGCACGTGCGCTGCAGACTTCGTGCATTGCAGGACGGTGGACTCGTGGAGTATTACGACGAGGAGCGGGGTCTCTATCGGATCAGTGAGCGAGGCCGGGCGTCTCTCGAGGCTGAACTCGACGCGGAGGATCTCAAATCATCGTAGCGAGACGGTTTGCTCAAGCGATCACGCCTCGTCGGAATGCGTGGCCCGATCGATTCAGAGAATGTAGGCCTCGGCAGGTGAGTCGGACCGGCGGTTCGCCGCCGTCCGTTCAATTGTGGGTTGGACGAACATCGTGCCAGGGACACGTGCGAATCTACCGATTTCACTCCTACCACCGACCATAGATGGTGACGTCCTGATGAGTCTGCTCTCATAGCGACTCGCTCGTGTAGTTGTGAACTCTTCGAACATCGCAAACGTCTCCCGTTTGCGCGGCCGTTCGGCTGTCCCTGCGTGAAAACACTCACTACCCCACGGCAGCGAGAATTTTCCACGACGGGCAGCCGGCAGTATCACTCGGCTTTCTCGTCCTCGTACTTCTTTTCCGTTTCGGGCTCTTTCTCGGGTTCGTCTTCTTTCGGCTCCTCTTCGTCCGACTCGACGTCCTCTTCGTCCGGCGGGGAATCCTCCGTGAGGAGTATCTCGAACGGCTCATCGGCGGGTGCTCCCTCCGTCTCGAGGTAGCCAATCGCGAACGCGGAGTAGACGGCCCCTCCGGCGAGGGAAACGTCTATTTCGAAGACGCTGGTCTCTCGGTCACCCGCAGGATAGATGACGAGCGTATACTCGCCTTCCGGGACTTCGGTGTAACCGGATTCGCCGAAAGCGACGTTCTCGAACAGCGCGTCCCCGTTTTCACCGGCAACGACGTCCACCGCGGGAGCGTCGGGTGAGGCGTGGAGGACGCGAACGCGAGCGGTACCCGGACCGACCGGGCTGTTATCGTCCTCGAGTATTAGCGCCTCGAGGGGCTGGTTTTCGGCGGCCACTTCGCCGATCGCCGCAGCGGTGTAGTCCCCGTCGTCGACCTCGACGGTCTTCTCGAGCACTGCTTCGGCCAGGTCTTCACCGGTGGGAACGACCTGGATCGTGTACGTGCCAGGCTCGAGGTCGCGGTAGTCGGAGACCGTCCGGTACGAGACGTCCTCGCGGATCAGCTCTCCGTCGACGTAGATGTCGATGTTGGGTGCGTCGGGTGAGAGGTGTGCACTTCGAGTCCGGACGCCGGTATCGGTCGGCTGGTCGTTCGTTTCGTGGTCACCCGAGGCGGCCACGGTGTTTCCGACGCCATTGACCACCACGAGGCCGCCGCCGATCTGTAGAATTCGTCGTCGGCTTACGCCATTTCCAGTCATGCAATTGTCACGAACGGCGATATCGGTAATAGTGCTAACAGTTGCAGGCGCAGGCCGATGCAGTTCCGAAGCTCGATATCCAACGCTCTGGGCCGTCCGAGCGAACCACCCGGTATGGAAGAATCCGATACGTCCACGCCCTGCCCGTCGCCGTCGAGTACGGCGACCTCGTGTTGACGATCACGCCCGCGGCCGTCGGGACCGAACGCGGTCTCGTCCTGGTCGACGTCGGCCCCGAGGCGATCGCCGACGCCCTCGCGGTCCACCTCTCGAATCTGGGCCGTGGACTCCCATCTGAGAAGCGGACTTCCGATGACAAGGGTTCGTCTAGCTCACCCGTACGGGAGTAGGGGCGAAGCCGGAGACCGGTGACGCGCACACGTCTCGAAACCTCAATCCAGCACATTTGCTGGTATTCTACCTGCGGTGGAAGCCCCTGGCGTTTACGCCGGGCGAAAATGTTACCCTTCGCCCTCGGACTGGTAGGGTTCTCCGACCGAGTGCCGCGGGAGGAGGTTCATGACTTCGGTTTCCAGATCGTCCGCCGAGACGAACCTGTCGTCGCTGGCTCCACTGATGATGTCCCCGAGGTTTTCCGTTCCCTCCGCGAGTACCAGTGTGACGTCGTCGGTCTGCGAGACGGCTTCGTCGTGGCTAATAGGGTAGTCCAACTCCGAGAGTACGGTCTCGAGGTGACTGAGTTTGACTTCACGGGCCATGATTCGAACCCCACCGACGACGGTCATAAAGGTACACACAACTGGTAACCGAACGGCCAGATGCGTCCCGAATCGCCGCCGGAATCCATCGATACGAGAACCCGACGGTGCCACTCGGAGCGCTCTCGCGCCCGTTCGGTCCGGCGGCCGCGGTCAGCGAGACGACGACGTCGCATGACTCGGCGACGGTCATCCAGTACTCATCTGCTTTCCACGGAAGTCAGTTCGGTCCGCAATCGAGATCGTCCCCCGCGAGACGCCCCTCGTCGACCGGTTCGCGTCGTCAGTCGTCTTTCGGGATGAGTCCCTGACTCGAGCCGGTCAGAACGGTTTCACCGTCCGAATTCTCACAGACGATCTCCGACTCGAACCGGTAGGAGTCCTCACGTTCGACGACCGTGTCGTAGGTCGATCGGCAGGTGATCGAGTCGCCGGTATAGACGGGGCGATGGAAGTTGAATTCCAGCGTGCTGGCCAGTACTTCGTTGTCGCTTCCCATCTTGGTGGGCAGGGTCGCGGTCAACAACCCCTGTACCATCACACGTCCGTCTTCGTCCGGTTCGGTGTGCCGGGGCTGGTCGTCACCGGAGAGTTCCGCAAACTGCCGTACGTCGTCGACTGAAAACGTCCGTTCGAACGTTCTCGTCTGTCCCTCGACGGGCGGTGTCATTACAATCGCGTTGCCGATATACGACGAAAAGCGTTGGGAAAGTTGGGGCGAGGTGAATCGTCGGCTCTCGATACTGGTCGAGTACGGTGTCGTTCCCGGAGTCAAACGGGGATACTACGAGATCACTGAGGTCGTCGAGAACGGAGATGAGGTCACTTCTCACTGCTATCGAGGAAGCAACCATTCACTTCATCTGCAAACCGAACGGCACCCCGAAAACACTTATGAATAGTATTTTATAAGCGGCGTATGGAGAAGGCTCGTGTCGGTCTGTCGCTGGTTATTGTGGTTCTCCTCACGGGGGCGATTTTCTATCCGGGTGCCCTCGCAAGACCGTACAGTGGGGACTCAGAAAATTATGCGATAGCACACGAATCGACAGTCGCATACGAGGAAACGCTTGCCGATGCCCCTCGCACTAGTGTTCGAAACGTTACTGTAGATGATTTTTCCGAGGGGCAACGAAGGGCCTTCGAGGGGGCGAAAGAACAGACACCGAGCACCTTCGGGTGGCAGGGCATCGGGGACCCTCCAGTCTGTGATCCTGCACTACTTCTGTGCAACGAGTATGAGACGTTTCCAAACCCCGTCACTGAGGGTGATGCTGACCACACGACAGCTATCGTCGAAGACTCTACCGGGGAGGAGTATCTTGTCAAAATAGGCCTTCCTGGAGCAGAGTGGGACGTCGACGGAATCATTACATTCGTCACTAAACTACTAATTCTTGGCCCATTTGCTGTCTTCCTGGGTCCGTTTACGTTCTTCCGTTCATATCGAACGGGGACAGTCAGCCAACCACTCCCGACACGTTCCGCATTGGGAGATGCGTCCGCACTTGTAGTCATCGTCCTGGGATACCCGTATCTCTTGATGTACACCAATATTTCTCTCCCATCGTGGCATCTTCCGCTAGTCGCTGTGACAACCTGGGCAGTGATACTCGCTGAGACAGATCGCGTTGAAACCCGATTGGAGAAACAGTCAGTGTCTGACTGACGACGTGACAGAAACGAACTCTCTATCGGAGAGGGCTGTTTCTTCCGGTGATCAAACGCAGGCCAGGTGCTAATCGCACCATCTGTACGCGCCCTTTCGGCTAGCGGTCGTCATAGCGATCGGTCGCCCCGTTTCGCCACGTCACGACCTAGAACGGATGACTCCGACACGAATTCCCGCCGCTCGTCTCGAGTACGCGACGGGGCCCTCGAGCACCTGAAAAAAGGAACGTCGGTTCGCTGTTCAGTTCTCAGAAGGACTGGCCACGGACGTGTGGTGACGACGTTTGGCCACCCATCTGCTGGCCACCCATCTGCTGTGATTGGCTCTGCTGGGCGACTTGCTGGCTCGCCTGCGAAATCGTCTGGGAGAGCTGTTGTGCCTTCTGGATTACCTGCTGGACGCCCGGGATTTGGGACTGCTGGAGTTCCTGGGAACTCTGCTGGAGCGCTTGCTGGGTGCACTGGCCGAACGTCTGTGCCATGTCGGATTGGCGCAGTAGGAGAGTCTTCTGGAGGTGAATGGCTTGGGAGAGGTCAGCAAGCTTCCCGGAGGTGAACCGGTCGCCGGCCTCCATCGCCCGGCCGTGCGCCCACTCGGCGTCCGATTCGAGCTGCTCGAGTTGGTAGATGGCCTGTGAAACCTGCTGGGGGACGGCCTGGTCGAACGACTGCGGCTGCTGTTGGTACTGTTGCCCGGTCTGTTGCTGGGGCTGCTGTTGCCCGGTCTGTTGCTGGGGCTGCTGTTGCCCGGTCTGTTGCTGGGGCTGCTGGCGTCCGACCTGCTGGTAAGTTGCCTGTCCCTCTTGCTGTCGCGGTGGCTGTTGGTATGACATGGTTCTATAGACGGCGTCCTACGAGGTCGGGGATCCGGAAGCGCGTTGCCTCGTAGGGCATTGCGATCAGTCCAGCCGCCCCAGTAAAGACCCGGGATACTGTTTCTCCCACTCCCCTTACTGTTTCTCTCACGCGCTCCCGTTTCTCCCACTCGCGCTACCGTTTCTCCCACTCGAGTTCCTGGCGCGACTGTTCACGTCTATTCGGGCTTCCCGCCCGAGACGACCGGCCGGTCAAGAGATAGTTACCGGACGTCGTTCACGCGGTATATTTCTGTCACGCAATATGTCACGTCGCCGCCGACGCGATTCGTTTGCGTCGTCGACCGGAGTTCCCGCTGGTGGCTCGGACGACGGCGGACGGGGAACGTCTCCACGATGGCGAGGGCCGTTCCTCCGACGGCCGCGATCGACCGGTCGAATGCGCCGAGGACGCGGATTCGAACGAGCCGAGTCAGTCGAATACCGGCTCGAGAAACAGCTCGCCGGCCGGCGATAGTCCCGACAGCGCGTCCGCGGCCAGCACCGCCGCGGCGCCGGTCCACGTCGGCCGTTCGCCCGGCCAGAACTCCCCGTCCTCGAACTGATAGCCGGTCCAGAAGACGCCGTCGTCGTCGGTCCACTGAAAGAGCCACTCGTAGATCTCACGCGCCCGCTCCGTCTCACCGACTGCGGCCAGCGAGATGACCAGTTCGCAGGACTCGGCGACGGTCACCCAGGGCTCGTCGTCGACGCAGCGACAGCCCAGTCCCGCTTCGAGAAACCGGTCCATCCCTGCCTCGAGCCGATTGCGCGCTCGATCGCCGGTCAACACGCCACAGAGGACGGGATAGAACCAGTCCATCGCGTACCGCGATTTGCTCTCCCAGGTGCGATCGAACCGGTCGGGCCGCGAGCGAATCGCCTCGCCGAGTCGGGTGCGGGCCTCGAGCCACCGGTCGCGGTCCTCGGGATGGCCGAGTACGTCTGCGATCGCCGCACCGCACGCGAGGCTCTTGTAGATCGAGGCACAACCGGAGACGAGCGCGTCCTCGTACACCTCGCCGTCGGCCTTGACGGTCCAGTAGATCTCGCCCGTGGCAGCCTGCTGGCGGCACGCGAACGCGAGGGCGCTCTGAACCGTCGGCCAGAGTTCCTCGAGAAACGCCCGGTCGCCGGTACACCGATAGTGGTGCCAGATTCCGACGGCCACGTAGGCGCTCCGGTGGGTCTCCTTCCGCGGTTCGTCGCCGGCGTGTGACCCGTCACCGTCCTCCGAGTCGCCGTAGGTGGCCCACAGCGCCCCGTCGTCGTGCTGTGCGTCGGCCACCCAGCGGTACGCGCGGCGGGCGGCCTCGGTACGGCCGGCGACGGACAGCCCCATCGCGCTCTCGACGTGATCCCAGGGGTCGGCCGGCCCGTCGGCATACCAGAGGATGAGCCCGTCCGACCGCTGGACCCGTTCGATGTAGTCCGCCGCGGGCTCTAAGTCCCACGCGGTCAGCGTTTGCCGACCGGTCGCGTCGCTCACGGTCGTCCCTCCAGTCGGAAGTAATAGACGACGCTCTTGCCGACCAGTGGATCGAGCGCCCGCTCGAGCAGCCTGACGGGCCGCGGCGACTCCAGGACGTCCCACTCGAGAAAGCGGTCGTAGGCCCGGAGCGGGAGCGGCGGGTCGCCGCGCTCGTCGCGGTCCCACCAGAGACATTTCAGCCACCAGTAGGGGGCGTGCAGCGCGTGGGCGAAGTGGCTGTCGACCCGGCGGAATCCGCGCCGTTCGATCGCAGCGCGTAGCTCCTCACGGTCGAAGATGCGAACGTGGCCGCCCTCGACCTGATGATACTCGTCCGAGAGCGCCCAGCAGACGCGCTCGGGGCCGGCTCTTGGCACGCTCACCGCGAGCGCGCCGTCGGGCCGACAGACCCGCCGGAGCTCATCGATCGCGGCCTCGTAGTCGGGGAGATGCTCCAAGACCTCGGTACAGAGGACGACGTCGAAGGCCCCGTCTTCGAACGGCAGCCGGAGCGCGTCGCCGGCGCAGAACGTGACCGGGACGTCGGTCGCCCCGGCGACGTACTCGTCGTAGTCGTCCCGGGCGGCCGCCAGATTGTCCGGCCCGAGATCCAGCCCGACCACTTCGGCGACGTTCTCGAGGGCGGCGGCGTGGACGTGTCGGCCCTCGCCGCAGCCGACGTCGAGGACGCGGGTTCCCGGTGTCAGCGTGAGGCGGTCGAAATCGATCGTCTCCATCTCAGGCTCCCTGTCCCTGTGTTTCGATGGCGGTGTGATACGTTCGGACGGTTTCGCGGGCGGCCCGCTCCCAGTCGAACTCCTCGACGATGCGGTGGCGCCCTCGCTCGCCGAGGCGCCGACGGCGCTCGCCGTCCCCGAGTAACTCGCGGACGGCGTCGGCGAGCGCAGCGGAATCTCCCGGCTCGACGAGGACGCCGGCGTCGCCGACCACCTCGGGGAGCGCCCCACCGGTGGTGGCGACGACCGGGACGCCACAGGAAAGCGCTTCGCCGGCGGGGAGGCCGAAGCCCTCGTACAGCGAGGGGACGACCGCGACGTCCGCGGTCCCGTAGAGGTCGACCATTCGATCGTAGCTGATCTCGCTGTGCGTTTCGATCGCGTCTCCGATTCCCAGGTCCGATATCAGTCGATCGCAGTCGCCGCCGTCGTCGAACTCGCCCACGACGACGAGTTCGGCGTCGACGTCCTCGCGGACGTCCGCGAACGCCTCGAGCAGGTAGCGCGCGCCTTTCAGCGGCACGTCGGCGCTGACGGTCGTCATAACGCGCGGCCGGTCGCGCGGTCTGTCCCGGGGTTCGAACAGGTCGGTATCGATCCCGTTGTGGACGACCCGGATCGCGTCCGGGTCGGCACCGAAGTCCGCGACCGTGTGCCGTCTGGCGGACTCGGAGACGGTCAGCACGTGGGGCAAGTCCTGTACGACGTTGCGTTGCATCTCGAGAAACCGGTACCACCGACGTATCAGCAGCCGCTCTTTCCAGTCGTCGGCCGCGGCGAGGGCGGCGTCTCGGTCCACGGTGATCGGATGGTGGACGGTCGCGACGACCGGGTGGCCCCGCTCGCGAAGCGTGTGGAGTCCGTGACAGAGCGATTGGTTGTCGTGGACGACGTCGTAGTCGGGCTGGTGCTCCTCGAAGTAGTCGACGACGCGACGGCCGAACGCGTACGGATCCGGAAAGCCGCCGGTCAGGGCGCTCAGCCACTCGTAGAGCGCGAGCGGGTCGCGGAGATACGAGAGTTCGAACTGCCCGAGTCGGTCGAGTTCGTCGACGACGTTCTCGCCGGGCAATCGGATCAGTCCGACGCCGTCGTCGAGATCCGGGTACGGTTTCCCCGATATCACGTCGACGGAGTGGCCGAGTTCGGTCAACGCTCGGCTGAGATACTTCACGTAGACGCCCTGTCCCCCCGAGTACGGGTTCGACCGATAGCTCAGCAGACAGACGTCGAGTGGCTCGTCGGCGGGCGCGGCTGTCTCGAGCGACGGCTCCGACTCCGCCGGCACCCCTGTGGCGGTCGACCCCCCTGCCGACACGGACGAGGTGATACTGCTCCCCCGAAGAAGACGTCTGAACGTACCAGTGACCATCGCAGTCTATTCTGCATGTGTGGTCACTCCCTCATAAACCTCTCGCTCGTGTACTGTTTCTTGACAGTGTTCCGTCCGGAGATGAGACTCCTCGTGTGCCGATCGACGAGGCGAGAACCGTCCGGCCCCTCGAGCGGGCCGTCTCTTCCGACTCGCGGCCGACGGCGCGAATCGGGTTGGCCTGCTGGCCGATCCGCGGGCCTGCCCGCCGGCCGACACCTTCCGTCTCGGTCGCTACTTCGTGTCCCGCCGCATGGCGATCTCGAACCACGGGCAGAGTCGAAGCTGACGGTACCATTCCGGGTGCGCGTCGAGGCGCTCGTAGGGGACCCACATCAGCCCCGCGACCTCCTCTTCGTCGGGCTCGAGGCTCCGGTCCGACAGCGTCAGTTTGAGGACGGTACAGACCTCGTGCTCGACGCCTTCGTTCTCGAAGTAGCGCTTGTACTCGAAGCGGTCGGTCACCCGCAGATCGTCGTACTGATCGGGCGTGATCCCCAGTTCCTCCTCGAGACGCTCGCGGGTCGCCTCCTCCTGGCTCTGCCCCTCGACGGGGTGGGACGCGACGGTGCCGTCCCAGAAGGTTCCCCAGAGACGCTTGCCGGGTGCGCGCTGGGCGAGTAAGATGTTCCCCTCGCCGTCGAAGACGAGTGAGGTGAACGCGCGGTGGCGAACCCCGTCGTCGGTGTGGGCTTCGAGCCGATTGACTAACTCGAGTTCGGTGTCGTCGCCGTCGACGGCGATCACGTCCTGTCTCGCGTTCTCGTGTTCCAGGTCCTCCTGGGGTGTACTCATATCCGGACAATCACAGTGGCTCTTGAAACCAGTATCGTCTCGTCTCGACCGTTTCGAATCGAAATCCCGGAGATTTCCGCGTTCGTACGTATCGTCCCGGCGACGGAACGCACCGTGACTGAGTCGATCGTCGATTCGATCCGTTCGCTTCCCAACCCGCCCGCGGGAGTGACCGACGATCGCCTCGAGCGACGACGCCCGCACGATTTCGACACCTCGAACGGAATCTGGCGCCCGGCGGCTACGGTAGCAGTCCGTCGTCCGGATCGGGTTGATAGCCGTCCCCGACGGCGATCTCGAGCGTCCGCGAATTCGTCTCGACGGTCAGGATTTCGGTTTCGAGCATCTCCCCGTCGAGACTGTACTCGACGGAGTCCCGTCGGCTCTCGATCGCGAGCGACGGCGTTCGCCGGCGAACGATGTGGTCGCTATCGCGTCCGAACAGTTTCTGCATGGCTGCACCGCCGAGGAGGTTCAACGCCGCGGCGTCCTCGACGATCGTCACCTCGAGCAGGCCGTCCTCGACGTCGGCCTGCGCCGTTCGCGCGCCCGTAAACCGTCGACAGTTCCCGATGAGGACGAACATGGCCCTCCCTTCCCAGGCTCGCGTCCGTTCCCCGTTCGGTCCGGGTTCCGTCTCCACCCGGAGCGGGAGCGAGTCGAACGAGCCCATCGTCTCGAGCGTGGTCTTCACGTACGCGAGGACGCCCAGGTTCGCCTTGCTCTCCGGGGTCGTGTTGCTGCTCGCTTCGGCGGTGATGCCGCCGACACAGGAGTTGAGGAAGACCCGATCGTTCGCGAGTCCGACGTCGATCGACCGCCGTCTCCCCTCCTCGATCACCGTAAACGCGTGGTCGACTCCCTGAACGCCGATGTTCGTCGCGAAGTTGTTTCCCGTTCCCGTCGGAACGACGGCGAGAGTCGTCGTCTCGAGTTCGTCCGCGGCCGCGAGTCCGTTGACCACGGCGTTTACCGTGCCATCGCCGCCGGCCGCGGCGACGAGGCCCGCGTCGGGGGCGGCCTCGTCGGCGAATCGCTTCGCGTCGCCGGCCTGTTCGGTTTTTCGGATTTCGAACCCGTGCTCGGTCCCGAATTCGACGACGTCGTCGACGTGGTCTCCGCTGCCGCTTTCGGGATTGAGGACGAGCACGCGGTCGTCGGCCCGACCGTCGGTCGACCCCTCCGATTGCATGGTACGGGAGACGCCAGCCGAGGACAAAAGGGTCTGGCCGGCGTATGCGTTTCCGTGTATCGCGTCGATCTCCACACGCACACGCGATTCTTCCACGGTCGCAGATCGCTCGGCGACCGGTTCGACCCGATCGGGGTCCGCCTGCTCACAGCGGTGGCCGACCGGCGCGACCTCGACGGGATCGCGACGACCAATCACGATTACTACACGCCGTTCGACCCGTCTTCGAACGTCGAAACGCTACCCGGAATCGAGATCACGACCGACCGCGGCCACGTCCTCGTCGTCGGACCGGACCCGCCCGCGGCGACGAAACCGGGGGCGCTCTCACCCCGCGAGGCGGTGGCACTCGCTCACGACCGTAACTGCGCGGCCATCGTCGCGCATCCGTTTCGGAACAGTTCTGTCCGGGAACTCGACGACGTCCCGTTCGACGCAATCGAGGTCAACGGCAAACACCCCCGATCGCGGCCGCTCGTCGAGGAACTGGCCGAGGAACGCGACCTTCCGCTGGTCGGCGGCAGCGACGCGCACTACCCCTTCGAGGTGGGGCGAGCGTACACCGTCGTCGAAGTGGAGGAACTCACGCCCGGGGCGGTGGTCGACGCGATCCGCGACGGTCGCGTGAGTGCGCGCGTCCACCGCTCGTGGCACGACCGCTTGCTGCGCAAGGGCTACCGTGCCGTCCACGACCGCAAGCGAGTCATCGACGCGCTCGACCGGCCGACGCCCGGCGTCGGACGGCCGCCGGGAAAGGAGTGACGACCGCCGACCGCTTTCGATTACGGGTACCGATCGGGCGACGGCGGTTTCCGCCTCGAGTATCCGGCCGGCGCGTTCGTCCGCAGCCGACGGTGGCAGACGCGATTCCGTGCACTCGCCGTTGCCCGTTCGACTGACTCCCTCGAGCAATCGCCCTGATCGTCGGACGCGAGACGAAAGGGTGACCGACGTACCCTGTTCTGCGGACCGTTTCGGTAAAATGGCTGTTTGAGTCACCAGGTCACGTATCGGAGTCTCCGACCATCGTTTCTACATGAATCGGCGCACGTTCGTCACGTCGCTCGGTGCGGCCGGTGGTCTTGGAGCCGTCGTAGCCGGCACGAATGCCGTCCTCGCAGCGCCGTCGACGGTCGAGGGAACGGTCGAAGCGAAGTCGATTACGGGGCGAGGCGGTGACGAGAGTCACGCCGTGTTAGCACACGAGGGGACGCTCGTCGTCGACGACGCCGAGTACCGGGACGCCGTCTCCGACTGGCGGAACGTAACGGTTAACGGCGCTCTCGCCCGCCAGTTTGAAACCGACTACGAGGCCGTCTACTACAATCTTCACGTCCACCACGAGACGGCAAACGAGAAACGGAACGTGGCGACCGGCGAATCGCTGGCCTATCGGACCGACCGTCCGGTGTTCAACAGTGTGCAGGTCGGCGACGCGGTGACCGCCGAGACGGCCGGTGCAGACGTCCCGCGCATCGACTCCCTCGAGTAACCTGGGACGTTCGGTCTCCGAGTGAGAAAGCAGTGTCGTGACAGACTCGGCCTCGTCCGTCCCGAATCGGGACCCGACTGGAGGAAAAGTGTGCTGGGGAGACGGTGTTCCTTAGGAACTCGCCTCCATTTTGCGCCGAATGTGGTCGAGGACTTCGCCGTGTTCGTGTTGCGGGCTGAAGAGAACGAAGTCCGTGTCCTCGTCGGCCCGGACCGTGTGTCCGGGCGGCCAGTAGAACATATCGCCGCCCTCGTCGGCTTCTTCGTTGCCGTCGGCGTAGGTGACGGTCAGCGCACCGCGTACCACGTATCCCCAGTGGGGCGACTGGCAGAGGTCGTTTTCCAGTCCCTCGAGAAGCGCAGCGAGGTCGGTCCCCTTCGCGACCGTGAAATGTTCCGCAGCCATGTCTCCGTACCCGGTCGCGTCGCCGAAGTCGGGTTGGTGCTGAGCGACGGCGTCCGGGCTGTCGATCCTGGTCGGAATGTCTTCTTTCGCTACTTTCATGGGTCTCCTCCGGGTAAAGCACTCGGCCCAGCAAGACAGCATCTCGTCTGCGTGGCTTCTCTCCAAGTACTCCGAGTATACTTCGCCACCCTCTCTGTTAGCTGTTACCATTGATCGTCGTCCCCGATAGCGTCACGGTGTCCGGTCGAGGATTCGCTGGTATACCGATATGTATCAAAATTGGTCCGAAAGTATCGTCCATGCCAGGGCCCGTCTTCCTCGAGGGAGAGCGATTGTAACTTCGAACAGTTCGATCAGCGGACTACGAATGTATCGTTCGCACTCTCAACGATCCGGCGGTTCGACACGGCGGCTACGAGGGGTATCGAACACCCGTCTCGGCGGAGGACGTCACGGCTAAACTGGAAGCCGACGACCGTCATCTGTTTCTCGCTTGTCGAAAGGGCACACCGATCGGGAGTGCGTCGCTCAAAGACATCGACCTGGAGGGTCGCAAGGCGGAGCCGGGGTACTGGATCGCCCCCGACGAACAGGGCAACGCATACGCGACGGAAGCGGCGGATCTCTGTCTCACGCACGCCTTCGACGAACTGGGTCTGCACGAGGTCTGGGCACGAACAGTCGGCGATAACGACGCCTCGAATCGAGTACTCGAGAAACTCGGATTCCAGCGTGAAGGCGTCATCGGCGAACACTGGTACGGGTTCGGTCGCGACGTCGACGAGCACCGTTTCGGCCTCCTCGAATCCGAACGACAGGAATTTTCTGGTGCGCAGGATCGCCACGATCACCCCCTGGCGGTCGGCTCTGAGCAGTCAGTGAGCGTTCGCCACCGTCGACGCACGGATTCGGTACTCCTGTCTCGGCCGTAATCGAGTGACCGGGGTCGATACTGGAACGTCTGCTGCCACGAGTCGACCGGTCAGTCGGTAACGTCCGGGAAGCAGTTGAACTCGATGGTGACGGAGTCGACAGTTTCGCCAGCCGTGTTCACCGCGACGACCCGATACCGACCGTGAAACGGTCGGTGGCCGAGTGATTGCTCGTACAGGAGCTGTCCCTCGTTCACGCCTGCTTTGTTCGCCATCAGTCCGGCGTCCTCCGCCGAAACTGGAATCGTGTACGCCAGTGCGTCTGCCGCGTCGTACACTTCCAGGCTGTCGATATCGTTTTCTCGGACGTCGTCGACGGACAGTGGAACCGCGAGCCTCACGTCGCCGTCTTCGACCGTCCCGCGAGCGCCGTTGTCGAGAGCGTCCCCGTCGCCGTGAGCAAAGGCGCTCGTGTGACAATCGACCGTGTCGGAACCACCCGTTGCCGAGCCGCCACAGCCAGCCATTCCAGCGACGGCCACGCTGCCGACGGTGGCCAGCAATCCTCGTCTGGACGACATACAATTAATTTCTGATCTGACAGGAAATGCGTTTCGGTTCCGGTGAACTACCCCGCCCTACTCGCTCGGCTTCGCCTCGCTCCGTGAGGACGGGGGCTCGGCACCCTCACCGCCACCGCTAACTCGGCGTACTCGATTCGCGTAGCGACTCCGGCGAGAGACACGCTCGCTACGCAGCAGGCACACCGCTACGCATCGTCGTTCTCGGGGCGCATTCGTCGACCACCCCTCGGCAACGGTGAAAGCGGCGAGGGATATCCCCATGAGCAGAATTTAAGCCGTTCGTCCGGTGATACCGGCTATGGCGTTTCGTCGAGTTCGCGACGCGGTCGCGTCCGTCTCGAGGCAGACGGCGCTGGTCGTCGGGCTGATCAGCGGATCGCAGTTCGCGAACCACGCGTTTCTCGTCCTCCTTCCACCTATCCTCCCGCTTCTCTCTTCGGACCTCGACGTCTCCATCGCGATGTTGGGGGTGGCTCTCGGCGCACAGGCGCTGGTCAACACCGCGTTCCAACTTCCGTTCGGATACCTGGGTGACCACTACGATCGGACGATCGCACTCGGTCTCTCCTCAGTGTTGGGCGCGGTCGGCGCCATCGTCACGGCGCTCGCGACGAGTTTTCCCGAACTCCTCGTCGGTCAGGTCGTCCTCGGTATCGGCGTCGCCGGTCATCACCCCGCCCACTATCCGCTGTTGTCCGACGCGACGACGGAGGACACGCGCGGTCGCGCGTTCGCCGTATACAATTTCGGCGGCAGCCTCGGGTTCGCGACGCCGCCGGTCTTCATCACGGCAGTCATTTCGGTGCCGGGATTGACGTGGCGTCACGCCATCGGCGTGCTGGGCCTGGTCGGCCTGGCGTACGCGGTAGTCATCACGGCCGTCTTCGCCTGGCGCGTCGACGACGAAATCTCCGCGCCGAACGTCGAACCGTCCGCGGCCGAGGACCCACTGACCGATCGTATCCGTTCAGAACTTCGGACGCTCGTCTCCGAACCGGGTATCCTCGCAGTGGCGCTCCTCGCCCTGTTCGCGTCGACCGCCAACTGGGGGGTAACCTCGTACGCCGTCGTGTTCCTGACGGACGTCTACGGCCTGTCGCTGGGGCTCGCGAACCTGACGTTGACGGGACTGTTCGTCGTAGGAGCGGGCGCAATCCTCGTCGGCGGGTACCTCACGGACCGGTTCGGCGGCGGCCGGGTCCTCGTCGTCAGCTTCCTCGGCTTTTCGGCGCTGGTCAGTCTCATCGCAGCACGCCTCGTCTCCGCACCCGTCGCAGTCGGGTTGTTCCTCGTGCTGGGCGCCGTGCGAAGCGTGGCCGGTCCCGCTCGAGACGAACTGACCGAACGGCTCGCCGCCCGAGGGGCGGTCGCGAAGAGCTTCGCCATCGTTACCATCGGCATCATGCTGGGGAGCGCGATCGCGCCACCGGCATTCGGCTACATCATCCAGTGGATCGGCGTCGAGGCGGCGTTCGTCGCCGTGGCCGGCGTCGGCCTCGCGTCGACCGTCATCACGCTGTTCGTCGTCGCCGAATTCGCCGACGCTCGAGGGGGAACGTCGGCGCCCGGGGACTGATCGAGACGCTCGGGGGAGAATCTCGACTACCGAATCGATGGATGCGGGCGTCCAAACGAGGACCGAAGGGAAAATCCGGCAGGGCGAATCGGTGATATGGCCGAGACGAACGACGGTCACGGGAGGGTCTGAGCCCCGTCGACGCGCTCTCGGAGCCGTCTCGCGACGTGTCTGAGCTTCCGTACCGGGAGCGGGTCGTGCTCGTACACGGTCCCCGAGATAACAACCACGAGTAAGACGGGGCCTCGGTTCAACTACTCGCTCGTCGCCCGCACCGCGAGTGAAGCCGTCGCGATATCCCGCTCTGAGGCACCAAGAAATCCCTTCGTGAAGCCCGCTCCGAACGTCGCGTCGACGAGACCATCGCCTGCCTCGGGCGGTTCGTCACGGTCCACGACAGTGGCGAAGCGAAACGTACGGGAGTCCCCCGTTGCGGCATCAAATGTCAGGTGCCATCGGTACCGCCCCGTCGATCGGTCGGTACCGATATAGAGGTTCGAGTCGCCGTCGCCGTTGCCGTCGTCGGCGGGGACGACGTCTCCGGGGTGGGAGACGATCGATCCCGTGCGCCAGGCGTGTTCGACCGTCAGCGAGGTCGTCTTCCACCCACTCCCCGCGTGGAAGTTCGACCCCGGGACGAGTCGATATCCGGTGACGAGAGCGTACCGACCGGCCGGTTCGAGATCGAGAACCGACGCGTGCTGTCGGACGGTTCCGTACGTCTCGCTTCCCGCCGTCGTCGTGTCCGTGGCCACGACGGGTCTGTTCCACTCCCGCGCCGGGAGTACCGGCTCCTCGGCGGACGTGGCTGGTGGCGCAGAGTGCCGGTCGGCGACCCCGCCCGCGACCCCGAGGACGCCACCGATTCCGGCGCCGGCGGCCAGTCCGAGAAGCGCACGTCGGTGCATCGTCTCGAGGGAATGTCTCAGAGATAGAATACCTTCTGGTCGGTCGTTCCAACATCCTCTCCGCCGGTAGCTCGGAAGGTGCGACGCGCTCGATCCGGCGTTTCACTGAGCGGTCGATTCATGGCGAGCGACAGCGACGACTCGTCGTCGATGTTCCTCGAGTGTCCGACTGTGAGTGAATTCCACGACTTCAGTCGTGGGAAGATGTCACCCGAGTTCCTCGTCCAGAATCAACCGCGTCTTCGTGCTCACGACCTCGTCCTGGTCGCGGGCTTTCGTGATGAGATCGTTGACCCCGCGCGTGTCCGCGGCGTCGACGACGAGGACGATGTCCTGTTCGCCCGAGACCATCCAGACGAAGTCGACCTCCTCCCACTCGGCCATCCGCTCCGAGACCGCCTTGGTGTCGACGTCGACCGCGACGCCGATCTCGAGCATCGCCTGGACGTTGCCCGTCCGGGTCGATATGGTAAAGCGTTCGATGACGTCGTCGTCCATCATGCGCTCGACGCGGTTGCGAACGGTCCCTTCGCTCGTCCCGACCACGCTTGCGATCTCGGTGTACGGCGTCCGGGCGTCCCGCCGGAGGACATCGAGGATCTGTCGGTCCAGGTCGTCCATGGAGATGTGTCCCTACGTGTGACGTGCACTTACCGATTACGAAAATCGTAACTGAGCTTCGAAGACAACACTTATGATGGTACAAACGATACGTAGTTCGTAATGACGGAAGCCTACGTCGCACTGGAAGGCGGCCACGTACTCGAGGGTCGTGGTCGTGCGTCTGGAACGGCTCGTGGGGAACTCGTTTTCACAACAGCGTATACGGGCTACGAGGAAAGTCTCACGGATCCCTCCTACGAGGAGCAGATCCTGACCTTTTCGTACCCGCTGATCGGTAACTACGGCGTCCGCGAGGAGCGATTCGAGGACGACCGCGTCCATCCGCGCGCCGTCCTCGCGAAGGAACTCACCGAGGACGTCGCCGAGTGGCTCGAGGGTGAGGGCGTTCCGGCCGTCGACCACCTCGACACTCGCGAGGTCGTCACTGACATCCGCGACGGCGGTGCGATGAAGTGCGGAATCGCCGTCGGCGAGGACGTCACGGAGGAGGACGCGCTGGCAGAACTCGAACAGTGCGAGGCGATGAGCGATCACACCGACATCGGCGCGCAGGTCAGCGTCGACGAACCGACCGTCCACGGGGAAGACAACGACGGCGAGACGGTGGCCCTGATCGACTGCGGCGCGAAGGGCTCGATCGTCGACTCGCTGCTCGAGCGCGAGGCGACCGTTCACGTCCTGCCGTACGACGCGTCCGTCGCGGACGTCGAGGCCCTCGACCCGGACGTGCTGTTCATCTCGAACGGCCCCGGCGACCCGGTCAACTTCGAGGAAGCGATCGACCTCGTCGAGGCGTTCGTCGAGGACACGCCCGTCGCCGGCATCTGTCTCGGCCAGCAGATCGTCGCCGAGGCGCTCGGCGGCTCCACCGAGAAGATGACGTTCGGCCACCGCGGCGTCAACCAGCCCGTCCTCGATCTCGAGTCCAAGCAGGTCGTCATGACCACTCAAAACCACGGCTACACCGTCGCCGACCCCGGTGACCACCTCGAGGTCACCCAGATCAACGTCAACGACGACACGCCCGAAGGGATCGACGGCATCGAATACGACGTTATCACCCGCCAGTATCACCCCGAAGCGAACCCCGGCCCCGAAGACACCCTCGACTTCTTCGACGACGTTCTCGCCATGGCTTCCGGCCGAGAAAACGCTCGAGCGGTCCCCGCCGACGACTGATCGTCAGCGGACGAGTGCGGAGTTCCGATTTTGTACGTCCGTCACCGACGACAGATTCCGTTCTTCTGCGCCCGCCGCCGATCGTTTCGCGCAACGCATCGTCGACCGCGGCCGTGAACGATATCGGTCTCGAGTGAATCTGCGACCGAAGTCGTTCACCGCAACAGATACGATTGTTGAGCTTATAGGGGAAACTGATGGAACGAACTTCCGAGTTCGGGGTCGACATCGACACCGCCGAGAGCGTCGACGAATTGATCGGTGAAACGCCATTGGTGCGACTGGACGCCGTCGCCGACAACTGCTTCGGGAAAATCGAGGCGGCGAATCCGTACTCGGTCAAAGACCGGATCGCACGAGCGATCGTCGACGCCGCCGAGCGAGACGGGGCGCTCGAATCCGGTGGGACCGTCGTGGAATCGACCAGCGGCAACACGGGAATCGGGTTGGCGGCCGTCTCCGCGGCACGGGGATACGACTGCGTGCTGACGATGCCGTCCTCGATGTCGATCGAACGGCGCCAACTCCTGGGGGCACTGGGTGCGGAACTGGAACTCACGCCCGCCGAGGACGGAATGACCGGTGCGAACGACCGCGCCGCGGAGATCGTCGCCGACCGCGAGGACGCGATCCTGGCTCGACAGTTCGAGAACGAGGCCAACCCGGCGGCCCACCGGGAGACGACGGGCCCGGAAATCTGGGCCGCCACCGACGGTGCGGTCGACGCGGTCGTCGCGGGCGTCGGAACTGGCGGGACGATCACCGGCGTTTCGGAGTACGTAAAGGAAGATCGGGGGAAGACCGATTTCACGTCGGTGGCCGTCGAACCGGCCGAATCGCCGACCCTGTCGGAACGCAGCACGGACGGACACGACATTCAGGGGATCGGTCCCGGTTTCGTGCCCGACGTCCTCCGGACCGATCTCGTCGACGAGATCCGCTCCGTCGAGGCCGAAGCGGCCAAAGAAGCGGCCCGGAACCTGGGCCGCGACGAAGGGCTGTTGGTCGGCATCTCCGCGGGTGCGGCGCTCGCGGCCGCCGCCGAGTACGCGAGCGAACACCCGGACGAGTTGACCGTCGTCGTCCTGCCGGACACCGGCGAGCGCTACCTCTCGACCGACCTGTACGAACTCCAGTAGCCGGAACCGCGTTCCGGCGTTCGGACGCGACGACGGTTCTCGATTGCTGGGAACGCGGGACACCCGTTATATGCGCACAGCGGCTAGCACCGAGTACGTCCAGCGGCAGGACGACCACGAGCTACCGATGACTGAAACGCGCCAGAAGATCCGAGCGCACGTCGGTTCGAACGCCGGCGTCCACTTCAACGAAATCGTCAGGCAATCCGACTTCGCACCGGGGCAGGTTCAGTACCACGTCCGGCGGTTACTCGAGGAGGATCGGCTCGTCCGCGAGGAGTTCTACGGCCGGACCCACTACTACCCGCCGGAGTACGACGAGTGGGAGCGTGCCGCACTGGCGCTGTTCCGCCGGGAAACCGCCCGCGAGATCGTCGTCTATCTGATCGAACACGAGCAGGCCGCACCCGTCGACGTCGCGGACGCGCTCGGGATCGCTCGCAGCACGCTCGAGTACCACGTCGACCGGCTGGTCGACCACGATATCGTCGAGAAGCGCTACCGCGAGCGAAACCGGGTCGTCCTCGAACTCGCCACCCCCGAAGCGACGGGCAGACTCCTGACGACGGTGACGCCGACCGTTCCCGACCGACTCGTCGATCGCTTTTCCCGACTCGTCGACGAGTTGCTCGCGGGCACGCCCGACTCCGCATGACATCCTCCCCGCCGTGAACGGCGGGACTCTCTCGCCGTTCGAAGGAAGCCGACGTTCGGCGGTCTCCGGGCGCGGTTCGTCCGTCCCGCGACCGCGATCGATCCGTTCGCTCCGGCGCAGTTCGTCGGCCCGCGTGTGTCGGATCGCGTTCCGTCACTGCATGCCCGGAACGTTCTCGAGTTCGTTGTAGTGATCGTTAATCACGTTCAGCGTCGCGATCAGCGCGCCGAGGACGACGGGGCCGTAGAACAGTCCCATGATGCCGAACGCGTAGACGCCGCCGAGGACGCCGAGGATGATGACGGCGGGGTTGAGGTCGGCGTAGCGATCGACGAGGATCGGTCGCAGGTAGTCGTCCGAGAGGCCGACGACGACCGTGCTGTAGGCGAACAGCGCCACGGCGAGAAACGGCTCGCCCGTCGTAACGAGGAAGATAACGGCCGGTCCCCAGACCAGGAACGAGCCGACCAGCGGGATCAACGAGAGGACGATCATAACGACCGTCCAGAACGCGGCGTTCGGCACGCCGGTCGCGACCAACCCCAGACCGGCAATGGTCCCCTGAATAATCGCGATCAGGACGTGACCTGCGAGGACGGCCCACATGACCGCGTCCAGTTCCCGGTAGAAATCGTTCTGGGCCTCGTCCGGCAGCGGCGTCAGATCTCGAATCCAGGAAAGCAGTGCGCTCCCGTCTTTGAGCAGGTAGTAGAGCAGGAAGATCGCAACCCCGAGTCCGACCACGGTGTGGGTAAGCGCGCTGAACCAGGCGGTCGACTGTTCGAGGAGAATCCCGCCGACCCCCTGTGCTGACTCGGCGAGCGTGGCCGTCAGGTCGACGCTCACACCCGTTCGCGTCTCGATGAACCGTTCCAGTTCGGCGGTCTGGAGCGCGTCCGTGTCGGCGTTCTCGATGAGTCGTCGGGCGTCACTGGCGACCGCCGCGACGATGACGATCACCGGGACGACGACGCCGGCGATCGCGAGCAAGACGAGCGCGAGCGCGGCGATCGAAGGCGCAACCCGCCGCTCGAGGCGCTCCTGGACCGGATAGAGGACGTACGCGACGAGGATGGCACCGAGGACGTACTGACCGAACGGGAGGACGAGCAGCAGCGAGAGATACGCGAAGATCCCGACGAGGACGAGGAGAAATCCCTTGCTGAGGTTCACGCCGATAATTTTGGTGCTCGAGGGAATAAAACCACTCCTCGAACCTATCTGTCGGTTGGATTGTCGTCAGAAGCCGTCACACGCCTTCAAGGGCCTGGTTAGTGAACTCCTACCCGAATGTCGACTCAGCTCGATCCCCTTTCGCTCTCGGCCGATCTCCTCTATACTGTCAAGACCGAGGGTGACGCCGATCCGCTACGGGAGCATCTCGCCGCCCTCGATCGGTCACAGCTAAAGCGGGCGATCGACAGTCGCGAAGGAAAACTCGCGTTCTGGCTCAACTGTTACAATGCGTACGCCCAGCTCATTCTGGAAGACGAGGAGGCCGAACTGCACGAAGGCGGACTGCTCGACCGCTGGAAGTTCTTCGTCCGCGATCGGGTCCCTATCAGCGGGGTCTGGCTGAGTCTCAACGACATCGAACACGGGCTGCTCCGAAGTTCGAAACACCCCTGGGGGTTCGGCTACCTCCCGCGGCTGTTCCCCTCCTCGTTCGAACGGCAGTTCCGACTCGAAGCGTGTGATCCCAGGGTTCACTTCGCGCTGAGTCACGGCGCCGAACACTGCCCGCCGATCGCGGTCTACTCGCCGCGCGACGTCGACGAAGAACTCGACATCGCTATCGAGTGGTTTCTGGAGGAGAACGTCACCTACGACGCCGAGGAAAACGTCGCGACGGTTCCGCGGCGCTTCCGGCAGTACCGTGGCGACTTCGGCGGCACCCGCGGCATCGTCGCGTTCCTTCGGGAGTACAACGCCGTTCCGACCGACACGACGCCCTCGCTCGAGTACGAGCGGGTCGACCGGTCCGCGGATCTCGACGTCGACATGGACGGCGACGATATTCGGCCGTAGCCTCCCGCTGTTGGTCGCGTCCGGATTTTCGCAGCCGCGCCGGTCCGGCGCTCCCGGCGTGCGATTTCGACACGCCAGCTTCGAACCCGTCGGACGCTCAGTCGCGTCGCTCTATCGTCGCCGTCGACGCGCTTCGGATCACGCTCCGTGCGGCCCGCTCGGCGTTCGAGCGTGATACGTATCCTTCGCCGCTGTCGGCGACGATGTTCCCGTTCCAGTGGACGAGCCGCCAGCGCCACTCTCCCGCGCTGTCCTCGTAGACTTCGAAACGGCTGGTCCGCTCGGCTTCGCTTCTCGGGTCCGTCTCTCCGGCGTCGGATCGTTCCGCCGTATCGGCCGTCACGCCGACGACGGTCGTCCCGTCGGTTTCCGCCGTCTCGTCGGTCGCACCTCGGTCGGCGATCCGGACGCTCGAGCCCTCGACGTCGTCCCACTCCAGTTCGAGTGCCAGTTCGGCGATCGACGGCGTTGCAGTCGGGTCCCGCGCTGTGGCGACCGCGGCGGTGACTCGCTCCGGGAGTGTAACGCTTGCCGTCCGGCCGTCGCTCTCCAGGCGAACGGGTCGTCCGTCCTCGAATGCGGTCGCGAACTCGCGGAGGACGGCGGCGAATTCGTCGCGGTCGTACGCGCACTCGAGGGCGAACCGATCCGCGCCCGATCGTTTCCCTCCGTCCCTGTCGTCCGGTGTCTTGCCCATGGCGAACCCACGCGGGCCGCGGGTTTGTAGTTCCTGGCCCTGTGCCCGGAAACTGACGCCGAATTCGCGCGACTGCTCGAGCGAGGGCGGCGGGTCCTCGATTACCACGGGACGGACGGTCGCCGGTCGGCCGTCGATCGTCGAACAGCAGCGATCGGCCCGCCGGACGCCGAGGGATGCCCGGTCCCGTCTCGAAGTGTGGCCGATCGAACCGCCGGGGTAGCCGGAGCGTTTTTGCCCCAGCGCCGCCATCGCTCGCTCGTGACTTCACGCGACTGGCGTGCCGACCGGGCGTTCGTCTTCGATCGCGACGCGTTCACCTGCCGACACTGCGGTACCGTCGACGACGACGAGCCGACGAGCCTCCGGTCCTATCCGGTCGGCGACGTCCCTCTCGAGGGTGACGTCCACGAGAGCGCACTCGTGACGGTCTGTCGCGATTGTTTTACCGAACTCGAATCTTCCCCCTCGACCGAAACGATCGGTTCCGGCGACCTGTTCGACCTCGTCCGCGACACCACGCGCGTCCAGGGCAGAACGATCTCCGACGTCGCCGACTTCGCATCGGTCGCGACGTCGCTTCCCGACTCGCTCGAGTCCGCCGTCGACGACGAGACGGACGTCGACCTCGACGCCTCGGTCGCGAAATACCGCCGCGCCCGTCGGGACGTCCTGCTCGCACTCGACGTCGTCGACGCCCGCCTCGAGCGCCTCACCGCCTCCGAGACGGCCGTGGATTCGGACGTTCGGGCCTCGATCGCTGCGTTTTCCGAAACCGCGACGCGGCTGCAGCGATCGCTCCGCGAGGTCGTCGCGTCGAGCGAAACCGTCGCGACCGGGCTCGACCGCTGTCACGGTTGTTTCGCCTCCCTCGAGCGCACCGAGGACGAGACGTGCCCGAACTGCGGACTCGTCGTCCACCAGACGGTCGACTGGGAACACGACGACGGTACCGTCGCATTCGACCGTCTCTTCGCGACGATCAACGAGACCCTTCAGGGCGCGTCCCAGACGACCGAGACGTTGACCGACCGGACGACGACGCTGGCCGAGCAACTGGTCGAATCATAACGACGGCTGCGACGGCGCGTGCCTCGACGGCCACCGCTCGAGACGGAGCTTCGATGACGGTGTCCCCTCGGGACGGAGCTTCGATGACGGTGTCCCCTCGGGACGGAGCTTCGATCGTCGCGTGGCTCAGTCCTGCCACCATCTGTAGAGCCGCCGACCGACGACGCCCCCTCCGATGAACCCGACGAAGGCGGTCACGAATACGCCGAGAATCGGAATCGATTCGAGCGCAGACAGAACCAACGCACCGACAGCGGCGTCTTTCCCGCCGATGCGGTCCCCGGTGTGTCTGGTGACGAGCGTGCCGACCCAGACGACCGCGACCGCGGTGCCGACCAGTTCGACGATTCCGACGACGATCAGTCCGGGAATCGAGACGACGAGTCCCACGATCGTAATCGCGAGAAGCACTAGCGCGATTGGCACGCCGAGCAAGACGAGCAGTCCCCAGCCGAACGCGGTATCGGGTTCGTCCTGGATCTCCGTCACGGTCTGTTTCGCATAGCGAGGCCCGAAGGCGACGAGTAAGCCCGCGATCAGACCGTTGACGAGGAACAGCCCGATGAATTGAACAGCGAGCGACGTACCGAAACCGAGTCCGTTGCCACCCGTCGATCGAGCAGCAGCGGTGCCCGCTCCTGCCGTCACGGCGACGATCCCTGCGAGTAGTGAGACGATGGCGGTCCTCCCCGGGCGGATATTCGAGCGTTTGTGCCACACAGTTCGACAGTCTAACCCGTACAATAAGCCGTTTGATGTGTGGAACTAAACCCGTCGGCCGCTCACAGGTCGGTCGCGGCCTCGAGCGCGATATCGATCGCCCGGCCGACGTTGTTCTTCGCCTTGTCGGGGAGTTCGTCGTCCTCGGTGTCGGTCCCCTTCTGTGTGCCTTCGACGAGGTTGCCATCGACGGTACAGATCGCGCCGGCGCGAAGCCCCCGGCGGCGAGCGAGCGTGAAGACGGCCGCGGCTTCCATCTCGACCGCCAGCAGGCCGGCGGCTTCCCAGTCGTCGACGGCCGCGTCGGTTTCGGCGTAGTACGCGTCGTCGGAGGCGATGGGGCCGACGTGAACGCCTCCGTCTCCGCTCACGGGTTCACCGTTCGCGCTATTCGCGGCCCACTGGGCCGCGTGCGCCTCCGCCGCGTCGACCAGCGCCGACAGCACCTCGTAGTCCGGGACCGCGGGATACTCGACGGCCTCGTACCGCTTCGTGGTCCCCTCGTTCTTTGCGGCCCCGGTCGCCACGATCATGTCGCCGATTTCGAGTTCCGACTGGAGCGCACCGGTCGTCCCGACACGGACGAACGTCTCGACGCCGACGTTGGCCATCTCTTCGATGGCGATGGCGGCGGAGGGACAGCCGATCCCGGTCGAGCAGATCGTCAGGTCTCGGTCCTCATAGGTGGCGTTGACGATCTTGTACTCGCGATTGCGAGCGATCGTCTCCGACTCGTCACAGTGGTCGGCGATGCGATCGACTCGTCCCGGGTCGCCCGGGATGAGTGCGATGTCCGTCAGTTCGCCGTCGTCGACCAGCAGATGTGGCTGCGTCGCCATACCGACGCGTTCCGCGGGCGGTGAGAAAAAAGGTTCGAGGAAGGGTCGAGGCGCACCGGCTCTCTCGACGCCACCCCGTTCCCTGCATTCGACCGACGACTATCCGCTCGGACGCACTTCGATGCGGTCGTGTCGGACGGCGACCACCGCGTCTTCGATCTCGAACTCGACGGTTCCAGTCGCTCGGGATCCGCCACGATTCGTCTCCGCGAAGAGGCTGTCGAGCGCCTCCGGATCGATGTAGTCGTATAGCTGCGTGCTGGCTGCAGTAACGTCGTCACCATAATACTGAGCCAGCGCCAACGCAGTGGCGATACTCGGCGGTTCGTCCGCACGTCGCTCGTACTGGATGCGACGTCCGAAGCCACATCCGTTTGACTCATTTACCCTTCCTTCCGTCATGTCTCTCAGTCACAGGATCGTGACTGTCTATTCGTCTGGGCAACGGCGCCGCCCATATAACTACCGTCAGACGACACCCCATGAGAACCGCACGACTGCGAGACGGCGCCGTCACGATCCGGGTCGTCGATCCGACCGGTCACGATCGGCGTCCGAGGACGGTTTCGACCGCGGACGCCGTCGGTGCACTCCGCGCACCAGTTCGACTCGCGGTAAGCGCGCCACAGGCGTTCCCGTACGCGAGCGCCCGATCGATGTCGCCGTCCTCGAGCCACGTCGTGAGAAATCCCGCGGCGAAGGCGTCACCCGCACCGGCCGTGTCGACCGGATCGACGTCGAATCCCGGATGAACGACGGCGCCGTCCGGCGCGTACGCTTCCGCTCCGTCGGCACCGCAGGTGACGACGACGATCCGACCGTCGCCCTGCTCGTCGAGTCGGTCGGGCCCGAGCAACGCCGTCGCCTCTCGGTCGGTCACGAAGACGACGTCGGCGAGTGCGAGCGCCTCGTCGAAATCTCGGTCGGCGATTCGCCGACCCGGGTCGAAACTGACCGACAGACCGGCGTCGCCGGCGATCCGTGCGATCGCAGCGGCGGTGTCGGGGCGCTGTCCCGTGAGATGGACGTGGTCCGCCGATCGGATTCGAGCCGACTCGAGGTCGTCCGGTGTGATGGCCTCGTTGACGCCGTCGTTCCCGAGGATCGCGACTTCGCCGACCTCGTCGACGAGCAGGTACTTCACGGCCGTGTCGGCCCCCTCGACGACGCGGACGCCGGCCAGGGAGACGCCCGTCGCCTCGAGTTCGCGACGTGCCAGCAGGCCGTTGTCGTCGTCGCCGACGCTGCCGATCAGCCCGGTCTCGACGCCGAGGTCGGCGAGTGCGGCGGCGACGTTAGCAGCGCTCCCGCCGCCGGACTGGCGCTGCGAGCGGATCGAAGCCTCGCCGTCGGGCTCGGGGAGTCTGTCGACGCGGAGGGTCACGTCCCAGTTGATGTGCCCAGCCGTGAGTACCGTCACCGTATCCATTCGACGATATCGGAAGGACGGTGTCGGCCGGCAAAAATCTAGTGACGAGTGGCGGTGATCGGCTCGTCGACCGTCCGACCGCCAGTAGTGAGAGGACCTCTCTCGAACGGCTCTCGCCGCTGTTTCTCTCGGTACTCGGGTGCGGAGAAGGTGTAAACGGGCCTCCCGTACGAATCGGCCGAGGGAAGCGCTCCGGGGTGTCGGGACGTCGGTCACCTCCTTCGGCGGGGATTGCCGAACGCGGACGGCGTCCTCAAAACGACTCGTTCGGTCTCTCGCTCCGTTCGCCGAGCGCCGGCGGCGTGCGATCGCTGTAGCCCTTCCGTCCGATGGCTCCTTCAGCGACGTTGCCGAAGATGGCATCACGGGCCTCCGTCGCAGACGCGAACCGCTCTTCGTACACGAGATCCAGCACCTCCTCGAGCGTCTGTTCGCCGTTCTGGAAGCGGAGGACCTCGCTGCCGTAGGCCTCGACCAGTTCCTCGCACGTCGTCGGATATTCGTGTTGCTCGAGTTGGCGAGCGAGCCGACCGAATTCGACCCCCAGTTCTCTGGTCCGGTGACTCTCGGTATACTCGGTCATCGCGGCGTTTGTACATCATCGACCATTATAAATTTCGTGCGCGATTTCTCGACCTGTCTGGGCGGTGAGTTTCCGATCCGGTGAGAGGTCGGTCCGTGGCCGATCCGCCGCGGTTTCAGCGCGAACATTTTGTATGCCGTGTGGTGTACGGGCGATATGTCCACCAACGGTGACGAGGACGGTTCACCGACGAATTCGAAGGCGGGAGCCGATTCGTCGGAACGCCGAACTGATCCGGACGGCACCGGCCCCGAACACACGGCCGAGTCCGTCCCGAACGAGGGCGTCATCTCGACGACCGTCGAGGACGCGAGTGGCTACGGGCTCACGTTGACGTTCATCGGGGGCCTGCTGCTCGCACTGGGGTACTACGGATACATCGCGGTGACCGGCCCGCAGACGCTCGGCCAGGCGATCCCCGGCCCGTTCTACCTGCTCGCGTTCGCACTCCTGTTCGTCCTCGAGTTGTTTCGAAGTCGCGAGCGCGGGGCGATGGCGGTGGTTCGGGCAACCGCCCTGGCGCTTTTTTACGGCGGTCTCACCGCGTTCGCGATCGAGGGCAGCGTCTACCTCTGGTACAATCCCGCCGCGGCGCTCGACGGGTTCGTCGGGGTGACCGTGTTAGCCGTGTCGCTGATCGTCGCGGGTCTCTCGTACTTTCTCTACCTCGCCGCACTCGAGTCGAATCGGTCCGGCCGGTGAGTGCGGAGCGTCGTTCTCGACCGCGCCCGAATAGCGCACTCCTCGGCGTATTCCGTCTGCAACCTGTCCGTTCGGATCCACCGTCGGCGGACACGGTCTGAGAACATCGGTCCGATACGATCACGGGTCGGACGGCGTGCTGGTGGACGATTCCCACCGCGTTCGCTTCGAACGGTCGGATCCGACCGATCCGGGAGAGGGACGGATGTCTCGTTCAGACGACCCACTCGTCCGGGAGTTCGTCCGCGTGGTCGTCCAACAGCTCCAATAGCGGCTCTACTTCCTCGAACCCCCGTCCCCGCCGGACGACGTTCTCGGTTCGATCCCACTCGATGAGGCCGGCGTCCTCGAGTTTCGGCAAGTGGGTGTGATGGATCGCGATCGTTCGGTCTCGTCGCTCTTCACGCCGAGTGCAAGCCTCGGCGGGACGCTGCGGGTTGCGTTCTCGCAGCGCGATCAGCAACCGGCGGCGATACTCGTCCGCGAGAACGTCGAACAGGGCGTCCAGAGATAAATCGTTCTGTGGTGGGACCGTCTCCTCTTCCATAGCGTATCGAAACCGGTGGTGACAAAGGAATCTTGGGAGTCCGTATGCACCCCTCTTTTTAAGTCCCCGGATCTCGAGAACGATTCGCCAATCCCTTCGAGGCGGTCAGGCCACGGCGAACAGGAGCGTGTTGTGAACGGCCGGCCCGAGACCGACCGCGGCGACCAGTGCGAGGATGGTCCGGGCCTGCTGGGGTTGTTCGTCGACGTACTCCCGGAATAGCCCGAGGATAACCAGCGCGAGGACGACCTTGACGAGGACGAACAGCCAGCCGGCGCCGATGTACTGGGCGGTCGGCAGCGACTTGCCGGCCTCGAGGATCATCAGTGAGACCGGCACGTCCTCGCCGGCCCCGAGGACGTCGTAGCCGATCGCGGTCGTGACGCCGTCCAGCGTGTGCGAAAAGACCACGAGCGCCCCTGTCGCTCCCGTGGTCGCGGCCACGTCCGTAAACCAGAGACTCAGCGCAACCCAGGCGACGGCTGCGACGATGCCGGCGACGACGACGCTGATGACCGGCCAGAACGGTTCGAAGGTCCCCGCCTCGACGCTGCGAAAGATGGCGAACATCGTAAAGACCGTAAAAAAGGCGGTGCCGGTGATCCCGACGAATCGGTGAACCGTCGGCTGGAGGCCGCCGACGTGGAGAAAAACCGCGACGATCCAGACGATCCCCGCGACGGTCGCCGTCGCCGCGTAGACCATCGGTGCGCTGAACAGGGGAGCGATACTCGCCGGAAACGCGTCCAGCTTGTACAGAACGTGGAGGCTCGAACCGAACATCATCCACGGTGCGAACGCCAGAACCGTCTGATCGGTCACCGGTGGCTCGATCACCCACAGGAGCGCGATGACGCTTCCGAGAATCACGACGGTAGGAACCAGCAGGTACCACGGTGGGATGACGAACCCCTCGGGTAATACCATAGGGGCAATAGGACAGACCAGTGACTAACACTTTCCGATTACCGAAGTAATCAGACACGAGACACGTCATCCGACGAAATTTCACGACTCGGTGCGGACGGCGTCCGGTGATACCGCGGGTCGTTCCGGTTTCGTATCCCGTTTTCGTCAGATTTCCCACGGTTCGCCCGTCGTCTCGCCGAACAACTCCCGCATGAGTGTCACAATGCTCTCCGGTGGGAACTGACCGTGTTCGGTAACGATCGCGTCGACGTATCGCGGCGGGGTGACGTCGAAGGCGGGGTTCTCGACCATCAGATCGGCATCGGTCTCGAAGTCGGCATCAGTCTCGAAGTCGGCATCGGTCTCGAGGTCGGACTCGATCTGTGCGTCCGTCTCGAGCGGCTGGTCGTCGACGTCGGCGTTCACGGCGGGTTCCGATCGATCGCCTTCCTCACCGACCGCTTCCGTAGTGGCGCGTCCCGTATCGTTCCCCGCCTCGACCCCGACGCTGCCCGTGATCGCGGCCCGCTCGGCGTCCGAGAGGACCTCCGTTTCGTCGCGCATCTCTATTTCGACGCTGTGACCCGTCATCGTGTCGGGGTGGAGTTTGATCGTCTGGGCCGCGACCATCACGGGAACGCCCCGTTCGCGAGCGTTGACCGCCAGCCCGCTCGTTCCGATCTTGTTGATCACGCTGCCGTCCGCCGCGATGCTGTCGGCGCCGACGAGTACGTGATCCGCGTCGTCCAGGTATCGGCGGGCCGCGTTGTCGACGATCAGCGTCACCGGCACGTCCCACGCTCGTAACTGACGCGCCGTGATGTGGCCCTGCTTTCGAGGTCTGGTCTCCTTGACGATCGCCTCGAGAGATTTTCCGTCCTCGAGTGCCGCCTCGATACACGCGAGGGCGTCCGTCGAGTGACAGTGGGTCAGGACGGTGTCGCCGTCTCGCAGTCGGTTCGCGCCGACCTCGCCGAGCGTATCCTGGGCCTGCGCTAAGTCGCGCTGGAACGCCTCGGCGCGGGCGATCGTCGACGCCCGGAGTTCCGCGACGGTCTCGCCGTCCATCCCTCGAAGCACGTATCGGAGGGCGTTCGGCAGGCTGACCGCGGTCGGACGCGTTTCGTAGAGCGTTCGGGCGGCGGCTCGAAGTTGTCTCCGAAACGCGTCCGGACCGTCGGCCACGGCGTGTTCGGCCTGGACGGCCAGCGCCGCGGCGGCCGCGTCCGCGATCGACGCAGCGCCGCGAATCCGCATGGCGGCGATGTCGTCGGCGGTGGATTCGACGACCGGGACGACGCCCGATTCGGCATCGGCCATGTCACCGCGTTCCACGCCGCGGCTGAAAAGCGTGCTGTCGGCTGTGACTGGAAAGGTAACCGCCTCGGGGCACGCCCCGTGGCATCCGCCTCGACAACCTGTGAACCCGTCGCGGCCGTCCGGTAACCCGCCACGGAGTCTGACGGCCGATAGGTTCCGTCGGAACCCTTCTCGGACGTTGAGCCGCCATCCTCGGCGAACGTACGGACCGTTTCTCACTCCGGACGAGACGCTCGGTACGCCGCGATCGTTTCCGTGAGCAGGTACCGACCGACGATGAGGACGACGATCGGGATCCCGATCGTCGCGAGCGGAACGGTTCCGATCGTTCGGTCACCGGCGTACGTCACGAGGGCACCCCCACCGAGCACTACGGCGAGCATCCGAACGTAGCGCCATCGTGCGTCGGCTGGAACCGCGCCGTCGTCTCCCGGGAGCGCGAGATAGAGGTGACCCCCGCCGAAGATCAGTCCGAAATGCACCACGGTGACCGCGATCGAAGCCGGTCCCGCTCCCCCTCCCACATCGAAGGAGGCGGCGACGACCCAGACGGCTATCGCGAGGCCAACTGCACCGACGTGTGCAGCCGTCTCTCGAGAAACCATAGCGGATATCGTAATAGAAACAACATTACTGTTGCGGAAATTACATCCGGCGGAGACCGGTCACTCGGCTCGTGTCGAGCGACCGAACCGAGAGGCGAACTCTCGGTGGGAATTTCTACGGGGTGGCGGTCCACTGGACGATCGGGCGGCTTTTTCTCGGCTCGGTGAGTCGACGCGCGTATGAACCGCAGCGAACTCGCCCCGCTGATCGACCACACCGTGCTCGGGCCCGAGACGACGCCCGCCGACGTCCGGGACGGCCTCGATGCGGCCCGACGGCACGGGATGAACGCCTGTATTCCGCCGTACGCGGTCGAGGAGGCGGCCGCGTACGCCCCCGACGTCACGCTCGCGACCGTCGTCGGCTTTCCGCACGGGCAGAACACCCGCGAGACGAAGCGCCGCGAGGGCGTGACCGCCTGGCAGGCCGGCGCCGACGAACTCGACGTCGTGATCAACGTCGGTCGCCTGCGGGCGGGCGAGGACGACGCCGTCAGGGCCGAACTCGAGGAACTGGTCGCGGCGGTGCCGATTCCGGTGAAGGCGATCCTCGAGACGGCACTGCTTTCGGACGCGGAGAAACGTCGTGCCTGCGAAGCCGCCGCGGCCGCCGGCGCGGCGATGGTCAAAACGTCGACGGGATTCGAAGCGAGCGGCGCGAGGACCGACGACGTCGCGCTCATGAGCGAGTACCTCCCGGTCAAGGCCAGCGGCGGCATCGGCAGCTACGACGAGGCCGCGGCCATGCTCGAGGCCGGTGCCGAACGGATCGGCGCGTCGAGCGGCGTGGCGATCCTCGAGGGTGCGCCCGAGTAGCCCCAGCAACGACAAACGTTTTGGTCGATCCAGATCCTATATTACCAAGATCAATGCTCGAGGGAGTGCGAGCGCGGATACACGCGCTCGCGAGACGACTTCGGCGGCTCGAGCGACGGGAACTGGACGCGTTCCTGCGCTGGGTCGAGCACACGGGCAACCTCCTGCATCTCTCGGTACTGGTATTCGTCCCGCTTTTGATCGCGATGGTGACGTGGCTCGCGAACGTGACCGCGGTCGTCTCGTTCCTGCTGTTTCCGCCGCTGGCCGCCGGGACGTACACCCTCTTTTCCGATCCCGAAGGCAAGTACGCGACGCCGTGGAAGTTCGTCGGCGGCATGA
This sequence comes from Natrinema caseinilyticum, assembly GCF_024227435.1. Classification (GTDB taxonomy): domain Archaea; phylum Halobacteriota; class Halobacteria; order Halobacteriales; family Natrialbaceae; genus Natrinema; species Natrinema caseinilyticum. The sequence goes on from NZ_CP100445.1 coordinate 2,947,770, forward strand.
CCGTCGGCGCCTGCTGTGGCTGGCTCGCCCTCGCGCTGACGACCGCGATCGGGCTGAACGGCGGCGGAATCAGCGCGTCCGGGGCCGCACTCAGCGTGCTTTTCACCGGCGCCTGTACGTGGGCGCTGGATCTGGAGGAACCGGGGGCGTTTTCGACCGCGCTGCTCATCCTCGTCACCGGGAACGCGCAGTTCGCGTACGTCCTCGGGATCGTCGTCTCGAGTTCGTTCGTCGCGGTCTCGTTCGTCGTCTGGCGGGCCCGCTTCTACGAGCAGCGCGCCAGGTACCTCTACGGGACGACCGGCGGGGACGATCACGTCCTCGTTCCGATGGAAGACGGCGACGAGACGGTCGCCCGCTTCGCCGCGTCGATCGCGAGCGCACACGATGCCGGAAAGGTCGTCCTCTTCGACGTCGTCGACGAGTCGGCGACCACACGAGGTGCCGACGACCGGGCGGCGGATGCCGGAGGCGATCGATCCACCGCGGGCCTCGGGTCCGGGTCGAGCGCCGAGGGCGACGGTGGGGCCACGGCGACCGCCGCGGAACGCGCGGCTGGCGACGTCGGGAACAGCCTCGAGTCCCTCGCGGCCGACCTCGAAGCCGCCTACGGTATCCCGTGCGAGGTCGTCGTCGCGGCGGACGGCGGCTTCTCGGCCGGAATCGTCCTCGAGACGGCGCGCCGACAGAACTGCGACCTCATCGTCACGCCGTACGCCGAGGACGATCGCGGCGCCCTCTCGTCGTTTATCAGGGGGCTGTTCGACAGCGAAATCGACGTGATCGCCTTTCGCTCGAACGGGGGTCGCCGGCGGTGGCAACACAGTCTCGTGGCCGCGCGGGGTGCCGGCGACACCGCGCGTGCGATGTTGGACTTCGCGATCCGGGTGACGGAGACCGGCCGGACGATCAGCGTCCTCACCTGTATCGACACCGAATCACAACGTCGCACGGCCGAGAGCACGCTGGCGGATCTCGTCGACGCGTTCTCGGGGCGCTTCGAAACCCACGTCGCCAACGCGACGGTCCAGTCCTATCTCTCGCGTGTCGCACCCCGGTACGACGTGCTCTTCGTCGGCTCGAGTACCGACCGGTCGGCCGCCTCGCGGTTCGTCTCGCCGCCGACGTTCAGAAAACTTCGCGACCTCGAGTCGGACGTCGCGATCGTCCACCGCGGTCGCCACCGCTAGACCGCGGTCGGCGGCGAGACGAACCGCGGTCACTCGCTCTCGAGAATCCGATCGACCAGCGCGGTCTCGTCGCTGCCCAGCGCCGATTGAACGAGCAGGTGTCCGCCGAGTTGGGCGGGACTGATCACCGCGTCCGCGCCGGCCCGCTCGAGTTTCTCGATGTTCTCACGGTCGGTCGCGGCGGCGACGATACGGGTGTTCGCTGCGAGTTGGTGCGCCGTGAGGATGGTCAGCGCGTCTTCGGCGTCGTGATTCGTCGCGACGAGGATCGCGGCCGCGCGATCGATTTTCGCGCGATGGAGCGGCTCTTCGTCGCTTGGATCGCCGGTGACGACAGCGATGCCCCGGTCGGCGAGCATCGTCGCGGCCTCGCGGTCGGTGGTGACGACGACGTACTCCCGGGCGCTTTCCGCGAGTTCGTCGACGATCGGTTCCGTCAGTTCGCCGTAGCCGAGCACGAGGATGTGCTCGTCGAGCAGCTGGAGTTGTGAATCTGTCATTTTTCCGAGTGTCTTCGAGATGCGGTCCTGGATTAGCGGGCCGACGAGCGCCCCGATGGCGATACCGAAGCTGGCGACCCCGAGGATGAGCACGGACATCGTAAACAGCATCCCCTCGACCGATTCCGGGTTCGGGGTCACGTCGCCGTAGCCGACCGTACTCGAGGTGATCAGCGTGAAGTAAAACGCGTCGAGGATGGTGTCGATGCCGTCGAAGTGGTCTCTGAGTGTGTACCCGCCGATGGTGCCGTAGAGTTGGACCCCGACGAGCGCCGCCCCGGCCGCGATCTGCGTCGTGGTGAGCGAGAGCGGTTTGTCGAACCGGTCGTACGTCAGCAACAGGAGCGGGATCGAAACGATCGAGAGGACGACCAGCGGAAACGAGTACGGACTCGACTGGAGGAGTCCCTGCGCCGCGGTCAACGGAAGCAACACCAGCGTCGCCCACCACCCGGCACGGAGTCCGCGTCGGAGCGCGAGTGCGCTGCCGACCATCGTAAATCCGGTGAGCGCCCCGGTGAAGGCGGCGGCGCTCTGAATCGCTTCGGGAACGTACCCGTGGAGCGGACCGGGGTTCGGATTCCAGATGTTCAAAACCGCGGTGGCGACCGACAGCAGCGCGACCAGCAGGACGAGGACGACGGTCGCGCGCGTCGTGAGGACTCGCTGCCAGTTCTCGGGTAGTCGTTCGCGCAGCGACCGATCGCCGACCATACACACCGCTGAGCGACGGTGTTAGTTAAACGTCATCGTCTTCGTCCGCCGACGGGCACCCACCGCCTGCCGATCGGCGGCCGAACGGTCAGCGAACGACGGTTTGCGAACGTGGTTAGCGAACGACGGTTACGGGTACTGGCGAGTGCTCGAATACCTTGTCCGCGACGTTGCCGACGAACAGGCGATCGATCACGTCGCCGCCGTGACTGCCCATCACGACGGCGCCGTAGTCGCCAGCACGACGGACGATCGCTCGCGTCGGCCGGTATCTGAAACCCGCCGTCGGAAAATACGTCTCCGACGCCCGCCGTCCCGACGGCCGCATTCGGTCGCTCCCGACAGGGTCGCTCGTATTCGACCACCGGACCGGTGGTCGATCCCGATAACTCGCGTTCGGTCGCGTCGGCCGATCCCCCGCACCCGGTGGTCCCCGACCGGGGCGGCGGTGAACCTTTACCGATGCCGCGCGACCGGCCCATCATGCAATCGCTTCCGGTCGAAGTACTGCTCGGCATCTATCTTGGGCTCTTGACCGGTATCGTCCCCGCGTTCGTCGCCGGCTCGTTGGGCTTTCTCGTCCGATACTTCACCGGCGTTACGCTGCCGGGATTCGGTGTCGTCGTCCTCGCGCTCTCGATCGCCAGCGTCCAGGGCGGCTTGCTCGGCCTCGTCGAGCCCACCATCGCCCAGTCGCCGCGGCTGCTGGTTGCCGTGCTGGTCGTCCTCATGCTCGCGCTCTACGCTCACAACCAGGGCGACAGACTCGGGGCCGAACTCCCCCGCAGACTCTCGCTTACCTCTCTCAGACAGCGAACGCTCTCTGCCGACGTGGTCGAACTCGTCGGCTCGGTCGGCCAGGTGACGGTCAGACCCGCCGGCGAAATCCGTGACATTGAGGGGTATCCACCGCTGTCGCCCGACCTCCGACAGACCATCAAGGCGGGTTCGTGGCGACTGCCCGCCGATCTCCCGATCTCGGAACTCGAGTCCCGGCTCGAGGAACGGCTGCGAACCGATCACGATCTCGCTGACGTCGACATCGCCATCAGCGAGCGGGCGCGAGCCACGATCGCCGCGGCGCCGCCGTCCGGAACGCTCTCGCGGCGCGTATCGGCGGGTGAGCGTGCCGTCTCGTTCGCGACGGTGATTCCGACGGGGCTGGCTCCCGGCGACGAGGTGACGGTCGGGTCAGGCGACCGTTCGATACCGGGAACGGTACTGAGCGTCCGGACGGCGGTCGACGACGAGCACGATTCGGCCGCGGTTCCTGTCGACGTCGCAACCGACGGCGGCGAAGACGTCGAGCCCGTCGTCCCGTCGTCGAGACCGACCGTCGGGACCGCTGGCGGACCCGGCCGCGTCACGCTCGCGGTCGCGAGACGGAACGTGAAATCGATCCTCGAGGCCACCTCACCGCGGCTCGTCGTGCGCTCGCGCGGGACCAGCCGGGAGTTCGAGGCGTTCGCGCTCGTCAAACGTGACGGGAACGCCATCCGTCGGCTCACCGTCGGTCCGACGGGAGCGAAAGCCGACGCCACCGAACTCGACGGGTCCGTCTCGTCGGCGGACGTGACGGTCCTCGCGGTGCGACGGCAGGGCAGCGAAACCGACGGCCGACGTCACGGCTGGGTGTTCGGGCCCGGCATCGAGCGCCGCCTCGAGGCGGGCGACGAGGCGTTCGTCGCTGGACCGGCGGAGGCCACCGAAGCGTTCGTGGAGGCGCTCGCCCGATGAACCGATCCAGCACCGATCGCTGTCCGGTGGTCCGTCCCTTCTCCGGTGCGGTACCGACGGTCCGCCCCATCTCCGGCGCGGTACCGACGGTCCGATCTGTCACCGCGGCTCGCGGTCGGCCGGGCCTCGGAGGTGCTGTCCCGTGGTAGCCCTCCCGGTCGCCCAGATAATTTCCACCGAGACGCTGCTCCAGGCGCTCGTTCGGATTGTCGGGTTCGCCCTGCTCGCGGGTGGAACGGGAGCCGCCGCGGCGTTTGCGTACCGCTGGTACAGCGCGGACGAAATCCCGGAAGGGATCGCGGTGTTGGCCGGCGTCACGATCGTCGCGCTCTGGCTGAACACGCAGACCGCACTGCAGCGTGCAATAATCGGCGATACCGGGCTTCTCGAGCCCGGAACCGCGGTCTACACCGTCGCCACGTTCGTCGTCAGTGCGATCGCCGCCGACGCCGGTCGTCGGCTGGGCGATTTCGCGGCCCGCGACGTGTTCGCGGTCGCCTCCCCGCGGACGATCACCGAGGTCACGCAACTCGTTCGCGCGGCCGGCCGCGTCGTCACCGTCGAGATTCCCGACGAAATCGGCGACGTCGACGGCTACGATCCGGTCGACGAATCGGTGAAGGCCGAACTCGAGGGCGAGACGTTTCTCTTTCCCCGCAGGCTCACCGGCGAGGAACTCCGCGAGCGGTTTCTCGCTCGCCTCGAGCGCGATCACGGGATCGGCCACGTCGACGTCGACCTCGCGGCCGACGGGACAATCGACTACCTCGCGGTGGGGAGCCGGCCGGCGGGGATCGGCCCGACGCTCGCGCCGGGGACCGTCGCCGTCGCGCTGGATGCCGATCCCGCGGCCGACGCCAGCCCTGGCGATGCGGTCCGCATCTGGCTGCGCGACGGGGACGCGACGCGACGGGTCGCCGGCGGGGAACTCCGCGCGACCACCGGCGACGTCGCGACCGTCGCGCTGGACGCCGACGCCGCGAGCGACCTCGAGCCGGGCCGCGACTACCGACTCGTGACCCTGCCGGGCAGTCCCGATGCCGAACGGGATCTCGTCTCCGTGCTCCGGGCGGCCGACGAGACGGTGACGACCGTCCCCGTCGAGCCTGACGATCCGCTCGCGGGGATGACGGTCGACTCGCTGCCCGTCCTGGTGCTCGCACTCGAGCGCGCAGCCGACGAGGGCGACGGTCGCGACGAGTCACTCGCGTTTCCGGCCAGCGACGTTCGACTCGCGGTCGGGGACGTGGCCTACGTCCTCGGTCGCCCGGACGCGCTCCGTCGGGTGACCGACCGAACGGTCGCCGAGACGGTAGGCAGGAGTCACGGGCGGACCGAGGGCGGGGACGGGAACGGCGACCGCTGCGATCGGAGTCGGACGGCGCCCGACGAGCGTCGAACCCCGGATCGGGAGGCCGAGCACCGACCTGGAGGTCGCACAGCCGACGGATCGCGCCCACGGGAGCGGTAGCTACTTGCCGTCGGCAGCGATAGCGCCAGGTATGCCCACGGAGTGGAAATTGTTCGCCGATCTCGCCGAACGTGCCGGTGACAGACAGGTGACCGTCGACGCCTCGGCCGGAGACACGGTCGGGGACGCACTCGAGCAGTTGCTCGATGACGCACCCGCCCTCGCGGATCGCGTCCTCGACGACGACGGCGAACTGCGATCGCAGATCAACGTGCTTCGCGACGGAACCAACGTCCTGGTCGAAGCGGAGGGGCTGGAAACGGAACTCGACGGAGACGACGAACTGGCGCTGTTCCCACCGGTCAGCGGCGGGTGACCCGTGACGCGGGGACCGTCGGTCTCGGGCTTCTCGAGCGGTCGGGTCACCCCCACCGGTTCCGACCCGAGCGCACGCTCGTCAGGTCGACTCCCAGCACGAAATCCGGTTCCTCCGAGAGGTCGGCGCCGGTCGCGGCGGCGTCGGTGACGCACCGAGCCGTTTCCGGGACCGCGACGCGGGTCGCATCGGCCCCGATGGCGGCCGCATCTCGAGCGATCGCGGCGAACAGGGAGCGGGCGGCGTCGACGTCCGTCCACGCGCCGAGTCCGTACTCGGCCCACGTCTCCGTCCCCGCGGGCTCGTCGCCGCCGTCGGCAGTCCGTTCGACGGTCCGGGTTCTGTAGGCGGCGCCCGCGAGCCCGTCGTCGCTCTCGACCGCGAACACGGCCGTCTGATCGGCCAATCGGTCGAAATCGCGTCGCGTGAGTTCCCGGACGGCCCACGATTCCTCGGGTGCGAGCCCCAGTCCGTCGAGGTGATCGCGCGCGCCGCTGTGGGTCCAGTACCGCCAGGCCGCCGTCGGATCGCTCGAGACGCGACGCGAATCCGGTCCGTCGGCGTCCGGGTCGGGTTTCGGGTGGGCGAACCTGAACTCGGTGATCGGGACGTAGCCGCTCGCCCGCGCCGCGCCGAGCGAGACCGTGTTCCACGAGAAAACCATGACCCGGCCGACGGTCGCACCCTGTTCGCGCCCCCACTCGAACGTCGCGTCGTTCAGCCGACGGCTCACTCCCTGCCGACGGTAGTCCGCGGCGACCCGCATCCCCTGGAACCACGCCTCGTCCGGCGAGAGCATCACGCCCTGGACGATGCCCGCGACCTCGCCGTCGACCTCCGCGAGGAAGGTCTTCTTCCCCGTCTCGTCGGGGTCTTCGAGCCACTCGTGGTAGATTCGCGGAATGTAGTCGCCGCCCCGGTCCGACCAGATGTCGCTCGTGAAGGCGGTGACGGCCTCGTAATCGTCGTGCGTCGCGCGGCGAATTTCGATGGAGGGGTCGGCGTCAGGTAACATCGTCCGTGGTACAGTCCCCTCTCACGGTGCCGTACGGTGAAAGCCCTTCGTCGAATCGACGGCGGCGCTCGCAGGTGTGCGTCGTTCGTGTCTACTCCCAGGGGACCGACCGCGCCTGAATCTCGCCGGCCAGCGACGTCCCCATCGCCTCCTCGACGTCGTCCGAATTCGCGAGCGCCCACATCAGCTTGACCTTTGCCGTCCCGGGCAGCGTATCGCCGCCCTCGAGTACGCCCGCCTCGAGCAGGTCCCGCCCGGTGTCGTAGACCCTGTCGCAGACTCGGCCCTCGAGACACTGGCTGGTCATGACGACCGTCGTGCCGTCGTCGACGAGGTCCTCGATCCGCGGAATGAGATCGGTGTGAACGTGGCCGAGACCGGTACCCTCGACGATCAACCCTTCGGAGCCAGAGACGACGTCGAGGAAGGCGGGATCCATGCCGGGCGTGAATTTCAGGAGTTCGACGCCGTCCTCGAGCGCCGGTTCGATCGCGAGATCGACCGCGCCGCGCTCCTGGTACTCCCGTCGGAAGCTGACGGTCTCGGTCTCGTAGTCGACGCGGCCCAGCGGCGCCGCCCCGACCGTCTCGAACGCGTCCCGACGCGAGGTGTGGTTCTTCCGCACGCGGGTCCCGCGGTGGAGCGCGCAGACGTCGTCGCTCTCGGAGGCGTGCATACAGACCAGCACCTCCGCACAGTCGCTCTTGGCCGCTTCGACGGCCGACACGGCGTTCATCACGTTGTCCGACGAGGGTCGGTCCGCCGAGCGCTGGGACCCGGTGAAGACGATCGGGACCGGCGTCTCGAGCATGAACGCGAGCGCGGCGGCCGAGTACTGCATCGTGTCGGTGCCGTGCATGACGACCACGCCGTCGGCGCCGGCTTCGATCTCCTCGTGGACGGCCCGGGCGAGATCCTTCCACAGGGGCGGCTCCATGTTCTCCGAGAGGATGTTGGCGACGACGCGGCCGCGGTAATTCGCGCGGCCCGCGAGGTCCGGGACGGCGCGCAGGACGTCCTCGGCGTCGAACTGCGCCGTCACCGCGCCGGTACGGTAGTCGACCGTCGAGGCGATCGTGCCGCCGGTCGACAGCAGCGAGATCGTCGGGAGGTCGTCGTCGAACTCGATTTTCGAACTGACGCCGTCGGTCTCGGCCTCGTCGGGGCCCGTCGCATCCGTCCCGTCGATTTCGTAGACGTCCTCCGCGAGGACGGACACGTCGGCGTCGTCCCGATCGATACCGACGTTGTAGCCCCCCTCGAGTTTCACGACGAGGTGCTCGTCCGTACTCGAGGGGAGTAACACGCCTTCGTACGTGCGATCCGCGCGGTCGACGCGGACGCGGTCGCCTGGATTCATGGAGGTGCGTTGCGCGCCGGCGGACTTGAAGGCACGCTTTCCGCGGAGCGGACCGCGCCGTGTCGTCGCGGGTCGGGTTGGCGACGGACCGTCGCAGCGGCTACTTCCGAAGACGACCGCCGTTGAGATACGTCCGCAAACGCAACAAATAAACCGACGACGGGTCACGTACGTGATATGCAAATCGAGCCGCAAGCGTTCGACCGGGTTCTTTCGTCCATGTGCACGGACCCGCACCCGGCGGCGCGCGACGCGGCCGAGCAGTTTCTCGCGACGAACCCCGGCGATCCCGGCACCTACCCGAACGTCGCGGCGCTCGAAGACGACGCCATCGCCCTTCTGGGGGAGATCGCGGGGCTGGACGATCCGGCGGGCTACATCACCAGCGGCGGGACCGAGGCGAACATCCAGGCCGTCCGGATCGCCCGCGAGCGAGCCGACACCCGCTCGCCGAACGTCGTCATGCCCGAATCGGGCCACTTCAGTTTCCGGAAGGCCGCCGACTTGCTCGGCGTCGAACTCCGCGTCGTTCCGACCGACGATCGACACCGCGTCGATCTCGAGGCCGTTCGCGCGAGCGTCGACGACGACACGGCGCTGGTAATCGGGGTCGCGGGGACGACGGAGTACGGCCGGGTCGATCCGATCCCCGAACTTGGCGAGATCGCTCACGCCGCCGGCGCGATGCTCCACGTCGACGCCGCCTGGGGCGGGTTCGTCCTCCCCTTTACCGACCACGAGTGGCACTTCGGTCACGCCGCGGTCGACACGATGGCGATCGATCCGCACAAGATGGGACAGGCTGCAGTCCCCGCGGGCGGACTGCTCGTCCGTTCCCCGGCCCTGCTCGACGAACTCGCCGTCGATACGCCCTATCTCGAGTCGACCTCCCAGGCCACGCTGACCGGAACCCGTTCGGGTGCGGGCGTCGCGAGCGCAGTCGCCGCGATGGAGGCGCTGTGGCCGGAGGGATACCGCAGTCAGTACGTCCGGTCACAGAACAACGCGACGTGGTTGGCGGACGCCCTCGAGAAACGAGGCTATCGGGTCGTCGATCCGGTGCTCCCGCTCGTCGCGGCCGACGTCCCTCGGTCGACGTTCGACGCGCTCCGAGGGGCCGGGTGGCGAATCTCTCGGACCGCCACCGGCGAACTCCGGATCGTCTGTATGCCCCACGTCTCCCGCGAAATGCTGGCTTCGTTCATCGGGGATCTCGACCGGCTCGAGGTGCGCGCGAGCGTTCCCGTCGCGAGCGACGATTAAGCCGGTCACGGGATGCCGGGTCCCTGTTGTGGCCGGTCACGTGTGCCGTCGCCGCACCGCATTCGATCGCAGCCACCGCTGACCGTCCGCTGACACCCCGACCAGTTCGCGGTACCCCTCCGTAGTGGGCCTTCCCGGTGACTCCTACAGCGGAAGACGACTCCTACAGCGAAAAGAGCAGGAGCGATCCGGACTCCGCCGTCGGCTACTCGCGAGCCGTAATATCCTCTTGAAACCCGGCGAAATGGGTGAGCGTTCCGTCGTCGTCGAAAAGCGGGACGACCGTGAGCCGGTTTACGAACGGGTCGCCGTTCTTCCGGTAATTCTGTACGTCCACGGTGACTCGCTCGCCGGCATCGATAGCGCGTCGGATCTCCGCGACGGATTCCGTCCGCGTGGCTTCTCCCTGGAGGAAGCGACAGTTGCGACCGAGGATTTCCTCGCGCGGATACCCGGTCAGTTCGACGCATCCTTCGTTCGCGTAGATGATCGGATTGTCGTCCCGGCTCGGATCGCTGATCGTGATTCCGATGGGGGCCACGTCCATCGCGTCTTCCTTTATCGAGAGCTCTTCTCTCACCACCTCCGCTTCCTCCGCCCTCGAGATGGTGCAGATCGTCACGTCTTCGGACGTCGACGAAACCGTGTGCTCGACACGGATCTGCTCCCCACCTTTTCGGACGAAGTAGTTCGTTCCGCTCCACTTGTCTTCTCTCGACGTTGGAATGATCTCCTCGTAGGCCCTGTCGAGTTCGTCTTTGGGGTACAATAGCTCGAAGTGTTTGCCGAGTAACTCGCTGCGGTCGTACCCGACGATTTCAGTGTACGATTCGTTCGCATAGATGAATTCCAACTTCTCATTGAGCAGGCTGATACCGTCGTGTGCGGTCTCGATGGCACGGAATCCGCGTTCGAGTTGTTGTTCGGCTCGGTGACGGGCGACGGCCTGTTCGATTCGATTGGCCAGGACCGTGTACTGGTCCGTTCCGACTTCTTTTTGGAGGTATTCGGTGACGCCGGCCGAGATGGCGTCGCTCGCGATTTCTTCGCTTCCTTTCCCGGTGAAGAGGACGAACGGAAGGTCCGGCTGCGTTTCCCTGACGTTCTCCAGTACGTCCAATCCGTTCATCCCCGGCATATCGTAATCGCAGACGATACAATCGACGTCGATCTCCTCGATTCGCTCTACCCCGTCGTGAGGGTCGGTTTCCGTAACGATCTCGAAATACTCGCGCTCCCGTTCGAGGTACGTCGAGACCAGATCGGCAAGCGACGCGTCGTCTTCGATGTGGAGAATCGTAACGTCGCCTCCCGCATCTGTGATGAGCGCTTGCTCGTCGAAACTCGTTCGAACGCGATCGGTACTCATATTCTCCCGAATTGATTCTTCCGTCGTATAAATATTATCGCCGCACTGACGGACCGGTGACGGGGAACTGGGGCAGTTCGCTCGCGACGACAGGTGGTCGACTTCGACTCGACACCGGTGGTCGATTCCCGCGATCGAAACCGGCGGGTTTTACGCCCGCCGGCCCTTCGTGACGACCATGAGCCACGACGAGTTTCCGACGGACGAACCCGCCGTCGTGACCTGTGGGTTGCCGTACGCGAACGGCGACCTGCACATCGGTCACCTGCGGGGCTACATCGGCGCAGACGCGTTCAATCGCGCGCTCGAGACGCTGGGTCAGGACTCCATCTACGTCTGCGGATCGGACATGCACGGGACGCCGGTCGCGGTCAACGCAGAGCAGGAAGGGGTCGATCCGGAGGACTTCGCGCTCGAGTGGCACCACCAGTACGAGGAGACGTTCCCGCAGTTCAACGTCGATTTCGACAACTACGGACACACCCACGACGAGACAAACACCGAACAGACCCAGGAGATCGTCCGAACCCTGGACGAGCAGGGCTACATCTACGAGAAGGAAATTCAGGTCGCGTACGACCCCGACGCCGACCAGTATCTGCCCGATCGATACGTCGAGGGGACCTGTCCCTACTGCGGCGCGAAAGCCCGCGGCGACGAGTGCGACGAGGGGTGTCAGCGCCACCTGGAACCGGGCGAAGTCGAGAATCCGACGAGCACGATCACGGGCAATCCCGCGGAGTACCGCGACCGGCCGCACAAGTTCTTCGAGGTCTCCGAGTTCGCCGACTTCCTCACCGAGTTCCTCGACGATCTCGAGGGGACGTCCAACGCGCGCAATCAGCCCAGGCAGTGGATCGAGGAGGGGCTACAGGATTGGTGTATCACCCGTGACATGGACTGGGGGATCGATTACCCCACCGCCGAGGGCGACGAGGAAAGCGACCTCGTCCTCTACGTCTGGGTCGACGCGCCGATCGAGTACATCTCGAGTTCGAAGCAGTACTCAGAGCGCGTCGGCGCGGACGAGTACGACTGGGAACAGGTCTGGAAGGGTGAGGGCGAGATCGTACACATCATCGGGCGGGACATCATCCAGCACCACACGATCTTCTGGCCGGCGATGCTCGAGGGTGCGGGGTACAACACGCCGCGCGGGATCGCCGCGACCGGCTTCATCACGATCAACGGCAAGGGACTCTCGACGAGCCGAAATCGTGCGATCTGGGCGAAGGAGTACCTCGAGGAAGGGTTCCACCCGGACCTGCTCCGGTACTACCTGACGACCACGGGCGGCCTCCAGCAGGACGTCGACTTCTCGTGGGAGGCCTTCCAGGAGAAGGTCAACGGCGAACTCGTCGGCACGGTCGGCAACTTCTGGTACCGCTCGCTGCTCTTCGCCTACCGGAATTACGAGGGGACGCCGGACGCGGCGGTATCCGAGGACGTCCGAGAGCGCATCGAGGGCGCGATCGGCGAGGTTCGCGAGAGCGTCAACGACTACTCCATGCGAGGGGTAGGGCAGGCCGCGACCAGGCTCGCACAGTTCGGTAACGAGTACATCCAGCGCAACGAGCCGTGGAAGCTCACTGACGACGAGCCCGAGACGGCCGCGCAGGTCATCCGGGACTGCGTCCAGATCGCCAAGGCGGTCGGCGTCCTCATCGAGCCGATCGCCCCCGGCAAAGCGCAGGCGCTGTGGGCCCAACTCGGTGAAGAAGGCGATATCGCGGACGCCCGCCTCGAGGACGCGCTCGAAGCCCCGCCACGGACGTTCGACGAACCGGGCGAACTCTTCGAGCAGATCGAGGACGACCGGGTCGCGGAACTGACCGAGAACCTCGAGGACAGGATCGCGGCGGCCGCGGCCGGCGGCGACGAGTCGGACGAGGCCGACGCGGAAACCGAAAGCGACGACACCGACGCGAGCGAATCCGCGGGTATGACGGAGACTGACGATCTCGAGGCGTTGACCGAGGAGCGAATCGGGTTCGACGACTTCCAGGAACTGGACATTCGCGTCGGCCGGATCGAGACGGCGGAGGGTATCGAGGGCGCGGACGACCTCGCGCGACTCGAGGTCGACATCGGTTTCGAGACCCGACAGGTCGTCGCGGGGATCAAGCAACTCCACGACTTAGACGAGTTGCCGGGGACGAAGTGCGTCCTGCTCGCGAACATGGAACCCGCCGAACTGTTCGGCGTGGAGTCGAACGGCATGATCCTCGCGGCCGGCGAGCAGGCGGATCTGTTGACCACGCACGGGGACGCGGACCTCGGCGAGAAGATCAGGTAGGCCGTCCGCCCGACCGCGGTCTGACCGAGCGGGCCAGTACTGGACGTCGGCTTTTTCGTCCGCATTCGCCCGCTCGCGACCGGCGGACCGAGGCGATCAGATTTCGTCGACCAGGTCCGCGAAGCTGTCCGTGTCGACGATCTCCATGGTCTTTCCCTCGAGCCCGTGGCGATGAAGCGTCAGCGCGGATTTGAACGCGGCTTCGCGGTCGGCGGCCTCGAAGATGACGAGAAAGTCGTATTCGCCGAGGGCGGCGTACGAATGCCGGAGTTCCGAGCCGTGTTCTTCGAACTCCGTTTTGATCTCGCCCCAGATCGAGGTCAGTTCCTGGGCGTTCTGGACGGTGCGGTCCTCGATGTCGATGAGCGTCGCGTAGGTGGGCATATCTGATGCGATGGTCGAACCGCGGAAAACGGTTGTCGTGGCAGTGGACGGGAGGGGGCTGGTGGACGGGAGGGGTCCGGTGGACGCTGGGGGTGAGTGGCGGCGGACGACGACGGGAGTGACGACCGACGAACACCGACCGGTGTGACGGCTGTGGGCCGATTACGGTAAAAAGTACTCGAGATCGAGTAAGTCCCCATCTTTTAGGCGGTGCTCGCGCTACTCACCGCTATGAGAAACGCGAAGATCGTCTGTACGCTGGGACCAGCGTCGAACGACAGGGAGACGATCCGAGACCTCGCCGCGGCCGGGATGTCCGTCGCACGACTGAACGCGAGCCACGGGTCTCGCGACGAGCGGGCAGCCCTGATCGATCGCATCCGCGCGGTCGACGAGGAACGAACGGAGTCGGTCGCGGTCATGCTCGACATGCAAGGCCCGGAGATTCGGACCGCCCCGCTCCCCGACGGCGAGACGGTGACCCTGGAGACGGGCTCCGTGATTCGGTTCGTCGAGGGCGACGAGGTGACGGGGGACACGATCGGGCTCTCGCTGCCGATCGACGCCGTCGAGCCGGGCGATCGCATCTTGCTCGACGACGGACTGATCGAGACGACCGTCCTCGAGCGCGCGGAGTCGGGAGCGACCGATTCCGACGCGGTTCGGGTACGTGTCGACACCGGCGGCGAGTTGGGCGGCCGAAAGGGGGTCAACGTGCCCGGCGTCGGCCTGGATCTCGACGTGGTCACCGAATCGGATCGCAAGGACCTCGAGATGGCCGCCGAGAAGGGCGTCGACTTCGTCGCGGCGAGTTTCGTCCGCGACGGCGACGACGTCTACGAGGTCAGCGAGGTGCTCGAGGATGCGGGTGCGGACGTCCCCGTCATCGCGAAAATCGAACGCGCGGGTGCGGTCGAGAACTTAGACGAGATCATCGACGCCGCCTACGGTGTGATGGTCGCACGGGGGGACCTCGGCGTGGAGTGTCCGATGGAAGACGTCCCGATGATTCAAAAGCGGATCATCCGCAACTGTCGCGACGCGGGCCGGCCGGTCATCACGGCGACGGAAATGCTCGATTCGATGGTCCACGCGCGTCGGCCGACACGCGCGGAGGCGTCGGACGTCGCCAACGCGGTTCTCGACGGCACCGACGCGGTCATGCTCTCGGCCGAAACTGCCGTCGGCGACCACCCCGTCGCCGTCGTCGACGCGATGGATCGCATCGTCAAGCAGGTCGAACGCTCCGGGGAGTACGCGGAGATGCTCGAGCAGCGCGTCCCCGCCTCCGGCGAGGCGCGGACGGATGCGCTGGCCCGCTCCGCGCGGTTTCTGGCGCGGGACATCGGTGCGGACGCGGTCGTCGCGGCGACCGAATCCGGCTACACCGCGCTGAAGACGGCGAAGTATCGCCCCGGCGTGCCGGTCGTCGCCTCGACGTCGAGCCAACCTGTGCGTCGCCAGCTCGCGCTGACGTGGGGGGTGACGCCGCTTTACGCTCCGGTCTCGGGGCAAAGCGCCGACGCCGTCGTGGAGGAAGCCGTCCAGGCCGCGCTGGACGCCGGCGTCGCCGCGAGCGGCGATACCGTCGTCGTCCTCTGTGGCATGATGACCGAACTCGAGGGGGCGAACACGACGAACATGCTGAAAGTCCACGTCGCTGCCGAGACGTTGACGACCGGACGGGTCGTCGTGGAGGGGCGCGTAACCGGTCCGCTGGTGCGGAGTTCGGACGGCGACCTCTCGAGCGTTCCCGAGGGTGCGATCCTCGCACTTTCGGACGAGTTCGACGAGGAGTTCGCGGGCGATACCGGCCGACTCGCCGGCATCGTAAACGCCGAGCGGGGAATGACCGGGTACCCGGCGCTGGTCGCTCGCGAACTGGATCTCCCGATGATCAGCGACGCGGAGCTCGCGGAATTCGAGGGGATCGCGGACGGTGACATCGTTACCCTCGACGCGGAACGCGGCGTCGTCTACGGTGGCGACCTCGGGGATCGAACCGAACGGACCTGATCGGAACGAATTGCGGGGTCGTAGCGCGCCGGCCGGTACGCACCGTTAGTCGTCGTTTGCACTGTTAGTCGTCGTTTGCACGGCCGTTATCGTTCGAGCCGGCGTCGTCCGCAGACCGCGGCTTTTTGGCGACGGGACCAGTACGATCGGGTATGGCAGACGACCCGTCCGGAGCCGGTGGCGAACCCGACGACCGACGGCGCGACGCGTGGGGGGCGGACCCGGACCGCGGATCGACGGCGGACTCCGAGTCGGCCGACGCTCCCGGAGGCGAGGGCACCTGGAACGGGAACGTCCGTCCCGATCGAACGGACGCGAACGACCGCGGTGACACCGAAACGGCGGACGGCACGCGGGACGGTCTCCCGCTCGATCTCTCCGGTTCGAGCGACGATGGCACGGGCGCAGATCCCTCCCTCGAGGACGAATACACGCCGGAGGCGAACTCGACGCCGATCGAACCCGGCGACCCGGACCTCGAGAACGCTCTGTTCGTCCTCCTGGGCGCGATTGCGATGGTACTCGTCCTCCTTCGGCTGATAACCATCCCGCTCGGCTGAGCGACGAGTGCGCTCGCGTGGCTGCAGTGGCGTCCGGTGCCCGACTCGTTCGCTTCGAGTCGATCTTCCTCGACTTCGATCCGAAATCGGTCCAGTCGCCCCGAAGACCTCCGATCCGACCCGATGATCGCCCCGAAAGCCTCCGAGTGGACTCGATCGAACCCGTCCGTATTCGTTCACGTCGTCCGACCTCGAAGCCGCCGCTCGTCGCGTTCGGCCGATAAAATCAGTCCTGGTACCCAGTAAACATTTAATCGGGGCGGGACCTAACCCCGCATATGGTCGAATCCCTCGTGGGGAACGTGCCGCTGCTGCTTTTAGTCGCGGGACTCGTGTTGATGGTCCTCGAGGCCCTCTCTCCCGGTGCCCATCTCATCGTCATCGGGATCGCGCTGGTCGGTGCCGGGCTCGTCGGCGTGCTCTTTCCACCCGCGGCGAGTCCGATCATTCTGGCCGGACTGACGCTCGTGATCGGACTCGCCGCCGCCTACGTCTACCGGGAGTTCGACTTCTACGGCGGGAAAGGGACCGCACAGACGACGGACTCCGATTCGCTGGCGGGGACGACAGGGTACGTTACCGAGGCCGTCACGAACCGAAGCGGCGAGGTCAAACTCGAGCAAGGGGGCTTCGCTCCCTATTACAGCGCGCGGACGACGAACGGGACGATCGAGGAAGGCGAGGAGATCATCGTTCTCGATCCGGGCGGCGGTAACGTTCTCACTGTCGAATCGCTCGATTCGATCGGCGAGGACGAGATCGACCGCGCGCTCGCACGTGAGCGGGCGGCGTCCGAGTCACGCGAACGGGAGGCCGCGGACGGCGGCGACGAACTCGACGACGCGGGGTCCGAAGCCGACCCCGAACCCGAAACGGAGAAATCGAGTTGAGAAAATTGGTACATGCGAACAACTGCCATATGTTGACGAAATAAGGGAACGCTTTTCTCCCCCCCGCCGTAACCCCGAAATATGGTCGCACAATTGTTCCCCCTACAGACCACCGGCGCCGCCGTGCTACTCGTCGGTGTGCTCGTTCTGGTCGTCGTTATCGCCGCGCTCCTCAGCGCGATCGAGATCGTCGCCGCCTACGAGAAACGCGCCCTGACCGTCTTCGGCGAGTACCGCAAACTCCTCGAACCGGGTATCAACTTCGTCCCGCCGTTCGTCTCGAACACGTACGCGTTCGACATGCGAACCCAGACGCTCGACGTCCCCCGGCAGGAAGCCATCACCCGAGACAACTCGCCCGTCACGGCGGACGCGGTCGTCTACATCAAGGTGATGGACGCCAAGAAGGCGTTCCTCCAGGTCGACGACTACAAGCGAGCCGTCTCGAACCTCGCCCAGACCACCCTTCGCGCCGTGTTGGGTGACATGGAACTCGACGATACGCTGAACAAACGCCAGGAGATCAACGCCCGCATCCGCACCGAACTCGACGAACCCACCGACGAGTGGGGCATCCGCGTCGAGTCAGTCGAGGTCCGCGAGGTCAACCCCTCGAAGGACGTCCAGCGGGCGATGGAACAACAGACCTCCGCCGAGCGAAAGCGTCGTGCCATGATCCTCGAGGCCCAGGGTGAACGCCGAAGCGCCGTCGAAAAGGCCGAAGGTGACAAGCAGAGCGAAATCATCCGCGCCCAGGGTGAAAAGCAGAGCCAGATCCTCGAAGCACAGGGTGACGCGATTTCGACCGTGCTTCGCGCACGATCCGCGGAATCGATGGGCGAACGCGCGGTCATCGACAAGGGAATGGAAACGCTCGCAGACATCGGCCAGGGCGAGTCGACGACGTTCGTCCTGCCCCAGGAACTCTCCTCGCTGGTCGGCCGCTACGGCAAGCACCTCTCGGGCAGCGACGTCAAGCAGAACGGCGCGGAACTCGAGAGCCGCGAGTTCGACGAGGAGACCCGCGAACTGATCGGACTGGACGACATCGCCGAGATCATCGGCGAAATCGACCAGGAAGCGGATATGGACGTCGAGGCGATGGAACAGGAGGCCCAGGCTATCAAGGAAGGAAAGGACACGGCGGAGATCTCGGACCCCGACGAGGTCATCGAGGAGATGGATCAGGACTTCCAGAGCCAGGCCGACGGTGGCACCGAGGTGCCGGCCGACGACCCGGAGGAATAATCGTCGACTGACCGAGGCGGATCCCACGCTCGGGCACTGCACTCGTCCCCTCCGTTTCGGCTTCGCTCCTCGACCGACGCTTCCTTCCGAGACCGGCGAACGACCGCTCGAGGGACCGCTCCGTCTCGAGTTCGGTCGCCGGGTAAGCGACTGCTACCGATCACCGATCGAAACGGTCCGATCGCCAACTGGTCGTCTTCGGAGAACAAAGCGGAGCGAAACCTGTTTTACGGGTCGCCTCGAAGGGACCGTAGGCAGCCATGACATCACCCGACGGGGTCGACGACGAGAAACGGGCGACCCTGCGCCGATTCGCAGCCCTCGGTGCTGCTTCTCCGCTGGTCGGACTCTCGGAGTCAGCGGCGGCCGAGACGGGTGAAAGCGACGCGCGCGACGCCATCGCCGGATACCTTTCTACGACACCGGGCGCGCACTTCTCGAAGATACGGGACGACCTCCAGCTCGGGACCGGTGAAACCCAACACCACCTTCGGCGACTCGAGGAGGTCGGCGCGATCGAGCGCTATCGCGACGGCGATTACAAACGGTTCGTTACCGCCGGCAGATTCGACGGATTCGAAAAGCGGGCGCTCGGCTACCTCCGGCGGGAGACGCCACGTGGGATGTTGATCGAACTCCTGTTGAATCCGGAGGCGACGGCCGGCGACCTCGCGACGGCGCTCGACGTCTCGCCGCCGACGGTCAGCAAGTACGCCGGCGAACTCGAGGAAGCCGGATTGCTCTCGCGGGACGACGGATACGCGGTCGAACGGCCGGAGACCGTCCTGGTCCTCGTCGTCCGCCACGCGGATTCGTTCGGAACGCGAGCGCGGACGCTCGCGCGGACGGCGGATCAATTCCTGACGTACGACGTCTGACGGGACGGCCTCCGGTGCCGGGAAGACGGAGAACGGGGGACGGGGGCGGGGTGACGCTGACGCAGTCACACGGTGATCTCCCGATACGGTCGTCCGGGGCGTAAGAACAGATTACCCGCCGAGTCAGACGGGTTCGACGACGTCCAGTAACTCCCGGAGCGATTCGATCTCGTAGGTGGCGTGTGCGGGGCTGTCGCGCTCGCGGTTGTGCGGTCGCCGAACGAATGCGGTCTCGAGACCGGCCGTACGCCCGGCCGTGACGTCTTTCGGTGAATCGCCCACGTAGATCCCGTCGGACACGCCGAGGTCGGCGAGTGCATCGTCGAGATAGTAGGGATCGGGCTTGCGCCGCTCGTAGCCCGCGACGGTCGGGTCTCGGCCGCGCACGACGTCGAAGTTGAACCCGAAGTGGTCGGCGACGAACACGGCTGTTTCGTGGCGGTTGTTGGTGACGAGACCGGTCGTCGTTCGATCGGTCAGGTCGTCGATCGCGTCGATATCTTCGTACGTCACCCGCTCTCCGGACCGTATCCGGTCGTGGGTTCGCCTCGAGGCGTGGGTCTCCTTCGCTTTCCAGAACCGGGCGAGGTCGATCTCGAGGTCGTCGCAGTGATCTCTGATCCGGTCGTGGTCGTGACGTCTGAAATCGCGGCGCTGGGACGGGGTCGGATCGGCCTCCAGTTCGGCGAGGGCTGCGTCAGCGGCGTCGGCGTACACTTGCGGGTCGGTCCGCGGCCCCTCGAGGATCACCCCGTCCATGTCGAAGAGGACTGCCGGCGTCATGTATCGATGACGTCGGGACTCGAGAGACAAGGATGTTCGGCGTCTGCGACGGTCGCCACTACGGTGCAACGGTGAGCAAACGGCGGAGAGAAAAGCGTTCGACTCCGGTACCGGCTCCAGTTAAAGGTCGACTTTCCAGGTCGTACTCGAGGAGTACCCCCATTTTTCGATCTCGACGTCGTACTCGCTGTTCTGGAGTGCGGTGATGTTCGAGCCGACCTCTTTTGCCGTCATACCGAGTTCCTGGCCGATAAGACGGGATTTGAAGTACGTTTTCGTCGCCGCGTTCTCCCGGAGGTACTCCAGAATCTGCTGTTGTTTGCTCGTGAGGTCGGGTGCCATTGCAGTGCTCATACACCGTGGAATGGCAGGAATACCCTTAGGGGGTTTGGTACGCGCAGTTAACCCGCTCACGTCTGGCGATTTTCGGGGCAAGTAATCGAGGAATAATCGGGTTGAAAGCTTTCGTTGGTACGGCCGGTTAAACAATCTCCAGGAGAGACTGTCGGTTGTTCGTGATCGTTTCCGACCCCCCGGGTTGCGATTGCGGCCGCCAGAGCGGGGCACCGACCCTGTGCGGCCGGTTCGGGACCCGGTCAGCTCTCGTCGTCGTAATAGGTCGTTAGGAAGGGGCCAAACGAACACGCAACTGCTTCGCCGAGCGCTTGCGTTCGGTCCGTCAATCCCGCCGTCAGTACACCCGCCGCCCCCTCTGCCTCGGCGACGTGTTCGGTTCCGAGGATCTCGTCCACCACCGGGCCCAGTTCCGCGCCCTCCGTGACGCGCTCGGCGATGCGGTCGGGAAGCCGAAGCGTCGGCCCGCCGCCTCGCTCCGTTCTGACGCCGTCCGTTACGGCACCCCACATGATCAACGAGAGCCCCGGCGTCGCCTCGAGCCGAGCGATCCCGCCTTCGAGGCCGACTCCGTAATCGGCGTCGGTCGCTGCGAGCGCTCGGCGTGCACGATTCTCGGCTCCCCTGACCGTTTCGTCGACCGTCCGCGGTTGCTCGCCGACGCCGGAGTCCACGTCGACGGCGGTAACCGTCGGGTCGTACCGCTCGAGCGTTCGTTCGACGGCGTCTATCTTGACCGGATTCGTACTGCCGACTGCGACCTCCATACCGGCCGTTCGTGGGGACCGAAGTTGGCAGCTGCGTTTCGGAACTACCGATCGACGTTAATGTTACTATCTATCATGCTCCTTCGGTCGAATTATCCACTTTCGAGGGGTTTCGGGACAAGATTCCGAAACCATTAAACCTCGAGTGTCTGAACGTGAGAGGTAACGAATCCGTCCGGGCTTTTACGATTGGTTCGGCCGGGAGCATTCGCCATCGCATGACTAACGCACCATCGAAAACGAGAGTACGACGTAGCGACCCACAAACGAACGAACAGGAAGCGGAGAGCGAGGAAGCGGGCCTCGCGTGCCCCGAGTGTACGGGCCACCTCGTCGTCGACGATGAGCACGGCGAAACCGTCTGCGAGGACTGCGGACTCGTCGTCGAGGAAGATTCGGTCGACCGCGGCCCCGAGTGGCGTGCGTTCGACGCCGCCGAGAAGAACGAGAAGTCCCGCGTCGGCGCACCCACGACGAATACGATGCACGACAAGGGGCTCTCGACCAATATCGACTGGCGCAACAAGGACGCCTACGGGAACTCGCTCGGCTCGCGCCAGCGCGAAAAGATGCAGCGGCTGCGCAAGTGGAACGAGCGCTTCCGGACGCGAGACTCGAAGGAACGCAACCTCAAGCAGGCGCTCGGCGAGATCGATCGGATGGCATCCGCGCTCGGTCTTCCGACGAACGTCCGCGAGACGGCGAGCGTCATCTACCGGCGCGCGCTCGACGAGGACCTCCTTCCCGGTCGCTCGATCGAGGGCGTCTCGACCGCCTGCGTCTACGCCGCCGCCCGACAGGCGGGCGTTCCCCGCAGCCTCGACGAAATCGCGGACGTGTCCCGCGTCGAGAAAAACGAGATCGCTCGCACGTACCGATACGTCGTCCGCGAACTCGGACTCGAGGTGCAGCCCGCAGACCCCGAGAGCTACGTTCCCCGCTTCGCGTCCGGTCTGGAACTCTCGGACGAAGCCGAACACCGCGCGCGATCGCTCCTCCAGAACGCAAAGGAAAAGGGTGTTCACTCCGGCAAGTCTCCGGTCGGTCTCGCAGCGGCCGCGGTCTACGCCGCCGCGCTCTTGACCAACGAAAAGACGACTCAAGCCGCCGTCAGCGACGTCGCAGACATCTCCGAGGTCACGATTCGGAACCGCTACCACGAACTCCTCGAGGCCGAGGAGACGATCGGCCTGGCCTGAATCGGACACGTCGCCCGGAATCTCGCCGAAACGATATCGTTTTTGCCGCTCTCGGTCCCAGTGGAGAGCAATGGGACTGAACCTCGACTCGTTCGTGCTCGCGGCATCGACGGCGGACCTCTCCGACGAGCCCGCGGCCCGCGATCACGCCGACGCGATCGAGTTCCGGATGGACCTGGCCGACGACCCCCTGGCCGCGCTCGAGGCCTACGACGGCGAACTGCCGATTCTCGCGACGAACCGCGCCCCGTGGGAAAGCGGCGCGGACGGGCGCTCCACCGACGACTCGAGCGGCGAACCGCCGCGTGACGGCGAGGCCGAGGCGCGCCGACTCGGGGCGCTGGCCGAGGCGACCGCGATCGAGTCCGTCGAGGCGATCGACGTCGAACTCGCGTCGATACGCGCCGGTGACGCCGACGAACTGCTCGAGACGGCCCGGGACCGCGACGTCACGATCGTCGCGTCGGCCCACGATTTCGAGGGGACGCCGGCCCGAAGCGAGCTGGTGCGGACGCTGACGGAGGCGGGTAAGTACGCGGACGTCGCGAAACTGGCGGTTACAGCCGAGTCGAGGGCGGATACGCTCGCGCTGTTGTCGGCGACCGAGCAGCTGACGGCCCACGGTGATGCCGTCGCGACGATGGCGATGGGCGACGTTGGGAGTCACACGCGGGCGGTGGCGCCGGTATACGGGTCGAAAATCGGATACGCGCCCGTCGACCCGGCGGAGGCGACTGCACCGGGGCAGTACGACCTCGAGACGCTCGCGGGACTGGTTGCACGACTGGACTGATCCGAAAGCAATCGAAATCGGAATGTTAAGGGCAGGGGTCCCCTACCATCACCACGTACAATGACATGGCTCCGCGCGCTCTTCGCTGCCGGCCTCTCGGTGATCATGCCCGGGGCAGGCCACGTCCTCGTCCGTGACTGGCTTCGTGCCGCTCTCTTCGCCGGTATCTTTCTCTCGGCGAGCGCGCTCTTTCTCCCGACCGACCAGATCGCGGCCGCCGGCCCGATAACGAGTCCGAACGAGCTCTTCGAGCAGGCGTCGATTATGGCCGAAGAGACCGACGCGATGGCTCGGTTCTTCCTCATGTTTATCGCCCTGTTCGCCGCGATCGACGCGACCTTTCGCGTGCTCAGGCCCCAGTCCGGTGGGGGTGGCGATGCGGAGGGAACGACCTGTCCCCAGTGCGGAAAGGAGGTCGACGAGGACCTCGCGTTCTGTCACTGGTGTACGACCCGACTCGAGCCCGAGACGTCCGACGAAGAGCCGGGTCGCTCGTGAACGCACGGAAGCGGTCGCCGTTCGGACGGAACCCGTCGTCGGCCCCGACCGGCCAGCGTCGCGGGCACGACTCGTGATATACCCACACGAGTAGTCTATCGTCGGAGCCCTTTTGCCGTCCCGTCGGATACCGGGGCACACCTCGTCGATTGCGGACGCATTCGGCGGGAGTGGTCTGAATGCGAACGAACGGAAAACGACGCGGCGAACGGACCATCACGGCCGACTTCGATATCGATCGGTACGTGAGCTACGCGGACGGTGACGGAACGATTGTTACCGACCGGCGGACCCCGTCCGCGTGGATTCGGTCGACGGATACGCGGCCGTGCGTCCGATAAGCTGGGTGACATCAGCGGAGCGACCCTCACGACCTCGCCGTCGGTGACTGGACCGTGACGTCGACAGGCGCTGTCAGCGGCAACGGCGACAGACGAATTCGGAGGCGCGACCGGTCTCGAGCCGTGGTTTCGGGTAGTACCGGCCGCACTCAGAACACCACGTCCAGTAGGTCCAGTGCGAGTCGGCTTCTTCCGTGGCGTGTGTCCTCCCCGCGGTCGTGGCTTCGACGTCGGCCCGTTCGATCCCGATGGATTCGTCGGAAACGTCGGTAACCGTCCCGTCGATGGGCGCGTGGTGGGCCACGCTGATCCCGTCGGCCGGTTTCGCGATCATCTCACCCGTCCGTACCTCGTCCGTGGGCCGGACGATCGGTTCGCTCGGAGTAACCACGCCTTCGAAGTCGGGATTGGTGATCAGCGGGACCTCGACTCGATCCGGAGCGAGCGTCTCCGTGGGTTCCGTCTCGTGGCTCGATTGCTTCCAGGCCGCTGGCGCGAGGACGTTGACCCGACCGCCGCTCCCGAGGCGATTCTCCGCAACGACCGACTCCTCGATTACGAGCAGACAGTTCGTTCGCTTGCGGACACCGAACGTCTCCGGGGACTGTTCGATCTCGAAACACCACCCCGGGCCGCCGTCGAGGATGATCTCGTTCTCTTCGAGGCCTGCCGATCGGCCCGCGGCCTCGAGGAGCGCCGTTGCAGGCGTGCCGACCGGGACCTCGAGGAACCGGTGGGTCGGGACGCGGCCGTCGACGTGGACGAACTTCTCGGTCGTCGGCTCGCCGTCGACGAGCGCACGGTAGACGTCGAAAAGCGTCTCCGTGTTCTGGACGATCCAGCCGTAATCCATCGGTAACTCCTCGCCTTGCACGACGGCGTCCGCGACGATCCGCATGAGCACGCTCTCCATCCCGTACTCGTATTTGTCCGCCGTGTACGCGATTGTGACACCGGTTTCGTCGCCGTCGACCGGGAGGTCGGCCGGTTCGTAGATCGTCGCGTCGGTCGCCGCCTCGAGTTCGCCCAGCCACTCGTCTCGGTCGGCTCGCTTTGCAGTGACAACGATTCGATCGAACGCGTGGTCGAGCAGCCCGTCGAACAGCGACGACAGCTCGTCGGATCGCTCACGGCCCAGCCACTTGTCCATGTAGTAGTTCGGTTCGCTCTCCTGGTGGTTCACGAGCAACGAGTCGACCTCCTCGAGCCGTTCCCACTTGGCGTACGTCGGAAAGCCGGCACCGCCTGCCCCCGCCAGGCCGGCGTTGCGCAGCGTCACCGCGAACTCGGGCGGTGCAACCGCTTTCACTTTCTCTCGAGTGACGCTCATAGTCCGGCTCATAACGCCGCAGCGACCACCATAGGATGGGGACAATGTTCCCCTCAATTAATAGAATTGTTGAATGTTAGTCTCCGAACTGGTGTAACGGGAGAAGAGAATTCACTGGTGTGTTGAAAGGCCGCCGGTTTCTGATCGCACCCGCCGACGACCATGTTATATGTTACCAATTAACTATGAAGGCGGAACGAGAGGTAGCTGAAAGCCGTTATTTCTCGATGATGCTCTCCTCGACGGCTTCGCCGAAATGGCGAGCCGTGTCCTCGTAGTAGATCAGGATCTCGTCGCCGGCCTCCAGGTCGGTCACCGCCGTCCGTCCCTTCGCGGCGGCCACTTTGATCGTCTCCGCGTTCTGGAGGAGCGTCTCGATTCGATCGCCGCTCTGGGTCTCGATGGCGATCCGGAACATCGGCCGCTTCTCGATCTTGACGCGGCCGACAATCGCTTCGCGGGTGTTCCCCTCGAGGTCGACGACCTGGACGTCGTCGCCGCTCTGGAGTTCCGCGAGGTACTTCGTGCCGCCGTCGGGCGTGCGGACGTAGGCGTGGACCGCGCCCGCGTTGACCCGGAACGGTCGGGAGGCGACGTACGGCGATTCGGCGGTTTCGGCGTGGACGAAGACCAGGCCGCGGCTCATCGAGCCGACGAGCATTCCCTCCTCGTGCTCGAGCAGGTTCCCGGTATCGACACAGACCCGGTCGGCGCTGCCGGCCCGTTCGACGTCTACGACCTCAGCGTACTCGAGATCGAGTCGCTCGCGCTCGGCCTCGTCGCGGACGTCGACCGTCTTCCGGATCTCGTCCGGATCGTCCGAATCCAGCAGGACGGAATCGGCGCCGATCTCGAGCGTTTCGAAGGCCGTCTTCGCCTCCTCGGCGCTCGTCACGCCCGCGACCAGGTCGGTTTCCCCGCCGATGCGCGCGATCAGATTCTCGAGGGGGATGATCGTCCAGTCCTCGCCGACGACGATCGTGTGATCGGCCTCCTCGGCGGCGGTCTCCGCGAAGCGCTCGTATTCCTTGCCGAGGATGCGGACGTACGCGCCCCGATCGAAGTCGCCGTCGCGGCGCAGCGTCGAGAGATCGGCAGAGCCCGAGAAATCTTCCGGAAGGTCGATCGTCGCGTCGCCTTCGCCGCCCTTTCCGACGACGACCGCGTCGGCCTGTGTGGCCGGCTCCGCGTCGTCGCTGTCCGCTTCCGCGTCGTCGATGTCGTCGACCAGGGTCACGTCCCCGTCGGTACGGTACGCGGCGACGTTGATATCGCCGAGTTCGCGAACGCGTTCCACGTCGTCTTCGTCCACGAGTACCCAGTCTACACCCGATTCGAGCGCGGCGGTGATCCGCGCTCGGCGGTCGTCCCAATCGCCGACTGCGTCGTCGGCTTTTACCCAGACACTTCGCGTCATAAATCGTCCGTCGGAGGGAATCGGCTTGAACGTGGCGGATCGGGCGGCGTCGCCGGGCCCCGAGGTGAGTCGTGGCGGTGACGCCGACGATCGGTGTGGCCTTCCGCACGGTTGCGACGGGCTAGTCTGTCACGACACGCCAGTTAGTGCCGACAGTACTGATAGTAACGACAGTAACGATACTTTCTCATAAATAGATAATATGGGCCCGTTCGGTCCATCACGTATGGGTCAGCGCCACCTCGAGACGACGGCCGAACTGACGATCGACTGTGCCGCCCACCGTCTGGAGGTGACTTCCGTGACGGACGTCGCTCGAGCGGCGTTCGATCACGCGGGCGAGGAGGCAGTCGGAACGATCGGCCTCGACGCGGCCGTTCTGGGTGCCGTTCGCCTCGCGTGTCGTCGCACCGACGTCGGCGAACCCACTCGCGAGCAGTTCGCGGCCGAGTTCGCTGTCGATCCGGGTCTCGTCGTCGCGGCGGATGACGTGTTGGCGGGCCGACTGAGCCCGCCCGCCGATGCCGACGATATCCGCACGCTTCGACGGCGACTAATCGTGGCACAGGAAGTCCTCACCGCGGTCGAGCGCGACCGCGGCGCTGGCCCGCAGCTTCCGGGTTCGCACCTCGCTGACGCCGCGCCCTTCCTGCTCGCTCGCGCGAGCAGCCATCTCGACCCACGGACGGACCGCGAATTCCCGGGGCTGTCTGCGGCGGCACTTCGCGATCACATCGACCGACTCGAAGCCGACCTCGCGTTGGCCCGCCTCGGGACGACGCTGTTCACGCTCGTTTCCGACGCGGACTGCCAGTGATTAGCGTACGTTTTCATACGGTCAAACGGAGCAGATTACAGTCATAATGGAATCACAGTGATCGAGATCGAGTAAGAGTTCAGTACAGCGACTCGATTCATTTCTCACCGAAGCCGATAAACAAACTGGCCAGTAGACCTGCGAACGTATCGTTTCAGTCGACTGGATTTAGCTGTAATTGAGGGCGTTAAGCCCCCTTCTGCTCACGGCTCCGCCGTTCGCATGGTCAGCGGGACCTTCGGTCCCGCGCTATCCTCAGCGAGCGAAGCGAGAAAAGAGGGGATACAGCGCCCGCGCGTCTTGTTTTCGTGTGAATCGGCACCCTTACTACCGCTTCGGTCGAAGGGGGGAGTAAGATGCTCACCACGTTTCCGGCGGTGTTCAAACGCGACAACAAGCGTGCATCGTCGGTTGTGGCCGAGTGTCGATTCGGTCGGAGTGGGACACTCCGAACCACCTGTAAAGGAGAGTCGCCTGCGGAGTCTGGAACCGTCCGCAGAACGTCAACGCCAACGGCGTTCTGCCGGGCCGCACGAGACGCGGAGCGCCTCGTGGACGCTGTGGGATCTGTTCCTGCACGTTCCGACACAGAAACAGGAAGCTCCGTCCCCACCAAGCGAGGGCCGGGGAGGCCCGAACGCGGTAGGGCGGAGTAGTTCACAACGATTTCACCAGTTCAGCAAGGGCAAATACGATAGCGAGGACCCCGACTCCCAGCCCTATCAAACTCAGTCCCGTGTTTCGTGGTGCACCAGTCGTTTGAGACACGACCAGCAACGCCAACAACACGACGAGAACGGCGAGTAGACGGTCAGTACGGTCGGACATATGTTAGAATGCAGTCTATTCGATGTAAATTGTTTGAATCTCTGGCTGCACTGGCGGAACGTCGTTTACCTGTCCGACGCAATCACCAGGTTCGCGACTCGAGTCGAATCTCGTCGCACATTCGCGTTTTCTATTCAGCATCAGCCACAGTCGTTTGCCAGTACCGTGTCCGGAACTGGTGCCGACTACAGCGGGCCTACCTAATACGGTCCTCGGTTAAGATTTAATCCAATAGCACCACCAGTATAGGGTATGGTCGAAGGAGTCCACCACGCTGCGCTTGCGGTATCAGACCTTCCTCGTGCCGTTTCATTTTACGAAGGGGTGCTGGAATTCACCCCCATCGGGCCCGACAACCCCGAGAACACTATCGAGACAGCGGACTACTTCTGGATGGACATCGGCGGCGGAGAGTGGATAAACTTCGCTGACCGACCGGATGTGACGCCGAAACATCCTGGGGACAAAGACGATCCCCATCTGGCCTTCCGTGCAACCGAAGACGAAATCAGCAGCGTCAAACAGCGGTTAGTCGTCCGCGATGTGGAAGTACACGAAACTCGGACGAGCATCTACTTCCACGACCCCGATGGCAACTTTCTCGAACTGACCGACTGGAACGGTCCGGATAAATAAGCGCTCTCTCTCGCACGCCCGTTCTATCAAAGTCTGTCTGGTAGCGAGTCATCGCTATGGACTGCTCCGCTACTCACTGTGGGCCGGATGCCGTCACGGCGGTTGGCCCCTAGCGCAACTCGTCGGCGTCGTCCATGAGTTTGTGTCGGAATGCACGGTAGGCGTTTTCGCCTCGCTCGGTCAACTCGACGACCCGGCGCCGGCCGACCGATTCGATCGTGACGTATCCGTCCTCGGCGAGTGGCTCCAGGATGTGCGTATCGAGGACGCGAAACGCGCCCTTGTCCTCGGCGCTGCGTTCGTCGGGCGAGCGCCGATCTGCCATGAAGGAGAGATCGGTATCCCGGGCGTACTCGATGAGGTCTTTCTTCTTCGGCGGCGACGTCCGGTCGTCGTGGAAGCCCTCCCACGCGCCGGGGTCGGACAGGAACTCCATGATCGCGACCTGATCGCGCGTCGGCGATTCGATGGGATAGGTCGGGACCTGCTCTATCTCGTCGACGCCGAAGGAGATCGGTTCGGTCGTCCCGTCGTGGGCGTACTCCGACGGCTCGACGTAGTAGGCGTGGGCGTCGGTCGAGACGTCCATGCAGGCGATCGTCGCGCCGATCGCCGGAATCGTGCCGGCCCCCGAGACGTTGACGTACACCTGGTCGTCGGCGTGGACGTCCGCGATCGTCGTCACGTCACCGAGAACCGCGTAGACGTCCGTCAGATCGCACTCCCAGGTTCGAACCTCGGGGACGATCGTCTCGAGTTCGTCGCGTAACTCGTCGTGATAGTCCGCCGGCGCCGTGGCGTTTCGCTCGGTGTGCCCGTCGCCACCGTCCGGTCCTCGCGTCCCCCCGTCCGGGTGTCTGTGGCCGGCGGCGCTGTCGTCCTCGAGGAGGTAGACCAGGTCGGCCCGCTGGTCGCGGATCGGCTCGACGATCCGCTCGTACTCGTAGCCAAGCGGGACGACGTGGACTCGCTTCACGACGTCCATACCTCGAGAGGTGTGTCGGTGAAAATAACTGCTGTGGATTCTCCGGCGGGGATCGAGCCGGCTCCCCGACGGTCCGACCGCCCGGGACGCCCGTCGTCGGCGAAACGTTGAGAAGACCTGCTCCCCTACGACCGGACAGATGGCAGCCTACGACGCGATCTGTTTCGATCTCGACCGGACTCTCTGCGAATCGACCCAGGACGCGGTCGCGGTGCTCGAGTCGACGTTCGATGGCGCCGGCTGCGAGCAGTTCTGTACGCCCGCGGAGCTTCGAGCCGCCGTGCCCGACCTGCCGAGTACCGGCACGGATCGCGAGTTCTACGACGCACTCTTTACCGAAGTCGCGCGACGGGCCGGCGTCGATCCGACCGTCGCACCGACGCTGACGACCGAATATCTCGACCGGCGGGACCCGACCGCCGTCCGGTTTCGACCCGGCGCGCGGGCCGCGCTCGAACACGCGGGCGATCGCGGTCGAGTCGGCCTCATTACGAACGGCGGGCGGACGACCCAGACTGAGAAACTTCGATCACTGGGTATCGAGGACGCCTTCGACGTGCGAGTCTTCACCGAACCGAGCGCCGGCATTCACCCGAAACCCAGCGCGGCCCCCTTCGAACGCGCGCTCGCCGAACTCGAGGTCGGCCCCGATGCGGCGATCCACGTCGGCGATTCCTTACACGCCGACGTCGCGGGCGCCAACGCCATGGGGATCGATTCGGCCTGGCTCGACCCCGGCCACGACGACGGCCACCGCGACCACGAACCGACCTACGAACTCGCGTCGCTCGAGTCGTTCGAGACGATCGTCTGAGCGGCCGTGTGGTCGCTTTCGACGACGGCGTCGCTCACGCGCCCTGCTCGTCCGGCAACAGGTCCGTGTGAACCACGGCGCGGTACTGGCTCTCGGTCCCCTCCTCGAGTCGCTTGAGCAGCGCGGCGGCCGCCGAGAAGTTCTCCGGGAGTTCGAACGGGTCGTCGTCGGCTTCGTCGCGTTGCTTGCAGCGCTTGACGAACGCGACGAGTCCGCCGTAGGTCCCCGAGCGGGCGTAGACAACGCCGATGTCACGATCGAAGCTCTCGCGCCAGGTTGCGATCACCGGTTCGCTCGCGCGCCGGGGCCGTTCCAGCCGCTCGGCCAGCGCTTCGGGATCGATTTCGGACGCCCCGTCGTCCGCGATGCCGCCGATGGCCGCCTCCAGGTCGTCGGTCTCGACGTCGAGCGCCGGCGCCTCGGCTTCGGCCTCGAGCAAGTCCGCGAACGCCTCGACCTCTTCGCGGCGAACTGCGATGGGGTAGACGAAGTCGTGCGTCTCCTTCGGCAGCGTGTACGACTTCGCCGCGACGCCCTGTTCGCCGGGGCCGGATTTCCCCAGCATCAACTCGAGTAGTCCCATACTCGAAACAGGTAGAGTGAGCCGAATAAGTGTTCCGCGGTCGACTCGAAACGAACCGTCGACGACCGCGACACGTGCCGGTCGCCTCGACGCCGTCGTCCCGTTGCCGGGAGACCGGCCGATCGAACGGCGTCCAGTCGCCCGCACAGAAGATCGCGATCCCGCGTTCGCTACCAGTCCTCGCCGAGCGCCGCCTTCGCGCCGCCGTAGCCGCCCGCGGTCGCCCACGTCCGGCCGCTTTCGACGTGTTCTACCTCGTACGATCCGCCACAGTCCCCACAGCGGTACTGGTCCGGCGACGCGACCGGTTTCGACGCTCGATGGCGCTTCGCGCGCCAGTCGCAGTCGGCCGTGAGACACCGAAGGACGTACCGGGGCTCGGTAAACGCCTCGCAGTAGCGGGGCGCCTCGAGCGCGGCGGCCTGTTCGCGAAACCGGTCGCCGTGGCCGGACTCGCCGAACTGCTGGAACTCCCAGGCGTGGACGAGTTCGTGCCGGACGATGCCGGCGAAGGCGGGCCACTCGTACCGTTCGTACGCCCGGCGGGCGAGTACGATCGTCGCCACGCCCCGGTCCGCGTGCCACCGACACGCACCCGCTCGCCGACGCGCTCGCGCGGACACGTCCCACTCGAGGGCCGTCAGATCCACCGCCAGCCCGTTCTCGTCGACGACGTCGCGGGCGTGAATCCGCGCGCGAGCGACGATCTCGTCCTCGAGCGTGTACTCCTCGCCGTCGGTCACGGACTCGAGAAGGAAGACCACGCGTGAAATTCTTCCGGTGGCCGGGTCGACTCGACTGATCGACGCCCTGGACCAGTGTTAATAACTGAGGCGCAATTTTTTGTGAAGCTTGCTAGTTTATCCCCCGTTTAATAGCAGCCAGTTTAATAACAAGGACGCCCCGAGTTCGACCTACGATGAGTCACAACGAGTCGACACAGACCCACGACTCACACGGACACGACGGGCACGGTCACGACCACGGCCACGGCGGGGAGTCGACGAACAGCCGCAAGCTCGCCGCCGTTTCGCTGATCAACATCGTCGGGTTCCTCGTCGAACTCGCCGGCGGCCTGGCGTTCGGATCGGTCGCACTCCTGAGCGACGCGTTCCACATGCTCTTCGACGCGCTCGCGTACGTGATGGCCTTCGCCGCCTCCCACGTCGCCGAACACTACGGCGAGGGCGACCGCTGGTCGTACGGTCTCCACCGCCTCGAGCCGTTCGCCGCCTTCCTGAACGGCCTCTTGCTCCTGCCGATGGTCGGATTCATCCTCTGGGAGTCCTATCAGCGGTTCGTAGAGCCGGCTACCATCTCCATCGGTGTCGTTCCGACGCTCGCGATCGCGACGGGCGGGCTCGTCGTCAACGTCGTCTCGGTTTACGTCCTCCACGGCGACGCGATGAGTCTCAACGAGAAGGGCGCGTTCTACCACCTGCTCGGCGACGCCGGCGGCTCGGTGGCCGTCATCGTCTCCGTCCTCGCCATCGAAGTGACCGGCATCCGCGTGATCGATCCGATCACCGCGGCGCTCATCGCCGCGGTCGTTACCTGGTCGGCGGTGACCGTGTTGCGCGGCAGCGGCGAGATATTCTTCCTCAAGACTCCGCTCGAGAGCGACGACATTCGTTCGATCCTCGGCGAGATAGACGGCGTCGACCGGGTCGACGACTTCCACGCGTGGCAGATCTGTAGTCAGATCACGGTCGCGACGGTTCACGTCGAAACGGACGTCGAGACGATGGCCGACGCCGAGTCGATCGTTCGCAGCGTTCACGACGAACTCGCCCATCAGGGCGTCGATCACGCGACCGTCGAACTCTGTCCGCAGTACGCCGACCGCGACGTGCATCTCGATACGCACTGTCACTGACGGTCGCGCAGCGACCGCGCTGAACCCCTCTGGGGGCGATCGAACCGAGAAAACGAACGAGTGGCTCCGGGGAGTCTCTTCAGGCCTCGAGCGCGAGCCCCGCCTCGGCCAGCGCCTCGTCGGTCGACAGGTTGTGGTGGACGACCCCGGCGACCGCTCGCGCGATGGCTTCGGGGTCTTCGTGCTGGAAGATGGATCGTCCCATCGAGACACCGGCGCCGCCGGCATCCATCACGCCGCGGACCATCTCGATCGTCTGTCGATCGGATCCTTTCGAGCCGCCGGCGATGACCACCGGGAGCCGGGTCGACTCGACGACGTGCCGGAAGCTTTCGGCGTCGCCGCTGTAGCCCGTTTTGACGATGTCCGCGCCCAGTTCCTCGGCGAGTCGGACCGCGTGGCCGAGCGCCTCGGGATCTTCGGGGTCGACGCCGGGCCCGCGGGCGTAGGCCATCGCCAGCACCGGCATCCCGAATCGCTCGGCCGTCTCCGTAACCTCCGAAAGCTGCGTGAGCTGATCGGGTTCGTGATCCGAACCGACGTTGATGTGGAACGAGACCGCGTCGGCGCCGACGCGAATCGCCTCTTCGACGGTGCCCGTCACTCGCTTGTCGTTCTCGTCGGGGCCGATCGTCGTCGAGCCGTTGAGATGGACGATGTAGCCCTTGCCGTTTTTGTTCTCGTGGACGCGTGGCGCGATCCCTTTCTGCGTGAGGACCGCGTCCGCGCCGCCGGTGGTGACGCCGTCGATGGTCGATTCGATGTCTTTCAGCCCCTGGACGGCGCCCATCGTGATGCCGTGGTCCATTGGGACGATCACGTACGATCCGTCTGTCCCGATTCGCTCGAGTCGTGCGTCAATTCCGGTGGTCATTGCGGGAGTGTAGCAAGCTTGCAGTTATGGCTGTTCTGGTTCCGGCGCATCTTCAGCGTTGGTGTCGTCCTCGGTATCGTCTGTCGCGCCGCGGCGAGCGCCGCGTTTGAGCTCCGTCGCCGTGGCCTCGAGTTCGGCGACCGCGTCGGCGGGGTCGTCGCTCGACGCGATGATGTCCACGAGCGCGCTGCCGACGATGACGCCGTCGGCGCCCGCCTCGACGATTTCGGCGGCGTGGTCGCCTTTGCTCACGCCGAAGCCGACCGCCTTCGGGACGTCGTACCCCGAGAGCCGCGCGAGGCTGTCGTGGGTCGCCGTCGAGACGTTCGCGCGCGCACCGGTCGTCCCGAGACGAGCCTGGACGTACGCGAAGCCCGACACCTGCGACATGATGGTCTCGAGTCGTTCTCCCTCGGTCGTCGGCGCGATGATGAAGACGAGATCGAGCCCGTAGTCGTCGCAGGCCTCGCGCAGCGGGTCCGCCTCCTCGGCGGGCAGGTCGGGAACGATGATCCCCGAGAGTCCGGCTTCGGCCGCGCGTTCGACGAACGGTCGAACGTCCGGTTCCGAACCGTACTGCAGGATCAGGTTGTAGTACGTCATCACCAGCAGCGGCGCGTCGGTCTCGAGTTCGTCGACTAACTCGAAGAAGCCACGGGGTGTCGTCCCGGCCTCGAGCGCACGGTTGATCGCCGCCTGGATCGTCGGCCCTTCGGCGATCGGCTCCGAAAACGGGAGTCCGAGTTCGATCAGATCGGAGCCGCCGCGGTCTAAGGCCTCGACGTACGCCTTCGTGTCCTCGAGGGTCGGATCGCCCGCCGTGATGTAGGTGATCAGCGCGGGACGGCTCTCGCGGATCGCGGCTTCGACGTCGCTGTCGTAGTCGACCGCGTCGTCGGTCACCGGTCGAACACCTCGACGTCGGGTGCGGCCTCGAGATCGCGTTTCTCGGTCTCCTCGAGCACCGTTTCGAGGTCCTTGTCGCCGCGCCCGGAGACGTTGACGACGACCAGTTCGCCGAGTTCGTCGTGTCGCTCGTCTCGCGGCCCATCGCCGCTCGCTGCGTCCGCGGCGGTTCCAGCCGCGCGCTCGAGATAGCCCAGCGCGTGACTCGACTCGAGTGCCGGGATGATGCCCTCGAGCCGGGAGAGCCGGTGGAAGCCGTTGAGGGCGTCGTCGTCGTCGACGCTCACGGGAGTTACCCGACCGGTCTCGACGAGGTGCGAGAGTTCTGGACCGACGCCGGCGTAGTCGAGTCCCGCGCTGACGCTGTGTGATTCCACGATCTGGCCGTCCCCGCTCTGGAGGAGCTTCGTCATCGCCCCGTGGAGGACGCCGTCGGTGCCAGTCGAGAGCGTCGCCGAATTGGGCGCGAGACCCGCCTCTTCGTCCACCTCGAGGCTCGAGCCGCCGGCTTCGACGGCGTAGAGGTTCACGGAGTCGTCTCGCGGACGCCGTCCGCTCGAGTCGTCCGCGAACCGCGGGTCCGCGCAGTCGGGGACGAACGCGTGGAAGGTCCCCATCGTGTTCGAGCCACCGCCGGCGCAGGCGACGACGCTGTCCGGAAGCCGGCCGGCCATCTCCCGTACTTGCTCGCGGATCTCCTCGCCGATAACCGACTGGAAGTCCCGGACCATCTTCGGGAAGGGGTGCGGACCGACGACGGAGCCGATCACGTAGTGCGTTCGTTCGACGGTGGTCGCCCAGTCGCGCATCGTCTCGTTGATCGCCTCTTTCAGGGTGGCGCTGCCCGCATCGACCGGATTCACCTCGGCCCCGTTCATCCGCATCCGGTAGACGTTCGGCCGCTGGCGATTCACGTCGGTTCGGCCCATGTAGATCTCACAGGGCATGTCGAGGTGGGCTGCGGCCATCGCCGTCGCGGTACCGTGTTGGCCCGCACCCGTTTCGGCGATGATCCGCTCTTTGCCCATGTACTTCGCGAGCAGCACCTGCCCGAGCGCGTTGTTCAGTTTGTGTGCGCCGCCGTGGACGAGGTCCTCGCGCTTGAGATAGATTTCGCGGTCGTAGCGCTCGCTCAGCCGGTCCGCGCGCTGCAGCGGCGTCGGCCGGCCGCCGAAGTCGTGCATTCGCTCGCGGAACTCGTCCATGAACCCGTCCTCGTTCTCGAGGACGAACCGTTCGTAGGCGTCCTCGAGTTCCTGCAGGGCCGGCATCAGCGCCTCCGGGACGTACTGACCGCCGTAGTCGCCGAACGTTCCCGTGCGCCCGGATCCGCTCTCGTCGCGTTCGCGTTCGCCTGTACTCATGTCTGTGTGTCTCCGTCGTGTGCGCTCATGTCGTCTCTGACTCCGTCGTGTGCGCTCGTGTCGACTCGGTTTCAGCCGTCGATTCCGCCGAATCCCCCGAATGCGCTCGTGTGAGTCGCCGTGTGTTCTCGGTCACGTCGCTGTCGTCCGCGCCGTGGTCCATGATGGCGCTGCCGATCAGTAACGCGTCGGCGCCGGCCTCGCGCATCCGGCGGACGTCAGCCGGCGACGACACCCCGCTCTCGGCGATCAGCGTCACGTCGTCCGGAGCGTCGGGGGCGACCGACTCGAAGGTTTCGAGGTCGACCTCGAGTTTCGCCAGATCCCGGTTGTTCACCCCGACGAGCTCCGCGCCCGCGTCCAGCGCGGCCGCGAGTTCGTCCCGGTCGTGCACTTCGACCAGCGGCTGGAACCCGCGGTCGCGCGCGGCCGCCACGAGCTCCGGCAGGTCGTCGACGAACCGCGCGATCAAAAGCAACAGGTCGGCCGCGACGACGTCCATCCCGTCCTCGTCCAGAACGAAGTCCTTGCGCAGGACGGGGACGTCCACGGCCTCCCGGACGCGGGTCAACGCCTCGGGCGAGCCGCCGAAGTGGGTCGGCTCCGTGAGGACCGAAATCGCCGCCGCGCCGCCCTCGACCATCGCCGCGGCCAGTTCGACGGGATCGTCGGCTCGCGTTCCGTCGGCCGTCGGACTCGTCGGTTTTACCTCCCCGATCACCGGGACCCGTCCGTCCGCGTCCGCTCGCGCCAGCGCGTCGGGCAACGACCGTGCGTCGACGTCCACGACGCCGTCGCCGCCGGAGCGCTCTCGAGCGGCCGCGAGAATCGACTTCACTGCGGGCGCAAGCTCCGTCTCGGAGTTCATTATTGTACATCGACGTACTCATATGTACATAAGACTTGCGTCATCGCGACGGCGGGGACGGGAGCTCTCCGACGGTCCCGTCTCGGCGGGACGGTCGGTCGTCGGTAGCCGGCCGTCGGTCGTCGGTCGTTTGCCTCGCCGGCTATCCGCTCCGCTCGGCTTCGAGGGCCTGCAGCGTATCGTAGGCGTCGACCGCGTACGTCATCGCGGGACCGCCGCCCATCACGACCGCGACCTTGAGCGCGTCGACGATCTCGTCGTGGGTCGCACCGGCCTCGAGCGCCGCGTCCGTGTGCCAGAGGATACAGTGGTCACAGCGAGTGACGACCCCGATGGAGAGCGACATCAACTCCTTCGTCTTGTGATCGAGCGTCGTCGTCATTTCCGCCGTTTCGACGAATCCGCTGAACCGTTTCAGCTCCGGCGACTCGTGTACCAGTTCACCGAGCGTCTCCTTGAAATCGTCCAGTTCTCGGGATCGGGACATCGTGTAGAAAAACCACGACCGGGGACTAAACGCAATGGGGGTGGAACGGACCGCTGTGAGTGGGCGCACGAGCCACGCTCGTGACGCGATGCGGACCGGACCTCGATCGCCGAGGCCGGCAGTTGTCGATGGTCATACCGCACCGAGCCGAGACCCGAGACCGGCGCCTATTCAAGCCCGGGCCGCCTAAGAGACGCTATGGTGGACGTTACGGACGCTGGAATCTACGCGCGGGAATCGCCGTACCTCGATCGGTACGTCCAGCTCGGAGTCGCCAGCGGACGGGTCCTGAGCGTCTCGTTTCCCGAGATCCCCGACGACGACGCCGAAGCGGACCACGCCGTCCTCGATCGAATCTTCGAGTACCTCGACGGCCTCGAGCCGGTCACCTTCGATGACGTCCGGGTCGCGATGACCATGCCGACCGACCAGCGGTCGGTCCTCGAACAGGTCCAGCAGGTTCCCTACGGCGACCAGGTCACCGTCGAGACGCTCGCCCGGATGACCGCGGGTCTCGATCACGAGAACGAAACCGACATCATTCTCGTCCGGACGGCACTGGACGAGAATCCCGCGCCCCTTCTCATTCCCGATCACCGCGTCCGCGACGGTCCCAGCGCCGCACCCCCGGACGTCGAGCAAAAGCTCCGCTCGCTCGAGGAACTGTAAGTGACCGACCTCCCGTGTGAGTTAGTCGACGACGGTACGAACCTACATCCGACGGTGCGACGGGGCAGTCGGGAACGCGGGAACGCGGCGAGCAAGCGGTTACGTCTCGGACCGGTCGACCGTCTCTGGCGCTTCGAACGCCGTCGCCAACTCGAGTAACTGCACGAGGATTCGGCCCGTCGCGCCCCAGACGGTGTAGCCGTTGACGTGGAAGTAGTGGATGACGACCTCGCCGTAGTACGGATGCGATCGACGCTCGTACTCGTAGTTCTCCGGATCGAGCAGTCCGGACAGGGGAAGCACGACGATTTCGGCGACTTCGTTGTCGTCGCGGACGTACTCCCGATCCGGGACGTGGGCGACGAACGGCGTGACGGCGTACTCGGTGACCGTCCGAATGTCGTCCAGTTGCCCGACTACTTCGGCCTCGCTCGGCTCGAGGCCGATCTCTTCGTTGGCCTCCCGGAGCGCGGTATCGAGGATCGTCCCGTCTCTCGGCTCGGCACCGCCGCCGGGAAAGCTCATCTGGCCGGGATGCTCGCCGAGGTGGTCGGCCCGCCGGGTGAAAAGCAGGTGGTCCTCACCGTCGCGGTCGACGATCGGTGCGAGGACGGCCGCGTCGTACTCCTGATCGTCGATCTCGACCGGGTCGTGGGCGGCGACCGGCTCGAGACCCAGCCTCGCGTCAGTCATTCGGCCAGCGCGTCCTCCAGCCGCGTCCGTTCGTCGGTGAGATCGACCGGTGCCCAGGTCTCGAGGTCATAGCTCACGTCTAGCAGGGTCCGACACCGTGCGCCGTCGCCTGCGGCGATCGCTTCGTCAGCGGCTGCGACGAAGCGATCGCGGGCTGCCTCACCCAGTGGCTGTCGGTCGGGCCGGCGGCGTTCGACGTCGAGGATGTGGGGGACGTCTTCGGCGTGTTCCGGTACCGACGGAAACGCGGTCGGACCGGCGACGAAGAGCGCTTCCCCGTCCGCGTTCGCCGCCGCGTCGCTTCCGCTCGTGGGATCGTACCGAACGAGCGCGAACGATTCGAGTGCGGCCTCGATCGCCGCTTCGAGGTCGTCGTCGTCTACCGACTGCCCGTCGGCTCGATAGGCGGCCTCGGCGAGCGCCCGCTCGAGCTCTTCGCGGGTCAACCCGCCGAAGAGGTCGACCACGCCGGCCAGTTCGTCGGCGGTCGCGTCCATACCCGGTCCAACGGCCGGTGATGGGATTAGTCTTGTGAGCGCGACCCGACCCGTCGCTCTCGCCAGGGCCGGGCGGCTTCGACCACTTCGGTCGGGTCGAACGGGGCGTCGGTCCACCGCGGCAGACGCGTGTCGTCCTCCGGCGGCGCGATCGAGGTCGCGTAGCGGGCCAGCTGATCGCGTTCGCCCGCGGGATCGTACTCGAGACCGTTGAACGCCGCATCGACGCGATATTGCCGGATCAGCGTCTCGCCGACCGCGCGATATCGCTCGGGCAGCGTCTCGTACTCGGGATCGACACCGTGTTCCTCGATCACGCCAAGGAGTGCGGCCGCGACTTCGCGGCTCATCCCCTCGAGACCCGTCTCGCCCGCGACCGTTCGGTGGTCGTGTTCGTGGGTGCCGAGGTCGACCTGCGCGGTCCCGCCGAAGCCGGCGACCGCGAAGGCGTCGCCGAGCGTTCCGACCTCGAGTCCCCACGCACGGGGCGGTCGCAGTCTGCGGGCGAGGTCGGCGGTCGCGGCGAACTCGCCGGCCAGCGCGTATCGAAACGCACGGAGGTAGTCGACGATCGGCTCGTCGTGGGCGTCCGCGAGCGTTCGAACGAGGGGTTCGTAGAACAGCCGGCAGAGTCGGCCGTAAAGCCGATCACGTTCGACGCGGGCGTAGTACCCCTTGGAGAAGTCGAAGTCCATCGTCAGGGGTGCGAGCAGGCGGTGGACGTGATCGGACTCGTAGCTTCTGACATCCGCATCGTGGACGACGACTGCGTCGGCGCTGTCGGCGGCCGGACCGAGCGCGAGCCACACGTCTCGTCCCTTCCCGAAGTCACCGCCCAGACCCGCGTCGGCGAGCAACGCGTCGACGTCGGACGCGCTACACCAGAGGACGCGCATCGGCAGTGCGAACGAGGTGAGCCACTCGCGAAACGGCCCGATCTGGTCGGGGTCGGCGCGCACGGGAACGAAGACCGCAGCGGGCGCCGGCTCGAGGCGCTCGAGTTCCCGGAGGACGCGTTCGGCGGCGGGACGGTCGTACTCGCGGGCGGTCATGGGGACGACGACGGCCGTCTCGGCGACCGCGGCGGC
This sequence comes from Natrinema caseinilyticum, assembly GCF_024227435.1. Lineage (GTDB taxonomy): Archaea > Halobacteriota > Halobacteria > Halobacteriales > Natrialbaceae > Natrinema > Natrinema caseinilyticum. The sequence goes on from NZ_CP100445.1 coordinate 2,988,444, forward strand.
GGCCTCGTTCCCGAGGTCGCCACTGGGTCCGTCCCCGTCGCCGAACTCGTGGAGCGTCGCGATCCGCTCCTGGACGTACTCCATCGGTGGGGTGTTCGGGCGGATCGGTAAAACGGCCACGGATGCGGCCAGATAGGCGGGGCCGGTCTCGACCGTCGCCGTCTCGAACCGACGGTCGTCGCCCGCCGATCAGCCCCAAGGCGCGGACACGCAGCCCTGATCGGCTCGATTCGAATACTGATAAATTACCACCGGTCTTTTTCTCCCCCTCTTCCCTACAGGGTGCACATGAAATCAGTCCGGAAGGCACTTCGGGAGGGTGAACTCGAGAAGGACACCTACGACAGGCTCGTTTGCGGCGAGTGCGAGAAGCCGCTGAAGACCGAAAACGACCCCGACGATATCAAGACGGTCCGCATCTGTCCGGATTGCAACGCCGAGTGGAAGGAGATCCGGTAGGGCCGTCCTCACCTTCGATTGCCACGACCGTACGGGACGGGGGACGTCGAGAGTCCGAATCGGTCGATCCCACGCGCCGGCTCGACCGTCAGTCCGGTACACGCTGTCCCACCGGTGGCTCGCGTCGCCGCGAGGCGACCGACGGGCGGGCCGCCGTCCGACTGCTTTTATCGACGAGCGCCCCACTCACGGGTGTGAGCTACGGAACCCTTCGCGACCGCCTCGACGCTCTCGAGGCCGGTGACGGCCGGCACGTCGTCGCCCTTCCCGACGGCAGCGTCGATCACCGATACGTCCTCTCGGGAGCGGGCGGCGCGTCCCTCCGCGACGTCGACGAGTTCGCCGGCCAACTCGCGGACGGCAGCCGCGCGTTCTGGCTCGAGTCGATCGACGTCCAACCCGGCGGACAGGCGGTCAACGCGGCCGTACAGGTCGACGCGCTCGGCGATTCCGCGACCCTCGTCGGCCATCTCGACCATCCGGTGTTGGCCGACTTTTCTTTCGAAACGCACTCCATGGGCCCGCCGGCAACCGTCAGCGTCGTCGCGTTCGACGGGGACGACCTCCTCTTTTCCGAGCCGGGACCGACCGAGGCGTGGGACGTCGCTGATCTCAGCGCGGTCGTGGACTGGGACCAACTCGTCGATGCGGACGCGCTTTGCTGTGCGAACTGGGTCACGATTCGCGGCCTCACGGCCGTCTTCGACCGGCTTCGGTCGGCCCCGCCCGACGACCCCCTCGCGGTCGTCCTCGATCCCGGCCCGCTCGACGCGGTCGAGCCAGCGGCGCTCGCGGACCTGTTCGACGCGCTCTCGCGAGCGGACGCGGCAAGCGACACCCTCGCGGTGGTCCTCTCGGTCAATCCGACCGAACTCGAGGCCGCCGTCACGGCAGCCGACGGAGCGGACGGCGCGTTCGACGGGCCCCCGGACCGGAACCGGGACCGAGACAGAGCGGCGTCCCTTCGTTCGGCGATCGACGTCACCGGCGTCGTCTCTCACGGCGTCGACGCGGCCGCAGGGGCGACTCGCGATGGGACTGCCGTCGTCGACATGCTCGAGGTCAGCGCGGTAACGCACACGACCGGTGCCGGCGACCGGTTCTCGGCCGGATTGGCGTGTGCGCTGGCCCACGAGTGGCCGCTCGAGGCAGCGCTCGCGCTCGGAAACGCCTGTGCGGCACACTTCGTCGAGACCGGCGACACCGCCGACCCGGAGGCGGTGCGCTCGTTGCTCGATCGCCAGAAGTGAGTCCGATCGGCTCCGGCTAGCGTTCGCCGGCCAGCGCCGCAAAGAGCCGGTCTTCGAATTCCGCGCGGCTGATCCCGTCCGAGGGACCGATGCCGTTCATGTGGTCGACCGAGAGTTGGCCGCCGCCCATTCGCGCGTGACCGCCCGCGCTGGCCATCGGGATATCGCTAATCGCGTGACGAAGCGTCTCGCCCATGTGGACCCTGTCGTCGCGCGATCGACCGGAGAGGTGGAGCGTCCCGTCGTTTTCGCCGTAGACGACGACTGCCGTCACGCCCTCGAGATGCATGAGTTCGTCCGCGGCCTGCGGGATCGCGTCCACGTTTCCGATTTCGCCGACGTCGCAGACGGCGAATGGGCCCTCGACGCGTTTTTGAGTGATCGCCGTCGCCTTGACCCGCAACACGTCGTCGCTGACCTGTGGATTGGCGATTCGGTCGAGCAAGTCCTCGTCTATTCCCGGAAACAGCGTGGCACTGGCGTCGAATTCGGCCCGGGAACAGCCGTTCGTCAGGTGATTCGTGTCCGACTGAATTCCGTAGAGGAGCCCCGTCGCCAACTCCGGCGAAATCTCGAACCCGCTCGAGTCCTCCTCCTCGTCGGCCATCGTCGCGCCGATGTCGGTCAGATACTCGACGAGGATCGTCGATGCCGCGCCGTAATCGGTCCGAACGTCCGTGAACTTCGTCCCGGCCCCGTTACCGGGGTGGTGGTCGACGACCGCGATGGGTTCGACGGTCTGGGCTCCGGTAAACCCCCGCGGGGTGTTGTGATCGACGAGGACCACCGCGTCCGAACTGAGCTGTGAACTGGCCTCGACGGGCTCGAGATCCAGATCGAGAACGGTCCGGAACGCCCGATTCTCCTGGTGGCGGATCTCACCGGGGAACTGCATGTTCACCTCGGTGTCGACCGAGTCCGCGATCGCCGCGATCCCCATCGCACACGACATGGCGTCGGGGTCCGGATTGGGGTGCATCAACACCGTCACGTCGTCGTGGTTCGCGAGCACGCGCTGCAGTCGGGCGCCCGGCGGACGGCGGAACCAGCGAATCGCCCACCAGCCGCCGATGACGAGTCCGACGACGACGAGGACGAGAAGGGAGAGAACGAGCGGTTCGAGAGAGCGGATCGAGTCGCCGACCGAGTCGGTCACGAGGGGATTCGCCCCGACGAACGCAACCCCGCTCGAGGCGCTCCGGCGGCTCATATCAGCAAATCAAATCGGACCACCAAGAGTTTTCCCCATAGCGGCGGCGTTCGTCACCCGCCCGACGAACGTCGGAAGCGTTCGATAGCGTCGCGGTATCCCTCGCGGAACGTCGGATAGACGAATTCGTATCCCAGCGCCCGCAATTTTTCGTTCGAACACCGCTTACTCGTCAGGATTCGGCGTCGGCCGGCCTCGGAAACGTCGTCGTCCGCGAGGCGCTCGGCTTTCGTCCGCTTCGAGGGCCGTTCGACCCCACACTCGTCGGCCAGCCAATCCGCGAACGGCCACTTCGAGACGGGCTCGTCGTCGACGACCTGAACCACCTCGCCGCGAGCGAGGGCTTCCTCGAGCAGGTAGCGGACTGCCCCGGCCGCGTCGTCCCGGTGGACCATATTCAGATACCCGTCCGTCACTGGTCCCTCGAGGTACCGCTCGAGCCGATAGCGGTCCGGTCCGTAGAGGCCGGCGTAGCGCGCGACCGTCCCGTCGATGCCGTGTTCCGGCGCGTCCTCGAGTGCGATCCGCTCGGCCTCGGCGAGTACCGCGGTTTTGTCGGTGGTGGGCTCGACCGGCGTTTCCTCGTCGACCCAGGCGCCGTCGTGGTCGCCGTGGACGCCGGTCGAGGACGTATAGAGGAGCCGTTCGGGTGGGTTCTCGCGCTCGCCGAAGGCGTCGATCACCGTTTGCAACCCGTCGACGTACACCTCCCGGGCGGTCTCGGCCCCACGGCCGCCGCTGCTCGCTGCGAACACGACCGCGTCGACGTCCGGTATCGTCGCGAGCGCCTCGCGGTCGGTGACGTCCGCCCGTCTCGCTTCGAAGCCGGCCGCTTCGATCCGCTCGACGCCCGCGGCCGACCGCCGAACGCCGATCGGCTCGTGCCCGCGATCGGCGAGCTGTCGGCCCAGTTCGATCCCGACGTACCCACAGCCAAGGATCCCAACGTTCATGGCCGAACTCGCGGTCGGGTGCACATAATCTCACCGCTCGAGCCCCGTTCCTCGACGCCTGCGTCACTCGTCTCGTGCGTTTGCGATCCGGTTGCGAGTCGATCCGTTCGTCCGCTCGCTCGAGGCCGAACGGACGCGAGCACGGTGGCGTGCACTCTCCGGTGAGGCGCGTCTCGGTAGCGAGCGGAAGGTGCTACTCGACGGTGACGTCGACCGCGTGGGGAAGCGACGCGTTCTCGGCGTACCCGCCTTCGTTCCACGGATACGCGTCGTCGCGGTCCTCGTCAGGCCGTGCGATTCGCGTCGGCTGGCGGCGGCCGCGTTCGTCCGTCGCTCGAGAGACGAGTGTGTAGGTGCCGGGCGACGGCTCCCAGACGTAGCGAAACAGCCGCCAGGCGCAGTCGTAGTGCGGACCGAAGAACGACCCGGCCTCCCAGCTGTCGCCCCCGTCGGTCGATAGTTCGATGGCCGTCACCTGGTCGTCGCCGGCCCAGGCGACGCCGACGACCTCGACCGTGCCGTCTTCTCGCGGGACGACGGTCTCGCCGTCTTCGGGCGTGCCGATCGTGGATTTGACGTTCTCGTCGAACGTGTACGGATGGTCGATCTCGTCGGACTCGATCTGCTCCCAGGTGTCGTACGTCGATACCGTCGGGTTCGATTCGGGCTCGACGCCTTCGGGGTGGATCCGGTAGGCGGACTGCTGCCACCGGGTGTAGTCTTCCCCGCCGCGGTCGGCCCAGTCCTCACCGTGGACCATCGTCTCCGCGACGTGGAGTTCGGTGAGCCACTTGACGCTGTTCACGCCGTACCAGCCCGGAACGAGCAACCGGACCGGCCGGCCGTGTTCGGGCGGGAGCGCCTCGCCGTTGACTTCGTACGCGAGGATGCAGTCCTCGAGAACTTTGGACATCGGAATCGAGCGGGCGAACCGGTCGTTCTCGCCGTCGACTTCGGGACGGTCGCCGCCGACCGCGGTGAGCCACGTGTCGTCGTCGGTCGCCGCGCCGTGGTCGGTCAGAATCGCGGAAAGCGGCGCTCCCGTCCAGATCGCGGTGCTGACGGCCCCGTACTCCCACTGTACGCTCCCCGTCTCCGGGTCGAAGTAGCCGCGGCCGTTCCCCGCACACTCCATCGTGTGTGCGACCGCGACCGTCGGGTAGTCCTCGCGAATCGCGTCCATTCCCAGTTCGGCCTCGCGATCGACCGCGCCGGCTAGCGCGACCGTCCACTCATCGACGTCGGGCTCGAGCGTCTCGTTGCGGTGGCAGACGTAGTGATCCTCGAGGGGCGTGAGCCAGTTCGCGTACGTGTCTCGGTCGGCGGCGCCGACGACCCGATACCGATCTTCGAAGTCGTCGACGGCCTCCGTGCCGGATTTCCGATCCAGAATCGCGTCCGTCTCCCGCCGTCGGCGCTCGCTGCGCTCCGAGTTCGACATGGGGTTTGGACACCGCCCAGCGCGATAAATTCCCGGTGGTCGGTGTCGATCCACGCTACAGTCATGAGACGCGCCGCACGACGCCAACCGCGAGACGGCCCGGCGGGAACGGAACGACGCCTACGGTGCGCCGTCCGCGATTGCGTACTGGACGTGGACGAACTCCTCGAACGACATCGGCGCTCGCTGTTCGATCTTTTGCTGGATCTCCTTTGCATCCATGTCGATCTCGAGTTTGCTCTCGACCGCGTCGACGTCGAGGACCGCAGTCGACATTCCGAGCAGCAGGTGCTCGAGTGCTATCGTGACGATCGTCTCCGGATCGGGTTCCCCCTCTTCGAGCGCCTGAATCTCCGCTGCTTCCGCCAGCGTGAGGTCGGGCGATTCGCCCCGTGCGAGCGCCTCGAGCCCGTCCCGTTCCTGGCCGGTTTCGGCCGCGACGGCCTCGGGGCCGCGTCGGTCGACGATCGTCGCGAGGTCGTCCTCGTACTCGGCCCGGAGATCGCCGGGCGAGTCGGAGACGGTCATCCGCTGTTCGTAGAACATACCCGAACGAAGGGGAATGCGCCAGATAGGTATTGTGACCTTCGTCGGACGGGGCGCCGCAAGGTCGGCCACGGGCCCGAGTCGTGTGTGTCCGCTCGCTTGACGGCATCGTCACCTCGAAGGCGGAAGCTATTTTCATCGATGCCGGCCTCGGCGGCGGGACCGGCAGCGGCGGTGCGCCCGTCTTCGTCCACCACCTCCAGCAGGTCTACGACGGTCCGGTCTACGCACTCGGCGTCTGCGTCTTGCCGGGACGAAACGAGGGGACGCTCTACCAGGCCAACGCCGGCCGCTCGCTGAAGACGCTCCTCAGGAGGTCGATTCGGTGCTGCTCGTCGTCGCAGGCCAGCCGGATCCCCGAAAGCGAGTCGGTGACTTGAGGACGAAACCGGCAGAATGCAGGTCCGGGACGGAGACGTTCCGCTGGTCAGCGACCAACTCGGCGCGCTGGTGTTACTCGGCGGAGCGGAACGGTCGGATCGGATTCAATGGTTCGTGGACCGAGCGCGTGACGCAACGCGCGCACAGGAGCGGGAATCGACGGACCACGCCGAGCAGTTCGCGGACGACCGACTCGAGAATCTCTTCTAGTCGATCCTGAACCCACGGCGATCCTGAACCGATGGAAGGGCTTTTTACTTCGGCTTCGCTGACAGTGATAATGACCGACGAGTGGGTCGGTGGGATCGTCACCGACCGCAACGGCGACGGTCCACCGACCGTCGAGGAGTGGCGACTCGTATCGGTTCCCGGGCGCCCAAGGGGGTTCGACGGGGGACCGATCGCCTATCGAACGAACTTCACGGACCCCCGAGGCGACGAGACCGAACGGGCGCTACTCGAACTCCGTGGCGCGTACGACCGCGCGACGGTCTGGCTGAACGGCACGCGCCTCGGGACGAACGAACCGCACTTCGTTCCCCTTCGTCTCGAGTTCGAACCGCAGCCCGAAAACGAACTGATCGTCGTCTGCGAGCGACCCGATTCGTTTGCGGGGATCTACGAGACCGACGAGGTGCCGGCCCACTTCGGGACGCCGGGTATCTGGGGGGACGTCGAGATCGAGTCGCGGCCCGCGGTCTTTCTCCGGCGGCTCGAGGCACGGCCGCGCGTCGGCGCGAGTCCGAAGTCACAGCGGAACGCGGGGACGACGGAGGAAGCGGCCGCACGCGCGACCACCGACGGTGCGAATGCGACGGAGGAAACGGCCGCACGCGCGACCACCGACGGTGCGGGTGCGACGATCGACGTCGCACTCGAGATCGATGCGGGCGAGGCGGTCGACGATGCGGTGTCGCTATCGCTCCGGCCGGAAGGGTTTCGCGGCGGTGCCACGATGGAGCGGGTTCCGATTCGAGCCGACGCGGGCGAGCGGACGACGGTGTCGAAGACGATCTCGATCAAGGATCCGTCGCTGTGGTGGCCCCGCGGGTACGGCCCGCAGCGCCGGTATACGGTCCGGGCGAAACTCGGCGGCGACGCCGTCGAACGAACCGTCGGTCTCCGGACCGTCGAGCGAGACGACGACGGGCTGGTGGTAAACGGACGTCGCGTCCGCGCTCACGGATTCACGCGCCTTCCCGGCGGCGACCCGCGCGACGACGTCGACCGGGCGGTCGACGCGAACGCGACGATGCTTCGCGCCCGCGCGCACGTCCCGGCACGAGAATTTTACACCGCCTGTGACGAAGCGGGCATCCTGGTCTGGCAGGATCTGCCCGCCACCGGAATCGGGTCCGAACTGCCGGTCGATCGGGGGACGGAACTGGCGGCAGCGCTCGCCGAGGAATACGGCCAGCATCCCAGCCTCGCGATGCTCGCCGTGAACGATCAGCCGGAGGATCCGTTCGCGGATCCGCTCGGAAGCGGCGTCTTCTCGAAACTCGCGTTTCGCTATCGGGCGTGGCGGACGTCGGTCGACCACGACCCCGCAACCGAGATCGCCGCGTCGATTCCCGGCGATCTACCCGTCGTCCCGACGATCGGCGCGCCGGGAACCGGCGCGGACGCGTCCCACCTCGCGCTCGGCTGGCAGTACCTCGAGGCGGGCGATATCGACTGGCTGCTCGAGACGTATCCCGCTCTGGGCACCGTCGTCGGCGGGTTCGGAACCGGTTCCCTCGCGACCGACGACGCCGATCCCGCGGCGATTCCGGGGATCGATCCGACGCTGCTCGAGCGGCGAGCGGACGATGCCGACGCGTCCCAACTCGAGCAGGCGCGGACGCTGAAGGTGGTCGCGGAAGCGCTCCGACGGCGGGACTGTGGCATCGTGACGGCGTCGACGCTGCGCGATAGTGCGCCAGGCGGCGGGATGGGCGTTCACACGGTCGATGGCGAGCCGAAGCGGGCCGCCGAGGCGATTTCGCGATCGTTCGAGCCCGTCCAGGCTGTTCTCGACGGCCCGGCCAGTCCGGGAACGGTCGGGATCACCCTCTGTAACGCCACGCACGATGCGCTCGAGCCGGTCGTCGGCTGGCGGGTCGGTGACGACACGGAGACCGAGCGGGTCAGCGTCGGGCCGCTCGAGACGACGCCGGTCGGAACGGTTCGAATCCCGCGGGACGCAGAGCGGGTCGACCTCGAGGTGGCCGTCAACGGTCGGTCAGTCTGGAACAGCTACGAGTTGTAAGCGACACTCGCAGTGCCTGGTGTGTTCTCACGGGCTCACAGAATTCATCGCGTGTGTTCACCGGACAGCGGTCGCTCGGACTCCCCGGAGGATGAGAGCTGACTCGCTGTGATCGAGTCGGGGTACCACCACCGAGATACTCGCGTGGCGTCGGCCGGAGCCGTCTCGGTGTGCGTCAGTCGACCCGGATATCACACGTATTCGACCCTGCGTGTCACGGATATGATACTGCGATGCCGGCCAATAGACGCACACCGGGGAACCGATGAATCGCCGTTTTTCTCCGGGAAAACTCCGTCTCGCCCGCCGGTTTTCCCCGAACGATACACTCGGAATACGCTCGGTAATCGGACCTCTAGCGCGTCTCCCGTGTCGAGCGTCGTGGATGTTTCGACCGCGTACCAGTATAAGTACCTCCCACTACCCCTGTCAACGTCCAACATGGCACGATGAGGCCCCTGAGAACCGGTTTCAGGGGTTTCGGGACCGGTACATTTAAATTACAAGCGCCAGTAGTTGCGGCTACCAGAACGCCACCGGGGCGCGTATCGCTCGACGATCGATGACAGGAAATCTTATTCACCGAGGTTTCGCAGATCGTGAGCAGTCGCTTCGAACAGTCGGACGGGCCATTACGAGCGCCACTCGTCTTTTGACCGACGGGTCGCTTTCTGCCGTCCGACCGTTTCTCCGGTGCGGGTATGGCACAGAGGTTTGAATAACATGGTAGACGAATCGAAGAACATCGAACTGACAGAGGACGACCTCGAGAACAAATCGAAAGGACAGCTCATCAAAATGGCCGGTCAACTGCGAGATCGGCGAAACGAGCTGAATCAGATGGCTTCTGAACGCGCTTCCAAGCGCGACGATCTCAACGCGAAGACTCGCGAGAAAGTCGACGAGGCCCAGGAACACCGCGAGAAACGCGACGAGCTGAACGAGCAGGTCCAGGAGCACAAAGAACAGCGCAACGAGTTAAACGCCGAGGCCAACGCGCTGTTCGACAAGGTCGAGCAGCTCAAGTCGGACATGGAACTCGACGAGGGAAAGGACCTGGAGGAACTCGAGGATGAAATCGAACAACTCGAGTTCAAACAGCAGACCGAGGTTCTCTCGAGCGAGGAAGAAAAGGAACTCATCGAGAAGATCGAGTCGAAGCGCGAGGAGTACGAGGAGCGCAAACAGAAACTCGATCAGAACGAGGACTTAGAGGAACTCGTCGAGGAGGCCGAAGAGGTCCGATCGGACGCTTCCCAGCACCACCAGAAGGTGACGGAGCTGGCGGACAAGGCCCAGGAACATCACAACCAGATGATCGAGGCCTATCGCGAAGCCGACGACATCCGTGACGAGGCCGACGAGATGCACGAGAAGTTCGTCGAGGCCCAGGAGGCCGCCGACCGCCACCACGAGGACTTCGTCCGCGTTCAAAAGCGCCTGCGCGAACTGGACAAGAAGGAAGAAGAAGAGCGCAAATCGGAGCGCGACAAGAAGAAGGAAGCGGCCAAAGAAGAGGCCGAGGAGATCTATCAGAAGTTCAAGGAGGGCGAAACCTTAGACACCGAGGACCTGATGAAGCTCCAGAAAACGGGGCTGCTCTAAGTCGAACACGTCTACCGCGTCTTTTCTCCCGGTTTTCGGGATTCGAAAGCGGGTACAGAGTCGTACGCGTTCGCATCCGCCAGCGGGTTCACTCCGGACTCTCGGAACTCACCGACGGAGTGCGACCGCCGCGTCGATCAGTTACACGACCGTGACAGTCACCGTTCCGTTCTCATAGTCTGTGAACCGTCTATTGCTATTTTGTCCGTACGGGTGTTCCACACCAGCCTAACAGGTAATGAAATCGAACGAACATCGGTCGGTCGAGAGTCCGGCCGCTCGAGAACGGCTGACGCAGTTCTATGCGAGGTTCAACCACGCGGTCACGGACCGCAGCGATACCGACGCGTTGGCAGCGATGGTGACGGACGACGTCACCTGGACCGACGCGACGACCGGCGCTCGATCCGATCGACGCTACTCGGGGACGGATGCCGTCCTCGAGAACGTGGTTCTGACACCGCGCGAACGAGCCGATCATCTCCAGGCCCTCCCCGAGCGGTTTACCGACGCGGGTGAGACCGTGATCGTAGAGGGTGCCTACGTCGGAACGGTCGACGGACGGCACTTCGATATCGCGTTCGCACACGTGTTCGAACTGATCGACGGCCGGATCGACGGATGTACGGCCTACAGGGATACCGCCCTGGAGCAGCGGGTATTCGATGCCTAACGCTGCCCGTCTGGGGATACGCCGGATTGGAAACCGACAGGTCACAGTATACGATCTATAACAATGGAACCACACCCACTGACCTCGCGTATGCAACGACACAGGGACGACACGAGCGTGGTCGTTCCCGGGATCGGCGCGCCGAGTTCCGTCGCCTGTCTCCGCTCGCTTCGACCACGCGGTGTCCGAACGATCGTCGGTTCCGAATCGCGGTCAACTCCGGCGGCTACGTCGGCGTATCGCGATGAGTTCGTCGGCCTTCCGGACCCGACGACGGATCTTCCCGGCTACGGGGACGACTTGCTTTCGCTCGCCGAACGCCCGGACGTCGAGACGATCATCCCCGTTCGCGAGGAAGACGTCTACGTCCTCGCGGACCGAAAAGGCGCGTTCGCCGACGAAATCGCGACTCCCTGGCCGGACTTCGATACCCTCCGACGCGTCCAGGACCGCATCGACCTCTTCGACGCCGCCGACGCGGCCGGCGTCGCGGCCCCCGAAACCGAACGCCTCGACGAGTGGGACGACTGGGACCGGGAGACGATCGTCAAACCGCGCTACACCGTGGCCGCCCCCGAGTATCTCGGCCCGACGTTCGACCGTGCGGAGATCGGCTCCACCGAGTACCAGCGGCCCGGATCTCGGCCGGATACGGCGGCTGAAATCGAAAAACGCGGCCACGTTCCGCTCGTCCAGGAACGAATCGCGGACCCGCGAGAATTCGGTTTCTTCGCGCTCTACGATCACGGCGATCCAGTCGCGACCTTCCAGCACTGTCAGCGTCGTGGGTGGGAGTACTGCGGCGGTCCGAGCGCCTACCGAGAGTCGGTCCACATCCCGGAACTCGAGACCGCCGGCCGCGCGCTGCTCGACGAACTCGAGTGGCACGGCCTCGCGATGGTCGAGTTCCTCCGCGACCCCGCGGATGGCGAGTTCAAACTGATGGAAATCAATCCGCGCTTCTGGTCGTCGTTGCCGTTTTCCGTCCGAGTCGGTGCGGACTTCCCCTACTATTACTGGAAACTCGCGATCGACGAGCCGATCACGTCCAACCCGACGTACGAGGCCGGTATCGGCGGTCACCTCCTCCGTGGTGAACTCAGTTACCTCCACAGCGTCGCGACCAAGGAATATCCGCTCGTCGATCGCCCGTCACTTTCCGGAGCCGTTCACGACGTCGCGACGTCGATCCTCCGTTACCCCCGGTTCGACTACGCGGTCGCCGACGACCCGGTGCCGTTCTTTCAGGACGGCGTGAATCTCGTGCGCGCGTGGCTGCATAGTCGAGCCGGCTCGGATCGGTCGGCCGGCGCGCCGACGGATGCGATGGCCGAAACCGAACCACCGGACGACGGCCGCGCGGAATCGACCGAGACGAGTCCGTCCGTCGACGGTGACGCGACGCGCTCGATTCAGACTGACGGCGGTTCGCGATCGGGATCGCGACGACCCTGACAGAGCCACGCCGCAGCGCTCCGGTCGAATCGCCCGCAACCGCCAATGCTTAACGGACTCCGCCCCCACTACGCAGCATGACTCGAGGTGGACCCTGTGGTCAGTAGCGAGGATATCGGCCGACTGGTGATCGTCGTCGTCGGCGCGCTCGCGTTCGCGGCCATCGGCGTCGTCCTGTTCGTCATCGTTCCGTCGACGGTGGCACAACTGCTGGGCGTGGTCCTCGCGCTCGGAATCGCTCTCGTCGGGGTGCGTCTGTCCGGCAACGTCGCCAGATCGGTATTCCCGGGCTACGACGTCGCCGAAGTGGCAGTCGAAGGGCCGATCACCCGCGACGGCGGCGGCGGCCGGTTTCCGCCCACTCCGAGGGCGACGCCGGCCGACGACATCGTCGATCAGATCGATCGCGCGAACGACGACGACAACGCACGGGCGCTTCTCCTGAAGCTGAACACGCCCGGCGGCGAGGTCGTGCCGAGCGACGATATCCGGCTCGCGGCGACGCGATTCGACGGTCCGACGATCGCCTACGCGACCGACGTCTGTGCAAGCGGCGGCTACTGGATCGCCAGCGGCTGTGACGAACTCTGGGCCCGTGAGGGGAGCATCGTCGGGTCCATCGGCGTCATCGGCTCGCGGATCAACGCGAGCGACTTCGCCGAGAAGGTCGGCCTCTCCTACGAGCGGTTCGCTGCCGGCGAGTACAAAGACGCCGGCACCGCGCTCAAGGAGATCGACGAGGACGAACGCGCGTACCTCCAGGGGCTGATCGACGACTACTACGACACCTTCGTCGAGCGAGTCAGCGACGGACGAGACCTTGAGCCCGAATTCGTCCGGGACACCGAGGCACGGATCTACCTCGGCGAGCAGGCTTTCGATCTCGACCTCGTCGATCGCCTCGGCACTCGCCGAGACGTCGAGGACGAGTTGGCCGACCGTCTCGACGTCGACGAAGTGACGGTCGAGGAGTTCGAACCCGAGCGACCGCTGATGGCTCGCATCGGTGCCGGTGCCCAGGCAGTCGCGTACGCGTTCGGTGCCGGTATCGCGGGCTTCGCCGACGATCGCGGGTTCCGGCTGCGAAGCTGAGCCGATCCCGTTCGCGCGCGGGCCGAGCAGCGGTCGCACCGGCTGCCCCTACCGCACGGGCCGGCTGGGAAACGCGACGGACTCGAGCGGCGAACCGGCGCGACGAGTCGGGCGCCGCGCTGCATCGATGCTCTCGCGAGGCCCGGTAGCGCCACGGGAGTGCTCGAACGAGTAAGTGGTTTTATCGTTACACGGAATGCAACAGCTATCGTGACAACGCTGGTCGTCTGCCTCGACCGGACCGACGACGTCGGCCGCAAGACCGGGCTCCGGTCGCCCGTCGTCGGTTGGGAGGCAGTTCGCGCGCTCGTGACCGACGTCGGCCTCGCGGATCCGGAGGATTCGGGCGTCAACACCCTGCTCGAGTCGCTCCGTGTCGCACAGAACCTGCGCGACGAGAACGAGGAGGTCGTCGTCGCGGTCGTCTCGGGAGACCACGAGTCGATGGTATCGGCCGATCGAGCGGTCGCCGAGCAACTGGACGGACTCATCGCCGATTACGAACCCGATTCCGCGGTCGTCGTGACGGATAGCGCGGAGGACGAGCGACTGATCCCGATCGTGGAGAGCCGCGTTCGGGTCGATTCCGTCGACCGGGTCGTCGTCCGCCAGGCTCGCGACATCGAGTCGACCTACTACCTGCTCAAGCAGTTCCTGGCCGACGAGGAACTCCGACAGACGGTGCTGGTCCCGATCGGGTTGACCCTGCTGGTCTTCCCGCTGCTCGCGACTCTCTCCGGACCCGCGGAGGGTGCGGCCGCGATCACGACCGTCATCGGGCTCTTCTTGCTCTACAAGGGGTTCAACGTCGACGAGTGGTTGACCAGACTCGCTCATCAGACGCGGGAGTCGCTTTACTCCGGTCAGGTGTCGGTCGTCACCTACGTGGTCGCGGCCGGACTGACCTTCGTCGGCCTGTTCGTCGGCGCACTCGGCGTGTCCAACGTCGGTGACACGCCGGGCGTCGTGATTCCCGCAACGCAGTTCGCCTTCGATAGCATCCCCTGGCTCGCGATGGCCGCCCTGACCGCCAGCGCCGGTCGATTGCTCGACGAGGCGATCGGCGAGGAACCGATCCGCAGTTCGTTTCTCAACCTGCCGTTTATCGTCGTCGCCGTTAGTCTGGTCGTCCGCGGGTTCTCCGCGTACTTCCTCGAGCAACAGGACGTGATCGATTCGTTCGTCGTCCCGGCGGCGGAACTCGGGGTCCTCTCGAACGAACGGTTCGTGATGGGCGCCGGCGAACGGCTCGCGCTGTTCGTCGTTACCGCGATCGTGGTGAGCCTCGTCGGCGCGCAGGTCGCGTCGGTCGTCTCCGGCTCCGGTGGGGACGACGACCGCGGCGACGGCGGTTCGGACGCGAAACGCGCGGACGACGGTGACGGGCCCGACGGGACGGTCGAGCGCGACCCGACGGCCGATGCGACTCCCAACCGTGAGGACAGGTCGCTATCGGATCGGGCGGATCCCGAACTCACCGACGGCGGCGCAGACGCGAACGCGAACCCGTACTCGTTCGGCGACCGCGACCGGTGACTCGTCCCGGATCGGGGCCGACCCGTCTCCGGACTCGGTATCCATTTACCCGTTCCTGTCCACTACCGAGTATGAGCGATGCAGACGGCGCGTGGGTGAGCCTCTTTTCCGGCGGCAAGGACTCGTCGTGGGCGCTGTACCGAGCCATCGAGCGCGGGCTACCGGTCGAACGGCTCGTTACCGTCCACCCCGAGGGAGACTCGTACATGTATCACGTCCCGGCGACGGACCTCACCGCGCTCGCGGCCGAGAGCCTCGGTATCGAACTGATCGACGTCGAACCCGAGGACTTCGGAGCCGAGGCCGCCGTCGACTCGAGCAGCCAGGGGGACGACGAACTCGAGCCACTGGAGGCCGCCCTCGCGGACCTCGATCGCGAACTGCCGGGCGGCGTTGCCGGCGTCACGGCGGGTGCCGTCGAGAGCGAGTATCAGACCAGTCGCATTCGCGGGATGTGCGACCGCCTCGGCTGTGATCTCTTCGCCCCGCTCTGGCGGCAGGATCCCCGTGAACTGGCAGATGCGATGCTCGATGCGGGCTTCGAGATCACGATCGTTCAGGTCGCGGCCCACGGATTGGACGAGTCGTGGCTGGGCCGAACGCTCGACCGCGAGGCGATCGCCGACCTCGAGGCACTCCACGAGGACTACGGCGTCCACATCCTGGGTGAGGGAGGCGAGTTCGAGACGTTCGTGGTGGACGGGCCCCACATGGATCGGCGGATCGACCTGGCGTACGAGACCGAGTGGGACGGGACGCGGGGACGATTGCGGATCACGGACGCGCGGTTAGCGTAATCCCACCGCGAACGAACGCAGTGAGTGAGCGGCTTTTTGGTCCAGATTTTTGCGCGAGCGGTCGCCGTCGGCGACCCGACGCGGAAAACGGTGGTTCCCGAGACGTTGGTGGTGGACGGGCCCCACGTGGATCGGCGGATCGACCTGGAGTTCGTCGAGAAACGACCCCTGGAGGACGGCCGGTGGGAACGCGGAGCGCGCCGGACCGACGGCGCGACGTCGAACCCGCGAGAGGGGGATCCGGATCACGGTCGCCCACGTCCCGGCCGATTCAGAGCGACGTTTCGAATGATGGGCGAACCGCTTTGCACCTTCCCGGCGACGCTTCCCGCATGATCGAGAACGACCGCGAACTGTTCGTTCGGGAACTGCGCGAACTCTACCAGATCGAGCGCGAACTCGAGGGCCTGCAGTCGGAACTGACCGAGGCAGCGACCGACGAGGCGCTCGAGGAGTTTTTCATGGCCCACGGCGAGCGAACGTCGGAGCAGTTGGGGCGACTCGAGCCGATTTTCGACGCGATCGAGGCCGAACCCGCGCCGATCCAGTCCCCCGTTCTCGAGGGATTGCGAACGGACCGCGAGGACGTCGTGGGCGACCTTCGGGATCCGGTGCTGGGCGATCTCGTCGAGACGGAACTGGGGCGGGGAATCGAGCGGCTCGAGATAACGAAACTCGAGACCCTGCTCGCACTCGCCGACCGGATCGGCTACCCGAGCGAGGTCACCGATCCGCTGGAGCGGACTAGGGCGGAAGCCGAAACCGGCCTCGAGCGGGTTCGGGAACTGACAGCCGTGTGATCCGGGGGTTCACGGCGGAACTGACGACAGCCCGACGGTCGCTGATACTCACGCGTGACGGACAGCATCGAGGACGGCGTCGCGGTCGCTCGGGTCCGTGGCCGTCCACCACGCGATCCGGTCGAGTTCGAGCGGGCTGAACCCCGAGGCGAACGCCAGCCACTCGGCGGAGGCGATCGTTTGCAGGTCGGTCGTCGTCTCGATCGGTGACTCCTCCAGATCGTCGTCCACCGCCGTCAGCAGTCGTTCGATCGTCGGGTCCGGCGTGACGGTCGCGACGCCGGCCAACTGGCGAAGGTACTGAAACGTCGATGGGCCGATTCCCGAGATCGTCCCGATGGGGTCCTCGTCGTAGCGGTAGTGGTCGGCCGTTTGCGCCCAGTCGACCAGCGCGGCGAAATCGTCGCCGGCCGGTCGGTCCGCGAGAACGCGTGCGATCCTACAGAGGACGCGCCGCTTGCGTTGCGCACCGAAGGCGGCTACGAGGTCGTCGTCTTCGACGTCGATGGCCGCTATCTCACTGAACGACGTGACTCGGTCGGGGACGAGGAAGGCGTCGCGAAATCGCTCGACGGCCGGCCTGATTCCGTTGACGAAGCGCTGGCCGGTCGTCGCGGCGGCGGCCTCGGCGACGAGCAACACCGGATCGTCCCCTGTCCAGCGACGATACGTGAGGAAGTCTCCTGCGAGTTCCTCGTACGGAACGCCCTCGGCGTACGGCTCGAGGACCGCTCGAACCGTCTGGTCGGGTTGCATGACCGTTGTGCACACGCATCACACGGCGGACTCATATCTGTATCGACTGATCCGAGTGACCCGAAGCCACCCGGACTCGAGCGGGGTCACTCGTCCGTGCCGTTCGTGATCGTCGTGTGCGCCCCGATGAGCGCCCCGGCGAGGTCGAGGTCTTCGATGTGGGTCCCCTGGTCGATGATCGAGCGGCGAATGTCGCCGTTCTCGACCACCGCGTCCGGAAATATGATCGTATGTTCGAGGGTCGTCCCCTCGAGTGTGACGTCGCCCATGACGTGGACGTTCTCGCCGATCGTGGCATCTTCCAGGGACGCCGACTCGGCGACCAACGAGTCGCCGTTCAAATGCCAGGCGACTGCGTCAAGATAACTCTCTGGGGTGCCGATGTCGAACCACGCGCCTTCGAACGTGTAGGCGTACGTCGCCTCGCGGTTCTGGAGCCACTGAACGAACCACCCGGGCTCGTCGGGATTGTTGCCGTCCTCGAGGTACGTCGGAAGCAAGTCGAGTGAATCCTGTGGAAACGCATAACAGGCGATCGAAACGAGCGTGCTCTTCGGATCGTCGGGCTTTTCCTGGAAGTCGACGACGCGGTCGCCCTCGAGATCGACCAGGCCGTAGGATTTGGCCTTCTCGCGGGAGTCGACGTCGTAGGCGGCGAGCGTGGGCGCGCCGTGATCCTCGAAGTAGTCGAGAAACTCCGACACGGCGAAACTGATCAGGTTGTCGCCGGCGATAACGAGCAGATCGTCGTCGACGTTCTCGCGGTCGATCAACTGGGCGAGCGCTCCGACGACACCGAACTTGTCCTCTTCTTCTGTCGTGTCCTCGACCGAAAGCTGGGGTTTGTCGAAGTCGCTGTCGGCCAGGTGCGCCTCGAAGTCGGGGGCGAACCGCTCGTTGGTACTCACGTAGACGGCGTCGATCCGGTCGTCCGCTTCGAGGTCCGCGAAGATACGATCGATGACGGTCGATTCACCGATCGGGAGAAACATCTTAGGCCGATGTTTGGTAATCGGCCACATTCGCGTCGCGTACCCGCCTGCAAGAACGACGGCCTTCATGGTCCGGTGTTCTCCAGCAGGGGCTAAGTTACTTGCCCTTCTTCGAGATCCGTACCTATCGCCCGAGTCGAGACGCGGCCTGCGGTACCGGTTCGCGGGAATCGGCGGCGGAACGCGGTGACCCCGTCGGCCGATGGCCTATAGTATAAATTTGCGAGGGCCGTGAGCCAACGTATGCGAAAGGCCGACGAAACGACGCGACAACGCCTCGCCGACGCCCTCCGTGACGAACCGGCGACGCCGAGCGAACTGGCCGTACTGCTCGATTTGACGCCCCATGCCGCGGTCCGCAACGTCGAGCACGTCTCACGTTCGGTCGACGGAACCGACGAGCAACTCCTCGTCGCACCTCCGACGTGTCGGGACTGCGGTTTCGACGACTACGACGACCTGCTGAACCTCCCCTCGCGGTGTCCCGAGTGCAAGAGCGAGTCGATCGACGAACCGACCTTCACGATCGAGTGATTTCGACCGACAGTCATCGACTATCGACTGTACGCGCGGAATACAAATTCTGAACCGGATTCGACACTAATATTTAGGCAGCAGGCGAGACCCCGATACGAACCCTCGAACGAGCGGCGTTCCGTCCCATCGGTAGTACGTCGGGCCCGTTCTCCGTCCGACCGTTCGCGCGAGGATCACGGAGTATACATGACTTCCACCCCCAATTCGGACCTCGACGTCATCGAGTTCGTACAGCAGTTGCTCGACCGACTCGACGAGGACGACGTGTCGGCCGAGGCGATGACCGACGCGTTTTCGCTGCTGGCCGATCGGCGCCGCCGACTCCTGCTCGAGGTCATGCGCACCTACGGGGAGGAGCTAACGCTCCCGGATGCGGCAGAGGAAGTCGCGATCCGCGAAACGGGCCACACCGTGACCGATATCCCGGCCGAACGAGTCACGGAGGTGTATCTCTCGCTGTACCACGATCACCTCCCGCGACTGGTCGACGCCGGTCTGCTCGAGTACGATCAGGAACGAGACCTGGTCGCCCCGGACGCCGTCTAAAACTCGACGTTCGACGTCGACGTCCGATCGAGCGTCTCGCTTTTTCCCTCGCCGAGGCCGACGAACTCGTAGTCGTCGTCGGTCAGATAGACGTCGCCATCATCGATTTCCACCTCGAGTTCGGTGAGATACGCCCCTTCGCACGGGCCGTACGTACAGCGGCCGGAGCCGGCCGCGAAGTACGCGCCGTGATTCGCACAGACGATCTCTCCGTCACGCATCGGGGCCCCCGATCCCTTGTCCAGTTTGATGTGCGTCAGGTGCTGACAGTAATTGAGCCAGCACGAGACGCCGTCGCCGTTAGACGGTGCACCGCCATCGGGTTCCGCTGCGCCACTCCTGACGAGGATCGCCTCCCGTTCCCGATCCTCGTCCGAGCCGTCGGTCACGCGAAAGAGAACCGTCGAGTCGTCCGGCACGTCCGCGAGGGCCGTGATCCGACTTGCAGCCATTTCCCCTCCGTTACCGCTCGGTCGCCCTGAACGTTACGACAGTCGCGTGCGGATGTCTGACGGACATTTAACCCCCTGTCGGACCAACGAAGCCCATGGACACCCTTCTCATCTACGGCTCCTACGGCTACACCGGCCGACTGATCGCACGCGAAGCCGTCGAACGAGGGGGGTCACCCGTGATCGCCGGCCGCGACAGCCACGCGATAACCAGGCAGGCCGATCAACTCGGCGTCGAGGGTCGGTCCTTCGACCTCGAGTCGGCCGACCTCGAATCCCGCCTCGAGAGCTTCGACGCCGTCCTCAACTGTGCGGGGCCGTTCGTCGAGACGGCCAAGCCACTGGTCGCGGCCTGCCTCGAATCGAAGACTGAGTACCTGGATATCACCGGCGAGTTCAGCGTGTTCGAATGTCTTCGCCAGCGCGACGCGGCGGCCCGGAACGCGGGGATCACACTGCTCCCCGGCGTCGGCTTCGACGTCGTCCCGTCGGACTGTCTGGCGGCCATGCTCGTCGAAGAGCTCCCCGAAGCCGACCAGCTCGTCCTCGGGATCAAGGGCGGTAACGGGCTCTCTCCGGGAACGGCTCGAACGCTCGTCGAACACCTGGGCGAGCGCGGCGTCGTGCGGCGAAACGGACGTCTCATTCGGGTTCCGATGGCCTTCCGAACGCGGGCGATCGACTTCGGCGATGGCCCCGACCACGCCGTCACCATTCCCTGGGGTGACGTCGTGACTGCGGCCCACAGCACCGGCATCGAGTCGGTCGAGGTCTACGCCGCTGTGCCGCCGTGGGCGAGTACCGTTTTGTCGGCCGTCGACTCGTTGGGATGGCTCCTTCAGCGCCGCACGACCGAACGGCTACTGAAGCGGCTGATCGATGCCAGTCTCGAGGGCCCGGACGAACGATCCCTGGCATCCGGCAGCGCCGTCGTCTGGGGCGAAGTGACGGACGAGGCCACCGGACGGCGGGCGCGCGCCCGACTGCGGACGCCGAACCCCTACGCGCTGACCGCCGAATCGGCTGTATCGGCCGCCGAACGCGTCCTCGAGCGCCGAGATCGAATTTCGGCGGGATTCCAGACCCCCTCGTCGGCGTTCGGGAGCGCGTTCGCGCTCGAACGGCCCGGAATCGAGCGCGAACTGATCGAGACACCGACCGATTCCGGCGAGCGAAGCAAGACGACGGTCGAAATAGACGAGTGACGGACTCCGGCCGCCGCGGGAGCCACGAGCCGCGGACGCGGTATCGTCCTGCTCGGTCGGCGACGGGTTTCGACAGACGTTCAGGCCCGTTTTATCCGCGTGAAAACGAATCGCTCGAGTCGACGCGACGAATGCCGCTCGGCTATGGTTTCGCGAGGAACGGGAAAACGGACCGACGCAGAAGATCGGCGATCGCGATTTCGATTCTGGACGGGTTCAGCGGTCTCCGCCTTACTTCTCGCCGAGGGCCCGACGGCGGAGCCACTCGAGAGAGAGTGCGCCACCGGCGAGGGCAGTCCCAGCGGTGAAGCCGGGGGTTCCCTCGGATTCGCTCGGACTGTCCTCGCTCGACGTATCGGAACCGTCACTGGAGTCATCCGATTTCTCGTCCCCGTCGTCGGAGCCGGTGTCGGAACCGTCGTCGCCGGCGGTCGTTTCGTCGTCCGCGTCCGTTTCGTTACCGGAATCGTCGCCGTCGGCAGATTCGTTTCCGGAAGCGCCGTCGCCCGCAGCGGTTTCGTTACCGGAATCGGTACCTGACGAGGAATCCTCGCCGTCCGAATCCGTACTGCTTCCGTCGTCACCGCCACAACAGCTTCCTTCGTCGTCGGTCTCGTCTGAATCGGTTTTCGTGGCCGACTCGAGGTTTTCTCGCGGCGTTTCGTCGGTCACTTCACCGGATGCGAGTAACGGTACCGGGTCGCCAGGCTCCATGGTATCATCGACTCCCTCGAACAGATCGAGTTGGAGCGCAGAGGTGATCCGATAGATGTCACCCACCCGGGACTCGTCGTTTTTCACGACGACGGTCGTACTTCCGTCGGATGAGATTGTGACGGAGTTGTTCGTGGCGTTCAACGGGACGTGACTGATGCGTCCGTCGACGGGTCTATCGTTTCCGTTCACCAGTTTGTACTCGATCAGCCCGTTCTCTTCGTCGTACTTCACGGCCTCGATGGTGATCTTCCCCGGGTTCGGGTTCTCGGGACCGAGGTCAGTCGGGGAACCTGCGAAGTCGTGGGCGTAGGTCGTCCCCCCGTTCGTCAGTGTGATCTCTCCGGCGGCACCCCCAGACACTCCGGTCGTTACGTTCGTCGCAGAATTCGCGTCGACCGTAACCGTCGTCTCGGTCCCCGATTCGTTGGTGTACGTTAGCGTGACCGGCTGGCCTCCATCGTTCGTCACTTCGAAGAGAGCGATGTCGTCGTAGTAATCCACGCCGTGACTCGTGACGGAGACGTCTTCCGGCGACACGGTGGAACTATCGCTCGCTGCCAGTGCTCCCCCACCTGCGACGACTGACAAGATAACCATCGTTAGCATTGCACCAATCCCGAGTCGTTTTGGACCGATCATAGACAGTGAGACTTCCGAGACGTCCACCGCTTGTTATAATCCTCTGTCTAAGCCGTTTGGAATTATGCCACTCGTCTCGTGAAACTCCCGCTCGTTCGTTTCATTTCGAAAACTCGTAATATGGTATTACCCGACCGTAATCACACGACCCGGTGTTTTCGGCAGGCAATAACCGGAAATAACCGGCACACTCCTCCGTCTGAGGCGGTACTTTGGTACTGATGCAACAATTGCAAAATGAGAAATCGATATGATTCTCTTGGAACTGGGCCATATTCGAGTGGAGCGACCGACCGGGGTCGTGGTCGCCACCTCATCCAGTGGGGCGTCAAAATACAGGCAAAAATATCCTCGAACAAAACCCAACGAATCGGTGGCGCGTTTGATTGACGAACGCCGATCTCGAGAACCCCCCGAAAATCGGACCGTCACGGGGGTCGATGCAGTTCCGAAACGGTTCTGAGCCGTGACATCTGACCCGAATACCGATTCCGACGGCACGGAACGCTCGAGGCCAACGGACCGGGACGATGGACGCCGTTTCTGTACCGATCCCCGGTAAAACGCTCGGATTCGAGGAGACAGCCGTCCGACCGACCGTCCGGACCGGGGCCGTCGACACCGTCTATCGGTAACAGGATTCCTCGACTCGCTCGTCGTAGAGCCGCGAAAGTTGTTCGGTGACGGGACCACCCCCGATCGGCTCGCCATCGAGGGTCGTGATCGGCCGTACTTCCCAGGTCCGATTCGTGAGAAACGCCTCGTCGGCTTCCAGGAGGTCGCCCGGTTCGTACCGACCTTCCTGGACCGGAATGCCGGCCTCACGAGCGAGTTCGAGTACTGCGGCTCGTGTAATCCCCGGCAAGATCGGCCCGTCGGTCGAGGGCGTGTGAAGCGTCCCGTCGCGGACGAACCACAGGTTACTCGTCGCGCCCTCCGTGAGTCGCCCGTCGAGATCGCACATGAGGGCCTCGTCCGAATCCGAGCCCAGTTCCGCGCGCGCGAGAATCCCGTTCAAGTAGTTGTGGGTCTTCGCCGCGGCCGGAATCGCTTCGTCGGGAATTCGGCGGGTCTCGACCGTTTCGACCGTCGCCGGACCGTCCCAGACGGGTTCTCCCTCGAGCCCGCCGCGGGGCAGTGGGGTCACGTATACGACGACGGTCGGATCGACCGCGGGCTGGGGGGTGAGTTTTCCTGGCTGGACTCCGCGGGAGATCGAGAGGCGAACGTACGCGTCCGCCAGATCGTTCGCTGCCAGCGTCTCGTCGACGCGCGTTCGTAGCTCGTCGGCCGACAACCCGTGGTCGAGCGACAGTATCTCACAGGTCCGCTCGAGGCGCTCGAGGTGGGTTCGCCACGCGAAGATCGTCCCGCCGTATGCGCGAAGGGTCTCGAACGCGGCGTCGCCGTACCGAAATCCTCGGTCATCGACGCTGACGGTCGCTTCGTCGGCGGGGACGAGGTCGCCGTCGACGTGATAGCGCACCTCGCTACTCATCGCTGACCACCTCGTCTGGTCCGACCGCCGCGGCGAACCGACAGAAGTTCGCGATCATTCGCTTGCCGAGCGCTAACGAAATCTGCTCTCCGTTGCGGGTGCCGTCCGCCTCGCCCGACTCGTCGCTCCCCTCGACCGCCACGATACTCTCGTGGTCGGCCCCGGTCGCCGAACCCGGTCGCGCTCGTGTGAGTATGCTCTCGGGGTGGAACTGGACCCCGACGTGTGGCTTTTCTCGGTGGCGAACCGCCATCAAGACGCCGCGGCCATCGGTCGTGCTGGCGGTTTCCTCGAGCGCGGCCGGCAGATCCGCGCGGTCGACCGAAAGCGAGTGATAGCGGCCGACCCGAAACGTCGACGGAAGTCCGTGGAAGATCCCATCGCCGTCGTGACTGATCGTCGACGGTTTCCCGTGAACTACCTCGGGTGCGTGGACGACCGGCGCACCGTGTGCCGCACACAGCGCCTGGTGACCGAGACAGACGCCCAGAATGGGGTAGTCGGTCGCGTCGAACAACGGGATCGAGATACCGGCCTCCTGTGGCGTCCCCGGGCCCGGCGAGACGACGATCCCGGTCGGCTGGAGGTCGCGAACCTCCTCGAGGTCGATCTCGTCGTTGCGGCGGACGACGACCTCGTCCGCGATTTCTCCGACGTACTGGACGAGATTGTACGCGAACGAATCGTAGTTGTCGACGAGGAGCATTCGCGTCGTTTCAGTCACCAGCCTCACCTCCGTCTGCCCGTTCCGGGCGGGCTACGTCGTCCGATTCGAGGCCGAGTTCGGCTCGCTCGCCGAGTGCTTCGTCGACCGCCGTGATGAGCGCGCGGGCCTTATCCAGGGTCTCGTCGTACTCGCAGACGGGTTCCGAGTCGTGGACGATGCCCGCTCCGACCCGGAGGTGGTACTCGTCGCCGTGGCGAACCAGCGTCCGAATGACGATGTTTAGGGTGGCTCGACCGTCGAAGCCGAAGATTCCGACACTCCCGGTGTAGGGGCCGCGGCGGGTCGTCTCGAGCCGATCGATGATCTCCATCGTCCGCGGTTTGGGAGCGCCGGTGATCGTCCCGCCCGGAAAGACCGCCGCGACGGCAGCTGCGAGCGTTTCGTCGGAGCGGAGTCGGCCGGTCACGTTCGAGACGAGATGCATCACCTCGGCGTACCGGTCGATTCGTCGGTATTCCGAGACGTCGACGGACCCGTACTCGCAGACCTTCCCGAGGTCGTTTCGCTCCAGATCGACCAGCATCGCGTGTTCCGCGCGCTCTTTCTCGTCAGTCAGCAAGTCGGCTTCGAGGGCGCCATCCTCCGCGGGCGACTCTCCGCGCGGTCGCGTTCCGGCGATGGGCTCCGTGCGAACGAAATCCCCGTCTCGCTCGAGCAAGAGTTCCGGACTCGCACTCACCAGATCGGCTGCTCGAAATTCGAGGAGGCAGGAGTAAGGTGCCGGGTTGACCCGCCGCAGGGCGTCGTACGCCGCGACGGGGTGGACTGCGGCGGGTGCGACCAGCCGCTGGGAGACGTTCGCCTGAAACGTGTCGCCGTCGCGAACGCACGCTTTGACCCGACGCACGCGGTCGGCGAACTGCTCGCGGCCGCAGTCGCTTTCGAACGTCGCTTCCGAAGTCGATACGGGCGGGTCGCCGATTCCGGAATCGCCGTCGCTGGCCGACCTGGCGAGATCCAGTGCGCGGGACCGCCCGCGCTCGTAAGCGGCCTCGATCGCGGCATCCGAGAGCCGATCGTCGGCACGGGCGCTGCTATCGATCCGCGGACAGGCGGTTATCCGAAGCGTCACGTCGCGGTCCGTCGGCGCCTCCCAGGCGGCGAGACGATCGTAGACCGCCGCTTCGAGTCGCGGGAGATTCCGGTCGTCGACGGACGAGTCGGGTAACTCCTCGAGTTCGCGGGCGACGTCGTAGGAGAGCCAGCCGACGGCACCGCAGGGGTACGGCACGTCGCAATCCCCGCGAACCAGTCGATCGGCGTGCAAGAGGCCCTCCAACGCGTCGAGCGTCGGTGACAGCGTCTCGTCTCTCGTCCGCGACGTTGCCGTGGCGCTGACGGTGAGCCGATCGACCGGACCGACGCCGAAGTAGCTCCAGCCGGGCTGACCGCCGCTCGTCTCGAGGAAGGCGGACCCGTGGCCGTCGCGCGCCCGACGGTACGCGAGAAATGGGTCCTCGACGGTCACGCGCGCCTCGACGGGGACGCGAACGCCGGTGTGCGTCGTCGATTCGTCGCGGTCCGCGGCCGGCATGCGGCCGTCGCGAGCGGCGGCGCGAAACGAGTCGAGCGTCGTGACGACGCGCGGATCGCTCATGTCCTCGGGAAGGTGACGGGCAGGTAATCGTTTTGCGATTCGAGCTTCGGAGAAACAGGTGTGCAGGGTGGTCGACTACGTGCTGAGATCCGGTCGTGACGAAGCGAAGCGACGTCGTAATCGACGACTCGGGTGGAGGCGTCGACGGGGTCGAGTTCGGCTCTTCACCTGACTTCGGCGCGGTCGATCCAGCCCTGAATGCGCGTCTCCGAGATGTCCGTCTGTTCGGCCAGTTCGGCTGCGTCAGCGTCGGCGAGTTCGCCGACTGTCTCGACGCCTGCGCCGGTGAGGCGGTCTGCATAGGCCGGGCCGATTCCCTTGATAGAGTCGACCGGCTCCTGGGTGGTCGACTCCGACTCGGGTTCTGAATCGGGGGCATCCGACGTGGCGCTTTCCGCCGTCTCGGATTCGGTCGCTTCCGCCGTCTCGGATTCGGTCGCTTCCGCCGTCTCGGATTCGGTCGCTTCCGCCGTCTCGGACTCGGCTGTTTCCGCCGTCTCGGACTCGGCTGTTTCCGCCGTCTCGGACTCGGCTGTTTCCGCCGTCTCGGATTCGGTCGCTTCCGCCGTCTCGGACTCGGCTGTTTCCGCCGTCTCGGATTCCACCGCCGTCTCGTCGTCGCCGGTCGGTTCCGCGAGAGCGTCAGACTCGCTTTCGTCGGCTTCGGATGGAGTCTCGGTTTCGGGTTCGGCTTCCGTCGCTGCATCCGTGTCGGGTTCGGCCTCCTGAACGGGCGACTCTCCCTCGGAGAGGTCCGGCGTTTTCTCCGTCGTCGGAGCGCCGGCTTCCGTCTCCGGACCCGCCGCTTCCGACGGTTCAGCGCCCTCCTCCGGGGCGTCCGTCGGCTCGGTCAGCGACTCCGTCGAACCCGCCGCGCTGGTTCCGGCTGCGGCCGACTGCGGCGGCTGCGCGGTCTTCGTCTCTTTCGTTTCGTCCCGATCAGCGCCGACGTTCGCGCCACGTCCGTCGTCCGTCGACCCTTCTCGCTCGACCGTTACCCCAACCTCTCGAGCGCCCCCGCGCTCCGAGTCCGACCCGTCGAACCCCAACAGGGACTTCAGTTTTTGGAGGATTGCCATTATCCCGGTGTAGTCGTCTCCGACACTTAAATTCGCCTGATACTGTCAAAGAAGACAGGTTCGGTGGGCCCCTCACAGCCGCGACCGAAGCGCCTCGTTCATGACCGCGACCGGTGCCTCCCGCCCCGTCCAGATTTCGAACGCCTCGACCCCCTGGTAGAGTAGCATCCACGCGCCGTCGACGGTCGTCGCTCCGGCGTCCGCGGCGTCGCGCAGCAATCGCGTCTCGAGCGGTCGGTAGACGGCGTCCAGAACGGCGAGGTCGTCGTGGAGCGCGTCGGCGGGGACAGGCGAGACGTCGGTCTCCATCCCGACGCTCGTGGCGTTGACGACTACCTCGGCGTTCGCCACCAGTTGGCCGAGTTCCGCCAGTCCGTAGCCGGTCGCTCGAGGCACTTCCTCGGCCAGGTCGTGCGCTTTCGGCTCGGTTCGGTTGGCGATCGCGACGGTCGCCCCGGCGTCGGCGAGACCGAAGGCGATCGCCCGACCGGCACCGCCGGCGCCGACGACGACCGCCCGCGCCCCCTCGAGGGACACCTCGTGATCGTGCAGCGCGCGGAGTGCGCCGACGGCGTCGGTGTTGTATCCCGTCGGCGGTCCCGACCCCGAGAAATCGATCGTGTTGACCGCGCCGATCCGGCTCGCCAGATCTTCGGGCGCGACGATCTCGAGGGCGTCCTGCTTGAACGGAATCGTCACGTTGAGCCCCGCGATTCCGAGCGCATCGGCGCCGAAGATCGCGTCCCCGAGCGCCGTCCGATCGGGCTCGAAGGTCACGTAGCGGGCGTCCATCCCGAGTTCGTCGTAAGCGGCCTCGTGCATCGGCGGCGACAGCGAGTGGCCCACCGGGTTGCCGAGCAAACCGTATACGTCCATAGCCATCGTTTGCTCCCATTCCGAGCGGCGAGACTATAATCGGTCTGGCTCGCGTCGTGACGCCGTTTACGTCCACGACACCGAATTCGTCACCGTCCGACGTTCACCCAGTGATTCACGTCGACGGGGGGCCGTCGTGCGGATCGCTCACGGCCGAGGACGGCTCCGAGGGTGTCGGTATTTCCCGGGACGATGGCCCGCTGGCGCTCGAACGTCCCGCGGGCGGCTGTGCCAGCGTCCACAACACCCTGTCGCGATCGGCGGCGGTCGTCGCCTCGTCCGCCGCCGGCGCGTCGGTCGCCGCGGTCCCGTCGTCAGACGGTGCGTCAGCCATCGGTTCGTCCGAAACCGGACGTCTCTGGGACGCACCGTCCGACTGATCCTCTCGAACGTCGGCGACGTCGGAGAGCGGCCCCTCGAGCAACCAGTCCGTCTCCCACTGAGGGGCGTCGGAGGCGAGCGAAACGCGCTTTGCCGCCACGTCGTACGAAACGAGGCCGGCATCTGCCAGTGCGGGAAGGTGTGAGTGGACGAGCGAACTGATGACGGGCGCGGCGTCCGCGTCGGTCACCTCGGCGGGAACCGTTTCGCCGTCGTCTTCCAGCGCGACGATCGCCGCGCCCAGATCGGAGAGGGAAAGCCGTTCGCGCCGCGTTGCGAGAACGGCACAGACCGCTCGGCGACGCGGCGCGGAAAGTGCGCCGAGCGTCCTGTTCAGCGTCGCCTCGTCGAACCCCAGCGTCTCACCGGTCGGGTCGGCGAGGAGGGCCTCGACCCAGTCGATCTCGAGCATCGGGTGGTCGAGGAGTGTGACCGTCGTCGAGTCGCCACGCGATCGTCTTGACAGGACTCCGACGTCGACCAGCCGCGGGACGTGGGCGTGTCTCAGATCGATATGAATTTGCGTGCACTGATCGTCGGGAACGATCTGACGGCCGTGTTCCACGGTCGCGACCTCGGTCGCCAGCGCGTCGACTGACAGTCGCGTCGATGCCGCGGATCGATCCGTCCGTGCTGCGTCCGATCCCTCGAGTAACGCGGCGAGCACGTATCGCCGCCGCGGTTCCGCGAGGACGTCGACCGCAGTCGTCGCCTCGGAAGACGGGGGGAAACTCATTACCCGATAGAGACGACGAACGGGGGAAAGGTGTGTACCTGCATGCTCTGGTATCGTCGAGTGGTCGTCAGTCGTCCGTCCCGAAGTACGCCGAGAGCAGTTTCTCGAGTGCGACCCGGAGATGCTGATGGAAGGTCTGTCGGGCGATTTCGAGTCGATCCGCGACTTCCGATGCGTCGCTGTTTCGGGCCGGCCACTCGAAGTACCCGCCGTGATAGGCCGCCTCGAGGGCGAATCGCTGTTTCTCCGTGAGCAGCGATTCGACCGTGTGGCGGAAGTCGCCCCGCGTTTCGACGGGTCGGTCGACGGTTCGCTTCGAAACGAGTTCCGTCTCGGGATACGCCGACGTAATTCCGTCGACGAGTTCCCGCAGGTTGGCATCGCGACTCGCCTGAACGGTCAGTTTCCCGACGCCGTCGCGAACTACTTTCGACTGCAACCGCGCTCCGTACTCCGTGAGCAGTTCGGCGATCGCGGATCCGCGGACGACGATCTCCCAGTAGCTTTCGTCGTCGGTCGCGTCGACGAGTCGGTACTCGGATACCGCGTCGTCGTCGTCCACCCCCTCGCGAATTCGTTCGGGATCGGCTCCGGTGACGGTGAGGTAGTAGACGAACACCTCGTCCGTGAGCGGTAATAGGTGATCGAGTGACAGCTCGCAGCCGAGGTCCTCGGAGAGTCTGATACAGGTGTCACCACGGTCGGTCGACTCGAACTCGAGTTCGTCGATGGTGTCCATATAGAGGAGTTGCCGAACGACCATCGCGTTGATCGCGTGACCGATCGTGCCGCCGAACTCCTGTAATACCTCTCGCTCCCGATCGGCGAAGGCGTCGGCCTCGGCGGCGGCGACGACGATCGCACCGAACGTCCGATCGGTCGCGACGATCGGCACGACCGCGACCGAGTCACACCCGTGTTCGCGGGCGGTTGCTCGCCACTGGTCGACGGGACTCTCGCGTAGGTTCCGATATCGCTGGACGGTCCGCGTTTCGATCGGCGACGCCGCGTTCGCCTCGGCGGGCGGCTCGACGAACGACGTGAAGACGTCCTCGACCGTCGATTCGTCCACTCCGGCCCAGCTCACGGGGCCGACCGACTGTCGGTCGACCGGCGAGGCGGGATCGGTTCGTCCGATGACGGCGAACCGGTACGGATCGGCGGCTGCAAACCCCTCGACGATCGCCGACTCGATTTCGTCGCGGGTATCCGCGGTGACCATCGTCTCGTCGATCGTCCGAACGATCGCGTTCAATCGCTCGAGGCGCTCGAGTTCTCGCTCGCGGGCTTTCCGGTCGCTGATATCGCGGGCGACGCCGGTAAATCCGAGGACGGTGCCGTCGTCGTCGGTAATCCTGGCGCTGTTGAATTCGTAGTGGATGCGGTCCCCGTCACTGGTGAGAACTCGCCCTTCCGCGGTTACCCGTTCGCCCTCCTCGAGGATGCGATCGATCGCGTCCTCGATTCGATCTCGATCCTCCGGTGCGATGAACGTCAGCGGATTCACGTCGGCGAATTCCGCCGGCGTGTAGCCGGTCTCGCGTTCGAACTGGTCGTTCCACTGAATGAGGTTCCCCTCGGTGTCGTAGGCGTAGAGAACGTCGGGCTGTGCCTCGAGGACGCTTTCCGTGAAGGCTTTCTCCTCGCGAAGCGCCTGCTCGCGAGCCTTTCGCTCCCGGACGTTTCGACCGACGCCGGTAAACCCGAGGACGGCGCCGTCGTCGCCGGTGATGCGGGCGCTGTTGAACTCGTACGGGATCCGACGCCCGTCTTTCGTCAGCAGGTTCGCCTCTGCGGTGACGTACTCGTCTTCTTCGAGAACCCGCTGGATCACGTTCCGGATTCGCTCTCGGTCCTCCGGTGCGATGAACTCGACCGGATTCATGTCGGCCAGTTCCGCTTCGGTGTAGCCCGTCACCGCCGGCACCCGATCGTTCCACTCGAGGTAGTTCTCGTCCGAGTCGAACGCGTAGACGACGTCCGGTTGCGCCTCGAAGACGCTCTCGACGAAAGCCTTCTCCTCGCTCAGTTTCCGTTCGCGCTCGTGTCCCTCGGTTCGGTCCTGAACGAACCACACGTACCCGCCCATATCGTCGATTTCGAGACCGCCCTCGTCGCCGATCGTTCCGTCCTCGCGGATCGGCACGATCACTTCTCGGGCGAAGAACTGGCGCCCGTCGGCACGGACTCTCCAGGCCTTGTTCTCGACACTCCCGGCCGTTCGCGCCCGCTCGAGTACCCGTTCGGGCCGGCCGGATTCGCGCGCGGCCGCCGGAAAGAAGCGTCGGTAGTGCGAGCCGACGACAGTCTCGTCGTCGTAGCCGGTGAGTCGTCGTGCCCCGTCGTTCCACGCGGAAACGGTCCCGTCGGTGTCGAACGTGGCAACGGCGCAGTCGCCGACGAGCATACTGAAATCGTGGACGTCGAATTGACAGTCGACCGCCTCGTCGGTGTGCGTTTCGTGACGATCGGAGCCGTTCGCCGACTCCGTTCTCTCGGGCGGATTCTCGCTCATGGCAGCCACCAAACCACAGTGGTCTTTTTTCCGTTTCCACGTCCGAATAACTAACGGGCTGCGTTCGCCACGCGATTATAGTGCGGGGCCGATCGGAAGCGGATCGTGGGGCATCTCGAAGCACGTCATCTCGGGGACCCCGCCGAAAGCGCAGACTATTCCTCTTCACGGTACCGAGGCCTTCTCGTGATCGCGATCGTCGAAAGCCGCGCCGACCGCGCCTCGAGACACATCTGTGACAAACTCCGCGACCACGCCGACTGGGGCCGCGCCGAGGACGATACTCGAGCGGACGCCAACGGCGGCGGTAGCTACTACCTGATCGACGGGGCCGAACTCCGCACGTTCGACGAGTTACACATCGAACTCGAGCGCCCGGCGTCGGCCTTCGACTGCGATCCGGACCTGCTCGTCTTCGCGTCGCGTCACTCCGGCGACACCGGGGCGTTGCTGACGGGGCACTTCACCGGCAACTTCGGTCCGGCCGAGTTCGGCGGCGAACCGGACGCGCTGGCCGACGCCGCGCCGAACGCCCTGGCTCGTCTCCTCGAAGCCTTCGACGAGTACGCACCCGAATCGTACGACGTCGGTCTGGAGTGTACCCACCACGGCCCGACCGACGTGGGCTGTCCGTCGCTGTTCGCGGAACTCGGGAGCGGCGACGAACAGTGGGACGACCCGGCCGGGGCCGACGCGGTCGCCCGCGCCATTCTCGAGCTTCGAGACGTCGCCCCCCACCGCGAGCAACGCGAGAGCGATGCCCTCGCGAGCCCTCGGCAGCGCGATGTGGTCTCGCGCCGCCAGGTCGTCGGCTTCGGCGGTAACCACTACGTCCCGCGGTTCGAACGGATCGTCCGCGAGACGCCGTGGGCGGTCGGACACGTCGCCGCCGACTGGGCGCTCGAGGCGATGGGACACCCGACGGCCCACCGCGACGTGATAGAGCGGGCCTTCGAAGCGAGCAAGGCCGAATTCGCCCTTCTCGACGGCGAGTGGCCGGTCCTCGAGGAAATCCTGGGCGGCACGGACTACCGCGTCGTCAGCGAGACCTGGCTGCGCGAGGTCGGCGACCGGCCGCTCGATCTCGTCGACGCGATCGAGTCCGACCTCGGCCCGATCGACGACGGAATCCGCTTCGGTGAGCGGCTCTCGGAGACGTTTGCAGTCGTCGATTTGCCGGCAGACCTCGTCACGACGGCGGAGGGAATCAACCACGACCGCGTCCGAGCGATCGTCGAAGAAAACGCCGTCGCGTTCGCGACCGCCAACGGCGGCAGCCGCGTCGGCTCGCGGGCGGCGATCCCCCGGACCGGAAACCGGGACGAAATACGGGGCGGGACCGGCACCAGGGACGAAGCGGACGTCGATACCGGCCCCGACCGCGAAACCCGGATCGACTCGAGCGATCCACGTGCGGCGATCATCGCGGCACTGGCCGACATCCTCGAGGAAAAATACGACTCGGTTCGACTCGAGGACGATGCGGTCGTCGCCGAAGAGACGGCGTTCGATCCCGAACTGGCTCTCGAAGCCGGTGTTCCGGAGGGTCCGAAGTTCGGTGCGCTCGCCGAGGGGACCCCGGTCACGGTCGACGGGGAAACAGTCAGTCCCGAGAGAGTTCTAACCGAACGAACGCACCGATTCCCGATATGACCGGGCCGGACGACGACAGTAATACTCGTATACCCCCCGACGTCTCGCGAACTCGCCGCCGAAGCGAGCGAGTACGTAACACCTTATTAACGTGTCAGACGCTCGTCTGACGTCTAGGGGGAAAGGTAATTATGCTCCATCTTTTAGACAGGGCCAAGAATGGACTCTATCATCGACGACGCAATCGACGAGGCCGAGAACGGGGACCCCGCCGGGGCTCCTCACGGCGCCCCGGGTGAGGGACAATCATCCGACGGTGACACATCGGAAAGCCGACAGACGGGGACGATGACCGACGACCAACTGGAGGACGTTCTGCAGGACCTTCAGACCGACATTACGGTCGTCGGCTGCGGCGGTGCCGGTGGCAACACGATCAATCGAATGCACGAGGAGGGCATCCACGGCGCGAAACTCGTCGCCGCCAACACCGACGTCCAGCACCTCGTCGAGATCGATGCCGACACCAAGATCCTCATGGGCGAGGAAAAGACCGGCGGTCGCGGAGCCGGTTCGTTGCCCCAGGTCGGAGAGGAAGCCGCCCTCGAGAGCCAGCAGGACATCTACGACGCCATCGACGGCTCGGACATGGTCTTCGTCACGGCCGGACTCGGCGGTGGCACCGGGACCGGCTCCGCGCCGGTCGTCGCCAAAGCCGCCCGAGAAGCCGGCGCGTTGACGATCTCGATCGTCACCACGCCCTTTACCGCCGAAGGTGAAGTCCGGCGGACCAACGCCGAGGCCGGACTCGAGCGCCTCCGCGACGTTTCCGACACCGTCATCGTCGTCCCCAACGACCGACTGCTCGACTCCGTCGGCAAGCTTCCCGTTCGACAGGCGTTCAAGGTCTCCGACGAGGTCCTGATGCGCTCGGTCAAGGGGATTACGGAACTCATCACGAAACCCGGCCTCGTCAACCTGGACTTCGCCGACGTCCGCACGGTCATGGAACGCGGCGGCGTGGCCATGATCGGACTCGGCGAAGCCGATTCCGAAGCCAAAGCGGAGGACTCCGTCAAGACCGCGCTGCGTTCGCCGCTGCTCGACGTCGACATCTCGGGGGCGAGTTCCGCGCTCGTCAACGTGACCGGCGGCAACGACATGGCAATCGAAGAAGCCGAGGGCGTCGTCGAGGAGATTTACGATCGGATCGACCCCGACGCCCGCATCATCTGGGGGACCTCGATCGACGAGAGCCTCGAGGGGAGCATGCGGACGATGATCGTCGTCACCGGCGTTCAGTCGCCCCAGATTTACGGGCGCCCCAACGGCGAGGCCAGCGTTCAGCCCGAAGCGCCCGCGCAAGGCGACGACATCGATTTCGTCGACTGACTCGCCGCGCCGACGGCCCGGTCGCACCACCGCCGTTCGGTCCACCGGGCCGATGCACTCGCGACGTTTTCGGAGCCGCGATCCCCGAGACCCGGCGGGTTCGGCCGTCTCATCCGTCCCCGATCGTCCATTCGTCTTTCTTTCGCCGGTCGACCGATCACATCGATACTTCAACCGGTGAAATTTTGTCACGGAGTGAGTACAAGATACCCGCGGACCTACCGCCAGGGTGATGGATTCACGCGCGAACGCTCGGTTCTCGAGACGACGACTGCTCTCCACGCTCGGTGTCGCGACGGCGGGATTGCTGGCCGGCTGTTCGAGTGACGGCGACTCACCCTCCGACTCGTCGGGGTCAGACGGCGGAAACGGGGGCACGGGTGACGGAGACGCCGACACCGGTGCGACCTGGAAACCGTTCGAATTCGACCGACCGATCACGTATACGTACGACGTGTACTCGCCCGACGACGGAGAAGGGACGCTGGTCTGGGACGTCACGGACGTGACCGACGACGGCGCGACGGTCTCCGTCCGCTACGACACGACGGAGACGCAGTTCGAAACGACCGTCAGCGGGACGAAAGCGGATCTCCAGAGCCAGTTGATCATGACGCCGGCCGGTCCGTTTATCATCGCGACGGTCTTTTCACCGACGATGGCCCAGTACGAGGGACGCACCCTCACCGTCGGCAACGAGTGGTCGTACTCCTCGCCGGACGGATCGATGCGATTCGAAGTCACGGAACAGCGATCCTACGCGGGTGTCGACTGTTACGCGTCCGTGACCGAAATAGACGGGAATACGGTCCACGAGGGTTGTTTCTCCCCGGAACTCGAGATGGCACCCTACACCGCGTACTACGACGAAGACGGACGACGAACCTACGAGATGTCGTTGGTCTCCGTCGAGGAGTGACGCGTCACCGACGCGGATCGTCTCACGACGGGCCCGTCTCCCGTCTCGTCGCCGCCGACTCGTCTCCCACGGACTGGCGTCGCTCGGATTCCTACACGACCCGGTCCGCCGCTGACCGATACTCTTCGAAAAGCTGTTCTCCCCACGCGTATGCGTCGGGATCGTCCGTGTCGGCGAAAACGGAGAGAATCCCCGACTCCGCGTCGTAGCCACCGATTCCGACCCGATCGTCGAACAGCGCCAGCCCGAACGGGAGTTCGTCGCGAGCCCAGAGCCTGAGATTCTCCCGTTGGAAGGCGTCGTCCGCGAGGTCGGTGTACTCCGACGCGAGTCGGTCGATCACCGGCGTCTCGAAGACGATATCGACCGGCATCCCGTCGAGAATGCGCTCGTGGATATCGTCGACGTACGTCGGTGCGACCGACGTCGTATCGCAGCCGCGCAGCGAGGAAGTGTCCTCGAGCAGGTCGATAAACCGGTTCAACGGCCGGTACGGATCGCGCGGTTCGACTACCGTGACGGTCGCGTCCGCGAACCAGTGGACATCGACGGCGACGGGGAGCGTCGCCGCCGAAAGGGTCTCGTACAGCGGTGCCAGCCGACGCGTCTCCACGACGGCGGCCCGGTAGGTTTCGACTGCGCGCCCCATCCGCGCGCCGAGGGGCGTCAACGCGTACCCGCTGTCCGTCCGCGTGATCCACTCCTTGTCGCGAAACGAGGCGAGGATCCGGTGTGTCGTCGCCGGCGACACTTCGAGGGCCGCTGCGAGTTCTGGTTTCTCGAGCGTCTCCGCGGCCAGAACGTCGAAGACCTCGTGCCGGCGGACCAGTTCCAGCAAGTCGTCCTGGAGATCGTCCTCGGACGGCGCCCCCTTCATTGGTCCTCCATGGAAAGTACCAGTCAAAAATCTTTTCATAGGGTGAATTCTGATCAGCGGATGAGTATAGATACGTCCGCCCTGCCGACGGACGAGAATTCGAGGCGAGCCCGCGCGTCCATCGGAGTCCGCGTTTCGACTTCGACTCGAGTCCGCGTTTTCGACGCCGTTCACGCTCCGGGTTCCAGGCCGGTTTGGCTTCCGGTCCGGGATCGGTTTCGCCCTCGGATCCGTTGCTCACCGCCGTTTCGCTGCAGTCGGCGCAGTCGTCGGTACGCCCGGGTTCTCTCGGCGGAGTTCGAAAGCGACGTCGTCCGTCGGTTCACGTCGACACGCCGGCGCGAGGAATCGGGTCAACAGATCGGCCTGGGATCGAGACCCAACTCGTCCAGCGAGTCCGCGTACGATTCGTACGCGACGTCGATCACGTATTCGGCGGACGCCCGTGCTCGGTCCCAGTCTCCGCTTTCGTCACAGACTTCCTCGAGCAACGCACCCGCCACGTCGCCCTGGGCAGCCGTTTCGGTCCGCAGGTCCCGAAACGAGTCCGCGAGTCGCTCGTCGCCGTCGTTGACGAAGAAGTTCACCACCTGGAGGTGCGTCCGGTCGCCGACCAGTGCGCGACCGACGGCACCGCCGAGGCGGTCCAACGTCGTCTCGAGGGATCGGAGACGGTCGTGCATCGGGCCGCCGTCGACGTCGGTGACCTCGTCCTCGCTGTCGAGCATGGCTACCACCCGATCGAAGTGGTCTCGCTCCTGGTCTCGAAACTCGGCGAAGGCGTCCCGTGCGCTCTCGTCTGCCTCGTCGTCGACCCACGTCTCGAAGGTCTCCGCGGCGGCGCACTCGCTGTCCGCTGCGGTCCTGAGAACGTGCTCCGCCGTCAGATCCGCGTCCGTGAGCGCGATCAGCAGTTTGGACGAGCCGAGTCGCTCGAGTTCGACGGACATCGATTCCTCGAGCGCGGACTGAAATTCGGTGGCGGTCATACGGAACTGACACCGCCGATCGTGTTGAACCTTGGCGGTGATCCGGGGAGCCTCGCCGACGGTTCGGGGCGCGACTTTACCCGCCTCGAGCGCGTACGTTCGGGCATGACAGACAGGAGCGACCACGCCGACCGACCGGGTGACGAGCAGCCCTCGATCGCTCCCGACGCGCTCGCCGACCGGCTGCGATCCGGCGACGCGATGACCGTCCTCGACGTCCGCGACCGCGACGAGTTCGATCGCTGGCACCTCGAGGGCGACGCCGTCGAGGCCGTCCAGATCCCCCACGTTCGCTTCATCCAGGCCCAGGCGACGGGCGGCGTCGACGACCTCGTAGCCGACCTGTCGGAGCCGATCGTCGCCGTCTGCGGTCGCGGGGAAGCGAGCGCCCACGCCGTCGGGCTCCTGCGGGAGGCGGGCATCGAAGCGCGCAATCTCGCCGGCGGGATGGACGCCTGGGCAGACCTCTATGCGGTCCGCGAACTCGAGGTCGACGCGCCCGCGAGAGTCTTCCAGTACGACCGGCCCTCGAGCGGGTGTCTCGCGTATTCGATCGTCAGCGGCAACGAAGCGGCGGTGATCGACCCGCTGCGGGCGTTTGCGGACCGATACGTGGCGGACGCCGCCGACTTCGGTGCCGACCTCACGTACGCGATCGACACGCACGTCCACGCCGATCACGTCAGCGGCGTCCGCGACCTCGCATCGCGGGCCGAAGCCGATGCCGTCCTTCCGGACGGCGCTCGCAGTCGCGGGCTCGCCTTCGACGCCGTGACCCTCGGGGACGGAGACGAACTCACCGTTGGCGAGACGACGCTGACGGCGGTGGCGACCCCCGGGCACACGACCGAATCGCTCTCCATTCGGCTGGATTCCGTGCTGTTCACGGGCGATACACTGTTCCTCGAGGGCGTCGGCCGGCCGGACCTGGAGGGCGGCAGCGAGGAGGCGCCGACGGCCGCGCGGCGACTCTACGAGAGCCTACGGGATCGAGTTCTCGAGCAGTCGCCCGAGACGGTGGTCGCGCCGGGTCACTACAGTACGGCCGCCGATCCTGGCGCCGACGGAACGTACGCCGACCGACTCGGGACGCTGCGCGATCGCCTCGCCGCGCTCTCGATGGCCGAAGACGAGTTCGTCGCCCACGCGACGACCGATCTCCCGCCGCGGCCGTCGAACCACGAGCGGATCGTCGCGACGAATCTCGGACTCGAGGACGTCGATCCCGAAACGGCGTTCGAACTCGAACTGGGACCGAACAACTGTGCGGTCGCCGACTGACGGTCGGGCCGACGGACGCAAAATGGCGTCGCGAGGCGGACCGGTCCGCCTCGCGTCGGTGGCAGGCGACGATCGACCGAAATCGCGGCGCTCAGTCGTCGGCGACCGCGCTGTCGCGGGCGCCGTCGGCCTCGAGGTCGGCCTCGATGCTCGGGGGATACTTGCCGCGGTCGAGTTTCAGATCCGACTGCGGACGGGCCATGCAGGTCAGCGCGTAGTTCTCGGCTTCCGTTTCGGTCAGCCCGCGGGCGGCCGGTTGGGTAACCTCGCCTTCGAGAATTTCGGCGGAACAGGCCAGACACATTCCGACCCGGCAGGAGTACTCCTGGGCGATCCCCTCCTCGAGACACCGGCTGAGGATCGTCTCCTTGTCGGTGCAGGTGATCGTCTCACCCGTTCCGACGAACTCGATGGTGTACGCTGTCATACGGGTGGATACGGACGACCTCACTAAAACTCTTTATTCCCACCTCTCGGGACTGTCCGGACGGTGAATAGACGTGCCGAGTCGTACCAACGGCGCGGTCACTCGGACCGAATGGGCCTTCCCGTACCAATTTACACGATCATCGCCCTCCAGTTCCTCGCCTTGCTGCCGGTCATCGCCGCGGTATCGACGTACTTCTTCCACCGCACCGGCCGGATCTGGATCGGCGCGTTCGTCAACACGCTGTTGATCACGTG
The DNA here is from genome assembly GCF_024227435.1 of Natrinema caseinilyticum. GTDB lineage: Archaea > Halobacteriota > Halobacteria > Halobacteriales > Natrialbaceae > Natrinema > Natrinema caseinilyticum. The sequence goes on from NZ_CP100445.1 coordinate 3,027,881, forward strand.
GCTGATCGTCGCCTCGCAGGCGATCCACTATCCGTTCTAGCCGTCACCCGGCTGTCACCCGAATCGCCTCGTTTCGGGCGTTCGGACGCATCTCTGAACCGGATCGATCCGGTCCGCAGCGAGGACCGCTCCGTCGTCCGGGCGAGCGGAGAATCAGACCACTTGATAAAACGTTTTCTTACCGCGGCGCTCACAGTGTGGATATGAGTACGCAGGAGCAGTCGGCAACCGCCGCGACGACTCGGACCCAGTCGCCGGACGTCGTCGTCGTCGGCGCCGGAACTGCAGGATGCTACGCCGCTGCGACCGTCGCACGCGAGGGATACGACGTCGTCGTCCTCGATCGAAAATCCGAAACCGAAGCGGGTCACATCGCCTGCGGGGACGCGTTAAAGGGTGCCGACGCCTTTCCCGAGGCGATCCCGAAGTCGAAACTCGAGCCGGCCTTTACGAACACGGGCGTCGACCACGGCCGTTTCGAGATTCCACAGGAGGACACCGTCCTCGAGATTCCGGTTCCGGGTGAACTCGCGGTCATCGACCGCTGGGAGTACGGACGACGGATCATCGAGGGCGCGGGCGACGTCGGCGTCGACTTTCACTACGATACCGTCGTCACGAACGTCGTCCAGGCCGACGACGGTCGCGTCACGGGGGTCGAGGCGATCCGCGCGGGCGATCCGATCACCTACGAGGCGGACGTCGTCGTCGACGCCGCGGGTTCGCTCTCCGTCTTGCAGGACAACGTCGACTTCTCGGGGTCGACGTTCGATACCAACGTCAACTACACGCACTTCTGTTCTGCCTACCGGGAGATCGTCCACGTGGACGAACCCGTCGAGTGGGACGACGCGCTCGTCTTCAAACCGACGGAGCGGGCCGCGGGCTACCTCTGGTACTTCCCGCGCACCGAGACGGAGATCAACGCCGGACTCGGCTTTCAGATGACCGAGGAGCCCATGGAACTGGTCGACGACCTCAGACGCGACCTCGAGACCCGTCCCGAGTTCGCCGGCGCGACGGTCGAGGACAAACTCGGCGCCGCCTTGCCCACTCGCCGGCCGTACGACTCGGCGGTCCACCCGGGATACATGGCCGTCGGCGACGCCGCGGGACACGTCAACCCCACGACCGGCGGTGGCATCGCCGGCGCCGCGTACGCCGGCAAGTACGCCGCCGAACAGGCCATCGAGGCCCTTGAGACGGACGACTACGGCGAAGACACCTTCTGGCGGTACAACGAACGGGTGATGGACCACTACGGCGCCCGTTACGCCGCACTCGACGTCTACAATATCCTCTCGACCGCGGTCGACGTGGACGACCTCATGGGGCTGCTCGCCGCGATGCCGGGCGACAAACTCGCCGAAGCTCTCTACTCCGGGAGCACGAACATCGGCCTCAAGCTCAAACTCGAGGCGTTGCTCAAGAGCCGCGGCCACTGGGGCACCATCTGGAACCTCTATCAGACGAAACGCCGCGCGGACGAACTGCTCGCTCACTACGAGGAGTACCCCTCGAGCCCAGCGGGGCTCGCGGACTGGCAGGACCGACGCGACGAACTGATGGGGAAGGTGTACGAGACGACTGGCGCGGATCCGAAGTACTGAGCGGCCGGTCGCGCCGCGGACGCGACAGCGCCCTCGACGCCCCCTCGAGAGACCGCCGCGCGTTCTTTTCGCGCTCGCGGCTGGTAGCGGTACGCACTGCGTCTCGCCCCGCCGAACCGGGAGTCGACGCTCCCGGTACTCGGAGATACGTGTCGAGCGTTACGCCGCGCGGCCGCGAACCCCCCTCCCGTCGAAGCGCGCATCCGACAGTCTCCGTCGCCGACAGTAACCCTGCGTTGTTAGGGACAGTTCATAATTCCGATGGTACTCAACTCGTTTCCATGTCCCAAGGACATACCCGTCGACGCACGCTGACGCTGATCGGAACCGCAGGAGCCGGCCTGGTGGCCGGTAGTTTCGGCGCCGCGAGCGACGACCACGCAGGTGACAGCGGACAGGAATCGGACGGTAATCACGACGAGGAAGCCACAGCGACTGCTCGCGTTCGCGCGGCCCACCTCTCGCCCGACGCGCCGAACGTCGACGTCGTAGTCGACGGCGAGACCGTCCTCTCGGACGTTCCGTTCCGCGCGGTGAGCGACTACCTCGAGCTACCCGTCGGGACCGCGAACGTCGCCATCTCGGCGACCGACGACCCCGAGACCGTCGTGTTCGATCAGGAACTCGAAATCGCCGAAGGGGCGTTTACGATCGCCGCGCTCGGCGAACTCTCCGAGGAGAATCAGCCGTTCGCGCCGACCGTGCTGGAGGACGACCTCAGCGACCCCGGCGAGAACGCCCGCGTGCGACTCGTCCACGCCTCGCCGGACGCTCCGGCGGTCGACGTCACCGTCGGTGGCGGCGAGACGGTCCTGTTCGAGAACGTCGCCTTCGGCGAGGCCGGCGCGCTCGAGGTGCCGGCCGGCGAGTACACCCTCGAGGTGCGGCCCGCGACCAACTGTAACGATGGGGAGGTCGTCGCCGAGTTCGACGTCGCTCCGGCGGCCGGGAGCGTCTCCACGGCCTTCGCGGTCGGCTACCTCGAACCCGACGCTGCTCCCGCGGACGAGGCGTTCGACCTCGAGGTCGTCGCAGACGTTCCGGGGGAGGAGACCCACGACGAGGAGTCGATGGCCGAGTGCTGATCCTCTGATACGGACTACTGTACGTCATTACCGGTGCACCCGCAGGACGGTCGCGGTTGCACCGGTACATCGGTACAGCAGACCGTACGACGCGTCGATCGGTTCTCGACCGCGAATTCGATCCGCCGCGGAGGTACTCGACTCGAATCGCTGAGCGATCGAGATCAGGGTCGCTCGAGCGTGACCCGCTCGACCGCTCCAACCAGCACGTCGATCCCGTGCTGGATGCTCGCCTCGTCGACGTCGAACGTCGCGGTGTGGTGGCCGCCTGGATGGTCGGTACCGACGCCGACGTAGCAGGCGGTCCCCCCGTTTTGCTGGACTTCTCGCATGAGGAAGGTCGCGTCCTCGCTGCCCCCGAGTTCGTCGCGCTCTACGACCCGCTCGACGCCCGGCGTCGTTCCGGCGACGTCGGCGACGATCTCGACGAGTTCCTCGTCGCTGGTCGCGCTCGGGGCTTCCGCACCGGTCTCGATCTCGACCTCGCAGTCGTGCATTTCGGCGGCGCTCCGGAGAACTCGCTCGGCCCGATGTTTCATGTACTCCATCAGCTCGGTCGTCTCGCCGCGGACCTCGGCCACGATCCGGGCCTCGTCGGGGATGACGTTGGCGGCGCTGCCGCCCTCGGCGACGCCGGCGTTGACGCGCGTCTTCCCGTCGTTGTGCCGTGGAATCCCGTAGAGGTTCTGCACCGCCGTCGCCATCGCCTGGACGGCGTTGCGTCCCTGCTCCGGGTGGCCGCCGGCGTGGGCCGATTCGCCCGTAAACGTCGCCTCGAGGTGTGACACCGCGAGAAATCCGCCGATCCCCGCGACGATTTCGCCGGTCGGATGGTCCAGGCCGATGTGGACGGCGAGCAACGCGTCGACGTCGCGGATGTGGTCGCTCTCGGCCATCGCCTTGCCGCCGCCGACGACCTCCTCCGCGGGTTGGAAGAACACCTTCAGCGTACCCGTAAAGTCGCTGTTGGCGATCCGTTCGACGACACCGATCCCGATCGTCGCGTGGGCGTCGTGGCCGCAGGCGTGCATCGCGGCCTCGCGTTCGGAGCGAAAGCCCTCGGCCGCCGGCAGGTGCGCCGGATCGGTCGACTCCCCCCGCGGAAGCCCGTCGATGTCGACGCGAAGGCCGACCGTCGGTCCCTCGCCGCGCTCGAGGACGGCGACGGCGCCGGTGTAGCCGCCCTCGAGTCGCTCGAGAACCGCTTCGTCGACGCCGTCGGCTCGGGCCTGGTCGTACCACCGGGTGAGGTCGGTCTCCTCGGGGACGGCCATCCGCTGGTCGCCCGCGATCGCGTCCGGGCCGACGTGGAGTTCGTCGAGGTCGTCGCCGAGTCGCGACTCGAGTTCGTCGACGATTCGGGCGGTCGTATAGAACTCGCGCCAGGCGGGTTCCGGTTTTCGGTGCAAGTCGCGTCGGAGCGAAACGAGATCGTCCGCGGTCATACCCCGATATCGTCGGGGTCGGTAAAAAGCCCTGTCGTCGTTTGGCACCCGAGACGACGTGTCGACGGTCAGTTTCCGCGGCCCGCGCCGCGGATCTGTTCGACTTCGGCCTCGATGTGGACCGAGTCGGGGAAGTTCTGTGAGGCAATATTGCGCGCGAGGTTGTCGTGGCCGTGTATCTCGAGTTCGCGGGTGAAAACGGTGTAGTCCCAGGAGGAAAATCGACGGTCGTCGTCGGCGTGGAGCCGACAGGACTGGGGAACTGAGAGTCGCTCCGGTGGATGGGAGTGTGGCCCTTTCAGTGCCGCCCCTTTCCGTTCGGCGGTCGCTTTGATGTCCTCGACGATCCCGTCGAGAGCCGCTCGATCACCGCTTTGAAGGGTAAGACGCGTGACGAAGGTCATCGGTATTGTCGAATCATCCACGGTCGGCGCGTAAAAACTTGCTGAGAGACGGCCGTGACGATCCCCGTCGCGTGCGACTCTGATCCACTCTCGCCGTGTGATTCTGTCCCACCGTGTGCGACTCTGCCCACTCTCATCGTGTGCGACTCCGTCCCACTGTGTACGACTGTGGTCGTCCCGCATCCGACAGCGTGACAATCGATTTCGCAATCAGTGTTCGTTGGACGAACAGTTCGATATTCTCTTAACGTCGCACCTACTAGGCCAGTTAATGGCAGTCGAAGCTACGAGCGCAGGCGCGATCCTCTTCCGCGATACGCGGGGCCGGCGCGAGTATCTTCTACTCAAGAGCCGCCCAGGCGATTGGGAGTTTCCCAAGGGCGGTGTCGAAGGAGATGAAGAACTACAGCAGACGGCGATCCGCGAAGTAACGGAAGAGGCAGGTATTGAAGAGTTCCGACTACTCGACGGCTTTCGCAGGGACTACGATTACGTCTTCGAGGCGAACGGCAAAACGATTCACAAAACCGTTCACCTCTTCATCGCGAAGTCGTTCGAGGCCAGTGCAGAACTTTCGAACGAACATCGCGACCTGCAGTGGCGCGATTACGAACAGGCGATAAACACCGTCACACAGGACGGTCCGCGGGAAATCCTGGAAGAAGCCCACCGATTCCTGGACGAGACCGAAGACGAGGAGCACTGAGGCGGGCCCCGTCGTCGGAAGAAGACGACGGTCGGGAGGGAGAGACGACCAGCACCAGCGCTCCTCTCTGTACCGGGCCGCTGTCACTCACCGATTCTCCCGCTCCTCTCGAGTGGGTTCCGCCTTCCCGTCGGGCATCCCCCCGTCGCCGGCGCTCACGTCGAACGGCCCTTCTTCGGGACCCTTCTGGGGGAGCATCGGACCAGTCGATGCCGTTCGGCGCGTGATCGTCGTCGTCCGAAGGATGAACGACACGAGGAGTGTAAGCGGCGAGAGAACGACGCCGATCAGCCCGATCGAAACGTACGGGAGGACGGCGATGTTGACGCTCGGACCGGTGACGTCGGCGTAGAGGAGACCGACGAGTATCGCGGACAGGATCGCCGGGACACCACAGTAAACCGTCAACTGCGAGAATCGGGTCAGCTCTCGCTGCAGGTACGTCGTCCTGAATTGCTCGCCGGCCACGTGGAACAGTTTCAGCGACTCGAGTAGGTCCTCGAGCCGTTCGGTCGCGGTCGGCGAAAGCGAGGCGTCGTACGCGCGCCGAAGGTGAGTGCCCACGTACAACTGCCAGTCTTCGTCGTAGTCTGTCGCCGCCAACACGGCCCTGAACGTGCCGAACGACGTGTGCTCGAGCGTTTCACCGATTCGCCCGGTTTCGGACTGAACGATGTTCGTGTATCGAGTAATCGCCCGTCGCACCTCCTCGTCGTGATCGGCGACCGCGTCTTCGACCGCAGCAGCGTCCCGCGCAATCGATTCGACGAGCAGTTCGAGTAGTTTCGTCTGCGAGACTGGACTCGCGGCGACCGACGCTTCGTCCGCGACGTCCGCACGGAATCCGATGACCGACTCGAGTCGCTTCTGGGCCGATCCGGCCGTCGCGAACTCCTGTGAGAGGATCAGCTGGTTGATCGAGACGACGAGCGTGACGAGAGAGAACGTCCCCGCGATCATGCCACTCGCCACCCGCGTCACGGAGTTCGAATTGACGAACGAGATGACGCCGACGTCGTGGAGAACGACCAGGACGACGAAGACGCCGACCAAGAGGAGGGCTGCGACGACCACGCGGTCGCCCTCGACCAACAGCCATTCCCGAGCCCGCGGGATCGGCCGGGACCGGGCGCCGATATCGGCCCCGTACGACTCGAGCCGCTCGTCGCTCTCGGATGACACCATAGCGAGACGTTCCACCGACCCGGCAATAAGAGGCTGCGTTGCACACATCGGCAGCGCCCGTCGCCGGCTCGCACCGCGTGTGACTCGAGCGTCGATGCGACCACGCGGTCGGCGTGACACGGATCGAATCCGTCGTCCGTCGGCTATCGCTGCTCGCCGATCGCTGCACCGACGAAATCGGCCGCGGACCGTCTCGACCCGCCAATCGGCGAGCGAACGACCGCGTCGAGACCGTCACTATCGGTCGCTGGCGCATCGGGACCGTCACTATCGGTCGCTGGCGCTTCAAGGCCTACACTGAAAGGTGTCCGCGACGTCCGTGTGAGATACATGTCCCGTTCGGACCCACCGAGCAGACGCGGACTGCTCGCGTCGATCGGTGCAGGAATTTCGACCGCAGTCGCCGGTTGTACCGGCAGCGGCGGCATCGGCGGGAAGCCGACCTACGAAGACGGCACCGTCGGCGATCTCAACGCCAGCAACTATTCCAACCGGACGGCGAGCCAGATGTCTACGGCCGCGGCACTCGCACAGGGGCAACCGAGTACGACGGCGACACCCCTCGACTCCCTCTCGTTGACGTCACACGAATTCGTCGTTGAGGACGGCTATCTCGGCTCGACCATCCAGGGGACCGTCGAGAACGACGGGTCGAATCGGGTTCAGATCGTCGAAGTCCGGACGCGAGTGTACGACGACGCGGGCAACCAGATCGGCAGATATTTTTCCAGTACCGGCGACGTCGACGCCGGTTCGACCTGGGAGTTTCAGGTCATCGTCCTCGAGTCCCCCTCGGCCGTCGCCGACTACGATATCGCCGTGCTGGGAACGCCGACCTGATCCACGCGACTACAGACCGTCGCACCTGCTGCGCTCGCTTCCGTTCCGATCACTCCGACGATTCGTCCACGAGATCGTCGTCGACCTCCTCGTACACGACGTCTGGACTGACGGTGAGCGTGTACGCCGGTCGCCCTTTCCCCGTCGGCGACGCCGACGTCGGCTCGTTCTCGCCGACGAGGCCCGCCTCCTCGAGTCGGTAGAGTGATCGAGTGACGTCCGCCTCAGTGACCGTCCCGACGACGTCCGTTTCGACGGTCGAGAGGTGCTGCTGGCAGTGTTTTCGAAGCTCGTGTGTCTGGACCGGTGTCTCGCCCTCCCGATCGAGCGCGACGACTCCGAGCAGAACTATCGTGTCGGTTCTCGAGATTGAATCGAGCGCAGATGGTTCACTCATGTGCGACCGTTCTCTACGAACGATGGTAACCGTTTCTCCTACTTACAGTCAGTTAAACCGATGGTTTTGTCCTCGACGCGGCGGAAAACACGTCGAATTTGGTGTCAGAACTGTCTCCCGATTCGGTGTCCGAGATGCCACGCGATACCCGTGCGGTCTCGACCGCCCGCCCTCCGCTCGACCAGATCCGGTGTCGCAAGTCGCTCGATCAGGTGTTTTCCTCGTCCTGAAGTTCCGCGAGTTCGGCCTCGACGTCTTCCTGATCGCCGGACTCGAGGTCGGCAAGTTCCGTTTCGTCGACGTCGGCCCCGGACTCGACGTCTGATTCGGGTTCCGGTTCGGATTCTCCCTCCCCCATCTCGGACTTGAGGGTCTCGAGTTCGGCTTCGACGCCGCTGTCGGTGGCGAGTTCCTCGAGTTCGCGGTCGATGTTGTCCTTGTCGGACATGACGTCCTCGAACGCGCCCGATTCGTGGAGTTCGTCGAGCGCGGCCGCGCGGGCTTCCATATCCTCCGTCTGCTCTTCGGCGCGTTCGATGGCGCGGCCGACGTCCTCGAACTCTTCGCCCGTGGCCGTCATCGCTTCCGAAACCGTGGAACTGGCCTCGGCGGCCTCGTAGCGCGCCTTCATCGTCTCCTTCTTGGTCCGGAACTCTTCGATTCGGGTCTGGAGTTCGTTTTTCTGTTCGATCAGACTGTCCTGTTGGTTCTGCAGGTCCGAAATCTGGCGCTCCAGATCGTCGATCTGGTTCATCTTCGTTTTCTTCTTTTCGAGGGCGCGTCGCGCCAGGTCCTCTCGGTCTTGCTGAACCGCCGTCCGCGCCTGATCGTTGTGCTTCTCGACGTTCTCCTCGAGTCGGCGTTTCTGCATTTCGAGGCGCTTTTTCTGCGTCGTCAGATCGGCGATGCCGCGTTTGACCTGCTGGAGTTGGTCCCGCATCTGCTCGTAGGAGTAGTCCAGCGTTTCGGTCGGATCCTCGGCCCGGTTGAGCACCGAGTTGATCTTCGACCGGATGACGTAGGAAGTCCGAGAGAGGATGCCCATACTCGCAACGTATGGTTCTCCGGCCTTAAAAACATCACTTCGGTAACAGTCGGTCTCCTGTTGAGTCGTCCGTCGCTCGTCGATTTGATTAGCCAGCAGTGTGTGAGACCACCCATGACCGACGTTGTTCTTCCCGGCGCCCGCGACGTCCGCGGGACGCTCGAGCGGCCGGACGGTCCGGCGAATGCGATCGTCGCCGCGTGCCCGCCTCATCCCCGACACGGCGGGTCGCGCAGCGATCCGCGACTCGTCGCGGTGGCCGATGCCCTGTGTGATGCCGGAATCGCGTGCGTGCGCTTCGATTACGGGCCCTGGGACGACGGATACGGTGAACGGGAGGACGTTCGAAACGCCGTTCGATGGGCGAGCGACTGGGAAGACGAGGATCGGGCATCCGACGGTCGGCTCCCCGTCGGCGTCTTCGGCTACAGTTTCGGTGCAACGCAGGCGCTGCTCGCGTCCGCCGTCGTCGATCCCGAACCCGCCGCCGTCGCCGCTCTCGCTCCGACGGCCCGCCTCGACGACGATCTCGACGCGCTCGAGGCGCTGTCGGCGATCGAAGGCCCCGTTTGCGTCCTGTACGGGGAGCGCGATACGACCGTCGACTGGGAACCGATCGTCGAGCGCGCCCGGGACCGCGGCGACGAGGTCACGGCGCTCTCGGGCGATCACTTCTTCCTCGGGAACCGCGACGAAATCGCGAGTACTGTGGGGGCGTTTTTCGAGCGAACGTTACTCGGGCGGGCGTAACGATGGCCGGATCGGGGGTGCTCACGACTCCGGGCGCCGGGCTCCGATTTCAGCCTCGGCCGTGTCTGGTCAGGCACTTCGAGAGCCCGATCAGTTCGACGGGTTCGGAGTTGTCCGGCGAGTAGACGACCATCTGTCCCTTCTCCATGTAGGGCACTTTCGACTCGAGATTGCTCGGGATGTTGACGCTCTTGATGGCGTCCTCGTCGCCGAGGTTGAGGACGACGGTGGTGTTGATCTGCTTGAACACGGCGTCGTGGATGTCCTGCGGATCCTGGGTGATCAGGAAGAGGCCGAGGCGCTCCTTGCGGCCCTGCTTGGCGGCTTCGGTGAACTTTTTGATGACCTTCCCCGCCTGGACGGAGTCGGCGTCGGTCAGGAAGTTGTGGGCCTCGTCCATCCCGAGGACGAGCGGCGTCTCCTTGACCCGCTCGTACGTCGGGTCGTTCGAGAGTTTCTGGTCGATGACGAGCGACGACACTGCGAGCACGATCGTTTCGGTCGCACGACTGTCGTTGATGTGGTAGGTCGGGACGACGGTGAGTCCGCCGGGCCGGACGAATTCGTGGACTAACTCCGTGATCGGGCGCGCGTCCTGGTCGAAGACGTGACCGAACCCGAGGACGCGCCGTCGGACCGCGTCGAAGGTCGCCTCGTGGACGCGCCCGGACTCGTCTAACTCTTCGCGAAGCGCGGGGTCGTCGAGGAACGTCGTGAACTCCTCGTAGGTCCCCCCGTTGCCGTACTGCGTGCGGAACCGCGGCAGGAGGACGCTGACGAGCGCACCGTACTGGTTATCGTTCAGTCCGCTGCCCGCGACCAGCCACGGGTTGTCGTGGACCATCGAGAACGGGATCGTGAACTCGACTTGCTCGGCGCGGTGATGTCCCGCTGCGTACGACGCCGAACCGACCGCCGGAACGAATGCCGTCGTATCGTCGTGTCCGCCGTAGGCGATTCCCTCGCGCTCGAGTCGCCGGGCGAACGCGTCGTCCATCTCGGGATTGTCGTCGTGCATCTGGGCGTACTCGTCTTGCGGATCGAACTGAACGACGGCCGGAGTGACCCGTCGACCGTCGTCCATCGGGTAGGTCCGATCGGCGTCTACGTACTGGCGCAGAATGTTCTTCGCGCCGTGGGTCTTGCCCGATCCCGTCCCGCCGGCGACGAGCGTGTGCCGGAAGACCAGCGGGTCGCCCGCGTCGTAGTCGTCTTTCAGCCGGTAATCGATGGTCGGCGGCGACGCCGCGGTTCGCACCTTCTCGCCGCCGACCGAGAGGTGGCCCATGAAGACCCCGTCGTCGGGTATCTTCAGTCCGGTCTTGATCTCCTCGGTGTCGTCGGCCTGTCGGATCACCGTCTGAGGTTTCGGCACCCGATCGGTCATCCGTCGCTTGAGGTCGCCGTCTTCGTCGTAGAGGATGGCGACCGGCTCGAGACTCGCGACGAACTTGTAATCCGTCTCGTCGATCCCGTCGGTTCGCATCGCTCGCCTCGCGTGGATTTCCGTCGCGTCGTTCGCGTGATACTGCTGGGCGTACTCCAGGCCGGTGATCCGGCAGAACAGCGTCTCGCCGGCACGATCTCGACCGGCGGCTGAACCCGACCCGTCGGGGTAGGGAGCGAGGAGGTAGCTCCCGAGGCGGATGGACGACCGGTTGCCGCGGGTTACGTAGGCTCGGAGCGTGGTCTCGTCGCCGTCTTCGGAGACGCGCAGGCCCTGAGAGACACAGATCGCGCCGATGCCGACGTCTTCGCCACGGGGTTCGACCGCCGTCGATTCGAACACGTCGGTCGTGTCGTCGGTCGTCGACGTCGCACTCGCCGTGCCGTCGGATCCCGAAGACGTCGTCGACGAGTCGGCTCCGCCGGCCGCCGCGCCGTCTTCGGAGTCGGCGTCGGCGCTGAAATCGCCGAAGTCTCCCAGATCGGTCATATCAACCCAATCTAGTCCCATCCATAAAACGCGTTTCCCTCCAGCTGGACGGACTGTTTAGGTGCGGTGATCGTATCGACCGGCCCACAGTCCGACTACCGCGAACGCGATCGCTGCGAGCGTGGAGCCGGGCGTAAAGCCAGGAATCGGCTCCTCACCGCCGTTTTCGGCCGTTTTTCCGTCTGATTCGTTCGAGCCAGCAGCCGAATTCGACTCGGCGAGTTCAGGATCGAGAGCCAGGTCGTTGGGGTCGGCGTGGTCGAACGACTCGAGGGGCTCGTCGCCACCGTCGACCGCGACGGTCACGGACTCGTCCTGAACGTACGGGGGGTAGTCGCCAGTGAAGTCGATGTCGCTGTGGTCGAACGAAATCGTCGTCGTCCCTGTCGGCGCGTCGGCTGCGACCCGGACGGTCAGCGTCGCGATCGTTCCGTTTCCGGTCGCCCCCCCGGCAGCCGGCACGCGGCGCTGCTCGAGAACGGCGGTTCCCTGCTCGTGGGCGACAGCCGCACCGGCGTGAATTTCGGTGTTGTTTCCTTCGAGCCACGGCCCCCGTTCGACGTCGGTAATCTCTAGATATTCGGGGTTGTACTGGGCGACCAGCGTGACGTTCGACACGCCCTCGCCGCCGTGACCACCTCGGCTCTGTAACGTGACGTCGATTTCGACCGTGTCGCCGGGCGCGACCTCGGGTTGCGAACGGTCCGGCGACAGGATCGCGACCTGGTCGATCGCGGTGGCCGTTCCGACGATCCCTCCCACCGAGAGCGCGAGCAGAACGGTCGTTGCCGTGACGAGGATTGCGGTCCGTCTCTCGAAACGGCGGTCGCCGTCGTCACGTTCGGAACTCATCGCTCGGGTTGGTTTCGATAGGGGGCGGCACACGTTTACCGGTTTTGACGCCGGCCGAGTGAGTGGTGTGCGGTGAAACGCCCGACGAGCGGCGGGGGCTGACGGCGGGGAAAAACGAGCGAACGCTCTTTCGTGTGCGTCTGCTGTAGCGACGCGTGGTCGGTCTCGGCACCTACTGGATAATCGACGCGACGTGGTCGTATCGGGTTACGAGTTGGGTTTCGTGATCGTAGTTGATGACACCGACGTCCGCCATCGCGGGCAGGTGGGAGTGGTGAAGTGCGATCCTCGCACTGGTCGGATCGGCAAACTGACCGCCGTCGTGAGCGCCGAGTCGGTCCGCGAGTCGTTGGACCGAGAGCGGTCGATCGCTCGTTTCGAGCAGATAAAGCAGGTGCATTCGAACGGGGTCGACGAGGGTCTCGAGCAGCCCTTCGGCGTTCTCGCTCTCGCAGAGTTCGAGGACGGCGGAGAGATCGGCGGGGTGGACCGGCGATTCGTCGACGAGCGCGACGCCGTCGGCGCTCCAGTCGACGATGTCGTACGCCTCGAGTCGCGGCAGATGGTTGTGAACGAGACTGGTCCGCACCTCGTGTCGTCCCTTGCCGTTCGAGGCGCCAGTCGACCGACCGAGCAACTCCGTCGTCAGTTCCGACAGCGACAGCCGAGCCGTCCGAGACCCGAGGGCCTCGAGAATACGAAGCCGTCGGGGATGACGAAGGACATCGTAACACTCCGCTGGCACGTTTGACAACGGCTCGGGTGTGTTATCGTCGCCGAGATGAGCGTTCGAACTCATTACTCAACCCAAATTCTGCAACGGGCATAAGCCCGTTTCCAAAACGATTTGGGCCCCGAAGTTCGCTGTTACGGAAGTAACAACGGCGTAACTCGCTGAAACTGCCGAATACGGCAATTGTGGGATATTTCCGATGGAAATTCACGTGTGGCATACTCGGGACAGTCGTGTTACCTGGACTTCCGTGCGAACGTGATTCAGTCTACCTCTCAGTGGACCGACAATATACTGGCGCGAATACGTTCGCGTCCCGATCGGACGGACACGGTCAGCGCCGCCACCGACCGCTCCAACGGCGGTTCGGTCGGCGGCCGAAGACTGGGGCACTGGCCCCGCGCGCCGAGGTGCGGAGTCGCCAAATCTGGGTCGGTTCCACGGCACTTTTGCGTTCACGACCCGTAGTAGAGGGTATGCTCATGGTACGCGGTCGCGCTGGCGGAACGGAACTCACCGGGACGCTCTACGAACGGGGTGAACGAGCCCCGTCGTTCAGGGGCGCCCCGGACGAAGACGCCGCGTACGTCTGGGTCTGCGACGAGTTCTACGAAGTCGACAGCGGCGGGACGACCCAGCTCGTCGACGGCCGCGAGGTCAACCTCGCCTTCGAGTCGCCCATGCCACGGGGGTTCGATACCCGGGAGCAAGCACTCGACGGAGCCAGAGAACACATTCGGACGCAGTTCGCCAGGATCGGCGTCGACCCCGACGACGTGATTCTCGAGGTCGAGAAAACCGACGCTGAAGACCGTCGAGAATAGCGGTTCGAACGCGGTCGTTCTCGATCCGCGATTGCTCTCTCCCCGTGAACGTCTCCACCGACGTGAATTCGTCGAACAGTTTTTCGAAACCGTCCACCCAGTGGACAAATCGGCAGAAAGCACCGAACCGACACCGGATCTCTCCCAAGAGATGCGTAACTTGCGGCAGCGAATTCGTGCTGTCGAGCAGAACGTTGACGCGCCGCCTCGTGCCCGAACGGCGGATCAATACGGTTGTTCGTCCCAGCGGTGGTCGTCGTAGGTTCGGTCCTGTGCCGCGTCGAATCGGTCCTCGAGCGTCTCGCGGAGCGACGCTTTCTCCGGGCTCGCGATCCGGGCGAGTTCGTCCGCTTTCCCGACGATCGTCGGCGGTCCGTGTGCGACGGCAACGTCCTGTAACAGCTGCATCGTCACCCGTTCTCGTGTGTCCGGATCACGCGTGAACGCGTAGGGCGCCTCGACGCGATAGAGTAAGTCGTCGCGCGGGTCGTAGATGACGAAAAACGTCACCTCGTAGGCCGCGTGCTCGAGGCGTCGTTCGACGCCGTATGCGTCGCCGTCGCTCGACAGCGGACGGTCGACGCCGCCTCGCGAACGGAACCAGTTCGTGTACGAAAGCGTCGACGTCTCTCGCTCCCAGCGCTCGCCGTCGACGCCGTCGACGTAGTCGCCGCGCTCGAGGAGGCGGGTGAAAAGCGCCGAGTCGTCGCTCCACGGGACGCTGATATCGGCGTCCCGTTTCGACTGTAGCGTTCGTGTCAGGACCCGCGTCGTGGGGTTTTTGACGAACCCGACGAGCGGGACGTCTCGCTCGACGAAGTCCTCGACGAGTCGGACGTAGTTCTCGAGGACCGTCGTCGGTCGCGGATCGTCGAGCAGGAAATCGGCGAGGTCGGGATGCTGGTCGGCCCACCGAAGCAGGCCGCGCGGATACAGCGGTCCGTCGAGGACGAGCAGGTCCGTCACCGCCATCGCGTGGTCGCGGGCGTGGGTACTTTCGGCGAGGTACAGCGCTAGCGCGTGGACGACGCCTTCGACGAACCGCGGCAGCGGTGGTATCTTGACCGCTCGGCTCCGGCTGTATCCCTCGTCGAATTTCCCCCACGTCTCGTCGACGGTCATCGTCTCGTCGTTCGAGTGGACCGTCATGACCGTCGTTCGCGACCGGTGAAGGTCGAGGTCGCTCGGCGTCGCGCTCATCGCCGCCTGTGCGATGTCGACGACCAGCCCGTTCTTGAACGCCGTCGGATTGATCGTTCCCGCGTCGAGGCCGTGTTCGGTCGGGAACTCTCGCCGTCGCAGCGCGACCGCTTCGCGGTCGACGACCCGCCGCGCCTGCTCGTCGATCGGCTCGAGGATCGTCCGGCCATCCTGAGCGAGCGGGTCCAGAAACGACTCCCAGACGGTCTCGGCGAAGGCGCGGCGGTCGCGCTCGTCGGTCCCGTGGCCGATCCGTTTCGCGAGTCGCGCGATGCCGTCGAAGTGGACCGGATCGAGCGTCATGCGGAATGGCTCCCGCCGGACCCGCAAAAAGCCAGTGGTCGTGCCGTCACGAGATGGGAACTCGGGGACGGGTAAATAACTATCAGAAAACATATGTGTGGGCGGACCGAGAATGAAACAACTCGATGTCCGAGCGAGACCTGCGGTCCGTCGATCGCGACGAACGTGCCGTCGACTGGCGACAGAACAGTTCCGGGGTCACCATCTTCGAAGCGAGCAACCCCGATGCCTGGATTCACGTCGAATTCGAAGCGGGCGTCTCCCCCGAAAACCGCCTCTACATGGTCTGTGACGAGTGTGGCGCAGTGTTCGCCCAGCGATGTAAACCTGGAAACGGATCTCTCTGTGGCGACTGCGGCACGACCTTCGACCACCGCCAGGAGGACTGACGTCGCGCCGCCGCTTGCGTCCCGACCGCTTCCCTCTCCCGTCGCGTCTTCTTCAGGGCTCGCGTCCCCCGGCGAAATCGATTCATTATTTACACTTTTCGGTGAACACCGTCGAACGGATCCGCGTACGTGAGGACGGACACCGGACAACGACAGGTAATTACGACACGCAGGTCTCCGATGCCGTATGGAAGCTGCGCTGATCGTCCTCGACGGCTGGGGTCTCGGTGACGGCGGCAGGGACGCGGTTGCGGCGGCTGAGACGCCGGTCTTCGACCGACTGGCGGAATCGGGCGCGTCCGGACGACTCGAGGTCGCGGGCCGACGCGTCGGCCTCCCGGAGGGCCAGATGGGCAACAGCGAGGTCGGGCACCTCAACATCGGTGCCGGTCGGGTGGTCTATCAGGAGTACACGCGTATTTCGGACTCCATCGCGGACGGGTCGTTCCGGGAGAACGACGCGATCAACGCGGCGTTCGATCGGGCCCGCGAACACGACGGCAGGGTTCACTTCCTCGGTCTCGTCAGCGACGGCGGGGTTCACTCCGATCAGAAACACCTCCACGCGCTGATCGAGTTGGCGGCCGACCGCGACGTCGAGGCCGTCACCCACGCGATAACCGACGGCCGGGACACGTCGCCGACCGGCGGCCGCGAGTATCTGCGCACGCTCGAGGAGGTGATCGCCGACCACGGTACCGGCGACGTGGCGACGGTGACCGGCCGGTACTACGCGATG
Organism: Natrinema caseinilyticum; assembly: GCF_024227435.1. Lineage (GTDB taxonomy): Archaea > Halobacteriota > Halobacteria > Halobacteriales > Natrialbaceae > Natrinema > Natrinema caseinilyticum. The sequence goes on from NZ_CP100445.1 coordinate 3,044,324, forward strand.
GATCGCGACCAGAACTGGGAGCGGACGAAGCGGGCCTACGACGCCATCGTGAACCGCGAGGCCGAGTGGACCGCCGAGTCGGCCGTCGACGCGGTCGAGGAATCCTACGACCGCGGCGAGACCGACGAGTTCGTCGAGCCGACGCTCGTGACGGGCGAGGCGCACAGCGCCTCGGAAAGCGAGCGACGACGCGGTGAGCACGGCCGGCCCGCCCTCGCGGACGGCGATTCGGTCGTCTGGTTCAACTTCCGCTCGGACCGCGCCCGCCAGCTCACCCGGATGCTGGCCGATATCCGGCCCGAAGACTGGGCGGACGCCTTCGAAACCAGCCCGCCGAACGCCGAGGTCGTGATGATGACCCAGTACGACAAGACGTTCGACCTCCCCGTCGCATACCCGCCGAATCAGCCCGAGCAGGTGCTCGGTGAGGTGCTCGCCGACGCGAACAAAACGCAACTCCGGATCGCCGAATCCGAAAAGTACGCCCACGTCACCTACTTCTTGAACGGTGGCCGCGAGGTCGAGTTCGACGGCGAGATCCGCGAGATCGTCGAGAGCCCCGACGTGCCGACCTACGACCAGCAACCCGTGATGAGCGCCCCCGAGGTGACCGACACCGCGATCGACGGCATCGAATCGGACGACCCGGACGTGCTCGTCCTCAACTACGCCAATCCGGACATGGTCGGCCACACCGGCAACTACGAGGCCGCGATCGAGGCCGTCGAAGCCGTCGACGAGCAGCTGGGTCGACTCGTGGAAACGCTGGAGGCCGCCGGCGCGCACGTCCTCATCACCGCCGATCACGGCAACGCAGACGATATGGGGACCGAGGAAGACCCTCACACGGCACACACGTACAACGAAGTTCCGCTCGTCTATCTGGCCCCGGACGGGACGGACGGCGGCAGGCGGGTCCGCGAGGGTGGCACCCTCGCCGACATCGCGCCGACGCTGCTCGAGGCGATCGGCCTCGCGCAACCGCCAGAAATGACCGGCGAAACGCTGCTCGAGTAGCGGCGAGTTCGGCTTCGGGATCCGCTCGAGGGGGTCCACGACGACGTCGAGGGAGTCCTCGAGATGAGCGAAAAGGCCCGAGCGTTCGAACGCGCGATCGAGTCGACGGCACGGTCGCCGGACTCCTTCTCGGCCCGGGACGTGTTGACGACGATCGCGACCGATCTCGAAGCGGAAACCGGGGGGCGAGTCGACGTGTCCGTTCCCGCCGACCTTTCGATCCGCTCGAACCGTGAACTGTTCGAACTCGCGTTCGCGAACCTCATCGAGAACGGGCTCACCCACAACGACGCGGAGAACCCGTGCGTAACGGTCGATCTCGAACGCACCACGGACGACCGGAGTGCCGTCTTCACGGTCCACGATAACGGACCTGGCATCCCCGACCACGAACTCGCCGTTCTCGAACGGGGGGAGGAAACGGCCCTCGAGCACGGAAGCGGGATCGGCCTGTGGATCGTTTCGTGGTCCGTCGCCGCGCTCGGCGGCGACCTCGAGTTCGACACGGCGGCGGGCGGCACCAGCGTTACGGTTCGTTGCTCCGCCGTGGTCGAACCGGAGTCGCCGGCGATGGCCTGATCGGCAGCCGGCTAGCAGTCGTCGTCGGCACCGTTCTCTCCGTCGTTCCCTCGTCCTCGCCCGGCTTTCCGCCGTGGTCCGCGACCGTTTCCGGGATGGTCGTCGCACCGCTGCCGACCGCGGCCGCGTCCGGGAACGTCGTTTCCTGCGGGCTCGTACACGTAGAGACAGTCGTTGCTATAGGACCGACCGAACTGATCCGCGTCCTCACAGCAGAGGACGCGACCGTCGTCCATCACGTAGACGTTGTCGACGTTGATGAGCGCGTCGTCCGCGACGTCCGCCGGATCGCTCGCGTCCGGCCCCACGATAACTGGCTCGAGCGTCGAGACGTCGAAATCTCGCTCGAGTTCGGCGCGGTAGACGACGCCGCCGTCGACCCGGTCGATCTGGATGTCACCGACGCCTTCGTAGCCCTCCTCGTTGGACATGTCGTCGTTGAGTTCCGAGATGGCGAAGTAGACCGCGTCTCCCGGTCCGGCACCGTCGACGCTGTCGACGCCTTCGGCCTTGTTGAACTCGATGGATGCGCCGATCTCCGTGGCTGCCGCACGCGTCTCGAGGAACGGGATGCGACGGAGCTCCGGCGAAACGCCGTCGGGGCCCTCGTCCTCCCACTGCTCCGCCCAGCGGACGATCTCTTCGTCGCTGATGTAGTCCTGGTTCCCGTTGTCGACGACCTCCCTGTCGGCCTCCTCGAGCGCCGCTTCGAAGTCGTCCTCCCAGTCGGTCTCCGCGTGACTCTCGAGGTAGTCCTCCTGAGTGACGCCGTCGTACTCGGCGATCCACGCTTCGACCTCCCGGTTGGTCGCGTGGCCCAGTTTCAGCCACTCGATCTCGAGGTCGACGTCCGCCGGCGGAAGCTCCCGGGCGGCCTCCTCGTTGGTCACGTTCGGTGCGTAGAGGGTGCCGGCGAGATCCATGGGATCGTCGTAACAGTCGATGGCCTCGTCGGCGACGAATTTGTAGATCCCTTTGCTGTCCCCGTCGGAGCAGCCGTAGACCGTCTTCCTGTCGGACTGGATGTCCGGGGACTCCCAGGCGGCCCGTCCCATCACGTAGTACTTGACCGGCTGTGGCGGGTCGGCCGTCGGTTCGCGGAGGTCGATGTGGTAGCCGTAGCGGTACGGATTCGGATAGACGTCGGTGATCGGTCGCGTCGTGTTGCCGTCGGATCCCTGGTCGACGGGGTCGGCACCGAGGTAGTACGCGAGGAATTCGACACCGGTCATCGCCCAGAACCCCTGGACGCCCCAGGATTCGTCGCCGTAGTAGTCGTCGACGGCGTTCTGAATCTCCGACGGGTTCGGTCGGTTCCAGAACTCGTGGGCGCCGCGGAGTCCCTTCCCCGTTCCCGACTCCAGGACGTCGCCCACCGTTGCGGCCAGCGAGATCCGCGGGTGAGCGTAGTTCTCCTCCGAGGAGATCATCGTGTTCCACGGACTCAGATCACCGTAACAGTTGATGCGTGTTCCCCCGAGTTCGCGCATCGGTTCCGTGTTGGCGAGGTTGATGGCGTTCTCGAGATCGGCTTCCCACTCGCCCTCGTCGGTGCGGCTGATCGGAATCCGCGAGACGTTGCCGGGGCTGTTCTCCCAGTTCGTAAAGAGGAGTCCCTCGGTTCCCGCGTCGTTCGTGGCGACGAACTGGTTACAGTCGGGGTTGTACGCCGCATCACCGTACTGCGTGCCCGCGAACTCGTCCGTCGTAATGTTCTCACTGTCGGGCGTCTGAACGACGCCGAGTTCTTCGCTCCCTCCGTTGATCTCCTCGTGTGCCTGGGCGAGGAACGTGAATTCGCCGTTCGCACCGCGGACCGTCTCCCGCTCCGCGTTGGTCTGGGGCGTCGGCAGTTCGTCGAAATCGTCGTTGCTGCCGTCGAACTCGAACTGGAAGCCGCTGAAGTATCCGATTCCCGATTCGTCGTACGGGTCGGCGTTATCGCGACTCGGATGCTGGAGACTGTACAACAGGGACCCGTCTTCGAACACGAACGGACCCGTTACCTCCGCGCCGAGTGCGGTCGATGAGAACCGCTTCAGTTCCCCTTTTACGTGCGGTGCCAGGGGTGTATCGGGGTCGTCCGGTCCGTCCCCGGCCGCTATCCCGGTTACGCTCGCGCCCAGCGCTGCAGCCACCGATGCTTCCATCAGGTTTCGTCGATTTAACTCGACCATCGATTCGATACCCGCGTGTTTGACTATAGGCGGTTTATATTTGTAATATATACGTGTAATTCGCAGGTCCGGGACTACTGGATTCTATGTAGCGTTCCGTCTCGATGCCGGGCCGACTATCGACGAACGGATTTCACTGTTTCGTCGGTCCGCGAGCCGTCCCTCACCGATTCGGGTGGCCGATGGTATCACGTGAGGGGACAGCGGCTAACGATACCGTGTAAATCGCCTCGGGGTCAAGCCCCGAGGCTTTCGCGTGGACTCCCGTTCTATGCCTCAACAGAGGCAGGGGGCACGTACTCCCCGCTCACGTTCAGTGTCCCGCGATTCAAGCGCACATCTACGGGTGCGCCTCCATCGTCTGCGTTTTGCCGACGACGGAGATACTGCAAACCGATGTTCTTGGAAGCGTTGTAGTCCGCGTGGTTCTCGTACCCACACTGCTGACACTCAAACGACTCCCCGTCACGGTTATCGTCATGGGTAAATCCACACGTCGAACACCGCTTCGACGTGTTGCGCGGTTCAACCTGTACGGCCTCGATACCCTCTGCTTCGGCCTTGTATTCGACGTACTCGTAGAGGCGTCGGAACGCCCACACATGTTGCCACGTCGCTTCGGGAAGGTTCTCACGGATATACGTCAAGTCCTCGAACACGATATGCGAGCAATCGTTCTCGACGGCTTCCTCGATAAGTTCGTTCGCCACCGTGTGGAGGTGTATCTCGAAGCGTCCGTACTCTTTCTGCCCAACTGATTCGATGTTCTCGTGGGCGTGGCGAGAGCCACACTGCTGAAGCGACCCACGACGTTTCTCGTACTCTCGACGCCAATGGTTGAACTCGTCTGCCGACCAGAATCGCCCCGTCGAAGCGACGGCGAGGTTGTTCACGCCCAAATCCACACCAAGGACTGTTCTGTGCTTGGACTCGGATTCGGGCGATTCCTCGTCTGCTTCGACTTTCCGCATCGAGGCGTGGAGATACCAGTCACCGTCGCGGTACTGCAAGTGTGCCATCCGAAACTCGAAGTCCTCGTCGGAGACGTACTTGGTCGGTGGCGTCTCCGAGTCGTCGGGGAGGATGTAGTCGCACTCGACGCGCCCGTCTACGGTGGACAGTGATACGTGGTCGCGGTGGAACGTCGCACTCCGCTTGTCGTACACCGCGCTGTCGGCAGAAAAGTGCGGTTGCGACGTGTTCTCCCCACGTTCGAGACGCGAGACTCCGCTTTTGACGGCTTCGACCGCCCTGCGAATCCCTTTTTGGACAAGATTTGCAGTCAGGTCGGTTTCGTCGCGGAGTCGGTCGTAGAGGGCGCGTTCGGCTTTGGCTTTCGAGGTGACGTGGTAGCCGTCGTCGCCGTGCCAGCACCACTCGCTCGCGGTGTTGGCGCAGTGTTTGAACTGCTCGACCGTCTCTCGGAGGAGCGGGTCGGCTCCGTCGGGAGTGTCGAGTTTAATGACGGCGGTGCGACGGTATTCCACTGTGTTTTCACATATACCGTCGGTGTTACTTATACATTTGGGAGTCGGCCCGCCATCGTAGCGTGGTTTGTGTCATCGGTTGTCGGCTTCCTCCCCGACCTCAAGGGTCGGGGCATCCGCCTCGTACCGCCTGTGAACCCCGCCAGCGCGACGACCGCGACGACCGGAACCGCTACAACACGACGGCCGTGACCACCGTGAAGAAAACGAGCAGTCCACCGCCGGTGATGGTGGCCGTAATCGCCAGCGAGAGCAGTATCCGACTCACAGTCGGGAGCGTCTCGGCCGTGGATTCGACCGCGTTCCCGGGGCCCTGTAGTTTCCGTTCCATAGTATCGAGGCCCACGGACTGACCCTTGAAAGTCAGTCAGACGCTCGAAAGACACCGACGCGGTGCTCGCGGCTCGAGGCCCCGCGATCGAAACGCGCGACGTGTGAGCCCCGCGAGAGAGCGGCGCCCGCTATCCGGCGTTCCAGCCCTCCAATACGGTCTCCGCCCGCTCACTCGAGTGACTTTCGCATCTCGACGTGAGGGATGTCAGCTTCCACGAACTCCTCGCCGCATCGTTCGTAGTCGAGTTCGCGGTAGAATTCCGCGACCCGCGTCTGCGAGTGCAACACCACCGTCTCGAACCCCATCGCGTCGGCCCGCCGCTCGAGCGCGGCCATCAGGGCGCGGCCGACGCCCATCTCGCGTCGCGACTCGCGGACCGCGACGCGTTCGATCTTGCCGACGCCGTCCTCGTACTCGCGGAGCCGTGCAGCACCGATCGGCCCGTCGTCGTACGCGACGACGTGGACGGCCGTCTCGTCGTGCTCGTCGTACTCCAGTTCCTCGTCGACGCCCTGTTCGTCGACGAATACCTCGTGACGGACCGCGAAGGCAGCCTCGCGGTCCCGTTCGGACTCGGCAACGCGAACCTCGAAATCGTCCATCGGCGATGCGTACGCACGCCGGGGGTGAGAGCGTTACCCTTCGGAGAGGTCGACCCGCTGCCGGTCGTATTCCGTGTCGCCTCGCTCGAGACGCGTCGTCACGACGATATCGGCGCGGTCCGTTTCGATCGCGTCTCGTCGCAACGTGAAGGCGGCAGTGACGGGTTCGACGGGGTCGATCCAGTCGATGGTGCGCTCGAGTTCGTCGTTCTCGGGCCCGCGGAGATCCACCACCGTCTTTCCGGTGACGTCGCCGTCGTTTCCGACGACGGCGGTGACGTCGATCTCGTTCGGTCGAGACGTGTCGGTTTCGACGCCTCGAATCGACGGAACTGGACCGGTTTCGACGCCGATCGACGTCGAATCGACAGTGGTCCCCAGAAACGTGGCAATTCGAACCTGGAACTGGCCGCGGTAGAGCGACCCGCGGGGCTGGGCGATTCTGATTTTCGTCCAGTCGCGTTCGACCGCTGCATCGGCCGGCCGTTCCCTCGCGATCGTTCCGTCGGGTGCGACGACGGCGATGTGGTGGGCGCTCGAGTCGGTATCGAAGAATACCCCAAGCGACGCCTCCGAGCCGCTGTAGGTGATCCGGACGTCTTCGATGGACGCCGGTGACGGGTTCGCATACCGGACGCCGGTCCCAGCACCGATCCCGAACAGCGCCGTGGTGCCGACCGCCAGCGCCACGGTTCGTCGCTCCGGAAGGCGCGAGTGACGGCCCACCAGCGCTTCGGTCACCAGCGAGAGGCCGACCGCGAGGGCACCGGCTGCGGCGATCGCGAGCGCGTACGGGAGGAACTCGGCGAACACGAAACTGTCCACCAAACGCCCTCCGAGAGCGGCGGCCAGCAGACCGGCGGCGAACGTGAGTGGCACCGGTGCGATGATCGCTGTCCCCAGAACCGTGACACGGTCGAGGTCGAGCCCCTCGACGCACAGCCAGAACGCGAGTCCGACACCGAGCGCCGAGAGGATGCTGTATTCCTTCGAGTTCACGTACATCCGAAGATGGGGTTCGTATCGCGCGGCGACGAGCAGCGGGACCAGAACCCCGATGGCGACCAGCACGAGGGCGGGAACGAGATCGTCACCCGGCTCCCGCCCGTCGCGCAACCTGGCTCTCGGACCACCGGTAGGTTCGGACGTGTCGACGCGGTCGGTCCCGGAACCCATACTACGAGTTTTGTTCAGATTCATCAATATAAATATTATGTGGGTGCACCGACGGATAGCAGGTACCAGACGCAGTGCGTACGACTCGGAACCGGTGATAGAAAGAAAACGGGAAATCGGCGGTCGGCCGCCGACGAAACTCGGTACGAGTTTCACGGCGTTCTCGCGTCGCGCCGCGAGAGCCCGTGATACGATTTACGAGAGTTTCTCGACGTTGGCGACGACTTCCTCGGCGTACTCGCTGGTTGCGAGCTTCTCCGCGTCGTCGAGCTGGCGCTCGAGGTCGTAGGTGACCTTGCCGGAGGAAATCGTTTCCTCGACGGCGTCGCGGACGAGGTCGGCGGCGTCCTGCCAGCCCAGGTACTCGAGCATCATGCGGCCCGAGAGGATCATGGCGGTCGGGTTGACCTTGTCCTGGCCCTCGTACTTGGGTGCGGAACCGTGGACCGGTTCGGCGAGCAAGAGCCCGTCGCCGAAGTTCGAACCGGGGGCGATACCGAGGCCGCCGATCTGTGCGCCGGCGGCGTCGGACATGTAGTCCCCGTTCAGGTTCATCGTCGCGATGACGTCGTACTGGTCGGTTCGGGTCAGCAGTTGCTGCAGCATGTTGTCGGCGATGCGGTCGTTGACGACGACCGCGTCCTCGGGCTGTTCGCCGTCGCGCTCCTCCCAGAGGGTGTCCTCGGTGATGACCTCGTCGCCGTACTCCTCTTCAGCGACCTCGTAGCCCCAGTCGCGGAACTGGCCCTCGGTGAACTTCATGATGTTCCCCTTGTGGACCAGAGTGACGGAATCTCGGTCGTGCTCGAGGGCGTAGTCGATGGCGCGGCGAACGAGACGTTTCGTCCCGAACTCCGTGATCGGCTTGATCCCGATGCCGACGGGGCCGTCGTGAATGACGCCGGACGCGCCCATGTCGTCCTCGACGAACTCCTTGACCTGCTGGACTTCGTCGGTGCCGGCTTCCCACTCGATGCCGGCGTAGACGTCCTCCGTGTTCTCACGGAACGTGATCATGTTCATCTGCTCGGGCTCGGAAACCGGCGACGGAACGCCGTCGAGATAGTAGGTCGGGCGGACGTTCGCGTAGAGGTCGAGTTTCTTGCGCAGGGCGACGTTGAGCGACCGGAAGCCGGCTCCCACTGGCGTCGTTAGCGGACCCTTGATCGCGACGCGGTGTTCCTTGATCGCGTCGACGGTTTCCCGCGGAAGGTTCTCGTCGTATTTCTCGCGGGCGGATTCGCCGGCGTAGACGCGCATCCAGTTGATCTCGCGGCCGGTCGCCTCCGCGGCAGCCTCGAGCACTTTCTGTGCGGCGGGGCCGACGTCGCTTCCCACACCGTCGCCGTAGATAATCGGAATAATCGGGTTGTCAGGCACCTCGAGCTCGGTCTCGGTCCCCTCTTTCAGCGTGATCTTCTCCCCCTCTTCCGGTTCCTCGATCTTGTCGTAGCTCATCTCGTCTACACGGTTCTCCGACGGGGGTAAAAGGTCTACCATTTCCGTCTGGGCCCGGCAAAAATTGACCGTGACCCGTTCGAGCCAAACACGTTATTACCGTCGGAATCCGGTTGTTGAACGGCGACACAGCTCCGATCCGTGTCGGCAGCGATAGCGCCGCTCTCGAACGAAGCGACGAGAGCGGCGTCTAATCAGCACTTCGCAGCCGGGAGCGTGGTGTGGGCGCAGATCGCGCCCGATCTCTGACCGTGACCGTGCTCGTTACCCGGCGAAAACGTGCTCGTTGCTCGGCGAACGTGCTCGTTGCTCGGCGAAAACCGGTGACCGTTCGCGCGGCTCTCGAGCGGACGAATCGAGTGGCGAGAGGCCGCGGTGTCACCTCGGAACCGACGAATCCACCCGCCGGGAGTGCGGCTCGTGCTCGGGTCCGGAGGTGACGATCACGGCCTCGATGCCGATTACGTGCGAATCGGATCGCTGGCGTCTCTCACGCCACTCGAATCGAGACGGTCGTGCGGTATAACCCGTGGCGACCGTTTCACGGAATCGGAGGCCGTTATCCGTCGTTTCTTCCCCGAACGATCAGTTCCGGGAATTGTCCGCTCGGATTCGGCTGAGTATCAGCGTGGACTCCGTACCGGACGGTACAGGCGGTGGTGTGGTGACGCGGTACGAACGACGGTGAAGGTGAATCGAGTGCGGAGTGCATCGCGGACGCGGCGCGCTCACATTCCGTGATGTGTCACCGTCGAAACCACAGGCGATCGCCGCCGCTCGAGTGGCACCTACCGACGACGGACGAGAGGCGGAACCTCTTTTTGTCGATCGGTCGAACCCCGGTGCATGACCGAATCCGAGGTGGACCTCGAGTCCGAGCAGTACGAGAAACACCGCGAAGCGGGAGCGATCCTCGCGCAGGTACGCGATGAAACCGCAGAACGCGTCGAGGTCGGCGCAAGCCACCTCGAGGTCGCCGAGTGGGCCGAAGACCGGATCCGCGAACTCGGTGGCAAACCCGCGTTTCCCGTCAATATCTCCGTCGACGAGGAGGCAGCTCACGCGACGCCGTCGATCGACGACGAGACCACCTTCGGCGAAGAGATGATCAACCTCGATATCGGTGTCCACGTCGACGGCTGGCTGGCAGACACCGCGATCACCGTCGACCTCTCCGGCAATCCGGAACTCGCCGAGGCGTCCGAACAGGCGCTCGAGGCGGCCCTCGAAGTGGTCGAACCGGGCGTCGACACGGGGGATATCGGCGCAGAGATCGAAGACGTCATCGACGGGTACGGCTACAATCCCGTCGTCAACCTGACCGGCCACGGACTGGGGCACTGGGAGCAACACACCAGTCCGAACATCCCCAATCGCGACGTCTCACAGGGGGCGACACTCGAGGTCGGCGACGTCGTCGCGATCGAGCCGTTCGCGACCGACGGTGGCGGAAAGGTCACGGAAGGCGCCAACGAGGAGATCTTCTCGCTCGAGCGCGAGGGGACCGTGCGCAACAGACAGGCTCGCGACGCGTTAGAACAAATCACCGAGGAGTTTCGCACCCTGCCGTTTGCGACGCGCTGGCTCGAGACCGACCGGCCTGAAATGGCGCTACGCAGGCTCAAACGCAACGATATCGTCCACGGGTATCCGGTCCTGAAAGAAGACGACGGCTTCCTGGTCAGCCAGAAAGAACACACGATCATCGTCACCGAAGACGGGTGTGAGGTAACGACTGCGTAGCCCGTTGGGAATTCGAATCGGTAATAGAGAGAGTGAGCGAGACGTGCTCGCCGATTTGAGAGGATGCGGGAGACCAGGTTATCAGTGCGATTCGTCGCTCGTTCGGTCGTCGCCAGCCGATCAGGCGTTGTTCATCCGCTGGCTCGTGCGGTTCCCACACCGCTGGCACTCGGCCACGCGGTAGGGTTCACGGGAGAACTGTGCGTTCTCCTTCTTCAGACTCTCCGCCCGTATCTGGACCGAGACTTCGTGGAGGGTTTCCAGGTCGCATTCCGTGCAGTGTTCGGTCATCCCGCTGAATGAGTTGTCGGTCGTTGCCATTAACATATTACTTGCCATAGACTCCTCTTAAACCCATGCTTCGTTTTGAGAACTGAGTAGTGAAACTCACAACCGAGAATTATACTGCTATTAAAATCGGCTGAGAGGGTTTAATACCGTTTATTTTTTGACTTACGTGCAGTGGTTCCGAAATGTCCGGCTCTCGCAGAAATTTTTTCAAGGGCCGCTTGTCGCCGCCCTCGCTGGAAACGGACGGAGTAAAACGCTTTAGGAAAACCTCGAGTGATAGCGAGTATGGAACAGGTCTTCGCACCGTGGCGGATGGAGTGGATCGAGCGCGACGAGAAAAACCCGACCGTCGACGAATGCGTCTTCTGTGAACTCCCCGAGCAGGAACGCGACCGGGAAAACCGCATCGTTGCACGTAACGAAAACGCGTTCGTCATGCTGAACAACTACCCGTACAACCCGGGTCACGCGATGGTTATTCCCCACACCCATACCGGCGAGTACGCCGCGCTTGAAGACGACGTGCTCCTCGACCACGCCCGCTTGAAACAACGGACGTTCGACGCGATCGAAGAAGCGCTCGAGCCCGACGGGTTCAACGCCGGCTTGAACCTCGGTGACGGGGCCGGCGGCTCGATCGACGATCACCTGCACACTCACGTCGTCCCGCGCTGGCAGGGCGACACCAACTTCATGCCCGTCATCAGCGACACGACGGTGATCGTCGAGGCGCTCGAGGAGACCTACGACCACCTTCGCGAGTCCTTCGGCGCTCAAGACGGGGCAACCGTACCCGACGAGTGCCGTGCCGTCACGTTCGAGTGACGGATCGGTGATCGACGCCGATCGTCGATCAGCGCTCGCGGTCGCGCGCACGTAGACGTCGCGTGTACTCGCGTTCCGACGCGACCGCGTCGTCCCCGCCGTTCGGGGCGGGGCGTTCCCCTCGCACTTCCGTAATCAGCAAACTGGGCCAGGCAACCGGACACTTTTGTTATCCGTTGTCGTGCGTGTTTGTAGCATGGATTACGAAGTGGTCCACACCGAGGACGTACCGATCACCGACCTCTCCGACGACGATGAGATCCCGCCGGATCTACGCATTCGGGCGCTCGACGAGGTCTTCGATACCGACTCGCTCAACATCAAGCTCTGGTACTTCGAACCGGGAGAAGAGATCGGGTATCACGCGCACAGCGAGCAAGAGGAACTGTTCTACGTTCTGGAGGGACAGTTCTCGCTGAAACTCGGCCGTTCGGGCGAGGAGGAGTACGTCGACGCCGGCCCGGGGACGTTCTGGATCGCGAAACCCGAGATCGGTCACGGTCACCGAAACGTCGGCGACGAGGAGGGAGTGATTCTGGCGCTCGGTGCACCGGCGGTCGAAGACCCCGGCCTCGATCCGCACCGCCTGGACGACGACGAAGACGAATAGCGGCTGACCTCCCGAAGCGGCGTCAGGCGTACGTCGCCTCGAGGTAATCGAGGATGCGTTTTGACTCCGCCATCGTCACGCCGTATCCGTCGTCGACGACGACGGGCACCTGTCGCTGGCCCGAAACGCGTTTGACCTCGTTGCGCTTCGAGTGAAGCCCCTCGACCCAGATGCTCTCGTAGTCGACGTCGAGTTCCTCGAGGCGGTCGACGACGTGTTCACAGAACGGGCATCCTTCCAACCGATAGAGCGTGACCATGAACGGTCGTACGGAGCAGGACGCCAAAAGGATGGGTGCCGCTCGCGGGACGAAGAAACGGGACCGGGCGTGAAAGACCAGCCCGGGACGACGATCGGTGCTCGGCTATCGGACGGCGACGAGGCGGCGATCGGGTCGAGCGAGCCTGTCGTGATCCGGAACGGAGCGCCGTCGCGGGCGTACGACGCGGTAACTCACACCCGTGGTCCATCGAATTTTCGATCGCCGTATCGTGATCGTGCGGACGCACGGCCGCTCGTCACCGCGATACCGAGTTTTTTGTAGTCGCGCGAGAGTCCTCGAATATGCCACCGACCGCGGGCGAGACCGTTGCGGACTTCGACGCGCTTCTCTGTGACGGCGAGACGTTCCGATCGACGGCGCTCTCCGACGCGCTCGGCGCTCGAGGGGGCGTCGTCGTCTGTACCGGCTTCGCGTTCAGTGCGATCGCACAGAACTGGTGGAAACGGTTCGTTCGCGCCGGCTGGGACGAGTTCGAGGACGTTCCAGTATTCGGCGTGAGTCGCGACGGACCCTACGCGCAAAACGAGTTCCTCCGATGGCTGGATCGACCGGGCTTTCGCTTCTTCGCGGACGTAAACGGCACGGTGAGCGAGTCGCTCGACTTGCTCGCCGACCGGTCGCACATGGCCGGCGTTTCGACGCCGTGGCGGTCCGCGTTCGTCCTCGATCCCGACCGGGAGATCACGTACGCCTTCGTCGCCGACGACTGGATCTCGCCGCTTCCCCGCGAAGAGATCGAAACCGCCGTCGCGGATCTGTAGCGGGACCGCGACCGGAGTCGCCGTGGATCGAACGACCGGGACTCGCGGTGGAACGGCGTGCAATCAGGGTTCGCAGTAGAGGGTCTCGCCGTGCTGTGTGCACTCGATCCGAAGCGGATCGTCGTAGGTCACCGAGACGCGGTCGATCGCCTGAACGTAGTGCGCGGGCAGTCCGCCCTGGGATCGCCGATTGAGCTGCCGTATCAGCCCGGCCTCGCGGAGGTTCGCCACTTTCCTGTAGGCTGTCGACTGCGGGAGATCGAGCGCGTCGGCAATCTCCGGAACCGTGGTCGGCTCCTCGACGAACAGATAGACGGCCCGAGCGTCGTCGTCGTTGAGCAGGTCCATGATCGACCCGGGCACACACCCGAGTTCTCCGTCCCGTTCGGCTCGCGGACACCGGATCGGTTTCTCGACCGTGTCGCTCATATCGCTCGATTTCTCCCGAGCGGGCTTACGTGTCCCCCCTTTTTCCCGCAGACTGGCACTGACCGTTCCCCTCACGTGTCTCGAGAAGACCGACGCGACGCGGCCCGGCGTCGTCGCGAACGGTACCGTCGCTGCCGTTCGACGTCTCGCGCCGGCTTCGATCCCGGCCTAAACCGGCGTTCCGAACGCGTACATCGACTCGTGGGCCGTGATCTCGAGATCGACGAAATCGCCGGGTTCGATGCCGTACTCGCTCGCGTTCTGGACGATGAGTTGGCGGTAGGCCGAGTCGCGGCACTTGACGGAGTCGCCGGTGCCCGCTTCGACGACCAGCACGTCCTCGCGGCGCTCGCCGACCATGTCCGCGTAGGCGTCGGCGACGACCTCGCGTTTGAGTTCACTCATCGCCTTCGAGCGCTCTTTCTTGATCGTCCCGCCGAGGCCCTTCATGTCCGCGGCATCGGTTTCCGGCCGCTTGGAAAAGCGAGTGACGTTGATCTTCTCGGGACGCGTCTCCCGGAGCAGCGCCAACGACTGCTCGTGGTCGCGGTCGGTCTCGGTCGGGAAACCGACGATGAAGTCCGTCGAGAGCGTCCAGTACTCGAGCGCCTCGTCGAAGGTCTCGACCACCTCGAGATACTCCGCGACCTGATGTTGCCGGCGCATATCGCCGAGGACGTCGTCAGATCCGGACTGAACGGGTGCGTGCAGGAAGTCGTAGAGTTCGTCGTTCGCCGCGAAGACCTCGGCGAGTTCGTCACGGATGCCGTGGACGCCTTTCGGGTTCGCCATCCCCACTCGCACCCGGAACTCGCCGTCGATCGCACAGATGCGCTCGAGCAGCCGGTGCAGTTTGCGTTCGCCGTCGTCCCAGCCGTAGACGCCGGTGTCCTGCCCGGTGATGCGAATCTCCTTCGCGCCGGCGTGGATCAGCGCGCGGGCCTTCGCGACGTTTTCCTCGATCGGCGGGGAATCGATCTTCCCGGTCGCGTGCTTGGTGATGCAGTACGAGCAGTCGGACATGCACCCTCGGGCGATCGGAAGGATGCCGACGACGCCGTCGAGGATGGGTTCGGCGTCGGGCGTCGTCGTCGGACACTCGCCGTTGGTGACCGCCTCGGGCACCTCGTCCCAGTGGAGGACCTGCCCGTCGACGCCGGCTCGAGCGAACGCCTCGCCCTGGGCCAGCGCCATACAGCCCGTGATGAAGAGGTCGGCCGTTTCGTCGGCCAGTTCCTCGGCCCGCCGGAGCATGTTTCGCTCGGTTTTCTCGACGACGGTACAGGTGTTGAGAATCGCCACGTCCGCCTCGTCGACGCCGTCGACCCGGTAGTGGCCCGCATCGCGGAGCCGCCGCTCTATCTCGCGACTCTCCCCGCGGTTCGACGTACAGCCGTACGTCTCGATGTGATACCGGGCCATTCGCTTGGAACTCACTCGGGTCTCGCGAATCAAAAGCACGACGGATCGCGGCCGCGTTCGACGACCGGTCAGGTGCGTCGCTCGCGCTCCCTCGAGTTTCGACCGGCGAATCAGTCGTCAGACCGTACAGAGACGTCGTCGGACGCCGAGCGGCTTCGGAAGACCAGGTAGAGAACTAGCACGGCGATCAGGAAGTCGAAGCCGTGTTCGACCAGGTGGTGGACCGTCATCGGGACGAGGCCGAGGACGGTTCCGAGTCCGGTGAGCGACCGAACGACGAGAAGGCCGAGCACGACTGCGATCAGGCAATACCGGATCGTCCGCCGCCGGGCGTACGCGGTGAGGCCAACGGCGAACAGGGCCGTGGTGCCGAGTACCGCGAGGGCGATCACCGCGATGAGGACGGGAGCGAGCTGTGGGTCGAGCCAGTCGCCGGCGACCGACATTCCAATCACCATGCGATCGATACCGCTATTCGGGCCGACACGCACCTATTCCCTTCGGTGTTTCCCGCGTTCCTGGAGCGCCGCTGTCGGTCGGTTCCCCAGTCACCGGGCGACTCCGCTCTCGAGAGCGACTCACGGAGAGCGGTGGCGATATCCGACCCGGTACCGCCCTCGCGGGGACGCGCCTCAGCCGCCCGAGCACTCCTTGAGCAGGTGTTCGCGGTGAATCGCTACCGGCACGCACTCCCCGCAGAGATCGCACTCGAGTCGTCTCTCGTCCGTGTCGTCGTGCGTCTCGCCGGATTCGTCGTGCGTCTCGCCGGACTCGTCGCGCTTCTCGTCGGCCTCGTCGGTCACGACGTACGCTGTCATCGCGAGCACGATAACCGCCACGTTTCGACCGGGACCGGAGCGTCGGCGTGGATCGAATTATCGCTCGAGACCGGCCAGCAATACCGTTCGTCCCGTTTTTGGACCAGTCCGGTACCGGGACGCACTGTCAAATCGTATAGTTGTTTTATATCCGTACACGACGTACGTCGTATCGGTGAATCCAATGAGTAGAATCACAGCAAGCATGGGGTCCGTCGGGAACTACTCCCTCGAGAGCGAATGGCGGCCCCTCGCTCTTTCGGGAGCGGTTATCGGTCTCATCGGGATCCTCGCGATGGCTTTCCCCCTCGTGACGGGACTGTCCGTATCGCTCGCGATCGGCGCGTTGCTCGTCGTCGGCGGAATCGTCCACGGCGTTCACGCGTTCACCGTTCGCGGCTGGCGCGGATCGGCCTGGCAAGCGTCCCTCGCGATCGTCTCGGTCGTCGCCGGCCTCGCCGTTCTCGCGGCGCCCACCGTGGCGCTTCTCACCCTGACGCTGGCGCTCGTGGCTTACTTCGCCGTCGACGGCGTGGCAGAACTGGCGACCGCAGTGCGGATGGAGAGTTCGTCGGGACGTGCGGTGGTCGCTTTCAGCGGCCTCATCTCGTTCGTCCTCGCCGGCCTCCTCTGGGTCGGCTTCCCGGCCACCGCCGCCTGGGCGGTCGGCCTGCTCGTGGGCATCAACCTCCTCGTGATCGGCCTCGCGATGGTCACGGTCGCCGTCACCAGCCGATCCGGCGACGCGACGGCCCCGCCAGCGACCGAACCTCGCAGCGCCTAGTCCTCTTTTGGTGTCCGCCGGAACGCGGTCCGCCCTCGAGCGGCCGGGCTGAACGGCGGGAGACGGTCTCGACGGTGACGGACCGACCGACGAGACGCGGATTCGACGGTGCCGAGAAGCGCAGACCGAGCGGTTATTCACCGTCTTCTCCCAAACGGCCGGTGTGAACCTCTCGATCGTCGATCTCGCGCCGGTTCCGGACGGTGGGACAGCGACTGAGGCGTACGAAAATACGGTCGAACTGGCCCGAACGGCCGAGAAACTCGGATACTCGCGGTTCTGGGTGGCCGAGCACCACGGGATGGCAGATTCGATCGCGAGTACGACCCCGGAAACCCTGATCGCGTATCTCGCGGCCGAAACGGACGACATCCGGCTCGGTTCCGGGACGGTCCTGCTCAACCACTACCAGCCGTTCAAGGTGGCGGAGACGTTCGCCGGCCTCGACGCGCTGGCACCGGGTCGCGTCGACCTCGGGCTCGGTCGGGCGACCGGAATTCCGGCGGCGGATCGCGCCCTGGGAACCAGACGACGAAAAGAGAACCCCGACGAAGACCACGCCGAGAAGATCGACGCGACGGTCACCCACCTCTCCGACGGGTTTCCGGACGGCCACCCGTACGCCGAGTTACAACTACCGCGCTCCGCCGACGACGTCCCCGAGGTGTGGGTCCTCGGCTCGAGCCCCTCGAGCGCCGAAATCGCCGGTTCGCTCGGGCTCCGGTACTGTTTTGCCGGGTTCATCCGGCCGAATCTCGCCGAACGCGCGTTCGAAACGTACCGGGATGCCTTCGACCCCTCGTCGGTCGGCGCGGGGCCGGACGAGCCCGAGGGAATGCTCGCCACGAACGTCGCCTGCGCCGAGACCGACGGCGACGCTGCGCGACTTCGGGCGACCGCGGAAGCGACCTACGAGCGGCTGCGACGCGGCGACGTCGGCCGACCCTCGACCGTCGAGGACGCGATCGACGAACTCGGCGGCGTCCCGGAGCCGACGCCGAATCCGCTTCCGGACGGCGACTGGCCGCGCTCGATTTCGGGGAGTCCCGAAACGGTCGCGGACCTGCTCGAGCAGTTGACAGATCGTGTCGGCGTCGACGACGTGATCGTCCAGAATATCATCGCCGACCACGACGACGTGCTTCGGTCTCACGAGCTCATCGCCGACGGGTTCGGCCGCTGAACCGGTTCGTGGTCCGCGTTCTGCGTTCCGTATTCCGAAAATCCGATCCGACTACTGCTCCCCCAGCACCGAATCGAAGAACTTCCGCTCGGCCGTCCGGAGGTGCTGGTTGAACGTCGCCGGCGCGATGCCGAGTCGGTCGGCGATTTCCTCGCCCGTACTCCCGCGGGGCCAGTCGAAGTACCCTGCGAAGTAGGCCGTCTCGAGGGCAGCTCGCTGCTTATCGGTCAGTTCTTCCTCGAGAACGGACGGCGAGCCGGAGTCGCCGCGCTCGCGCCGTTCGGTCGTGCGCTGGGCGAGGTAGGTGACGTCGTCGCGTCTCGCCTTGATCAACTCGATCATCCGGCGGGTGTCCCGACCGCGCGGGAGTTCGACGACGAATCGGAACTCGCCGTCGTCGATCCTCGCCGACGCGACGTGGCCGCCGTGGGTGGCGATCGTCTCGAACAGCGAGACGGCCGCGGGTGCCACGAGTTCGAATTCGAAGTCGTCGCGTCGCGTCGCGAGGAATCGGACGTCGTCGAGGCCGTCGGTCCGCTCGACGACCTCGCGAAACGCGTCCTGTGAGACGCCGCGTGCCGATCCGTAGGCCAGCAGCGTCTCGTCGCCGCCGACCAGTTGCTCGAATTCGATCGTACACGACTCTGCCGCCGAGAGGTCGACCAGCGGTTCCGCCATGGCATCGACGCGAAACTCGAGTTCGATGACGGCGTCGCTGACCAGGGCGTCCTTGCGTTCGATCGCCGTGATCGCGTGGGCGATGACGTCGCCGATGCGGGCGAGAACGCCGGTTTCCGGCCCTGCGAACGCCCGCGGCGAGGACGAGTACACGCCCAACACGCCGTAGACGAGGTCTTCGTGGATGATCGGAACCGCAGCCGACGACTGATAGTCGCGGGCGCGCGCCGCCTCCCGCCACGGCTCGAATTCGGGAGCGGTTTCGACGTCGTTCAGGACCTGGACCTGGCCGGTCCGGATCGCCGTTCCGGCCGGTCCCCGACCGCTGTCGTCGTTCTCGTCGACGGTGATCTCGATTTCGTCGAGGTACCCCTCCTCGACGCCAGCCGCCGCCTTCGGAACGACGCTGTCGCTCCCCGGATTGACCCCGCCGATCCAGGCGAATCGGTAGGCGTCGGATTCGGCGAGCCGATCGCAGACCCGCTGTTCGAGTTCCGCCCGCGTTTCGGTCGTGATCACCGCGTGCGTGATGTCGTGGCCGATCCGGTTGAGTCGATTGAGCGCCTCGAGTTGCTCGCGCTGCTGGCGGCGCTCGCGCTGCTGGGTGGCGCGTTCGATGGCGTGGTGGATCGTCCGTACCAGCAGTTCGCTCGTCACCTCGTCTTTGACGAGGAAGTCCTGGGCACCGCGCTGGAGCGCTTTGACGCCGACTTGCTGATCACGGACGCCGGTCAGGACCACGATGGGCGTCTCCGCCGTTTCCGCGTCGACCCTCTCGAGCGTTTTGAGCCCCTCACTGTCGGGGAGGTTCAGATCGAGGAGGACGATGTCGACCGGCTCGGATTCGGCCGCCGCGAGCCCGTCCTCGAGGCGGTTCTCCCGAAATATTGCCGGCGGCTGGCTAACGTCTTCTGCGGGCTGGACCCGCTGGACGAGTTCCTCTGTATCCCGAAGCATCTCCTGGATCAACCGAGCGTCGCCGGGATTGTCTTCGATCAGGAGGATCCGAAGCGCGTCGACCGACGTCGCGTCCTCTTCGCCGGTCGGTTGCGTGTCGGTCTCGCTCACGAATTATCGACCTCCGGCGGGAGCCGAACGACCGAAAACCAGAACTTCTCGAAGGCGCGTACGGTCTCGATGAACTCGTCTGGATCGACCGGCTTCGTGAGGTAGGCGTTGGCGTGGAGTTCGTAGGACTTGACGACGTCTTCTTCCGCCCGCGAACTCGTCAGGATGATCACGGGGATCGGTCGAAGCGACGGGTCGTCTTTGAGTTCCTCGAGGACGTCTTCGCCGTCCTTGCCCGGGAGGTTGAGATCCAACAGGATGAGGTCCGGGTGCGGCGCGTCGCGGTAGTCGTTGCGCCCGGAGAGAAAGTCGAGCGCCTCGGCACCGTTGGAAACGACGTGCAGATCATTTTCGATACGGCCCTGTTTGAACGCCTCCTTCGTCAGGCGGACGTCGCCGGGGTTGTCCTCGACTAACAGGATCTGTGCCGGCTCGGGCCGAAAGGGTCCCGTGTCAGTCATCGGTCGTCGAGTCCCCGTCTCGGTCGGTCCGGTCTCGAGACGTCGATTCCGGTGGTTCGGGGTCGGCGCCGTGACAGTGGAATCGATCGAACGCGCTGGAGACTCGACCCGAACGGTTCGGAGGCGGCGCCCCGCGAGAGCGCGCCGGCGTCGGCCTCCGCGATCCCCGCTTCGCGGTCGGACGGCTCGAGCATCCGTCGGTCGAATGCCGCGGTGGCCGTCCGACGTCGGCCGGGAGAGCGGAGCGGCCCTGACAAATCCGAGGGTGTCATCGTTCGGTTCAAACGGCCGCGAGCCGTGTAAACCTGGCGCCGATCTTCGATCGAAGCTGACCGTTCGTTCGGCGTGATACTCGCAGTTGCGAGACGATCGGTCCCGCCCCTCAGTCGGTGAACGTCGACAGTCGGACCGTCCGGCCGTCGCGCAACGAACGCTGGATTCGGGAGCGGTCCCAGCCGAGCGGCGAAACGACGCTCTCGCATGCCCGCACGAGCAGCGTCGCGTAGTAGTCGGCGTCGTATGCGCGAGGCTCCTCGAGCGCGAGCCGGACGCGCTCGGGGCCGCGGGCGTCGTCGTCGCGGACGACGTACTCGACCGATTGGCCGGGATGGCGATCGATTCCCCGGCGCTCGTACCGCCGGAGCGCCGCGACGGTGTGGGTCCGCTGGCTGTAGTCGGCGAGGCGCCGCGAGACGCGTTTCGTAACCGTGAGGTCGGCGGGATCGACGTCGCCGGCCCGAAGCTCGCGCAGCCGTCGGCCGAGGACATCACAGACTGCCTCGGGATCGCGCTCGCGGTCGAGCGCCTCGACGAACGCGCGCTGGCTGTCCGCCACGAACGACGGCGTACTCCGCTGGCGAACCTCGATCCCCCGGAACTTGTACTCGCCGCCCGTGCGCTTGCCGAAATACCTGGTGAGCGCACCCGCAGACGCGCCCCCGCCGGCACGACCGCCGCCGGAACCGCGGTGTCCACTCCGGTCAGCGCGTCCGCCGGAACCGCCGCGGTCGACCGAACCGCCGCTCCCGATCGAGTCGCGCAACGGGACGAAACACACCCACTCGTAGCTGCCGTCGTGCTCGAGCGGAATCCCCACGGTCGCGGAGATGTCGGCGGTCACGGCCGCGAGCGGTTCCGGCTCGTCGACTCGCGGCGTCACCCAGAGGCTGTCGACGATGCCGTGGACGATCCGCCAGCCCGCCTCCTCGAGGCGCCGTTTGGCCGCCAGGGCTATCTCCCGGGCGTACGCGTTGATCGCCTCGTGGCACTCGATTCGACCGAACTTGGCGTTTCGGTACCCCTGATAGCCGAAACAGGAGACGAGGACCCACTTGATCGCGCCCGATTCGGCGCGAAGTCGGGCGGCCTCGTCGTCGGGCGGATCGTCGTCGAGTCGTCGCTTGATCGCGGCCCGATCCGTGATCAGCGACTCGAGGACCGCGGGGAGAAAGCCGTCGTCCTCGCAGATCTCGTAGCCGAGGTCGGGAACGGGAGTCGTTCCGGTGTGATCGATATCGCCGACGTCGCAGTCGCACCCGACCGTCTCCGGACTGACGTTGTGCTCGCAGATGATCCGCGGATACAGCGAGGCGAAGTCGATCTCGTGGACGTCCTCGTGGAAACCGACCTCGGGCGAGAAGGTGAACCCGCCGCGGTCGGCCGCGTGGAGCGTCTCGACGTCGGTGAACCGCTCCGGTTCCCACTTGTTCCACGGGGCGAGGACCGCCCGCCGCCGACGGGCGAGCCGGATCTGTCTCGAGGTCAACAGCGTACCGATGCTCCCCCAGGCGGCTTCCTGCAGCGGCCGGCCCGTTCGCTCGACCATGTAGCGAATCCCCGCCAGTCCCGACTGGTGCCAGAGGAAGCTGTTCGAGGTGTCGATAATCGCCCGACCCGGGACGCGGTATCGCGCGGGCGAGTGGCCCACCTGCCCGTAGCTCGCGTACGTGTTCTCGCTCGCCAGTTTCGTCAGCCCCGGCCGGCGGCCGAGGTGGAACTCGAGGCCGAGCGCCTCGGCCCGGCGCTCGAGTTCCGGCACCAGTTCGGCGTGGCTCACCACGAGGACGTCCGGATCCCGCCGCTCGAGGCGGCGCCGAAGCGTCCGGAGGACGTGCGGTTCGTCACCCCCGACGGGCTCGCCGTCGAGTTCCAACACCGAGACGTCGCCGTCGGCCAGCGCGGCCTCGTCGAGTGCGAGCCGGAGCTGTCGCAGATCGCGGGTCGGCGTCGGATCGCGGTCCCGATCGAGGCAGTATCGAAACCCCGGCGCGAGGTCCACGTCGAACAGCCGGAACGTACCGGGAGCGTGCGCGTCGCGCTCGTGGACGCCCCGAATCTCACGAGCCAGCGTCCGGATCTCGTCGACGCGCTCGAGATCGGCCCGCAGGACGCGGCTTCGCTCGCCCGCGTGAGCCTCGTGGAGACTCGTCGCCCACCGCTCGGTTCGGGCCGCGGCGACCTTCGGATCGGCCTCGAGTCGCTCCCGGAGGCCGGCGAGTGCACCGTCGGGGCCGGCGACGAACAGCGACGGCGCGTAGTCCGCGACGGCCGTCGGCTCGGCTCCCTCCTCGGTCAGGGTCCACTCCCGTACGGTTCCGTCCTCGAACTCGAACGTGTAGGGGCTCATTCGGTGCCGTCCCCGGGGGACCCGTCCGTCCCGCCAGCGGGCTCGTCTCCACCCTCGGTGGAGTCGATGCAGCCACTGCCTCCCTCGAGCGCAGCGAGTTCGGCGCGGAGCCGACGCAGTTCGACCTCGTGGGCGAGCAACAGCGACAACACGAGCGCCCGCTCGGGCCGCGGCGGGTTCGCGTACCCCGCCGCGTCGGCGAACTCTCGGGCCCGGTCGAACAGCCGGTCGAAATCGTCCTGGTACTCCCGGCGCAGCGCCCGGCGCATCGGCTCCCACTCCGACTCGAGGCGCCGGAGGGCGTCGCGGTACGTCGGGTTCGTTCGGCCCATCAGCCGCTCACCTCGAGCAGCCCCCGATCGTGGGCGTCGACGACGGAATCGACCGCGTCGACGGCGCCGCAGATGTCGACCCAGTACGGGATCGTCGTCTGCCACACGGTTCCGTGCCAGTAGCCCGCCGTCGGGCCCGTCGACGCCGCGTCGTCGCCCGC
Organism: Natrinema caseinilyticum; assembly: GCF_024227435.1. GTDB lineage: Archaea > Halobacteriota > Halobacteria > Halobacteriales > Natrialbaceae > Natrinema > Natrinema caseinilyticum. Next base: position 3,067,629 of record NZ_CP100445.1, read on the forward strand.
AGCCTCGAGTCGGAGCCCCTCGCGCGTGCGGGTGCAATCGATCGTCGTATCGGCGGCGTCGGCGAGCGCGCCGGACGCGGCGTCGTCGCGATCGCTCCCGGCCCGTGCACCGCCGTCGGCGCTCGAGAGCACCACCGGACAGTCGAGTATCCGGCCCAGTTCGGACAGGATCTCGAGGCTCGCGGACAGCAGATCCGCGCGCTCCCACGCCGCGAGGTCGTCGTCACGGTAGAGGCTGGCGACGTTCGGCGCGACGAGAACCGACGTGGTCGGCCCGGCCCGTCGGGCGACCGCTCGGACCAGCGAGTGGTGTTGATAGGCCGTAAACGCCCGCGCAACGCGCAGGCCCTCGAGGACGCGCGGGCTCGAGGCGCAGTCGTACAGGGCGTGGGTCGAAGCCGCGTTCCGCGCGTCGATCCAGTAGGCCGCTCCGCCATCGCAGTCGGCGAGCCGATCACAGACCAGCCGGCGGACGATCCCCGACCGCGGCGACGGGACGTTCAGCAGTGTCACTCCGGGCTCGAGTTCGAGTCGGTGCATACGTGATGGCTAACGCGAACGCGCATAAGCGGCGGAACCCGGTTTCCGATACTTCCGAAACTCGGTTAATCGCCCGATTCTGCGGTCGAAGTGCTTCTCGTGGCCGATTTCGATTACCGATTCCGTTTCCGAAACGCGCGGCGATCGAGGCCGTCTAGACGGGCTGTGATCGGTGACCTGCGACTGGCGAACGGCGACCAGTGACCACGACCGACCGAATCACCGACGTCCGCCCGTTCCATCGGCGTCGGTGTCGCCACCGTCCTCGTCGTCCTCGTCGACGAGACGGTACGTCCGCCCGCGGCGCTCGCCGACGGCCTCGATCAGGTCGTAGTGGACCATCTTCGTCAGGTAATTTCGCAGCGTCCTGTTCGTTTTCGGCTCCTCAACCCGCCGCTCGTACACCTCGTAGAGGTCTCCCGGTTCGATCTCGCCCGCCTCCGCGATCACGTCGTACAGCACCCGCTGGTGTTCGATCAGTCCTTCGACGGTCTTCCGGCGGATCGCCGTTCGAGCGTCCGGGATCGCCGCCTCGAGCGTCCCGGCGGTGATCGATCCCAGCCCCTGGCGCTCCGCGCGGTGGGCGGCCGACCGGAGGATGCCGATACCGACGCGAGCGTCGCCCGACGCCGCGTCGGCGATCGTTCGCAGCTGTGCGTCGGTCACGACGTCCGGCTCGAGGGCTTTTTCGGCCCGTTTCGCGAGGATCGCCGCGAGTTCGTCGGTGCCGTAGCGGTCGAACCGAACGCGCGTTCCGGCGTGGAACCGCGAGCGCACGCGATCGTCGAAGCTCGCGAACAGTTCTTCCTCGCGATTGGCGATCAACACGGGCGAAACGTGGGGCAAGCGGTGGAGGTCGTACAGCGCACTCGTCTCCTCCAGCTGGTCGACCTCGTCCAGAATAACGACGATCGACCCATCGTCCGCTCGGGAGAGCCGATCGAACAGTTCGTCTTTCGGCGTGGATCGGTGGACGTCGACCGCGCGGTCGACCGACTCGAGGAGGCTGTACAGCACCCGAAAGCGCGTGTACTCCTGCCAGCAGTTGACGTACGCGACCCGCACCGTCGGCTCCTGTTCGCGCAACTGCGCGAGCGTGTAGCGAGCGATACAGGTCTTGCCGACGCCCGTCGGCCCGAACAGGAAAGCGGGGTCCGGCCGCCCGTCGTACAACAGCGGCTCGAGGGCTTCAGAGAGGAGGTTCACCTCGTCGTGGCGGTGGACCACCTCGCTCGGCACGAAATCCTCGCGCAGGACGCGACCGTCGACGATCACACCGGACCGGTTCGGTCTCGAGGGTCTTAAACGACGCCGGGCCGGTTCCGAATTTCCGATACCGAACGCGGAGACGGTGTCGCGGTTGGGGAGCGTTCACGTCGCGGCACCCATCGGCGGAGACGGACGCGGCGACGCCACGTGCGCTCGGCGAACGGAGGGTGTCCAAATCGACGAATGCCGGTGTCCGCCCGCGGTGACGACCCGGAACTGAACGGCTGAGTCAGGGTCGGGCGCGTCCACGTCGCAAAACCGAATCCGTGCCGGACCGATCGCTGCCCGAGCCACGGGCCGCGTGGGGTATCGAACCCGCCCGATCGACGCGCGCCTCGGAAACGGTGGGGTGACGCAGCGGGCTAAAGCCGAACCTGGGTCAGCGAACGCCAGATCCACACCCGCCGGGCGCGGATTCGATATACCATCATACACTTTATGGGCGCTGGTTCGGGGATCGCGTTTTATATCGGGACGGTGCACTCGGACCGGCGAGACGGTCTCGAGGATGCAGCGATCGAGTACCCGTCGAGTTCGTGTGCGGAATCGACGGGTGCTGACCAGTCGGGCGCGTGCGCTGGAATCGACGCTGTTCATCCTCCGCTGCCCACTCCCGAACTCCCCGGCCGAGCCTGTATCGGCACCTGACGGGGGTGTCGGCGCACTCGCGACCGGGGCGAGCGAGTCCGTCGATACCACGAGTTCCACACCCAGGACAGATCGGTGGAGATCGCCATCGTCGATACATCCACGACACATGGTAACGAGCCACAGTCGCCGAGTGGACGAGACGGAGCACGCACGCGAGAGGCTCCGCTCGAGACGAAACCGGAGAGGCAGTCGAACCGACGGAAGCGGCGGTCGGACCGCGAGCGATTCGATGGGACCACGGTCGAGAATCGCATCCAGTTCACGGGAGACGACGAACGCGACGGCCCGAAAGCCGTGACTCGAGCGTAGTGGCCACGCGAACGGGGTTGGAGCCGACGTCGAGTCGCCCGGTTCGGGGACGGTTTCGAACGACGGTGGGACCGACGAGGGAAATGGCCGATCGATCCCCGGCGCGAACGTGTCGATAACGCGCTCACACCAGGGGTTCGCGGCCCCGAAACGGGACGGTACGACTGCAACTCAGTCTCTCGTTGTCGACTGCTGGCCGATGGACGACCCGATCGAACACGACTCGGAGACTCACCGGATCGGAGACGGCAAGCGACGGGCGGCGCCGTTCGGGACTCGCCGATCGAGGCGACTCCGCTCGAGACCCCGACGTGCATTCTGTTCCCGACAGACCAGTTTCGGTCCGCCGGAAACGATCAGGGTGGTCGGCTCGGAAAACACGGTCACTCTCGGTCGCGACCGCCGAACAGCTGCTCTCCGGTCCCTTCGCCGGGCCCACTCGAACGATCCCGGTTCGGTCCGAACGGCCGCGAAATGACGACTGCAGTCGCGACACGCTGATCACCGCGTCGAGCGCCTGGAACTGACGAAAGCGGGCACCGTCTGCCGGCCAGCCATCGAGAATAAATCAAACACCGCTATATCAAATCCGGTGGTTCGCCGCTGGCCGCCCCGACCGACGGCGCTTCTCGTCGGACAGTTCTTCGACTCGCCGAGCGAAATCGGACGACAGCGACTCGAGGCACTCGAGTCGCGCGGGGCCGACAGCCGATACGTCACGAGAGGTGTGACATCCAACAGTTCCGGTCATCCCGGTTTTCTGTGAGTGACGACAACACATCAATCAGATATAAGTTTATGATCGTCGGTGGCACAGTCCGATGGTATGGGGCCGGTGAGAAGCAGTATCGGCGGCGGCGTGGCTGCCACGGTCGTCCTCACGGTGGTGTTACTCGGGGTGGACGTCGTGCTTCGCGGTTCCAACCTCGTCGTATTCGTTACGTTCACGAATTTCTGTTCGATCGGCGGACCGCCGTACTGAGAGGGCGGGAGTCCGATGGCAGCGGCGCTGCGGTTCGTCACGTACGGCGGTCTCTTCGCCCTCGCGTGGCCGCTTCTCTTCGGTGGATTCACCTGGGCGGTTCCCGGCGACTCGGGTGCCGCTCACGGGGCAGTCTTCGGCGTCGTCCTGTGGACCGGATACGTCGTCGTGCCCATCGGAAGCGAAGGCGCCGGACGAACGGTCGCCGAAACCCTTTCGCTATCGGTCATCACGCTGGCCGCGTATCTCGTCTACAGGCTGGTTCTGGGCGTCGTGTACGACTATCTCGCGGCTCACAGGACCGTTTTCGGCGCGGGAACCGCGTGAAACGATCGCGGAGCGAGAGCGGGGCGTGAGTTCGATCGACGACGCGGGACCCATCGATCGTCGGCCGCCGTCCGATGGGAGCCATTTTCTTGAGAGACGACCGCGTATCGGGACGCATGGAGGAGATCACACTCGGCGTTCCGAAACCGATCCTCGAGCGACTGCCCGCGGACGACGAAAGCGCCGCGGCGGACATGCAGGAAGCGGTCGCGGGATGGGAAAGACGACTCAACCGAATGCTAGAGGAGGCCGACGACGAGCGGGAGGCCGTCGGTCGACTCCTCGACGCGATCGATCGCTTCGAGGAGCGATACGAGACCTACGACGAACTGGTCCCCGAACTACGGGCCTGGGGACAGTCTCCGATTTACGCGATCGCGTGGCGGACGCTGTACGCGGACGTGATCGCCCAACTCCACGAGCACGAGGACCTCGGCGATCGACTCGATCGCGAACGAAACGCGCGGTTGGTAGAAGACGGGATCCGATTGCGCGACCTGTGACGACCGGCGAAGATCGGTCTTCACCGACGTTTATACCACCTGTGAAATACGTTCACAAACGTATTCGAGACACTCAAATGGCCGATTCCGTGGTTCTCGAGACCCACTCAGGACCAAATGTCATATTTGGAGAAATAACGAATTAGTAGTCTCACTCGAGACCTCTACCCGTGGCGACTACCGACAGAATCACTGCGGACGGGGCCGACGCGATCGACCTGACGACGCGCGTTCGGCGACGAGTGCTTCCCGCGCTCCATCGAATCAAGGAACCGCTCGGTGGGTACGCGGTCTGCAGACAGCACCCGGACGAGTACGTCGGCACCGTCAAGCGCGATCTCGAGGCAGCCCGATCGACGCTCGAGGGGCTGTCCTTCGAGCCGGAACCGATCGCCTCCCTGAAGGTCCACGACGACGGCAGGCTCTCGGCCGGAAGCTGGGCTCGACGCGAGTCGTCGATGGCGAAGTGGCAACTGCACGTCGCGCTGTTTCGGACCGGCGGGGGAGCCGTCGAAGTGTTCGCCCACCGCGAGTACTCGTGGCTTCGCCATCCGTACAAACACTACACGCGCGAGGGCTGGGACGTCCACAGCGGCGTCGAACGAATGCGGTCGCTGCTGTCGGACCACGAAATCCCGTTCTGGATCGAATAGCGGCTCCGAACGGAGCGCGGTCCCCCGACTCGAGAATCCGCCGTCCGATTCAGTCCAAGCGTTCAAATTCTCGGCCTCGCTAGGAGTCGTATGGAGTTCGCTGTGTCCCGCGACGGGACGACGCTCGTTACGCTTCACGGAGGATCCGACACGACCGCCTGCGACGACGCGACGACGGAACTCGCAGGCTCATTCGAGCGGCTCGCGGCCGATGGGACGATCACCGACTGGGACGTTTCCGGCGCGGAGGTCTACGAACATCCGACCGCACCGTTCGACCCGTACACGATCACGGTCGCGTTCTCGGTGACGGTCACGGTCGAGGCCGTCGACGCGGACGAGGCGGCGGAACGCGGTGCGCGCAGTATCGACGACGCGCTCGAGCGAGCCGATATCGACGCCATTTCGTTTACCTCACCGCCAGCGGCCTCGGCGGCCTGAACGCGGGTGGCGGGCGTCCGTAGCCGTTCGGGGGAGAGCGACGAGTCGCCGGAGTACCCCCCGGGACGATCCGCACCGAAAAGACGGATCGATCGGGGGCCCCGATCCCGCCGTTCGGGGCCATCACCCGCCAGGACGGGGAAGAGATCAAGTCGACAGCACACGTCGTTCGAGTATGGAAATCGATCTCCGGTTCTTCGCCACCTTCCGAGAAGCCGTCGGGGAAAAAGAGCAACCGAGAACGGTCGCGGACGACGCCACCGTCGGCGACGTCCTCGCCGAACTCGAGGCCGAGTACGACGGCCTCGAGGGGCGATTGCTCGCGGCCGGGACGATCCGCCCGCAGCTGAGCGTCCTGAAGAACGGCCGCAACGTGGTTCACATGGCGGGCGTCGACACGACGCTCGAGGCTGGTGACGTCGTTTCGGTATTCCCGCCGGTCGCCGGGGGATAGCGCGAGCCGACGCCCACGGTCGTCCGCCGAGAACGGTTCCGTATCTTTTTCAGACACTGACACGATATCAGCAGCCATGCTCGATGCGGTCGTCGAACTGGTAGTCGATCTCGGGTTCAGTTGGGTCGTCGATCGCAACGAGAACCGGTCGATGGGACAGCAGATCTGTCTGTTCGTCGGCACCGTCACCGTGTTGCTCGCGATCGGCCTGGCGATCGCCGGCGATCCGCTGTCCGGCGTCGCTGCGGGACTCGTCGGCGTCGCACTGCTCGGGTACGGTGCGTGACCGCGCGTCGATCGTGCGTCCACGCCGATCGCGAACCTGGTCGACGCCGATCGACGTCGAGAGCGCTTCCCGTTTCGCTCCTCGACCCGGTTCCGTCGTTCGACGTCTCGTCGTCCGCCTTCGGACCGTCGCCGGACAGTATATGCGTCCAGCCGTCGAACGATGCGTATGACGACGCGTCTCGAGCGCTCCTTTCGCGGCATCTCCGAGCGACTGGCGATCCGGTATCTAACGAATTTAGGGGGGCAGCATGTCGACGACGACACCGTCGAGGGCGACGACTGGACGGCGACGCTCTCCGCAGAAACGGTCGGCATCGGACCGACGCTTTCGCTAACCGAAGTGACGGTCGTCTTCGAGGGTGACGAAGACGTCCTCGAGCCCCTCGTCGAACGGTTCGCACAGAAGGCGATGCGCGCGGGTGGGTGAATGACGGGCGACCCGATCGAGGGGCAAGTACTCCTGCTGACGGCTGCCAAGGCGAGCGTACCGGCAGCCGCGCTCCCCGATCTCGTCGAGCGCACACAGGAGCTGCTGGGTCCCGAAATCGACCGATACCGCCGTGAGTACGAACGCCTGTGTACGGACGAAGACCGCGACCTATTTCTCGTCCCCAGGGGCCACTGGGACGAACTCGGCGAGGCGCTCGACGGGACCGACCGCGAACGGGCGGCCGTCCGGCGCGCACACGAAGAACAACTGCTCCGAATCGGCCGGCGGACGGGTCGCGAATCCGAGTTCGAAACGGCTCTCGAGGTCCGGGAACCGGTGGTCATCGGACGCGGCGGGACGGACTCCGAGTCCTGGGACTGAGACCGGCCGAGTCGCCGGCCACGATACAGCGGGAGTGCAGTCCGCTGACAGCACGTCTGGCGGTCGATGGCAACTATAAAGATAGTGTTTCACCATTGGCAAACTACTGAGACGATGGCCATCGATCAGGAGACCGAGATGACCGACGCGGAGATCGACGACTTTCTCAGTCGTCGCGAGACGGGGGTGCTGTCGCTCGCGCGCACGGACGAACCCTACGCGATCCCGATCTCGTACGGGTACGACGACGACGAGCGGGAGTTCTACATGCGGCTTGTGTCGACGCCCGACAGCGAAAAGCGCCAGTTCCTCGAGTCCTCGCCGCAGGCTCGCCTCGTCGTCTACGACGAGGCGGGGTCGACTTACCGGAGCGTCATCGCGACGGGGGGACTCGAGAGCATCGAGCCGGCGGCGCTCACGCCCGGAGAAATCGCCCAGTACGGCGAGGCGAAGCGACCGCTATTCGAGATCTGGGCCAAAGGGAAGAAATCGCTGGATATCGAACTCTATCGCCTCGAGCCGACGACGCTCAACGGCCGACGGACCGACGTCGATCGGGAAGCGTAACCGGAGATCCGTCGAGAGCGCGAGCGAACTCAATTCTCGGTCTGTTGCTCCGCCACGAAGTCGGACTGGGACACCGACGCCGTACAGACTGGACAGCCGTGTGAAAGCGTGGCTTCCCGCATCGATTCGTTGACTTCGATTTCCTGCCCGCACTCCGGGCACGTGAACTGGTATCTACTCATGACGGAGCCGTGGTGTGCGTCCTCGATTGCGTACGTTGTAGCTGTGTGTCCAGTATATATATGGTTGCGGTTCGGTACCGGTCATCTGTAGGTCCCGATACGTTCTTACGGCTCGAGTCAACTCGGGCGCTCACCCGCAAAGCGGGGCGTGTCCCTCGACAGGGTGACGAGTTACAGCGCCCGAACGGAGCCCGACGAACGACGGCGGAATCCGGCCGACGACGGACGGCCTCAGGTGCGAGCAGGTACGCGCACTCTCGAGCGGCGACGGGGGCGGGGCGCCCGGTATCACCGTGGCACGTGTCGCTCGTGGCGAGTCGGAAAATCCACGTCTCACGCGGGATACAGTTAAGCGGGATGCCCGTGAACGATCACATACTGGTGAGCTGATAGATGCCCTCGACCGACGATCCCCGGCCATCGCTCCCTGAGTGGATCACCGATGCCTATACCGTTCTTTCAGATCGGATACGAGATTCGGATCGGGGCGAGAGCGTCGACCGCGTCCCGGCGATCCGGCGCGAACACGCGGTCGACGTCCTGCGGACGACCGACGAACTGGAACTCGACCCGGGGGACGCCGACTACGCGATCACCCGGTTGCTCGAACGGGGATACTTCTACGAGGTCGACGGTGAACTGCGGATCACCCTCCCCGCCGAGGACCCGTGAGCCGTCGGTCCGCCCGCCGGACTCGACGGGTCGGGGCTACTCGCGGTCGAGAATCGTGCCCAGCAGTTTCGACTGGGCTGCTGCGAGATGTTCGGTCAACGTCGTACTGGTGATGCCGAGTTCGTCGGCGACCTCGCCCGCGTTGGCTCGCTTCGGGTGTTCGAAATACCCCATTCGGTGGGCGGTCTCGAGGACTTCGGTCTGACGGGCGGTCAGCGTGCTTCGGTCGACGAAGACGAGATTCCGTTCGTCGTGATCCTGCTGGGACCGAAGCAGTCGCCGGACGTCGAGGTTCGCGTAGCGGTCGCGCAGTTCGCCGATGACCGCCTGTAGCCGGTGCATGTCCGGCGCGTGAAAGGTCAGGTACAGCGCCGTGTCCTGCGTGCGGATATCGACGACGGGACAGTCGAACTTCTCGACGGACTCGCAGGGGCAGCCACCCCCGAGTTCGCGCTGGAAGCGATAGACCGAACTCGAGCCGTACGAAAAGATCGGCGACAGGTCGGCGTCGACGTCGAACTCGTCGGGATACTGGTCGGCCTCGAGTATGAACTCCACGGTCACGCGCTCTGTCGCGGACGGATTGGTGCTCTTCGAGACGGAGTGAATCCGGCCGCTCGTCTCGGCCGACGCCTGTGCGACGACGCAGTCGGACAGGTCGTCGATTTTCACCTCCGCGCGGATCCCCATTCCCATTATCAATCGATGGTGAGTCCACCCTCCTAAACCCTGCGTCCGCGTTCGAACGGTCGACAGATCACGTGCGTCGGAATCGCCATAGAACGGGGATCGCAAACCGGGGGGACTCGCTAGCCGGCCCGCACCGAACGCACGCGAGACCGGTCGATCCGGGGGATCCGGTCGGCCCGTTATAAAGTACCCTGTATTTATTGGGACTCAATTGGAGGGTGCCTGGTCGGTAGTGGAAGCTGTAACAGATGTCCAGGATGTATCCCGACGCACGAGACGGCTCCGCACGAGGATGGCGCGCCATCGATCCGGTCGACCCGCAGGCGGTACTCGCCGCGCTGGACGACGACGCGTGCCGGTCTATCCTCGAGGCGACGAGCGAGGAGTCGTTGACGGCGACGGAGCTCTCAGAGCGGTGTGAGATCCCGATGTCGACGGCCTACCGAAAGGTCGAGATGCTGACCGAGGCCGATCTGGTCACGGAGCAGGTTCGGATCAACACCTCCGGCAAGCACGCGACCGAGTATCGCAAGAACTTCGACGACGTTCTCGTCTCTGTCGCCGACGGGGAGATCGAAATCGAAATGACGAAGCCGGACGCCGAGCCCGGTTCGGCATCGACGCCCGCCATCGCGGGCGATTGAATCGAGTTGCACCGCCGGCATCCGCGACGCCGTCGAACCGCTCGGGTTCGTGCGACGGGTTCGTCTCGAGTCAGTTTCCGCGCTCCGGCCGCGTTTCGCTCGTCATGCCTCGTTTTACGTGGCCCGTTCGAATCGCAGTACGACTACCGCGTCCGATACTGCTCGGTCACGTCCGTAAGCGAGACCTCGCCCTCCGGAACGCGATACGCGGCCACGACAGAACGCTCGGCATCCGGACTGTTCGTCGTTTTGTCGACAGCGTAGCCGACGTACGTACACGCGTCGTCGGTGAATTCGACCACCGAATACCCCCAGTGATGGCTGTCGAAGAACTCGATGTGCGGATTCATCGCCGGTACCAGCCACGACAGCAGCGGCTCGGTGAGCGTCCGCCGCCAGCCGCGAGTCAGATGCAAGGCCTCCGCGACGTTGAGCGAGGTGACGGCGGGCGTCATGAACTCGACGCCGATTCGCTCGCCCTGTGCGACGCCCTCGCCGCCCGTGACTCGCCCGGGGTACGACGACTGCGAATACGCGGCGATATAACAGTGCATGTCACCGGTCAGTGTCACGAAGTTGTCGACGGCCGCCTCCGCGATCGCCTCGGTGATTTGCATTCGCTCTCTCGTATAGCCGTCCCACCCGCCCTGGACGGGATACAGCGAGAGCGGTCCGGAACCGATGCGAAGCGGGACGGTCAGGACCTCGTCGGCCCACACCGTCCACGTCCGTTCCGACCCGGTGATCGTGTCGACGAGCCACTCGCGCTGGTCTTCGCCGAGCATCGTCCGTCCGGGCGGTTCGCGGTGGGGACCGACGTTGTCGGGCGTCGAGATCGCTTCCCGAGGCGGGTCGCGGAAGAGACGTTCGTCGGTCATCACGAGCGTCACGAGGTCCCCGAACTCGAGGTCGCGCCAGAGACGGAACCGGTCCTGGAGGTTGTCACCGCCCGGATCGTAGTGGACGCGAGCGGGCATGTACTCCCACCACGCGTGCATCGCGTCGGCGATGAGGTCCGTCATGAACGCGGAGTCGTCCCCCCGCGGGTGGTCGCCCGCGGGCGCATCCGTCCGTCTGTCCCAGTACAGATCGTTGACCATCTCGTGATCGTCCCACCCGACGATCAGCGTGTGTGCTTCCAACGCCTCCTGGAGGAATCGATCGCTTCGATACGTCCGATACAGGTACCGGTAGTCCGCGAGGCCCCACACGCGACCGTTTCCGCTGGGCAAGGCCTTCTCGCGCCCGGGGTAGTCGTACGACCCGAGGCCCTTGAAGTCGCCGTCGTCGGACTCGTAGATGAAGTCGCCGACGTGGACGAGGAAATCGACGTCCTCGTCGGCGACGTAGTGGTACGCGGGGTAATACCCGTTGAGAAAGTTCTGACAGGCGAGGACCGCGAACCGGACGCGCTCGAGCGACGCGTCGGGCGCGGGAAGCGTCCGGCACCGTCCGACCCGCGAGGCCGTGTCGCGGTAGTAGAACCGATAGTGGTATTCGCGGTCCGAGTCGAGGTGGCCGTCGAGGTCGACTTTCACGGTGTAGTCGTGTGCTCGGATCTGCTCGGCATCGGTGACCACGCCCTCGTAGACGACGTCGTCGAGGTCGGGATCGCGGGCCACTCGCACGGCCAGTCGCTCGTCCGGGTCGAAGACGGCGGGCGACAGTCGCGTCCAGAGGATGACGCCGGTCGGGGTCGGCCCGCCGCTGGCGACCGACTGGGGAAACACCGCGTCCGGATCCGCGTCCGGGTCGTACTCGAACCGGCCGGTGTCCGCGTCGGGATCGAAATCGGCCGCGACGGCGAGGTCGTGCGAGTCCAGTTCGGACAGGAGTTCGGCGTGATCGTTGGCGCCGCGTCCCGGCTCGTCGCGCCCGTCCAGATCGATGTCGTCCGCCATACACCACCAGTTGGAAAACGCGGGGTTGTAGCTCTATGGGTACGGGACACGGGGGAACGACCCGCTCATCGATCCGCCGGCTCGCGGGCCGGCGGCCCGCCGTCGCGGCGCGATTCGAGAAACGCGTCTTCGTCGTCGGAGAGGTCGCGCTCGCGGAATTCGTCGAGACCCGCCTGGTAGCGGTCGCGCTCGTCCCGGGCTTGCCGGTCCGCGTCCGTCGTCGCCGCGGGATACTCGAGGACGAGTTCGGCGATGCCGGTCGTGTCACCGGTGTAGGCGAAGCCGGTCCGGTAGAGCGCCTCGTAGGCGTAGGGGTTGTTGACCGCGATCCGAAGCCGGTCGTAGCCGCGCTCGATGGCCCGGTCGCGGACCCGCCGGAGGAGCGCGGGACCGATCCCCTCGCCGCGGCGGTCGCGGGCGACGGTCACGTAGCGCACCCACAGCGTCTCGTCGTCGGTGCGGTCCGGACTGAATGCGACCGCCGCGACGATCGTTCCGTCGTCGGCTCGAGCCACCGCCTTGCCCGTGTTCGTCATGACGAACTTCCCGGCGTAGCTGAACCGCTCGTGGTCGAGTCTGAGCCTCGGTCCGTCGGGCGGCCAGCCGAGCAGTTCGTACTCCACGGGATCGCTTGGCGGCCGATCCACAACAATGTGCGGTATTCGGACGAGTCGTCCGGCGTGAGACTGCCGAACGGCTACCTGACGAACACTTTTGGACGCGTTCGTCGTACCGTCGCACCGATGGAGGGGGAATCCAACACAGCGGCCGCATTCGGGCTGAGCGACAGCGCCGGACGGATCGTCGGCGGTGCGCTCGGCGGTGCGCTCGGCGCGATCGCATTCGGGGTCGTCATGGTGCTGTTCGAGCCCGGCGTCGTCTCGTCCGCGATTCCCGCGATCTACGGCCTCCAGCCCGTCGATCCCCTCGGCTGGTCGATCCACATCGCCCACGGAATCGTCCTCGGTGTCATCTTCGGCCTGATCGTCACCCGAGACCCGATCCTCGGCGTGCTTCGGACCGACGTCGAAACGGACGTCGTCTCCCGAACGGGCATCATCGTGCGGACGATCGCCGCGGGATTCGTCTTCGGCCTGACGGTCTGGGCGATCCTCCCGCTGCTCGTCCTCCCCGTCTGGGTGGACGCGGTCAGCACCGGCGGCGGCGAGACGTTTCCGGCGACCGCCGCGACGAGCCTCTTCGGCCACCTCCTGTACGGCACCATCCTCGGCATCGTCTTCGCCGCGACGGTCGACCTCCGTGCCTATACGAGCAGGAGGCCGCTTTCGGAGGACCAGTGACCGAGCGACTCGCGAATCGTCGAGGACCGAGACGCCGGGTCGAACGACCGCTGGAACCGACGAGCGTTTACCGACCGACCGGTAAGTCAGGTACCACGGCGACCCTCCATGGATGCAATACAGGTCGATGGCGTCACGAAGGAGTTCGACGGCGTCACCGCGGTCGACGACCTCACGTTCGCGGTCGAGCGCGGTGAATTGTTCGGCCTGCTCGGCCCGAACGGGGCGGGCAAGTCCACGCTGATCAACATGCTCGTGACGCTTTTGCCGCCGAGTTCGGGCACTGCGACCGTCAACGGCTACGATATCCGATCCGAAACGGGGGCGGTTCGGTCGAGTCTCGGCATCGTCTTTCAGGAACCCGCACTCGACGAGGAACTCACGGGCGCGGAGAACCTGGCGTTTCACTCGCGGCTGTACGGACAAGACCCGGCCGAACGGGCCCGTCGAATCGACGAGGTGCTCGAGCTCGTCGGCCTCGACGCCGAGCGCGACGACCCCGTCCGCACCTACTCCGGCGGGATGAAGCGCCGCCTCGAGATCGGCCGCGGCTTGCTTCACGAACCGGCGGTCCTCTTCCTCGACGAACCGACCGTCGGACTGGACGCGCGCACCCGACGGGACACCTGGGAGTACATCGAGCGATTGAACGACGACGCGGGCGTCTCGATCGTGTTGACGACCCACTACATCGAAGAAGCCGACCACCTCTGTGACCGCGTGGCGATCATCGACGACGGCGATATCGTCGCGATCGATACCCCCGCGGCGCTCAAAGGTTCGCTCGGCGGCGACGTCGTCGCACTCGAGTTCGCGGACGACGGCCCGCCCGTCGGACTGCTCGAGCGGTTCGAAGCCCAGCCCTGGTGTCGCGAGTCCGTCGTCGTCGACGGCGGCGTTCACGTCACCGTCGACGACGGCGAGGCGCGGATCGCCGACCTCGTCAGACTCGCCGACGAAACGGGCGGTCGGATCTCGTCCGTGGACCGCCGGGAGCCGACCCTCGAGAACGCGTTCCTCGACCTGACCGACCGCTCGAACGGGAGCGACGAACGCGACGCGGCGACGCTCGGCGGCGACAGCGGCGCCGGGAGAACGGCGGAATCCGGCGAGCGAGACCCGGAAACGGACTCCGATACGGACTCGAGGGTAAGCTCGGACTCCGATGGAGACACGAGGGTAGGCTCGGACTCCGATACAGACTCGAGGGCGGGCTCCGACTCGAATTCGAGGGCGAGTTCCGACGCGGGAACGGACGGCCGCTCGAGTTCGATCTCCACGGAGGACCGATCGTGATCCCCGTCGACGGCCGGGCGATCTACGGGCTCTGGCTCCGCGACACGAAACGGTTTCTGCGAACGCCGTCGCGGATCGTCGGCTCGCTGGCGACCCCGCTGCTGTTTCTCGTCTTCATGGGCGTCGGCTTTCAGGGGGCGGCGATTCCGGGACTTCCCGAGGACGTCGACTACCTCCAGTACCTCGTGCCCGGCATCGTCGGCTTTACCATGCTGTTCGGTGCCTCCTTCGCCGGCCTCTCGATCCTCGCCGATCAGGACGTCGGCTTCCTGAAGGAAATCCTCGTCGCACCCGTCAGCCGCACGTCGATCGTCCTCGGCCGGATCGCCGGCGGGTCGACCACGGCGCTCGTCCAGGCGCTGCTCATCCTCGGACTCTCGGTTCCGCTCGGATTCGAGCCCGCGAGTTACCTCTCGATGCCTCTCGCGCTCGTCTTCCTCGTCCTCCTCGCGGTCACCTTCGTCGGCTTCGGCATCGCGCTCGCCTCCCAGTTCAGCGACAGCGAAGGGTTCGGCCTGATCGTTCAGTTCGTCATCTTCCCGCTTTTCTTCCTCTCCGGCGCGCTGTACCCGCTCGAGGGACTGCCCGGGTCGATCCGGTACGCGGCGTACGCGAACCCGTTGACCTACGGCGTCGACGGCCTGCGGGCCGTCCTGGTCGGTACGTCGTCGTTCCCCGTTCTCGTCGACTTCGGCGCACTCCTCGTCTCCTCGGCCGCGATGGTCGCGATCGGCGCATTCCTGTTCGAACGCGTCGAGGCGGTCTGAGACGGGGATTCGGACCGGTCGGATCGACGAGCGCCGAAGAGCAGCCGTTCGAGAAACGACCGGCGGGCCGACGGGACGTTCGTCGAGAGGCGTCGTCGTCACCGAACCGAGGACAGCGACGGTCCCACGCTGCACGGGCGGCGTCACCGACTACCGCCACACGGGACCGGGAGACCGCCCGTTGGATACGAGCCTCGTCGCTCCGCGGGAGAATCCGAAAACTGTCATAGACAAGGATATGACATCGATATTATTTCAGCCCGATAGTGCGAACCTTACTCGGCCAAACACCCCGATTCCAAATGACATTATCAAAATATGTAATTTGGATAGCATTATGGCGGCCGGTGTGCTAGGGAGGGCTAGATCATGTCATATGGTCACAACCAACGTGCCGTAGCACGCGAGGACAGACGAGAGTTCCTCAAAGTGCTCGGCGTTACCGGAACCGCGGCGGCGGGCGGGGCGACGCTGTCGGAGGTTCGCGACGGGATGACTGCGGGGACGGCCGAGAAACTCGCACCGATCGGGGAAGCGATCGAAGCCGACCTGACGGGATCGCTCGACGCGGGGTTGCTCGCTACCCACGGAGCGGCGGTCGCCGATGCGGTGAGTAGCCTTCCGGAGACTATCGAATACGGATTACCGCGGGCGGAGCCCCGGACCGAATTCGCATCGATAGCGGAGGCGGGATGGCCGATCTACGATCATCTCGACGAAGCCGGGTTCTTCGAGAGTACGACCGACCATCTCCCGCGGTTCTCACCCGAGTCCCTCGAGACCGCAGTCGCGACGTTCGTCGAATCGGAACAGTCCGTCGATCCACTCACAGCTCTCGGGTTCGACTCGGGGAAAGGAGTCTCGCTGCTCGCAACGGTCATCGCGAACGCCGAGGAGTTGAGCACACACCACTGGGTCGCAACGGACGAAATTCCGCGCGAGCGGATCGAATTCGGTGACGCGATCCCGCCGATGACGATGGGCGCCGCCGGCGGGGTCCTCCTCTGGCTCGACGACCTCGACGGGCACCTGTGGCGGCAGGCGAACCTCCTGACCGAGGAAATCCACGCGAACGCGGTCTGGCACGGTCAGTCGATGGGCGCCGGCTTCTTCCTGATGGCCGAGGGCGCGAAGGCGATCGCCACCGAAGACGCGAGTCTCTCGGACGGCGAACTCGGCGGACTTCTGTCGACCGGGTTCGCCGTTCAGGCCATCGCACAGGGGCTGTTGCCCCAGGACGTCTACTGGGTCACGGACGAAATGCGCGGAGAGACCGCAGTCGATCTCGAGACAATCACGGAGTGATTCCGATGAGACGAAATCCCGAACACACGAACGTGATCGAACCGGAAGAGCGACTCAGCCACCTCGATGCGGGCCCCATCCCGAACCAGAATCGGGTCCGACAGAACGCCGAGGTCCCGGGGTCGGACGTGAGCGACGAACTCCTTCGCGAAGACGGACAGCGGGCCGATTCGTGGCTCCACTACAACAAGGGAGCCGAACAGATCGGGTCGTCTCCCGCAAACCGGATCACACCGGAGACTATCGAAGACCTGACTCTCGAATACACGGTCGACACGGTGAACGGACTGGGCGACTGCGTCGCCGAAGGTCAGGAGGCCAATCCCACGATCGTTCCCGGGGATCCGCCGGTCATATACCTCTCTCAGGGGAAGATGCACGTCAACGCGCTGAACGCGCGAACGGGAGAGGGGTACTGGAAGTTCGAATACGGAATCGAGGAGATAGACGCGTCCGGAGTGAGAAATCGCGGCGTCGCCGTCTGGAAGGATACGGCCTACGTCGCGTTCCCCGACGAGACGGCCGTTCCCCCGCGCCTCGTAGCGATCGACAGGTACACGGGAGAACAACGGTGGGAAGTGAACCTGATGACCGAGGAGCAACGGGAGTTCGACGCGCCCCTCGCCGACAGACTGTTCATCACGCAGGAGCCGATGGTCTACGACGGGACGGTGTTCATCGGCCAGTCGTCGGACAAGGCGGCCTGGACGTACCTCCTCGCGTTCGACGCCGAAACGGGCGAACAGCGCTGGAAGTGGCAGGTCGGAAAGCCCGACGAGTGGGTCGGTGAGACCTGGCAGTTCTCCAGCGGGGCGGCGTGGATGACGCCGACGGTCGACCCCACGAGCGGGACGGTGTTCTTCTCGACCACGAATCCGGACCCCATGCTGAACGGCGTCGTCCGACCCGGACCGAACAAGCATACGCAGTCGATCGTGGCCCTCGACGCCGAGACCGGCGAGCGCAAGTGGTCCCACCAGATGCTCGCCCACGAACTCTGGGACTACGACGCCTCGAATTCGCCCTTCGTCTTCGACATGGAAGTCGACGGCGAGGAGCGTCGCGTCGTCGCCCAGGCCGGCAAAGTCGGCTGGTTGTACGTCTTCGACGCCGAGAACGGACGACTGCTCGAGCGGTCCGCGGCCTTCACTCGACAGGATCACTGGGGCGAGGGCTTCCTGAACTTCCCGCCGGCCGGCGAGGACAACCAAAAGGAGATGTGGCCCAGCTTCAACGGTGCCCACGAGTGGCTCCCGGAATCGTACAGCCCGCAGACCGGGCTGTACTACACCGGTTCCAACGACAACGTCATGACCGTGGCGTACGATTCGGAGTGGGAGTACGACTCGAGCAAGAACTACGCCGACAGCTTCGCTATCGGCGGCTACATCGGCTATCCGGACACCGCCGACGTCGAAAGCCGAGTCGCCGCCATCGATCCCGCGACCGGCGACATCGAGTGGACCCACACACTCGAAGACGTCCCGACGGACTCCCCGGCGGGCCATCCGTTCACGGGTGGGACGACCGCGACGGCGGGCGGCGTCGTCTTCCACGGATCGTCGGGCGGTCATCTGGTCGCCCTCGACGCGACGACCGGCGACCGACTCTGGAGAGCGGATACCGGCGGTCGGATCGCCGCCCAGCCGGTCGTCTGGGACGATCCCGAGGCGGGCACGCAGTACGTGGCCGTCACATCGAACAGCGAACAACTCCACGTGTACGGTCTCGAGGCCGAACCGGGGGACGAATAGCGCGGGACGCCACGCGGTCGCGCCCGTGGGTGGCAACGCCGGATTGACGCATCGGATATCTCGTGACGCACGCGGCAACCGGCGTCAGCGGCGCCGACAGCGACGGCGCATCCGTCGCGGTCGATTCGACGGACCCGGCGGCTCTCGTCCGGACGGAACGGGCGTGGCTCGAGCGGAACGCGGACCGAATATCGGACCGCGCGGTGGAAACCGGACGTCGTGGTCGGTCGTTCCGCCGTCTTCGATGCGGACGACGCCCACCCGATACGCCGGCGGCGAACGCGGCGAATCGATCGGGAGCAGTAATTTCGGTGCGTCCACGGCAGTGCTCTCGAGACGCGAGCGATTCCGTGGCAGTTATTGCTGCAATCCGCGGTCGCGCGGGTAAAACGGCCAATAATACGCACCAGCCCACCGTTTTAGCCCGGTTAGTCCGTAGGAACGGATGTGAGCCACCCAATGTCACGACAACGCTCCCGCGAGCCGTTCAACAGCTCCCTGTTCGCGACCGGCGTTGCGATGGTCCTCGCGAGCCTCATCGCGGCCGTCTGGCTGTTCAGACTCGGCGATATCGTCTCGGCGCTGGGACTCGGATTGCTCGTCGCTGCCGGGCTGTTACTGGCCGGAATCGGGCTGTCGCCCGAGGCGACGGCCCACTGATCGTCGCGTTCGGACCCGTCGGATTCGGTTCCCGTCCCGTGCGAAACAGACGATTCGCTCCGCCGACCGACGGTCAGCGACCGCTCGAGCGCGCGGTGTCCGACTCGTCGTCGACGGCGACGGCCGTTCTGGTGCGATCGACGCGTGAATCGGGGGATCCGGTACGAGTCGCGCCGGTACCCTCGACGGGGAAACGTGGATGCTCGCGTTGTCACTCGGTGCCAGTACGGTTCTCGTCGGCGTCGGCCTGGTGCAGCTGTCGATCACCGGCGACCGCGGATCGGTTCTGCGAACCCTCGGTATCGGTCTGTTTCTGGTCCTGTTCACCGTCGGATACTATCGCACGTGGCGGTAGACGGAGACGGCGGGCCTACGCGTACGACGATTCGTCGTCGACGGGGCCGCTGAAGGCGGCATAGAGCACGACGAAGTACGACGCGACCAGCGGCAACAGGACGGCTGCGCCGATGGTCGTGAGGTTCAACGGCACCGTCGACACGATCGCGTCCGCGATCGAGAGGTCCGTCGCCGGATCGACCAGCGGGAACAGCAGCGTCGCGACGAGCGCGACGAGCCCGTAGACCTGCCCCGCGACGGCCGCGAAGGCCAGGTAGGTGCGACCGGCCCGGCCGGCGACGATGTGGACGGCGGCCAGCAACACCGTCAGCCCGAGCAGGCCGAGCGTCGGCGCCGAGCGGAGCGCGACGTGGGGTGCCGATCGACTCCCGACGACCAGCGCGGTGACCGCCAACGGGAGGTAGGCGACCTGCGCGAGGTGGCCGATCGGCCGCGTCTCGAGGCGGACGTCGCCCCGCGTTTTCACCCCGAGGTAGGCCGCGCCGTCGACGATCGTGAGCGCGACGACGGCCAGTCCGACCAGCAGGCTCGCGAGCGAGGCCACGCCCGTAACGCCGAACAGCCAGTTGCCGACGAAGACGCCGAGGAAGAACGGCGACGCGACGCTTCCGACGACGAAGGCGCGTCCCCACCAGCGGTGCCACGCCTCGTCGTGGCGCTGTTCGTACAGTTCCGGGGCGAGACCGCGGACGATGAGCGCGCCCAGGATGGCGAACATGAGCAGGTAGTGGCGACTGAACAGCGTCGCGTACGCCGACGGAAAGACGGCGAACAACATGCCGCCGAAGACGACGAGCCAGACTTCGTTGCCGTCCCAGAAGGGGCCGATCGCGGCCAGCAGCTGCTCGCGCTCGGCCTCGGACGACCGCGTGGCAAACAGCGCGCCCACGCCGAAGTCGAACCCGTCGAGAAACAGGAACGTCCCGAAGACGGCGAACACCAGCCCGAACCAGAGCTCCGCGAGCGGCAGGCCGAACAGCGGCCCGTCGGCGAGCGAAAGCGGCAGCGTCGCGAGAAGTGGGTCAATCATCGCTCGGGACGACCTCCTCGGGGACGGTCGTCTCGCGCTTCGACGCGGGTGGCCGGGTCGGCGCCTCCTCGCGAATGAGCCGGACGACGACGTACCAGTAGAGAACGAGCAACGCCGCGTACACCCCGACGAAGCCGATCAACGTGGCGAGGGCGTGCGTCCCGCTCAGCGACGACGAGACGCCCGCGTGCGTTTTCATCACGTCCTGGATGACCCACGGCTGACGGCCCACCTCGGTGACGATCCAGCCCAGTTCGACCGTGAAGATACCAAGTACCGACGATCCGGCGAACGCCTTCGCCAGCAGGTCGTCTTCGAACAGGTCACCCTGGAGCCACCGGTAGCCGCCCCAGAACGCCAGCACGATAAACCACGTCCCGAGCCCGACCATCGCCCGGAAGGCCCAGAAGACGATGGCGACTGGCGGCTGCTCGCTGTCGATGTCGTTCAACCCGGTGATCGTCGCCCCGGGATCGCTGCCGCTTGCGAGCAGTGACGCGACGAACGGGAGTTCGACGACGAACAGGTCGTCGGCGTGGGGATCGGTGATATCGTCCAGACTCGTCGGAACTGCGAGCAGCTTCAGCCCGACCGCGGAGTCGGTCTCGTACTGTGCTTCCATGGCGGCGAACTTCTGTGGTTGCGTCTCCGCGACGTGTCGGCCGTAGGCGTCGCCGTGGATCGCCTGAAACGGGGCGGTGACGAGCAGGGCCGCGAGGCCGATTTTCATCGTCGTGCGCCAGAACTCGGTGTCGCGGTTCGTCCAGACGAAGTAGGCGGCGACGCCGGTTAGAAACAGTGCGACCGACAGGACCGCCGCGTTCTGCATGTGGACGAACATCCACGGGAAACGCGGGTTGGCGTAGGCTGCGATCGGGTCCACGAGCGTGACGATCGGGTGGCCGTTTTTCGTCGCCATCTCGTAGCCGCGGGGCGTCTGCATCCAGGAGTTCGCGACCAGGATCCAGACGGCCGACAGCCAGGTCCCGAGTCCGACGAGTACGCTCGAGAGCATGTAGAGGCGGTCGCTTACCCGGTCGCGTCCGAAGACGAAGATGCCGAGGAACGTCGCCTCGAGCATAAACGCCATCATGCCCTCGAGCGCGAGCGGGCCGCCGAAGAGTTCGCCGGCGGTCGTCGAAAACGCCGCGAAGTTCGTCCCGAACCCGAACTCGAGGACGATCCCCGTCACGGTGCCGACGACGAACGAGATGGCGAAAATCTTCGTCCAGAAGGTTCGGAGCTGTTCGTATACCTGTTCGTCCGTCCGTATCTCCTTCCACGTGAAGTAGACGAGAAAGGGCGCGAGCCCCATACTCATGACTGGGAAGATGATGTGGACTATCGTCGTCACCGCAAACTGAAGTCTGCTGGCGATGACTGGATCGATCATAGTACGATTGGATGATGTCGGGTTCGGTGGCGGTCACCCGGCAGGGAGTGCCGCCGGTGGTGTGCCGGTCAGTGAAGCGGTGTGTCGGTCAGTGGGAGTGCAGTCCGTTACCGATCGCGGGTGACGAACCACCAGTCGTAGTAGTTCAGTTCGTCGTCGTCGACGGCAGCGGCTTTGCGAGCCGCGGCGTCCGCTTCGGTTCCCGGTGGCGACAGGAGAACGCGGTCGCCGAACACGTCGTTGTTCGGCCAGTCAGCGGGGGCGGCGACGCCGTCGGCATCGCTCTTCTGAAGCGCGCGAATCGAACGGAGAATTTCGTCGATGTTCCGGCCGATCTCCATGGGGTAGGTCAGGCGCAACCGGACCGTCCCCTCGGGATCGATGACGAAGACGGTGCGGACGGTCGCCGTCCCCGCGCCGGGGTGGAGCATGCCGAGTCGCTGGGCGACCGCCCCCTGGTCGTCGGCGACGATGGGGAACTGAATGTCGACGTCCAAGTTCTCCTCGATCCAGTCGGTCCACGTGATGTGAGAGTGGACGCGGTCGACCGACAGGCCGAGCAGTTCGGCGTTCAGCGCTTCGAATTCCTCGCGGCGCTGCTCGAAGGCGACGAACTCCGAGGTACAGACGGGCGTAAAGTCACCGGGGTGACTGAACAGGACGAGCCACTCACCTTCGTACTCGTCGGGAAGGGAGCGCTCGCCCATACTCGTCTCGACCGTCAGGTCGGGGAACGTATCGCCGATGCCGGGCGCGTCGGTCGGTGGCTCCTCCGTTGAAGCGGGTGCTTTCGTCATCTCCATTTTCTCCTTGGGATCGGCACCATTAAAGTCAATTTCTACCAACTATATTTTCTCTTTCGAGAAATCCGCTACCGGTTGCGGACGATATTTTCCGGTAGTCCGGTCGGGACGGCGCACCGACGGTGCTGAATCGGTGCGACGTCCGTCCGTCTCGCGAAAATGAGGGTCGTGGTCACGACAGTCGTGCGACCGACCCGCGCGACCGTTTCAGTGGGACGGGAGACGCTATCGGTCTCGGCGATCCGACTCCTCGAGCGAGGCGCTCCCGAGTGCGCGCGCCGCCGCGAGGAGGCGACCGAGCGCGCGCCGGACGTCGGCGTCGAACAGCGCCGTGACGAGCCCGACGGGCCCGACCGGCTCGGGATCCTGCGTGAAGCCGTCGATCGTGGCGTCGACGGCGTTGGTAAACGTCGGATCGCCCACGGTCTCGACGAGCGCGACCATGTTGCCCGCGTTCCGTCCGAGTTCGTACATGTCGACGTCGGCGTCGTCGTGGGCGTCCGCGAACCCTGCCGCGGCCATCCGGAGCTCCCGGATGACGTTCCGGTTGTCCCGGGCGACGTCCCGCAGTTCCGGAGTCAGGTCCATCGCCAGATCGTAGGTCGCATCGAGCAAGTCGAGCAACTCCGCGAGCGTGTCGACGTTGTCGCCTAGCTTCTCGACGAGCACGAGCGTTTCCTCGCGTTCGACGGCGAGTCGAATGCGCTCGATGACCTCGCGGTTCTCGCGAATCGCCACGCGCAGTTCCGGGACGAGATCGTCCGAGAGGTCCTTCGAGGCCGCCAGGATGTCCAGCAGTTCGACGAGCGTGTCCGATTCCTCGCCGACTTTCTGGAGGAGTATCAGCGTCTCCTCGCGTTCGAAGGCCATGCGAAGCTCGCGGATGGGCTCGCGGTTCTCGCGGACGGTCTCACGGAGTTCCGGAGTCAGATCCGCGGCGAGTTCCTCCGTGACCGTGAGGAGCCGGAGCAGTTCCGCCAGTTCCGCTTCGTTTTCCTCTATCGCGCGTGCCAGTTCGGTCTCGTCGGTGATCGAGCCGTCGGCGTCTACGGTTCGTTCGTTGCTGGCCATCGTTATGGGAGTGGGTCGTAACCGCGCAGCCAGGAATCCCAGTAGAAACTGGGCAGGATGTTGATGTCCATGATCCAGTTCAATCGACTCTCGACGGGGGCGGAGATGCTCTCCTCGTAGTCGAACTCGGCGACCATGGCCTTGCCCTTCTTCGTCAGCAGCGGACAGGCAGCGTAGCCCTTGTATTTCGCAGTCTGGCGTCGGCCCTCCATGTGGGCGGTGAGGTTGTCGAGGACGACGTGGGCCTGCTTGCGCGCCGCCGCGGCCGTCTTGGCGTTGGGCGTGTTACAGCCGTCGCCGAGCGCGAAGACGTCCTCGTACTCGGTGTGCTGGAGGGTGTGTTCGTCGACAGTGACGTACTTGCCGCCGTGCTCTTCGTCGCCCTCGGTCAGCGGCGAGTTGTCGGTGAGCGCCGGCTGCCCGTACTGCGGGGGCACGGGAGCGTAGAGGTCGTACTCCTGACTGTCTCCCTCCTCGGAGTGGATGACCTGCTGTTCGTGGTCGATCTCGTCGACCGTGAAGTTCAGGTTGGCTTCGATGTCACGGTCGGCCCAGATCTCCTCGAGTTTCTCGCGGTAGGGTGAGACGCCGAAGACCGCGTCGCCCCCCTTGGTCATGACGACGTCGACGTCGTCGCGGATACCCTGTCGCCGGAAGTAGTCCTCCGCGAGCATTGTCATCTTCAGCGGTGCTCCCCCGCACTTGATCGACGTGTCGGGGACCGAGACGACGAAGGTACCGCCGTCGAAGTCTTCGAGCGCGTCCCGCAGCCCCATCGCGGCGTCGAAGTCATAGAAGGGGTAGACCGAGTCGGTCTCCTCCCAGCCCTCGAGCATGCCGGGCGTCGCCTCGGGTGCGAGCCGGTGGCCCAACGCGACGACGAGATAGTCGTACGATAGCTCACCGTCGGCGAGTTCGACGGTCTTCGCATCGGGATCGACACCGGTTACCGCCGACTGCACGAATTCGATGCCATCCCGGAGCAGCCCGCGGATATCCCGAAACTGATCCTCGGGCTCCATGTATCCGAACGGCAGCAGGTAGAACGAGGGCTGATACGCGTGTTCTGTACTCTTGTCCACGATGCTGATCTCCGCGTCGGATCGGTCCAATCGCCGGCGGAGCATGTTGGCGGTCATCGTGCCGCCGACGCCAGCACCAAGCACGACTATATGGTCCATAGTCATCTAGGCTTGGGAGCGAGGCTATCTGAAAGCAGAGGTAGCCGAAATAATGGTGCCAAGTTCGTCGCGACACTGGTAGTTACAGAAAAAATTGCTGGAAGGTGACCAGTCGTGCCCGGACCGCGGGGCCCCAGCCACGGAGACACCCCGTTTCCGCACGCATTCCCTCGTCGTGTGACACTCGAGTGAGAACCCGTGATTATTGCGCTGTTTCGTCGCCCCTGTCGACGTCGTCTCACGACGAGGCACCGAAAACCGACTGGAGCGCCGGTAACACGCCCACAGACGAGCCGAGCGCGACGAAGGGGCCGGGACCGAACAGCGTGAGTGCCACCGATCCGAGTCCGGTCGTCCCCCGAGGACTGCCGGATGTGGTCGTGGTCCCCGGATACAATTCTCTACCGGAACGCCGATTCGACTCGGCACGCGGAGCGAATCGCGGGGTCCGGCCGACGGCCGTCCGGTAGGGTCGGTCTCACTGGTCGGACGAGTCGCAGGTCTCGATCGGAACGTCGACGAGGTTACCCCACTCGGTCCAGGAGCCGTCGTAGTTCGCGACGTTCGGATAGCCGAGCAACTCCGAGAGCGCAAACCAGACCAGTGCGGATCGCTCGCCGACGTTACAGTAGACGAGGATATCGTCGTCTTCGGTGATCCCGACGTCGGCGAACGGCCGCTCTACGGCCTGTCGGTGTTCGAATCGGCCGCACTCGCGAACGACGCTGTCCCACTCGATGTTGACGGTCCGAGGAATGTGGCCGCTCGCACGGGCGTTCGCGTCGGCCTCGCCACAGTACTCCTCGGGCGACCGCACGTCGATGATGGAGACGTCCTCCGAGAGCGCGCTCTGAACGTCCTGACGGTACGCACGGATGTGGTCGTTCGGCGGTTGCGTCTCGTACTCGACGGGAGTGACGGCCGGGGTCGACTCCGACGTCGGGTAGTGATTCTCGGTCCAGTAGTACTTCCCTCCGTTGAGCAATCGGACGTCCCGGTGGCGATAGTACTTCAGCGTCCAGTAGACGAACGCCGCGAACTCGTTGTAGCCGTCGCTGTAGAGGACGACCGTGCTATCGGGCGTGATCCCGCGCTCGCCCAGGATCTTCTCGAGTCGGTCGGCGCCGGGAATCGTCCGCGTGCCGGCATCGAAGAAATCGGCCCGCGGGTCGAGTTCGACGGCCCCGGGGATGTGACCCTCGTCGTACTCGGCCGAGACTTCGACCAGCCGGAGATCGGGATCGTCCGCTTCGAACGTTTCCAGCCGTTTTTGCGCGCTGTCCGGCTTGACGAGGACCTGCTCCGGATAGCCGGTCCGGTCGTCTCCGATCGATCGGTGACTGATACTGTAACAGGTCTGTCGCCCGTCGTGGAGCGCCGGTGCGGACTCGATCAGCTGATTGTCCTCGAGTTGCGTGAGCCCGTATCGCGCCGTGCGCGGAGAGAGAAGCGTCTCTTCCGTGATCTGCTTGAGCGTCATCGATCCCTCCCGTGACAGTGTCTTGTAAACGAACTTCGAACTCGGTGGGAGATCCATCAGCGCCTCCTCGATGGCTGAGGTTTGCATTGTCCCTGCAATACCAGTAGTGGCTTTCGGGTAAAGACGCTATTGGTATGTTCGTCTCTCGTGTCACCTTTCGGCTCGGTCGTGCGCCGTGACCGCCGACCCCCAGGCAACGTTGCAGCAATTATGTCGGATACTGTCGCTCGTTTCTCCACCGCGTCGAGATTTGCGGGTAATTATTCTCCCCGCTCGAACCGTTTTACATGGTCTCTTCGTACTATACGGTGACGATGGTCGAAACAATCACCGCTGAAGCACTCCGAGACATGATCGACGCCGACGAGGAGTTCGTCCTCTTCGATACCAGATCCCCAGACAGTTTCGAGGACTGGCATATCGCCGGCGCCAGAAATGTAGAGTATTCCGGCGACAACGACGAACTCGTCGGCGAGTTCGACGGCGACGACCTCGACGCGGACGACACCGTCGTCACCATCTGTGCGACGGGCGCCTCCGCGAGCAGTTTCGCCGCGTACCTCGAGGAGAACGGGTACGTCGACGAGGTCAAGACCGTCGAGGATGGCATGGAGGCCTGGAGCATGGTCTACGACGTCGTGCCGATCGCCACGGAAACCGACGATCTCGTCGTCGTGCAACTCCAGCGCCGGTCGAAGGGCTGTCTCGGTTATCTGGTCGGTTCGAAGCGTGCCGGCGAAGCGGCCCTCGTAGACGTCACCCGCGCCACCGACGTGTTCCTCGAGGCCGCGCGCGAACGTGGGCTGAAGGTGACACGCGTACTCGACACCCACATCCACGCCGACCACATCTCGCGGGGCCGACAGCTCGCCGACAGACTCGGCGTGCCCTACCACCTCGGTGCCCCCGCCGAGTCGCGGGACCCGCAGTTCGAGTTCGACCCCATCGAGCCGAACGGCACGGTCGAACTCGGCGACGTCGAGATCAAGGCTGTCCACACGCCCGGCCACACCACGGGGATGACCTCCTATCTCGTCGACAACGAGGCGCTGCTCACCGGTGACACGCTGTTCGTCGAATCCATCGGCCGGACCGAACTCCAGTTCGCGGACAAAGACGCTCGCGACGGCGCTCGCGTCCAGTACGAGACGCTCCACAGGGCCATCATGACCGAGCCAAACGACGTGAAGATCCTCCCGGGACACTTCTCGGTCACCGACGACGGCGAGTACATCGACGTGACGCCGGGGCAGCCGATGTTTTCGACCGTCGGCTACCTCTGGGAGAACAACGAGATCCTCCGCATGGCGGAAGACGACTTCGTCGAGCACATGTTCGAGAACCTGCCGTCGAAGCCGCCGAACTACGAGCAGGTCATCGCGACCAACGCCGGCGAGTACGAACCCGCAGACGAGGACGAAGAGACCGAACTCGAACTCGGGCCGAACCGCTGTGCCGCCACGTCGGATAGTGCCGTCGCCGACGACTAACACCACGCTCGCCTTTCTCCATCATGTTCGCAATCGATTCCCTCTCCGGAAGCGCACGAGCCGTTGCACTCGTCGGTGCCGTCTTGCTCGAGGCGATCGTCCTCTACGTCGGGTACGGCGGACTCGAGCAAGCCGTCGGTGAGCGCATCGTGGACCTGTTACGGGGCGAGTAGCGACGGACCCGTGCGGGGTGCGGGTGCGCCTCATCGGGGTCGTCATCGAAGTCGGCCCGGTCGTCGGGTCGTTCACCGGGGTCGATCCGGTCACCGGGACCCGGCCTCGCGTTCGTCTTCGGAACCGCCGTGGTCGCGAGGCTCACACACCGCGACCGCGGGCAGGCCGACTCCAAACCTCGTCGCCGAAACCGACGTCGCGGTCGCCGTCGGCACCACGCTGGGCCTCCGCGCCGCCGCCGTCGCCGTCCGCGAACTCGCGACTGGCCGACTGCCTCAGACCGGACACCGTTCGCGCAGCAGTTCGACGGTACGGGTGATACGGGCCGACGCTGACCGAAGGCACCGCCGTCCCGCCTGTGCACGCTTCGCGAGTGCGAACCGGACCGCGTCGTACGTGTTGCCAAGCAGGTTCCCGAAGTAGATCGCACGGATAAACGCGAGAATATCCGCGGCCGTGTCCCGGCCATACTCGTCTCGCAACGCTGCCAGCGCATCCGGACCCGGGTTCTCGTCCGTTTCCGCGTACCGCTGGGCGAACTGCAACGCGGGCAACTCGCCGTCGTCGACGGCCGACCCGACGTCGTTCTCGAGGATCTGCGCGATCGTCTCCCGATCCACGCCGGTCTCGCGTGCGAGGTCGGTGTGGTATCGAGTGCAGTACTGACACTCGTTGACCGCCGTGACCGCGAGCATGATCTTCTCCGCGAACTGCTCACTGACCCTGTCGGCGCGCTTGGCACGGACGAGGCGCGGCATATTATGTCCGAATCGAGCAATACCGTTCGGCAGCGATCGGATCGTGAACGTTTTCTTCCGAAACTCGTCAGCGGGGCCACTCATCTCGAGCAATGTTTTGGCGGCCCTGTGAAGTCGATTTCGATCGCCCGGTGCGGTCGTGTTCCTCCTAACTGGCTGAAAACCGATATTTTTCGGAGGTCAGATAATTGTTTAGTATCCCCAATGACGACCAGCGGTAAGCGACCGGCCCGGACGCGTCTCTCGCACGGTCGGACGACGGCGGTCGCTCTCGACGAGTGTGCGGAGCGGGACCCGAACCCGACTACGGGGCGGTCGTCCGAACGACGCGAGAACGCTGCGACTCGCGTGCTTCGAATTTCGCTTCCGATTGCCGCTGCTCGCGGTGATGCTCGCCGCAGAAATGCGCGGACCGGGATTTGAACCCGGGCCACGAGCTTCGGGGCGTACACCGATACTACGTACCATCCGGTCGCCCGCTGTTTTCAGTCGGCCACGATCTCTCACCGCGACAGGGGAGGTTTCGGTGCTCGATCCGAACGATCACCCGGACGCGGAGGCAGCGTACGTAATCACCGATCCCGATTTTCCGACCGACGACGAACTCGAGGACAGAACTCCCGATGAGGGTCGTGAGCGATTGCTGCGGTTCATCGGGCGAGGCGCATGGACCATCACCGGGAGATCGACGAGGCGGTAGCCGACGAATCTCAAACGTCCGTATTCGGATCGTACCGAGCCCGGACGATCCTCGGAAGTCGCGTTCGCGTCACTTCCCACAAGAGTCCGACGGGAGCGTCCTCCAGAAAGTCGACGCCCTGGTAGTGGTAGTCGCTCTCCGGCGAGGCTCGCTGCTGAAAGTGGTCGAACGGGATGTCCGACTCCGCCGGATGCGGTTGTCGGTGCCAGCCGCAATCGTAGCCCGACGACTCGAGGTAGTGGAATTTGAACTGGTCGTCGATCCCGACCGGGTGCGTCCACCAGTTGATCTCGAGCCTGGCTTCGTCTGCGTCGACGAGTCCATCGACCAGGATCTGCGTATCGAAGTGAGCAACGAGTTTCCGGTCTCTCTGGTCGCGCGTCGGTCTGACGACGACCGTCTCAGTCGCGGGATGGTGGTTGAGATTGATCCGTAACTGCTCGAAGATCCGACCCCGCCGTCCGGATACACCGATCGGGTCAGATCCGCCATCTGCCAGCAAATCGCCGAGAGACATCTATACAGCCGAATCTACCGACGGTCGGTAGTGGTCGCTGAATTTCTCGTATCGCTCGAGCGCTTCCTCCGCTATCGAGACCATGTGCGAGTGCGAGTCCCACTCGGAGGCCTTTTTGAAGTATTCCCGCGCCTCCCTCGAGGAGGTGTCGTCGGCCGTCGCGAGTTTCCGCAGTTCATCCGCGCTCTCGACACCGTACGTTTCCCCGAGTTCCTCGATGTCCTCCTTTGCAGTGACCGTCATCGTCTCGATTTCGCTGCGAGTGTGTTCCTCGATCAGCTGTGACACTTCTTTGAACCGCTGATACGCGGCATCGGGATAGTACGTCTTCGCACCTCGCTGTTCGACTGCACTCAGGATATGCAGATCGACCAATCGCTCGAGGTGACTCCGTGCCGTCGTCGGTGATACCGCCGCTCGCTCCGCGATCCAGTCCGCCGTCCGCGGTTGCTCGGTCGTCAACGCGACCGAAATCACGCGGTCGACTCCCGGCATCTCGTCCGTCCATTCGTCGGTCCGTTCCGCCTCGTCCACGATTTCGATCGCTTCGGGTGGTGCCAGAGAGTCGTCGTCAGCCATATCTCGATCATTTGGCCTCGAGAACAATAACCTTGTGTGCACACCAATTATACAATCTCCATCTGGAGTTTTTGACTGTCAATCGGTCGCGGGTACCGAGTCCGCCAACCCCGCCTATCTGAACGTGAGAAAACACGGAAGCCGCGAGCTACACCCCGTCCAGGTTCGCGCGAGCCCGGCTCGTGAATGGCTAGCTCACTGCACCGAGCCAGTCGTCACTCAAACCGGCGGTAACCATGCGGAAAACGGCGATGCGCGGACCGGGATTTGAACCACCTGAAGACGGTCGCGTTCGCTTCGCTCACGCGCTGCGACTCCCGTCGTTCAATCCCTCGTGCGATTGCTGCTGCTCGCGGTGATGCTCGCCGCAGAAATGCGCGGACCGGGATTTGAACCCGGGCCATGAGCTTGGAAGGCTCAGGTCCTACCACTAGACCATCCGCGCGCACTCTCGGATTTTCGTTCCACGTTTAAGGCGCTTCCGTTTCGCGCCGCCCGCCTGCGGTCCCTGCTGGCGATTGGCGCACTCGAGCGCGAAGTCAGTCAGACCCGGGGCCCCGCGCCCCCGCCACCGTCGCGTAACAGTTCCCGCTCGAGAGTTCCCACTCGCGGAGTTCGAGGGCGCTGTCCGCGAGGTCGGCTTCGAACTCGTCGGGGGCGTAGATGTGGTAGAATCGGTCGACCGGCTCGCCGCCGGGGAGAGTCCACTCGACGGTCGTATCGAAGCCCTCGGTCTCGTCGAACCGGTCGTGGGCGGTCGACCACGCGCTGACCAGCGCGCGGCCCTCGGGAGACAGAACCCGCGCGAGTTCGTCCAGACTGTCCCGGCGGGCCCGGCGGGTCGGCAGGTGGTGCAGCGTGGCGACGTAGACCGCGAGATCGACCGCATCGGTCGCGAGCGGGAGCGCCGCCGCATCGGCCTGCACCAGTTCGACGTCGAACCCGCGCTCCGTCGCCCGGGTTCGACCCGTCTCGAGCAACCCGCGGCTGACGTCCAGGCCGACCACGGACTCGAGGTGCGGGGCCAGCAGTTCGGCGTGGCGACAGTTGCCACAGCCGAGGTCGAGGCCGACGCCGTCGGCCGTGGCGGTTTCGAGGTCTCCCGCGTGGGTCTCCACGAAGGACTCGACCTCGGACCAGGCGTACTCTCGCGTGGACGCGAAGTGGGTCGCGATCCGGTCGTAGGTGTCGCGGATCTCGGCGCGGTCGGCGTACTCGTCCGCTCGGCTCGAGTCTCTATCTCGAGTCGGCTTCTGTGCCCGATTCCGGTCGCCATCGGGACCCTGGTCGTCGGCCATCGACGGATTTCGTCGGGGAACGCGCAAAAAGAATTCGCAACCCCGTCACCGCGGGACCGGGGTCGGGGGTGGCTGCTATCAGCGCCGAATCGGTCGGCCCGCGATTGGAGTCAGAGCCGCTTCACCTGTCCGGGCGTGAGACTGCAGCCACACGGCCCCGCGGTGTGATCCGCCGGCCCGCGAGACGTGACCGACGAGACCGGCCCGCCGCAGTTCGGGCACCTGGAGAGCTCCGGTGGCGGGTTGAGGTCCACGTCTATGAGGATGCCATCCAGAATCTCGGACTCGGTCGGAGCCGGGCTCGAGTCGGGGTCGTCGTCGATCAGTTCGTCGTCGGTCATCGACGACCTCCGTCCGCTGTGTGGGTGTCGCGCCGCTGTACTCGCTGATCGGGGCGGCGATCCTGTCGTGTGTGGCGATACTTCCGTCGTGCGAGACGTTTATGTCTCGGTAGAAGCAAGTGGAACATGGCTTGCAAAGCCGTGGATGGCTTGGAAGCCACGCTTCGGGTGTCTCAGCACCCGGGGCATTTCACGTACGCCCCCGTATTTGGAAGCGTAACTTCCATTCAGAATGTGTCCGTCGGATACCTTATAACTACTGGAATCAACCATGTATAGAAGTCCGCTCAGCTTCAGAGCGGTCCGTCTCAGGGTACTCGAGATCGAGACCGAGACCGGCGAGAATGTGGTGCCGTGACGTGGTCTCGAGGAATTCGAGGGGTTTATCTATGCCCGAGGGGAATTGACGGTTGCGCTCGAGGGCTCGTAGATCAGAGGTAGATCACTCCCTTGGCATGGGAGAGGCCCCGGGTTCAAATCCCGGCGAGTCCATGCGAAATTATCCGTCGTGCACAGGGTTCCAGACCGCAAGGTACGGACTCTGTCGCGGCCGGATTCGCCACTTCTGGGTTAGAGAACCCTCCCTCACCGAAGGGAGTTCATCAGTTTTTTAGACGCGGGTCGACGCCCGCCTGCGATTCTTTCAGGGAATGGAGGTGGTCGACGTGAGCACCGTCGATCGCCTGCATCCGCCGATATGCGAGTTCTGCGGGTGTGAAATCGACGAATTAGGGAAGCGCTGTCCTGCCCTCGAGGATAGGAGGTGTCAACCATGACGGTCCCCGCTGCCCAACAGTGTACGCACGGCGGGTGCGACCGTGAAGCCACAGACCCAACAGACGCGGTTCCGGTTTGTGACTTTCATCTCGAAGCGATTCGGAACGGGAGAGACGTCGAAGATAACGAGAATAGCGATAGTGACGCGGATTACGCTGAGTTTGCCGGGGAATGGGGTGACGCAGACTTCGCGAATCCGGAACGCGACGTCTACCCCGACGAACTGCTCGAGCGCGAGCAGTGGATGGGACGTGCCGGCAAGAGCGGAAAACAGCCGGTCGTACCGTGGGGTGACGAGAACGCCCCCGCCGAGTGTTCGAGGGCCGGTCACACGACGGCTGACAAGTGTGACTGTGACGCCCGGTGGAAGTGGGACTACAGCGACCATTATGTCACTGGCAAGGAACTCGAGATGTTCCTCGAAGATCCGAAATACCGGGAGACGGTCAACGGCCGCGTTTTCATCCAGCGAGAGGACGACCCCTACGCGTTCGTCGACGGCGACGATGTCGTCTGTCCCGAGACCGGCACCGTTCACCCCGCGTTCATCGCGGTCCTCGAACACCTCGGCGTGACCTACACCGACGTCTCGACGTCCGGCAGCGGTGTACACGCGTACTATCGCGGTGACCTTCCAATCGAAAAAGGACAGGCCACTTTCGAGATTGACACTGAGCCATGGGGTACGAACGACGAGCCGCCGGCGATCGAAATCTACGCGAACAAGCACGTGAACGTTGCGACCGGAAAGCACGTTCCCGGTACGCCGCTCGAGATCAACGAGTGGAACGAGGACGTCCTCGAGCACTCACCACTCTCCACAGAGCACGACGACGGTCACTTCCTGCTATCGCCACATGCGGAATCGACGACGATCGCGACCGGTGAGGTGGTTCGGGTCGTCGGTCCAGGCTTCGGTACACCACTCGACGAATGCGTCGAGCCGATACTCGTGGTTCTGGAGCTTCTTCTCGCTCGTCTCGAGTTCGCGATGTGGGACGGAGCGGTCGGCCGCTTCTCGGAGCGAGATCGGCTCCTCCTTCACCGGTCGACGGCTGCTGCTGGATTCAGGAAGCCGGACCCGTAGTACGCCTTGTCGTACTCGTCAACTGTCTCAGCAGTACGCTCTAACGTCGTGCGCACTTGGTACGCGCTGAAATCAGGGTTCTGGCTCTTGACGAGCGCAGCTGCCCCCACCACCTGTGGACAGGCCATCGACGTTCCAGCGTGCCAATCGTAGCCATAGGAGGCCCCCGTATAGGTGCCATCGTCGGCGTACTCGGGTACAGCGATGGTGTTGAAAACGAGGTCGAACCGCCAGTCGACACCGGTACCGATAGCCGCGAGGTCGGCGTCTCCGCCGGGCGCGGCGATGTTGATAGCGTTCGTCCCGTAATTCGTGTAGAACGCTGGACTATCGGTCTCCTCTTCGAGCCCCGTGTCCCCCCATCGGTAGCCAACTGGTCCGGTGGCGCTGACGGACATGACGTTCGCTGCCTCGTTGGGAAGACTGACTGCGGAGATACACTCCTCCGTGCCGTCGTCGTCGAAGTCGCCGCAAAGACGCCCGTCACGCTGGAGGTCAGCGCTGTCGTTACCTGCAGCTGCGATGAGCAACGTCCCCTGACTATTGGCATAGGTCGTGACTCGGCTGAGCGCCTCGCCGTAGAATTGACCATATCCCTCGCGCGAGACTGGGTACGCCCCGATGCTCATGTTGGCGGCGTCGGCATCGATGCGGACGCTGTAGACGATAGCCGCGAGAATATCTGCGAACGACGCCAGTGCACCCGGTGAGAACACTCGGCAGTCGACAACGTCTGTCGCAGGCGCAGTACCGACGGCGCCTTCGTCGTTCTGGTCGTTTGCGGCGATAATACCGGCGACGTGGGTGCCGTGGTACCCGCCGTATGGACCACCAGCACCATAGTCGTCGTCAGTAAAGTTCCGAGACAGGTCCGTGTTCACTGCATGCTCGAGGTCAGGATGACCGGCGGCGACCCCCGTGTCGATAACGGTTACGCGAGTCCCGTCCCCACGAGTAACCTCGTGGGCTTCTGGGATATTCTGGGCCTGCTTATCCCACTGATATGTGTATCCTGGTTCGGACGGTGCCCCGGCCGTGGAAGGCGGCTGGTCACTGAGGGGACGGTTCAGTGAGTATGTACTATCCGGAGCGTACTGCGCGTTTAGCGACTCGAGTTCGGACTCGGTCGCCTCTACGACCAGGAGGTCGATCTCGCTCAGGTCGTGTACGACAGTCAGGTCAGCTGCTGTGACCCTTTCTCGTCGAGTTGTTCTCGTATCAACGATGAACCGGTCAGTTGCTGTTGCTGCAATGACCGTACTTCCCACCGCAACGCCACCCAGTAGACTGCCACTCACCTTGAGGAACGTACGT
Organism: Natrinema caseinilyticum; assembly: GCF_024227435.1. GTDB lineage: Archaea > Halobacteriota > Halobacteria > Halobacteriales > Natrialbaceae > Natrinema > Natrinema caseinilyticum. The sequence continues at coordinate 3,102,946 of NZ_CP100445.1, forward strand.
CGTGATTTCTCTGACATACAGCGAAGTCTATCAGTAACTCTGCTATTGTTATTACCAGTATGTTACTTTCGTAGTGACTGAAAACACAGTTTATGAGGATGGTACAGAGTGGCAAGGGCACCTCGTCGAGAGGGGTGTACCCAATCCTGTCTACTCCGATCGTGCAGGGCTCATTTTGGCTTTCTTTCAACTAAGTGCCGGATTGGATCTACATAAATCACGCCAACGTCCCTCCAGTGACGGTAAGCCATTCGCTCGGCATTGCCGGGGCGATGTGACGAGGTTTCCGCGGAGCAGCCTCTCCAACACACAGTCTCGATAGCGGAGGATGCTGCTGGCAGACGGCGGGTCTACTCCGATCGATGTATCCGGTCGTCGGGCACGGTCTTCCGACGACGGCGTATCAGAGGTACTGACAAGGGCCGCGACGCCGTATCGGATCTATGACCACGTGGGACGAACGGTTTCGGAACGGTGAGTATCCATCAGAACCGGACCCGTCGCCGGTGCTTCGAGCGTACGTCGGCGAGTCGACTACCGGGAGGGCGCTCGACGTCGCCTGTGGCACGGGACGCAACGCGATCTTTCTCGCCGAGCAGGGGTACGAAGTCGATGCCCTCGACCGGTCCGTCGAGGGGCTCCGAATCACGCGGCGAACTGCAGCGGACCGAGACGTCGGGGAACGCATCAATCCGATCCGGACTGACGCGACGCAATTCGAGTATCCGGAGGATCGCTACGACGTCGTGACCGTCAGTTTCTTCCGGACCCTCGATCGATTGGGCGACCTCGAGGACGCGCTGAAACCCGACGGGCTGTTGTTCTATCAGCACCACCTCCGTTCGGATCCGCCAGCAGCGGTCGGTCCGAGCACGGACCGGTATCGGTTTCGCTCGAACGAACTCCTCCACGCCTGTCTCGATCTGACGGTGCTGTACTACGAGGAGTCGAGCGAGCGACGGGAGGGAGACCTGTCGGCGACCGTCGAAATCGTCGCTCGGAATAGCCACGGCGGAACGCAATCGTATCCGGAGACGCGTTGAACTTCCACCGACGATCGACAGCGCCGACAGTTCGCAGAACCGATTCGTCGAGACTCGAGCGACGCGTGCGTTCGGACCGTCGTTCGCAGAATCGAGCGAATCGGATTTCGACGAGTTTGGGGGAACCCAGTTTTCATATCCTGATTCTGACTGGCGAGTTTTATTGGATCGGTGGTGGTACGACCGCCACCCCATTGGTGCTAGTAGCAAACACATAACACGACCAGATGGGGAGGTACGTAATCCATGACAGACAGCACATTGGCCAGCGAGCAATGGTGGGAAGAATATCGAGACGTCGTCAATTCGGATCCGGAAATGGAGTTGCACGGTCGGGACGCGTTCGACGAGAACTTCGTCGTCGGTATCGGTGAGGAACACTTCCTCGTCGATGTCCACGACGGTGATGTCCGAGACGTTCGAACGCCGGGGTTGGACGACGCGTGGTCGTTTGGCGTCGTCGGTCCGCGAGAAGCGTGGGAAGAATTCGTTAGCGAAGTGCCGGCGCCCCACCACAACGAGGTGTTCGCGTCCTTCTATCGAACCGCAGTGAAGGGGGAAGACGGGTACTTCGACCTCATCGGCAACCACAAAAAGATATTCCAGAACTTCCGATCGTTCCAGCGGGCGCTCGACCTGATGCGGACGACCCACAACGGCGGCGAACCGCGTACCGAGGGCACCACTCGTCCGTCGGAACCGACGGACGAACCCGTGACGGGTCAGTACGTTACCGTCGATCTCGGCGGTGTCGATCATCGCATCTACTACGAGGCGGCCGGGCCGGAGGACGGCATTCCCTTGCTCTGTCAGCATACGGCCGGCTGTAACAATCAGCAGTGGCGTCACGTGCTGAACGATCCGGACATAACGGAGCACTTCCGCGTACTGGCATACGACCTCCCGCGTCACGGAAAGTCGGTCCCACCCTCGAGCGAGTCGTGGTGGGCCGATCAGTACGACCTCACCGCCGAACGGTTTACGGACACCATCGTCTCCATCGCAGACGCACTCGAACTCGACGATCCCGTGTTCGTCGGCTCGAGCATGGGGGGAACGATCACGCTCGAACTCGCGGACTGGTACCCCGACCGGTTCCGGGCGCTGATCGGTCTCGAAGCGGGCCTGTTCACGCCGGGATTCTACATTCAGTGGCTCGACCATCCCCACGTCAATACGAACGACGTGAACTCCCACGCGACGTGGGGGTTGATGGCGCCCCACGGCCCGGAGTGGGCACGCCGCGAAACGCTCTATCTGTACGAACAGGGAGCCAACGGCGTCCTCAAGGGGGACCTCCACTATTACTCCGCGGAACACGACTACAGCGAGTCCGCCGACGACATCGACGCGACACGGGTCCGGCTGTACCTGATGAACGGTGAGTACGATTACTTGACCAACCCGGACGATGCCCGGGAGGCCGCCGCAGCCATCGGTGACGGAGCGACGGCCCACGAGATGAAGGCGACTGGCCACTTCCCGATGAGCGAGCGGCCGGAACTGTTCCGGGCCTACCTGAAACCCGTCCTCGACGATATTCGAGGCGTCCGAGACGACCCCGTTCCCGAGGTTCTCGCGCCCGAGGACGTCGGCGTCGAAGCGAACAAATGACTTCACAACAATGAACGACCAACAGTTCGACCCCGAGACCTACACCGGAATGCCGGACGGAACGGCCGTCCCCGCGCCGCAACTGATCGAGAACGCACGGATGCTGATCGTCGGCTACGAGGCCGATCCCGAGGTACTCGAGTCGGCGCTGCCACCCGGACTCGAGGCGCATCCGAATAGCCTCGTACAGATGAATATGTACCAGGTGCCGTCGGCGGAACAGACGAGTCACCTCGATCCGTACACACTCACGTATCTGACCGTGGAAGTGGCAGACCACGACAGCTCCGCGAGTAGCGCTGCGGAGGGAGAGATGTCCGTCCCCGGACGATTCTGGGTCGGTTACTGGACCGATTCTCCGCAGATGCAGGCGTACACTCGCGAGGGCGGTGGCATTCCGAGTCAGGCGGGGACGTGTGAGTGGGAGGAAGACGACGGGACGGTAGTCTCGACGCTCTCGGTCGACGGCGAACCCGTTATCGAGGCCGAGGCGAGCGTCGGCGACGAGCAAATAGACACCCTCACGGGACACCTCCACTATTACGCACACCGGCAGATACCGGAGCCGGCGGGTCGTCGCGCACAGGTCAGTGAACTCGTCGAATTCCCCATCCCCTTCGTCAGCGAACTGTACGAGGCCGACGTCGATCGCGTCGACTTCGACTTCCCCGAGAAATCACGGTTTCAGCGGTTCGCCCCCATAGAACCTCTTTCGACGCCGTCGATTCTCCACGGAACGGTTACGTTTACCTATCCGCAGGGGCGTCGAATCCGGGATTATCTCGCCGAAGGGTGAGAGACGAGTCCAACGGGGGCTGACGCCCCCGCTCGGCGAACGAGAGATTTGCGTGCGATTCGTACGGAGGACGCGTTTGCCTCGAGCTTCGGCAGGCACTCGCATCGACCGAGCCTCGCGAGTTTACACGTTCGTGACGCGAGCAACGTCGCGGCCGGCGAACATTCTCGTCGGTGTTCGGCTTCGAAGGGGAGACTGCGCGAGCGACCCCGGCACCGGTAGTTGTATCGGCTACCGGTGATGGGGGAGCCGTACCGAACAGAACGGTGGACACGAGAACAGCGAACACGTATGCAGCGGACGACGCTCTGACGCCGGGCTTTCCGAACGACGACTACGATAGCTATCGGTACTCAATCGAAGCCACTGAGTAGCGTCACGACCCACTGGGCGGGGTCGTCGCGTCGGCGGACGTCCACTCGGTCGATCCACTTCACCCATTGAAATCCTCGACGGCCGGGCGCCACGAGACGCATCGGTGCACCGTGGCCGTGGCTGAGCGGTTCGTCGCCGACGTGCGTCGCGAGAAGCGCCTGCCGCGCCTCTTCGATCGGTAGCGACCAGCGGTAGCCGGTCACCGAGACGAACCGGACGAATCGCGCCTCGTCGCGGACCTCGGCCGCGTCGAGCAGGTCGCCGACGCGAATCCCACGCCACCGTTGAACGGTGTACCAGCCGCTCGTGCAGTCCAGGAGCGCTTCTTCTTCGCTACCGTATCCGAGGGTGGCGTACGCGTACTCGAGGGGCGTCTCGACGTCGCCGCGGACCGTCAGCGTCCAGTCGGAGCGATCGATCGGATCGGGGTCGTCCGCGACCCACGACGTGACCGGAAACCCCTCGTTGCCGTTTCCGCGTCGCGGTTGAGACCCCGTGAACCGCCGGTCGGCGCCGTGTGTGTCGAGGATTCGATTCGTGCGTTCCTGCCCCCAGTAGGTTACCGCACCACCGAGCAGGAGCGCCGTGTACGTAAGCGTCGTCCGTCGGCGGTCGAAGTCACGCCGACTCGGGAGACGAAAGCGGGTCGTGAGGTGCCACATCATCAACGGGACGAGCACGAGCCCGAATCCGACGTGGACGCTCAGAAGCGTCCAGTAGGAGAGCCGGACGTCCAGTCCGAACGCCCAGGCGATCCCCGTTGCGAGCGCGCCCACCGCCGCAACGACGGCGAGTATCGACAGGAGCGTGGACGCTCGCCACTGCTCGCGTTGGGTAAGCCGATATCGAACTCGAGCGAGTTTGAACCCCAGTAGTCCGACGAGAGTCAATCCGGCGATCCGATGGGCCCAGAATACCGGTGGGGTCGTGAGAGTGAACGAAGCGATCCCTGAGACGGCCTCGAACGTGACGATTCCGAAAATGGACCAGTCCACGACTCGAGGTGGCGGTTCGAGAGCGGAGAGGCCACGTCGCACGAGAGCCATCGGCCTGTATCCCATGCTGTGTGGTACAGTCTTACATAGCAAGAAACGTTGTGTCTCCCCACTCCCGCGGTGAGCGATTCGCGAGAGCGTAGAACGGGCACAGCGCGTGTTCCACGACTCCCCACACTGTTCGACGTTTCGTCCCGGAACAATCGGTCATACCCTGATGGCTATCTCCCGTTCCCGCCGCGAGGTTTCAGGAGCGGATCACCGTCCGCAGAAGCCAGCGTGGTAGCTCAGGTCCGTCGGAGATCCGAGAAGCAGAGACGGTCCCATCCAGCGGAGTGATCGTTCGGAAAGCGTTGGACGGGCTTTCCCGTCGCCGTGCGAGGACTGTGACGGGCGGCTACATCGGCGGCACCTCGGGGACGATGCCGAGCTGGATGAGTGTGGTGAGCTGATCGTAGTACCACCACGCCTCCGTCGCCTTCGTGCCGTCCATCACGTGAATCGTGACTCCCTCGAACTCGACTTCCTCGTTCGTCGGCTCACCGTTGAACGGGGGAAGTGGCCCCTCGTGCGTGCCCCGGGCGCGGTATCTGGTAACGACCGTGTCGTCTTCGACTGTGGTGTCCAGGATCTCGACCTCGAAGTCCGGAAAGGTATCCCGAAGGTCCGTGATCCACTCTTTGAACGCCTCTCGTCCCTCGTAGTCCTCGCCGTGAGCGACGTTGTGCATCACCATGTCTTCCGCGTAGACTTCGTCGACGTAGTCGATATCACCTCGGTTGAAAATTCGTTCGTTCGTCTCTTCGACCTGTGATTTCAGTTCGTCGGGCGGATCCATTGATCGACACCTGGACGCCGATAGGTCGTTTCGCTGTGGCATTGTAATGACGTCGCTATCCCGACTCGCAGTCGGTAAGCGAGGTATAACGAGCGGAGCCACCGGCCACACGCCGTATCCTTCCTCGAGAGCGGACAGCCCGCGCAGTCCGAAGGCTGACGAACGACAGAGACAAACGAATCCGAATAGGCCGTCACTTCTGCCAGCCCCAGCGTTGAACCTCGTCGAACAGACCGTTTCTTTCCTCGCTGCCTCCACACCCCTTGCGGGCCCCTCAGGTTGAATGGAGCAGATGACCGACGGAGGTGCAACCGCTCCGACGCCGAACGGGCGGTCGTCGAGGAAACGATCGACGGGGCGCACTTCAAGAACGACGACGCGTTCCAGTCGGTGGTCGACCGTATCCGAGAGTACGAGTGAGAATCCGTGGTCGATTCCTCCGGACGTGGCTCCTCGAGTGCGCGGCTATCGAGTATCTCACCGACGCCCAGTGGGAAGCGACGCCGAACGCTTCGTGACGCATCGATATCGAATACCGGCTCGTCGATCTAGGTTCGCGACGTGAGGTGGTTCACGACGTATTTTGCGTCACGACCGACGCCGGTGAAAAGCGAGGAGGTCATCGAATAGAGAAAGAACAGGCCGACGAAGTAGAGTCCGGGCGCGTCGGGAACGACACCGCGATCGTGAATGGGCTCTTTGGGCTTGCTCTGACCGTCGAAGACCGGGAGGTCGATCCAGGAGAAGTTGGGCCGAAAGCCCGTACACCAGACGACGTTCGCAACGTCCAGGACTCGATCGGCGCCGACCACGGGCCGGCCGTTCCGGACCGAGGTCGTCCGGGGCACGCGGTCGATTCCGGTCGCGGCCAGGTCCTTTGGCTTGATTCGGACGAGCGGACCGCCCCGGGAGAGGACTTTCGGCCGCAATCGCCGTCCGATGGGCGTGCCCGTCGTCAGTATCCGGTGGAAGAGCACACGCATGACGAACGGCACCCCGAGATGTCTGCCGAACCAAGAGTCGATGTGGAACGGGACGTGACCGACGTCCGACCCCGATACCCACGTCTCGTGACTATCGGCGACCTCGAGTGCGATTTCCGCCCCCGAGTTTCCCGCCCCGACGACGAGGACACCGCCATCCTGGAGTTGCTTGGGGTTGCGATAGTCGTTCGCGTGTATTTGGACGATGTCGTCGGCGAGTTCGTCGGCGAAGTCGGGCACGACTGGGATCTGGTAGCTCGACATCGCCACCACGACGTTCGCGGCTTCGATCCGGCGGTCGTCCGCGGTAATTCGGTACCTATCGCCGTCTCGTTCGAGCTTCCTGACGCGGACGTCGAGGTCGACAGGGAGGTCGAACAAGTCGGCGTACGTCTCGAGATAGTCGGCTACCTCGTCTTTCCCGGGGAAGTAATACGGCGACGTCGGGTACGCCATTCCTGGCAGACTGCTATAGCGGGCAGGCGTGAACACGCGGAGCGAGTCCCATCGATTCCGCCACGCGTCGCCGATCCGTTCGCCGGCGTCGAGAATGACGAAGTCCTGCTCGTGCTGTCGAAGGTAGTACCCGGTCACGAGACCGGCCTGACCGCCGCCGATGACGACGGTGTCGTAACGCTCGGTCATAGTCTCTGCCCTCACCTGAATGGAGACCCGCTGGGACCGTCGTGATGTCGCGTGCAGAATTTCACGTCGTGAAACCGTGATGCAGTTACGGCGTCTGGAACGTGTCGACGGTAGAGGGGTCGACCGGCGTCGCCTCCGATTTCACCTCCTCGAAGGTCGAGACGGCCCAGTCGCGGGCTTCGGGTGCGTCGGTATCGACGACGGCCACCAGTGCGCCGGTCTCGGGATCGTGACAGCAGATGCCAGCCCGGTCGTCGACGATCCCCAGGCCACACCGGTCGCTGCCGGGGAGGTGGTCGTGAACGAAGACGCTCGCGTGGTCGCAGGCGGTGACTTCGCGTATCCGTTCGGGATCCCAGGCGAACGTCCCCTGGAGTGATTCGGGCGTGAACACGTACTCGAACGTCATCCCGTCGAGGACCGCCCCGCAGGCCGTCTCGAGGTTAGACGATTTGTACACGATGCTGTCGAACCCGCGCAGCGTCGACGTCGATTCGATGAGGTGGCTGAGCCGTTCGACGGGTTCGTAGGGATACGCCGGCCCCGGATAAGAGACCACCGCATCGGTGAACAAGTCGACGCCGAATCCGGGCATGTCGAGCGGCAGCCACCGCCAGACGTCCCGGAGCTTCGCCTCGGTTTCCATCGCGTCGCGAAGCGCGAGAAACCGATCAGCGACGAACTCACCGAGGGGCGTCAACGCGTATACCGCGCCGTCCCGCTCTACCCATCGATGGTCTAGGAAATCACCGAGGATGCGCCCGACAGTGGGGGAGGAGGCGCCGGTCGCCTCGCGAAGGCTCCCCCGGTCGGTCGGTCCATCGTGCAGCGATTCGAGGACGCCGACCCGATGGGACGATCGGGCCACGAACTCGATGGTTTCGATGCCGGGTGCCATGTGCTAGCTAGGGTGGCAACCAGCTTAGTCCTTCTTCAGAGAGCGGTGGTTGAGTTGGCGGACGGACCGTTTGAGCGAACGAGAAGAAACCGGTAGTAGCGCGCTGCCATCGCATCGGGCTCGGGAACCTCGAGCAACTGTTCTCCGTCGGTCTGGCTCAGCCGGACCGTCGCGTCGTCGCGGCGTGCGTGCCGTTTCAAATTCAGGACGGCAGGGTTGCCTGCATCCCGGACACGAACCGCCGGAAATGTCGCCCCTCGGTAGTGATCGAGAAGAATCGGGGCGATTCCGTCCGACTCACATCGAATTCTTGGACACGGAACGCACGCTACGGATAGACGCACACTGGACAGCGTCTCTAGATATAGAATCGCGATCGGATATCGGGCACGCTCAGCGAGGTAACTACCGATTCGAACTTGATACCCATGCATTAGACGGGCATCTGTCTATTCGTGTTGCGTTCTAAACACGACCAATGGCACACGATGAGCGTGTATCCCGACGGCGAATGCTCGAGCTGACAGGTGTCGCGACGTCGACGGCGTTCGTCGCCGGCTGCGGTGGAAACGGTGGAAACGGGGGTAACGGCGGTAACGGGGGTAACGGCGGTACTGGCGGTAACGGCGGCGTCGAGATCGAACCCGGCACGCAGATCGAGTTCGACGGGCAGACGTCCGGCTGGCTCGGCATCGCACCCGACTCGATCGCGGACATGGAGAACCCGACGCTCATCCTCCAGGGGGGCGAAACCTACGAGATCGGCTGGACGACCGGTGACGGCGCCCGACACAACATCGAGATTCGGAACGAAAACGACGAGATCGTCGACGACCTCGCGACGGAGGTCGTCACCGAACCCGAAAACCAGTGGCTCGAGTTCCAGCCCACCAGCGAGATGACCACGTACATCTGCCAGGTCCACCCGACGACGATGGTCGGCGAGATCCAAGTCGAAGGTGGCGGCGGTGGCGGCGGTGGCGGCGGTGGCGGCGATGGCGGTAACGAGACTGGTAACGAGACCGGCAACGAAACGGGCGGCAACGAGACCGGCGGTAACACCACCGGCTAACGACTGCGGCGACGGAAGGTTGTGGCCGTTGTCGCCGTCGAGGCTGTGGCCGTTGTCGCCGTCGAGGCTGTGGCCGTTGTCGCCGTCGAGGCTGTGGCCGTTGTCGCCGTCGAGGCTGTGGCCGTTGTCGCGGTCAACCGCCTCGAGGTCACGCACCGTGGCATCCGCCTCGACAACCTGTGAATCCACAGCGTGTCCCCGAGTCCCAGTCTCGACTCGACAGCACGCGATCGATCGAACGGTCCACAGACGGTCCAGTCGCGGTCCAGTTGCAACAGTCCTCGAGGACCGGATTCGCGGACGGTGTTCGATCCGCTCGAAAATTCGTCACTCGCCGTTTCGACTCGAGGACGCCCGTCCAAAAACCGGTGGCAGCGGCGAGATCCAGAGTCGGACCTCACTCGGGACGGTACACTCCACCTTCGAGAGGGCAGACAAACAGTGGGAGGGAGAGAGCAGGAAAGGTGGGTAAAGTGGCGGGTCGGCAGGTGTGTGGGTGTGCGATGTGGGGTCTCTGTCGCGCGTCGCATACCACGCGACAGTCCCGTGTTTCGAACCGAGCGATATCAGCGCCGTCCCGATTCCCGCTCAGTTGGAATCGGATGCCGACGGGTCACCAGGGTCGTTCCCTCGACGACGGGTGTCGAGGTCGCGACAGGCAATCCGACGGTCTGCCGGGATCGATGGCGTACGGCGGTCGTGTCACCCGGCTCACGACGAGCGACCGTCGCTCCGTGCGCGGTCCGCTTTTTTCTGGCTCGTCCTCGAATGGGTCGGTATGTCGCTGAGTCCACCGCTCGAGTTCGCTCCGCGCGCTCCGTGCGATCTGACGGGTCTCTCTGCAGGTGAGCGGGAGTGATCGAATCCGGATCCTCGTATCCGCCGATCGAAGCCTACGGGGTCGTCGGCAACCTCGAGACGTGTGCGCTCGTCGCGCCGAACGGATCGATCGACTGGTTTCCGTTCCCGCACCTCGAGTCGCCGAGCGTCCTCGCCGCGATGCTCGACGCGGACCGCGGTGGTCGGTTCCGTATCGGCCCGGTCGACACGTACGAGACCGATCGACGGTACGTGGACGAGACGAACGTCCTCGAGACGACGTTTCGCACGGGATCGGGGATGGCGACCGTGACGGATTTCATGCCACCCGCTGGTCGGGTCGATCACCCGAAGCAGGTTCTGTACCGCAGGGTGGCGTGCACGGACGGAGCGGTCGACCTCGAGATCGAATTCGAGCCGCGGTTCGACTACGGGCGGGCCCAGACGACGATCCGATCGGTCGAAAACGGCGTTCTCGCCGCCGGGTCCGAACAGCGGACGCTCCTCGAGAGCCCGATCGAACTCGCGGTCGAGGACGGGCGAATCGCCGGCGAACTGTCGCTCGAGGCCGGCGACGTGGAGTGGGTCTTGCTCCGGTGTACGGGTGCCGAGGGGGCGAGGACGGATCCGGCCGCCGCACTGGAGGACACGCTCGACTACTGGACCGAGTGGGGCCACACCTGTGCCGGCGGTGACGGCTGTGCGTTCGAGGGACCGTGGCACGACCAGATCGTCCGCTCCGGACTGGTTCTCAAACTTCTGACGCACGCCGAATCGGGGGCGATCGCCGCCGCGCCGACCACGTCGTTGCCGGAGGACATCGGCGGCGTTCGGAACTGGGATTATCGGTTCAACTGGCTTCGTGACGCCGGGTTCACCGTCCAGGCGCTGATGAACCTCGGGACGGTCGAAGAGGCGACCGACTACGTCGACTGGGTGATGGATCTCTGTCAGACGGACGCCCCGGACGAGATCCAGCCGGTGTACGGACTCCACGGCTCGTCGGACCTCGAGGAGCGGGAAATCGGGAGCCTCGAGGGATATCGGGGCTCGCAACCGGTTCGCATCGGAAACGGAGCGGCCGAGCAGCGACAACTCGATATCTACGGCGAACTGCTGCTGGCGGTCGACGAGAGACGACAGTACGGGCGGTCCCTGGCGGACGACGAATGGGACCGAATCAGGGGAATCGTCGAGTACGTTCGCGAGGTCTGGGGCGAACCCGACGCCGGTATCTGGGAGGTCCGCGGCGGAACCGAACACTTCGTCTATTCGAAGGTGATGTGCTGGGTCGCCCTCGATCGGGGGATCGAAATCGCCGTCGAGGGCGATCGTGATGCCCCGCTCGGGGCGTGGCGAGAAACCCGCGAGCGGATCAAGACGGACGTGCTCGACAACGGTTTCGACGAGGAGGTCGGCGCGTTCGTCCAGGCCTACGGAACGAAGACGCTCGACGCGACGGCCCTCCTGTTGCCACTCGTCGGATTCCTGCCCTTCGACGACGACCGCGTCCGGGGGACGATCGACGCGGTCGAGGACCGATTGGGCGAGGACGATGCGTTCGTGATGCGGTACGATGGAGACGACGGACTTCCGGGTGACGAGGGGGCGTTCGTCCTGTGCTCGTGCTGGCTCGTCGACGCACTCGCGCTCTCCGGGCGCGTCGAGAAAGCCCACTCGAGATTCGAGACGGTGCTCGAATACGTGAATCCCCTGGGGCTCGTCGCGGAGGAACTCGATCCGCAGACCGGCACACACCTCGGGAACTACCCGCAGGCGTTCAGTCACATCGGAATCGTCAACAGCGCTCTCTACCTCGGCTTCGCTCGAGGGCGTGGGACGCCCGGGCCGGAACCGATGGGGATTCGCCTCGGCGAGCCGATCGGAGTTCCCGACGCGTAACGGGCGAGCGGACCCGAGGGCCGAATCGGCCACCGGTGGTCGTCCGATCGGCCCCGAACGGGGTCCGTCGCGAGCCGAGTACGTCCGGACGCGTGAACGGACCGAAAGCACCGCGGACCGGGGTGCAGCCGCGCCCGCTCGAAATCGAACGCGACTGCGACTGCGGATGCGGTCGAAGAACCGTCGAGTCTCGGCGGTGCACGCTGGAGGACGGAGCGAATCGCGACGAGATGCCGACCGTCCGAGTCGACCGGGTTCTCGTCGCGGATACGAACGCCACTCGAGGGCAGTCCAGACGCTCGGAGATCGGTGTCTCACGGTTCGGGAAAGTGCTGTGTCCGGGTTCTGTGGGACTACAACCGGCCGGACACAACGTGGGTGTAGATGGTGGTTGGCTGTCCGATGAGTTAGCCAGTGTCGCGCAGCGGGCCACGCGACGGTCAGGTCTCTCGGCGCAGACGATATCAACCCCGTCCAGTATTCCCGCGACGTTGGAATCAGGTACCGAGGGAATCATCACGGTTCCGTCCGGGAGTATTCGAAACGCGTTCGTGGTCGTGACGAGTGCCGACCGGGATGGACGTCCATCGGACGGGTGCTCCCGAGAACCGAAGTCGGCGTCGGACGACGTTTGCGACGTACCGGAACGTGAGACAATCAGGCGACCCGGAATTCGAGGTTACCGAAATACCCATAGTGATCAATCCCCCATCCACGTCAGTATGGCAGACTACGCCGAGGAGCGGTGTGCCACCTGTAATGGCAAACGGATCGTTCGGACTGACGGGTCCGTGTGGTGTCCCAACTGCGCCTTGTTCGATCCGCGACAACGAGCGACGTAAGAACCGTCCGCCAGTGCAACGGCGGGAGGTCGGCAAGCGAGAACGAGTCGCCAGATTTGGAGCGGCCGCTAGCCGGCGAAACGCGACGGGACGATCGTTCCCCCCGCACCGCTTCGCTCTCGAGTCCGACTGAACGGGGCCAGTGTCGGGAGGACCCAGTCGCTCGACGCGGGACTCGCAGACCTCCGATCGCGGCACCGAGCGGACTCGCCGTCCGGGTCCGCTCGAGATGGCGGACGCTCAGCGGGACGACCGCAACAGCGAGTCCGCGGACGGACGATATTCTGAATCGGCCGGGTGGACCGTTCAGAATTCGTAGTGTGCGATCTCCTGTGATTCACAGGTAGGACACGTGTCGACGCCCGGCGAGAGTTTTTTACCGCAGTTTCGACACTCGTGGAGCGCCGTGATCCCGGCCGACCTGGTTCTGCGAGTTCGCTTTCGCAGCACGTTGAATGCACCCATGGTAACTCCCCTCGTGTATCTATTGCGGGCGCGCGGTTATTAGCATTATTAATCATGATGTTGAATCTCCCGTCGCCGGTTCAGTACGGATGGCCTGCAGATTCGCACGCGGTGCCGACGATGAGTGCGGACTTCGGCGGTCGAACCGCGAACGGTTCGAGAAAGTCTGCGGTGATTCGCGTGTCCCGTCTCGACTGGCACACGGTCTCCGACGTCGCGGACAGCGTCGCGATTCCACGCGGTCGCGTCCGATTCGACGGTCGTTGCGGGAGACGAAAAATTCTTCTTTGAGAGACTATTGGATTTACTCATAATGAACGGTAATAGGGGCGGCGAGGACCGAAAAGAGACGACGCTACAACGACGACGGCTCCTACAGGCGACTGCCGGAATCGGCACCGCGACGCTCGGATTGTCGACCCGGGCGAGCGCCGTCGAGCCCGGTCCCGGACCCGTCGAAGAGCTCGTCGATTGTTTCTCGTTCTGGGATACCGCCCCCGAGACGTATCCGCAACTCGACCTGACGGTTTCGGCGCCGACGACCCGGAACGTCCCCGATTCACCGGCCGAGGTGATGATTTACGCTCACGGGTGGAACAGCGAGGGAGCAAACGGCCGTGACCAGGCGATTACGTTCGAACACGCGCTACGTGAGGATGGATACGAGTATCCGGTGGTCAACGCGCAGTGGGAGTCGAATTCGCTGGACCTCGCCGAGGCCGGGAGACGGGCTGACGTCTGTGGTCGTCGTCTGGCGGAGTGGCTTCGTGGCTACCGCGACCGCAATCCGGACGTGACGGTCCGGCTCGCCGGTCTCTCACTCGGCGCACGAGTTCCGCTCTCGGCGCTCGAGACGCTGGACGGTGACGGTACCGTTTCCAGCGTGTCGCTCTTTGGCGCCGCGGTCGACGTCACGTGGCTCTTGGCTCTGTTCGAACACTCCCGACGGATACGACGGTGACGCCATCGACGCCTCCGTTCGGAAGCTCTGCAACTATTACTCGAACGCCGACGACACGATCTGTACGACGTATCGCGTCGGCAACCCGAACGGGGGGCTCGGCTGCGACGGTGCCGATTGCGACGGTCCGCCCGGCGACGGCTCGACGCCGGATTCCTACGTCGACGTGGACGTGTCCGGCGAGATTGGCGGCCACTGCGCCTATCAAATTCCGACCGAAGGAGTCGTCGGGCGGGTAGTGGAAGACTTCAGGGCCGTCGACGACGCTGGCGTCGCCCGCGGTGACAGCTAACGCCGTCGGCTGGCCGATACCGAATGTGCGGGACACGCCGCTCGGCAGGACCCGCACGAAGCCGGTCGCGCGGTGGCTCTCTCAGTGAGTCAGCTCAGTCGTGGGAGACGTGGCCGGTCGGAACTCTCGGTGGCGGTGCTTTCTGGACCGCTCAGTTGTTCCGAGAACTCTCGGTCCGCAGACCGGTCGAGGCGGGACGAGAGCCGTGCTCCGAAAACGCGGGAACCGGTACCGTCGTCAGAAGACGCCTCGCAGAAGCACCAGCGTGATTCCGGAGAGGATGATGAGACTGAGGAAGCCGGCGAAGACGAGCGCCGCTTGCCGGCCGGTGAGCGATTCGCCGTCGAGGAACTCTTCTGAGACCATGCACGATGGTCTCGAGCGGTTCGCTTAAACGTGTTGGTCAGCGGATCTGGACCGCGTTGCCGGGGTCGCGACCGATCCGTGACAGGGGAGACGTCGGCGCGTAGAACAAAACGTCCACGACGACGCCGCGAGTGGGGGCGTCGCTCGAGCGAGAACCCGCTCCCGGGCGGAGGGCGTCCCTGTGAGATTCGTCTACGGGTCCGTCGTGCTATTCGTTGAGGTGGCCCCGATACCCCTTCGGTTCGAAGCCACGCCGGCAGATGACGCGCTTGCGACCGACCGTGATCGCACTGATCTGGTTGTCGTCTTCCATGCGATCGATGACGGTCTCGAGCCGGTCCTGTGTCCACTCGGTTTCGTCACGGATCGTGGCCTGGTCGACCCGTCCGCCGCGTTTGACAAGCAGCCTGAGAATTTTATCTTCGTCGGGTAGTTCGCGTTCGTCGACACCGTATTCGATCTGTTCTGCATAACTTAACGTTTCGTCCTCGTCGTCCACGTCCCGGTCCTCGGTCGACGTCGTCGCGGACTCGTTCGACGTGGATTCGTCGGCCGAACCGCTCCAGAGAGACGAGAGACGCGCCCAGAGTGCACTGAATACCATTCGTTTATCACGCTCCGTTGGAACTACCACAGCTTGAACGCCCATCTACCTTGATTTTATGTTCCATATATTACACACCTAGTTTCCATTGGTTACGTTACGACTATTTTGACGGTTCCGTCCGCGTTTAGCACCGTCCTTGCAGGTCGCAAGTCGATTATCACCTTCGGCGACCGACAGGCTCGCGGGCACCCTGAATTGCGCGCGGTCGAACCGTGGACCCATCGGGCCGTGATCGGCGGGAGCCACCGCGTTCCGGCGATCGGGGTCACCGAGGCCGCTCGAGAGGGCTCGAGCGGCGGCGACCGGGAATCGCGCTCGATGCGTCCGACACCGAACGCGTCGTTCGGTCCGCGCGGTCCGATCGTCACGGTCGTCACCCGTCGGTCGCCCCGACGAATTCCCGGTACGAGTCCGCGAGCGAGTCGAGCGCTTCGTGGTGGTTCGTCG
This sequence comes from Natrinema caseinilyticum, assembly GCF_024227435.1. Taxonomy (GTDB): domain Archaea; phylum Halobacteriota; class Halobacteria; order Halobacteriales; family Natrialbaceae; genus Natrinema; species Natrinema caseinilyticum. The sequence continues at coordinate 3,118,906 of NZ_CP100445.1, forward strand.
AATGGGGCGCCGTCAACGGCGAAACGCTGATGCGGCCTTCGACGATCGCGCGGCGGTCGGTGCCGACCGGGTCGGGAATCGAAGCCGGGTCCATATCGTCCCAGACGCGATCGTGGAGCGAGATGTGGCCGCCGTCGCGTTCGGCGTCCATCTCGTAGCGTTTCGAGGGGCGCGTTATCTCGATGGGTGCAGGTTCGTCGTCCGGCAGCGGGACGTTGACGTTGAGATACGCGGCGTGGTCGAACACGCCAGCCTCGAGTGCGCGCTCCGCGAGGTAGGTCGTCACCCGGGTCGCTTCGGCGTAGTCGTCGGCCGTCACGTCGACCGCCGTAAACGACGTGTCGTCGACCGGGACGTACAGCGACGTCGCGATCGACGGGACGTCGAAGAACGCCGCTTCGACGGCAGCGCTGATCGTTCCGGACCGACCGAGGACGTACTCGCCGAGGTTCGCACCCCTGTTACAGCCGGCGACGACGAGGTCGGGGAAGGGGCCGAGTTCGGCGAGGCCGGCCACGACGCAATCCGCGGGTGTCCCGTGAACTGCGTAGCCCAGTTCGTGGTCGTCGACTTCGACCTCGTGCGAGAGCGATCGACCGCTGGCGCTCCGGTCATCGGCGGGGGCGACGACGGTCACGTTCGCGCGTTCGGAGAGGGCATCGTACAGCGACCTGATACCGGTGCTATCGATCCCGTCGTCGTTGGTCAACAGGATCTCGAGGTCGTCGCTCATGTCACGTCGGTCGAACGGCGATACGAAAAGCCCACCGCTTTTGCCAGTCTCCGGTTCGAGGCGGTCCGGTGGACTATCGTTTCCCAGTGGATCAGGCGATCCGGTCGACTATCGTTTCCTCGTCGACGACCAGGTTGTAAGCCTCCTCGTCGTCGTTCCAGAGCGCCAGGGCGCCTTCGAACGAACAGACCTCGCCGTAGTCGGCCTCGAGCAGCGGCCGGTTCAACGAGGTCTCGTTCGTGAGGACGGCGTAGTGTTCGACGTCCTCGCTCCCGTCGCTGATCTTGAACAGGGGATTCGATCCGCCGCGGTCGGCGTCGCGACCGCCGCCGTCGGGTCCGCTCAGCGACCGGCTGAGTTTCGCCGCGACGAGGTCGATCCGATTGGGAACGTGCTGGCCCATCTCGGCCATTTTCGCCCACTCGCTCGTCTCGAGCGCCATGTCGATCCGACGGCGGCCGTCGAGTCGGAGCAGCGAGTAGGAAAACTGAACGTCCACGTTGACGAATTCGCCGGGCGAGTGGTCCTCGTCGTCGGCCGACGCGGCGTCATCGAGTCGCCGCTGGAATCCCGGGACCTCGACGTCCGGCCGAACGTCGAACGACCAGCCGCGGTCCGACGGGGTTTCGCCGGGCCAGAGTCGAACCGTGGGACCGTAAACGGTCACCTCGCCGAGACGGTGGGTGGCCGACTCGTCGACGCTATCGCGGTCGACGTCGACGTCGCTATCCGCTCCGTCCCGGACCCGTTCGCCCTCGAGTTCGCGTTCCACCGCTCGCAACCCGATACTGGTGTTCTTGTCGGCGGGCGCCATCGCCAGCAGCGTCCCGTCCGGCGCGAGCGTCTCGAGGACGGACCGCGTGACCGCCACGGGATCGTCGAGTTCGCTCAGAACGTTACAGGCGAGGACGAGGTCGAAGCCGTCGTCGGGTGCCGCGGGATCGAACCCATCGCCCGCCCCGTCAGTGCCGCCAGCGACGATCTCGCTCGGATCGAACGCTTCCGCCGTCGTCCGGTGGATCGCGGTGTGGACGTTTCGGCTGGTCGCCGCGAGCATGTCTTCGAGGACGTCCGCCGCGGCGCTCGGTTCGATCGCGTGGTACTCGAGCAAGGCGTCGTCCGGCACGTAGTCACAGAGTCCAAGCGCGGGGCCGCCGACACCCGCACCGACGTCCAGCACTCGGAGGTTCCGACCTAGCAGGTTCCGGTCGGCGAGGTCGTCGAGTGCGTACTGGATCGCCGCGTAGTAGCCCGGGAGGTGGTAAATCGCGTACCCGGCCGCGACGTCGTCGTCGTACGCGACCGCGCGGCCGTCGAGGTAGTCGGCTTTGAACCGGCGGATCGTCGACCGCAGGAGGTCCCCGGACGCCCCGTCGTACCAGTTCGGACCGTAGCGGTCGACCAGCACCTCCTCGAGTCGACGTTCGTATTCGGCGGGAACGCGCGTCACCGGCTCTCGACGGGGCCGAACGGGGTCGTCGCCGACCGGAACGAAGGTGCCGTCCTCGCACTCGACGAGGCCGAGGTCGGCCGCGTCCTCCCGGAGGTGTTGTCGGACGACCGCCGGATGGGGCGTGCCCTCGACGTATTCGCAGATCTCGTCGGGGTCGATCGGCCGGACGTTTCGCAGGTATTTCGCGTTCGACCGGATGGCCTCGCGCTGGTCGGTCACCCGTCACCACCGCGGCCACCGCCGCGTCGGTCGGCGTCGGACCCGGCCTCGATTCCGTCCGACCCGCCGTCGATTTTCGCCGACTCCGCATCCGTCTCGTCGTGCCACTGAGCGGCCGCCGCCCGATACAGCGACTCGAGTTCGTCGGAATCGGCGTCGGCGATCGCAGCGGCGGCGTCGGCGACCGCGTCCGCTCCGTCGAACGTCTCCTGAATGTCGGCGTAGACGCGCGGCGTTCCCGCGGTCACCTGCCGGGCGAGTCGCCTGAGGTCCTCGTATATCGGCGTTTCGAACCCGTCCGGAACCGATTCCGCGGCGAGTGCGAACGAGAGGACCGCCGCGTGGGTCGCCGCCTGGACGGTCCCCATGGCCCGGTCGTGGTCCGCCGCCGTCGTCTCGAGCAGGACGTTTCCGCGCCCCTCGAGGGCGGCGATGATCTCGTCGGTCGCCGGCCCCGATCGGTCGCGAACGACGGCGATCGAACCGGGCGCGCGAGCGGGTGCAAAGAGGGGGTGCAGACTCACGCGCTCTAAGTCGGGAGCGTGGGTCGCCATCGCCGTGAGCGCGGGTTCCATCACGCCCGAGACGTCGACGATCGCCCGACGTGCTCGTCCCGCCTGCTGGCGGATCGACTCGGTGACGTGCGTCATCGGCACGGCGAGACAGACGACGTCGTACGTCCCGTCGCCCTCGAGGGCGGCGACCTCGCCGCCGACCGCTTCGGCCGCGGCTTCCGCGGTATCCTCGTCGACGTCGGCGAATGCGATCCGGGCGTCTACCGCATCCCCGAACCACGTCCCCATCGACCCCGCGCCGACGATCAGCACATCCATCGGTCGCCTCTACCTTCCGACGTTGCAAAAGCCGTTCGATCGATCGGCTCGCGTGAGTATTCGAAATGAGCGGAGAACCCGATCGGTCGTCCGGTCGAGCGAGCGGGGCCCCGACTGGAGACCGACTCGAGATGCGACACGGGTGGACATCGTCTGTGGAGATAGCGAAACGTTGCGGCAGGATTTTGCCTCTATCGGAAATAATTATATGAGATGAGTGGGAGGGCGTAAACATGCTCGCTTTACGACGAGACTTGTCGGCGATTTGTACAAACGGTGCGTCTCGGGACCAGAACACGACTCGCGCCATCGAACCGCGTTACAGCGGGTTCTGACCGAGAGGACCACACATGCACGGAATACTGTTCATGGGATTGAAAAGTTTCGTCGCCGAAACGTACGATATGGCGACCTGGCGGCAACTCCAGGAAGACGCGGGGGTCGAACACAGGCGATACATCCCGATTTCCACGTACCCGGACGAGGAACTGATCGCGCTCGTCGAAGCCGCCGTGGACCACACCGGCATCGAGCAATCGGAACTCCTGCGAACGTTCGGTCGCTACGTCGTCCCCACGCTCGTCGACATGTACGGCATCTTCATCGACGACGCGTGGACCGGGCTGGATCTCGTCGAAAACGTCGAGGGTGCGATCCACGAAGTCCTCAGAAAGGGCGACTCCCTCGAGTACGAACCGCCGGCGATCACGGCGACGCGGGTCGACACCGACGTCGTACTCGTCACGTACGGATCGCGGCGGGACCTCTGTGCGGTCGCGCTGGGACTGCTCGAAGGGATCGGCGACCACTACGACGAATCGTTCGAGGTCTTCGAGCACCGGTGTCGACACGAGGGTGCATCGGCGTGCGAACTCGTCGCCGTCGGCGACGGCACGACCTCGTGGCAGGCGAGCAGCCTGGTCGACGACCACCTCGAGGCGACGTGAGGGCGCCTGCGGGCCTCGAAAACGCCACCCCGTCCCTCAGAACGACGGCCGTCCACCGTTTGGGACGGGTACTTTCCCGTTCGCGTTCGAACCACGACCATGATCCGAATCGGGATCGTCGGCGCGGGAGCGGCAGCCGCAGCAGCGACCTACGTGCTCGAGACCGCAGCGACCGAGACGGAACTCACGGTTCTCGAGAAATCGCGCGGACTCTCCGGGCGGGCCGCGACCAGGCGTCGCGACGGCGTGGTCTACGACTACGGGGCGAACTACGTCAAATCCGACGACGAGCGCGTCACGGCGCTACTGACTGAGACGCTCGACACGGACGGACTGGTCGACGTCACCGATCCGGTCTGGACGTTCGACGGCGACGGTGACATTTCGGAGGGCGACGGTCGCGACGACCACAAGTGGACGTACCGTCGCGGCTTGACCCAGATCGCGAAGCGACTGTTCGCTCGCACCGACGCGACCGTCCACCGCGAGACGCGGGTTACGGGTCTGCTCAGGGACCCGGAAACCGAACGCTGGTGGCTCGAGGACGAGGACGGACGGTCGTGGGGTCCGTTCGACCGTCTCCTCCTGAACCCGCCGGCACCGCAGACCGCGGAATTGCTCCGGTCGGCCGACTGGAAGTCGGAGGCCCGCGACTCGCTCGCGGCTGCCGCGGAGCGGGTCCCCTACCGCACGATCTGGAGCGGAATCTTCCACTACCCGTTCGAACTCGAGCGGCCGTACTACGCCCTCGTCAACACGGACAGGGACCACGAGATCGGCTGGGTCAGCCGTGAAGAATGTAAGGCCGGACACGTTCCGGACGGCGAATCGCTGCTGGTCGTCCAGGCCACCCCCGAGTGGTCGGTCGCTCACTACGACGAGTCGGCGACGGCGAACGGGGAGCGCCTCGCGGAACTGACCGCCGATCTGCTTTCCGACCGGCGACTGCGCGACCCCGATTGGACCGATCACCAGGGCTGGCGGTACGCGTTACCCGACGACGGCGTCGACGGCGACCCCGTCCGGCGCGCCGAACGCGAGGGACTGTACTGTCTCGGCGACTGGGTCGCCGGGCAGGCGCGCGTCCACGCGGCGCTTCGCAACGGCCTCGAGGTCGGCCAACGCGTCCTCGACCATCGCTAGCCGGACGGCGAGACTGGCGGTGCCGACAGGCGGTAACGAGACCAACGGAGTGGATAGCCTGGTGGCGAGCCCGGGGAAACGGGCGCTGGAGTAGCGATCGCGAGGCGCGAGACACTACAGTAGCGCAACCGGGGCGTCTACAGCGACGCGGTGACCTCGTTCAGCACGTCGGTATCGACGAACAGGACGACGTGGTCTCCGGATTCGACGACGGTCTCGCCACGGGGCGTGATCAATTCCTCGTCCCGTGTGATCGCTCCGATGACGATTCCGCTCGGAAGTTGGGCCATTACGTCGTCGATCCGACGCTCGAACAACAGGCTGTCGCGGTCGACCTCGATCTCGAGGACCTCCGCGCGGTCGGACTCGAGCATGGCGACGTTTTCGGTCTGTTGCTCGCGGGTGAAGCGGGTGATCTCCTCGGCGGTCACGAGTCGCGGATTGACCCCGACGTCGATCCCGACCGTCTCGAAGAGATCGACGTACTCGCCAGCCTCGACGACGCCGATGGTGCGCTCGGCGCCGATCTGCTTGGCGAGCAACGAGACGAGCAGGTTCTTCTCGTCGCTCTCGAGGGTGGCGACGACGAGATCCGACTCGTCGACGTGCTCCCGAACCAGGAAATCGATGTCCGTCGCGTCGCTCTGCAAGACCAGCGTCTCCGGCAGCATCTCGGCCAGTTTCCGTGCCCGCACGGGGTCCCGTTCGACGAGTCGCAGGTCGAGGCCTCGCTCCTCCTCGAAGAGACGGGCCGTCTGGTAGCCGATCTCGCCGCCGCCGACGATGACGACCTCGTTGACGTCCTCGAGTGACGGTTCGGGCGTCAGAGTGCCCGCGAACGCGCGGACGCTCTCCTCGGAACCGATCACGACGACGGCGTCGCCTTCCCGGATGACCGTATCGCCCGTCGGGACGATGACGTCGTCACCGCGCAAGAGGGCGGCGAACGTCAGCGACGCGTAGCGGTCGGCCTCCGAGACCGTTTCGCCGGCGATCGGGCTCCCAGTCGCGACCTCGAACTCGGCCATCCTGACGAGTCCACCGGCGAACGTATCGACGTCGTGGGCGCCGGGCAGGCCCGCGATACGGACGATCGTCTCCGCGGTCTGGAGGTTCGTACAGACCATGAAATCGACGCCGAACGCACCCGCCGAGTGTTCCCAGGTCCGCAGGAGGTTCGTCTTCTTCACCCGAGCGATCGTAAACGGCGTGCCGACGGCTTTGGCCGCGCCGCAGACGACGACGTTCGTCTCGTCGACGTCCGTACTCGCGATGACCAGACCGGCGTTCTCGATCCCGGCCTGCTCGAGCGTCTCGATCGACGTCCCGTCGCCTTCGATCGCCAGTACGTCGTGGGAGTAGGTGATCGACTCTACCTTCTCGGGATCGGTGTCGATCACGACGACGTTGTGTTCGTCGTCCAGGCTCTCGGCGATGTTCGAACCGACCTGTCCAGCACCGACGACGATCACGCGCACCGGCGTCTCACCCGCGTGTGTCGCGAACTCGAGGTGGCGAAGGGTTCGTCCATGTCGGTGACGACCACCCCGAGCAGCAAGTGGGTTTGGCCTGATCGTTTCGGTGCGAACTCGGCAGCGTAATCCGGGCGATCGATCCACGTCCGGGAACCGAACGGCACCCTGAGGCGGTGCCTCGATCGAACGGCATACGTAGTACTGTATTTTTACTTAGAATTATACGTGACTGTCACGAGGCCACTTTTCGTCCCGGGCGGCATGGGCCCACCGGAGTTGATGATACTGCTCGTCGTGCTCGTTTTCTACCTGGTCGTCCCGCTCGTCGTTCTCGTTGCCGCACTCAAATTCCTCGACGGGCGCCGCGGCTACGACGAGCGGATCGCGGCCCTCGAACGGCGGATCGACGAACTCGAAAACGAACGGCGAGAGCGGTGCGGTCGCGTCCGACCGATTCGGAGCCGTCTCGCGGTTCTATCGTCCTCCGACGGGCGGAACGGCGCGGGGAGACGGTCCGACGGGCGGAACGACGCGGATAGACGGGCACTCCGACGATCGTCGGAGTCGGTGGCGACGAGGGAGAACGTCTCGATCGGAGAGCGGCGTTTCCGTCGAAGTCAGGTCGTCAGCCGTCGGGCTACGGCATTTCGTGAACCGTCAACTCGACCTCTCTCGAGCGACCTTCGATGTCCGCGACCAGCCGCTTTACGACCTGCTCGGCCTCGTCGAGGAGTTTCGGCTCGACTTTCTTGACGACCCAGTCCACGGAGACGAACCGCGGCAGCGAAATCGCGTTTTTGTTCGCCGAGTGCGGATCGTAACGGGCCTCGAAGTAGATCCGACTGGCCGTTTCTTCGGTCGACGGTGCCGACTCCGGTTCCGGTTCGACCCGCCACTCCCCGCGGGCGTCGATGTCCCTGACGAGTTGCCACTCGAGTGACTCCGGCGCGGAAACGTCGATCACCTTCGAGCGGGCGGTGTAGCTGAGTTTCCACCAGGCGAGTTCGAGTTCGTACACGGAGCCGACGGTGCCGTCTCCGCGAACGCGAACGTCCGTCAGGTGGTCCGTATATCGCGTATAGTCGGCAAATGACCGCACGTACGGAAAGACCTCCTCGGGCGACCGATGGGCGAGCGTGCTGAGAAGAATTCTGTCCACGACCGTCGTAGGGCCGGTTCGAACGTAAGGATTACTCTCCGGTCGACCGCCACCGACTCGAGTCCGAATCGACGGCGCATACCGTCACGCGGGCCGTCGACGAGGTCACTCTCGAAACGTGCGACGCGGAATGAAACTCTAGTGGCCGTCAGACACTACGGCCGCTCCCGCTGGACCGGGTACTGTCTCGAGTGGTCGGTTCTCGAGGGAGTCGGACACGACGTGACGCTACAGTCCGTCGGGGTTTCCCCGGCCGTTCCGTCAGTAAACGTACAACACGAATACTGTAAGAGCGATGCCGCCGGTGATGCTGATGGCGATGGCGACGATCACCGCGAGGGTCACGTCGAACTGCAGGAGCAGGATCACGAGGAGCAGAGAGACGTAATGGAGGAACGCGACGACCAATCCGAGCGTCAGCCACTTCCGTCGCATCGATACGGCTCCGTTCGGTCCGTCCATACACTCCAACTCGGAATCCGACCGTTTAGCGATTGGGACCGGTCGCGACGATCGACCGGCCCGACGACTGAGCACCGTCCGCCGTCGTCCGGAACGATCACTGTCACTCATCGTCCCGACGAACGAAGAACGCGATATCCGGCCGCCGCCTCGGAGTCTCGAGGGACCGCGCAGTTACCGGTCGGACTGGCAACTGTTCTTCGAAACTTTTACAACCAATATTGATCTTGTGCAAGTTAGGTTGAGTATGGCTACGGTATCAGACTCCGTTCACGGTCGAATCGAACACGCACAAACGCGTCTCACGCCGGCGCAGTTGGTTGCCGGCTTCCTCCTGATCGCTGCGCTCGGCTTTACGCTCCTGTTCGTACAGGAACCGCTGGTCCACGACTCCCTGCACAATTTCCGACACGCGGCTGGCATCACCTGCCACTGAGCATGCTCGCCGAGTACCTCACGCGAGGAGTGAAAGCGGGGCTCGTCGCCGGGCTCGTATTCGGCCTGTTCATGGCGATCGTCGCCAACCCGCTCGTCGCCTACGCCGACGAACTGAACCACGCCGCCGCAGCGGACGGACCCGACACCCACCACAGCCACGGACAGGACGCCGAACACGGCCACGGACACGATGCCCACGACGGCGGGGAAAAAGGGGACCACCACGACACCGCCGTTTCGATGGGTGTAAACAAGACGGTGAGCGTCATCTCCGGCGGACTGTGGGCCGTCCTGCTCGGCGGCGCGGTGTTCGGGCTCGGGTTCTACGTCCTCGAACCCGCGATTCCCGGAACGGGGGCGACCAAGAGCTACGTGCTGGGGCTCGCCGGATTCATCACCGTCTCCGGCGCACCGTGGCTGGTGCTTCCGCCGGCGTCACCGGGTGCCCAGCAGTCGTTACCGGTCGGGATCCGTCTCCTGCTGTACGGCGGGATGATGGTGGCCGGCGGGCTCACCTGTCTGCTGGCCGGCAGCGTCTACACTCGGTTGCGCGAATCGAACGGCGGTGCGGTCGCCGCCGTCGGCGCAGTGGTCCCGTTCGTGCTGCTCGCGATTCCAACCGTCCTGGCGCCGACGAACACCGTTCGAGGGGCGCTTTCACCGGGTCTGCGGGCCGGCCTGACGGGATTGTTCGTATTCGGACAGCTACTGGTGTGGCTGGTGCTCGCGACGACGCACGCGCAATTCCGATCGGCGGACGACTCGAGCGCGGAGTTCGGGACCTCGAGTCCCGATCCGGCGGTCACGACGGACTGACGTGGTCCGAACGAGGTGGGCCGCGAAATCGGGCTCACCGGTACCGAACTGGGCTGTGCGCGCGACCGGGACGCCGAGTACTGAACACCGCGCTCTTATGTAGAGCTGTGGGATGCCCCCATAGCAAGGCAGTCGATGACGCTTACGAGGGATGCGCCAGCGAGATTCAATGAACGGATGATTCCAAATGTGTGAGCAGCCTGCTCCAAGCCGTGCTTGGACAGGCCGCGGAACTTCCGTAGCCACGGTTTGATGAGTGCTGGAATTATCTTCAGTGCTTTCGGTATCGAAGAGTTGGTCGCTCATCTCGGGAGAACTCCGGAGTTGATTCCGACGGTTTCATTATACGGAGGTGGGGCATTCTTCTTGTTCGGTCGTGGCGCATTCCAACGGCGTGAAACCGATTACTTCAGCATACCTGGGTTGATTATCGGAATTATCATTCTACTCGCTATCTCGCTGGGGATTCGGCTGCCTGCATTGGCTGTCTTGGGTTCTATTGTCGTCCTGTTCAGCGGGCTCGTGGTGTACGAAGTGAGAATACAGAGACGTTCATAGAAACCCTCGCTTGATCCTATAGCCACTCGTCGGACCAGGCTTCGATTTCATCGAAGACGGGGCAAAGTGACTGTCCTTTCTCCGTTAGTGAGTAGTATGTAGCGACAGGTGAGTCTTCTTCAAGGCGACGTGTGACAAACTCGATTTCTTGGAAATCGTCGAGAACCCGAGAGAGAGTTCGGGAACTCGCCCCGGTAGAGCGTTTGAGTTCGTTGAATCGTTTTCACCGTTTTGCAGGTCGTGGAGTACGATGAGTCTTCACTGGGAACCAATCTGGTTGAGTGAATCGATGATTGAACACGCTTCATCGTCGTACTGTTCTTCAGATTCGGACTGTCTATTTGTTTGGCTCATTGGTCTGTTCTTAGATGCCCAGAGGTCCTGCGTCCACAATAGGTTCGATTACGAACTAGGTACCATTATGAAACCTGCAGTAACACCGATGTCGTCGGATAACACCGACGTTTTCTGATAACACTAATGTCAGATAAGATATTAGTTGGTTCCAGAACAAACTAGGTAACGTTGTGATATCAGACACGCTTATCCAACTGACCGCACCGCACACCAGCCAGTCGCAGACTCGGGAGGTGACCCGATAATGGCAATCGACGCAGGATTCGGCGCAATCGGCTTCCTCGCCGCGCGTGTACTCTTCGGGGGCCTCCTCGCGTTCCAAGGACTCAACAACTTCCAGAACGCTGAGACCATGACCGGATACGCCCAAGCGAAGGGCGTTCCCGCCGCCCGGGCGAACGTCCTGCTTTCCGGTGGGATTCTCGTCTTCGGAGGGCTAGGTATCGTCTTCGGAGCCTTCCCTGCGATTGCCGCTGGGGCAGTCGCAATTTTCCTCCTCGTTGTGACCCCCATGATGCACAACTTCTGGGCCGTGCCCAAAGACCAGCAGCAGGCCGAGATGACGAACTTCATCAAGAACCTCGAACTCCTCGGCGCGACAGTGGTCTTCCTCGCCCTCGGGAGTGAGCCATGGGCCTACGCGCTGGACATCGGGCTCTAAACAGCCCCGTAACAGTTGACCCCGATAGCAGCAATCTAACCGAACCGCCCGAATTTCATCACGTTGCGTCCATCTCGAATGAGCCACAGCGGAACGTGGATTTCTACACCGAATTTCGACCTGAGATTCGTCAAACTCCCCACCTGGTTTCCACCCATCATACACATGGGAAAATAACGTTGTAACCGTCCTACTCAGCGTCTGCAGGCGTATCGAAGTCGTGGAGTGATGCCCTTCTCCTTCGTGAAAATATTCAGGACCGCAGCAACCCCATCATCGGAAATCGTCGAGGTACAAGAAATAAGAGCGGGATGAATAGTGTGCTAGTTCTCAACCCCTGAGGAAATCCCCGTATTCGACAGTCATCCCGAAATCGCCAGCATTCTCGATGGAAATCTGGTGTGCGTCTCTTGCACCCTCTGCAGCCCAATCACGCTGAACCTCGTAGAGGACCTGCGCCCAGGTGACCGGCGTCGCACCCGCATCGATGACCCGCTCGAGTGCCAGTTCGTGATCAGTGTCGGTTCGGCCACCACAAGCGTCAGCTACCACATAGACATCGTAGCCTGCTTCCAGTGCCGATAGTGCCGCGAAGCAGACACAGACCTCCGTCCAGAGACCCGCCATAACGAGTCGATCTTGTCCGGTTGCTTCGACGGCCTCAACGTACGCCTCGTTTTCCCAGGAATTCAACGTCGTGCGGTCAACTACCGCTTCGTTTGGGAAGTGGTCTGTAATCTCGTCAAAGAGTGGTCCGTTGTGTTCCTTGCCGATCGTCGACAGGACCACCGGGATATCGTAGGCATCTGCTATTTTTGCGAGACCAGCAACATTGTTCTTGAGCCTGTCAGTTTCGATAGAATTGATGCCAAGGACCATCTCCGGTTGGTGGTCGATGAACGTTATCGCACAGTTTTCCCGCGTGAGCAACTGGTCGCTTGCGAATCTCTTCGAGGCGTTCCGGCTTGTACCTGAACGCGAGGTGGTGGACTGCACCGATTCCCGGTCGTTGTTGACCCTGATGGGATTGGCGGTCTTCCTGAACGAAGAACGAAAGCATCCGACCATCGCCCGTATGGAAAAACAGGTGAGTGACGTCGGGTGCGTCAAGGTTAGGCTGGCGTAATACCAATGGCATTCCCAGCACGTCGCGGTAGAACGCAACGGTGTCCGCTTCGTTGCTTCCGACGAGAGTAATGTGATCGGTCCCCGCGAGCTGAGGCGCACTTTCGGGGCGCTCGGCCGTCACGGGAGGTTGGTCATCTTTGGTCGTGGATTGACATCTGCCATAGCTTGACCCCCGTGAGACGTTCACTGTCGAATCGTTAAAACGCTTCGAGGAAACCTGATAAACTGTTTATGTACGTGTGATTGAGATCACTCATGCTGGTCTAATACGCCATATGTCACAGCGATGTGTTCGAGTCCCGTCTGTACATTTCGTGTGTGACCGTCTGCTGGTGGTGACTTTCGAAGATGCGGTTAACAAACTGGTTTCTCCCTGACATCCATCCGGTGAAACCATGGTTGCGGTCTGCGATACAATTCCGACACTAAAACTCCGTGATCAACATTACAGCTCACCATCGAGACCAGCACCCAGCAGCTAGTTCAAGCACTGTGGTCAGTCTGCGGACCTCTGATGGACGGCTATTCGCCCCCCCATTCTTTTGACCACTCCTCTAGTTCGTCGAACACTGGACAAAGCGATTCGCCTTTTGCTGTAAGGCTATAGTAGGTGGCCACGGGAGAATCTTCTTCGAGGCGTCGACTAACGTAACCCAGCTCTTGGAGGTCGTCCACGACGCGCGACAGGGTCCGACTGGACGCGCCGGTTGAGCGCTTGAGTTCGTTAAACCGCTTTTCACCTTGCTGGAGGTCATAGAGGACGACGAGTCTCCACTGCGACCCGAGTTGAGTGATCGAGTCGATGACGTTACACGCGTCTTCACCGAGGGGTTGATCGTCTTCTGAATCAGGTTGAGGTACTGGCATCGTTGTTACCTAGTGCTGTTCTTGTCCGCGAGGGATTATAGTGGTTCGGAAACGAACCTAGTAACACAGCGATACCATGACTGAAAATCAATCCACAACCACCGAACCACCTGTGACCGCTGCTTCTCCGGAGAGCGCACTCCACGTGTCCGGATTAGATCACGTCTCGATCATCGGCAGTAACGTCGAGGACACCGTTGCGTTCTACCGCGACGTCCTCGGCATGTCGCTCGTTCTCAAACAGCCAAATCTCGACGCGCCAAACGTCACCCATCTGTTCTTCGATACGGGTGACGGACGGGTTCTCACGTTCTTCGTCGAAGAAGGTCGTGAGTCAAACAACGGTCGTCAGCGAACACCGATTGGCGGCGTCCACCATCTCGCGTTCCGATTCGACCCCGAACGTCTCGAAGAGATCCGTGCTTCACTCGAAGAACACGATTATCACTACAACGAGTTCGATCGTGGGATCTTCCACTCGCTGTACACTAGAGATCACAACGGACTCGTCATCGAACTCGCGACGGACAAATTCGAGATTCCCGACGATCGACGCGGAGAGGTGCTTGCACTCACTCAAAAGAAACGCCTTCAAGCTGGCGCGAAGTATGCAAAGGGCGAACACCTCGAAACCGCGCTCGAAGAACTCGGGCTTCCCGTCGAACGGAAACCACTTCCTGACGCACAGTCCGGTGCGGCCGGACTCAACTAAGCCAGCCCCACTCGAAACGACTCGCTGTACGACGACTCACCTCGCATGCTAACAGATACCCCCGGAATCCACCATATCACAGGGATCGTTCGCGACGCCCAGCAGAACGTCGACTTCTATACGGACGTACTTGGGCTACGACTCCTCAAGCACACGGTGAACTTTAACGAGAAGTTCACGCGTCACCTTTTCTACGGTGACGAAACCGGCTCACCCGGCTCAGCCTTGACCTTCTTCCCGTATCCAGCAGAGGAGGACGGACGGGTCGGAAAGCCACAAATAAGCACTGCCGCGCTGGTTATCCCACCGAACTCGGCCGTCTACTGGCGAGACCGACTCACGGCGCACGACCTCAACGTCACGGAGTCCGAACGGTTCGACGAGACGGTGCTTCGATTCACTGACCCGGACGGCACACAACTCGAACTCGTCACCGGCGAGTCGTCCGTGGAGCCGTGGACGGACGGGCCAGTTCACGAGCGTCACGCGATTCGTGGCATCCACGGCGTAACGTTACTCTCGGCGAACGTCTTCGTCACCGCGAGCGTGCTGGACACACTCGGGTTCGAACTCGTCGATCAGGAGGGCGACCGCGTTCGGTATCAGGCACCGGGTGACCGAGCGACGGTCGTCGATCTCCTCGAACGAGACGCCGAATTTGGCCGCGAGGGCGCGGGGTCAATCCATCACGTCGCCGTGCGCGTCCCAGAGAAAGATCACCTCTACGAATGGTACGACCTCTTCCGAGAGCGCGGATACGACGTTTCCCGAGTGAAGGACCGACACTTCTTCCACTCGTTGTACGTCCGCGAACCGGGTGGTATCCTCTTCGAACTTGCGACGGAGCGACCGGGACTCACGGTCGATGCTGACCACGACACGCCCGAGCAGTCGCTGTATCTCCCACCGTGGCTCGAAGAAGACCGCGACATGATCGAGAGCCAATTACAGCCCCTCGACCGCTCACCCACTTCGGAGACGAACTAATGGAGCGGGACTCCGGTTCGAACGATACAGGAGCGACCCCACACGAAGGGCAACCGATAGCGACCGCTGGCGCACCACCACAAGTGGCCGACGCAGCCGTCGTCATGCTTCACGGTCGCGGATCGACTGCACAGAGTATCCTCACGCTTATCGACGAATTTCTGCATCACGGCGTGATGTATCTCGGTCCGCAAGCAGCCCACAGTTCGTGGTACCCCCGCTCCGGGTATGCACCGCTCGAGGACAACGAACCGTGGTTTTCCTCAGCCATGGGGCGCGTATCAGCAGCACTCGAGACGGCTGCTGACGCAGATGTCCCTCCCGAACGCACGCTCCTCTTCGGGTTCTCGCAAGGCGGATGTCTCGCAGGCGAATTCGTCGCACGAAACCCCCGTCGATACGGCGGCCTCGTCGTGTTGTCTGGGAGCCTCCTCGGACCAGACCCGAGACGGGACCACGGTGGCTCTCTCGACGGAACGCCAGTATTCCTCGGGAGCAGTACCGAAGATCCGTACGTGCCCGCCGAGCGCGTTCACGACTCGGCACGCACGTTCGAACAACTCGATGGAAACGTACAGAGCAGACTCTCGATTCCGTGATGGCGCTCGCGGCCCGTCACCTCGATCTCGGTGGCCTGTTCCAGTCACAGCGACGCGGTAACTGTTTCAGGTGGCGCTTGCTCATGCCGTCCGACGAGAACGTCGACGTGTTCCACGAACAGGTGGAAGAAAGCCTCGACGAGGGGATTCAGTTTACCCTCGAACGACTCTGTGATGCCGAACAGTTGAACTACGATTCGTTAGCAACGGTTTCGATACCCCGAGAACAGCGGAACACGATCCGGGCTGCCATCCAACACGGATACTACGAGACGCCGCGAGATATCACGGTCGGTGAACTCGCGGAGGTCCTCGACGTCCCGCAGTCGACGGTATCCTATCGCCTCCGCCAGGCCGAAGCACAACTCGCCAAAGGATACCTGCATCGGACCGACGAGAAGTTCCGAACGCAAGTCAGCCACCACACGTGACCCGATACGTATTCGCGGGCCTTTCGGTGGGCCCGACCTCGATCCTCCCTCGAGAACCCCAGTGGGAGACGATATCTTCTATACTCAGGCCAAACAACCGCGGGCCATGCGAGACGTTTGTATCGTCGGCGGAGGCGTCGCGGGCCTCGCCGCTTCGATCTTTACCGCTCGCGCGGGCCTGGACACCCTCGTCGTCGACGGCGGAGAGTCCATTCTCGCGCGCAACGCCAGCCTCGAGAACTACCCCGGCTTCCCCGACGGGATCGACGCTCGACGGTACCTTCACCTGAGTCGCGAACAGGCCGAAAACGCCGGCGTCGAGTTCGAACTCGCTCGAGTGACGAGCATCGAGCCGGTCGACGAGCGGGCCCTCGAAGACGGATTCGTCCTCGAGACGGAGGGAGGCGAGCCGCTCGAAGCGCGACGCGTCGTCGCGGCCTCGTGGTCCGATAGCGACTACCTGGTCCCGCTCGACGTGGGCCGAATCCAGCGCGGGAGCAAGCACTTCGTCTCGGTCGACGACGGGGGTCGAACGGCCGTCGACGGCGTCTACGCCGCGGGTCGGCTCGCGGACGAACCGCACCAGGCGATCGTCGCGGCCGGTCACGGGGCGAAAGTCGGACTCGCGGTGATTCACGATTCGGACGCCAACTTCTATCACGACTGGGTCGCACCCGCAGGGTACTTCACCGGCCGCGGCCGCGAGGTGCCGCCGTGTTGCGAAGAGATCGACGACGCGGAACGGCGGGCGCGCGACGAACGGGCGCGGGAGCGGCTGCTCGAGGCCTTCGAGGAGCCGCTCGACGAGGTGCCGACGATGCACCCGAGCGTCGCGGAGGAGTGAGTCGAGGGCGATGGAGGTAGCAATCCTGACCGTCGGCGACGAGGTGCTCGCCGGCGATATCGCGAACGCGAACGCACAGTGGCTCGCGACGCGGCTGACGGACGGCGGTGCGACCGTCGCCCGGATTCTCACCGTGCCGGACGATCGAGAACTCATCGAGACGAAAGTTCGAACGTGGACGGACGCGTTCGACGCCGCGATCGTCACCGGCGGACTCGGCGGGACGCACGACGACGTCACCGCCGATGCGATCGCCGACGCATTCGATCGCGACCTCGTGGTCTACGATTCCGTCCGTCGCGACGTCGTCCGGACCGTGGCGGCGTACCGGGACGCGAACCCCGAACGGGTCGCGGCCCACGACCTCGACATCGACGTCGACGCGTGGGCGGCGCTGCCGGCCGGGAGCCGGCCGCTCCTGAACCCCGAGGGACTCTGTCCGGCCTGCGTCCTCGAGAACGTCTACGCGTTCCCGGGCGTCCCCGCGGAGATGCGGGCGTTGTTCGAGGGCGTCGCCGGGGAATTCCGCGGCGACGCGATCGCGCGAACGGTCTATACGCCACAGCCGGAAGGATCGATGGTCGACGCGATCGCGGGCGTGCGCGACCGCTTCGACGTGACGATCGGAAGCTATCCCGACACGACGGGGCGAAACAGGCTGAAAGTGACCGGGACGGACCCCGAAACCGTCGACGCGGCGGTCGCGTGGCTCTCCGACCGAGTCGAACTCGAGACGGACGAGTGAGCGCTCGTGGGGACGAACGACGGACGGAGAGGGTCGGCTCCGCGGACGAGACGACCGCGTGGCGTGCGTTCGCGCGCCCTGGCGTCCGCCCATCTCAGCAAGCTTGAAGCGCTCCCGGTGGAAACTCCAGACGAATGCTCGAGGGAGTCAACGTCGCGCTCGGGGTAACGGGGTCGATCGCGGCCGTCAAGACGGTCGAACTGGCCCACGAGTTGCGACGACAGGGTGCCGCGGTTCGCGGGGTGATGACCGACAGCTCGCGGGGGATCGTCCACCCCTGGGCCGTCGAGTTCGCCACCGAGAACGACGTCGTCACCGAAATTACCGGGAGCGTCGAACACGTCGAACTCTGTGGCTACGACGGGTGGGCCGACGTCTTTCTGATCGCGCCCGCGACGGCGAACACCGTGGGAAAGATCGCCGGCGCGGTGGACGACACGCCAGTGACGACGTGTGCGACGACCGCGCTCGGCGCCGGGACGCCGGTCGTCGTCGCGCCCGCGATGCACGAACCGATGTACGACCATCCCGGCGTTCTCGAGGCGATCGACACGGTTTCCGAGTGGGGTGTCGACTTCGTCTCCCCGCGGATCGAGGAGGGGAAAGCGAAGATCGCGAGCGAGGAAGCGATCGTCTGCGACGTCGCCCGCGCGGCGGGCGATCGCCCGCTCGCGGACGAGCACGTCGTCATCACGAGCGGTGCGACCAGCGAGCCGATCGATCCGGTCCGCGTCATCACGAACCGTTCGTCGGGCAAGATGGGCCGCGCCGTCGCGAAGGCCTGCTACGTCCGCGGTGCGGACGTGACCCTCGTTCAGGACGGCGAAGACGTCCCGTACGCCGAAGTTCGGCGAGTCGAGAGCGCCGAAGAGATGCTCGCGGCCACGACCGCGGCCTGCGAGAATGCCGACGCGCTCGTTTCGGCGGCCGCCATCGGCGACTACACCGTCGAGACGGCCGACGAGAAGATTCGATCGGGTCGGGAACTGACGCTCGAACTCGAGCAGACGCCGAAGCTCATCGACGAGGTTCGCGACGAGTACCCCGACCTCCCGATCGTCGGCTTCAAGACCGAAACCTCCGGCGACGAGGAAGTGATGATCGAAAAAGCCCGTCGCACCCTCGAACGGACCGATCTCGTGTTCGTCGTTGCCAACGACGCGAGCGTCATGGGCGCGGAGACGACGACGGCACTGCTGGTCCACGCGGCCGACGCAGCCAGATACGAGGGGACGAAAGCGGGCCTCGGTGGCGAGATCGCAGCGTCGATCGCGACGGTGCTGGCCGACGACTCCGGGTCCGATTGATCGATTGGTCGATCGATCGAAAAGATGAATCAATTCCTGTGCCCGTCAGGAGAATTATATGGGTTCGGTTCATTCGACCGAACTAATGGGTCTACGAACAGGTATGAAAGCGTGTAATTTACAGGAGCCGACAGACGACTCGAGGTGACCGCCGTGGCACAACGACAGCGAACCAACGACGGCCGTCCCGGGGACAGTGACGACGCTGAAACCGCCGGTACAGACGACTCCGGCGCCGACGAACCGCTTTCGAAGGGGGAGATCTTCGAGGTGCTGCGAAATCAGCGGCGTCGCTACGTTCTCCAGTTTCTCAAGCAGGACGACCGTCCCGTCGAACTCGGCGACCTGGCCCAGCAGATCGCCGCCTGGGAGTACGATACGACACTCGAGGGCGTCACCCCCGAGCAACGAAAGCGAGTCTACACGACGCTCCAGCAGACGCACCTCCCGAAGATGAACACGACCGGCATCCTCAGCTTCGACTCCGATCAGGGCGTGATCGAGTCGACCGACCGCACGCGGGACATTAGCGTCTACCTCGAGATCGTCCCCGGCCGGGAGTTCGCCTGGCGCGAACTCTACCTTTCGCTCGGCGCGATCAGCTGTGCGCTGGTCGCCGCGCTGTGGCTCGAAATCTATCCGCTGACGTATCTCTCGAACCTGAGCTGGGCGGCTATCATCGCGGCCACGTTCACGCTGACGGCCGTCTCCCACATCTACTACGAGCGGAACATGCGTCTCGGCCACGGAGACCAGCCGCCGGAACTCAGCTACGGCGTCGAAAAGTGATCGCCAGCGGAACGCGGCGTCACGCGACTCCGACGAGCGAACCGATTCGGCCTCCGCTCGTCGTCGGCCGCGAAACACTCGAGCGTATCGTCAACTTTTACTCCGCTTCCGTCCGACCGACGACATGGATCAGTTGAAGCGGTCGCTCCTTGAGGCTCCGATCATCGAGAAAAACGGCTATCACTACTTCGTTCACCCGATCAGCGATGGCGTTCCGAAACTCGATCCGACGCTGCTTCGCGAGATCGTCATCCGAATTATTCGGAAGGCCGAACTCGAGGACGTCGATCGGATCGTCACGCCCGCGGCGATGGGCATCCACATTTCCACGGCCGTCTCGCTGATGACGGATATTCCGCTGACGGTCATCCGAAAGCGTCAGTACGGCCTCGAAGGGGAAGTCGAGATCTCCCAGCGAACCGGCTACTCGAAGAACGAGATGTACATCAACGACGTGCGCGAAGGGGAACGTGTGCTCGTACTCGACGACGTGCTCTCTACCGGTGGCACGCTCGCGGCGGTGCTCACGGCACTCGACGAGATCGGTGCGGAGGTTGTCGACACGGTCGCCGTCATCAAGAAGGTCGGCGGTGAGAACAAAGTCGAGGACGCGAACTACAGCGTCAAGACGTTGATCAACGTCGACGTCGTCGACGGTGAGGTCGTCATCGTCGACGAGGAAGGCGATCAGTAGGCGAACGGGACGGCACCCGCCCCGCTGGACCCGAGTCGAATGCACGCATCACCACCGGACGAACCCGCACGGACCAGCGCCAAACGAGGAACGAGACAGCTAGCGATCGAATGTACGAAATACCACTGTTCGGCGTCTCGAGCCGGTCTATGCCCCCCATCACAAGGAATATGTTGTCAGGATCTGAACCCATCGATCATGGTCGGGAATAGTGTCGGGACGGACGAGCGCAGTCGATCGGGCCGGCGCTCGTTCCTGAAGCGAACGGGGACTGCCGGCATCGCCGCGCTCGCAGGTTGTATCAGATTTAATACTGTTACAGCTGACGGACCGGCAGAGGAGTTGATCCGGGACGGGTTCGAGGCCGCGGGTATCGAACCGCCGTTCCAGACCGCGATCGCGATCACACAGGACGAGGAACGAGAGCGGTTCGCCCAGCTTCTCAAGGACGAACTCGACGACACCGGATTTTTCGATATCTCGATCGAACAACGGGACTTCGGCTCGCAAGTCGATCTGATGCTGAGTGCCGCCAAGAAGGAGGCAAACGCCATGTTCGTCGCGAGCTGGACCGGAGGGTGGGACCCCAGCGACTACGTCGACATGCTGTTTCACTCGAACAACTGGACGCCAAACGGGTTCAACGTCGGCCACTACGAGAGCGAGGCGGTCGACGAGTACATCGACACGGGCCTCACGGAAACCGATCCGGACGAGCGGGTGGACATCTATCGAACGCTCCAGGAAGAACTGGTCGCGGACTCGCCGGCGTCGTTCCTCCGCTTTCGCGAAACGACGCACGTCTGGGACGACGCCGTCACCGGCTGGCGGACGTATCCGCTTCGAACGGGAGCGTACTACGCCGTGTACGCCCCCTGGGCCGACGTGTACACCGACCTCGAGGACGGCAGCGAGTTCATCGGCGACCTCGGCAGCGACGTCAACAACTACGATCCCGTCTCGATAAACGGGACCGTCTCCAGTCAGGCAACGGCGCTCATCTACGAGGAACTCGTCGGCGTCGATTTCGATGGCGAAGTTCGACCGATGCTCGCCACCGACTGGGAGCAACTCGACGCCACGACCTACCGGTTTACGCTCCGCGAAGACGTCGAGTTCCACAACGGCGAGGAGTTCACCGCCGACCACGTCGCCGGCTCGTTCGAACGCTACGAGGGAGAGGTTCGAGAGGGTGACGTCTACGACTGGTACGAGGACTGCGAGCGCGTCGACGAGCACACGATCGACGTCGAGTGCCGACGAGAGTACGGTCCCTTCGAGAACGCGCTCTTCAACGTGCCGATCGTTCCGATGGCGGCGATCGACGGAACCCACGAACTCGCCTCCGAACCGATCGGGACCGGCCCCTACCGGTTCGTCGAACACGACAGCGGCAACCACTGGCGGATGCGGCGCTTCGACGATCACTGGTTCGAGGGCAGCAAAGCGGTCCCGGCGACGGCACCGATCGAAACCGTCACCCTCGAGATCATCACCGAAAAGTCGTCCAGGCAGGGGGCGCTCGAACGCGGCGACATCGACTTCAGTACCGGCATTCCGTCGGTGAGTCTCGCGGATTTCGAGGGGAACGACGCGTACGGCGTCGGTCGCCACGTAAGCGGCGGGTTCGACATGGTCCTCTATCCCGTCTACCGGGCGCCGTTCTCGGAGCGATCGGTCCGTCGCGGCGTCAACATGTTGATCCCACGTGAGGAAACGCTCGAAACCGTCTACAACGGGGTCGGCCAACTGGGCTATACGCCGGTTTCGCCGCTCCTCGAGAACTACGCCGACGAATCGTTTCAGGAAGCCATCGCCGACGAGTACGTTCGCCCGGACTAACACCGGTTCCCACGACCTACAATGTCGATCGGACGATACGTCTGCAAGCGGCTGTTGATCACGGGCCCAGTCCTGCTCGGCGTCACCGCGTTGACCTTCTCGTTCGTCCACCTGTTGCCGGGCGATGCGGTCGATGCGATAAGCGGCTTTCGGGACGTCAGCCCCGCGGTCGAGGCGTCGATCCGAGCCGAGTACAACCTCGATCAACCGGTGTGGAAACAGTACCTGCTGTGGTTGTGGGACGCGCTCACCCTCGATTTCGGCCAGTCGCCGATCACCGGTCGCGACGTGACGGCCTCGATCGCCCACCGACTCCCGGCGACGATCGCACTCGGTGGTGCCGCGTGGCTGCTCGCACTCGCGATCGGGGTGCCGGCGGGGATCGTCGCTGCGGTCAGACGGGGTGAGCCGGCCGACGAGGTCAGTCGACTCGCCGCGCTCGCCGGGATCGCGACGCCGAACTTTTGGCTCGGTCTCATCCTCCTGCTCGTCTTCAGCGTTCGACTGGGGTGGTTTCGGGTCATCCCGCCGGACGCACCGCTCGCCAGCCTCGCGATGGTGAAGTTCATGGTGTTGCCGACGATCACGCTCGGCACGGCCTCGGCCGCACTCGTCACGCGGCTGCTGCGATCGTCCATGCTCGGGGAACTCGACGAAGCGTACGTCCGGACCGCACGCGCGAAGGGCCTTCGAGAACGGACGGTGATCCTGAAACACGTCCTTCGAAACTCGCTGCTCCCGGTGGTCACCGTCGCCGGACTCCAACTCGCGTTCCTGGTCGACGGCGCCGTCGTGGTCGAACAGATCTTCTCCTGGCCGGGCATGGGACGACTCCTGGTTCGGTCGATCCTCGAACGTGACTACCCGGTCATCCAGGCGACCGTTCTCGGTATCGGCGTCGCGATCGTCCTCGCGAATCTGCTGGTCGATATCGTCTACGCAGTGCTGGATCCACGCATTCGATACTGACCGATGAGCGAACGAGACTCCACCGCCGAACGCGGCCGAATTCGCATCGTCGGCTTCGACGATGCCGTCTCGGACCGGAAGCGGCGTCGCCACGAGGGCGACGAGGAGCCCGTCGATACTGCGGCGACGACGCGAGCGAGCGACCGGCCGACGACGGCCGAGACGACGGAGGCGCGGACACCCGGAGCGGCCGGCCGATCGGGACGCCGACTCGAGGACGCCTGGCGCCGGTTCCGGCGAAACCGATCGGCCACGTTCGGGCTCGGGATTATCGTCGTCATGGCGGTGCTCGCGATCTTCGCCCGACCGATCGAGGTGTCGACGGCGGAGGTGACGATAACGCTCCAGCCGTTTTCTCTCGCCCCGTACGATCCGTCCGAGACGCTGGTCGGGCCGCAAAACGCGCCGCCGTCCCCGGCGCATCCGTTCGGGACCGACTGGGCGGGCCGCGACCAGCTCTCGCGGGTTCTCGTCGGCGGGCGGTACACGCTGAGCATCGGCTTCGTCGCCGTCGTGCTGGCACTCGGCGTCGGCGTGCCCCTCGGGGCGATCGCGGGCTATTTCGGCGGCTGGGTCGACGAGACCATCATGCGAATCGTCGACGTGCTGTACGCGTTCCCGTTTCTGGTGCTGGCGATCGCGATCGTCCCGATCCTCGAGCCGCTACCGATCCTCGGCGGCGGATTCTGGACGGTCGTCCTCGCCCTCGTCGTCACCGGCTGGATCGGCTACGCCAGGCTGTTGCGCGGCGAGGTACTCTCGGTTCGCGAACGCGAGTACGTCACCGCTGCCAGGGCGCTCGGCGTCCCCGATCGGACCGTCATCGCCAGACACGTCGTCCCGAACGCGATCGCCCCCGTCGTCGTTCAGGCGACGCTCAACGTCGGAACGGTCGTGCTCACCGCGGCCGCGCTCGGCTTTCTCGGCCTCGGCCTCGAGCCCGGCAGCGCGGAGTGGGGGGCGATGCTCTCGGAGGGCAAGAGCTCGCTCATCAGGGGCGATTGGCACGTGACGATCTTCCCCGGACTCGCGATTTTCCTGTTCGTCCTGGCGATCAACCTCGTCGGCGACGGGATCAACGACGCGATCGATCCGCACCGGGACGTAACCGACGAACGGAGGCGACTCCGCTGATGGCGCTGCTCGAGGTCGACGATCTCGTCGTCCAGTTCTACACCGACGACGGCGTCGTCCGCGCAGTCGACGGCATCAGTTACGAGATTCGCGAGGGCGAAACGGTCGGTCTGGTCGGCGAGAGCGGTGCCGGCAAGAGCGTCGCGAGCCTCGCGCTGCTTCGGTTGCTCGACGACGCCGGCGAGGTCGTCAGCGGCGACGTCCGCTTTCGGGGCCGAAACGTCCTCGAGATGACGGCCGACGAACTCAGGGCGCTTCGAGGAAACGAGATCGCGATGGTGTTCCAGGACGCCGGCGCGGCGCTCAACCCCGTCTACACCGTCGGTGAGCAGATCGCAGAAGCGATCCGCGCCCACGAGGACGTCACCGATGACGAGGCCCGCGACCGAGCGATCGGTCTACTCGATCAGGTCGGGATCCCTGATCCCGGCGTCCGATACGCCGATTACCCCCACGAGTTCTCCGGTGGCATGCAACAGCGGGCCGTTATCGCGATGGCACTGTCGTGTGACCCCAGCCTGCTCGTCTGCGACGAACCGACGACCGGTCTCGACGTCACGATTCAGGCGGGGCTCGTCGAATTGCTCGCGGATCTCACGCGGGAGTCCGAGACGGCGGTTCAGCTCGTTACGCACGACCTCGGCGTCGTCGCGGAACTCTGTGACCGAGTTCTGGTGCAGTACGCCGGCCAGATCGTCGAACGGGCACCGGTCGAAGCGCTGTTCTACGAACCCGGACACCCCTACACCGTCGGGTTGCTGGCCTCGATCCCCCGGTTGGGCGACGAGCGCGAGCGGCTCACGACCGTCCCCGGGACGCCCCCCGATCTCGTCGACCCGCCGACCGGCTGTCGGTTCCACCCGCGCTGTCCGTACGCCGAGAGCGTCTGCGCCCGCCGCGATCCGCCGCTCGTGGAGACCGCGAGCGGGTCCGACGACGACGGCGATCCCGCGGCCCACGTCGCCGCCTGCCTCGAGTACACCGGCGACCTGAGCGACGGGTTGGACTACGAGGTAGTCGTCCGCGACGAAGGGGGCGACGGCGACGAGCGAAACCGCGACGAGGAAGGCGACCGAGGCGGTGACGAGACCGACCGAGGCGAGGACGACCGTCGGGAACGTGGCCGACGGGGTGAGTCGCGATGACGGCGGCCGAGGACGAGCCGCTCCTCCGAGCAGAGGGTGTGGCGAAGCACTACACCACCGCCGAGGGGTTCGTAGACCGACTCTTCGGCGGGAGCGAAACGGTCCGGGCGGTCGACGGCGTCGACCTCGAGATCCGCGACGGCGAAACGCTCGGGCTGGTCGGCGAAAGCGGCTGCGGCAAGACGACGCTCGGCCGGACGCTCGTCCGGCTGACAGAGCCCACCGCCGGTTCGATCACCTATCGCGGCAGGGAGATCACCGACTGCTCCCGGTCCGAGCTCCGGGAGCTTCGAGCCGATATTCAGTACGTCTTTCAGGACCCCGTCGCCAGCCTGAATCCCCAATTGACAGTCGGCGAAAGCATCGGTGAAGCCCTGGCGGTTCACGACGTCGTTGCCGAACCGCGGCGCGACGAGCGCGTTCGGGAACTGCTCGAGACGGTCGGACTACGAGCCGGGCACGCGACCCGCTATCCGCGAGCGTTCTCGGGCGGCCAGCGACAGCGGATCGGCATCGCCCGGGCGCTCGCCGTCGAACCCGAACTCGTCGTCTGTGACGAACCCGTCTCCGCGCTCGACGTCTCCGTCCAGGCCGGGATCCTCAACCTGCTCGCCGACCTCCAGGACCGGTTCGATCTGTCGTACCTCTTTATCACCCACGACCTCTCCGTCGTCGAACACGTCGCCGACCGGGTCGCCGTGATGTATCTCGGGACACTCGTGGAAACGGGGTCGACCGCCGAGGTGTTCCACGAGCCCTCACACCCCTACACCGAAGCGCTCCTGTCGGCGATCCCCGAACCCGACCCCCGCTGGGACGGGGACCGGATCGTCCTCGAGGGGCCCATCCCCGCCCCGACGGCTCCGCCGTCCGGCTGCCGGTTCCACACGCGCTGTCCGAAGGTCATCCCGCCCGCCGAGTACGACCTCGAAACGGCCACGTTTCGGGCGATCGTGGCGTTGCGAACCCGATTCGAGCACGCTGCGTCGAGGGACGCGGGACTCGAGGCGCAGCTCCCGGGATCCCGAGACGACGCGGACGTTTCGACGGCGCTTCGGGACGCGCACGGAATCCCTCGGCAGCTCGCCGATCCCGCCGCCGAAACCGCACTTGAGGACGCGCTCGCGGCCGCCGAAGCCGGCGATCTCGAAGCCGCCCGGAACGGCCTCGCGGCTGCGTTCGAAACCCCGTGCGAAACGACCGACCCAGTACTCGAACCCGGTCGAGCCACCCATCCGATCGCGTGCCACCGGTTCGACGACCGATTCGAGGGCGAGCCCGAGCCGACTCGCGGGTCGAGTGACGACTAACGGGCGCGATACCCGCGACAGGCCCAGGTTCCCTCACCGCACACCGGTAACCGGACCCGACACCACTATCCGGACTCGGCACGTCGGCCACCGTACGCGAGGCGGTCGACGATGAAACGAACCGACGAGCCGGCGGACGACGATCCGTTCGTGCCGGGCCGCCGCGTGGACGCCGGACGCGACGGCCGTGCGATCGACTGGGCCGCGTTCAGCCACGCACTCACGCCGACGAGGCTTCGCCACCGGGCGATAAGCGTCAGCGTTTCGACCGACGACCGACGGTACGATCTCGGCGACCCGGTCGAACTCACCGTCACGTTTCGCAACCGACTCCCGTTTCCGATCCGGATCCGGACCGAGTCGCCGAACCGGTGGACGTGGGCCGTCGACGGCCTCAGCGAGGCGTCGCAGGTACCTCGAGCGGTGCCCGATCGTCCCGCGGTATTCTCGTTCGACCGACGCGAGCGCAAGCGCTTTCGACGGCGGTGGCCCCAACGAATTCAGGTCGACGACGACCGGTGGACGCCCGTCGATACCGGAACCTACACGCTCGAGGTGAGGGTTTCCCGATCGGATGCGGCCGAGCGAGGGCTCGTCGATCGGACGGAAATCGAAATTACGAAGTGAGACGGCGGTCGCCGGGAGGCGCGCCTCCCGTGGCGGTCAATCACCACGGTCGGTAGACGATAGCGAATTGCGATCGCGCAACCGCGGCGAACGGGCCTCGTTCGCAGCCGCATGGAAACGGCACAGCGCATCGACGTCCGGTCCGCAAATCGACTCGTCGCATTTCGCCGAATTCCGAACTCACACCACGGGAGGCTCGTCGTTCGTCGGTGTGTTCGTCAAAAGTAGCGGGAGGTAGATTTGAACTACCGGTCTGCGGGTTATGAGCCCGCCGGAATCTCCTGGCTATCCCATCCCGCTACCATCTCGTAACCGAGTATGCTAGTTAAGGGTTGTGATTCGGCTGCCGTATGCGGGTTTCTACCGCTACTCCCTGTGAACCTTCCACGTGTAGAGGCTCTCACAGGTGTAGTTGACGAAGAATCCGACCCCGATTCCGATCACGTTCGCCGTTACGAACCAGACGTCGAACCACCGAACCAGCACCGTCAGCACCGCCAGTGTGACCACCAATCCACCGAGTCGAACCGCGTTCGAGCGAACGAACCGCCGTCCCAGCGCGTCGAATCCGAGACTACCGTGGTTCGCGAACGTCCACCGTTCGTTGATCGCGAAAATGACCCCGATACCGAGTTCCCACGAGACGAGTTTCGCACCCTGGAGGCCGAGTCCCGTTCCCTCGATCAGTAGAAAGAGAACGGCGTTATCGACGGCTGCGCCGACGAAGCCGACCCCGACGAACTGACTGAACCGCGTCGTCGAGAGCAGCGCACGGGCCCGCATGCGGATCGCCTCTGAAAGGGAATCACTCATCGTCGTACTCGATCTCGCGTCTACCCACCACTGTCGGCGGCATCAATTTCCGTTTTGCGGTCGCCGAATGAAACCATCAGCCGAACATCAAATCGACGACGACGCTCCTGCGACCGTAACTCGATCCGTCGGAGAAAACGGTCGGGACCGCTGCGAGAGAGCGGACGATCGGATCTGAACGGCGGTCGTGGGACGGTCCGCCGTACAGCATCGACCACACCGCCGTCCGGTCCGCTGAAACTGGCTTACACCGCGAGGTCGCCTTTCGGCCGAACCACGTCGACCGCTTCGGCGTCGACCCGGTCGACGTCGAGGAAGTGGGGCGTGTAGTTTCGCTTCTCGTAGTCCTCGTACTCGTCTTCGGCCCCGACGGTACACCAGAGCTGGACCCGGTCGGGACCGTGGTACTCGCCGTTTCGGTTGATCCCGAAACAGACCACTTCGTCCCCATCGTACCGTATAATCGCCCCGTTCCGGATGCCGGGATCACCGTGAATGATGAGCTGCTTCATGGTCGCTGATTCACAGGAGAGCGGATTAAACGCTTCGGAGGGCGAGACGGGACCGAATCCGACCAAGAGACGGCCGGCAATCGGACGCGACGCGCCGACGAACCAAACGGGTTTTAAACGGCGCTGCCATAGCCCACGGCAAGTGAGATAACCATGCAGATGCCACGCCGATTCAATACCTACTGTCCGTTCTGCAACGAACACCACGAACACGAGGTCGAAAAGTCCCGAACCGGCCGCTCTTCGGGCATGAAGTGGGACGCTCGCCGAACCCGACGGAACACCGCCTCGATCGGGAACTCCGGTCGCTTCTCGAAGGTGCCCGGCGGCGAAAAACCCACCAAGAAGACCGACCTCAAATACCGATGCAGCGAGTGCGGCAAGGCCCACCTCCGCGAGGGATGGCGCGCCGGCCGACTCGAGTTCCAGGAGTGATTTCGATGGCAGGAAATTTCTACAGCGTCCGATGCAGTGACTGCGAGAACGAACAGATCGTCTTCGGCAAAGCCGCGTCGGAAGTGGCCTGTGCCGTCTGTGGAACGACGCTCGTCCGACCGACGGGCGGCAAAGCCGAGATCGATCACGAAATAATCGAAACCGTCGAGTCACGATGAAGTACAGCGGCTGGCCCGATCCCGGCGAACTCGTCGTCGGCAAGATCGACGAAATCGAGGATTTCGGCGTCTTCGTCGATCTCGAAGAGTACGAAGACAAGCGCGGACTGATCCACATCTCGGAGGTCGCAAGCGGCTGGATCAAGAACGTCCGCGATCACGTCCGCGAGGGTCAAATTGTCGTCTGCAAGGTTCTGGACGTCGACGAGGAGTCCCAGCAGATCGATCTTTCGCTGAAAGACGTCAACGACCACCAGCGGTCGGACAAAATCCAGGAGTGGAAAAACGAGCAAAAGGCCGACAACTGGATGGAACTCGCCTTCGGCGACGAGATCGACGACGAGGCCTACACGTCGATCGCGAACGAACTCATCGCCATCCACGGCAGCCTCTACGACGGCTTCAAGCAGGCGGCGATCCACGGCGAGGAAGCCCTCGAGGATACCGACCTCGACGACGACGAGATCGACGCGATCGTGGAGACGGCGCGCGAGAACGTCTCGGTGCCGTACGTCAACGTCACCGGCTACGTCGACCTCGAGAACCCCTCCGCGACCGGCGTCGACGGGATCCGCGAAGCCCTGCAAGCCGCGGGCGGCAACGGAGAGATCCCCGACGAAGTCGAACTCGACGTGAGCTACGTCGGTGCTCCCGAGTACCGGATCGAAGTGCAAGCGCCCAACTACAAGACCGCCGAATCGCACCTCGAAGACAGCGCACAGCGAGCGATCGCCGCGATCGAAGGCCACGGTGGCAACGGCGAGTACCACCGCGAGCGCCGGACCGACGACGAATAAGCGCGTATGAAATCCGATATCCGGGTGTGTTCGGCGTGGCGCGAGACCCACGAACGCCCGGTGTACACGCTGTCCGATACCTGTCCGGAGTGTGGAGCCGCGACGGAAAACAGCGCACCGGCACCGTTCAATCCCGAGGATCCGTACGGCGAGTACCGACGCGCTCTTAAACGTCGCCGCCGCTGATACGGTATGGACGAACTCGAGGTCGACGCAGTCGCCGAGGTCGAACTGGACGATCCCGTCCTCGTCGAGGGGCTGCCGGGAGTCGGACACGTCGGCACGCTCGCCGTCGAACACCTGCTCGAGGAACTCGAGGGCGAGAGCACGCTCGTGCGCCGGATTTACTCTCGGGAGTTCCCGCCCCAGGTGAGCGTCGAGGACGGCGTCTCGGAGCTGACCTGTGCGGAGCTGTACGCCGTTTCCGTTCCCGACGGACGCGAC
The DNA here is from genome assembly GCF_024227435.1 of Natrinema caseinilyticum. Classification (GTDB taxonomy): domain Archaea; phylum Halobacteriota; class Halobacteria; order Halobacteriales; family Natrialbaceae; genus Natrinema; species Natrinema caseinilyticum. The sequence continues at coordinate 3,149,470 of NZ_CP100445.1, forward strand.
CTGCTCTTGCTGACCGGTGACCACCAGGCCCAGACGAACGAGGGCCACTACGTACTCACCGATGCCTTCCTCGACATCGCCGAGGAGTTCGGCGCGACGGAAGTCTACGCACTCGGCGGCGTCCCGACCGGCGAGCTCATCGAGGAGTACGCCGTCGTCGGCGCCGTCAGCGACGAATCACTCCTCGCGGAGCTCGAGGATGCAGGGGTCGAATTCCGGGAGGACGAACCCGCCGGCGGCATCGTCGGCGTCTCCGGGCTATTACTCGGCCTGGGAGAACGGCGCGGCTTCGAAGCCGTCTGTCTGATGGGCGAAACCAGCGGCTACCTCGTCGATCCGAAAAGCGCCCGTGCGGTGCTCGAGGTGCTCGAGGTCGTCCTCGGGTTCGAACTCGACTACGAATCCCTGGACGAGCGAGCCGACGAGATGGAAGACGTCATCGGCAAAATCCAGGAGATGGAACAGCAACAGCAGATGGACGTCCCGACCGACGACGACCTGCGGTACATCGGCTAACACCGACGCATCGGAGTCGCTCTTTTCGAACGGCCGATCAGCGGTCGGCGTCCTCTCACGGCGAAGCCGTCGGCATTGGCGTCGCTTACCGCTGTCGTTCGGTCGGCACGTCAGCTCACGGGTGGGACGCGAGTGACCGATCCGCCCGCGGCTCCGGAGGCCACTGCTTCAGCTCCGCGGCGGCATCGAGCAACAGGTCGATTTCGGCGTCCTCGGTGAACCTGATCGTCCCGTCGGACCAGTCCACGTCGACGATGTCTCGGTCGAATAACTGGGGAAGGTGGATGTGAACCAGTCGGACGCGGGTGCGGTCGATTTCGGCGTCCGTGACGTTTTCAGAGGTAGTCCGATGTCGCCGGACGGCGATCTGTCGTGCGAGCGTCTCCACCGTGCTCGCTCCGCCGCGTTCGACGAGTTCGTAGAAGAGGTATTGCCGGTCAGCGCTGGCGAGTACTCTGAAAGCGTCCGATTGGTCCATGGCTCCCTACGGGACCGGAACAGCTTCACGGCCAAAGTATCAGTGCCTAAAATCCTTGGACCGGGGCGTTCGTGTCGGCGCGGTTACAGTGCTCGCGGGGGTAACACACCGCCCGTCAGGGTCGGGGACGTCACCCTTCGAGTACCTCGTAGGAGACGTCGGCGTCTCGCAGCGCGTCGGTGACCCGACCGACGGCATCGGTCGTCGCGACGGCCGTTACACCGAGACCGTGATTGGCGGCGTCCGCTGCGACTTCGCCGACGGCGAACGTGACGGCCGGGTCGGTGCCCGCCTGCCGACAGGCGACGACGGCCTCGACGCCGGTGGCGACGACGAGGTCCGCCCCCTCGCAGGCGTCGACGACGGTCTCGTCGGCGATGGCGCGGCTCCCGCCGGTGCGGATCGAGGGAACCTGCAAGACGGTAACGGACCCCGGTTCGAGCTCCATGACCCCTTCGAAGCTGGTCACGCCGACGTCGGTACCCGCCTCGGCGTCGGTGGTCGCGATGCCGGTCGCGGGCCCGTCGCTTTCGGGAGTCGCGTGAAGGAGACCGTTTTCGACCGTCAGAGAGACCGTGTCGCCTTCCTCGATGTCTTCAGTGGCGATGTAGGCATCTTCGCTCATCGCGCCCAGCACGTCGCCCGTCACGTGATCGGCGAACCGACGGACGTCGTCGGCGGCGCGAAAGAGCCAGTCTACCCCCTCGCGAGTCACCCGATAGCGCGATCGACCCTCCATCTCGACGAGACCGTCGTCGACGAGTTCTCGAATGTACTCGCTGACGGCCTGGCTCGTCACACCGACCTCCTCGGCGATCTCACCCTGACTGACCGCGGGCTGGCGCTCGGCGATCTGAACGAGAATGCGAAATCGCGTCGCGGCCCGCTTGTTATCGAGGACGTCGACCATACGGCTACCCTTTTCCTCAGGGTAGCAAAAAGGTACCCGATCGATCGATCGTGCCGAGTCGTGGGTGAGACGACCGTCTCGAGGCGTCAAGTTGATAGCGAGAGAGTCCATCGAGCTAGCCTGACTATGTCGGCCCTACCAGCGACGCCCGTCGTCTCCGGCGCGGTCGTCGAGTCCGTGACGACGGGATCAGCGACGCTCGCCGCCGTGAGCGTCGGGTCGATCCCGCTCGCGGATTCGCTCGCGTGGATCGCGATCGGCGCGTTCGTCGCGGCGATGCTCCTCGAGTGGCACGGCGCCGTCGCTCCAGCGCGGTATCTCGCCGCAGGCGCCTGGGTCGTCTTCGGCCTCTTCTGGGTGACGATGATCCCTCACTACTACCTCGAGGTCAAGAGCCCGATCCAGACGCTGTTGACGCTCGCCGCATTGCCGCTGTGTGCCTACACCGGGTATCTGCTCGTCCGGGGCCGAGAATCGCTGCTCCTGCTCTCGAAGGCCATCGCGTTCATGGGCCTGATCTACCTGCCGGTCGAGACGATCCCGTTCGTTCGGACCTGGCTGATCGAGACGACCGCCGCGCAGACGCACTTCGGGATGGAGTTGCTGGGACACAGTCCCGGCATCGAAGAGGGTGCGAACGGGTACCAGAGTCGGTTCGCGTTCGATCCCAGCGAGACGGTGACCGGCCGGACGACCTACATCATCACCTCGTGTACCGGGATCGGCAGCATGGCCATCTTCGGCGGACTCATCGCTGCGGTGAAAGCACCCCTCAGGCGGAAGGCTACAGCCTTCGCGCTCGCGATCGGCGTCATCTGGTTTCTCAACCTCGTCAGGAACGTGTTCATCGGGCTGGCCTCGCCGTGGGGCTGGTTCCAGCAGGATATCCTCGTCTACGTCGTCACGGAGTTCATGGGTGCGCCCGCCGACCGAACCTCCTACATCGTCGCCCACAACTTCATCGCACAATCGCTGTCGATTGTCGCCCTGCTCGGGATCACCTACCTCGTCGTCCGCATTCTCCCCGAAGTGCTCGAGCCGCTCGAGGACGTCCTCTACATCCTGACCGGCGACGAGTACGACCTCGCTGACGCGATCGGTCAGGACGTGCGAGCGGACGGCGGACGGACGAGCGCGACGGGATCGGCCGCGTCGAACGCGGGAACCGACGACGGTCCGTCCGGTAGCCCGGAGTCCGCGTCCGCGCCGGAGACCGAGCGATGACCGCCGTCGACGTCGACGTCCCGTTTTCGGTCCACGACCGCGCCGTCTCCGTTCCCGCCGCCGACACGCTCGTCCTGGCCGACGTCCACCTCGGTAAAGCGGTCGCCTCGAGCGTCGACGCACCGATCGACGACGGAGCCGATGCCGTAGAGCGCGTCCGCGGCCTCCTCGAGGCGACCGAGCCGGCCACCGTCGTCGTCGCGGGGGACCTGTTGCACTCGTTTTCGCGGATTCCACGCGGCGTCGAGCGCGACCTCGACCGACTCGTCGACGCCGTCGACGCGGCCGGTGCCGACCTGATCGTCACGCCCGGCAACCACGACACGATGCTCGAGGGTCCCTTCGACGGCCAGACGACACCGGAGTATCGGTTAGCGGACGGGGAAACCGTCGTCTGCCACGGTCACGACCGCCCCGACGCGGCGGCCGAACGGTACATCGTCGGCCACGATCATCCGACGTTGTCCGTCGACGGCCGCAAACTCCCCTGCGTTCTCTACGGCCCCGACGCGTACGAGGGCGCGGCCGTCCTCGTCCTCCCGGCGTTTACGCGCCTCGCCGCAGGAGCGACGGTCAACGGGATGTCCGGCAGCGATTTCCAGTCGCCGCTGGTCCGAACCGCCGACGTGTTCCATCCGGCGGTCTGCGATCGCTCGAGCGGCGAGACGCTCTGGTTTCCGCCGCTGGGGGACTGCCGACGACTGTTGTGAGCGGACCCGTCGGCCGCTCGGAGCGGCCGGCAGTTGCGACGACGGCGAGGACCCCAGAACCGTCGGTGTCCGTGGGAAACGGTCGGTACTGGAAACTGTCCCGGGCTGGCGCTGTCGGTCGAACGGCGAGAAAGGGATGCAAAGCGGAGTCGCCGACGCACGGTCACCATCTTCTCGGAGCGCGAATCAGGGCCAACTCATACGACCGTGGCCGACGTCAGGCATCCGTATTCCCATGAGCGTCATTTTAGAATTCACGATCCAAAGTGAGGAGTTTTCACTCGGCGCGATCCTCTCGGGAGTATCCGGTATGCACCTCGAGATCGAACGCATCGTCCCGACGGGCGGGGAAGTGTTGCCGTTCGTGTGGGCGACCGGGGACACCCACGAGGAGTTCGAGGAAGCGGTACGAAACAGTCCGATCGTTACGGAATTTCTCGCTCTCGACAAGATCGGCGATAGCGGATTGTATCGGATCAAATGGGAGGAGCCACAGCGCGACCTCGTAGACGGCATCGCCGAGTCGGAAGCGACCGTCCTCGAAGCGGAGGGAGAGGAGAACTGGCTGTTCCGCCTTCGCTTCAACGACCACGACGCACTCTCGCAGTTCCACAACTACTGTACGGAACAGGATATCACGATCCACATCGAACGGACGTACACGCTCAGTGAGCGGGTCGGACAGCGGCGTCAGTTCGGCCTCTCTCAGGATCAACGCGAAGCGCTCGTGTTGGCCCTCCGAAGGGGCTATTTCGCCACGCCGAGCGAATCGAATCTGAGCGAACTCGCGACCGAACTCGACATCTCCCGCCAGGCGCTCTCGACCCGTATTCGGCGAGGCAACGAAACGGTCCTGCGAACGGCGCTGCTCTCGTCGGTGACGGACTTCGACTGAACGGGATGTCGCCATTTGAATAGTTTTACCGGTCAACGATTTACTTCTTTGAAACGGGACTGGTACGGGCTATCGATAGAGAATGCCTGATGGGGAGGGTCAACGGACGATCGCGAAATGCATTTGCTGCGGGACCGCCTACGCCGCCGAAAAATGGCCCGACGGGACGATCCAGCCGATCGGGACGAGAGACGGCTGTCAGTGCGGGACGACCGAGTTTCGGGTCGTCGAACAGTCGGCTGATACCGTTCGGGAGAGCGTAAGCGAGTAACCGACCTCGAACCGCCCGGCGAGAGATCGACGGAGAATACTCCCTGCGAATGCACCCGACAGGACCACACCGCTTCGTGTGCGAGTGACTCTCAGGCGACCAGGTGCATTTCCCCGATGAATCCCGACTTCGCAGGCGGTTCTGAGCCGCCGGAACGAGCCGAGTACCGGTACGACTGCGACACGCCTCCCAGTATCGCTATCGTCCGAGCGATCGCTGTCCTGGAGAATATCGATCCGATAGAGTCGGCGTCCGACCTCGGGATCACCCTCTGCGAACACGTCGATCCATCGGCACTTGATCGACTCGTCACCGACGCTGACGGTGCCAGCAGAGTCACCGTCCGTTTGACGATCCAAAACGATCGTCAGTACGCTGTACAGATACGAGACAGCGGCCTGGTGGTCGTCGAAAAGGACAGGTGAACGATCGGTCACGTCGGTCCGTCGGTCTCGGCGGATCGCGGCGGTCGAAGCCGGACGTATTCGGTACCCGTAGCGCCAGTGTTGCGACCGAAATGCGAGCGGGGGAATCGTGGCGGGAAAATCCGGTCCCGACGCGCCGAGTATTCGGATGCGTGCTCGAGGGGGGAAGATCGTACGGAGTTGTGAGGTTCGATTGAGCGTTTTGCGTCCGGAACGCATCGTCACGTTCCGGCAGACAGTGGTACTAACGACCCCGTCCCGGACGTGTGATAGGTGTGGGTCGATTTCCTCGAGGCTAACACGTAAGACAGTTGCCCGTAGCAGTATCCCAGTGTGATGGGTCTCTTCGGTATCGTTGCTATACCCGCAACTGTGCGAGGGCTCTTCGGTGAACTCGGCGGAGAAAAACGGGGCCGGATTCTCGGCGCCGTCGCATTCGGCTGGTTTCTCGCACTCGGTATTCGGCTCGCGGTGCCGGCATTGGTGCCGTACATTCGCAGCGATTTCGGAATCGGCCTCACGACCGCCGGTATGCTATTGAGCGTCCTCTGGGTTTGCTACGCCCTGTTTCAGCTCCCGGGGGGCATCCTCGGCGATCGTATCGGCGAACGGAAAATCCTCACCGGCGGTGTCGTGCTCGTGGTGATCGGCCTCGTGGTCTCCATTCTCGCTCCGACGGTCGCGGTTCTCTTCAGCGGGATCGGCGTGATCGGAATCGCGACCGGTCTCTTCGCGACGACCAGATTCACTATTCTCACGGATATTTTTCCGGACCGCGGGGCAACGGCCATCGGAATCAGTTCGGCGGCGGGAAACGTCGGGACGGTTACGCTGCCCATCGCGATGGGATTTCTGGCGGCCAGGCTCAGTTGGTGGGCTGGCTTCGCGGCGGTAACGCCGGTCGTCGGGATCGCGGCACTCTCGCTCTGGGTGATCGTTCCACCGCAAACGTCAGGGGACGAGAGCGCCGTCGACGAACTCTCGCGTGCGGTCGCCACGGACCTCCTGCGCGCGATCAACCAGCGCCGGATCGTCGTTTTCATCACGTCGATGTTCCTCATGTCGTTCATCTATCAGGGGTTTACGAGCTTCTACCCGACGTACCTCATAGACGCGAAGGGGCTCTCAGAGGGGGCTGCGGCCACGCTCTACAGCGTCTTCTTCGCGACGGGAATCGTGATCCAGCCGATCGGGGGTGCCATCGGCGATTCGTTCAGTGATCGAACGACCATCATTTCCGTTACCGCACTGACTGCCGTCGCACTCGTCCTCCTCACAGCAGCGAACGGCTTCTGGACGCTGCTCGTCATATCGATGCTGATCAGTACGCAACTTGGGTTTTGGCCGATCGCACAGGCCGCGGTTGCAGAGGCGCTCCCGACCGAAATTCAGGGGACGGGCTTCGGTTTCCTCCGGACGACGTACCTGCTGTTGGCCGCAATCTCACCGACCGTTATCGGCCTGCTGGCGGACCGAAATCTCTTCGACGAGGCGTTTTTCCTCCTGGCCGGTTGCGCGGGTGTGACAGTCTGTTTCGTCTCCCTCCTCTCGATCGACCGATCGTGAATTCTCTCTCCGAACGTCGTTCGTGAACACACCTCCTCGGATACGACGCCACCGTCTCCGAGCGGCGACAGGGTGCGGCCGGTATCAGCAATCGCTGACGGACCCCGATTCCGGCCGTTGCCCCAACGGATTGCCGATGGAACCCTCGAGGACGAGCGACGAATCGAGACCGAAACCGATCACCGAGAGAGATCGTCGATGACAGATTTCGCCGCCCGACGCCCGCTTTCCATCGCGCCCTGGATCGACGACCACCGCGTGTAGTCACCCGCCAGGTACACTGACCCGGCGGGGTCGCGTCCGTCCGGCAGGCGATCGCGAAATCCCGGCGGCTGCTCGAACTGGGCGAACGGAATCCGTTCGGTGTGCAGCGGTTCGATGCCGTCGAATTGACGGTTCGGATACCACGACTCGAGGGTCGACCGCGTCCGTTCGGCGAGGGATGCGTCGGTCTGGTCCCACTCGCCGCCGCTATGTTTCGTCGTCCCCGGGGTTTCGCGCTGCTCGCAGAGGTAGGTCGCGCTGATGAGGGTTGCGCCGTCGGGGGCGTACTCCGGTGCGACGGCGCTGTGGGGGACGACGTGGTTCGGCCCCGCATCCGTCGCATTCAAGAGGAGCCGTCGGCCGGTCGCGAGATCGGTGTCGGCCGGGAGGGCGTAATACTGGGTAATGCAGGAGCGGGCGTCAGTGGGAATCGAGGACACGGCCGTCAGTTCGCGTGCAGTCGGCGGATCCGTCGCGACGACGACCGCATCAGCTTCGGGGGTCCGATCGCCGATATCGAGAGTGACGGCCCCAGCCGATTCGCGAGCATCGACACCGTTCGTGTCGTCGACAGCCGCCGAGACCGACTCGACCGTGACGTCGGTTTCGATCGTCCCGCCGAGATCACGCACGCGGTTAGCGATCTGGGCTGGAATCGATCCCATTCCACCGGCCGGCACGGCGATATCGCCCGCCGCGAGGGCCCGAAAGGTATATTCGAAGACGTGACTCGAGGTCGAAAGCGAGCGATCGAGGGTGATTCCGCCGTAGAACGGCGCGACGAAGCCCTCGACGAACCGGTCCGAAAACCCCCGGTCACGAAGGGACATCCCAATAGACGTCTCGGACGCGTCGTCGAATATGGTATCCGGATCGGTTCGCCTGAGCTCCCACCAGAGACGGGCGACGCGAACCGCGTCGCCGACGGAAACGGACGGATTGGACAGCGTCGCGGGGATCGTTCCCGGCTCCCGAAGCGGATCCGCGAGCGTCGTCCGGCCGTCTGGACCGGCCAGCGTGGCTCCCGGGGTGAATCGACGCAACGAGAGCGCCTCGAGGTCGAGTTCCCGCCGGACTGCGGGGTAGGCGGTAAAGAGCACCTGGAAACCGCGATCGAATCGGTAGCCGTCGCGCTCGACGGTTCGAACGCGGCCACCGACCGTCTCGCGACGCTCGTACAGCGTCACATCGACACCGCCGCCGGCGAGGTGTCGTGCGGCGACGAGCCCGGCGAGGCCACCGCCGACGACGATCACGTCGGGAGTCGAACCCATACGCAATCGTCGGACGTTGGCCAATAAAATCGTGGACCTACCGATGCAGGTGGTGACCGATCGGAACCGGCGCCCGTGCGCCGGTCTCGAGGATCGGGATCCGACGTCCGTCGTTCGGTCGGCGGTCGACCGCCGGGTGACGGTGCTCGGTCGTCGATGGGCGGACGTCGGTCGTCAGTGGTCAGTCAGGACCCTGAGTCCGGCGCCAACGAGGATAACGAGGGCGCCGAGGATCGTTGCGACGGGCGGAATCGGAACGAACAGCAGGCCGACGCCGACGAGGAGAACGATCGTCGAAGCTCTGACCATACACCCGATACGTCCGGAAGCCGGGTAGGGCTACGGCAGGCATTGACAGCGGGCACGACCGCAGCGAGCACGGACGCGCCCGTCGGCACCCATAAGCACCCGCCGGACGTGAATCGGGTATGGTCGACGCGACACTCACACCGATCGATCGCGGGACGATCACGAGCGACGTCAACAACACCATCGAAGGGTTCGTCCGCGGCACGGCCGACGAACCGAATCCGGAGACGATCATGGGGGAGGGACCGGTGTACAACATCGTCATCGACCATCCCGAGGGGACGATCCTCTGGGACACGGGGTCCCATCCCGACGCCGCCGACGGCCACTGGCCCGAGGAGCTACACGCCGCCTTCGAACACACCGGTCTGCGTCCGCTCGAGGACGACCTGGCCGATGCCGGCTACGACGTGTCCGACGTCGATTACGTGATTCAGACGCACCTCCACCTCGACCACGCCGGCGGCCTCTACGCGTTCGAGGGGACCGATACCCCGATCTTCGTCCACGAGGAGGAACTGAAGTACGCCTACTACGCCGCGAAGACCGACGCCGGTGACGACGCCTACATCGCCGGCGATTTCGACCGCGACATAGACTGGGAGATCGTTCACCGCGACCGACGACAGCTCTTCGACGGAGTCGAGTTCGTTCGGCTGCCCGGCCACACGCCCGGCTTGCTGGGCGTCGTACTCGACCTCGACGACGGGACGGTGATCCTCGCCGGAGATCAGGCCTACACGCGGGCGAACTACGAACGAGAACTGCCGATGGGCGGTGGACTGCTCTGGAGCAAGCGCGACTGGTTCGAGAGCCTGCGACTCCTCAAAGACCTCGAACGTCGCCGCGACGCACGGGTGATCTGTGGCCACGCCGCAGCAGACCTCGAGGCGATGCAAGACGGGCTCTAGCGGCCGCGATACCGTCTCGACCCGACGACGGACCGGTCACCTCGACTCACCGTCACTCCGGCGGTTCCGATGACCGGTTTCGGCCGCGCCGACGACCGATATCGGTGAGGCCGGCGGCATCGTATTCCCCGGTGTCTCCGCCGTCGCTCTCGCGGCCGCGCTGTGCCGTGCGTCGGGGCTGGCCCGGCACCGACTCCGATACCGCCGTGTCCCCGCGCAGTACCACCACGAGGTTGCCGTGGTCGGTACGGTTTTGCCGATCGCAACGGCGATGACGATATGGACACCCACACCGACGAAGAGGCGGACTCGGCCGGGCGCTCCGACTGTCGGTCCGTCTTCGAGAACCGCGTCCGGTTCGCCGAGACCGATCTGCAGGGCGTCGTCTTCTACGGCGAGTACTTCACCTTTCAGGACGAATCCGTCGCGGCGTTCCTGCGGGAAATCGACTACGGATACGACCGCATGCACGAGGACGGCTGGGACATCCACGTCGTCAACAGCGAACTGAACTACCGCGAGGGCGCCGAACTCGGCGACGTCATCGACAACGAACTGTGTGCGCCCGAGATCGGAACCTCGAGTCTCATGTTCACGTACCGCGCCCGCCGGCGGGCCGACGGCGAGATTCTCGCCGACGGGACGGTCACGCACGTCGCCGTCGACCGCGAGACCCGCGAGCCGACTCGGATTCCCGACGCGTTCCGGGACGCCGTCGCGACGTTCGGGGACGGGGGCGGCCTCGAGTCGGAGCGGTGAGAGCGAGGGGGACTCGAGTCGAACCGGCGTGGCGCGCCCCACCGTTCGACCGTCGGAGTCGGACTCAGTGGACGCCGACGTACGCCTCGCGGACGTACTCGTTGTCGTGAAATTCCTCGTGCGTCCCCGACAGTTCGATCTCGCCGGTTTCGATCAGCGAGAGCCGCTCGGCGTGGTTCAGCGCGAACGTCGAATTCTGCTCGGCGAGCAGGATCGTCAGCCCCGACTCCCGTTGCAGCGTTTCGAGTGCGTTCCCGATGTCCTCGATGATGACCGGGGCGAGACCGAGCGTCGGTTCGTCGAGCATCAACACGTCGGGATCGCTCATCAGCGCCCGACCGACGGCGAGCATCTGCTGTTCGCCGCCGCTCATGGTCTCGGCGTCCTGATCGCGGCGTTCGTCCAGCCGCGGGAACAGGTCGTAGACCATCTCGAGGTCGTCCTGGACCGCATCGGCGTCCGAACGGAACTGCCCGCCCATCAGGAGGTTCTCGTGTACCGAAAAGTACGGGAACAGGTCCCGGTCTTCGGTACAGTAGATCAGGCCGTCCCTGACGATCTGCTGCGGTCTCACCGTCGCGAGGGCCGTGTCGCCGTACCGGATGGTCCCCTCGTACTCGACGAAGCCGGCGATGGCGTTGAGCATCGTCGTCTTTCCGGCCCCGTTCGGGCCGATCACCCCGTAGATTTCGCCGTCGTCGATCGACAGCGAGACGCCTTTCAGCGCGTGTGACTTCCCGTAGTAGACGTCGAGGTCGTCGACCTCGAGTATCGGATCCGTCATTGGAGCCCCTCCCCGGCGAGGTACGCTTCCTGGACCGCTTCGTTCGCGGCGATCTGGTCGGGGGTTCCCGACGCCAGGAAGTCGCCGTTGTTGAGGACGACGACCCGATCGACGAGTTCCATCAGGCCGCCCATGTTGTGGTCGACGACGACCATCGTCATCCCGTCCTCGCGGAAGCGTTCGATCTGCGCGGCCAGTTCGCCGATCTCCGCCTGGTTCATCCCCGCGAACGGTTCGTCGAGCAGCAGCATCTCGGGGTCGGTCGCCAGCGCCTTGGCGATCTCGAGCCGGCGGATGTCCGCGTGGGGCAGTTCGTCCGGCATCTCGTGGAGTTTGTCCTCGATGTCGATGCGTGCGGCGTACTCGTAAATCTCCGCCTCGCTGGCACCGCCGCGCAGTGACACGATGCTGTTCGGCAGCGTGAACAGCTCGATGTTACCCGCGACGGACATCGAATCGATCGGATTCGACTCCTGGGAGACCCGCGAGAGTCCCTCGTTGACGACCTGGTGGGTCGAATCGTCGGTGATGTCCCCGCCGTCGAATCGGATCGATCCCTCGGTAACGTCGTAGAGACCCATGATGCAGTTGAACACCGTCGACTTGCCCGATCCGTTCGGACCGATCAACCCGACGATCTCGCCGCGATCGACCTCGAACGAGAAGTCGTCGACGGCGACGAGTCCCCCGAACGTCTTCGTGAGCGAATCGACCTCGAGCAGGCTCATCGGCGGTCACCTCCGAGTCGCTCGAGTCCGTGCCAGAGTTTGCGGAACAGTCCGTCGCGGACGAACACGAGCGCGAGTAACACGAGTCCCCAGAAGACCGTCCAGCGAATCGGCGTGGCGAGATCGGCGAGGTCGGTGAGGACGTAATCTCTGAGCACGATGAGGAAGAACGCTCCCCCGAGCGGACCGAGGATCGAACTCATTCCACCGAGGACGGCGATCGCGATCATTTCGATACTTCGATCGACCACGACGAACGTGGACGGATCGACCCCGCCGCTGAAGTGGACCAGCAACACGCCACCGATGCCCATCGGGACGGAACTCAGCGCGAACGAGAAGATCTTGAACTTCGTCGCATCGATGCCGGCCGCGTTGACTGCGGCTTCGTTTTCGCGGATCGACACGAGAACCACGCCGATGTTCGAGCGAGCGATGAACGTGAGCACGACTGCGATCACGACCATCGGGACGACCATGTAGTAGAACCGCAAGACCGGGTCGTACGTGAAGACCTCCACCGACTGAATTCCCGTTTGGCCGCCGGTGTATTCGCTGAACGAGGGGATCATTCTGTAGAAGATCAACACGGCAACGAACGTGATCAACGAGAAGTACGGTCCGGTGAGTCGGAGCGACGGCAGGGCGATGAGCAGTCCGACCACGAGAGCGGCCAGGATCGAGACGGGGATGGTGACCGTCATCGACAGTTCCGGATCGACGTTGTGGACGAGCATCGCCGTCGTATACCCGGCGGCCCCCGAGAGAACGGAATGGCCGAAGCTGATGTAGCCGGTGTAGCCGCTCTGTATGTCCCAACTCATCGCGAAGATCGCCCAGACCGACGCGACGGACATCGCTCTGACGAGACCGAAGTTGCCCCAGAACGGCGCCGACAGCAGCGCGACGAGTGATCCGCTGATCAACACGAACTGCAGTCCGTTCATTTCACCGAAGTAGTCACCGAGGAATCGGTTGTACACGTTCGCCAGTGGCCGGAGCAACCGATCGATACGGGCCGTGACGCTGGTCAGCAGCATCACGAACCGACCGACGACACTGTTCATCGTGGTCACGAACTGGTCTGGTGCGTTACTCATGGACGAGCTCCCTCCCGTAGAGGCCGTTCGGTAACACGAGTAAGATCGCGACGAGGACGATCAACGACAGGACCCCCTGAAAGCTCGGCCCGAGGAATTCGACCGAGGCCGTCTCGAGGTAGCCGATGAGGTACGCGGCGATGACCGAGCCCTTGATACTCCCGATGCCGCCGACCACGACGATGATGAACGCGAGTGCCAGCGGGCTGAGCCACATCTGGGGCGACGTCGACTGCAGAGTGCCGATGAAGACGCCGGCGATTCCGGCGAACGCGCCGGCGATCAGCCAGGTGCGGGACTTGACCTTCCGGAGATTGACACCGGTGAGTTCCGCACCGCGGGTACTCATCGACGCCGCGAGAATCGATCGACCCTCGTCGGTTTTCGACACGTAGTACCACAGCGCTCCGATCGCGATCCACGAAACGACGAACGCGATCAGTTGAACGTACCGGAGCCTGGTTCCGACCGACTCGAGATAGATCGATCCGGACACGATCGGAACGAGCTGCGACGGCGCGCTGCCGAACTGGATGATGACCAGTTCGGTCACCAGGAGCGCGACGACGACCGTCGCGAGGAACGTGATCACGATATCGTCTTCGATGAACGTGACGAGTCCCGCGTACAGGACGTACGACGCACCGGCTGTAACGGCGACCGCGACGACGAATCCGACGACGGGCGGGAGCGACAGGGCACCGGACGTCGACGTGAACGCGAGGTAGGCGAACGCGCCGATCATGATCAGCGCGCCGTGTGCGAGATTCAACACACCGCCGACGCCGAAGATCATCGTGAATCCGATCGCGACCAGTGCGTAGACTGCACTTATCATCGCTCCCACCACCAGTATCGAGAGTAGTTGCTCTATCATTCCTTCGTGTCCTGCTTAGAGCCAGTCGGGGGCCATGTGGTCCGCAGTCGCGTCTTTTTCGGGGTACACGCACTCGACGGCGCCGCTATCCCCGTCCGGTTGCCACTGCGTTATCGGGAAATTCGAAATGATGTCGTTGTCGTTTCTGGTTTCTTTCACGTCGTTCGGGTACTCCGAATCCTTCCCGGAGAGCGAGATCGTCCCCGCGGTGCCGGTGAACTCGAGGTCGAGCATCGCGTCGACGATGGTGTCGAGATCGTTTTCGTAGTCGACGGTATCGGCGGTCGCGGCCGCCTCGGCGTAGAAGTGGATCCCGTCGTAGGAGTTAAAGCCCATGTACATCGGCTTGCTCGGCGGTTCTTCGCCGCCGTACTCCGATTCGTAGCTCTCGACGAAGTCCATCGTCTCCCCGGTCAGTTCCGTGACGCCGCCGGCACCGGACTGGGACGTCGTTTCGTAGAGACAGGCGCCCTCAGTTTGGCCCCAGAACTCGGGAGACATTCCTGGGACGCTGATCCCTTCGAGGGCGAACGGATACTCGTTGCTGGCCCAGGTACTGGTAAAGGCGGCCGCGCCGCCGTGTGCGATGAATCGGAAGACGACGTCTGCACCGGCCGCCGACGCCTCGTCGAGGAACGGATTGAAATTGTCCGTCTCGACCGACATTCGATCCTGATGGACGACCGAGAGATCGCCGGCCGCTTCGATCTGGTCGGGAAGGATGTCTCGGAACGACCCCGTCCAGGCGGCATCGTCGGCGAGAATCGAGACGTTCTCCCAGCCGTGTTTTTCGTTGAGGTACTTCGCGTAGCCGGCCATTCCTTCGGCCTGAAGGTCGGAATTGATCGGTCCCGTTCGGACGACGTTCTTGTACGTTTCGTAGTCCGATCCGTGATACTCCGTGACCGTGGCGGGATCGGCGGAGCCGGTGATGACGAACGGGACGTTCATTTCCGCGACGAAATCGATGATCCCCTGGGTCACCTCGCTGACGAACGTACCGACGAGCAGATCGACCTGATCCGACTGCACTAAATTCTCGGTCACCCGCTCGGCCTCTGCCGGTTTGCCGCCGGTGTTTTTCGAGAGGAGTTCGACTTCCTGATCGAGTATCCCATCGTTCTCGTTCAGTTCGTCGACCGCGAGCTGTGCGCTTCGCTCCGCACCGCGACCCATCTGGAGTTCCGTCGGTGCGAGGTGACCGATTTTGAACACGCCGTCGTCGCCGCCGCTGTCGACCCCACCGAGACAGCCGGCGAGCGTCGTCGTCACCGCGCCGGCACCCGCGGCACCCAGGAACGTTCGGCGTCCGACGGCCCCCTTTCCAATCCTGTTCTCTTCGGCAAAATCATTATCTTCGTAAGACATTGTATATCACTGAGTTACCGATTCTCACGTACCACATTCAATTCACCCTTAATAAATATGCGTGAAGTTAGCAAGTATGTTGTGAACGGGAAACGGACTAAACGTTAGAACTCTCGGTTGATTTATCCCGGTCCGGTTTCACGCGGCAGACGGCGGCCGATCACGGTTCACGCGACAAACCGACGGACACGCGGCAGACGACGGCCGATCAGAGGTGGCCCTCGATTTCGGCCGCCTCGTCCAGCACCCGATATTCGCCGCTCTCGAGCGAGACGATCCCCTCGTGTCGAAGGTGATTCAGGTGTGCGTACGCCTCCCCGGGTCCGTGGACGATGTGGATCCCCTCGAGATCGCCGAACAGTCGCGCGCTCACGGTCCAGGCGTCGGCCGGCCCGTGGTCGCGGAGGATCTCGAGAATCTCCGCGGTCCGCTCGCGGTGGTGTTCGAGTATCGTCTCGGCGCGCTCTGTCGGGTTCTCGATCGGATCGCGGTGGCCGGGCCAGACCCGGTCGTAGTCGCGGTCGACGATTCGTTCCAGCGTGGTGACGTACTTCTCGAGCGGGCGATCCACCCTGACGTCGGCGCCGCCGACGTTCGGCGTGTACACCGGCAGGATGGCGTCACCGACGAACGCTTCGGCGCCGCGTTCGGTCTCGAACCAGCAGAGCCCCGCCGCGTGACCGGGGGCGTGGACGGCTTCGAGCGTTCGCCCGCCGACCTCGAGGACCTCACCGTCTTCGATCGGCGTCGGTTCGGCTGGCTGCCCCTGAATGTCGTGCGACTCGAAGAAGTGAAGCAGTTCGGCTCGTGCGTCGTCCGGAACGCCCCACTGCACCAGGAGTTCGCGGCGACGGTCCCGAACGGCGGCGACGGCGTCAGAGTCCTGGGCGACCAGCGGCGCGTCGGCCTCGTGGACGTAGACCGTCGCGTCGCTTTCGGCCTGGATTTCGCCGGCCAGTCCGGCGTGGTCGACGTGGAAATGCGTGAGCACGACGTCGTCGACGTCGGCGAACTCGTAGCCGCGCTCGGCGAGTCCGGCGCGGAGATCCTCGCGGATGGACTCGGTGGCGACGCCAGTGTCGACGAGCGCGAGCGTGTCGTCGTCCGCGAGTACGTACGCGTTGTTTCGGCCCTCGAACGCCTCGTTCCCCAGTAGAATGCGGTCCATGACGGCTACCCACACGCTACCCGATAATAATTCGCATGATAGCGGACCGGGACTGCGATCGTCGTTTCTCGTGCCGTCGTGCGTTCGGACCGGGACGGACCCCCGATAAGTCCTCGAGTGTGACTCGCTACAGTGCCTCCCCTTCGAGTTCGCCCCGCAGCAGCTGGTTGACGTCGCCCGGGTCCGCGCTGCCGCCGGTCTTTTGCATGACCTGCCCCACGAGGAAGTTGATCGCGCCGTCGTCGCCCGACTCGTAGTCGTCGACGGCACCCGGGTTCTCGTCGATCGCCTCGACGACGGCCCGTTTCACTTCGTCCGCGCCGGTTTTGCCCAGTCCCTCCTCGGCGACGACCTCGTCCGGCGTCCGGCCGTCGTCGAGCATCGAGCGCAAGACCGTCTCGCGGGCGTTTTTCGCCGTGATCTCGTCCTCGGCGACGAGTTCGACGAGGCGGGTCACTTCGTCGAGTCGCGCTTCGATCTCGGCGATCTCGATGTCGCGGTAGTTGAGTTCCCCGAGTAGATTATCCGCGACCCAGGTCGCCGCGAGGTCGGGGTCGAACTCGCCCGCGACGTCCTCGTAGAAGTCCGCGACCTGTTTCGTCGAGGTGAGCTTCGAGGCGGCCTCCTCGCTCAGGCCGTATTCCGCCTGAAACCGCTCGCGGCGGGCCGTAGGCAGTTCCGGAATCGAAATCTCGTCTTTCCAGTTCGAGACGCGCAGCGGCGGGAGGTCGGCCTCTTCGAAATATCGGTAGTCCTTTTCTTCTTCCTTGGATCGCATCGAGACCGTGATCCCACGGGACTCGTCCCAGTGACGGGTCTCCTGTTCGACCGCGCGCCCGCGCTGAATCGCGTTCTTCTGGCGCGTTTCCTCGTAGGCCAGCGCCTTCTCCGCGCCCTTGTGACTCGAGATGTTCTTGACCTCGGTCCTGTTCGCCGATGCGAGCGCGTCCTCGCCGATGTCGGTGACGTCGTCGCTTTCGATCTCCTCGTTGGGGATGATCGAGAGGTTCGCGTCGATCCGCAGGCTGCCGTCGCGCTCGGCGTCGAAGACGCCCAGATACTCGAGGACCTCCTCGAGTTCGGCCAGAAAGGCCCGTACTTCGCTCGGACTGCGGAAGTCGGGGGCCGTGACGATTTCCATCAGCGGCGTCCCCGCCCGGTTGTAGTCGACGAGGGTGTACTCCGCCGAATCGATCCCGCCACCGCCGCCGACGTGCTGGAGGCTGCCCGGATCCTCCTCCAGGTGCGCCCGTTCGATCGCGACGGTTCGACGCGTCCCTTCGACGGCGATCTCGAGTTCGCCGTCCTGGCAGATCGGTTCGTCGTACTGGGTGATCTGGAAGTTCTTGGGCAGGTCGGGATAGTAGTAGTTCTTCCGGTGGAACCGCGTCTCTTCGGGAATGTCGGCGTCGATCGCCTTCCCGATCTTGACGGCGGCCTCGACGGCGGCTTCGTTGAGAACCGGCAGCGAGCCCGGCAGGCCGAGACAGACCGGACAGACGTTGTCGTTGGGCTCGTCGGTCGGCTCGGTCGAACAGCCACAGAAGATTTTCGTGTCGGTCTCCAGCTGGACGTGGACCTCGAGGCCGATGACGGTCACGAGGTCGCCCTGCTGGACGGTCTGGGCAGTCATTGAACGCCGATTCGAGCCGGTCGGGGTAAAACGTAACGGGACGGAGCCGAGGGGCGCTCGATCGACTCCCGATACCCACGGCCTATCGGGGTGCAGTCGTCACGATTTCGTTTCCGGTAGTGTGCGACCACACTATATTTGTACTTTCGGTGACGTACTACGGGTATGAGCACTGACGGTGTCGACGCCGAAAGCAAGGTGTCCGGAAACCAGGCGAATATTCCCGCGCGAATCCGTCGCCGACTCGAAATCGACGACGGCGATCGGCTTCGATGGAGCGTCGAAGACGACGGCACGATGCGGGTCGAAGTCGTCCACCGCCGCGGCGGGTCATTCACTGATTTCACGGGATACGACGGTGACGAAGAAACTGACGCGACGACGGATCACGACGCGTGGGGAGTCGAGTAAATGCCGCGTGCAGTCGTCGATACGTCCGTATTATTTGCAGCAATCTACCGCCGAGATGCGGCACACAGTGATGGACTTCCTGTTCTTCACGGTATCGACGACGGATCTCTCCCGGAAGCCGTCGTGATCGATTTCGTACTCGGAGAGACGCTCAACGGTCTCACGACGCATGCAGGTCACGGTGCTGCCGTCGACTTTCTCGATCGTGTGGAAGAAAACGCACGATTTCACATCGCCACGCTCCAATCGGACGAACTGGCCACAGCAAAGTCGCTGTTTCGGTGGCACGAGGGGTTTTCGTTCGTTGATGCGTGTATCGTCGCGTATATGCAGTCGAACGGGCTCGAATATATCTACGCGTTCGACGACGACTTTGATCGGATAGACGAACTGTTTCGACTGGAGACGGCGACGAACCCGTTCGATCCGCGCTGACCGCCTTCCTCGGGTCCGGACCCAGGACGAATCAGTACCGCCGTTCGTACACCGTCCCCGACTCGCCGACGACGAGCCGTGGCGACCGGGCCGTCCCGAGCGCGACCGCGTGGAGTTCGTTGTCGGGCCGAAGGCGAACGAGCGGTTCCCAGCCGTCGAAGCTCCGTTCGTAGATCGCACCCGCCGACGAGACCGCAAGTGCCGTGTCGCGGTTCCGTGCGAGCGCCGCGATCGGTTGCTCGCCGAGTGTCGCACGCGACCAGTTGACGCCGTTGTAGCCGTAGACGGCCCCGTTACCGCCCGCGACCGTGACGTGCCCGGTGTCGATCGCCGCGACCGCCGCGAAGTCGACGCCCGCGCCATCGATCCCGATTCGGGTCCAGGTGACTCCGCCGTCGCGGGACTCGAACACCCCGCCGTCCGTGTCGACGACGTAGGCGTACGCGAGCGACGTGAGGTCGACGTCGGTCACGCTCGAGCCGCTGCCGGGTTTGCCGACGTCGCCCCACTCGACGGTCGCGCCGTGGCGGCGCCCCCGGAGGAGTTCGCCGGAGCTATTGATGGCCGTAACCCGTTCGTCGCCGGCCAGGCCGGCGGCCGCGATCGCCGTCCAGGAGGTCGTCTTCGCCAGCGGCGCCGAGAAGTCCGCGACGTGGTCGGCGACGACGTCGTACAAGCCGAGCGCGCCGCTGTCGCCGGCCATCCAGAGCGCCTGCCCGTTGCTCGTGACCGCCGCGGTTCGAAGGCCGTCGCTCGTGTCCGAAAGACCGTTCTCGAGGGCGACGGTCCAGTCGCCGCCGTCGCGGGCGAGGACGACACCGTCCTCGCCGACGGCGAAGGCGCCCTCCGCCGTCGAAACGACGTCGTACAGCGTTGCGTCGGTGGGGACGTCGACCGCGATCCACTCGCTATCGGCCCCGCCGCAACCGGCGAGCGTGACCGTGGCGACCGTAGCGCCGACCGATGCGAGGAGGCGGCGGCGGCTCGGAACGCGATCGGTCGTCATCGGCCCTCGTTCGTCCGGTCGACGGCCTCTGTCGCTCGAGACGATTCTTCGTTCGGCCGGGCGTCCGGCTCGGTCGACCGTGCGTCGGGATCGGCGGACCGTGGGTCGGGAGCCGACCCTCGAGAGGGAGTTTCGACGGTCGCCGGTCCGATCTCGGTGGCCGTCTCGTGTGACTCGTGGAACTCGCCCGGCGGGGTGAACGCGCCCGGTGCGGATGTCCGCATGAGGATCGCGGAGATGCGAACGACGTAAGCGAACAGCACCGCGAGCGGGCTGAACGCCACCGCGAGCGCGACACTCACGAGAACGAGCAACCACCCCTCGAAGGCGACGGGCGGGTAGCCGCTCGCGTAGATCATGATGACGAGCGACGAGAGCAAGATCGCGGCGGTGCCGCTGTAGGTGATGAGACGCGAGAGTCGCGCGAGTTCCCGCTGGAGGTAGATCGTCGTGAAGTACTGCCGAGTCGCGTCCGCGGTGACGAACAGTTCCCGAAGCTCCGAGAGCAGGTCCCTGACGCGGTCCGACAGATCTTCGTCGAAGCGTCGGCGGAGCCGTCGTGCCTCGTTCGCGGCACCGGCGTAGTCGTGGTCGATCGTCGGCAGAACGACGGCGAACACCGAGTCCGTCTCGCCGGTGAGTTGCGAGGAGAGCCCGCTGGTGTGCTCTCGCGTCCGCGCTGCGAACCGACAGATCGATTCGAGGGCGGAGATCGGCGTGTCGACGGCCCGCCCGTCACCGACACGGCTGCGCTCGCTGCCGTTCGCGGCGCGATCCGCCTCTCCGCATTCGGTCGCGAGTTCGTCCGCTCGGCTGCCGAGCGTGCCAGCCAACCGGGCGAGGAAGGGCGCGGGATCGGTCGGGCTGACGCCGTCGCCCTCGGTCTGGGCCTCGACGCGACTCCGGAACTCCTGGACGCCGTCGATGCGGTCGGTGAGCCGATCGGGTGTGCCGAACAGCCGCGAGATGATCAACTGGTTGACCGCGACGACGATCGGG
This sequence comes from Natrinema caseinilyticum, assembly GCF_024227435.1. Lineage (GTDB taxonomy): Archaea > Halobacteriota > Halobacteria > Halobacteriales > Natrialbaceae > Natrinema > Natrinema caseinilyticum. The sequence goes on from NZ_CP100445.1 coordinate 3,170,491, forward strand.
ATGAACGAGAACAATCCCGCGATCATCGTACTGAACATCGTCGTGACGAACCGGCTCTCCCGGACGCCGATGACGTCGCTGACGCCGAGGACGAGCGCGAGGACGAAGATGCCGGCGACGAACCCGCCGACGATCGCCCGCCGGTCGCCCTCGAGCAGGAGCCACCGCCGCCCGCGGCGACGGGACGGCGTATCGGTGAGATACCGCGCCGCGATCCGGCCGCCGGTCCAGAGGATGCGGACGACCGCCGAGAGCGCGGCGACGGTCAGGCGGAGCACGTAGTGAACGAGCGAGATGGCGATCGGCGTCTCGTCCCCGGGAGCAGATCCGGCGTCGTCCCGTCGTTCGTCGGCGGTTTCGGTTCCGTCGTCGACGCCGTGGCTCGAGGGACTCGCGTCGTGATTCGTTTCAGAACTCGATTCGTCCGATCGGGTCGCAGTTCCCTCGCGCGTGGAACCCGAGTCCGGTGGCTCGTTGGACGGCGGCGACGAGTCGGAGGTCCGTTCGGCAGCGGAGGGCGATGAATCGTCAGTCATTGGTGTGAATTGTGGCGGGATATCGGTTCAGAGGCCATTGGAGACGGCCTCGAGGAGACGGATCGAGAGCAACAGGAGCGCGGTCAGGACGACGACCCGCCGGATGATGGCGCCCCGCGTGGTCCTGATCCGCGAGCGATCCGACGGATGAAACCCGACGGTCCAGAGCGTGGCGATCGCCCCGACGTTGATCGCGATGACGTTGACCGCGACGACGACGAGCGAACCGAGGACCGCCGCGGGTTCGCCCCAGGCGACGCCGACGCCGACGACGCCGATCGGCGGCATGATCGCCGCCGCGATCATCACGCCGATGAGGTCCGTGATGCCCGTCGTCGCCATTCCCAGTCCGCCGGCGATGCCCGAACAGACCGCGACGGTGACGAGCAACGACGGCGGCAAGCCGTGGCTGCCGAGTCCGAGACTCGCCTCGAGATCGACCGCGCCCGTGATGACCGTCGACGTTCGTGCGAACACCGCGAACGCGAGGGCGCTCGTCGTGGCGACGCCGATTCCGAGGACCTGGTGTTTGACGCCGCGGACGAACAGTCGTCGCTCGTCGAGGACGGTCGCGGCACTCGAGGCCATCGCCGGCCCGAGCAACGGCGCGATTACCATCGCACCGACCAGGACCGCAAGCGAGTTCAGGAGGACGCCGGTCGTGGCGACGACGCCGCTGATCGCCGTCATCGCTGCGAAGATGACGAGCGAGGGCAACTGTGACTGGGCTTTCGACCGCAATTCGCTTCGAGAGATCCGCTCGAACGAGAGCCACTCGCGACGGCCGTCGGGCACCGAACTGTCCCACCCCGTCCCAACGATCGCCATCGGTTCCTCGACGACGATCGCCACGTCGCCCTCGACCGACTCCAGATCGTCCTCGAGCGGTTCCACTGCGTGTGCGGGCGTGGGTACCGTGATCGTTCGGCTCTCGCCGGTGGTGTGGTCGGTGAGGCTGTACTCGAGATCGTGGCGGTCGATGATCGCCGTGATCTCGTCCGTACTCGACTGCGATGAAGTGATCACCGTCAGCAGACGCATATTCGACGTTTCCGTGAGACGTCCGGACCGGCGGGACCTGTCGCGATCGATCACAGTAGTTCGAGCGCATCGGTGTCTGGGGTTGGATCGTCGGGGAAGGTTTGGGCGAACAGCGAGCGGACGGTTTCGCGGATCGTCTCGAGACGGTCGTCTCCGGTATCGTCACACGATCCACCGCAGCGGCCGACCGGTCCGTCGGGTCCTACGGCGTAGGTCAACCGACCGCTACAGCCCGGACACCGCGGTTCGGCGTGGGACGTCATCCAGTCCACGTCGAACCCGTCCCGAGCCAACCGTTCGCCGAGCGCGAACCAGACGATGAGGTCGCGTTCCTGGCGCCCGCTCGCCCGCCGCTTGAGCCGGCCGATTGCGAGCGCAGCGCGACGGGAGAGTTCGTCGTTCGGATCGGTGTGTCGACGGTGACACCGCCGAAAGTAGGTCGTCAGGGCGCGCCTCGAGGACCGTCGCTTTCCCATGGTAAGCGGTGCATCGAGGCTCGCGTTCGGCGAGAGGTCGTCGGACTGTGGAACGCGCTCCGGACGACCCTGTTCGTCGTAGTGAGCCTCTCGTGAAAGAGAGGCTCCGCTGGTCGGACAGAATGCGTATTCACCAATCATTGTTGGAGGTCGATCGAACCGTCAGTGCGGTCCGACCGGGCACCTCGGCTAGCAGTGCCAGTGGTATAAACTGACACAATACTGAGAGTGTCTACAATAAAGATACGGACCCGTAAGGCGCTCTAGACGTGCGTTTCAGATATTTAGTGCGACAATGTTATGAATATAGACACCTTATGAGTGGGGAGTACCAACGGCGGATGCGTCATGTCACGTACTGATCTCGCAGCCATCGATCCGACCGATCGCGCGCCGTGGCACTGGTACGTCCTCATCGGCTATCCCGTCTTGAGCCTGCTCGGAATCGTTTCGCTCGCTCGACTCACCGGCGGCGGTTCGGTTCTGGCGACTGGCTTCGGCAGCATCGCCCTCCTGATCGTCGTCACTGCAGTGGGCGCCGTCACGTTGCCCGCGATCTGGCGCGACGTGGACGTCGTCGCAGACGAAATCGACTCGTGGAATCCCGATCGGGAGATATACGTCGGCGCGGCAGTCGCTGCTCCGTTGATTCTCGGCGTCCTCTCCGGGCTGGCCGCCGGATTCGGCATCGCGATCGCGCTGACGGTCGTCGCGTTCCTGCTCTCGTCACTGACGGTCTGTCTCGCTTACCTCTACAATCGACACCGCGAGATAGGTCTCCTGACCCGCTGAGAGTTTTCGTCGCGGCCGCAACGACCGTTCGCCCGCTCCCGTCGACTGCGCATCAGAGACGATCGGCCGAAACTCGGAACCGATCGGACCGTCCGCCGTTTCGGTACGAATCCTCTAGGTTACGTCCCATTTTATAGGCCGCAATCTATTGGTTATTGGTGTTGGTAGGCCCGGACGACGCGCACCCGGCGCGGATGACCTCCTGGCCCGACAGCGCAGCCGCCACTCTCTCCAGCACCCTGCTCGTGACGTTCGACGCGGGTCCGGCGAACTCGCGACGTGCGATGCAGGTCCGAAGACGCCGTCGACTGTCACTTCGATCACGCCATGCTCTCAGCGATACACCTCATCACCGACACGTCAGGCCCCGTGCTGGCAGCGGGGGGACCGCTTTCCACCCTGCTCCCGCAGGCGATCGATCACGGGCCCGTCCTTCCGGCACAACTCTCGACCGTTCGGCCGACCGGTTCGGGAATCGCCCCCAACGGCGGCGGGTTCGGGTACGCGGCCCGGCTCGTCGGCGTGCTCGGTGCGCTCTTGCTGGGAGTCCTCTCCGGAGCGATCATCGCGTTTCGGATGGCCTGGGACACCTGGTGGGCGCTCGTCCTCGGCTTTACCATAACCGGGGCCGTCCAGGAGTTCGTCTCCGAAGACCGCCTCAGCGACTACATCGGCGACGACGGCTGGCGAGAGATCGGCTACGGGACCCTCTTCGGCGCCTCGTCGTCGAGTTGTTCGTTCTCGGCGGTCGCGACGACACGGACGCTGTTCACCAAAGGTGCCTCGGCCGCGGCCAGCCTGGGCGCGTTCCAGTTCGCGAGCACGGATCTCGTCCTCGAGCTCGCCCTCGTCGTCACGGTCCTGCTCGGCTGGCAGTTCGCCGCCGCCGAAATCGTCGGCGGGCTGGTCGCCGTCGCCGTGATCGCGGTCGTCTATCGACGGTTCGTCCCCAACTCCTGGGTCGAACGCGCGCGTGAACACGCGAAGGCGCTCGAGGAGACCGAGTGTGCGACCTGTGGAGTGGCCGCCGACCCGACCGCCGACGAGACGGTGTCGAAGGTGGTCGACGGCGAGCGGCGGTACTTCTGCTGTGGCGGCTGTCGCGGTGCCTACGATCCCAACGACCGGGACGCGGTCACCGCCGGCCCGGAGCTTCTGTCGGGCGATCGGTGGCGATCGGCGACCGCCAACGCGATCCGCGAGTGGGACATGCTGTGGCGGGATATCGCCCTCGGCTTCGTCATCGCCGGACTGCTGGCCGCGCTCGTTCCCACCGCGTGGTGGACGGCTCTCTTCGGGGTCGGCGCAGACGGGAGTCTGACCCGAACCGTCTCGAACGTCGTCATCGGGGCCGTCGTCGGGGTGGTGACCTTCCTCTGTTCGGTCGGCAACGTCCCCTTCGCGGTCGTCCTCTGGCAGAACGGCGTCTCCTTCGGCGGCGTCCTCGCGTTCATCTTCGCGGACCTGCTGATCCTACCGCTGGTCCGGACCTATCGGCGCTACTACGGTACCCGCATGGCCGCCGTGATCTTCGTCGCGTTCTTCCTCGCGGCCGTCGTAGCGGGCCTCGTCGTGGAACTGCTCTTCGGCGGCCTCGGCCTCGTCCCGCCCCACACCACGGGTGGTGGCTCGGTCTCCGGAGCCTACACGGCCCTCCTCAACGTCGTCGCCGCCCCGATCCTCGCGATCCAGATCTACGTCGCCCTCGAACCGGAACAGCGCGTCCGAATCGGTACCCGACTCGCGCCCCACGTCGCCGGCGTGATCTACCACGCCCACTCGCTCGTCGAGCGGATCGCATACGCGCTCGAGGATCGCGGGCTCGAGTGAGATCGCGGACCGAACCCGGCGATCGTCGGGTGATCCCGACCGGGCGTTCGAACCGGACAGCCACCGCGTCGCCGAGACGCACAGGGTCCACCCGCTCGAGGTAACCGTCCACACCCACCCACCGCTCGAGGCCGCCCTCGACACCCAGCCGCTCGAATCCCTCGTCTCAGTATCCATGACACAACCACCGACCGACAGCACCGAACGGAGCGATCCAGTCCGGCTCGTGTGCCTCGTCGCCCTCGTGGCGAGCCACGGCCTGCTTCGGCTCGCAGAACGCTATCTCCCCGAGTTCCTGTCCGCGCTCGGATACGGATCGATCGTCGTCGGATCGCTGGTGACGCTCGGCTTCGGCGTCGCCGTCGCCGCGTCCGAACGCTCGAGGAACGTGATCGACCGCACCTCGCCGACCGACCTCGAGACGGCGGCGACCGCCGTGCTGTCGACGGCCCTCGCCGCGATCGGCCTGTTCGCCTGGGCGGGGTCGCCCACGCTCGATACGCTGCTTGGAACCCCGCTGTCGGCGCTCGGGTGGCTCGCAACGGGCGTCGTCCTCCTCCAGGCCTGGCACGTCGCCGGCCCCGCACGCGGCCTGTGGCCGATCGATACGCGCGCACCAGCGCTTCCCTCGAGGCACTCGAACGCGCCGGGAGCCGAGGGCGCCGACGACCGCGCTGTCCGACGGGCGATCACCGCGGACAGCCGGACGCGAACCGTCGTCGGTGCGTTCGGAGTGGCCGCCGCAGCGGTGTTCGCGACGGCCGCCGTCGCGAGCGCCGACGCCGTCGGTGCCGGATTCGCGCTGGTCGCCGCTGCCGGCGCCGCCACCGCGCTCGTCGGTGCGGTCGCGGTGGGAACCGCCCGCGATCGGGCGCCACCGATCGGCGATCGTCTCCAACGCGACGGGCGAACGAACGACGGACGATCGACGGACGGGCGAACGGAAACCGGGCAAACGAACGCTGCGCAATTCGACGGAGAGTCGAGGCTCACGGACTTCAGGAACGCCGTCTCGAGGGTGCCGGATCGCCGGCGCTTTGCCGTCATCGGCGACGCGCTCGTCAGAGTAGCGATCGCGGGGATCGTGCCGTATCTGATCCTCCTGACCGTCGAGTATCGGTCGATCGGGCTCTCGGTCGGCGCCATTACGCTCGCACCGGCGGCCGTCTTCGGCCTGTTCGTCCTCGCGGAAGCCGGCGCCGCGGTACTCGGTTCGATGGCGACCCCCGCGCTCGTCGACCGGGTGGATCGCAGAGCGCTCCTGGCGGTCGGGTTGACGGCGCTCTCCTTGCTCCCGATGGCGCTCGTCGCCGCACCGGCCAGGGTCGGCGTCGTCGCGGCCCTGTTCGGTTTGCTCGGCTGTCGCACCGCGATCGAGCCCCTCCGTCCGACGATCGGATCGAACACGCAGGCGAGTCCGGTTCCCGGTCCGCGACTCCCCCAGGAGATTCGAACCGCCGTCCGAATCGCCATCGTTCCCGCGCCGCTGATCGGCGGGATCCTGTACGCGATCGATCCGCTGGTCGCGTTCACCGGCGCGACGACGGTCGGGCTGCTCGGCGTGCGCGAACTGGGACGGGCGTTCGCCTTCGGACGGCACCGATGACGCGGTCATCGACGCCGGGACGCGCACTCGAGAGCGCCCGAGGCTCGCTCGAGGGCCTCTCGCGCGTCGATCATCGACGGCTCGCCCGCTGGCACCTCGGCTTCGCGCTGGCGATGGGACTGTGGGGCGGTCTCGATGCGCTGTCGCTCCGAACGGCGCTTCTCACGCCGGCGCTAAACCGCTGGTCGGCGGAGACCTACAACGCCTTCTTCACGACCCACGGACTGACGATGCTGTTCCTGTTCGTCCTGCCGGCGATCTGGGGGTTCGGGTACGCCGCCGTCCCCCCGCTGATCGGCGCCGAGCGGACGGCGTTTCCGCGCCTCGGCGTCTGGGCGTTCTGGCTCCAGGTACCGGCGGCGCTCTCGATTCGGGCGGGCACGATCGGCGGCATCCTCGGGCTGGCCGGACTCGAGCCGGTCGCGAGCGGGTGGACGCTGTATCCGCCGCTGAGCGTACTGTCGCCGAATCCGGCCGTGGACGCCGTCCTCGTCGGGCTCGTCCTCGTCGCCGTCGGGACGACGGTGACGGCCGGAAATCTCGTCGTCACGATCCTGCGGCGGCGCCGGGTTCGGTGGCTCGACGTGGACACGTTCACCTGGACCGTGCTGACGGCCGGCGCGATGACGGTCGTCGCGTTTCCGGTCCTGGCCGTCACCGTCGCGCTGTTGGTCGTCGATCGGTCGGCCGGCACCGCGTTCGTCGTCGGCGGCGGCGGACCGCTGGTCTGGCAGCACCTGTTCTGGTTCTTCGCCCACCCGCTGGTGTACATCCTCGTGTTGCCGCCGATGGGGATCGTCAGCCACGTCGTCCCGCGCTTCGCCGGACGGCGGCTGGTCGGCCATCGGACGTCGGTCTATTCGACCCTCGCGATCGGCGTCGTCTCCTTTACCGTCTGGGCCCACCACATGTTCGTGACGGGCATGAGTCCGGCCGTTCGGACGGTCTTCATGTTCACCACGCTGGCGGTCGCGATCCCGAGTTCGGCCAAGCTCTGTACCTGGCTCCTGACGCTGTGGGGCGGCGCGATCCGGTACACCGCACCGATGGTCGCAGCCGTCGCCGCCGTCGGCTTCTTCGTCGTCGGCGGCGTCACCGGCGTCTTCCTCGCCGTCGTCCCGATCAACGCCCGCTACACCGGGACCTACTACGTCGTCGCTCACTTCCACCTGCTGCTCGCCGGATTCGTCGGGCTCGCCCTCGTCGCCGGTTCCTACTACTGGTTCCCCGTGCTCACCGGCCGGCGACTCGAGTCGGGGCTCGCCCGACTGCACGGGTGGCTGACGATCGTCGGCGTCGCGGTGACCTTCGGCGCGCTGCTGATCGTCGGCCTCGCCGTCCTTCCGCGACGTGTCGCGACCTATCCGGCGGCGTACGCGCCGCTACACCAGCTCGCAACCGTCGGTGCATACGTTATCGCGGCCGGCCAGGTGGTCTTTCTCGCGAACATCTGCCGCTCGATCTGGCTCGGTGACCCCGTCCCTGCAGATCCCTGGCGCCTCGAGAACGGTCCGTCTCACACACGCGAATGGCGGTAGAGTTCGGCTCGCAGTCCCGGCCGGGCTCGCCGCCCGCGTCGCTGGCGAACCGAAATCCGACGGGCGATCGGTCGCCCGGGGCTGGCATCTCCAGTCACCGGAGAGCCGCGTCCAGTCGTCTCGACGCCGATTGGCAGTTCGAATCGACACCCGACCATCGCAGTTGCGTGCAGTCCGACCACCTTCGTAACACTCTCGATTACCACTATGTCGACTACGACAAGTACCGACGTCGCGCTGATGCTCGTTCAACTGATCGCGATCACGATCCCCTCAACCGTCGTCCTGATCAAACAGTTACGGCGATCGGATAACCTCCAGTGGCAGTACCGGAAGCTGAGCTTCGGGCTCGTCGCGTCGTGTATCACGCTGTTGATCACGGCCGCGATCGTCGTCCTCTCGTACTTCATCGCGGGATTGCGACTACCCAACACGCTCAACGCCGGACTGTTACTCGTGATCGTCGGTCTGGTGCCCCTGGGGGCGTTCATCGCCGTCCTCTACCGCGAACATCGGAAGGAATACGGCCCCTGACGCCGCTCGCTACGCCCGGAACCGGCCGGTCGCGGGTTCGATCCCCGCGCGTAGTTTCGGCGGCACAGCCGCCGATGACGACCCGATGTCAAATCACACCCCCACGAATTCCGACTGTAGTGACGAACCGGTCACCGACGACGGTGAGATACTGGGCGCTGACGACAGCGACAAATCGAAACCGGCCGACGTCTCGGACCCCCGTCCCCTGACGAATCTGACCGGTTTCAAGCGCGATCAACTGTTCGTCATCCGAATGCTCGCGGACCGCAACCCACACGGCCTCGTTATCAAAGACAAACTCGATTGCTACTACGACGAGGAGATCAACCAGGGGCGACTCTACCAGAACCTGGGCGAACTCGTCGACGAAGGATACGTCGAGAAGCATCCCCTCGACGGCCGGACCAACGCATACCGACCGAGCACGCGCGCGAACAGACGCCTTGAGGAACACTACGAGTGGGAGCGGCGCTGTCTCTTTTGCGAGGTCCCGTAAGTGCGAATCGTCCCCGGTCGCGTTTGTGAACGATCACGGACAGCCGCGGGTCGTGGCGGTCTCACCCGGCTGTCTGGATCGAGACGACCGCGTCAGCGACCGACGCAGACGAACCGGTCCGACGAACACGAATCCACCAGAATGCCTCCATCCAACGACTCGACGGTCGACGAAGCCAGTCGAACAGATCCGGATCTCGACGCCCCGTGGACGTACGCGACGGCCGCTGCGCGGCGTCTCGGGGTTCCCGACGATATCGAACAGCGACTCCTGTACCCCACGCACCGCCAGCGAATTACGGTGCCGTTCGAGCGCGACGACGGCTCCCGCGGCGTCTGCGAAGGCTACCGCGTCCGCCACGACGGTGTTCGCGGCCCCTACGTGGGACCGCACCGATACGACCTCGCGTTGACCGGCAACGACTGTTCCGGGCTCGCGGCCGCGACGACCGTCAGCGCCGCGATCGCCGACGTCCCGTTCGGCGGTGCAGCGGGCGGAATCGCCGTCGATCCGACGACGCTCTCGCGGGCCGAGCGGGTCGGTCTCACCCGGTCCTACGCGGCTCGCATCACCGGCCTCGGTGCCGACGAGGACGTCCTCGTCCCCGACGTCGGAACCGACGAACGCACGATGGCTCGAGTTGCCGATGCCCTCTCCGATCGCGGCGACGGCCCCCGGAACGCGGCCGTCGCGGGGAAACCGCCCGCGCTCGGCGGCCATCGGGAGATCACGCGATCGGCCGGCTACAGCGTCGCCCACGTCACGCAAGACGTCCTCGAGACGGATCACGACCGGCCGTTGACCGACGCGACGGTCGCCGTCTACGGCACGGGACACATCGGCGCGACGGCCGCACGGCTGCTCGAGTTCCGGGGCGCCACCGTGATCGCGATGTGCAACGACGAGGCGGGCCTCACCGCGCCCGAGAGCGAGAACGGCCTCGACACCGACCTGGTCCCGAGCTACCTCGAGCGGCCGGGCGCGCTCTCGTCGTACGACGAGGGGACGCCGACCGGAACGCAGAACGTCCTCGAACGAGACGTCGACGTGTTAGTTCTCGCGGACCCGGTGACTGCAGTAACCGCCGAGAACGCCGACGCGGTTCGGGCCGAACTCGTCGTCGAAGGTGCCACCGGGAGCGTGACCCCCGGCGGTCAGAGCGTTCTCGAGGACCGGGGCGTCACGGTCGTTCCCGACGTGCTGGCGACGGTCGGCAGGCCCATCGCGGCCCATCTCGAGTGGATCGGGAGCCTCGGGCGCGACCGGATGAGCGACGCGCGCGTGACGAACGAATTCGGCTACGCGCTCACCGACGCGGTCGAGGACGTTCGTGACCGCCGCGAGAGCTGTTCGTTGAGTTGGCGGGAAGCGGCATACAGCGTCGGGCTCTCGCGCGTCGCAGCGGCCCACGAGGTGGTGCAATGATCGACCGCATCGGCGAATCGCTCCGCACCGCCGTCGGCTGGCTCCAGCGCGTCGCCCCGATTCGAGCGGGTCCGGGCGGTGACGAACGAGACCCGGAGGACGACGACCGGCCGGACGCGCCGGACGACGAGCAGGAAGCTTCGGACGGCGACGGAGACGACGAAGACGGGCACGACAATGACGACGAAGACGAGCCCGACGGAGAGGACGCAATACGATCGGACGGCGGCAACCCCGACGCCGACGTGCTCGCCAGTGGGGCGGTCTCGGGCGATGCCAGCTCCTGGCAGCCGGCCGAGTCGCCGACGTCGCGGACCATCCACGGCGTCGTCCACGGACAGGACGGCCCCTACGCGTGCGGCGAAGGTGGGCTCTTGCTCCATCGCGGGCCCGACGGCTGGCGCGTCCTTTTGGAGCGGGGACCGGGCGTCGCGGAGAACACGCTTCGATCCATCGCCGCGACCGACGACGGCTGTCGCATCTGGTTCGCCGGCGACAGCGGCGCGCTCGCCTTTTACGACGTTGCCGACGGCAACCTCAGCGATTACTCCGCGCCGATGGAAAAGACGAGTACCTGGGAATCGATCGCCGTCACCGGTCGAACCGGCGAGGAACGCGTTCGCATCGCGAACGGCTCCGGCGAGGTCTTCGACTGTCTCGTCGAAGACAGCTGTCCGACGTGGGGCGAGGTCGTCGAACCCGGTGGCGGCTCGACGATCCCCGGCCTGACGGCCGGTCCGGACGGGTTCTACGCCGTCGACACGAGCGGCGGAGCGTACGTCGAGCCCCGACCCGAGGATCCACCCGAAAGCGGATCGACGGACCCCGACCTCCGGGACGGCGAACCGGCGGATACGGAGCCCACGGACACCGATCCCTCGGAGGAGTGGAAACGGATCGGCGTCAGGAACGCGCAGGTCAACTTCCAGGACCTCTGGGCCGGCGACCGATCGGTGTTCATCGCGGGCGCCGACGGGATCGCGTACCGCTACGACCCCCACTGTGAGAACTGGACGCCGCTCGCGGTCGGCGAGGGGGCCCTGCAATCGATCCGGTCGACCAGATCGGGCACGATCGCGGTCGCGAACGGCGGTCGGATCTACGAACGCGACGAGAGCGTTCGCTGGAACGAACTCGAGACCCCGACGGAACAGTCGCTGCTCGGACTCGCGCTCGCCCGCTCGAGCGCCGACGTCGACGAAGGGCTGGCGACCACACCGGTCGACGTCGCCGTCGGATCGGGCGGCGTCATCCTAGAGCGTGATCGGACGGACGGCTCGAGTCCGGATAGCGGTCGAACGTAATCGCCACGTCAGAACCCGACTCTCGGAGCACTGTGCCGGAAGGTCGTACTCGAATCGGACACGGGCCCGTGGCCCTCGGGGCGCGAGTCCGCGGCCGAAACCGAGCGGAAACTACTCGTCTCGGTCCGAATCGGGACCGGCGTCGCGGTCGATCCGGACGACGTTCGTTCCGAACGGCTGGAGCGTCTCCTCGAACGTCGCGGTCAGTTCGGTGTTCGGGAACACGCCGAGGACGCGAGCGGTTTCGTCGCCGCCGTTGGCCACGCCGTGGGGCTCCATTTCGGGAACGACCGCGCACTGGCCGGTCTCGAGTGTGATCGTCTCGTCGCCGACGGTCGCGTCGACTCGTCCCGCCGTGACGACCAGGAGTTCCTCGTTGCTGTCCCGGTGAGACGGAAGGTAGTGGTCCGGCTCGATTTCCATACTGACGACCATCAGCTCCGCGGGGCTGACGTCGCTCGCGTTCGGCGTTCCGGGCGAGAGCGGGAAGTACCCGCGAATCCGCGCGCGCTCGTCGCTCTCCAGGTATACGTCGACGCCCTCGAAGCGGTCGAGGTCGACGGCTCGCGCCGGTCCGGCGTCTTTCGATGTCGTTGCCATGGTGGGTTCACCTCGGTGATTGCGGGCCGTCGCGCGGGCGTGAAAAATGCCGGACTGATGCGTGGCGACCTGAATCGTATTCTAAAACGCGCGGTCACAGCATAACGATTTTTCACACCGTCGAGAGTCACCGGTCCGACGACAGGAAACCGGACCGCCGATTGGCCGGACCCCCTTCGTACCGCGTCGATCGCGGTATCGACGGTCGATCGCTACTATCGCGTGTCGGCGATCGCCTCGGCGACGACCTCGATCGGCGTCGGTGGCTCCTCGCTCGCGCCGGGTCGATCGCCGAGTTGGGTCCGACAGGAGGCGCCGGGAGCGACGACGCGGTCGCCCTCGCTGTCGCCGATCTGCTCGTACAGGACCGCCCCGATCGCTTTGCTCATCGAGTAGTGCTCGGCTTCGTACCCGAAACTGCCGGCCATGCCGCAACAGGTCGAGTCGAGCGGATCGACCGTGTAGCCGGCCCGCCGGAGGACGCCGACGGCGTGGTGGTCCTTCGCGTGGGCCTTCTGGTGGCAGTGACCGTGGTAAACGAGGTGGTCGTCCGCACCGGCGAAGTCGATTTCGGCGTCGAGGTCGAACCGATCGACGTACTCACAGATTCCGTGCGTACTCTCGGCGACGCGATCGACGTCGCTCCCCGAGAGCAGGTCGCGGTAGTCCGACTGGAGCATCACCGCGTCCGACGGTTCGATCAGGATCACGTCCCAGCCGTCCTCGACGAGCGGCGCGAGTCCGTCGACGGTCCCGCGCGCTTTTTCCGCCGCGAGATCGAGCAGCCCCTTCGAAAACGCCGGGCGACCGACGTCCCGCGGCGTGGCGACCTCGACGTGAACGCCGGCGGCCTCGAGCACGGCCAGTGCCGCCTCGCCGGCCTGGGGATACTCGTGGTTGGTGTAGACGTCCGGGACGAGTACCGCGCGGCGGGTCGCCTCGGACTCCGAGACGGCAGGATCGCGATCGGCGACCCGCTTCGCGAAGGTCTGCCGTTCGAACGTCGGGAGGTCGCGCTCGCTCGAGATTCCCAGAACCGTCTCCGCGAGGAGGCTCGTCCCGGGGAGGTTCGCGGCCCAGTTGGAGACGGGCGCAGTCGCGCTGGCGATCATCGCGATCGTTTCGAAGTTCGCGAACAGTCGGTCGCGAATCGAGATGCCGTGTCGCTGGTGGTGTTCGTGGACGACTTCGGCTTTCAATTTCGCCATGTCGACGCCGCTCGGACAGTCGTGTTTGCACCCCTTGCAGCCGATACAGAGGTCGAGAACCTCCTCGACGAACTCGTCGTCGAACGGCGCATCGGGATCGAGATCCCCGCCCATCGCCCGGCGGAGCGCGTTCGCCCGACCGCGCGTCGAGAGGATCTCCTCGTGGCTCGCCCGGAACGTCGGACACATCACGCCGCCGGTCGTCGACTGCTCGCCGCGACAACCGCCACACCCGTGACAGAGCTCCGCCATCCCCTGGAACCCGTTTTCCTCGTCCCACTCGAGGGCCGGGTCGAGGCCGGCCTCGAACGCGTACTCGGGACCGAACCGGTGGCGGTCTTTCATATCGGTCGGGTCGTCGTCGCTGAAGACGACCTGTCCCGGATTCAGGAGCCAATCCGGATCGAACGCCGTTTTCAGCTCCTGGAAGGTCTCCCACAGTTCCTGTCGGTATAGCTTTCGGTTCCACTGTGTCCGGGCACGGCCGTCGCCGTGCTCGCCCGAGACGGAGCCGTCGTACGCCACCACGAGATCGGTCACGGCGTCGGCGATCGAGGCCATATCCTCCAGCCCCGCCTCGGTCTTCGTGTTCACCAGCGGACGGATGTGGAGGACGCCGGGGCCGGCGTGGGCGTAGAAACTCGCGGAGGTGCCGTGGTCGTCGAGGATCGTCTGGAAATCGGCGACGAACGCCCGGAGGTTCTCGGGCGGGATGCCGGTGTCCTCGATGAAGGCGACGTGTTTCTCGTCCGTCGTTCGCGAGAGCAGGATCGGTAACCCGGACTTGCGCAGCTTCCAGATCTTGCCCCGGCTGTCGTCGTCGTACGCCTCGACCGCGTCGAACGCGAGGGCATCCGCGTCGGTGATCGTCCGATCGGCCGGCTCGTCGGGTTCGCCGGCCGGTTCGACCGTCGGGCAGCGATCGGCGAGCAGGTTCGCCACCGTCCGTTCGCCGTCGGCGACGTCGTCGGCGTAGAACTCGACGATCAGGACGGCCGCCGTCCCCTCCGGGAGCATCTCGGTGACTGGGGCGAACTCGGGCGTGTCGCGGGCGAGATCGATCATCACGTCGTCGATCACCTCGACGGCGGCCGGATCGTGGTCGACGATCGACTCCACGTCGTCCATCGCGTCCAGCACCGTCTCGTACGCGAGTAGCGCCATGCTCTTTTCCGCGGGGATTGGTTCCAGGGAGACCGTCGCCTCGGTGACGACCGCCAGCGTTCCCTCGCTGCCACAGAGCAGCTTCGCCAGGTTGATCGATCCGCCCGCGGCGTCGGGTTCGCCGATCCCGCGCTCGGCGCCCCGAGCATCTTCGACGAGCCAATCGAGGTTGTACCCGGAGACGTTGCGCTTGAGGTCGGGGTAGGTCTCCTCGATGAGGTCGCCTCGGTCCTCGAGGATGCGGGCCACTTCCGCGTAGATCGCCGACTCGAGGTCGTCGCCCGCGGCGAGTTCCGGGAGCGCCTCGAGGTCGACCTCGCCGAAGGTCGTGACGGTGCCGTCGGCGAGGACGACGTCGCACTCCTCGACGTAGGCGTCGGTCTTGCCGTACTGCAGCGAGTGGGCGCCCGTCGAGTTGTTACCGATCGCGCCGCCGAGTGCGCTCTTGTCGCCCCAGGCGGGGTCCGGAGCGAACTTCAGGCCGTGTGGGGCCAGCGCCTCGTTGAGTGAACCGAGGTAGATGCCCGCCTGAGCGGTCGCCCGTCGCTCGTTGGCGTCGATTTCGACGACGCCGTCCATGTGTTTCGTAAAGTCGAGCACGACGGCCTCGTTGACGGTCTGGCCGGCCAGGCTCGTGCCGCCGCCGCGTGGCAGGACCGGAATCTCGCGATCTGCGCAGTATTCGACGACCGCGGCGACGTCGGCGGTCGATCGCGGGAAGACGACCCCGATCGGCGTCACCTCGTAGATGCTGGCGTCGGTCGCGTACAACTGTCTCGAATACGAGTCCGCGCGAACCGCTCCGGCGATGCGCCGGTCGAGGTCGGCGACGAGCGTCGGTCGGTCGACCTCGTCGCTTCGGTAGTCGTAGTTCGCCTGCGGGTCGAGTGCAGGGTCCGGGACGGACGTCGGTCGGTCGTGCGTGTCGATCGAATCGGTTGGATCAGTTGCCATTGGTTGAGTCGGTGGTGCGAGTTCGTTCGTCGAGCTATTCGGCCGCGTTTTCGACCATCAGAACACCTCTGGAAAGAGTACGTACGTGAACAGGAGGACCCAGATGCCGACGAAGACCGTGTAGTACAGCAGCGGAATGAGGTTGAGACGGATGACGCGTCCCTCCTCGCCGATGAGGTCCACGGTGGCGAGCGCGGCGACGACGTTGTGGATCGCCACGAGGTTGCCGATCGCGCCACCGACGGCCTGAGCGCCGACGACGAGTTCGCGCGAGAAACCGAGTCGCTCCGCGGCGACGAACTGGAACGGGCCGAAGGTGATGTTCGAGACGGTGTTCGAGCCGACCAGCGCGGCACCGAGCGCGCCGATGAGCGCGGCCACCATCGGGTACGCGGGGCCCATCACGTTCGCCGTCGCCGTTCCCAGGACGACGATCATGCTGTCGACCCCGTCGGCGTGCGAACCCGACTGGAGCATCACCTGGGCCATCGCGAGCACGAACACGAGCGCGATCAGCGGCGAGACCAGCTTCTTCGTCGCGCTCCCCCACGCCTCGGCCACTTCCCGGCGGTTCATATCGAAGAGACCGACCGCCGCGATCGCACTGACCAACAGCCAGGTGCCGGGAACGTAGGTGAAGTTGATGCCGGTGCCGAGGTCGGTGCCGAGGACGTTCGACCACTCGAAGAGGAACAGGCCGACGGTGAACTCCCCGCCTCTCGTCGCGATCGTTCCAAGCACCGGCGAGACCTGCCTCCCGAACAGCGCCACTTGCTCACCCTGGAGCAACGCGGGAAACGGATCGAAGACGCGAGTGATCATCAGGAGTGCCACGAGCAGCGTGTACGGAAACCACGCGCGTACGAGCGAGATGTCGTGCGTTCTCGCCAGCACCCGCTTGGCGTCGGTCGGCTGGATCGACCCCGTCCAGTGGTCGGGCCACTCCTCCTGATCGGGAAACGTCCACTCCCCGTCGGGCTGGAAATAGCCCGCACGGAGCGCGCCGATCACGATCGCCGCGCCGACCATCGACCCCACCAGCGACGGTAACTCGGCGCTGATGAACCACGCCGACAGCCAGTAGGGGATCCCGAACGCCAGACCGGCGAACAGGCAGAGCGGCCACACCTCGAGTGCGGGTCCGATCGATCGATCGTCGGGGTCGCCGAAGAAGTACACGACCATGCCGACGACGAACAGTGGCATCACGAAGCCGACGAGCAGGTGGTACGTCGCGGCCCACGCGGCGACGTTGACGGCGAACTGGGCCGCGGTCAGGCCCTCCGCCTCGATCGCCGTCCGGATGCCGGAGACGCCCGACATCGGCTCCCTGATCCCGACGATGATCGGCGTCCCGACCGCCCCGTAGGTGACCGCGATGATGTGTCCGATCAGCGCGGCGACGACCGCGGCGAGCGCGGGAAATCCGAGGCCGAGCAGCAGGGGTGCGACGACCGCGGCGGGCGCCCCGAAACCGGCCGCCCCCTCGATGAACGTCGAGAGAAAGAACGCGATCAACACGACCTGAACGCGTCGGTCCTCGCTGATCATCGCGAACCCGCCGTTGATGACGTCGAACGCCCCCGCCCGGAGCATGGTGTAGAGCAACACGAGCGCGCCGAAGACGATCCAGAGGATCTGAACCGCGATGAGCACCCCCTCGATCGTCGCGGCGGCCAACCACTGTACCGGCATTCCCCAGACGAGGAAGCCGACGACGAGCGCCGAGAGCCACGCGATCGGCATCGCTCTCGTCGCGGGCCAGAGCAAACCGACGAGCAGGACGCCGACGACGATCAGCGGCACGGCTGCCAGGGCGACGGCGATCGGCTCACCCATTGTCCACCCCTCCCCCACCTACCCGGGTCCAGCGGGATCGCCACGGAACCGTCATGTCATGACTCACCATGGGAAGATGGCCGAGTTATATCTGGCGGACCGTTCACAGCCATCGCACGCCGGTTCGACCCACCGCCGACGTACGCCGAAGCGAGACCGCCTTCGACCACGGAATCTCGCAATTCACGGCCGATGGAACCCCGAAACGCCCGTCCGTCGTCGGCCCGCAGCTTTCCGGTAACCGACGCCGGAACAGGCCCCCGAAAGCGCCCTCCTGTCCAGTCTCTATCCTCCTGTCGCCGATATTCACTCGAATGTAAAGGCATATACAGTCGTGTGTACTGGCACGAACCATGGCGACTGAGCGTGATCGTAACAATCACGGCCAATACTCCGATCGGATTCCCCCGGAAGCCGCACTCGAAGCCTTCGACGAACGGGAGGACCGCGGCCGTCCGCTGACCGCGTCCGACGTCATGGAGCACCTCGATTGCTCGCGACGGACGGCGCACAACAAGCTCAACGAACTCGTCGAGGACGGTGCCCTCCAGACGCGCAAGGTCGGCGCTCGCGGCCGCGTCTGGTGGGTGCCGATCGAGGCGAAAGCGGAATCGCGGCCGACGACGGGCCGAGCGGACGAAGGGGAAACGCCGCCGACCGCCGTTCAGGAGGCGATGAGGACGGTCGATCTCCCCGGTTCGGGACCGGCGCTCGAAGCGCGACGGGAGGCGCTGCTCGCGTCGTACCAGTATCTCATCGACCACCCCACCGCGAGGAAGTCGGACTTCCTCGAGAACGTCTACCCGGACCATCCCGCTGCGTTCGAGACCGACGAGGGCTGGTGGAACGCGATCCAACCCGCCCTGAAGGAGTTGCCGGGCGTCGATCCCCCGGAGGAACGCGGCCACATCTGGAACTTCCTCGGGAGCGATCGGTTCACGCCGACGCTCGGGTGATCGACCGCTCGGATCGAGTGGGACCGACCGCCCTCCCGGTACAGCCGTCCCGCGTCGGGACGACTCAGACGGTGAAGACGTCCCCATCTTCGGAGCGGTAGCCTGGGTCATCGATTTCGAACCATCGGTCGCCGTCCAGTTCGACGACCCTGCTCCCCGTGGCGGTCGACGACCCGCTGGGGCCCGTCGAGAGCGTCGGCCCGGTCACGAGTACCCGTCCGACGGCGTCGTCCGGCGGGTCGCGGATCGCCCATCGCGGCACTGCCGGAACCGGAGCGAGCGTCTCGTCGACGACTCGAACGCGCATCGGTTCGATCGGCGTTCCGAGACTCCCCGCTATCAGTGCGTCGGACGATCTCGTTCCGAACGCGACCGGCCCCGTCTCCGCGTATCCCGCGACCTGGATGGCGTCGACGCCGGACCACGCACGAAGCCGGTCGCAGCGGCCCTCGTCAGGCGTCGGCCCGACGACCGCGATCGTCCGAAGCGACCGGGGCGACGAAGTGGTCCTCGAGCCGACGGCGTCGAGCAGATCGGCGAGTTGGTCGGGCTCGAGTGCGGTGATCGTGAGTCCGCGACTCGCTCCTATTTCCTGGATTCGATCCGGATCCCACCGCGGGAGCGGCGCGTAGGTGCCCCCGGTATAGAGCGTCGCGGAGGTCGTCAGGATCACGCCGGACACCGTCGTGAGCGGGAGAGCCCCGAGGTGGACGTCCGTCGCGGCGAGCCCGCGGGGAACGAGCGCATCGAACGCTTCGACCGATGCGCGGATCGCCCCGTGCGATACCGGCGTCGCGACCAGTTCGCCCGCTCGGCTGACGCACGCGATCAGGGCCGTATCGTCGTCCCTGCGGGCGACGACGGTCGGTGAGCTGTCGTGCCGGCTCGCACCGAAGCTCATGATTCCGCTTCCGGTATCGCGACCGATCGCCGACGAGAGATCGTCCCCGTCCAACGCGTCGGCCATCGAAATCGAAAGCGGCGGGTTGCCGCCGATGGCGATCCTGACCGCGATCGACTGCTGGAACCTGGCCGTCACGAACGCCGAGAGTCGGTCGGCGACGCTGACGACGGCGCTGACGTCGCAGTCCCGGCAGATCGAGACCGCGTCGGGCAGCAGGTCGTCCGGCACGGGCACGACGACGCTGCCGTTTCGCAACGCGCCGTAGCAGGCGATCAAACCGTCGACGCCGGGCGGCGCGTGGACGGCCACGGCGTCGCCATCGGCGATCCCCCGCCGCCGGAGGCCGCCCGCAAACCGATCGGTCAACGTCCACAGCTCCTGGTAGGTCACCGTCCGTTCGCCGTCGTCGACGGCGACGGCGTCCGGCTGGGTCGAAGCACGCTCCTCGAGCGTATTGAGTACGTTCGTCATAAATATGCAGTCGGGAACTCAGAAGAGTCCCGGGAAGAGGACGTAACTGAACACGGACGCGAAGATCCCGACCCCGATCGCGTAGTACAGCAGCGGGATCAGGTTCAGTCGCATCACGCGCCCCTCTTGACCCACGAGACCGACGGTCGCGACCGCGGCGACGACGTTGTGGATCGCCACGAGGTTGCCGATCGCGCCGCCAACGGCCTGCGCCCCGACGATGAGCTGGGTGGGAAGGCCGAGCTGGCTCGCGGCCTCGAACTGGAACCCGCCGAACGTGATGTTCGAGACGGTGTTCGAACCGGCCATGGCCGCACCGAGTGCGCCGATGAGGGCGGCGATGAACGGGTACGCCGGTCCGACGACGTCGGCGGTCGCCTGTGCGAGGACGAAGATCATGCTCTCGGCCCCCTCGGCGTGGGCGCCGGATTGGAGCATCACCTGTACCATCGCGATGACGAACACGAGCGCGATCAGCGGCGAGACCAGCTTCTGAAGCGCCTCACCCCAGGCGGCTTTCACCCGTTCGCCGTCCATTCCGTAGAGCGGAATCGCGAACAGCGCACAGACGAAGAGCCAGAAACCCGGTACGTAGACCCAACTGATGCCGCCACCGAGCCCGGTTCCGAGGATATCCGGCCACGACGTGGTAAACAGGAACGAGAACTTGCCCACTCCGACGAATTGCTCCTGTAACAGCGCCGGGAGCGGATCAACGATGCGCGTGACTACCAACAGCGTGACCAGCAAGATGTACGGCGACCAGGCGCGCAGCAGGGACATTTGCTGGGTGGACCGTCGCTGGACGGCGCCCCCATCGGCGACCGCCGTGCCGTCGCCCGTTCCGCCGGCGGCACCGCCGCCGCTCGACCGTCCAGGTTCGATCGTCCCGACCCAGTGGGCCGGCCACTCCTCGCGGTCCGGGAAGTCCCACTCCTCGTCCGGCACGAAGTAGCCGGCCTTCAGCGCCCCGACGACGATCGCGCCGCCGATCATCGCGCCCATCAGCGAGGGGAATTCCGCGCTGACCTGCGCCGCCAGCCAGTACGGAACGACGAACGAGAGGCCGGAGAACAGGCACAGCGGCGCGACCTCCCACGCCGGCTCGAGGCTCCGTTCTTCGGTGTCGCCGAAGAAGTAGACGACCATGCCGACGGCGAACAGAGGCATGACGAACCCGACCAGCGCGTGGTACGTCGCGGCCCAGACGGCCACCTCCACGGAGTACGCTTGCACCGTGAAACCGGCGTCGGTAATCGCCGTCTCCGTCGCCGCCGTCGACCCGAGCGGGTTCTCGATGCCGACGATGATCGGCGTCCCGACCGCCCCGTAGGTGACCGCGAGGACGTGGCCGATCAGACCGGCGATCACCGCCGCGAGCGCGGGGAACCCGAGCGCGAGCAGGAGCGGCGCAACGACGGCCGCGGGCGTCCCGAAGCCGGCCGCCCCCTCGATGAACGCCGCCAGGAAGAAGCCGATCAGCACGACCTGGACACGACGGTCGTCGCTGATCTGTGCGAATCCCTCGTTGATCCTATCGAAGGCCCCCGCCTGCATCAGCGTGTACAGCAACAGCAGCGCGCCGAAGACGATCCAGAGGATCTGAATCGCCGTCATCGCCCCGACGATCGACGCGGCGACGATGTAGTCACCCGGCATGCCCCAGACGCCGAACCCGATCACCACCGCCGTGAGGTAAGCGAACGGCATCGCCCGCGTCGCGGGCCACAGGAGCCCGACGAGCAACACGCCGGCGAGCACCAACGGCGTCGCGGCGATCAGTACTTCGGCCGGGCTAGCCACGGACACCACCCCAGCGTTTCGACCCCGGAGCTACCGAGGGACGGTCGTTACCGATGCCATGTGGAACTGAATCTGGCATGGGGGAGGCACTGTGGAAGGTCGATATATAATCTTCGATCGTTCGAGTCGTGTGATCCACAGAACTGTCCGTCTGGCTCCCTAACGATCGATTTTTCCTCACGGTCCGACGGAGTTCATACCGACCGCAAACGGCATCGAATGCGTCATTATACCGTGGTTCGTGTTCACGAAGGTACGGCAGTCGAACGATCTACTGCAAATGACGAAGGTCGGCGAAAACGACGCACAAGGGACCCAATTAGTCGAATTAGTGGTCGTCCTGGTCGGTCCTATCGTATTCGACGGAGTGAAGACTCCCAGTACACACGTGTGAACTGGAATTGCAGTCGTGTGAAGAGGGCTTTCAGTCGTGTGAAGAGGGAATACACTCGTGTGTAGTGGCTACTATACACGAGTGCGAAGGGGACGTCGACTCGAGCGCGCGCCTCAATTGCGCGTTTCAGTCCCGTTACGCCCGGTTTAGAGCGGCAGCTCGCGCTTCGCGAACGATGGAACCGATACCGAACGCCGACCCGTCGAGGCCCCGGATTCGTCCGACGTCGGTAGCCGACCTGCCGTCGTCTGATCCCCCGATGGCGACTTATTCCGCGTGAACGAACAGAACAGTAAAATAGGCACGGTCGTAGCATCGTGCCATGGGTGTCCACGCAGAGCGATTCGACGCTACACTCGCCGACCTCGACGTCCCGGTCACGCACACGGATCCGACGGGGTTCAATCGCACGCTAGAGACGATCGCCCGCGACCCCGCGATCGGAACGGCGCTCCCGTTCGAATCGGTCTCGCTCCCGGACTGGGTGGACGACGAGGCGACGCCCGCGACTCTGCAGTCGGCGTCGACGGGGATCACGGCAGCTTCGATCGGTATCGCCGACTACGGGAGCGTGGTCCTTCCCGCGACGCCGTCCGGCGCGGAGCAAGTGAGTCTCTTTTCCGACTTACACGTCGCCGTCGTTCGCGCGGACGATATCGTCCCGGACATGCGGACGGCGATCGATCGGCTGGGGCCCCGACTCCGTGACGGCGGCAGCGTCATCGTCGCCACGGGACCGAGCGCGACTGCGGACATGGGCGCGCTCGTTCGCGGCGCTCACGGCCCTCGAGACGTCCACGTGGTCGTCGTCGAAACGGGGGACGAAGCGGATGAGTAGCGTCGATCGCGCGGCGAAAGCCGATCGGATCCGCCACCTCCTCGAGACCGAGGGGGACGCCGTCGAGGCCAACACGCTCGGTTTCAATCGGGGCCGATACGAGTCGGTCGCGGACCTGGAGGACTACGAAACGCTGAAAGAGGAGGCCCGAACGATCAAAGAAAACGCGATCGAACGGCTCCCGGAACTCGTCGACGAACTCACCGCGACCGTCGAGGAAAACGGCGGCAGCGTGTACCTCGCCGACGATGCGGCGGATGCGAACCGCTACATCCGCGACGTCGCGAACGAGGCGGAAGCCGATCGGGTCGTCAAGTCGAAGTCGATGACCAGCGAGGAACTGGAAGTCAACGACGCACTCGAACGCGAGGGCGTCGACGTCGTCGAGACCGACCTGGGCGAGTGGGTCCTGCAGGTCGCCGACGACGCGCCCTCGCATATCGTTGCGCCGGCGATCCACAAGTCGCGCGAGGAGATCGCCCGGCTCTTCACGGATCAATTCGAGCCCGATGTGCCGCTCGAAACCGCCGAGGAGCTGACGATGTTCGCCCGCGAGCGCCTCGGCGACCTGATCGAGGGGGCTGACATCGGTATGACCGGCGCGAACTTCATCACCGCGGATTCGGGGTCGATCGTGCTGGTGACGAGCGAGGGCAACGCCCGGAAGACGGCCGTCGTTCCGGACACCCACGTCGCCGTCGCCGGCATCGAAAAGATCGTTCCGTCGGTCGAGGACCTCGCCCCCTTCGTCGAACTGATCGGCCGATCGGGGACCGGACAGGACATCACGTCGTACGTCTCCTTGCTGACGCCGCCGGTCGAATCCCCCGTCGTCGACGTCGAAGAACCCGACGTCGCGTTCGCGGACCGCGACGACCGTCGAGACTTCCACCTCGTGTTGATCGACAACGGCCGCACGGCGATGCGCGAGGACGACCAGCTTCGCGAGACGCTGTACTGCATCCGGTGTTCGGCCTGTGCGAACTCGTGTGCGAACTTCCAGTCGGTCGGCGGCCACGCCTTCGGCGGGGAGACGTACACTGGCGGGATCGCGACCGGGTGGGAAGCGGGCGTCCACGGCACCGACAGCGCGGCCGATTTCAACGACCTCTGTACCGGCTGTACGCGCTGCGTGAACGCCTGTCCGGTCGGAATCGACATCCCGTGGATCAACACCGTCGTCAGGGATCGGCTCAACCGCGAGGGCGACGACGGCCGGTTCGAGTTCGTCTACGACGAACTGGTCCCCGACGAGGAACCCGGAGGCCTCGACCTCCAGAAGCGACTGTTCGGAAACTACGGGACGCTCGCGAGGGTCGGGAGCGCGACCGCCCCGGTCTCGAACTGGCTCGCCGGTCTCGCCCCGGTCAGGGCGCTCATGGAGCGCGTCGTCGGTATCGACGAGCGCCGGGAGCTCCCGACCTTCCAGCGCGAGACGCTTCGCGAGTGGTACGACGCGCGCGGACCGCGGATCGACACCGCCGACGCGGACCGCGAGGTCGTCCTCTACCCCGACACATACACGAACTACGTCGACACCGATCGGGGCAAGGCCGCCGTCCGCGTCCTGGAGACGCTCGGCGTTCGCGTTCGCGTTCCCGCGGTCGGCGAAAGCGGTCGCGCGCCGTTCTCACAGGGGATGGTCGCGACCGCCAACCGGCAGGCGAGCCGCGTTTACGCGGCCCTCGCCGAGGACGTCGACGCCGGCCGGGACGTCGTCGTGATCGAACCCAGCGACCTCGCGATGTTCCGCCGCGAGTACGAGAAACTCCTGCCCGAGCGATCGTTCGAACGCCTCCGCGACAACAGCTACGATATCTGCGAGTACGTCTACGGCGTCCTCGAGAACGGCGGCGATCCCGGGGGACTCCGAACCGCTGGCGACGGCCCGGGGATCGCCTACCACGCACACTGCCAGCAACGAACGCTGGGACTCGATCGCTACACGACCGCCGTCTTGGATTACCTCGGATACGACGTCGTCGAGAGCGACGTCGAGTGTTGCGGGATGGCCGGCAGTTTCGGCTACAAGCGCGAGTACTACGAGTTGAGTACGGACGTCGGCGACCGTCTCGCGGACCAGTTCGCCGAACCCGACGCGCGCGATCGACTGGTCGTCGCCAGCGGGACCTCCTGTGAGGAACAGTTGGGGGACCTGCTCGATCGCGACGCGGTCCATCCGATAGAAGTGATCGATCCGCGCTTCCGCTGGCCCGACCCCTGAAACGAAGCGGTTCCCACGACGGACACGGCGACGCGGTCGCTCGCGCTCTCGGGGACGTTCGAGCGGGATACGTCTCGCCGTGAGACCGCGAGTCGCCGACGGGACGGGAAGGAACTCGGCCCGCCGCGATCGGTCCCGTTTCGGGTTCGGACAGCGCCGCCCCATCAGCTTCCAAAACGCGCATCGTGTCCGTGTTCAACGCCCGTTCGGCACCGTCACCGCACGGATAGATCGGGTTCCGTTTCGGGGATTGCGATACGGATTCGAGGGATGACCGCCCGTCAGCGGGCGTCCTCGAGGTTCTCGAGCGCCGCCGGGTTCTCGATGCTGCTCATGTCACCCAGGTCCTCGCCGACGTAGGTCCCCTGAATGGCCCGCCGGATGATCTTGCCCGACTGCGTTTTGGGGAATTCGTCGACGTAGAGCACCTCGCGCGGGCGGAACGGCTTGCCGAGTTCCTCGCCCACCTGTTCGCGCAGTTCGTCCCGGAGGTCGTCCGTCTCGTCGACGCCGTCCTCGAGGACGACGTAGGCGACGACGGCGGTGCCGGTCGTGTCGTCGGGCGCGCCGATCGCCGCGGCCTGATTGACCGCGTCGTGGTCGATGAGCGCCCCTTCGACTTCGGCGGGGCCGACCTTGCGGCCCGCGACGTTGAGCGTATCGTCGGCCCGGCCGTGGAGGAACCAGAACCCGTCCGCGTCCTTCTGGGCCCAGTCGCCGTGGTTCCACATGTCCTCGAAGGTCGACCAGTACTCCTCGAGATAGCGTTCGTCGCCCGACCACAGCGATTTCGTCATCGACGGACACGAATCCCTCGCGACGAGGTACCCGCGTTCGTTCGTCTCCCTGATCGAGTTCCCCTCGGGGTCGACGATGTCGATGTCCATCCCGAGTCCCGGGCCGCCGAGCGTACAGGGTTTGAGCGGCTGGGTCGGCATCGGCATCAGGAAGCACCCGCAGATTTCGGTCCCGCCGGAGATGTTGATGATCGGACACTCGCCGCCGCCGACGTTCTCGTAGAACCACTGCCAGGATTCGGGGTCCCACGGCTCGCCCGTCGAGCCCAGGATACGGAGGCTCGAGAGGTCGTGGCCGGAGAGCCAGTCGTCCCCGTGTTTGCGCAGCGCGCGGATCGCGGTCGGCGAGATGCCGAACTGCGTGAGTTTGTGGCGGTCGATCATCTCCCAGAAGCGATCGGGCTCGGGGTGGTCCGGTGCGCCTTCGTACATGAAGGCGGTGCCGCCGAACGTGTGGGTCCCGATCAGCGTCCACGGCCCCATCATCCAGCCGATATCGGACACCCAGAAGAAGCGGTCGGCGGGTTCGAGGTCCATCCCGAAGTACACTTCCTTCGCACACTGGACTTGCGCGCCCGCGTGGGTGTGAACGATTCCCTTCGGCTGGCCGGTCGTCCCCGACGAGTAGAGGAGCATCGACTCCTGGCTCGAGTCGAGCGACTTCGTCTCGTACTCGTCGTCCTGAGATTCGACGGCGTCGGTCCACCACTCGTCGCGACCGTCGTTCCACGGGATCTCGCCCTCGCCGCGTCCCGAGTTGGTACCGAACCGATCGAACACGATCGTGTGTTCGACGTGTCCCGCCTCCGCGATCGCCTCGTCGGCCGCGGACTTGAGGAAGACGGGGTCGCCGCGGCGGTAGAACCCGTCGCCGGTGAACAGCACCGAGGGTTCGGAGTCGGCGATCCGGGTCGCCGCCGCGTCCACGCCGAAACCGGAGAAGATCGGGACCGCGATGGCGCCGACCTTGAAACAGCCATAGAGGATCGAGACGACCTCGGGGACCATCGGCATGTAGAGTGCGACCGTATCGCCCGTCTCGATGCCGCGCTCGGAGAGCGCGTTGGCGACCTGGTTCGACTGCCGGTGAAGTTCGTGATACGTCACCTCCCGGACGTCGCCGTCCTCGCCCTCCCAGATGGTCGCGACTTTGTTCCGGCGCTCCTCGTCGAGGGCGGCGTGGCGATCGACGACGTTGTGGGCGACGTTGAGTTCGCCGCCGGGATACCACTCCGTGAACTGCGGACCGTCGCGACGCGCGGTTTCACCGCTCGTGTCTTCCGAGGCGCTTCGCGACTCGCCGTCGTCTCGCACCTCGTCGTACGGTTCGTAGAAGTCGATTCCGAGGTAGTCGACCAGTTCGTCCCAGAACCAGTCGACGCCGCTTTCGGGTTCGCCCTCGACGGCCGTCGTCGTCCGCTCGATCAGATCGTCGTAGTCGTCGATGTCGTACGCCTGCATGAAGTCGTAGACGTTCGTCGACTCGACGAACTCCTGATCGGGTTCGTGGACGATCTCGTCGATGTCCTCGAGGCTCGGACTCGTGTTCCCAGACATTGTCACTCGTAGGTTAGCGTCATCCCACCATCAAACAACAGGTCGCCGCCGTCTAAGTGCCGGCCGAGATCGGAGAAGCCGAGCAGGAAGAGGTTCGCGACGTCGATCGGTTCCATCATCTCCTTGACGCGGGACTGTCCGAGCATGACGTCTTCGACGACCTCGTCGACGCTGATCCCGCGCTGTTCGGCCGTGTCCTCGAGTTGGGCCGTCACCAGCGGCGTCTTCACGTAGGCGGTGCTGATCGAGAACGCCCGAACCAGCCCGTCGCCTTCGGCCGCGATCGACTGCGTAAGCCCGCGTAGACCGAATTTCGAGACGTTGTACGCGACCTTATCGCTCGTGACGTAGTGGCCGTGGACCGACGCCATGTTCCCGACGCAGCCCTCGCCGTCCTCGGTCTCCTGGAAGTGGGGAATGCAGAGTTTCGAGAGGTACAGCGGCGCTCGGAGCATGATCCGATGCATGCGGTCGTAGGTCTCCATCGGGAAGGAATCGATCGAATCGATGTGTTGCATCCCCGCCACGTTCGCCAGGTACGTGAGATCGCCCAGTTCCGCGGCCTCCTCGACGATACGCTCGAGGTCGTCGTCGTCGGTCAGATCACCGGGAACCGACGCGATCGTCCCCTCGAGGTCGAGGTCCGTGCCGCGGTCGACCGTCCCCTCGAGTCCGACCTCGTCGACGTCGGTGGCGGCGACGGTCAGGCCGTTGCCGGCGGCCGCAAGCGCCGTCGCCCGGCCGATACCCGAGGCCGCTCCCGTGACGAGACAGACGTTTCGGTCGGTAAACGACTCGTCGGGGAACGTGTAAATCTCGTCGCGTGTCACCGTCGGTGGCGTGACCTGGTTCTGAGACATGGGTAGTCACGGTACCCGTCTGCGTGGATCACGATAAAAGTGGCCACCGACGGTTCGAAGTTCGATTCACGAGACACCATCCAGTGCCTTCACCGGGCGATACGTGTCGATATCCGAAAAGCGAACGCATTCGCTCGCGCTCCCGGAGAGGCGCTTCCGCGACACACGAGGCGCGAGAGTCGGTCGCACGTCCCTCGAGCGGCGGCCGCCTCCGGCACAGACCGATCCCTTCGAGACAAGCGGGACGCTGACGTCGCCGCTCGCCGCCGTCCGTATCGGTCTCGAACCGATCTTCGTGTCGATCGGTTCTCGTCGACGGGACGCCGACCCTCGAGGTCCCGTCGTGCCGGCGAGCGCAGCGACGGCCGACTTCGTCGGGTCCCTCGCGTTGACCGACTCGCTCCGGAGTACGTGGGGCGCAGGCGAGTCGCCTCCGCCGGGACGGGGGACGGGGGACGCCGATCGCCGAACGATCACTCGCCTCCGTCCCGGCCCTCCTCGAGCGGCCAGTAGTCGCCGTGGGCCTCGATCGCCCGATCGACCGCTCGCTTCGCGGGGGCCGGATTGCCGCCCATCCACGCGAACGGGTCGTCGATCTCGGATTCGATCCCCAGCGCACCCTCGAGGACGCCGAGCGTCGCGTACGCGAGATGGGTCCTCTGATAGCCGCCCTCCTGGACGAGCGCGAGGGAACCGCCCGCGTGATCCGCCGCGAGCGAGCGCGCCCGGTCGCCGAGCGATTCGAAGCCGGCCTTCGTCACGGCGTTTCGGCCGAGCGGATCCATCACGCCCGGATCCTGCCCCGCACTCACGAGCAGGACGTCGGGATCGTACGCCGCCAGCACCGGAGCAACGAGCTCGTCGATCGCGTACCGGTAGCCGTCGTCGCCGGTGCCGGCCGGAAGCGGGACGTTGACCGTGTATCCTTCGCCGTCGTCGATCCCCCGTTCGGTCAAATCACACGATTGCGGGTGCGACACCTCGTCCCACGGCCAGTGGTCGTTGTGGAGGCTGACGAGGAGGACGTCGTCGCGGTCGTAGAAAATCTCCTGCGTGCCGTTCGCGTGGTGGACGTCCCAGTCGAGGACGGCGACGCGGTCGGCCCGTCCCGTCTCGAGGAGGTGAGCCGCGGCGACGGCGACGTTGTTGAAGAAGCAGAAGCCGTCGCTCTGGGCCGTTTGCGCGTGGTGTCCGCTCGGGCGGACGAGCGCGTACGGGAGGTCCGAGGACCCGGGGTCGACGGCGCGTTCGGCGGCACCGATCGCCCCGCCGGCGCTCGTCAGGGCAGCGCGATAGGTCTCGGCGTTGCCGCCGGTTTCCGACGTCAGGCGGCCCCCGCCGTCGGCAGCCCAGGACCTGACCTCGTCGACGTAGGCTGGCGCGTGCACGCGGGTCACTTCGGATTCGGTCGCGGGGTCGACGTCCGTCCACGTCGTCCGATCGTCGAGTTCGCTCCCGACGATCGAGCGGATGTTCTCGATGCGTTCGCGTCGGTCGGGATGGGGCTCTCTGGCCGCCAGTCGTCCCGACCACGGCAGTTGGAACTCGCCCGACGGAGGGACGTGGGCGAGCGCCGCGTCGTCGTAGTAGACGCGCAGTTCGGTCATCTCGTCCGAGACGGCGAACGCGGGGCGGTCGGGAGCGATGACGTCGTCGGAGCGGCCGCCGCCGGCGCACGTCGAGGAACCTCGTCTGTGGGATCGCACATATCGATCGAAGCAAGAGACCGGTCGTCAATAAAGGATGGGTGGACGAGCGACGTCGTCCGCGTCGACGGCACCGACGTCGAGGGCCGAGCACGTCCATCGCTTCGCTGGCTTCTCGATCGGTCTCCCTGTCGGCGACCGCGGTCCCGGTCCCGATCCCGGTCCCAGGCGCGCGGTCTGCGGTCTCCGTCGCCCGGGCCGTACCGACGGCGCCGAATTGTAATATAAAATATATTCGTCTGACATACGTTTATGTAGTCGGACGGGTCCATAGCTAATATGTCGAACAACCGTGTCGAATCACTCGAATCGACGGTCGCGGAACTCGAGTCGACGGTAGAAGGGCTGACAGGCGAGCTTATCGAGGCGAAAGAGCGGATCCGCGTCCTCGAGGCCGAACTCGACACCGACACGCCGACGCGCGTCCCCGAACGGCGCAGCGATGGAGCGGAGTCCGGAACCGAGGAAACGCCGGAGACCGAACCCGACGACGTGGCCGAAGCGACGGCCGACGCCGATAGCGAGACGGGGGCTGCCGGCGACGAAGCGGAAGACTCAGGTAACGACGACATTATTGTCGCATAACTGCAGTCGATACCCGAACCCGACACCGCGAACGGGAACGGTGACGCGGTGCCCGACTCCGCGGCCGTCGATCACGGTGGAACGGAGGACTTGTAACGAGAATGTATATCAAAGCGCTCGTTCTGGACAATTTCAAGAGCTTCGGCCGCAAAACCAAGATCCCGTTCTACGAGGATTTCACGGTCGTGACGGGCCCGAACGGCTCGGGCAAGTCGAACATCATCGACGCCGTTCTCTTCGCGCTCGGGTTGGCACGGACCCGCGGGATCCGAGCCGAGAAACTGACCGACCTCATCTACAACCCCGGCCACGACGACGGGACCGCCACCGGCGGGCCCCGCGAGGCCGTCGTCGAGGTCATCCTCGACAATTCCGATCACACGCTCGAGCGCTCGCAGGTCGTCAACGCGGCCGGAAGCGAAGACGTCGGCGACGTCGACGAGATACGGATCCGACGGCGCGTCAAAGAGACCGACGACAACTACTACTCCTACTACTACCTCAACAACCGCTCGGTCAATCTCTCCGACATCCAGGATTTGCTGGCCCAGGCCGGCGTCACTCCGGAGGGCTACAACGTCGTCATGCAGGGCGACGTCACCGAGATCATCAACATGACACCCCACTCCCGCCGGGTGATCATCGACGAAATCGCGGGCGTCGCGGAGTTCGACGCCAAGAAAGAAGACGCCTTCGAGGAACTCGAGACGGTCCAGGAACGGATCGACGAAGCCGAACTCCGGATCGAAGAGAAACGCGACCGCCTCGACCAGCTCGCCGACGAACGCCAGCAAGCCCTCCGCTACCGACGGCTCCGCCGCGAGAAAGAGGAGTACGAAGGGTACAAGAAGGCCAGCGAACTCGAGGAGAAACGCGACGAACTCGACTCGATCGAGTCGAGAGCCGACGACCTCGCGGACGAACTCCGCGAACTCCAGCGGGAACTCGACGAACGCGAGGGAAAAGTCGTCCGCCTGCAGGAAGACCTCGAGGACTTGAACGCCGAGATCGAGCGGAAGGGTGAGGACGAACAGCTCCGAATCAAAAGCGAGATCGAGGAGATCAAAGGCGACATTTCGCGCCTCGAGGACAAGATCGAGGCCAGCGAAGGGGCGATCGAGGAGGCCGAATCCGATCGCCGTGAGGCGTTCGTCCAGATCGACCGCAAGCAGGAGACGATCGAGGATCTCGAGACGGAAATGCGAGATCACAAACTCGAGAAGGCCTCGATCAAGACCGAAATTCAGCAACGTGAGGCCGAACGGGAGGATCTCGAGGCCGAGATCGATGCCGTCGACACCGAGTTCGACGAACTCAAAGCCGAACTGAGCGATCGAAAGGACGAACTGGAAACGGAAAAGACCGCGAAGAACGACCTCCAGCGCGAACAAGACCGACTGCTGGACGAGGCCCGTCGCCGCTCGAACGCAATCAGCGAAACGGAAGACGATATCGAGGCGAAACGCGCCGAGATACCGGAGATCGAGAGTCAGCGGGGCGATCTCGAGCGAGAACTCGAGAAAGCGAAGCGAAACCGGACGAACATCACGGAGGTCGTCGACGATCTGAAAACCGAAAAGCGCCGCCTCCAGTCGGACGCCGACGACCTCGACGACGAGATTCAGGCGAAACAACAGGAGTACGCCGAACTCGAGGCCAATGCCGGCGAGAGCGGCGATTCCTCGTTCGGCCGCGCGGTCACGACGATCCTCAATTCGGGAATCGACGGCGTCCACGGCGCGGTCGCCCAACTCGGCACCGTCTCCGGCGAGTTCGCGGTCGCCTGTGAGACGGCCGCCGGTGGCCGCCTCGCGAACGTGGTCGTCGACGACGACGTCGTCGGCCAGCAGTGTATCGAACACCTCAAATCCCGAAACGCCGGTCGCGCGACCTTCCTGCCGCTTACGGATATGAGCCAACGGCGACTCCCGAACGCACCCAGCGACCCGGGGATCGTCGACTTCGCGTACAATCTCGTCGACTTCGACGGCCAGTACGCCGGCGTCTTCTCGTACGTCCTCGGGGACACCCTGGTCGTCGAGGATCTCGAAACCGCCCGCTCGTACATGGGCGACTATCGGATGGTGACGCTGGACGGCGACCTGGTCGAGAAGAGCGGCGCGATGACCGGCGGATCGGGCAGCGGCTCGCGGTACTCCTTTACCGGCGGCGGCGAAGGCCAACTCGAGCGCGTCGCCAAACAGATCACGGAGCTACAGGACGAACGCGAGTCCCTCCGGGAGGAGCTCCGCGGCGTCGAAGAGCGCCTCGACGACGCCCGCGACCGCAAGAGCGACGCGGCCGACGAGGTGCGATCGATCGAAGCCGAACTCGAGGGATTCGACGACCGACGGGAGACGATCGAGGCGGAAATCGAGGATCTGGAGGCGGATCTCGAGGAGCTGCGCGAGGAACGCGAGTCCGTCGACGAGCGGATGAACGAGATCGCAGACGAGATCGAAGCGAAGACGGCGACGGTCGAGGAGATCGAAGCCGACATCGACGACCTGGAGACCGAACTCGCGGACTCGAAGATCCCGGAGCTGACCGATCAGATCGAGGAGCTGGACGCCGAGATCGCGGAACGCGAGCGGCGAATTCAGGACCACGACAGCAAACTCAACGAACTGAGCCTCGAGAAGGAGTACGCCGAGGACGCCATCGAGGATCTTCACGACGACATCGAGACCGCCCAGAACCGCAAAGCCGAACACGAAGAGCGGATCGAAGACCACGGCGAGCAGATCGAGGCGAAACGCGAGACGCTCGCCGAAAAGCGCGAGGCCGTCGCGGACCTCGAAGACGAACTCGCCGAGTTGAAAGACGATCGGAACGATCTCAAGGAGGACCTGAGCGAAGCCCGGACCGAACGCGACCAACAGCAGGATCGTGTCAACGCCGTCGAGAGTAAGCTCGAGAACGCTCGCGAGCGCGCGAGTAGCCTCGAGTGGGAGATCGAATCGCTGGAATCGGAGGTCGGCGACTACGACCCGACGGACGTCCCCGACCACGAGACCGTCCTCGAGATGATCGACCATCTCGGCGCGGATATGGAGGCGATGGAGCCGGTGAATATGCTCGCGATCGACGAGTACGAGACGGTTCGAAGCGATCTCGAGGATCTCGAGGAGGGCAAGGCGACACTGGTCGAGGAAGCTGACGGGATCCGGGAGCGCATCGAGCAGTACGAAACCCAGAAAAAGCGGACGTTCATGGACGCATACGAGGCGATCGCCGCTCACTTCACCGAGATCTTCGAGAAGCTTTCGGAGGGGACCGGAACGCTGCACTTAGAGAACGAGGCCGATCCGTTCGACGGCGGGTTGACGATGAAGGCTCAGCCGGGTGACAAGCCGATCCAGCGCCTCGACGCGATGTCCGGCGGCGAAAAGTCGCTGACGGCGCTGGCGTTCATCTTCGCGATTCAGCGGCACAATCCGGCACCGTTCTACGCGCTCGACGAGGTCGACGCCTTCCTCGATGCGGTCAACGCCGAGCGGATCGGCGAGATGGTCGACGAACTCTCCGAGAAGGCCCAGTTCGTCGTCGTCTCCCACCGCACGGCGATGCTCGACCGCTCCGAGCGGGCGATCGGCGTCACGATGCAACAGGACAACGTGAGCGCGGTGACCGGGATCGACCTGAGTAATGGAGAGGTGCCGGCTGATGACTAGGGAGGCCTCCGAGGAGTCGAAGACGACGACGGAGGGCTCCGAAAATGCGAGCGGCGAAGCCGCGAGCAGCGAGTCTCGAGACGACGAGATTCCGCTGAACATCGTGGGACACGAGGATCGGGAACGGCCGGGGGACTCGAGGCCCGAAGCGGCCACGGAGGCGGCCGCGAGCGCGGGCGGCGACGAGTCGGTCCTCGAGTTCACGGAGGGAGCGACGGCGGACGCCGCGGACGAGGGGGCCACGGTCGACGAGGCCGGGAACGAAGACGAAGTCGAGCCCGTCGAATTGCTCGTCAAGCTCGCGAAAGACGGCGAGATCGATCCGTGGGATATCGACATCGTGGCGGTCACCGACAAGTTCCTCGAGGCGCTCGACGACGTCGACCTGCGAACGTCGGGGCGGGCGCTGTTCTACGCGAGCGTCCTCCTGCGGATGAAAAGCGACGAACTGTTCGCCACCGACGAACCCGAAGACGAGGACCTCCCGCCGTGGGAAGCCCCCTTCGCGGACGACGGTGCGATGGCCGCCGACGGCGACGACGGCGGCGAGTATCCGTCCGGATTCGATCCCGTCGAGAATCTCGAGGCCGAGATGGAACGCCGCCTCGAGCGCAAACACGCGCGGGGGAAACCGGAGACGCTGGACGAACTGGTTCGCGAACTCCGAACCGCCGAACGCGACACGTGGTGGAAGGAATCGCGCAGCTACGACACGAGCGACTCGCCGTCCGGCTACGGCCGCGGCGTCCAGGAGCTGAACTACCACTCCGGCGACGACTTTCGCGTGGACGACGAACCGACGAGCGACGACGTCACGCACACGGCCCACGAGGAGGACATCGAGGCGGTCATCGACGACGTCGAAGCGGAACTCGAGGACCACTACGGGAAGGGGCGAGACGAGGTGCTGTACGCCGAGATCGACGAGATCGGCGGGACGCGCGTGATGACCTATCTCGCGTTGCTCTTTCTGGCCCACCGCGGTCGGGTCGTACTCGAGCAGGACGAACTGTTCGGCGATCTCTGGGTCAAAGAGGCCACGGTCGAGTCGGAACCGAGCGAAGCGATCGCCGACTGAGCCGTTTCGGTCGGTCCCCGCGACTCGAGTGCCCACAAGCGTTTAGCACACACCGGCGAAACGTCGGTGTGATGTCCGGACCGGACGACGCCCTCTTTCGATTCCGGGTCGAGACGTTCGCAGTGATCCGGAAACTGCTGCCGATCGCGCTTCTCGCGGGAGCCCTGGGAGGGCCAGTAGTCGCGACCGATCCGACCCGGGGGATGTGGATCGCCGCCGGATTCTTTTTGCTCGTTCTGGTGGACGTCCTCGTCGTCAATCGGCTCCCGCTGTATCCGGCCCACGCGTTCGGGATCGAATACCGGTTCGAGGACGATCCGTTCGAGACCGACCGACGTCACTGCGTTCGGTGCGGAATGCTCGTGGACGCGGGAATCCATCGCCGCTACGCCAGACAGTTCGTTCTCCTCGGAATCCCGCTACATACCCTCGCGTGGGGGAGTAACGACTTCTGTCGCGATTGCGTCGCGCTCGAGGAGCGTGCGGACTCGGCCACCGTTCCGCCGTCGGGGCAGCCGGCGCCGCCAACAGACGGTTCCGACTCGGAGACGCCGGTATCGTCCGCGGAGTCGCACGTATCGGCAGCTGGATCGTCGATATCGGCCAGTACGACACCTCCTGGACGTGAAGCCGAGGACGCCAACCGAGCCCGTCGGGTCGATCGGAACGACGAGACCACGGCGCTCGAACTCGAGTGCGCGTTCGAGTGACGAACTCCTCGGTACAACCGTCGGTAGTCCCGCCGCGAAACAGAGAACGAGATTCCGAACCGTGGTCGCGCTCGGTTTGGACACCGAACCGTGGTCGCGCTCGGTTTGGATACCGAACCGGGTCACTCCCGGTCCAGATACTCGCCGGCTAACAAATCGACGCGCTCGAGCGTCTCTTCCGGGATCGCTTCGACGGGAGTGTTGATCGTTCCCTCGAGTGCGCTCCAGGCCTCGCTGTGGAAGTCGTCGGGCATGGTCCGGATGGCGCGTTCGACGACGGCGTTGATCGCGTCCTGGTTGACCGCGGCGTTCTCGAGGACTTCCTCGAGAGTCACCTCGCCGTCGTCCTTCCAGACGTCGTAGTCGGTGACGCCGGCGATCGTGGCGTAGCTCAGTTCGGCTTCGCGGGCGAGTTTGGCCTCCGGAATGGCGGTCATTCCGATGACGTCCCATCCCTGCGATCGGTAGAACTCGCTTTCGGCCTTCGTCGAAAACTGCGGGCCTTCGATACAGACGTAGGTCCCGCCTCGTTCGGTCTTGGTCTCACCGTCGGTCACGTCCTCGGCCGCGTTCGCGAGATGGGTGGCCAATTCCGGGCAGTACGGGTGGGCGAACCCCATGTGGACGACCATCCCGTCACCGAAAAATGAGGGCGACCGATGCTTGGTTCGGTCGAAGATCTGGTCCGGGACGACCAGCGTTCTGGGTGGCAGATCCTCGCGGAGGCTCCCGACCGCGTTCGTCGAGATCACCCGATCGACGCCGACCGCCTTGAGCGCGTAAATATTCGCCCGGTAGGACGCGTCTGTCGGCAGGTACTGATGGTTCTCCCCGTGCCGTGGGAGAAACGCCACCTCGCGTCCGGCGAGGTCGCCGAGCGTCACCGCCCCGCTCGGTTCGCCGTAGGGCGTCGAAACCGCCTCCGTGCGAGTGTTCTCGAGTGGTAGTGCGTCGTAGATGCCGCTCCCGCCGATTACGCCGATCGTCATGCCAGAACCTGGGGGGACCAGGCCCCTAAATGTCCGGTTGGGGCTCCGATCCCGGGCACACACCGGCAGTCCGTCGGCGGCGACCGTAACGGGTGGCCCGTCGACGGCCTCCGTTCGTCGGAACTGCGCTCGAGGCAATGGTTGTCGGTATCACAGTTCACAAATACCCAAGTAGGGGCCCCGCCACTTCGCGGATATGGATGTCGGCGAGGCCTCGGACGATAGTGCCCTCACCGAGGGCCCGCTCGTCCGACCGATGGTCAGGTTGGCGTGGCCGCTGGTGGTAATCCAGCTCTTGCAAGTCGCTTACAACGTCGGGGACACCTTCTGGCTCGGCGCGCTCTCGCCCGACGCGGTCGGGGCGGTGAGCCTCGCCTTTCCGCTTCTCTTCTTGCTGATTGCGATCGGGAGCGGCTTCACGACGGCCGGCGCGATACTGATCGCCCAGCACACGGGGGCAAAGAGCGGCGAAGCGGGATTGATCGCCGGACAGACCCTCGCGTTCGTCTCGCTGGTCGCCGCCGGTCTGGGTGCGGTCGGCGTCGTCGCGACGGACCCGATGCTGTCGGCGTTGCCCGCCGACGCCGAGACGCAGGCCACGATCCTCCCGCTCGCCGCCGGCTATCTCCGGATCTTCTTCCTCGGGCTGCCGTTCCTGTTCGGCTTCTTCGTCTTCGTCGCGCTCATGCGCGGGTACGGCAGCACTCGAGCGCCGATGCGAGTGATGTTCGTCAGCGTCGTCATCAATCTCGTCCTCGATCCACTGTTCATCTTCGGCGTCGGTCCCCTCCCCCGACTCGAGGTTGAGGGGGCCGCCGTCGCGACGCTCATATCGCGGGGGATCGCGACGGCGATCGGGTTCTACCTGCTGTATTACACCGACGTCGGGCCGGACATTCGGGCGGCCCACCTCCGACCGCGTCGAGAGTACGTCGAAGAGATCACGCGACTCGGGATCCCGACGGCGCTCGAGCAGTCGATGACGGCGCTCGCGCTGGTCGCGATGACCGCGATGGTCGTCACCTTCCCGCCGGCGGTGGTCGCGGCCTACGGGCTCGGCAACCGGCTGATCTCGCTGGCCTTCCTGCCGGCGATGGGAACGGGACAGGCGACGGACACGATCGTCGGCCAGAATCTGGGGGCGGGCAAGCCCGACAGGGCGGCGCGGGCGGTCCGGCTCGCGGCGGGCGCGATCGCGGCGATCATGCTCGCCGCGGGGACGCTCGCGTTCCTGTTTCCGGAACCGTTCGTCTCGGTGTTCGTGACGGCCGACGTGGCGGGCAAAGCGACGACTATCGACTACGGGTCGACCTACCTCCAGTTCGCCGCTGTCGCCTTCGTCTTCATGGGCGTGCTACAGGTGGTCCAGGGCGCGTTCCGTGGTGCGGGCAATACGAAGACCGCGCTCGTCTTCGCCGTCCTGGGACTGTGGGTCGTCCGCGTCCCCGTCACCTATTATCTGCTCTTCGTCGCAGACTGGGGGCCGACGGGCATCTGGACGGGCGTGGTCGTCGGCGATATCGTCGGCGCGCTCGCGGCCGCCGCGTGGTTCACCCGGGGAACGTGGAAAGAGACCATCGTGGACGGGGGCGATCGACAGGCCGATCCGACGAACGAACAGGGACCGCCCGGAACCGCGGATACCGAGTCGACCACGGACTAACGCGCCGAACGGCGGATTCGAGATCGGTCGCGAACTAACGCGCCGCCGTCTCGAGCGGATTCGAACGTCCGACTCGAGGCGCTCGACTCAGCAGTTCCGTTCGATCGCAGTTCGCAGTCGCCGCTCGAGGTCGTCGCTGTCGGTCGGACCGAGCGAGAGGCGGTCGTGTCGTTCGTCGGCGTCGAAGTGTTCCGAGAGCAACCCGCCGCGGCGGTCGACCTCGAGCAGCAGGTCGAACCCGCCGTCGTCCGGAATCGGCACGACTTCCAGTTCGTCCAGTTCACCGGCGAAGGGACCGGATCGGGGGACGAACTCGAGTTCCTGAACGAACCGGCGGTTCGCGAAGAGCGATTCGGTCGCCTCGCATTTCGCCGTGCGGAGCGTAAAGCCGAGCGACTCGAGGGCGTCGAACAGATCCCGCCGAAGCGGGTCGGGTTCGATCTGGAGGTCGTCGCGGTCGTCCGGATCGACCGCCCAGTCGATGTCGAGGCCGGTGTCGAGCCAGACGCTCGTTCGCCCCAGCGTGACGGGGGTGTGGTATGGAACGTCGATCGTGACGGTAAACGACCGTTCCTCGTCCGGTTGGATCGTGAACGAGTCGCCCGCGCGGAACGTATCGACCTTCGCCGATCGAGTGCTCTCGTCCGTCTCGTAGCGCGTCGCGAGCGCGAAGTAAACGTCGTCGACTTCCTGTGCGTCGTTGCCGCCCGTGACGTCGACGCGCGCTTCGACGGATTCGCCCGCCGTCAGCGTCGTCGGGAGGACCGTATCGACCGTCGCCGAACCGATACCGAGGCTGGAGAGGATTCGTTTCACAGGACGGGGCTCGACCGACGCGGGTAAAAACTTTCTGTTCCGTTGACAGCAACGCGGGGGTGCGGTGACGGAAGGGGGTCCACAGCCCGACCGAGATAGATGCGACCGTCGCCTGGTGGGTGTGACCCGTCAGAGAACGGCCACTCCAATCCGTCGCGCGGCGCCCGCCGCTATTCGTCGACGAGCGTCCACTCGTCGGCCCCGACCGACTCGAGTATTGCGCGCCGGTTCATCTCCGCGAGTACTTCGGGCAGTCGGTCCGGTTGGGCGATTTCCATCTCGATACGCTCGATGCCGTGGGATTCGGTGAGGAAGTGACGGATCTCCTCGCTCGTGAACGATTCCTGGTCGGCTTTCGCCATCGCGCTCGAGATCAGGTCGATCATGTCCTCGATGAAGTTCCACGGATAGACGACCCAGGTCCAGTCCTCGAGGCGTTCGCCGACGTAATCCGGCTGGAACTCGCTCGTTCCCAACAGTTGCAGCGTCGCGGTGCGAACGGCGCCGGCGTTGCGGTCGTCGACGTACTCGTAGGCCCGCTGTATCGAGCCGCCGGTGTCGGCGATGTCGTCGATGACGAGGACGTCCTTGTCCTCGACGCTGCCTTCGGGCATCGGATAGCGGACGGTCGGCTCGCCGGACTTCTCGGCGGTACCGACGTAATGTTCCATCTTCAGGCTCGTCAGATCGTCCAGGCCGAGGAAGTCACAGAGACAGCGACCCGCGAACCAACCGCCGCGTGCCAGCGCGACGACGACGTCCGGTTCGAACTCGTCGTCGCGGACGTCGTCGGCCACGTCCCGACACAGGCCGTAGATGTAGTCCCAGTTGGTTACCGTACAGTCGAAATCGTCCGGAAGATCGGACATTGAGTAGCCACCTACCCGGTATCTCGAGCGCACCCCCCTTAAATTGGCTGAAACCGGCCGTTCACCGCGGGCGGGACGACAACGGACCGTCGGGTCGGCGGATGCCGCCTCTCTCGTCCCCCCAGCAATTTATTACCTGGTGGTATAATCTAGTTATCGATGGCGCGAACACAGATTCAGGCCGCCCGCGACGGGACGGTTACGCCCGAGATGGAACGCATCGCCGAACGAGAGAACCGCGACCCGGAGTTCGTCCGCGAACAGGTCGCCGAAGGGCAGGCGGTGATCCCAGCGAATCGCCACCACGGCGCGCTCGATCCGATGATCATCGGCCGGGAGTTCGCGACCAAGGTCAACGCCAACATCGGCAACAGCGAGACGACGAGCGACCTCGAGACGGAACTCGAGAAGCTCCACACCGCGGTTCACTACGGCGCTGACACGGTGATGGACCTCGGCACCGGAAGCGATCTGGACGCGATTCGGGAGACGCACGTCGAACACTCCCCGGTCCCGCTCGGAACGGTTCCGGTATACGAGGCGGTCAAGCGAGCCGGCAGTCCCGAAGCCATCACGAAAGCCCTCTTGCTCGAGATCATCGAAAAGCAGGCCCAGCAGGGCGTCGACTACATGACGATTCACGCGGGGATTCTCGCCGAACACCTGCCGTTGACCGACGGGCGAAAAACGGGGATCGTCTCCCGTGGCGGGTCGATCATGGCCAAGTGGATCGAAGAGAACGGGGAGCAGAATCCGCTCTACCAGGTGTTTCCGGAACTTTGTGAGATCTTCGCCGACCACGACGTCACCGTCAGCCTCGGCGACAGTCTGCGACCGGGTTGTCTGGCCGACGCCTGCGACGAGGCCCAGTACGCCGAACTCGACACGCTGGGTGAACTCACGCGACTCGGCTGGGACCGCGGCGTACAGGTGATGGTCGAAGGGCCCGGCCACGTACCGATGCACAGGGTGGCCGAGAACGTCGAGCGCCAACAGGAGGTCTGCGACGGCGCACCCTTCTACGTCCTCGGCCCGCTCGTGACGGACATCGCGCCGGGGTACGATCACATCACGAGCGCTATCGGTGCCGCCATCGCCGCGCAGGCGGGTGCGGCGATGCTCTGTTACGTCACCCCCAAGGAACACCTCGGCCTGCCCGAGGAAGAAGACGTGCGCGAGGGCCTCGCGGCCTACCGGATCGCCGCACACGCCGGCGACGTGGCCGCCGAACGACCCGGCGCTCGAGACTGGGACGACGCCCTCTCGGAGGCACGCTACGAATTCGACTGGCGCGAACAGTTCCGCCTCGCGCTCGATCCGGAGCGCGCCCGATCGTTCCACGATCAGACGCTCCCGGGCGACAACTACAAGGAAGCGCGCTTCTGCTCGATGTGCGGCGCTGAGTTCTGTTCGATGCGGATCGATCAGGATGCGAGGGCCGACGGCGAAATGAAGTCGCTCGAGACCGACGCCGGAACCGACCTCGAGTCCTCGCCCGCGGCGTCGGTCAACGTGCCACCGGTCGGCACCCACGAGTCGAGCGACCTCCCGCCGGTCGCGGACCACGTCGACCCGGTCTATGAATCGGGCGACGACTGAGCGGGCACGACCGAACGAACGAGTCCACTCGATCGGACCGCATTCGAACGGCCGTGACGGGAGTCGGCGGGCGGACACCGCGACGGACCAACTATAACTCCCGAATACAGTCACAGAGAAACGACCTCGTCTTTATCCGACACACTGTGGACGGTCCGGTACCGATGGCACCCCGACGGCGGACCGTACTCGCAGCAGTATCGACGGCGACAGCGTCGGCAGCGGCCGGCTGTTTCGAACTGCTCGCTAACGATTCGAACGACGAGAGCGACGCGAAAACCGCCACGGACGTCGCGAACGCGTTCGTCGACGACCTCGCGAAGCAGCGCTTCGAGCGAGCGAGCGAGCGATTCGTCGAACGCGAGCGCGGCAAATACGGCGCGCCAGCCCGTCTCGAGCGGCTCTGGATGGGATTCACCGCCGTCGCCGGTGCGTTCGACGGGATCGAGGGAACGAGCAAAACGACGCGAAACGGCGTCGTCGTGATCGACGCGACGCTGACGTTCGAGAACGGCGCGCACACGTGTCGCATCGTCGTGGACGACTCACAACGGCTGCTCAACTGCGGGATCGCGGACCAGTACGATCGGCCGTCGTACGTCGATCCGAGCGGGTTCACGGAACGGGACCTCCGCCTCGAGGTCGACGGCTGCTCGCTCGAGGGAACCGTCACGACGCCGGCGAACGGCACCGGTAGCGGGGGCGGTGCGCCCGGCGTCGTCCTCGTTCACGACTCCGGGCCGTCGACCCGTGACACCGCACAGGGCGGAACGAAACTGTTCGTCGATCTGGCAGAGGGACTCGCGACGCGGGGCGTCGCGACCCTTCGGTACGACAAGCGCGTCCCCGCCTGCGAGGTCGAAGCCGGTTCCTACACCCTCGATCGCGTGACCGTCGACGACGCGCTCGTGGCGGTCGAGAAACTCCGGGGGATCGAGGGCGTCGACGCCGACGGAATCGTCGTCGCGGGTCACGGACTCGGCGGAACGGCGGCGCCGAGAATCGCCACCCGAGACGGGAATCTCGCCGGTATCGCCGGGCTGGCTGCGCCGGCCCGACCGTACCACGAACTGACGCTCGAGCAACTCGAACACAAGGTTTCCGTCGGCTCGCACGAGTGGGGCGATCTGGCGAACGTCTACGAGCAGTGGACGGCGGAAATCGATCGAATACGGGACGACGAGTACGAATCGAGCGACGTCCTGCTCGGGAAACCGGGCGCGTTCTGGGAGAGCCTC
Organism: Natrinema caseinilyticum; assembly: GCF_024227435.1. Taxonomy (GTDB): domain Archaea; phylum Halobacteriota; class Halobacteria; order Halobacteriales; family Natrialbaceae; genus Natrinema; species Natrinema caseinilyticum. Next base: position 3,213,568 of record NZ_CP100445.1, read on the forward strand.
GCGGCGTACGATCACCTGCAAACTGCACGGGACGTCGACGTGCCGCTGCGCCTGGTACAGGGAAAGCGCGATTTTCAGGTCACCGTGGCCGACGACTTACAGCGGTGGCGGACCGAACTCGAGGGTCGATCGAAGACGACCGTCGAAACGTACGACGGACTCAACCACCTGTTCATGCCGGTCGAGGGCCCGTCGGTCGAGTTCGCGTACGCCGTCCGAAACAACGTCGCCGAACGGGTCGTGGACGATCTCGCGGGCTGGATCGGCGAGTTGTAGCTGGCACCGCACGCGGGCTGGTACCGCCCGTCGGCCGACGTGTCCCGCGAGCGGTCTCGCCCATCGTCCAAGGATTGATACCCCGGTCGTCCGACCCACGTCGTATGGAGACGATTCGGATCTTGCAGGTCGACGCCTTCACGAACGAGCCGCTGACCGGGAATCAGGCGGGAGTCGTCCCCGACGGGAACGGCCTCTCGAGCGACCAGATGCAGGCAATCGCCGCCGAAATGGCAGTCAGCGAAACGGCGTTCGTCCGATCGAGCGACGTCGCGGATCGTCGGATTCGGTACTTCACGCCCACTCAGGAGGTCGACCTCTGTGGTCACGCGACGATCGGGACCTTCGCTCACCTTCACGACGAGGGACTGGAGCCCGGGATAACGACCCTCGAAACCAACGTCGGCGTCCTCGAGATCGACGTCGCGTCCGACGGAGCGGTCTGGATGACCCAGGACGAGCCGACGTTCGACGAGGTCGACGTCGGCTACGAGCGGGTCGCCGACGCGCTCGGGGTCGAACGCGCCGCACTCGAGGGCGCGCGTGCGGACCTCCCGCTGGCGGTCGTCTCGACCGGCCTTCCGTTCCTGATCGTTCCGATCACCTACCTCTCGGACCTGGGCGATGCCGAGCCCGACATGGTCGCGATCGAACGGCTCACCGACGCGGTCGACGCCGCGGGCGTCTACCTCTTCACGTTCGACGCGCTCGAGGCCGCGTCGACTGCACACGGGCGCATGTTCGCGCCGGGGGCCGGCGTTCCCGAAGACCCCGTCACCGGGACTGCGAGCGGGGCCGTCGGCGCGTACCTCGATCACTTCGGGGCGTTCGACGACGATCTGCCCGAGGAACTCCGCCTCGAGCAGGGTCACTACGTCGATCGACCCGGGCGGGTTCGCGTCCGCCTCGACGGCGCAGTGCAGGTCGGCGGCCGCGGCGTGACCGTGCTCGACGGCTCGATCGTCGTCCCCCCGGCCGACGACGACGAGATACTCGAGGCCTGATACGGCCGAACCGGTTCAGGCGAGTGGATCGCCGGCATCGTCCCCAGTGCCGCGGTCGCCGACTGCGTCGCCCCGGGTCTCGCCGTCGCCTCCCTCGTTTCCGTCCCACCCGCGGCGTGAGCTCGAGGGAGGGGCCGGTGACGACCCGGACGACCTCGATTTCCACGTCGCCGACTCGTCGTCGCCGACGGACGCCGGTTCGTCGCCGGTCACCCGCCGATTGCCGGCTTCGAGGGCTTCGATTGCTCGGCGAGTTTCTTCGAGTTCAGCCTCCATCCGGGCGAGTCGGTCGTCGAGTCCGTCGCGGACCTCGCTCGCGACGCGGTCCGAATCGGAGTGGCCGGTGGCGGCCTGACCTGCCGCACGGGGCAGCGTCATGAACAGCGCGTACGTCTTCCCCACCTGCCAGACGACGATACCGAAGACCGCAAGCAGCAGGGTGATCATCGGATTCGCCTGTTCGAGGGCAAGATCCGGATTCAGCGGATCTGTAACCAGCGTCGTCGCCGCACCACCAAAGCCCGCGAATAGTCCGGCGGCAACCAGGGCCAATCCGAGTACTAACGATCCGACAGCGATCGTTCGATAGACGAGCGTCCATCCGAACGGGGTTCGAACAGGCATGGTTACGTAATTGTCTGGAGTTGTATAATTTCTGTGGGGTGTCGAATGTATTATCACCCGTACGAGAAACGATCGCGGAAGCGGCCGGCGCGTGATCGCCACGAAAGTTCCACTCGGTCCGTTCACGAGGACGGGTCGCCGTCGGTCGGTGCCGACCGCGGGCGATCGTCGACATCTGTCGTAGAAACTAATTCACCTGCGAGTGAGTACTGAGGGCCGCCGTTCGCAACCTTCTTTATTCGGACGAGTGTCCACGATAATAGAGATGGCTGTACTCTGGCTGGACGAGATCAGTGCCGGCGACCTCGAGCGGGTCGGCGGCAAAGGCGCCTCCCTGGGCGAGTTGACGGGTGCGGGGCTCCCCGTCCCGCCGGGATTCGTCGTAACCGCGGGGACCTACCGATCGTTCATCGAAGAAGCCGAAATCGACGACGAACTGTTCGCTGCCGTCGACGTCGACGTCGACGACTCGGCCGCGCTGGCCGACGCCGCGGATCGTGCACAGGAACTCATCCTCGAAACGCCGTTCCCCGAGGACCTTCGAGCGGAAATCGTAGAGAGCTACGGCGAGATCGGCACCGGTGACGCGTTCGTCGCCGTCCGTTCGTCGGCGACGGCCGAGGACCTGCCCGACGCCTCCTTCGCCGGCCAGCAGGAGACGTTCCTCAACGTCACCGAGGAAGCCCTCCTCGACCGCGTCCGTGAGTGTTGGGCCTCGCTGTTTACCCAGCGAGCGATCTACTACCGTCAGGAACAGGGCTTCGACCACTCCGCCGTGAACATCGCGGTCGTCGTCCAGCAGATGGTCGACGCCGAGAAATCCGGCGTGATGTTCACGAGTCACCCCTCGACGGGCGATCCGACGATGATCATCGAGGCCGCCTGGGGACTCGGCGAAGCCGTCGTCTCCGGTGCCGTCTCGCCGGACAACTACGTCATCGACCGCGACGACCGATCGGTCGACGTCACCGTCGCCGAGAAGAAGGTCATGCACGAGAAAGACGACGCGACCGGACAGACCGTCGAGCGCGAGGTACCGGAAGACAAGCGACGGGCACGAGTCATCGACGACGAGGAGATCGACGCCCTCATGGACCTCGGCGAGCGCGTCGAAGACCACTACGGCGAACCCCAGGACGTCGAGTGGGCGATCGTCGACGGAGAAGTCTTCATGCTCCAGTCCCGACCGATCACCACCATCGACGAGAACGGATCCGGCGGCGCGGAGACGACCGGCACCGTCGATGCGGCGAAGGGACTCACCGACGGCAGCGGAAGCGTTCAAGCGGCCGAAGGCGGCGAGACCACGGGTTCGAGTTCGTCGGGAGAGGTCCTCGTCGACGGTCTCGGCTCGAGTCCGGGGACGGTCAGCGGCCCCGCACGAATCGTGCAGAAACTCGACGACCTCGACAAAGTGGGCGACGGCGACGTCATCGTCACCGAGATGACGATGCCCGACATGGTGCCCGCGATGAAGCGTGCCTCGGGCATCATCACCGACGAGGGCGGCATGACCAGCCACGCCGCCATCGTCTCTCGAGAGCTGGGCGTCCCCGCCATCGTCGGAACGACCAACGCGACGACCGTGCTCGACGACGGGCAGGTCGTCACGCTCGACGGCGACAAGGGGTCCGTCCTCGAGGGGGCCGAAGTCGAACCCGAAGACGAGACCGAACCCGTCGAGGAGGTCCGCCCGCAAGCGCCGGTCAAACCCATGACCGCGACGGAGGTGAAGGTCAACGTCTCGATCCCCGAAGCGGCCGAGCGCGCGGCGGCGACGGGCGCCGACGGCGTCGGTCTGTTGCGGACCGAACACATGATCCTCTCGTTGAATCAGACGCCGGCGAAATTCATCGCGGAAAACGGGGAGGACGCCTACGTCACGGAACTCGTCGACGGGATCCGAGGCGTGGCCGACGAATTCTACCCGCGGCCCGTCCGCGTCCGTACGCTCGATGCTCCGACCGACGAGTTCCGCCAGCTCGAGGGCGGCGAGGACGAGCCGGCAGAACACAATCCGATGCTCGGCTACCGCGGCATCCGGCGGTCGCTCGATCGCCCGGACGTCTTCGCACACGAACTCGAGGCGTTCCGTCGGCTCTACGAGATGGGATACGACAACGTCGAGATCATGTTCCCGCTGGTCAACGACGCCGAGGACGTCCTTCGAGCGAAAGAACAGATGATAGAGGCGGGAATCGACCCGGACAAACGCCGCTGGGGCGCGATGATCGAGACGCCGGCATCCGCGCTCTCGGTCGAGAGCATGGCCGAAGCGGGAATCGACTTCGCGTCGTTCGGAACCAACGACCTCACCCAGTACACGCTCGCGGTCGACCGGAACAACGAGAACGTCGCCGACCGCTTCGACGAACTTCACCCCGCCGTGTTACGGCTCATCGGTGACGTCATCGAGACGTGTCGCGAACACGACGTCGATACGAGCATCTGCGGGCAAGCCGGCTCCAAACCCAAGATGGCCCGGTTCCTCGTCAACGAGGGTATCAGCTCGATCTCGGCCAACATCGACGCCGTTCGCGACGTCCAACACGAGGTCAAGCGAGTCGAGCAGAAGTTGCTGCTCGACTCGATCCGGTAACGGCCGTCGACGGCGACGGTCACGGGGTCGCTCACCGGGAGAATCCGAGCGCACGGCAGTCGCCCGATTTCTCGAGTCGTCCGTCGAATCGACCGACCAGCTACGGGAGCACCGCCGACGAGGAGACGACGCCGACCACGAGGAGGCCGAGGCCGGTGAGGACGAGTATGGCCGCGATCAGAACCGTCAACAGCTGCAGCGACCGGCGAACGTCGGGTGATACCTCGAGCCGAGCGTAGACCCGACGGGAGACGATCAGGAATCCGAGACCGAGCGTCAGGGCGGCGAGTCCGAACGCGAACAGTTCGGCGTCCATGACGGGGGACTACCAGCATGACGGTGAAAAAACGGCGTTCTCGACGGGTGACATTGACGGTCTCGACGGGTGACATTGACGTTCTCGGCGGGTGATATTAACGGTCTCTGTGAAGTCGGTAACAGTCGTCGAAACCGACAGACGCGAGCGATCGGCTGCGATCTTTCAGCCAGGGTATGCGTTCACGGCGGCGACGAGAAACGCCGCACCGATCGCCGCGCCACAGACCGCGATCACTGTTCCGATGAGCCCCAGGAGATCGGTCATCAGTTCCGGATATTCGGGCTGGGGATCGAGGTTCGCCACGAGCAGGTAGACGAAGGCGCCAGTTCCGGCCGCAAAGACCCCGAACGCGGCCGTTGCGACCCAGGTCATAGTACCGATGCGACAGCCACAACCCTATAGGCTTGGGCCGTCGCTGGCGGGGAAAGGTCCATGATGGAGGCGGTCCACCGGTCGACTATGGGAGACCGCTCGGACGAGGTGACCGAGAGCCGGGACCGGGACGCCCCCGCTACCGACGACCTCATAGAGGAGACGGACCGGCTGCTCTCCGAGATCGAGTCGGGTCCGGGGGACGCGTCGGCCGGTCGATCGGGGCGGTCGGAGACGTCCGACGGCGGGACGCGCGGTTCCGGCGGATTCGGTCCGTTGGGGGGCACCGAACGCGGATCCGAAGCCGCCGCCGAGAGCGACTCGTCGCGGTTGTGGCTGTCCCGGATCACGTCGCGGCTCTCACCGACACGGTACTTCTCGCCGCGGATGTTTCTCGCGCTCGTTCTCGCTATCGGCATCGGCATGCTCGCTGGCGCAACCGTCCTCCCGTTCGCCGGACGCACGATCGGAATGTTCGGCGGCGCGTTCGTCGCCGGTCTGGTCGGGTCGAACCGCCGGTACCTCGAGACGAGCGCCGCCGGGGTTTCGGTGGGCGGAGTGGCCGCGGTGCTCAACCACGCCGTCGTCGCGATCGCCGGCTCGGGGCAGGCCGTCGTCGCGGTCGGGGCGACCGTCGGGTTGGTCGCCTCGGTCGCGGGCTACTACTTCGGTCGCGACCTGCGTGCCGGGCTCCGAGGCGATAGTTAGCCGGTCGTCAGTTCCCAGCCGCGCTCGGTCCGACGGACGACCCCGTTGTCGGCCATCACCTCGAGCAATTCGGCGACGACCTCGCGCGGCGCGTCGATGTCGTCGCTGAGTTCGCCGACCGATTTCGGCTCCGAGCGGACGCTCGCGAGGAGGTCCGCGTAGATTCGGCTCTCCGGGCCAGCGCCGACGCTCTCGGATATCTGGTCGAGGACGTCACAGAGCCGGCCCTGAACCCATCGCTGGGCCAGCGAGAGTTCGTTTTCGAGCTGCTCTAAGTTGTCCAGGGTGGCGAGTAGCTCGTCGAGTTCGTCAGAATCGTCCCAGGACACGTCGAGCGAGAGGTGGCGACAGGTCGTGATGTCGAAACTGTTGTTCGACGGATACGCGCTCTTGCTCGCGAATCCGTACGGAGAAACGTTCACCTCGAGTCGGACGTTTCGCGCGATGTGGAAGTACTTGCGTCGCTGGTCGTCGACGCGGCTCTCGATCAATCCGGCCTCCTCGAGTTTGCGCAAGTGTTCGATAACCGCCTTGGGACTCACGCCGAGGTAGTCAGAGATTTCGGTGACGTAACAGGGCTTGCGAGCGAGCAATCGAAGAATTCGCCGCCTGTTTTCGTTCCCGAGCAAGTCCAACAACGCGGCGGAGTCCATCGAGTGAGGGTTAGTGATCGGCGCTGAAAAGCGTGTCTGCTCGGCGGCCGTGAAGTGGCATCTCGTCGGGTCGGCTGTTCGACCGCCTACGGAGCAACACCGGTACCGCCTTCCGTTCCCGATCCGCTGTCGGTCCCCTATCCGCTTTCCGTTCCCGTTCCATCGCCGGGGTTGTCGTTCGATTTATCGAGTGGCGATCCGGGATCAGTCGGTGACTGCTTCGCCGGATCGTTTCCCGTCTCACCGTCGTCCTGGGCTCCCCCGGTACCGTCGGACTGGCCGCGTTCGTCCGGTGGCTCGGGTGTGAATCCTGGCAGCCCCCCGTTGCCGGACAATCCTCGAGCGAGCGCCGCGATACCGGGGCCGGCTTGCTCCGAGGCGGCTTGTCGAATGGACGTCGCGTTCTCTCGAAGGGTCTCGAGCGCGTCCTCGGAGACGCCGACGTCGGCAGCGCGGCGCTCGGTGCGGTCGATCGATCGCTCGAGGCTCGCGATCTCGACCGCCAGTTTCGCCATTCGAGCCTTGTACGCGCCCTGAGAGAGGTTTTCCCGTTGGTTCTCAAGCTGGGCACGTTCGGCCTCGAGTTCGGTTATCTGTGACTCGAGTTCGGCCGTTCGATGGCGGACGACCGCAGGCCGATTTTCGTTGGCGGCGCGATCGTACGCGGCTTCGAACATGCCCGAATCGATCGTGCTCTCGGCGTCGGCTGCGCTCGCCTGCATGAGCGTCCCGACGGATGCGTTCGGTGTCGCCGTCTCGGAGTCGCCTGCCTCGGCCTGGAGGAACGGATTCGCGACCGCACCGCTCGCGAGCGGCGCGACCGTGAGGCCGACGACGGCGAATACTGCGAGAAGGGCGATGGGCCGGGTTGGGGTCATCGACTACGTGTTGTTCCAAACGTACTAAAAAGACTGACTTTCGTTCGAATCGTTTACTCTGTTCGACTAGCCGGTGAGGTTCGTTTTGAGCGTTCAAGACGGCCACAGTGTCCGTCATCAAATCCCGGAGAGACGTCGAGAACCGCTATCGGCCCGCCGTCACTGTTCGAACCGTTTCGTTCGTCGAAGACCGATCAATCACTGACTACGTTACGTCTCGCAGACGACGGACGACTTCAAACGAAGCTTGCATCTCAGCCAACCGTTCGATCGGTCGACGACGGGCGGCCTGAGTTCGGACTGATAGCGCGCCGATTTAAACGTATCTGCAAACAGTTATGTTCGACCGTACCGTGGTACTATCTAGCATGTTCGAGGTCTTTTCGAGAGGCTACTATCTCGGACGTCTCTACGTGACACCGACCGATGGGGACCACGCACTCATGCACAGCCGACAACACGAGCACATCAACGAGGAAGTGTACGCGACCGGCGACGGCCTCGAGCGCCTCGACACGCCGCTGGTGATGAAACTCGAGTCGCATCACTTTCCGGTGCACGGAGCGGCGGACGTTCCGACGAACACGCTCGCACTACCGGAATCGATGCTCGAGGGGACCGAAATCAGGAATCCGCCCTCGCTTCGCGAAGTGTTCCTCGCCCGACGAGAGCGCGCCCGACAGCTCCTCGAGTTTTCGGGGGGGTGGCAGGCCGACCGCGTCGGATCGCCGGACGACGACCCGCCGGGCGCCGGAACCTAAAAGTACGTCCGCTTCCCGTGTTCGGCCGGATGCTCGACGAGTTACTCGGCCGTGCATCGCTCAAAGAGCGAATCGACGACCTCGAGGACGAAAACGAACGGTTGCGAAAGCGCTACGAGGCCGAATCCGACCGCCGGGCCGAGGCCACTACCGCCAGGCAGGATGCCGAAGAGCGACTCAACCGGCTCCAGGATAGAATCGCCCAACTCGAGGGCGAACTCGACCGAGTGAACGAGCGTGACGCCGGGCTCGACGTTCACCGCCGCACTCAACTGCGCGGAGACCGCCTCGAAGAGGTCCTCGACCGGCTCGCATCGTTCCGAACGGGCCCAGAAGGTGCGTTGACCGTCGGCGTCCGCGACGACGGGCTCTCAGAACCCGTCCGGACGCAGTTGGCCGACGTCCTCGGCGAGCGGGTCGCGCTCGTCGACGACGCGGCGCCGTGTCTGTGTTGTATCGACGACGCCGGACTGATCGCCCTGACCGTGGAGCCACCGGTCGATACCGAACTGGCGGCGACCTGGGACGACCGATTCGCCCTCGAGCGCGAGTGGTTCCTCCCGACCGGACGACACGCCCTGGCGTTGGTGCGAACCGATCTATTCGCCCTCGGCGTCTTCGAGGACGACGAACGCGTCGACTACCAGGGATTCGAAAGCGATGTCAAGGGAAATCACTCGAAAGGTGGGTTCTCGCAGGCCAGATTCGAACGGATCCGCGACGAACAGGTCGACGATCACCTCGAGCGCTGTCGGGCCGCCCTCGCCGCGTACGAACGCGGCGGTGAACGGACTGGGGTTCCACTGTACCTCGTCGGTCAACGCGGCGTCGTCGAGGCGCTCGTCGCGGAATCGCGACTCGAACCGGCCGCGACGGCCGCCGTCGACGCGACCGGGGCGCCGAAGCGGGCGCTCGAGGACGCCGTTCGCTCTTTCTGGACGACCGAAGTCCGGATGCTGTAGCTCGAACCCGGCCGACGGTCAGTAACCGTCGCCGTCGGAAAAACAGCGGCCGCAACGATTCGCGTCGGTGTCGGTAACCGCTCGCTCGATGGGGATCAGCCGAAGGTGTTCGTGGGCGACGTGGGACGTCGCACCACAGACCGTCTGAAAGTCGGACCGACCGGCCTCGTACTTGTGGATCTTGTTTGTCGTCTCGTTCAGGACACCGTCCATGCCACTTGTTGACACACTCACTGTACATAATTGCATCGTCCGTTCATCGGCGAGCGGTGGGGCGGGTCAGATCCGTTCTACCGATGGTACTGAACGAACAGTTTCGGCCGACAAACGGGGAACGTTACACGTATCGAAACAGAGGGGTACGGTCGTCGAAACGGTCAGTAGACGGCACCGATTCGGTCGGAACCGAATCGGCGCGCTTAACTCACGCCGGTTTTGGGCGTAAAATAATCGGATTTATGCGCGTACCGGATACGAGACACCATCGAACGACGACCGCTTCTTGCTGCAAGTAGCATCCCGTTTCTGTCAGCGACTCTAGCCGGCCACTTTCGGAACGTCAACGGCGGCCATCGTGGAACCACGTACGGCGGAAGCAGCAGGTCCGCGGTCCGATCACCGGCCTTTCGGTCCGTTCGGGCACGGACGGCTCACCCGCGTCGGGCCGGTTGACCGCCGGCGTTCGCGAGAGTGTCGCTCTCGGACAGCAGACCGCTTCGCGTTCCGACCGATTCCCGCGGACGTTCCCGAGTCTGTCGTGTGAACGACCCGTTGGCACCCGTCGACAGGGTCGTTCGTCGGTCCGAACGGCCCGCTCGATCGGATCGGACGATCTCGTCTCGAGTCGCGCAACCCCGACGTCGTCCGATCGCGCCGTTCCGGGTGATCCATGGTTAAGTAAGCGGTCGACGATTGCCAGGTATGCGCGTCGCGATTCTCGCCCACGAGCGATTTCCCGAGCGGGCCAAGACCGCCCTCGGCGTTCTCCGGTACGCCGACCACGACGTCGTCGCCGTCCTCGATCGGACGGCCGACGGTCGTCGCGTTTCCGACTTCGTCCCGGACGTCCAGGACGCGCCGATCGTCGCCGGAATGGCCGAACTCGAGCCCGACGCCGTCGACGCCTTGCTGATCGGCATCGCTCCGATCGGCGGTGGCTTCGACGAAACCTGGCGGACCGACGTCCGGACGGCACTCGAGTACGGCTGCGACGTGATCTCGGGGCTGCACTATTTTCTGGCCGAGGACGAGGAATTCGCCCGGCTGGCCGCCGAACACGACTGCGAGCTGAGAGACGTCCGCGATCCGCCGCCGGACCTCACGGTCAGCGACGGTGTCGCGGGCGACGTCGACGCCGAAATCGTCCTCACCGTCGGCACCGACTGCTCGGTCGGCAAGATGACGACGACCATGGAACTCGCTCGCGATGCCCGCGCGGCCGGCTACGACGCCGCCGTGATCCCGACCGGCCAGACCGGTATCGTGATCGAGGGCTGGGGAACCCCGGTCGATCGCGTCATCAGTGACTTCACCGCCGGCGCGGTCGAGTCGATGATCAGAGAGATGGGGGACGATCACGACTACCTGTTCGTCGAGGGACAGGGAAGCATCGTCCATCCTGCGTATTCGGCGGTCACCTGTGGGATCCTCCACGGTTCCATGGCGGATCGACTCGTCCTCTGTCACGAGGCCGACCGCGAGTCGATTCACGGCTACGAATCGTTCTCGCTGCCGTCGATTCCGACGTACGTCGACCTCTACGAGCGCCTCGCAGAACCGGTCGCGCCGAGCCGCGTCGTCGCCGGCGCGATCAATACGGCCGGTCTCGAGGACGCGGCTGCCCGCGAAGCTGTCGACGACTACGCCGACGCGCTCGGCGCGCCCGCGACCGACGTCCTCCGCTTTGGCACCGACGACCTGCTCGAGGTGCTCGTCCGATGACCCTCGAGACCGCCTTCGAACGGCGCTCGCTCCCGCTCGAGTATCCGTTCGGGATCGCCCGCGGAACGACGACCGAAACCGAGGCCGTACTGGTACGCATCGCGGACGACGACGGAACGACCGGTCTCGGGGCCGCGTCGCCGTCCCCCCACTACGGGGAAACCGCTGCGACGGTCGAGGCCGTTCTGCCCGACCTGCTGGCGGTGGTCGAGGACGTCGGCGATCCCCACCACCTCGAACGCATCGAGCGCGAACTGGGCGAGACGGTCGGCCGGAATCCGAGCGCCCGCGCCGCGGTGAGCATCGGCATTCACGATCTCGTCGCGAAGCGGTTCGACGTCCCGCTCTACCGGTACTGGGGACTCGACCCCGCCGAGACGCCCGAGACCTCGTACACCATCGGCCTCGACGACGAGGAGACGATGCGTGCGAAAACCGAGACGGCACTCGAGCGCGGCCACGAGACGTTGAAGGTCAAACTCGGGACCGATCGCGACCTCGAGATCGTCAGGACGATCCGGTCGGTCGCGCCGGACGTCCGGCTGTTCGTCGACGCGAACGAGGCCTGGTCGCCTCGCGAGGCGCTCCGAAAGATCGATCGGCTCGCCGAGTTCGACGTCGCGTTCGTCGAGCAACCGGTTTCCGCCGACGATCCGAGCGGACTGAAATACGTTTTCGACCGCTCCTCGCTGCCGATCGCGGCCGACGAGTCCTGCGTGACGCTCGCGGACGTGCCCCGAATCGCGGACCGCTGTGACATCGCGAACCTGAAACTGATGAAATGCGGCGGCCTGCTCGAGGCCGGACGGTTGATCCACGCCGCCCGCGCACACGGCCTCGAGGTGATGTGTGGCTGCATGACCGAATCGAACGCCTCGATCGCGGCGGCCTGTCACCTCGCGCCGCTGCTGGATTACGCCGACCTCGATGGCTCCCTGCTTCTGGCCGACGATCCCGTCGAAGGCGTCCCGATGCCCGGCGGCCGGATCGATCTCGCCGGTGTCGACCGGCCGGGAACGGGCGCCGTCCTCGAGTCCGCGTTCGACTGACGGCGGCTCGGACTCCGGTCGTGGTCTCACGCCCGCGGAACGACCAGTGTCGCGGACTGTCACTGCGACGGGCAACGGGGTTTCACATCGACGTCCGGTGTGGAACTGCTGGTATGCATGACGGTACCGACAGGCAGAACGTATCTCGGCGGTCGCTGTTGCGGGCATCGGCAGGAGCGGCCTCGCTATCGTCCGTCGGAAGCGTGCGCGGCGCGGGGGACGACTCGGGGCGGCGCGACGTTCGAGCGTTCGATCGGGAGTGTCCGGAGGCGACGCTCGAGCCCGGGATGACGGACTGCGATGGGACGACGACGGAGGGGTGTGCGGACGACCATCCGGCGACGACCGAACTCCGATCGGCAGTGGGGGAGACGCTCGACCGGCGGTATCCAGACGTCGGGTCGCTGATCGACGCGGGATTCGTGCCCTATTTCGACGCGCTCGACGGCGGCGACGACGGCTGGTCGCACTGGCTCAGTCCCGACTTCATCGGCGGGGACGCAGTGCTCGAGCCAGAACGCCCGGAATCGGTTCTCGTCGACAACGACTCCTGGCGGTCGATGGGCGTCATGTTCATCGCGACGGCCGGCGGGGACCCCGTCGATCCGCCGCCGGTGTACGACGAGGGCGGGTCCGACGGACGGTGTTCGCCGTGGCACGCACACGTCGGAGTACCCTCGCGGTTCGGGTGGTGGTACTACAGGCAGGCCTACGAGCGGGATTTCGCGGCGGGAACTCTCGAGGTCCCCTGTCGGACACCCTGTATGCTCCACATCTGGACCGTCGACCATCCGGAAAGCGTCTACGCCCACGACGCGCCGCCGGCCGAGTACCGCGATCTCTCGCCCGCAGACGACCCCGGCTTCCGAACTGATGCCGTTCCGGGCGAGGACGAACTCGGCTGGGACGTCCTTCCGGACGATCTCGTCCCCGAGCGGACACCCGACGACCTACTGACCCGTCCATTCGGTGTGGGTTCGGATCGTTAACGGGAGCGCGGCGATCGGCCGGACGCCCGTTTCGGGGACGCTACAGTGGCATCCCGCCATCGTCGTCTGCGGCCCGTTGCCCTCGGCTCTGTGCGTTCTCGAGGAGGGTCGCCGCCGGACCGCGGTACTCGTATCCGGGAACGATTCCCTGTGCGAAGGTCCCTTCGACGAACTCGATCAGGGCTTTGGCGTCCTCGACGCCCTCAGCGGCGTCCCAGGCGGTGTACTCGAGACGGACCCGGACTTCGTCGGCGTCGCGTTCGACGACGGGATCGTCGTGCGTACTCGTGTGGGCGACGTCGAAGACGTCCCCCAGGCGGCGCTCGAGCGTTTCGTACCAGCCATCTTCGACGACGGTCGCGACGACCTCGTCGGCCACGGCCGCGTCGAGGGTCGGGAGGAAAACGGTGACGCGGAACCGACCGTCGCGGTTCCCCTCCGCGTCCTCGGCCGCGACGGTCGTCTCGAAGACGGTCGTCGTGAGGGCGTATCCGTCGTCGCGCCGGTCGAACGCGTCGTGTGACTCGAGTTCGCGTTCGACTGGTTCCGGAAGGTCTGTCATCGGGAGACAAGACGAGCGTGGCGGAAAAGGGTGTTACGTTGTTTCGGTCGGGACGATGTCAATTTCCGCCGGGTTACACGGGGTCGATTTCGGCGTGGGCCGCGGCCCGACCCGACGGGAGCAGATTCCGCGGGGAGACTCGTCGGACGGTGTCGGGATCGTTTCACGGAGAAGTACCGGGTTACGGCCGCAAAAGATCCGCATTACAAGGGGGGAATCCGGCCTCGGTCCGAGCCATGAGTTTAGACAGACGCGCCGCGGAGCGTCGTCGGTTCGCTCGCCTCCTCGGGACTGACGACGAGTACGGTTCCGGCCTGCCGATCGGGCGCCAGGAGGCCGACGACGCGGAGGCCGAAACGGAGACGGATCCGGACGGGGAACCGAGATCGGTACGGCCGGACGAGACAGTCAGGAAATCTCGCGTTCGCTGAGGAACGAGTCGAGCGCCGTCGCTACTTCTTCGAAGTCCTTGACCGTGAGACCGTCCGTCGTGACGAAGACGCCCTCGCGGTCGTTCGTGACGCGGACCAGAAAGCCGTTCTCGAACACCCGAATCGTGTACTCGTACGCGCCGAGTTCCGACCCCTCGTAGGCGGTCTGGGTGGTCTTGAACCCGCGCCACTCGTGGCCGATGAACGTCGAGAGGTCCGCGTCGCGCTCTAAGTCCTCGCGGAGGTACATCTGCTCGTAGTCGTCTCGCGTGAAGTACGTGACCGAACGGAGGCTGTCACCGATGGCCGTCCGACAGGTCGCAACGATCTGTTCCGCCGCTTCCGACGTGAGTAACCCGGTCGGCATACCTGACCAGTCGGACTCGGTGACCTTAACGGCGAGGGCTGAACACAGTACTTTGAAAATACATGCGGCGACGACAGCCGTCGTTCTTCCCCAGCACGATCGCGGTCGGCCCTCGAGTGCGGGTCCCTCGATTACGGCGGTCGTCGATCGCCGAGTTACGCCTCTGCCTGCTCTATCGCCCGCTCGAGGTCGGCGATCACGTCGTCGACGTCCTCGATCCCGACCGAGAGGCGAACGAGGTCGTCGGTGACGCCGCTCGCGAGCTTCTCCTCCTCGGTGAGCTGCTGATGGGTCGTACTCGCAGGGTGGATGATCAGCGTCTTCGCGTCGCCGACGTTCGCCAGCATGCTGGTGAGTTCGACCTCGTTACAGACCGTTTCCGCGGCGTCGTAACCGCCCTCGAGCCCGAAAGTTATCATGCCGCCGTAGCCGCCCTCGAGGTACTCCGTGGCGTTCTCGTGGGTCTCGTGGCTCTCGAGGCCGGGGTAGTTCACCCACTCGACGGCCGAGTGATCTTCCAGGTATTCCGCGACGGCCATCGCGTTCTCGCAGTGTTTCTCCATCCGCAGGGGCAGCGACTCGAGTTTCTGCAGGGTGGTCCAGGCGTCGAAGGGCGCTTGCTGGTTCCCCAGGTCGCGCAGGCCGCGCGTGCGGGCGACGAGCGCGAAGGCCATGTCGCCGAACGTCTCGCGGAAGTTGACGCCGTGGTAGGCCGGGTTCGGTTCGGTGATTTCGGGATAATCGCCCTCCTCCCAGGGGAACGAGCCGCCGTCGACGAGGATCCCGCCGACCGTCGAGCCCGCGCCGTGGATCCACTTCGTCGTCGAGTTCCAGACGAGGTCCGCGCCGTGCTCGAGCGGTCGGCAGAGGTACGGCGTCGCGAAGGTGTTGTCGACGAACAGCGGGACGTCGTGGTCGTGGGCGATGTCGGCGATCCGTTCGATGTCGGGGGTGACGAGCGCGGGGTTGCCGATCGTCTCGAGGTGGACGAACGCGGTGTCGTCGTCGATCGCCTCCTCGTAGGCGTCGTAGTCGAGCGTCTCGACGAACTTCGTCTCGATACCCCGCTTCTCGACCGTGTGAGTGAGGTAGGTGTAGGTCCCGCCGTACAGCGACGACGAGGAAACGATGTTGTCGCCGACCTCCGCGAGGATGAACGTCGCGAGGTCGAACGCGGCCATCCCGGAGGACGTGGCCAGCGCACCGACGCCGCCTTCGAGCGCCGCGATGCGCTCTTCTAACATCGCGTTGGTCGGGTTCATAATCCGCGAGTAGATGTTCCCGAACTCCTCGAGTCCGAACAACGCGGCCGCGTGGTCCGTATCGTCGAACACGTAGGACGTGGTCTGGTAGATCGGCGGCGCGCGGGATCCGGTGGTCGGGTCCGGTTCCTGACCGGCGTGGACGCTGTTCGTGGCGAATCGGTGGCCGTCAGAGTCTGAATCGTCGCTCATACCAGCGTCGACACATCCGGACCAAGTAAAACCACTAGACACTCACGTCGGGCGGATCCGTTCGGCTGCCTCGTCGTCGCGACGGACGGGGTGTGCGAGCCCCGGCGTCAGAACTCGAGGACGCTGACCACGCCGAGGCTCTCGAGGATCAACCAGCAGACGAACGCGACGTACAGCACCAGTAACGTCCACGCCTCGCGTCGGGAGAGGCGCATTTCCGTCCGTGAAATGCCGAAGAACACGGTGGTCGCGAAGACCAGAAAGCTCATCATCGGGACGATGTGCGCGAAGTTCACGGTCAACGTGCCGGCGACGAGAACGCCGACGGGCACGCAGATGAGCAAGTCGAAGGTGTTGCTCCCGAGAACGTTCGCGATCGTGACCGTCGGCCGGTCGGCCTGTGCGGCCGCGATGCTGACGAACGCGTCCGGCAGGCTCGAACCGGCGGCGACGACCGTCATCCCCCAGAGGAACGCCGGCGTTCCGAACGCTTCCCCGAGACCGACCGCCGACCGGACGAGGCCTTCGACCCCGATGACGATCGCGACGAGCCCGACGCCGAACCAGAGCCAGGCCCGTGTCAGATTGACCGACGTGTCCACGACGCGCCCTTCGTCCGCGACGTCGAGATACTGGGTGAAGATGTAGAGCCCGTACAGGGCGACGGGAAACAGCGCGAGCGGTCGGGAAACGTCACCGCGGATGAGTCCGTCGGTCGCGGTGACCGGGTTGTAGATGACCGCGAGCGAGAACGTCAACAGCAGCGACGCGACCGCGAGCATGTAAAACAGCGCCTCTTTGTAGACCAGTTCCCGAGTCGTATCGATACCGCCGCCGATGATCACCGCAATACCCGGAATCGCGAGGAGATTGAACACCGCGGAGCCGACGATCGACCCCACGCCGAGTTCGAACTCGCCGTGGACCAGGGTCGCGATCAGGACGCTCACCAGTTCCGGCATACTCGAGCCCACGGCGGCGATCACGGCCCCCTGGACGACCGTTGGCAACCCGTATCCGACCGCGATGTCGTTCGCCGCGTCCTCGAGTCGGACGCTGCCGTACCAGAGGACCACGGTTCCGGCGGCGGCGAGGCCGAACAGCGTGGCGATACCGATCATACCGATGGCACCTGGTCCGGGGGAATCCGTTCGATCGATACCGCCGAGGGAGACCGTCGTTCGCGGTCGACCCGTCGAGCGGTGGCCCCTCGAGTGACGAGTCCGTCGATTCTCACGTTTCACTCGTCCACGTCCATCCGTTTGACTGCTCCCCTGCACCGAGTCGCGAGGAGACGCTGTGGCGGGCACCCTGTCGAACGCGAACGAGCGGCCCGTTCTCCGAAAGAGCGGGCGATCTCAATACCGCTCGTGAGTGATACCCCATCGAGGGGACCGCTACTAGCAACGCACATACCCGCCGCGGACGTGAACTCGTCGTACGACCGTATGCGCGGCGGGGCTCCGCCGGCCCACCGCCGATCACCGTCGACAACACATGCCCGAATCAACGCCGCACCCACCGACCGACGACGGGGAATCAGTCTACAAAGACTACGTTCTGGACGTCCGGATCATCGAGTGCACGACGCCCGAAAGCGAGGACCCGCAGTATCGGTTCGAGGCACCCCAGCACACGCCGATCACGTTCGCGGATCCGGAGACGGCCACGCTGTATGCCGACGTCTACTTCGACACGAACGGCTTCCAGGAGGACGGAACGGGCGAGCGGGGAGTCCCACCGGAAGTGATCCAGGCGGGGCGGGACACGCTCGCCGCGTACTTTCTCACCATGCCCGGCACGGATCTGAACTGGGTCGCATCGTTCTACGGCAAGAAACCGCCGAAAATCGAGCGGTACGTCGCCTCCGTTCGGCAGCGCGCCCGGGAGATCCGATCGAACGCGGTCGACCGAGACGTCGCGTAGCCGTGAGTCGTGGCTCGACCCACTCGAGCCCCAATCGTCGGTACTCGGTGACCGACTGCGTTCTCCCACATCGCACCGCCGTCACTCCGTTTTTCACAGGCGGTACGAGGCGGATGCCCCGACCCTTGAGGTCGGGGAGGAAGCCGACAACCGATGACACAAACCACGCTACGATGGCGGGCCGACTCCCAAATGTATAAGTAACACCGACGGTATATGTGAAAACACAGTGGAATACCGTCGCACCGCCGTCATTAAACTCGACACTCCCGACGGAGCCGACCCGCTCCTCCGAGAGACGGTCGAGCAGTTCAAACACTGCGCCAACACCGCGAGCGAGTGGTGCTGGCACGGCGACGACGGCTACCACGTCACCTCGAAAGCCAAAGCCGAACGCGCCCTCTACGACCGACTCCGCGACGAAACCGACCTGACTGCAAATCTTGTCCAAAAAGGGATTCGCAGGGCGGTCGAAGCCGTCAAAAGCGGAGTCTCGCGTCTCGAACGTGGGGAGAACACGTCGCAACCGCACTTTTCTGCCGACAGCGCGGTGTACGACAAGCGGAGTGCGACGTTCCACCGCGACCACGTATCACTGTCCACCGTAGACGGGCGCGTCGAGTGCGACTACATCCTCCCCGACGACTCGGAGACGCCACCGACCAAGTACGTCTCCGACGAGGACTTCGAGTTTCGGATGGCACACTTGCAGTACCGCGACGGTGACTGGTATCTCCACGCCTCGATGCGGAAAGTCGAAGCAGACGAGGAATCGCCCGAATCCGAGTCCAAGCACAGAACAGTCCTTGGTGTGGATTTGGGCGTGAACAACCTCGCCGTCGCTTCGACGGGGCGATTCTGGTCGGCAGACGAGTTCAACCATTGGCGTCGAGAGTACGAGAAACGTCGTGGGTCGCTTCAGCAGTGTGGCTCTCGCCACGCCCACGAGAACATCGAATCAGTTGGGCAGAAAGAGTACGGACGCTTCGAGATACACCTCCACACGGTGGCGAACGAACTTATCGAGGAAGCCGTCGAGAACGATTGCTCGCATATCGTGTTCGAGGACTTGACGTATATCCGTGAGAACCTTCCCGAAGCGACGTGGCAACATGTGTGGGCGTTCCGACGCCTCTACGAGTACGTCGAATACAAGGCCGAAGCAGAGGGTATCGAGGCCGTACAGGTTGAACCGCGCAACACGTCGAAGCGGTGTTCGACGTGTGGATTTACCCATGACGATAACCGTGACGGGGAGTCGTTTGAGTGTCAGCAGTGTGGGTACGAGAACCACGCGGACTACAACGCTTCCAAGAACATCGGTTTGCAGTATCTCCGTCGTCGGCAAAACGCAGACGATGGAGGCGCACCCGTAGATGTGCGCTTGAATCGCGGGACACTGAACGTGAGCGGGGAGTACGTGCCCCCTGCCTCTGTTGAGGCATAGAACGGGAGTCCACGCGAAAGCCTCGGGGCTTGACCCCGAGGCGATTTACGTCGGTGCAACTCGAGTCCCGGTCTCGAGCGGCGACGACCGATCGGCGATCGACGAGCCGATCGCGCACGAACCTCACGGCCAGTCCGACCACCGAAAGCGCCATCGTAGCGGCGACGGCGACGATCGTCACGCGGTATCGAGAATCGTGGTCACGCGCAATCGCTGAGCGGGTGGTAGCTCGACGGAGTCAGTCGTCGCGCCAACTCGGATTCTCTCGCGGCGGGCTAAAAATATCGACACCGCGAACGGTAACGTCCCCGCGGTTCTCGGCGGCGTGGGCCTGATCGCCCGGAATGCCGTAGGAGTCGCCGGGTCCGCAGACGACCTCCGCTCCGTCGACGATGAAGGTCAATTCGCCGTCGACGATGTATCCCGTCTGCTCGTGGGGGTGGCTGTGTTCGTCGACGACTGCGCCGGGTTCGATCTCGAAGTGCTGGACGTTCATCGATTCGGTCCCGGCCATCAGCGCCAGGTGGACGCCGTCAGCGGCCTCCGAAGGCTCGAGGTCAGCACGGGAAACGCGTTCCATACGTGACTTATATCGGCGACACACCACATAACTCCGCGGATCCCGGAGAGAGAGTCGGTGGAAGTGCTTCAGCTGACTCACTGTGATGCTCGAGACATCGACGGGCTGTGGATCGGTTCCGTTGGGGTGGGTGATAGTGAGTATATGACAGTAGACTCGAATCCTGAGCTCGAGGAGTGGTTCCGGTGCTCGGCAAAGCCGCGGATGCAGGCCAGCTAGTCAGCTTCACCAAGAAGTGGAAAGGCGCGTTCGGATCAAAGACGGGGAAAGCCACGAAGGTTCTTTCGAACACGCTGCTGCCCCATCTTCCCGACAAGGCCGCGCTGAAGATTCAGGACGCCCTCACGGGCGGCAAAGCGTCGAAATTGGGCGATGCGGGCTTATCGCGCAAACAGATCGGCGAACTCAGCGGGAGTGGAAAGCTGGACGATGTTGATCCGGACGAGGTCCAACGACTCGCCAAACAGGACGGAACCGAGCCGAAACACATCAAAACACTCGAGGGAGTCATAAAACGGCTCTCACACTCATTATATAGGTGTTTTGACTCGATAAGGACAGGGTTAGGCGTTCGTAGCTACTCGGCGGAACGGGCGGGAAACCCGACGTGGGAGCCAGACAAGGAATTGGACGACGGGAGTTACCCGACCCCACCGGGGCGGTTCCGCACGGTATTGATTCCCCACCTGCTCGATACGGCCCTTGCTTTGCAGAAACCCAAGAGCACTTCCGACGCGTGATTCGGTGAGATCAAGGTCAGTAGCAAGCTCTGTGGCTGTTTTCGGCTCAGAAGTGTCCCGAAGAGCTTGATACACGACGTTTAACGTCTGCATTCGGTGCATCACCTCACCCATCTCGTCGTCGAGGTCGGACACGTACTCGTGTTCCGTCCGAGATGGCTCGTCTTTGATGATCGTCACACCATCGAAGACGAACCAGAGGCCGACGAGGGCTAAGAGACCTCCGATCCATGAGTTCGGTGGATGGATAGCTGCAACGTATACACCTGCAATGAATACGGATGCCCCATAGGCAAGCCCGTTTGACCCCGCGGGAAGAGCATACATCTCGTCTACGACATTATGTGCCTCCACCGCGACAAATATGACTAATATTGGAACAATACTTCGTAGCGTCATCTCGGTAAAAGTCACGAATCCACCGAGCACGACGACCGTGGCGACGATCACTCGGAGGAACTTGTCCTCGTGAAGTGATGCGAGACGATGAGCCATAAGTAGTTAAACAAATGGAAGAAACATATATCAGTATTGTGTCCGTGGTGAGTAGGTATGCCTACTTATCGGCCAATTCACCAGGGAATCGAGTGTAGTCAACACCTGAGAATAGTTCTATGATACATTCTCTAAAATAATTTTAATTTGAGTGTAGATGTAACTTTGAAATTGCGTTGTTCGTTCAGAGTGACTAGTTCATGTTCGTTCCATCGATTCATCTTGTAATTCCGCTGCCCCTTCGATTACGACGAATCAGTTTCGTTTTTCCGATCGTCTCTGACGGCTCAACTCGCTGAACGACTGGTCTCTCGAGTCGACGATCGACCGCCGTCCCGATCACGCTAGCTTCGCTTGCCGAAGCTTGAATTAGCAGGACGGCTCATATCGAGCCATGTACGCCGTCGTCGGCTGTAGCGAGTGCTCGAACCTCTGGCTCATCGAGGGGCGTTCGGAGACGACCCAGTGCCCCCGCTGTGGCTCGCGCAAAGCCTACGAGAAGCGAAAGAAGTTCGTCGAAACCGACGACGCGGCCCACGCTCGCGACGTCCGGGCCTCGATGCTCGCGAACCGCCAGGGCGAGGGCGACGCCTTCGCGAGGCTCGACTCCTTCGCCGACCTCGAGGACGACGTGGCCGACGGCGTCGTCGACGAGTCGGAGTACCTCGCGGAGTCCGGCCTGGACGTCGAGGAAGTGAAAGCGGCGGGTGAACGCGACCCGCGGGGCCCGACCCGTAACGGGAGCAAGACGGAAATCGTGAAAGGGTCGCTCGAGGCCTTAGACCGGCCGACCGAGGACGAAATCGTCGCGTACGCCCGAGAGCGCGGCGTGTCCGCCGAGTACGTCAGAAACGCGCTCGAGAAACTGACGCGGCGCGGGGTCATAAGCGAGAGCCGTGGTCGGTATCGGTTGCTGTGATCTGCGAACGCGAGAGGCGGTGACGTCGACCGCGGTCCTCAGCGACCGAGATCCTCGTGTGCGCTCGCGAGGTGCCTCGAGGAGAGCGCGCCGAGCAGGGAGAGTTCGCCGGCGAGCGCGCCGACGGCGAAGATCTCGGCGAGCGCGTCGGCGTTCGACCCCGGCGGATCGCCGCCGCCACGGAGGCCGAGGATATCGAGCGCTTCGGCCTGGGTCGGCAGTTTGGTCCCGCCGCCGACGGTGCCGACCTCGAGCGAGGCGAGCGAGACGCTGGCGTAGAGATCGCTGGTACCGTCGTCGCGTCGACGCGCGTCCATCGTGGTGATCGTGTTGGCGGCCTCGACGACCTGCGCTTCGTCCTGGCCGGTCGCGAGGAAGGCGGCGCCGACGACGTTCGCGGCGTGGGCGTTGAACCCGAGACTGCCCGCTTTGGCGCTGCCGATCAGGTTCTTGCGGGTGTTGGCCTCCGCGATGGCCTCGGCGGTCGTGTGGAGGCGTTCCTCGACGAGTTCGCCGGGCACGAGTACGTCCGCGGTCACGGAACGGCCCCGTCCCTCGACGGCGTTGACCGCGGCGGGTTTCTTGTCCGAGCAGAGGTTCCCCGAGAGCGCCACGAGCGACGCGGGGGTTTCGGACTCGACGAGTTCGCAGGCCGTCCCGGTGGCGATCGTGGCCATGTTCATTCCCATCGCGTCCTTGGTGTCGTAGGCGAAGCGCAGGAAGACGGAGTCGCCGACGACGTACGGTTCGACGTCGAGCAGTTCGCCGTGGCTCGTCGTCGATTCGGCGGCCTCCCGCAGCGCCTCGACGTTGTCCCCGACCCACTCGACGGTCTCGGCGGCCTCGACGACGCCGTCGACGCGAAAGACGGGCGCGCGAGTCATGCCGTTTTTCGTGACGCGCGCCTCGGCGCCGCCCGCGGCGCGGATCACGCCGAGTCCGCGATTGACCGACGCCAGCAGCGCGCCCTCGGTCGTCGCGAGCGGCAGGTAGTGGTCGCCGTCGGCCGCGCCGCCGTCGACGGGAACGGGGCCCACGATGCCCATCGGAACCTGTGCGGCGCCGATCATGTTCTCGATGTTCGGGTCCGCCTGCTCCGCGGCGAACGCGTAGTCGCCGATCGCCTCGAGTTCGGCACCCGATTCGCGTTCGACGAGTACGCGCCGCGCTTCGGCCGCCGTATCGTGATCCGCGTGGTCCTCGAGTTCGTGCAGTCTGAGGTCGCCGTCACGCACCCGTTCGGCTATGTCCTCGGGGTCTGTCATGGATGGGTCGAGACGGTGGGGCGTCCTAACAGTTGCTGATTCCCACGCTCCGTTACCGCTCTCCCAGGTCGAGCGACCAGTCGGCACTCGAGGCCCGGTATCCGTCGAACGCCTCGTAACAGAGCAGTCCGAGTATCGAGCCGACCCCGACCGCCGCGATGAGCAGGGCCTGCAGTCCGGCCGCGCTGTCGGCGAAGGCGACGGCGAACGCGGCCGTCGCGATGGCTGCGAACCGGAGTCTGCTTTGCGACGTGGGCCCGGTGTCGCCATCGGTCGACGCGAGATAGAGCTGGGGCAGCACCACCGCGACGCCCGCAAACAGGACCAGCGACGGAAGCGGTCGGTCCCGAAGCGCGACCCCGAACTGGCGCTCTCCGACGAGTGAACCGGCCCGAACGAGGACGAACAAGAGGAACGATCCGAAGACGATGCGCCCCTCGCGGTCGAGCATACGGATCGGCCAACGGGCGGACAGGTCAAACTTGCGCTCCGTTGCAATTTCTCGAGTTCGGATCGCGACGCGGTGAGCGGTTCGATTTTTGGCCCTGGAGCGCAACCGACACTGCATGGACGTTGGACTCATCGTGACCGCGTACGGTGACATGGACCTCGCGGACGTCGCCATTCGTGCCGAAGACCACGGGTACAGTGCGATCTGGATCGGCGAACTCTGGGGTGCGAACGCCGTGGTTCAGGCGACCGAGATCGCCTGTCGAACCGACGAGATCCGCATCGGGACGGCGATCCTGAACGTCTATTCGCGCACCCCGGCCGTCCTCGCGATGACCGCAGCCTCCCTCGAGGACGTCTCCGACGGTCGGTTCACGCTCGGTCTCGGGACGAGCACGAAAATCGCCATCGAAGGCCTCCACGGACGGTCGTTCGATCGACCGGTCCGGCGCGCTCACGAGACGATCGAACTCGTCCGCGCGTTCACCGCCGGCGACGGCGAGCCGGTCGAGTACGAAGGCGAGTTACTCGAGGCGTCGTCGTTCCCGTCGCTCGACGTGTCCGTCCCGATCTACCACGCCGGCCTCGGACCGGCCAACCGCCGCGTCGTCGGCCGACTCTGTGACGGCTGGATTCCGCACAACATCCCCTTCTCGCGACTCGACGAGGCGTTCGAGGAGGTCGCAGCGGCCGCGCGGGAACGCGACCGGGATCCGGACGAGATCGCCATCGCACCGTACGTTCCGTCGGCGGTCAGCGACGACCCGGACGAGGCGCGCGATACCCTGCGCCGTCACATCGCCTACTACGTGGGAAGCGGCGAGGGCTACCGACGGGCGGTCGCGTCGAAGTTCCCGGACGCGGCCGACCGGGTCGCCGAGGCCTGGCGCGGCGGCGACAAGGGGGACGCCGCGAACGCGGTGACCGAGGAGATGCTCGCCGATCTCGGGGTCGCGGGAACGCCCGCGGACGCGCGCGAACAGCTCCGGACGCTGGTCGACGAGACGGGGATCGACCATCCGATCGTCGTCGTCCCCGACCCGGCCTCGCGGGAGGTGACCGAGACAACGATCGACGCGCTCGCACCCGAGCGGCTGTAGCTATCTCTTTTCGAGGCGAGAATCCCCGCCCGTTAGGGCGGGTGTGACGCCGACAACTCCGACACGATCGTGAGCCCGCTTCGCCGTCGGGTTCGGGATCGGTTTCCGCAGCACACCGTAGCTGACGTAGTCGAACTCCTCGCGAACGTCGACGATTCGCGGCCCGGTGTCTTCCGTCCGGATGTCGCCGCTCTCGAGGACCGGTTCCCGCTGAACGACGCCGCCGAACGGCGATCGATGTCGATCGTCCCCCGAGTGCCGACCGCTCGAGTGCGCAGTGGGCGCGGGCGTCGAAGCTCGCCGGACACGAGGCGGTCACGCCGTCGCAGCACCGACGTCTCGCGACGGTGCCGTCGGTGCTCGCGGGGAGCGCACGCTGTCGTGGGAAGGCCCCCCGATGGCGGCGAGTCGAATCGTACCCCGGGCCGGTTCGCGCCGCCGGTCTCGCCGCGTGACGTTCGAAAACGCGTCCTCGAGTACCGGACGCTCGGAACGAACGCCGCGAAAACGGACTTCGGTGACCGTGACTCTCGGCAGTGAACACCTGTCACGTCCGATGATACAACACCGATCGAGTTTCAGCCGCCGTATCAATTGGTGGTATTCCCACAGATCGTCCGTTCGAAGGAAAAAGTTATTCAATATCCCCCACTGATATGCGATCAACCACAGGTGACGTGAAATGGTCAAAATGGAAACGGCGGAGCTAGAAACCGATTTGAGTCTGTTCAAATACGACAACCTCGAGCAACTGCCGCCCCGATACCGGGATCTCGAGGCCGAGGAACGGACCGAACGCATCGAGGCGGCGCTCTCGGAACTCGGCGACGACGTCGTCATCCTGGGTCACAATTATCAGCGACGGGAGATCGTCGAACACGCCGACTTCATCGGCGACTCGTACCAGCTCTCGAAGGAAGCGGCCAACGCGGACGCCGAGTACGTGATCTTCGGCGGCGTGACGTTCATGGCCGAGAGCGCGGAC
Organism: Natrinema caseinilyticum; assembly: GCF_024227435.1. GTDB lineage: Archaea > Halobacteriota > Halobacteria > Halobacteriales > Natrialbaceae > Natrinema > Natrinema caseinilyticum. The sequence goes on from NZ_CP100445.1 coordinate 3,239,424, forward strand.
ATCATCACGGACGACGACCAGTCCGTGATCCTTCCGAGCATGGAAGCGTCGTGTCCGATGGCGGGGATGGCCGAGGCGCTCCAGGTCGACAGCGCGTGGGCCGAAATCACCGATGCGGCCCCCGACGCGAACATCATCCCGATCACCTACATGAACTCCTACGCGGACCTGAAGGCATTCTGTGCCAGCCAGGGGGGACTCGTCTGTACCTCCTCGAACGCGCACAAAGCGTTCGAGTACGCCTTCGAAAAGGGCGACAAGGTGCTGTTCCTGCCCGACAAGCACCTCGGAGAAAACACCGCCCACCGGCTCGGCATGGAAGACGAGATCGCCGAGTGGGACCCCTGGGACCCCGAGGGTAAGGACGCCGACGACGTCGCGGACAGCGACATCATCCTCTGGGACGGCTACTGCCAGGTCCACGAGCGGTTCCGGGTGGACCACGTAGACCGGGTTCGCGAAGCGAACCCGGATGCGAAGGTCATCGTCCACCCGGAGTGTCGCCGCGACGTCGTCGAGGCGGCGGACGTGGCCGGATCGACGGCGACGATCTGCGAGACGGTCGAAAACGCGGCCCCGGGCGACACCTGGGCCATCGGTACCGAAATTCACCTCACGAACCACCTCCAGCGCTGGCACCCCGAGGTGAACGTCGTGCCCCTCTGTGGCGACGCCTGCATGGACTGCAACGCCATGCGTCAGATCGACCCCAACTACCTCACCTGGGTTCTCGAGGAACTCGCCGAGGGTCGCGAACACAACGTGATCGAGGTCGCACCCGAGGAGAAGGAACTCGCGGGCGTCGCGCTCGATCGAATGCTCGAGATCTGATCGTGCTCACGAACGTGATCCACACATGACCGAAACAGACACCGCCACGGCGACCACGACCGACGGCGAAACGACCGACGTCCTCGTCGTCGGCAGCGGCATCGCGGGCTGTGCGGCCGCGCTCGCGGCCGCCAGGACGGGCGCGGACGTCCTCCTGGTGACGAAGGCGACGAAACCCGACGACGCGAGCACCGACTGGGCGCAGGGCGGCATCTCGACGACTCGCGGGAACCCCGAATCGCTCAAGAAAGACATCATCGACGCCAGCGACGGCACCGCCGATCCGGACGCCGTCGACGTTCTGGTCGAACACGCCGACGACGTCGTCGAAGACGTTCTCATCGACACCCTCGAGGTGGGATTCGACGAGACCGACGACGGCGCGCTCGACTACACGCGGGAGGCCGCCCACTCCGAATACCGAATCCTCCACGTCGACGCCGCGACCGGCACGCACATCCTGCGACCGTTCCTGAACCACGTCGACGATCACGAGCGCATCGAGGTTCGCCAGGACACCGCCGCGCTCGAGTTGATCACCGCCGAGGGACGCGTCCACGGCGTCGTCAGTGACGAAGAACCGACCGGCAAGCCGATCTACGCCGGCACGACGGTCCTCGCAACGGGCGGTATCGGCGCGCTCTACGGCCGCTCGACCAATCCCGACGACGCGACCGGCGACGGCATCGCCATGGCCGCCCTCGCGGGTGCGGACGTCGCCGACCTCGAGTACGTCCAGTTCCATCCCACCGCGTATGCGGGAAGCGAGGCGCGTAGCGCCTCGAAGCAAAGCGGCGAAGCCGCGGTGCGAGACGACACGTTCTTACTCTCCGAGGCGCTGCGCGGTGAGGGGGCGGTCCTCCGCAACGGCGACGGCGAGCGGTTCATGGAGGACTACCACCCGCAGGGCGACCTCGCGCCGCGTGACGTGGTCGCTCGCGGGGTCGAGGCCGAACGCGACGCGACCGGTGAAGTCGTCCTCGACGTGAGTCCACTCGAATTCGAGGCGGAGTATCCTGCCATCGCCGCGAAGTGTCGCGACCGGGGTATCGACGGCGACGAGATTCCCGTCGCGCCGTGCGAACACTTCCTCTGTGGCGGGATCGACGTCGACGACCGCGGGCGCACGAGCCTCGATCGGCTCTACGCCGTCGGCGAGTGCGCCCGCACCGGCGTCCACGGTGCGAACCGACTGGCGAGTACGAGCCTGCTCGAGGGACTCGTCTGGGGGCTCCGAGCGGGCGGGGACGCGGCCAGCGAGGTGCAACGCGCCTCGAGGCGAAGCGGTGAAACCGCGGAGCGATTCGAACCCGAGGTCGTCGAGGCCCCCGACCTCCTGAATCGGGACCCGGAACTGCCCGAGCGCTTCGCCGCGGAGAAGTTTACCCGTCTGAAACGGACGATGGACGAGTATCTGGGTCTCGAGCGCGATCCCGACGATATCGCACGCGCGAGCGCCGTCCTCAGGCGGCTCAAAGGCGAGGTCGACGCCTACACCCGCACGCGAACGGCTCGCGACCTGTACGAACTCCGCAACGCCAGCGTCACCGCGTTGTTGATAGCGCGCGCGGCGGGTGAGAACACCGAGTCGGTGGGTTGTCACTACGTCGCCGACGACGAAGCGCCCCTCGCGGAACGATAGCGCCCATCCGTCGCGCCACTTCCGTCCCGTCCGTCGCTCGTTACGGACGCGAATCCGACGGTGAGCTTTCCGAATCTCCCGACACCGGTCGCCTCTGCTCCCGCCGCCGTGTCGGCGCTGCCCGTTCGGCGGTCGGCTCCGCCCACTCGGTGACCACGTCGTCGCTCGAGACGCGGATCTCGCGCTGTGGGAACGGAATGTCGATGTCCGCGTCGGTCAGCGTCTTGTACATCGCTCTGTTGAGCTTGTGCGTCGCTTTGGCCGCGCGCGTCGGCGAGGCCACCCAGCACAGCAGTTCGTACTGGAGCGCCGAGTCACCGAACGATCGAAACCGCATCCGCGGCTTCGGCGAGTCGAGAACGAGCGATTCCTCCGCAGCGATCTCGAGAACGAGGTCCTCGAACGCGTCGATGTCCGTCCCGTAGCCGACGCCGATCGGGACTTTGAGTCGCTTCCGGCGCTTCGGAGCCGACTGGTTGATCACCTTCGCGGCGTTTAGAACCGAGTTCGGAACGGTGACCAGCACTTCGTCGCGCATCATAAGCGTCGTCGAACGAATGCCGACCGAGACGACGGTCCCCGCTTCACCGGAATCCAGTTCGATGTAATCGCCCAGCTTGTAGGTATCGTCGAAGTAGAGCGCGATCCCGCCGAAGAAGTTGGCGACGGTGTCTTTCGCGGCGAACCCGACGGCGATACCCGCGACGCCGGCGGCCCCGAGCAGCGGCGAGATGCTGTACTCCCACAGCGACAGCAAAACGGCGACCGTGCCGGCGAAGACGATCAGCGTCCAGACGTTCGAGAAGACGGGCGCGAAGTCGAACCGCGAGCCCTTGTCCTTGATCTCCTCGACGAACCGGTTGACGATCCGGTTCGAGGCGAACGCCCAGGCGACGATGATGACCGACAGCGACGGCTTTCCGAAGAACGTCTCGAGTTGGTCGTCGGTCACCACGACCGTTTCCGTGACCGAGGGAAGCTGCGTGAGCAGATAGACGCCCGTCAGCGCGGCCGTCACCACGATCGGCAATCGGAGTTCCTCGACGAGGATGTGATCGTACCGCGTCTTCGTCCGACTCGTGTATCGAAGCAGCGCCCGGAGAACGACCATCTCGAGGGCGATCGCGATGCCGAGGGAGATGCCGACGAGCAGGATCGTCGCCTGCCAACCGGGAACGCCGTCGAAGAGCCGCGTGAGTAGATCGAGGAGAGCCGCGTTCATACGGGGAAAAGGAAGATGGACGAGGTAATAGTTTCTGAAGCCCGACTGTCAAATTTACGCGACCGTCCCCGAAGCGAACAGGTAGTTCCGCGGTCGGCACAAACGGGCCCTTTATTTCCGGCGGGGCCGCACCCGCATCCACGGCTGCATGATCACCGACGCACAAATCGAACGCTGGCTGCGCGAGGACGTCGGCCACCACGACGTCAGCAATCAGGTCCCGGGCGAGACGACCGGTCGACTCGTTGCCAAAGAATCGGGCGCCGTCGCCGGCCTCGAGGCCGCGGCGGCCGTCTTCGGCTCTCTCGACGTGTCCGTGACCGATCGGCTCGAGGACGGGACCGACGTCGACGCCGGCGACGAACTGCTCCGGGTCGTCGGTCCGGCACGGTCGGTCCTTCGGGGGGAGCGGGTCGCCGTCAACCTCGCGGGCCACGCCTCGGGGATCGCGACGCGGACGCGCGACGCCGTCGAGAACGCGCGGACCGAATCGGACGACGTGGCGATCGCAGCGACGCGAAAGACGACGCCCGGTCTGCGAGGGCTGGAGAAACGCGCCGTCGTCGCGGGCGGCGGCGACACCCATCGGCTCGACCTCTCTCACATGGCGATGGTCAAGGACAACCACATCGCGGAGATGGGCCTCGAGAATGCGGTCGCTCACTTCCAGGAGGAGACGTCGTTCGTAACGAAGATCGACGTCGAGGTCGAAGACGTCGCTGACGCCCCCCGGGCGGCCGAGGCGGGTGCGGACATCGTCCTGCTCGACAACATGACGCCCGAGGAGACGCGGGCGGCCGTCGACGACCTCGCCGATTACGAGGGCGTCCTGACCGAAGCGAGCGGCGGTATCACGGTCGCGGACGTCCCGGCGTACGCCGCGACGGGCGTCGACGTGATCTCGATGGGGTCGCTCACCCACTCGGCACCGTCGCTCGATCTGTCGTTTCGCACCGGCCGGTGAATCCGCGCGCGCCGGGTCACTCCGCGGTCCAATTTTGCACGTCTGACTCCTCGAGGAACAGCGACGGGTCGTCGTGGGAGAAGCTGACCCAGCCGTCGTCCGGGTCCGACAGGACGTGAATCAACAGTTCTTCGTCGACGAGCGCCGTTTCGAAGACGGAACGCGCCTCGGTGATGTCGTAGGAAAGCGGGACGAAGATCGCGGTTTCTTCGTCCTCGTCGCGCTCGACCGCGAGCGCGACCCGCCGATCGCTGCCCCCGTCGGCGAGCGGGCGGTAGTAGACGTCCGCGGCCGAGATCGTGATCCCGCCCGTTTCGATCCGGTCCGAGACGAGGTCGTACTCGTCGTCGGAGACCGTGACGTCGAGTCCGATCCGCTCGTCGCTCTCGACCGGCGAGACCCCGGTGGGCTCGAGAACGACGGCGTTCCAGCCGTCGTCGCGGTACTCCGCGGCGATGTCGCGTGCGTCTTCGAGGAGGTCGCCCCACAGCGGCGCCGTCGAATTCGAGCCGTCCGGGTCAGCGTCCGCGTCGTCGTCGGCTGCCGATTCGTCCGTCGTTTCGGGCCGATCCTGCGTCATCGTCTCCCCTCCGGTCGGTATCGTGACGTCATACTCGAGTAGGCCACCGCGGAACGGGAAAACGTTACCTGACGTCGGTTACCGTTTTCCGTGACTCCCCGACCAGCGCGTCCTCGAGTGCCACCCGAACGCGCTCCGGATCCGACGGCCCGTCCGCGTCTTCGACGGTTCCCACGGTCGACGGATCGAACGGCACCTCGAGCGCGCCGTAGACGCCCTCGAGAACGTCTGCGAGTTCGCCGCGGTTGGCCACGGGGACGACGCCGGCGACGAGCGCGGCGTCCTGTCGAACGCGCTGTGCGATACCGACGAGTTTCCGCTGGCGTCCGACGGCGGTTCCGCCTGCCACCGATAGCGAGTGCGTTCCGGGACAGAACGAGTCCGCCGGCTCGCCGCGGCTCGGCTCCACGTCAAGCGATCGAAGCGCTCGCGCGACGTCGACCGTGGCCCGCTCGTATCGGTCGGCGGTTCCGGTCCGGAAATCGGCGGTCGGCTCGGCGCGAGCGAACGCCAGCGTCGTCTCGCCGTCGTACGCGACCGCCCGCCCGCCGACCGCGCGCTCGATCGGCGGAAAGCCGCGCTCGCGCGCGGCCTCGCGGGCGCGATCGTACCCACCGCGGCGGGCGTCTCGGCGGCCGAAGGCGATCTGGCGGTGGGGGACCCAGACGCGGACGGCGCGGTCGCCGGTCGCGGCGATCGACAGTAGCTGCCGACTCACGTCGCGGTCGGCCGCGATCGAGGCCGCTCGCCCACGAAACACGCGCATAGCGGAACGTCGGACTCGATGCACCTAAACGCTCCCGCCGCCCAGTGTACGCTACTCGATGGCCGTTACGCTTCCCGAAGTCGTGCTGGGGCAGTACGAACGCTTCTCGCTCTACAATTCGCCGTATCCGGCACACGACGGCGGCTGTGCGATCGACCTGTACCCCGGAACGCTGGTCGACGGCCGGACGACCGCCGCGCCGAGTCCGGTCGCCGGTACCGTTACCGAGACCCGCACCGTGCGCGCGCCGCCGAAACCCTACGCGCCCGAACACGACCACGTGACTCTGATCGATTGCGAGGGTCCCGCTGCGCTCGCTGGGCTGACGGTCCGCATCCTCCACGTCGAGCCGACCGTCGAGTCCGGCGATTGGATCGACCGCGGTGACTCGCTGGGCCGACTCGTCCGGGCGGGCTTTTTCGCGCCGTGGGTCGACAATCACCTCCACGTCGGCTTCCGCGCCCCCGAGCAGAATCCGTACCGCGCGTCGGGGTCGCTCCCGATCGACCTCGAGGTCTCGCCTCGGCCGACCGCGTGGGACGGCAACGGTCGGGTCGTCTCGAGCGGCGAGACCTACGCGGTGCTGGACGCACCCGCTCATCCCGACCCCGGCACGGGATTCGTCGGCGTACGGGCCGACGGCGGCGGCGTTCTGGACGGCGGATTGCCACACTACGACGGCGGCGGCGTGTTCGGACGGCGCGGGTCGCTCGAGGACGGTTCCGAGTCGGTTTCGCTGAACGGCGACCGACTCGGCGTCGCGGACGGCCGGACGATCACGTGGGACGACGTGACCGTCACGGCGAACGGCGACCCGATCACCGGTCTGTCGCTGTTCTGCGCTCGAGACGGCGATTTCGGCGCCAAGCTGATCTGTCCGGATCGCACGTTCGACGTCGGCGAGCGGGTACGTGTGCGGGTTCGGTCGTCCGAGTCGTAGTCAAATAGGAACGGGAGGGACGTTTCCCGCTCGGGCGATGGACCGACGCGCTCGACCGGCGGAGGCGCGTCACTCTCTCGGCCACCGTCTCGAGTCCAGCTTTCGGACGTTACCGTTCGCGGTGGGCTGCTTTCGCTCGCTGGTAGGCGTCGTCGTCGCGGACGCGGGTCCAGTACGTCCGGAAAACGAGCGCGGCGGCTCGTTTGTCCCGGTCGGCCCAGCGGCGTGGTTCGCGTTCGTCACCGCTCTCGTCGTACTTCGTCCCGCCGGGATACTTCGCGTAGCGCATCGCTCGCGTGTACCCCATTCGGAGGTATTTTTGGGCCATGTCCATCCCCGGAAATTCGTCGTCGTCGCGGTAGCGTTCGTACCGTTCGTAGATCGCCGTCGCGGACTCGCGGGCCGCCGCTGCGTCCGCGTAGGACCACAGCGGGAGGAGTTCGCTCTTGTACGGTTCGACTTTGAAGACGCCCGCCTCGCCGCGCCCGATCTCGTACTTTTCTGGATGCTCGCGAAAATCGACGTCGTATTCGGGGCCGTCGTCACTCATCGGACTCACCGCGGAAAGAGCCGTGTGCGACGTCTCCCGAGACAGTTGCATCGGCCATCAACGCACGAACGGTCCGAAGCGGGAAGAACCCTCGTCGAGCGAAAATCGAGAAACGTAGCGGTAAAGTCGGTTGCACGGTGACGAGCGTATATGACGCGTGATATGCAGGCGCTGATCGAGGAGTTCGGTGACCTCGAGAGCGTGCTCCAACACTTTCTCGACGAGAATCAGGAGTTTCTCTCCTGGCTCGGAACGACGGTCGAGCACATCGGCGACGGCACGATGACGCTCGCGATTCCCTACGACGAGAAACTGACCAACGTGCGTCCGAACGCGCCGGACGACCGACGTGACGATCTTCACGGGGGCGTCGCCGCGACCCTCATCGATACCGTCGGCGGGTTCTCGCTTCGGACCGCGATCGAGGACGAGGAACCGTTCTCCGTCGGTATGGCGACGATCAACCTGAACGTCAACTACCTCCGGCCGGCGACCGGCGACCTCGAGGCGACGGCGAACGTGATTCGGGTCGGCCAGAGCGTCGGCGTCAGCGAGATCACCGTCGAGAGCACGACCCCCGACGGGGAAACGAAGGCCGTCGCGACCGGGCAGGGCGCGTATCGAGTGTTCAGACACGACTGAGCGGCTATCGAGGGACGAGTGGCGACGGCAGGGTGAAGCGACGGGGCAGCGCCGACGATGCAGTCGTCAGGAGCCAGCGGTCAACGTTCGAAGTCGGAGTAAGAAAAATCCCGTCAGGAGGACGAACGCGACGGCTGGCACCGCCGCGCCCGACGAGACGAAGTACCAGAGCGCGTACGCACTGATCGCGATTCCCAGCAGGTACACCGACCGCAATCGTCCCTCGTTCATTCCGAATCGTCCCCGTGTTCCGCTCCGGGTCGCGGTCTCGTCACTCGGTGCTCGAGTCGCGGATGCGGCGTGGCCATGCAGACTCGTTCGAGGCGCCGCGACGAAAAGACGCCGGGATCGAGCGGGCGACGGCGGAAAGATGGCGGGATCGATTACGCGAACTGGACGTTCTCGCTCGGATCCACTTCGCCGAACAGCCACGCGGCGTGATCCAGGGCGTACTCGTGGTGTTCGTCCTCGATCGCCCCGATGCAGTCCTCGACCAGGACCGGATGGAAGTCCCGGAGTCCGGCGCTGCCACCGGTGTGAAGGACGCAGACGTTCGCGAGCGTCCCGCAGATCACGAGGTTCTTGATCCCGCGGGCGTCCAGCCACCCCTCGAGTTCGGTGTTGTAGAAGGCGTCGTAGGTGTGTTTTTCGACGATGTGATCCTCGTCTTCGACGGGGAGTTCCTCGACGATCTCCGCCTCCCACGTTCCCTCGAGGACGTGTTTCCCCCACTGCTCGAACTCGTCGTAGTAGTGGGTGTCCTCGAACTGTTCGAGCGTGTGGACGTCGCGGGTGTAGACGATCTGCACCCCGGCCTCGCGGGCTCTTTCGACGAGGTTCGCGATCGGCTCGATGACCTCCTCGCTGCCCGGCGCGTACAGCGACCCGTCCGGGTGACAGAACCCGTTTTGCATGTCGATGACCAGGACTGCCGTCCTGTCTGGGTCGAATCGCATATGTACTCGATTCTAGGGATTGGACCGTAAAAACGATCACGTCTGGCTCGAGGTCGGTCGAGATGGCTGTCTGGCTGACGGCACCCAGTCAGTCGTCGCACTCGCCGAAGGGATCGACGAGCGACGACGCAGAGTCGCCCGTCGAACGGACGACCGATGCGGATTCGATTCCCACCGTCGCGTCGGGGCGACGGTCGGTCCGGAATCCGCGCCGCAACGCGTCGGCCGGCTGAGCGCGGGTGACGGATACCCGACCGGCAACGTCGAGCCACGTGGCTGTGGGGACTCGAGGGAGACTGCGACAACCCCGTGTCGGGGGTCACGGGCGCGGGACGGACCCGCCCCAGCGACCAAACGACTAAATTCGTGCTCCCAGTGTGTTCGGTCGTGTCACCGGAGACCGATGCGGTTCGGGTCTGGCTCGTCGAGCGTGGATACAACAACCGCGATCTGATCATCCTTCAGTACGCGACTCCCGACGGGGATCGGGTCTACCGACGGGAGCTCGCACCGCAGGCTCTCGAGACGGCGACAGTGACCGCCGCCAAGGACGTCTCTCCCGGCGATCTCGAGGCCGTCGACGACGCGGACGTGCGGAAACGGTACGCGGCAGAAGCCGGACGGATGGCCGACGAGCACGACCCCGACGACGTGATTTGACCGCCACTCGTCCGTTTCGGGTCGTGATTTCCCGCCGTCGCTCGCCGACGGAACGGCCGTCCGAGTTGCCAGAAGTGGTTCGGGGACGTCCGAGAGATCTCGTTTCTCTGTACTCACAGAGAGACGGGTGGAAGAAGTGTCTCGGTCGCGAGCGAGACAAGCAGCCATACGTCCGGCGTCGGGTTGCTGTCCGACCTGAGTCCGGAGTTCCTTCTCGGCGGTGCGCTAGCGGCGAGCGGTACCGGTCTCTCTCCGGGATGTACAATATGCGTAACGAACGGTTGGCTGTCCGCCAATAGCGCGGCCCCTCGAGGACACCGGATCCGTCCCGGAAACGAGGGACGGGCTACTGGCCGACGTTCGAAACGGAATACAATCGGGCGGCCGCGTTACGGCGCCTACACCATCTCGCGGCACGACTCGGCGCACGCTTCGACGACGTCGGCACAGACCTGGCAGTGGTCGTGGTCGTGACGTCGACACTCCTCGGCGCACTCCTCGGCGGCTCCGGCGGTGGCTTCGGCGAGTTCGGTGCTGTAATTCGAATTGCGCGCCATGAATCGGGCGTGGTCGCTCGCGAGGTCGGCGACGTCCCGACAGAGGCGGATGCAGCGGGACATGTCCATGTCTTCGTCGAGACACTCGTCCGCGCACCACTCGCAGGCCTGCACGGCTTCGAAGCAGTTGTCTATACACTCGTCCTCGAGTTCGTTCAGGTCGAGTTCTGCAAGTGACATTGCGTGGAGAGGACGCCCCCGACGGGAAAGGGCGTTGTGCCTTCGCATCCAGTGTGCGTTCGGACGGCGCTCAGGCGCCCATCTCGCTTCCCATCTTCGCGGGATTCATCATTCCTTCCTTGACCCCGGCGTAGATGAGCAGAAGGTTGACCGGATACGCCGCGACCAGCCCGACGGTGAGCGAGAAGACGAGGCCGGTCCAGAACAGCACTTCGCCCATGCCGGCCTCGCCGGCGAGCCAGAGGTCGGTGCCGATGGCGACGATCTCCATCACGGTGATGCTCGCCGTCTCCGAGTAGAACGCGTCCCAGAGCGCCTCGCGCAGGCCGACGCCCTCTTGCATCAGCGGTCCGACGGTCAGCGCGTACCCGAAGAGGTACGCCAGCGCGAAGGTGAGTAGCACGGTCCCGGTCGTCTTGAACGCGAGCAGTCCAACCGCGATGGAGATGCCGAGGACTTCGCCGGTTCCACAGCCCGAATAGCAGTGGCTGACGGATCGAAACCCCTTCCGCCAGAACGAGTCGTGATCGATCTGCGTGCGCCCCGACCACCAGTAGCCGACGAGGCCGACCGGCCCGGAGTAAAGCACTGTAAAGCCCCAGACGAACTGCATCAGGCTCTTCAGTTCCGAATTGTTCCTCCGAAGGTCCCACGTGAGAACTGCGAGCGAGACGGTGACGAGGGCCCCCCACGCCGTGAGGTACGCGGGATTCGTCAGGACGTTTCGTAACGCCTGCTGGATTCCCATGGGAGAGGGAAGACGGTCGACCTTTACCGGGATTCGGCATGCGAAAGCAGCGTCCCCCCATCTCTCCGGGAAGCTCGACGAGCCGGATTACGACGCGGCGGCAATTACCGAGGGGCCCCCACCTCGCCGTCCGCAGTCGGAGCCGTACGGAGCTGTCCCCGGAGATACTCCTCGCCGCGTCGCGTCAACCGGTACTTCCCGCGTTCGACCTTCTCGAGGAGTCCGTTGGACTCGAGTTCGAGCAAGCGACGGTTCACCTCCTTTCGGCTGTAGCCGGTGTTGAAGGCCACGACGGACGGCGTCAGGACGAGGCCGGTTCCGTGGAACGCGCCGAGAATCTCGTCGTCCATCGGCGTCATCCACTCGGCTGGCCGTCGAACCCGGGAGGGCTCGCTCAACAATGCGCGCGCCCACTCCGTCGTCCGTACGTCGTTCGTCACGGGATCGTAGAGACCGAAGATGACCAGCGCGGCGGCAGTTCCGTGGACCCAGTGGACGAGCGAGGGGGCGACCAGTTCGGCGAGCGGTCCGCCGATCACGGCAAGCACCAGCCCCGCGACGGTGACGAGAACGAACCGACGGTACGCCGTTACGGAGGCCTCGAGCGAAAGGAAGTAGAGGAGTTCGACGGCCACGACGATCCCGACCGCCAGGTTGTAGCCGACGAACGGAGGCAATCCGTTCACGGCGTGTCACCTCTCGATCGACCCCGGTGGAGCTGCCGATGGCGGAGGATCAACAGCCCGAGAACGATCGCGACGGTCGTGTTCGCCGCGCTCCGGAGCACGTGGAGGGCCAGCGGCTCCGGTCCAGTGACGAGCAACGTCGCGTGGTACATCGTCAGTGCGACCATCCCGAACGAGAGGAGCGCGATCGCCGTTCCGAAGGGCGAGTTCCGGAAGATTCCCCAGGACAGGAGCGCGAACACGCCGGCACCAGTTCCGGCGACGATCGCGAAGGGGAGACCGAAGAGATGGACGAGGGAGTGAGGCATACCCCTGGCTCGGGGTTCGATCGTCGTGAAGCTGCGGCATGGGATTTCACCGCCGCGACGACGAGCCGGCGTGACGCAACGACGCATTTCGCCACTCGACGTCGCCACCCGACGATAGGGAACCGAGTCGGCCTCGGTTTCTCGGCCGTGAAACCGTCTCGCCATCCGCCGATAATCGCTCGTATTGCGGCCCGTCAGATCGGTGAGGGCCGTGGTAGCTGCCGCGGAGAGCGTCCTCACCGTTTGGCCGGCCGCCGTGGGGAGCGGATAACAAAACCCGTCTGCGCCCACCGATCGACTGGTATGGCACTGACCCAGATCGATCACGTGAGCGAGAACGAAGAGATGCAAGAGTGTATCGACAGCTGCTTCGAGTGCGTGCAGGCCTGCGAGTGGTGCGCGGACGAGTGCGCCGACGACGGCGAAGAAATGGCCGAGTGCCTGCGCCTCTGTCGGGACGTCGCCGATCTGGCGGAGATGCACGCGCGGTTCATGTCCCGCGATTCCGGTTTCAGAACGGACCTCGCCTCGATCACCGCCGACGCCTGCGAAGAGTGCGCCGACGAGTGCGAGCGACACGATCACGAGCACTGTCAGGTCTGTGCGGACGTCCTCCGCGACTGCGCGGAAACCTGCAGGAACATGGCCTCGGCCTGAGCCACCCCTCGCGATTCGCCGTCCCGGGCGACGACCACGACCGCCCGAACGGAGCTCCGTTCTCGGAATAGCGACAGCACCCGACCCGGATGCCGCACGCGGACACGGTTACGAAACGGATCATCGGAAGCGACGACGGTTTCGATCGGTCTTCCGACGTGTCGGTCACGCCCGCGGCCGGCTCGGTCTTCGAGAGCCGCCCCTTCGTGTGACTGCCCAATCGGGAACTCGATCCGTCGACAAGATATCGATCGGCGGCCGACGGTCGACGTCCGTCCCGTGCGCACACCGATCACCGATTCGAGTTCACGTCCACGTCACACCGTTTCCCATGCAGTACAAACCCCTCGAGAAATACGGCGCGATCGGCGACCGGAACGCGATCGCCCTGGTCGGTCGAGACGGCTCGATCGACTGGTGTCCGCTGCCGCACGTCGAATCTCCGAGCGTCTTCGCCGCGCTGCTCGACGCGGACCGCGGCGGTCGCTTTGCAATTCGTCCTGCGCAGTCGTTCGACTCGGTCCAGCGGTACCGCGATCGGACGAACGTCCTCGAGACGACGTTCCAGACCGCCGGCGGGAGCGCGACCGTGACCGACTTCATGCCCGTGCCCGAGGCGACCGGGTCGACCGACCTGCCGCCGGCCCTCTTCCGGAAGGTGACGTGCGAGTCCGGGCCGCTCGAGCTCGAAATCGCGTTCGATCCGCGCTTCGACTACGCGCGGGACGTCCCCGAGATCGAACCCGTTGCCGACGGCGTCGTCGCAGTGGGCGACGACGAACGGGCGGTCCTCTCGAGCGACGTTCCGCTCGCGCCGTCGTCCGACGACCCTGGAGCGAACGGGGCGGTGACGCTCGAATCCGGTGAGACGAGCTGGTCGGTGCTCGGCTACGACGAAACGATTCCGCTGGAGCTGGCGCGATTTCAGGAGATACTCGACGGCGTCGTCGACTACTGGCGGGGGTGGACCCACGACTGCGACGGGTCGGACTGCCCCGTCGGCGGTCCGTGGCACGACCTCGCGACGCGCTCGTCGCTCGTTCTCAGGCTGCTCTTTCACGGAGAGACGGGCGCGGTGTGTGCTGCACCGACGACCTCGCTCCCGGAGGACCTCGGCGGCGTCCGCAACTGGGACTACCGGTTCAACTGGATTCGCGACGCGGCCTTCACCGTCCGCGCGCTCTCCGAACTGGGCCACCTCGAGGAGGCGCGGTCGTACTTTCAGCTGTGTCTCGATCACTGCCGACATCACGATCCCGCGTCGGTTCCGCCGGTTTACGGACTCCACGGCGGCGGCGACTTCGAGGAACGCGTGCTCGATCACCTCGAGGGATACCGCGGATCCGCCCCCGTACGCATCGGCAACGCGGCCAGGGAGCAACACCAACTCGACGTCTACGGCGAGTTGATCCTCGCCATATACGAGAGCGTTCGCTACGGCGAAGCGGTGACGACCGACGATTGGGCGGTGATGTGCGACCTCATCGAGTACGTCTGCGAGGGGTGGGACGAACCCGACGCGGGTATCTGGGAGATGCGCACCGACCGGGAGCAGTTCGTCTACTCGAAGATCATGTGCTGGACGGCGCTGGACCGGGGGATCGACCTCGCCGAGGCGGCCGACCGCGTCGACGCCCCTCTCGAGCGCTGGCGGTCGTGCAGAGCGGCCGTTCGGGAGGCGATACTCGAGCGCGGGGTCAGCGAGCGGACGAACAGCTTCGTGTGGTCGTTCGACGACGAGGCCACGCTCGACGCGGCGAATCTGCTCGTCCCGGTCGTCGGTTTCCTCCCGCCCGACGACGATCGCGTTCGGGGAACGATCGACGCGACGCTCGATCGGCTGGCGACCGACGACGGACTCGTCCGACGGTACGACGGCGACGACGGCCTCCCGGGCACAGAGAGTCCGTTCGTCGTCAGTTCGCTGTGGCTCGTCACCGCCCTCGCGCTCTCCGGGCGGACCGACGAGGCGGCCGACCGCTTCGACTCCGTCCTCGAGTACGCGAGCCCGCTCGGGCTGCTGGCCGAGGCGGTCGATCCGGAGACCGGCGAACAGCGCGGCAACGTTCCGCAGGCGTACAGCCACATCGGACTCATCAACGGGGCGCTCTCCCTCGCCGACGCGGACGACTCGGCCGACGGTCCGCCGGCGTCGCCGGCACCGCTGGGTCGCGACGAATCGATCGCAGACGTCGCCTCGAACCGGGAGATCGTCCGGCGACCGACCGACACCGAATGAGTGACAATGAGCGACACAGATACCGACTCGACCGACGAACCGACCGCAGTTACGACCGATGCGCGAGAGCGCCGCCCGCGACCCGCCGGCGACGGGGCCGGGGCGGTGGGCGTGAACGGAAGCGGCGGCGATAGCGGTGGTAGCAACGGGAACGGCGGTAACGACGGAAACGGCGACGGCGGCGGTTCGATGCGGCCGGGCGAGATGATGCTGAAACATCCGACGAAGGAGATCTGGCCCCAGTACGCCGTCATCTCGCTTGGCATCTGGCTCGTCGCGACGGCGCCGGCGCTGGGCTACGAGAGCGCGCTGGTGTTCTGGAACAGCGTCGTCAGTGGGCTCGTCCTGATCGCGCTCGCCGGCTTGACGATCTACCGCGAGAGCGGTTACGCGAACTACGCCAACGGCTTCGTCGGCCTCTGGCTGGTGTTCGCCCCCCTCGCGTTCTGGGCCCCGACGGCCGCCGCGTACGCCAATCACGCGCTGGTGGGCACGATGGTGATCACGTTCTCCGTCCTGATCGTGATGCGCTCACAGATGGAGGGGCCGACCGTCCCGTCGGGCTGGACGTACAACCCCTCGACGCGCGCACAGCGCGCGCCGCTGATCGCGCTCGGGATCTTCGGCTTCTTCGCCTCGTGGTACATGGCCGCCTTCCAGCTGGGCTACATCGGCAGCGTCTGGGATCCGCTGTACGAGCCGGGGACACGGGCGATACTCACGTCGAAGGTGTCGAAGGCGTTCCCGGTCTCCGACGCCGGACTCGGCGCCGTGGCGTACTCTGTCGAGGCGCTGATGGGATTCATGGGCGACCGGCGGCGGTGGCGAACGATGCCGTGGATGGTCGCCTTCTTCGGCGTCGTCGTGATTCCGCTCGGCTTCGTCCAGGTGCTTCTGGTCATCTTCCAGCCGGTCATGGTCGGGACGTGGTGTACCCTCTGTCTGCTGTCGGCGTTCGGCATGCTCTGGATGATCTCGCTGACCGTCGACGAGGTCGTCGCGATGGGCCAGTTCCTCCTCAGGCTGACGCAGCAGGGCGACTCCCTCTGGACCGCCTTCTGGCTGGGCGGGACCATCCCCGACGAAGAATCGGGCGTAAGCGGCGGCGCGATGCGAGCGATAGACGACTCCCCCGTTCGCGAGCCGTTCTGGGGCGTGTCGATCCCGTGGACGCTGCTGGCCGCGATGGCGCTCGGCGTCTGGCTCATGCTCTCGCCGACGATCTTCGGGACGACGGGACTCATGGCCGACAGCAGCCACCTGGTCGGCTCGCTGGTCGTCTCCGTTACCGTGATCGCGACCGGTGAGCCCGCGCGCGCGATCCGGTTTCTCAACGTCCCGCTGGCCGCGTGGATCGTCGTCGCACCGTGGGTGATCGGCGGTGGGCCGACGATCGCAGCGATCAACGCCACCGTCGCGGGGGCGCTCGTGGTGGTCTGTAGCGTCCCGCGCGGCCGGATCGAGGACCGATACGGCGGCTGGGAGCGATACGCCACCGTCGAGTTCGCCGATCGACTGAACCCGCTCAGCAGCTAACCATGTCAGAATCCACCGACTCTGAAGTCGTCGTCGTCACGGGTGCATCGGCCGGCGTCGGGCGAGCCACCGCTCTCGCGTTCGCCGAACGCGGCGCGAAGATCGGGCTCCTCGCGAGAGGCGAAGAGGGCCTCGAGGGCGCACGGGAGGACGTCGAACGAGCCGGCGGCGAGGCGATCGTCGTCCCGACCGACGTCTCCGATCCCGACGCGGTCGAAGCCGCGGCCGAGGCCGTCGAAGGCGCGTTCGGCCCGATCGACGTCTGGGTGAACAACGCGATGGTGTCCGTGTTCTCGCCGGCCGCGGAGATGACGGCCGACGACTACCGTCGCGTCACCGACGTCACGTATCTGGGGTACGTGTACGGAACGCAGGCCGCCCTCGAGCGCATGCGCCCGCGCGACGAGGGGACGATCGTCCAGGTCGGGTCGGCGCTCGCGTACCGCGGCATTCCGCTTCAGTCCGCCTACTGCGGCGCGAAACACGCGATTCAGGGGTTTACCGAATCCGTGCGGACGGAGCTCATCCACGACGACTGTGACGTCCAGCTGTCGATGGTTCAGATGCCCGCCATGAATACCCCCCAGTTCGAGTGGTCGAAGAGCAGACTGCCGCGGAAACCCCAGCCGGTGCCGCCGATCTACCAGCCCGAGGTCGCCGCTCGAGCGATCACCTGGACCGTCGATCGCGGTGAAGACGAACTGTGGGTCGGACGCTCGACCCTGACGGCGATCCTGGGTAACCGCCTGATCCCGCGGCGGCTCGACGACTATCTCGCCCGCGGCGGTTACGAGTCACAGCTGACGGACGAGTCGATCGATTCCGACCGTGAGAACAACCTGTACGAACCGGTTTCGGGTGACTTCGGTGTGCACGGCCGGTTCGACGACCGGGCTCGAGATCGAAGCTACCAGCTTCGGGCGTCGATGCACCGGCGCGCGCTCGCGCTGCTCGTCGGACTCGCGGCCGCGATCGCGGCCGCGGCTCTCGGCCGGCACGCGGTGTCGACCGATCGCGAGTGACGCGCTCGCGAGCATTCAATTAGCGCCCCCGTCGGTCCCGACTTGCCGTCTCGCAGCCCCTGTCGGCCCCATCTCGCCGTCTCGCAGCCCCTGTCGCCCCCGACTCGGCGTTCCGCGGTCCGCTCGCGCTCGAGCGCCACAACCGTCGCGCTTTTTGCAATCCCATTCGTACGGATAGCTATCCTGTCCAGATGCAATCGACGTCTCCCCGCTCGTCCGTCGCCCTCTTCTCGGCGCTGCTCGCCGCGGTGGTCGTGACCGGCGGGCTCGCCGGCCCGGCACTGGCGACCGGTGGGCCCGCCGGCCCGGAACCGGCGTCGGCCGCGGCCGCGAGCCCGACCGATCGGGCCGTCGCCGATTCGACAGGGGCGGTCGCGTCGGCACCCCTCCAGGCGCAACGCGATCGACCCGAGAATCCCACGACGGAGGACACCGTCGGGTACGTCGCGGGCTACTGGTACGACGACGAACTGCCGGTCGACGATCAGACGAACGCGGTCGTCGAGGACGACGAACTCGCCCCCGTCGTCTACCGGGCGATGGCCCGCGTCGAGCGCATTCGGAACCTGACGTTCGAGGACGAGGTCTCCGTAGACGTCGTCTCTCGGGCGGAGTACCGACGGACCAACGGCGACCGATTCACGAATCTCACCGCGGCCGAGCGCTTGGAGCAGAACGTCGGCTACGAAGCGCTCTTTACGGTCGATCGGAACACGGCGGCCGCCGACGCGACGAAGTCGTTGTACGGCGGGGCCGTCAAGGGCTACTACGACCCCCAATCCGACGAGATCGTCATCGTCTCCGAAAATCCCGAGACGCCCGAACTGGACGAACTCACGCTCGGACACGAACTCGTCCACGCCCTCCAGGACCAGCGGTTCAACCTGTCCGAACTCACCGGATCGACGCAGGACGAAACCCTGGCTACCGACGGACTCGTCGAAGGTGACGCAAAGCGGGTCGAACTCGAGTACGAGAACCGGTGTGCATACGAGTGGGCCTGCCTCAGTCCGAGCACCGACGATCGCGGTATCTCGTCCGACGTCAACTGGGGCATCTACTTCGCCGTCTACCAGCCGTACAGCGACGGTCCCGACTACGTCACACACCGCCGCTATCAGGGTCGGGGCTGGTCGGCCGTCGACGCGGCCTACGACGACCCGCCGACGACGACCTCGGCCGTGATCCATCCGGGCTCCGAACGCGAACCGGCGAACGTGTCGGTTCCGGACCGTTCGGGCGACGGCTGGCGACAGCTCACCGTCGACGGCGACGCGGCGTCCGACACCGTCGGCGAAGCCGGCATGGTCGCGATGTTCGTCGCCGACGCGTTCGGATCGAACCGGCAACCGGTGATCGAGCAGGGCGACTTCCTCGACGGCGGTCCCGGGTACGACTACAATCAGTCGGTCACGAACGGCTGGGCCGGGGACCGACTGGTCGTCTACACGAACGACGACGCGGCCAACGCGAGCGCGCCGTCGGCGGCCGGCGACGCCGGCTACGTCTGGCGGTCGGAGTGGCAGTCGGCCACTGACGCCCAGGAATTCGTCGACGGCTATCTCCGATTGCTCGAGACGCACGGAGCCGAGCAGGTCGACGACCGCCGGAACGCCTTCCGGATCGCCGACGGCGGTTACAGCGGTGCGTACTATCTCGAGCGAAACGGGTCGACGGCGACGATCGTCCGCGCGCCCTCGGTCGACGAACTGTCCGCCGTCGAGGCCGGTGTTGCACCTGCCGGCGAAGATTCCCTCGAGCTCCCGGCGAGCGACGAGTCGAACGAGTCCGACAAAATACCCGGCTTCGGGCCGTCCGCCGCGGCCGGAGCGATCTGTCTCGCCGTCCTCGGTGTCGGGACCCGGATCGCGGTGAGTCGGGGCCGACTCCGAATCGATCCACGCGGTCGGAACAGGAACCGTGACTGAGCCTCGAGCCAATCGATCGAGTCGCCGGGTGCCGCCGGACCGACCAGCAGGCCGATGAATCGAATCCGACTGCTCGCGGTTGTCGCGTTGGTGGTGCTCTCGGGGTGTACGCTCCCCGGCGAGACGACCGGATTCGATTCCGACGGCGAACTCGGGCGCGTCGGCGAGTACGCACACGACGAGACGCTCGCGTTCGACACGGGCGGCGACCTCACCCGCGAGCAACTCGAGGCCGTCAAGTACCGAGCGATGGCGCGGATCGAGGTCGTCCGCGGGCGCCAGTTCACCCGCGACGTCGAACTCGAGGTGGTGACTCGCGCCGAGTATCGCGACCGGCGGGCGGCCGGAACCGCGAACGCGTCGGCGTTCCGGAACGAACTCTGGCGCGGTGCGTTCGTCGTCGACGGTGAAACGGACGTCGGTCGGGCGTTCGACGACCTCTACGGCGACTCGATCCAGGGCTACTACGTCGACGATCGGATCGTGATCGTCGTCGAGGACACCGATCGGATCCGGATCGACCGATGGGTCCTGGTCCACGAACTGACCCACGCGCTGCAGGATCAGCAGTTCGGGATCTCGCGGGAGGCGGAGACGATAGACGGCATCCGAGCCGAGAACGGCGTGATCGAGGGTGAAGCGAACTACGTCACGCGTCGCTACGACCGCCGCTGTGGGGACGAGTGGCAGTGTCTTCCGGGCGGCGAGGGATCGGCGGCCACCGGCGAGGAGCTCGCCGACCGTCCCTTCGATACAGGTCTCTTCCTCTCGATCTACGTCCCGTACGCGGAGGGGCCGCGGTTCGTCGCCGATCTCGTCGAACGCGGCGACTGGGACGCCGTCGACCGCGCTCATCGAGCCCCGCCACGGAGCACCGCCCAGTTGATCCATCCGGGCCACTATCCCGAGTCCGCGCCCGTCGAGGTCGCGATTCCGGATCGTTCGAGCGACGACTGGCGACCGATCGAGGCGGGGACCGACGACGAGGGAGACCGCGCGGGTGCGCCCGCCCCCCGCACGGAGACGATCGGCGAGGCGACACTGTTCGCGATGCTGTGGGAAAACGGCGTGATCGACCGGCCGCTTACCGCAGGCGGGTCCGATCTGGCGCCGTACAACTACTCCCATCCAGCGACCGCGGGGTGGGCCGGGGACAGCTTCCGTGTCTACCGGCGTTCGTCGGACCCCGATCGAACGGGACACGTCTGGCGGCTCGCCTGGGACGGACCGGCGGACGCGACGGCGTTCGCGGACGCCTATCGAAGGCTCCTCGAGACCCGCGGAGCCGAAGCGGTCGAATCCGCGGGATCGACGCCCGGAACCGTCTATCGAATTTCGGACGGAGAGCCGTTTGCCGGCGCCTACCGAGTCGCCGTCGTCGACGAGACGGTCACGATCGTCGGCGCGCCGACGGTCGACGAGCTCGACGCGATTCACGCTGCGAGGTCGGAGTCGGAGACGACCCCGACCCCGTCGCTCGAGCCTGCCTCCACCCTCGGATCGGCTGCCCGACCTCCCGGTCTCCTGGCGTCCGATCGGTCGGCGGTGACCACCTAGCGAGCCACCAGAACCGTCACGGCAGGGACCGGACCCGTCGCCGCGCGTATCGGACCCCTTCGAACGAGTGATACGGACGATCGCGGCGCCGATACTGCGGACACCGACGACGGGCGCCGGCGCGATCGCGGCAGGGTCGGTCGCCGTGTCTCGGTCGGCGCCAGACGGGTAGCTTTTTTGCCTCCCGGGAAAAACCGGTGATATGTCAAATCCGTTTGGAACGGTCCCCCCTGAAGCGATTCTCGAGGGGGAAGCGACCGACACCTACTTCGAGCGCACCCGGACCACGCTCGAGTACGCGGGCAAGAATCCGCGGGTGGTCGCCGAAGTGACCGCAGATCAATTTCCGACCGGGGAGTTCGAGGTTTTCACCGGCGTCGAAGACGTCGCGACGCTACTCGAGGGCCGACAACTCGACGTCGACGCGCTCCCCGACGGCCAGTTGTTCGACGGTGGGCCGGTACTTCGGATCGAGGGACGGTACCTCGAATTCGCCGAATTCGAGACGTCGTTGCTCGGTTTTTGTTCACAGCCCAGCGGGTTCGCGACGGCCGCACTCGAGGCTCGACTGGTGGCTCCGAACTCGCTCGTCCTCTCGTTCGGCGCGCGCCACGTCCACCCCGCGATCGCGTCGACGGTCGAGCGTGCGGCCTTGCTCGCGGGATTGGACGGGTTCTCCCACGTCGCGGCCGGTGAGATTCTGGGACGCGACGCGGGCGGGACGATGCCCCACGCGCTCATGTTCTGTTTCGGCGAGGGCAACCAGGCCGAGGCCTGGGAGGCGTTCGACGAGGCCGTTTCCGAAGACGTTCCCCGAATCGCGCTGGTCGATACCTTCTGGGACGAGAAAAGCGAGAGTCTCCTGGCGGCCGAAACGCTCGGCGACGACTTAGACGGTGTTCGCATCGATACGACCGGCTCCCGTCGCGGCGACTTCGAACACATCATTCGCGAAGTCCGCTGGGAACTCGACGCCCGCGGCTACGAGGACGTCGACATCTTCTGTAGCGGCGGCCTCGAGCCCGACACCATCCGCCCCCTGCGCGAGATCGCCGACGGGTTCGGCGTCGGGAGCTACATCACCGGCGCCGATTCGGTGGACTTCAGCCTCGACATCGTCGCAATCGAGGGCGAACCCGTCTCCAAGCGGGGCAAACTCGCCGGCGTCAAGGAGGTCTATCGAACCCCAGACGGCGGCCACCACGTCGCTCTCGCGGATCGCGAGGGCCCGGCCGACGGCGATTCGTTGCTCGAGCCGCTGATTCGTGACGGCGAGGTCGTCCGCGAGTTCGATCTCGACGAGGCGACCGACCGCTGTCTCGAGGACGCCGAGACGGTCGGGTTCGGACAGTAACCGACTCGAGTCCACCGTCAGTCGCCGATAGTTCACTCCCGATTCGTCGGCTTTTTTACAACGTATTCGAACTAAACGAATATATGAGTCCGACCGTTGCCCCCGGCGACGCACACTCCGATATCGCGACCAGACTGGCGATCCGTCTCGTCGCCGTCGGTGCGTTCACCGGGTTCTGTAACTGGATCTTCCTCCAGTGGGCCTCGGTCCTTTCGGTGCCGTTTATCCTCCTCGTCGACGTGATCGCCGTCTGGTTCGCCGTCCACTACGCCTTCGATGCGTTGAACGACCTTCTCACCGTGAAACTCGCGGCTCTGGACGAGCAGGCGCGGACGGGGGACTGAGGTATCGGAGCGACCGGTTCCCAGGGTCAGGGGTAGCTCTCCAGAAACGGATCGTCAGAAGAACGGTATGCAGTATCTTAGACCTGTTCGATGCTGCCGTCTGCCTCTCGCTCGCGGAAGACCTGCCCCTCGAATAGCGTGACGACGACGTCGTCGTTCTGCCAGGCGCCGGGGGCGAGCTTGGCTTTTCGGCACGTTCGATCGAGATACTCGCGGGCACTCCAGTTGTTCTCGACGGGGACCGTCGGGTACAGCCAGCCACCTTCCCCGCCGCCGTCGATGGCGACGCCGTGGGTGCCGAGTTCGATGTCGGCCAACGGATCGTCGGTGAGAACGACGTTTTTGACGGTACACACCGAAACCGTGAGATTCGGAAGCTCCGATGGACTCACCTCGGAACCACAGGAGTCTCCGCTCGCGGCTTCGATGGCCGCGTCGACGATGACGTGGCCGAGTTGGTCGTCGGAACGGTAGCCGCCCGCACAACCCCGTAGGCTTCCCCGCCCACGGGTCGACTCGAGGCGGACGAACGCGCCGGTTCGCTCGTAGAACGCCTCGCGCATGCTGCCTGGTTGTTCTCGTTGTCCGTGTTGTACGTAAGATTCGACGGCCTCGCGCGCGAGTTCGACGGCGCGCGCACCGTCTTCGTAGGAGAGGTCGACGCCCTGTCGCTGGGACATACAAATGTACATGGGAATCGTCGTCCTAAAACGCTTCCATTCGTTCGAGCGTTCGTACGGGGGACGACGGGCGAATTAATTCACGAACGCGACCGTCGATAACTGGCGGACGGCTCGTCCTCCCTGTCCAGTGCGAACGTTCAGCACGCGGCGTATGCAATCGAAAATTTACATTTCCCGTGCCCGCGGTCCGGATTTCATCACGAGCGATCGCGAACCGGGTCCGATCGGCACGCACCATCGATACGACGCCGCGTGAGACGCCGTTAGCAGCTACTTCAGTCGGTCGTCCCGAAGTCGTCGACGACTCGATCGATGCAACCGATCGAACGATCGGGGACGAAGTAATCGCAGTGCTGGGGCACGGACGACGTCACGTCGACGTCGTGGTAGTTGTCGGGCGTCGATCCGTCGTCCCACCAGCCCCCACAGTCCGCGCCGTCACACCCGAGTCCGTCCTCGACGGTACTGAAGTCGTAAATCGTACAGACGACGGTATCGTCCTCGGAGCGATAGCTGTAGACTTCGTCCGCGGAGGTCCGAATTCCGGTCGAAAACCGACCGTCCTCACAGACCGAATCGTCCTCGACGGCAGCCCCGAGCAGCGAAACGGAATCGAGGACGACGTCGCCGTCGAGCTCGGAGAGCGTCTCGAGTATCACTCGAGTTCCCAGCGAGTGGCCGACGACGCGAATCGTCGTCTCTCCCGTCGATTGAAACACGTCGCGGAGCCAGTAACCGAGCCGAACGCCGGCAGCGTCGGCGTTGCTCTCCGCCTGCCAGAAGTTGAGCGTATCCGACGCCCACGACGCGGCGATCACTCGTTCGGCGTAGCCCGCGTCGCGGAGGGCTTGCTCGAGCGCGTACGTTTGGCTGTCGCTGCGCGCTCTTCCGTTCCAGCCGTGGACGTAGAGACAGAGCTCGTCTTCGTCCAGTCCCAGCGGTTCGGGTCGCTCCTGTGTCAAATCGACCGTCGGGTACGTCTTCGGCGAGTCCGGCCAGTGAGCGCAGTCTTTGACGTTGCCCGCCGAGACGGAACCGCTCGCGCCCGCGAGTCCGATCGTGGTGCCAGTTGCAGCCGACGCGAGCCTGAGAACGCGCCGCCGGGTCGGTCTTTTTGATTGCCTCTCTTCTCTCTCGCTTCCACGTACTTTGTCACCAATCCCCATATTGAGAATATTATGATTAATAATGATTTAAATAATTTTCGGAATCGATTTTTCACGGCCCGCGCTTCACCACAACTCGCTCGTCGAACGAAATCGGAGAGCGGGAGCGCAAAACCGTCTCGGGGACTCGCCCCCGTAACCGAGAGCCGAACGCGACGACCGGGGGACTTATTCTTCGGAGGACCCAATTGGTATTGGGAGAGAGAGCCCGACTGCCGCGATGGTCGTGCCGGCAACGGCGCGACCACAGGAAACGTTGGGCGACCTACCGGGTCGCCCAGCGCCCGCGAGGAAAGTCCCCCCACCCGTTCGGGCGGGTGACCGGGCGCAAGTCCGGAGCGGGAGACCGCTGGCTCTGGAACAGAAACGACACGTCTCGGCCCGACCAATGACGCGCGCGAACCCGACCGCGAGGAAGGGGAGCTAACCCGCAGAGGGATCGAGCGACCCCGAGTGCGTTGCACGGGGGTCGCCAGGTGGTCGACCGATCACGGTTCGAACCCGTGGATCGCGCACGACACGTGACGGCGGTACAGCCGCCAGCCGACCTCGTCGTGATCGACCACTCGTGACGGCCGAGGATCGATGGAACGGCGAATCCTCACCGGTGCAAGTCCGCGCCGTGGTAGCCCGAACGCCCCACGGTTCCGCCGTGGACGGCGCGGATGCTCAGCCGAATGCCGGGCCGAACAGAAGGGGGCTTACTCCTCTCACCCAGATTTGTATCCGAGAGCGATCGCATCGGTTCGCGCGGACCGTCCGCGTCCGACGGGTCGGTGCTGTTTCGATCGATGCATCCGGTCCGCTCAGCCCGTGCCGATCGGTCCTCGTCTCGAGCCCGTGGGCTCAGTCACCGTTCTCGCCGGGGCACATCTGCGTCTGGTCGTCGCCCTGGTCGTCACCGTTCTCGGAGTCGCGGGACGGCGTCCGAATCGCTGTCAGGCCGCCGTCGTCGATATAGACGGTCCGATCGGCGACCACGCACCGTTCACCCACGGTGGCGCTCTTCGTTCGCGAAAAGATCCACCGTTCGCGTCCGGTGTCGACGTCGAACGCGACGAGCGAGTTCTCGTATCGCCCTCCCTGCAGGCCGAGGCTTACGAGGACCGCGTCGTCGGCGATCACGGGGTCACCGAAGGCGTGTGAATACTTTCCGACGGTCCACCGTTCGTCGCCGGTCTCGAGGTCGACGGCGACGAGTTCGTAGCGCGTGGCGAACGCCAGCGTGTCCTCGCTGACCGCGACTTGGCGAACGCCGCCGTGCCAGAGCTCCTCGCGCTCGCCGGTCGTCGAATCGTAGGCGGCGACGACCTCGGATTCCGTTCTGACGAACACGGTGCCGTCCGTGGCGACGAGATCGTACAGATAGTAGTAGTCCGTCTCGATCGCCAGTTCGGACGTACCCGTCAGCGGATCGAAGGCCGCGATCGTCCCCGCCTCGGCGATCGTGAAGATGCGGCCATCGGCGGAAGCCACACACCGCTGGAGTGCGCGATTGACGTTGCTCTGCTCTCCCGCAGGGCCGCCGACGGAAACCGAAATCGACTCGCGAGCCCATTCGACCGAGCCACTCTCGCAGTCGATGGCGGTCAGACTGCCCTCGGCCAAGGCATAGACCATCCCGAACGCGACCGTGAGGGCTTCGATGGCGGCGTGGTCGGCACCGACGACAGCGGTCTGCCACCGAACGTCCCCGGTAGCGGCATCGAGGGCGGTTACGATGCCGTCGCCGCCGACGTAGACCGTTTCGTACGCGGCCGTCGGCTGGCCACTGGCCCCGATGTCCTCACTTCGCCACTCGAGGGCGCCGTCCGTCGTGTCGAAGGCGTGTACCACGCCTTCGACCGACAGGTAGGCTGTTCCGTCCGCGACGACTGGCAGGGCTTCGACGTCGGTCGTCCAGTCGGTCTCGAGGGCGTCGAAATCGAACCCGGACTCGAACCCGTCCACGGAACCGACGGCGGCCGTGCGTCCGTAATCGCCACGGTTCGTCGACCAGCCCGTGGCCATCTCGGGCGGTTGCGTCCGTAATTCGTCCGTTCCGGTCCGGCGATCGGTCGTCGCACCCGCCCCGCTCGATACCGAAAACATCCCACCGGCCACAGCGGCCGTTGCACACCCTTTGAGAAACTGCCGTCTCGCATTTCCACGCATGTCTCTCAGGAGTTATGTGATCCGCATCACTATGGCATAAATAACGAGATTACAGAAACAGAATCAACCCGTTGCAGTCGTTCTATTTTTGCAACGGGTCGCCGGGCCGCAGAGTGCGACAAGCAACGGTGCAATCGCTCGCCGAATCGCCCTCGCGATCGTGTTGCAAATCGTTCCGTTTGCGAGTGTGGTCGTCACCACCGATTCGTCGTCGTTGTGACTGTGAAATCGTCCTGACGGGGATTCGAACTCGCCGAGGGTGGTCCGGGCGTGCAACGCTTCGCGCCGTTCCTGGCCGCAACTCGTCTGTTCTATTCTCCACGAGTCCGGGTTCCCGAATACGGACGACTCGCTCCGTTCGTCGTGTTGTGCTCCGAAAACGTCCTGACGTGCCTTACGCTCGCTTCGCTCGCGTAAGACACGTCATCGCAAATGAAGTGAGCGTCCTGACGGAGATTTGAACTCCGGTCCCTGGCTCCGCAAGCCAAGAGGATAGTCCACTACCCTATCAGGACTCATCTCATCGTAGCCGCGACGACATTAAAGCCCTTTCGAAAGGGACCGGTCGCCGCCCGTCGGATCTCGTCGATTGCGGACACGGCTCAGACTCGAGCACGGGGACGGGGACGCCTCGGCGATTCGAGCATCGATCGGACGGCCCGGGGTTCGGATCGCGAGTAACGAATCGGCCTCCTCGACCCGTCTCGGTCGGGTCTCGGTCGGTTTTCGGACTGGGTTTTTATAGTATGACGCGGCCAGCGGAACCCGTGATCCACCGCTTGCAGTATCTCGATTCGCCAACCAACCGACCCGGTTCGACGAGACAGCGTTCGGCCGATCCGACCGACACTGCCGCGCCCAGCATCGAACGCGGACCGCCGCTGGGATGCCGAATGGATAACGCTTATGCGCGGGCTACCCATGCACGAGCATAGAATGAGCGACATCGAGGGCGTATACGAGGACCTCGAGGCCGACGTCTCCCTCGAGGAGTTTCGCGAGGCCGTCGAGGCGAAAGTCGAGCAGATGGGAGGGCTCGCGGACGAGGAGACGGCGGCGATGCTCGTCGCTCACGAAATCGGCGAGAGCGAGGTCGGTGGCATCGCCGACATCGAACCCGGAATGGAGGAAGCGAAGTTCGTTGCGAAGGTAACCGCAATCGGCGAGGTGCGCACGTTCGAGCGCGACGGCGAGGACGAGGACGGCAAGGTCGTCAACGTCGACGTCGCCGACGAAACCGGGTCCGTCCGGGCTGCGTTCTGGGACGAACACGCCGACGCAGCCACCGAAGAACTCGAGGAAGGGCAGGTGCTGCGAATCAAGGGCCGACCGAAAGAGGGATTCAGCGGCGTCGAAGTCAGCGTCGACGACGTCGAACCCGACGACGAGACCGAGATAGACGTCACGGTTTCCGATACGCACACCGTCGAGGACCTCTCGCTCGGCCTCTCGAACGTCAACCTCGTCGGCCTGCTCCTCGATACGGACAGCGTCCGGACGTTCGACCGTGACGACGGCTCCGAAGGACAGGTCTCGAACCTCGTCCTCGGCGACTCGACCGGCCGCGTCCGCGTGACGCTCTGGGACGAGCAGGCCGAACTGGCGACCCAGTTCGACGCCGGCACCACCGTCGAGGTGATCGACGGTTACGTCAAGGAGCGCGACGGTTCACTCGAGCTTCACGTCGGCAATCGCGGCGCCGTCGAAGAAGTCGACGAGGACGTCGAGTACGTTCCCGAGAGTACGCCCATCGAGAATCTCGAGATCGATCAGACGGTCGATATCGCAGGGGTCGTCCGCTCGGCCGATCCGAAACGGACGTTCGATCGCGACGACGGCTCCGAAGGACAGGTCAGAAACATTCGCGTTCAGGATGCGACCGACGACATTCGCGTGGCTCTCTGGGGAGAGAAGGCCGATATCGATGTCGGCCCGGGCGACGAGGTCGCACTCGGAGACGTCGAAATCCAGGACGGCTGGCAAGACGACCTGGAGGCCTCCGCGGGCTGGCAGTCCACGATTACGGTGCTGGAATCCGACTCCGACAGCGCCGCCGCGAGCGAGGATTCGGCCGACTCGAGCGATGCGAACGCCGGCCTGTCGGCCTTCGCTGGAGACGACGGCGACGGCGGGAACGACGAGACGGGCGCGGCGGACGAGGCCGATTCGGCCGGCGAGCCGAAGACGGAGGCCGGGGACTCGGGACGCGCGGATTCCGGGAGGGACACCCCGTCGGACGGGGACACGGTCGAGTTCACCGGTGTCGTGGTACAGGCCGGCAATCCGATCGTTCTCGACGACGGTGAGACGACGATGAGCGTCGCGACCGACGCCAACGTCGGTCTCGGCGAGGAAGTAACCGTCCGAGGGGTCGTCCGCGACGGCCGTCTCGAGGCAAACGACGTGTTCTGACGCTGCGAGCAACCTCATCGGCCGACTAGGAAAAGCGTTAAGGGAGTCAGCTTCGCCTATCATGATATGAACGTCGAACTCCCGTTCGCCCCGGTTGATACGATCATCCGGCGGAACGCGGGCGATCTTCGGGTGAGTGCCGACGCGTCGAAGGAACTCGCAACGCGGATTCAAGAACACGGGAGCGAACTCGCGATCGACGCCGCCGAGGAAGCGACGGCGGACGGGCGCAAGACCCTGATGGCGGCGGACTTCGGCGTCGAAACGGTCGTCGAAAAGGCCGACCTCGAGTTGCCGGTCGCACCGGTCGATCGGATCGCCAGACTGGAGATCGACGACCGCTATCGCGTTTCGATGGACGCCCGCGTCGCCCTCGCCGACATCCTCGAGGATTACGCGGACAACGTCGCGAGAGCGGCGACGATCCTCGCACACCACGCCGATCGGCGGACGATCACCGAGGCCGACATCGAGACGTACTTCTCGTTGTTCGAGTGAGCAAATGCAGTTCGGTTACAGCGAGACCTGTCTCGCACACGATCCCGGTTCGCGCCACCCGGAGTCGCCGGACCGGCTACGGGCGATTCGGGAACGGTTGAAGCGCAAACACGGCGTCACCTACGTCGAAGCCGACCCCTGCGAACTCGAGACGATGGCGGCCGTCCACGATCGGGACTATCTCGAGTCCGTCAGAGAGTTCTGTGATGCCGGCGGCGGGAGCTGGGACCCCGACACCGCTGCCGTCGAGGCGACGTGGGACGCGGCCCGACAAAGCGCGGGTCTCGCTTGCTGGGCCGCTGAAGCGGCTCTCGAGGGCTCTGCGGGCCGGGAAACGCCGTTTTCGATCGGTCGGCCACCGGGCCACCACGCGGTGGTCGACGACGCCATGGGGTTTTGCTTCGTCAATAACGTGGCCGTCGCGGCCCAGCACGCGCTCGATCACGATGCGTACGACGTCGATCGGGTGGCGATCGTCGACTGGGACGTCCATCACGGCAACGGAACGCAGGACATCTTCTACGACCGGGGCGACGTGTTCTTCGTCTCGCTCCACGAGAAAGGGCTCTATCCCGGCACCGGCGCCGTCGACGAGACCGGCGAGGGTGAGGGCGAGGGCACGACGATGAACGTCCCGATGCCCGCCGGGACGGACGATGCGGAATACGTAACCGCCATCGAAGGTCCGATCAGTGCCGCGCTTTCCGAATTCGATCCCGATCTGCTCTTGATCAGCGCCGGCTTCGACGCCCACCGCCACGACCCGATTTCGCGCATCCGGCTCTCGACCGAGGCCTACGGGCTACTGACCGATCGCGTCCGATCGCTCGCCGACGACGCCGACGCCGCGTTGGCGTTCGTTCTCGAGGGAGGCTACGGACTCGACGTCCTCGCCGAGAGCGTCGCGCTCGTCCACGAGACCTTCGACGGCCGCGAGCCGATCGAACCCGACGACGAACCCGACGAATCGGTCGCAACGGCGCTCGAGGACGTCATCGACGCACACGATCTCGACGTCGAACTGGACGGGTAGAGCCGATCGACGCCGCCGTGCTCAGGGTCGGGGCTCGAAGTAAGCCGCGAGTTCAACGCCGAATTCGTCGATCAGCGCCGTGATCTCGTCGCCGACCAGCACCGCGTAGCCGTCCTCGAGCGCCGTTTCGACGTGCGCACCGAGCCCGACGTCGAAGAGGCGATCGCTCTCGAGGAACGCGAGTGCGGACGTGAATTCCCGGTCGCGCTCGGTGACGTAGCGGTCGCCTTCGATGAACGGGCCGTAGGCATCGGGATCGTCCCGATAGGTGTCGTAGAACCCCGTGGCGTGGTTGCGGACGTGTATCGGCGGCCCCTCGTGGCGTTCGACGGCGGGTCGGTCGCTGACGGCGAGTTCGACGAAGACGACGGCCGTTTCGTCGGCGATGGTCGTCGCTCGGAAGACGTCGAATCCGCGGTCGTTCAGCCCCCGCGTGATCCCGTGTTTCGATTTTCGGAGCTGCGGATACAGCTGGTCGTCGACGAGGTCGGGCGCCGTAAATCGGACGGCGACCGGGGTCGTCTTCCGGCGCGCGACGTGTGCGAGCAGGTCCGATTCCGAAAGCGGATCGGGCCGGTCGGGAACGAAGAGTTCGGCTCTCGGAGTCGCGAGAAACTCGCGCGCGTAATGCTGGAACCGGGCGACGTTGTCCGGCGAACAGACGGCGGCCACGTTGCGCTCGGGGTCCGTGGGGTCGACGACGATCAGCGGATCGTCGAACGACAGCTCGGCGGTGTCGGCCGCCTCGCGCGCACGGCCGTGGTCCTCGGGATCGAGTGTGATCGGCGGCTTCCAGTCGGCCGCGGCCTCGAGCAACGGCAGAAAGCCGTCGTACTCCCAGACGAGTAACTCGGTGAGATAGCCGCTGAAACCCCGAGTCCGGAGGTCGCTCCCGTAGACGCCGATCCCCGTCATGAACTGCTTCGTGACCCGGACGTCGTCCGCGAGGTCGTCGTCGAGTCGCGCCTCGAGGTAGCGGGTGTGAAACGGCGTTCGATCGACCGCCGACCGGATTTCCGTGGCGGAGTCGAGCCGATAGCAGGGGACGACGTCGATGTCGAACCCGTCGACCGTCCCCTTGACGTAGGGATGTTCAGCATACTCCTCGTGGCCGTCGGGAAGCGTGGCGTGGCCGACCTCGAGGCCGTAGCGCTCTAAGGTTTCGCGGTCGAGATCGGGCGGAAAGCGGACGAAGATGTCGATGTCTCGGTCGCCGCTGATCCAGGTACCCCTGGCCGTCGAACCGACCTGCAGGACGTCGGCGTCCGCACAGCGCTCGGTCGCAGCGCGCTCGGCACGGTCGATCAGCCGGTCTGCGATCTCGCGGAGCTGTCTGCGTTCGTCCGCGTCGGGAGTCACCCGGGCCCGAACGTCGGCGATGACCTGCTCCCTGTCGTGGGCTCCGTTGCCATCCGCAACGACGTCACGACCGTCGGCACGAGTGTTGCACTGACCGTTCGTGGAATCGTCTTCCCCGCCGTCACCGGTCCGTGGCCGACTGCTCGTGGGATCGCAGTCCACGTCGTCGACGTCCTCGTCGCTCATCGACTGCTCATACTCGATCCCCGCGTGAAAGAGTATCGACCTCACGGCATCCGCCCCGCACCGCCTGTGAAACGGTCTCGAATCGCGGGAAGTGAAAACGAAAGCCCTATCAAATCGACCCGGCTATCACAGGACGAGCCGAAGTAGCTCAGATGGTAGAGCACCTCGCTGTTAACGAGGTTGTCCCAGGTTCGAGTCCTGGCTTCGGCGTTTTTCTGGAATCGCGAACCGACAGGAAGCAGACGCTCCGACCGAACGCGGGCGCCGTCTTCCGTTCCACGTGACGTGGTGTCCAGCCGTCGGGCCCGCCGACCGTCCCTGAACACCGATTCGGGGGAGGGATTAACGTCGTCCGGCCCCGAGGTGAGCACATGACCACCGACAGCGACGACCGTCGGAGTACCGACCATCACGGCCACGACGTTATCGATCCGCTCTACGTCGGGATCGTGACCGTCTCGAGTTCGCGGGCGACCGAAACGGATCCCGACGATCCGGGCGGAGACACGATCCAGTCGGCCTTCGAGGCAGACGGACACGAGGTTCGTGAGCGCCTGCTCGTCCGGGACGACTACTCGGCGATTCGGACCGCCGTCAGGGGACTGGTCGCACGCCGGGACATAGACGTCGTGTGTACGACCGGCGGGACGGGTGTCACCGCCGACGACGTCTCGCCGGAGGCGACTTCGTCGCTGTTCGAGCGCGAACTCCCGGGCTTCGGCGAACTGTTCCGCTCGCTGTCGTGGGACGAAGTCGGGACGCGGGCGATGGCCTCGCGTGCGACGGCCGGAATCGCCGTCGATACGCCGGTGTTCTGTCTGCCCGGAAGCCGCGGTGCGTGCGAAACGGCCTGTGAGGAGTTGATCGTCCCCGAGACGCCCCACCTCGCGGGGCTGGCGACGCGTCACCGCACCGGAGAGGAAGCCCAGACGCTCGCCGATTACCAGGAGGACTGAGGTCGGCTCTGGCACCGCTGGCAGGTGATCGGTCAGCTATCGCGGATGCGCACGTGATGGAGTGGCACTCGAGGTAGCGATCGGACCGGCGATACCGACCGGAAAGCACCCCTGTGTGATGTCGTCCGGACGAACCGGACAGCAAGTGTTAATTACGGCGCGCGATTTCTCCCGACTGGAGGGCCCTTAGCTCAGTCTGGTGAGAGCGCTCGGCTCATAACCGAGTGGTCGATGGTTCGAATCCGTCAGGGCCCATGAATTCTGTGACGAGCGGACGCGAGGATCGAATTCGTGACGACCTGACGGTTCGAATAAGGGAGGAGCTTCGCTCCGAGCGGGGTTCGAATCCGTCAGGGCCCATCCGGATTTTGAGTGGTTTAGATCCACGGGACAGCGTCGGGTGTATTTAAACGGCGCACGATGCGGCGTTTAGAGTCCGTTCAATTTGTGAACGGGGGTCAGCGTCGTCGTGCGGTTCGCTAAGAGCCGTATTACGGTAGCAGTGTCTAACCGGTTCGTGCGGTCTCAGTAAGGATGAGAGCCCGGTACAAATCCCGGCCCAGAAAATAGCCGCTTGTTAGTTTCCGTTCAAACAGCGGCTGTGTAGGCCGCTGAAGACACGCCGAGTCTCGAGAGTGGGCCGTTTATCTGATCTAAGTGTGCCTGCTGATATTTGAGTCCAGCGAATCGCCGAGCAGGGCCTTGACAGGATTTATGATGTAATGCTGTCTCGAGTTAGAAAACCATGACTGACGGTCGCCGGATGTCCACCGATCGATTCTACGGTGGAATCGAGAAACGCTTGGAGATCCTTTTCGATTTCCTCTCTCTGCTGGACGGGTCCGACGCGGAAGATGAAGGGGTATCTGGTGAAAGGATCATCAATTGGATTCTCACCAACACGAACGCGGAGGAGCAAAGTGCCGTCGAACGCCACCTGAGTTTCATCGAGTCGATCGGTCTGATCGAGAGCGATGACGGTCGCTATAAACTCACACGAATCGGCAAGTGCTATCTGAGGGATCGAGATCCGCTAGTCCTCTACAACTGCCTCCGTACCGGAGTCAAAGGCTTTGATACGATCGTTCGCAGG
The DNA here is from genome assembly GCF_024227435.1 of Natrinema caseinilyticum. Classification (GTDB taxonomy): domain Archaea; phylum Halobacteriota; class Halobacteria; order Halobacteriales; family Natrialbaceae; genus Natrinema; species Natrinema caseinilyticum. Next base: position 3,273,833 of record NZ_CP100445.1, read on the forward strand.
TTGGCGATCGAACCGCGAGCCGACGACGAGTTGATGGAGCTGCTGATCTCCGAATTCGAGGAGTGCAACATGGGAACCTCTGCGGTGGCGAAGCGCCACCGAGAGTGGTTGCAGGTGATCGGCTACGTCGAACGGGTAGACGATCGAAACCGCCTCACCGATTCGGGGGAAGCGATAGCGGACCAACTGCGAGGCGTGTCTTCTCTTGACCTCGAACCCGGCTCGATCTACGAGCGGACAGAGTTACACTCGAGGCACGGAGGGAGCAGACAGAGCGGAATAGCGCCGTCTCGCGACGAACCGGTCGTCTTCCTTTTCACGGGTGGATCCGGGGAGGAACACGGCTACCGAGACGAAATCCGATCGGACGGGACGGTGATCTACACCGGCGAGGGACAGGTCGGCGATATGGAAATGATGCGTGGAAATCGAGTCGTACGGGACCACGTCGAGGAAGGTAGAGAACTCCACCTCTTCGCGATGGAAGAGGAGGGCGTGAGGTACGTCGGACAGTACATGTACGCCGGCCACTTCTTCGAAGAACTGCCCGATTCCGAAGGGGAACTTCGCGAAGGGATCCGATTCAACCTCGCGCCGATCGGAGAGACCTCAACCTCGGATGCGCTACAGCGCTCCACAAGTACCGCTCGAAGCGAAACCGGCGAGTCGTTGAATTCGGATCTTCGGCAATTCTCGGATCCGACGGTCTACCAGGTTCCCGTTAAGACTGGCGACGGACCGATCCGTACCAATTTCGATCAAACGGTGATCGAAGGTGTTCCGCAGGAGCGGGTGGAGGACGTGTACGAGCCACCGATCGATCGCGACACGCTTCACCTCTGGGGCAATCGCGAGGATGAACCCGCCGAAGAGGGCGACTACCTGTTGTTCGCCGATCGGGAGGAACGCCACGAGGGAACTTACACGATTCTAGCGCGGATCGCACACGCGACGGTCTTAGATCGAGACGTGGCGGCGGAGTTCACCGACGCGGTCGGGTGGGGCGACGTCACCGACACGATATTCCCCCACGTGATGTTTCTCGAGCCGGTGTACGAAGCGGAACTCGATCGAGAGACGTTTTGGGGCGTGCTCGGATTCAAGGGGTGGCCCAACGACACCTTCAGCGCCGTCAATTTCGACCGGCGCGGTTCGAGCTTCTTCGACGAGTACGACTCCGTCGGGGAGTTCATCGATCGGATCGAAGGTCGCCGACTGTACCCATCTGGGCCGGCTACGGGGTACGACTCGATGGAAGCTGCCCTCTCGGACGTTCGAGCTAAACTTTCGGAATCCGATGAAGGGCGGTCGTGGATTGAGTCTCGCATCGGCGAAGTGATCATCGGAGACTGGTCGCATGCCCTATCGGGGTTCAAACCTTCCGACGAAGTGTCACCCGACGCCGCGTCCACGTTCGATCAGATCCGAGCGGCCTACGAGGCGCTGGAGCCGGAATTCGAGACGAAAGCCGAAGAGCTCGGAATCGGGCCGCTGGGGCGGTATTCTCGGGCACGAACGCTGTTCCTCACGTTGGTTCGCATCATCCAGGACGACCGAGAGCTTCCCGGTGCGCCGCTCACTCAACCGCGGTTGAACAGCATCCTTAGGAACACCTACACGACGATTGGTCGAGATGACGAACCCCACTCGATGGGAATCTCGAGTCACCCCGTTCTAGACCACATCCGAGAATCCGAACCCACCGTCTACAAGTTCACGGGCCCGCCGAATTACTGGCTCACGACCGTCGAGTACGGATCGGTCTCGTTCGAAGATCGACACGAGAACCGGTGGGAGGAGCTAGAGGCGGGCGACGTCGCCTTGCTGCATTCTCGAGCCGAACCATCGAACTCCGGGCTCGACAGTATGCCGTACGGGCTAATCGGTGTCGGGATCATCGGTGAAACGTTCGAGAAGGACGAACCCTGGTGGTGGGACGAGCACCAGGCCGGTGACGGGAGAACCTTTGAAATGGTCGCGAGCTTCGACCGCCTATTCCTCACCGGTGATGTGGATGCTATCGACACCTCCCGCGGAATTACCGAGAAAGAGCCGTCGGAGATCGGACGCGAACTCGGCGCGCTGACGGCGAATCGTCTGCCGATCGAGACGGCTAATGAGATCTGCGCTGACACGTCCGGGACCGAATTCCCGGCACAGGGGATGTTCGCCAGGTTCCGAACGGACGACGACGAAATCGACCACGACCGACCGCTTGCCCTCCTCGAGGCCATGGCCGACGACTTGACCGAGGTCGCGACGATCAATCCTCACGAGACGTACGACGGGTCGTTGTCCCAGGAGATCCTCGACGGGCTCCATTTCCCGAACGACCAGGGCGGGCGGATCCTCGAGCAGATTTCGACGGCGATACGCTCCGGGAAGCACGTCCTCCTCACCGGTCCACCAGGGACAGGGAAGACCGAGATTGCCGAGCGAATCTGCGAGCACCTCGCGACGGAGTCTCACCCATATCTTTACTCCGGGTTCGAGATGACGACGGCCACCGCCGACTGGTCTACGTTCGACACCGTCGGCGGGTACATGCCAGGCGAGTCCGATGGCGGCGGCGAGGAACTCTCCTTCACACCCGGTATCGTCCTCAACCGCCTCAAAAACACCGAGACGAGCATCCAGTCGAACGAACTGATCGTCATCGACGAACTCAATCGGGCGGACATCGATAAGGCGTTCGGCCAGCTATTCACGCTCTTATCCGGACAATCCGTTCAACTTCCGTACACCGTCGACGGAAAAGAGGTTGAGCTGACGACGTACGAGGACGTCGATGGGATCCCCTCGGCCAACCAGTACGCCGTGCCGAACTCGTGGCGAATCTTCGCGACGATGAACGCCTACGACAAGACCTCGCTTTACGAGATGAGCTACGCGTTCATGCGTCGATTCGCGTTTGTCCGCGTACCGACGCCCGAACTTCCGGAGGGCGCGGACGGCGAACGGACCGTGGAGGACGTCGTCTTCGAGTACGCCAGTGCTTGGGACCTCGACATTTCCCGAGACGAAGCGTGGGCGGTCGGTCGCGTCTGGCAAGAGACGAACCACGCCGTTGAGGAGCGCGCCATCGGACCTGCCATCGTCGAGGACGTCCTCCGATACGTCACCCAACATCCCGAAGAGGAGCTCGAGTATCACCTCACGCAGGCCGTTGTCAGTTACATCTTCCCGCAGTTAGAGGGCGTACCCAAGCGAAAGCGAATCGTCCGCGAGATCGCACACGTTCACGAGATCGATTCGGCGCTGCTCGAAGCCGCGGCGCGCGAGATGCTCCAAGTTACCCTCTCCACGAATGAATAAGAACGAACTCCTCGAGCGGCTCACGGAGGACATCCTCGCTTACGTGATGCACGGGACTTTTCCCGAGCGCGAGCTCGCCCGGTCGATCAAGCCGGAGCAGTTGGACGAGCGCTTCGAGGAGTACGAGCTCTTGCTCGACCTCCACTTCATTCTGCAAGACGACGTCGTCGAATTCGTCAGGGTGCTTCCGGAGCACCTGCGAAGCATTCGAACGGAAACGAGGACGACGTCGCGGACGCGACGGGGGACCGTCGACGGTCGGATCAATTGGGGTGCTACCCTGAAGAAGCGGTACGCCGAGCACCCGCGGGATTCGTCTATCTTCGTCTGCGACAACCGGTCCGAGAACTACGACATTCCCGAGAACCTCGTCCTTAAACAGCTCATTTCGGTCATTCATCGAACGATACGGGAGTCCGAGGAGTATTTGAGAGGAGACTACGATTGGGTAAGCGAGACGTGGCGCGGGAACGAGGACCTGATCGACGAACTACAGCGGATCATTGAGCGAAACGTCCACGTTCGACGGATCCGCGAACCCGACGCGTACGAGCCCACGGAGCGAATGCTCACGACGGCTGCGGACTCGCGCCATGAGGTGTATCGAAATGCCGCATCTCTCCTCAGAGCTCGACGACGACTTTTCCGCGGTGAAGCTGACGAGATACGTCGACTGCTCGAAGAGACCGCCATCGCACCGGACGACGAGGACACGCTCTTCGAACTGTTCGTTCTATTTCGCTTCGTCGCAACCCTCGAGGTCCTCCGGGAGAGTCAACCGCAATTCCAGACGATCGCGACCGACCGCCAGGAGGTCGCCAGGTTCGAGGGCGAGAAGGAGATCGTCCTCTATCATGACAACTCCGCTCGCGACCGGAACTTGTCCTTCGTCGCGGTGCCGGACGAGGAGGAGGAACACTCCCGATCCGATAAAGTCCAGCTCGTCGCGCAGGAGATTGCGAGCGACTACTTCGGAAAGGACTACCAGAATCAAACTGGCCGCCCCGACGTCATCGTCCTCGAGATCATCTCCGAGGCTGATGATGAGCACGAGTACCTGATTACCGAGGTGAAGAACAGTACCAACGAAGACACGATTCGCCGAGGGATCAAGGAAACCCTCGAGTACCTCGCGTTCCTCCGCGTCAACGAGGAGTTCGTTTTCGGGCGAGACGACGGAGACGTCTTTGGTTCCGGCTGGAACGGGATCCTCGTCACGCAGGATTTAGACGACGAAACCCCCTCGTTAGATGAGCAATCCGATCGCGAAATCGCCGTACTTCAGGCCTCCGAGTTGGAAGAGGATCTGGAAACGATACTCCGTGAGGTTGTATAACGAGGAATGAGTCCGCCACCGACACAGAGCTATGGACAGCGACCGTTATCATGCCGAAAACCTTCGAATTTGTTCCGCGATTATAACTCAACTGATCCTCCGTCGATTACCACTTAGCTAGACTGCTCGACGAATTCGAGTTCTGAATGCTCATATGTGTAGCACTTAATCCCGTTTTCTTCACAGTGTTCCGCCAACTTCCCGGGCCAAACCCCTTCTTCCTCGAAGTCACCTAAGAATGCGACGGTGACCGCAGCTCTATCTCCACCGTTTCCACTCTCGACCACCACGGCCGTATTCGGATCGCTGTGGCTGGTCTTGATTATCCGATCGCCCGGCGCGTATGGATTCGCCGCGAAATCGAGGTTCTCGTGCTTGTACGTCCAGAGTTTGATGACCGTATCGTGGCAGCACGAAGCCAGGATCGCTAAATCACCATCTCCTCCGAGGTCTGCGCGGTCGTCGACGACTACCGCGAACACCAACGGCTGGACGTGATGGACGAGTACGGTCGGGAGCCGCTACTCGCGACCAGCCGGGGGCGCGTAGCGACCGCGACGATACGGCGCTACGTCTACAAGCGGTCTAGGCCGTACGTCATCGATCGAGAGTGCCCGCACGACCGCGATCCGGATGAGTGTGAGGCGATAGACGTGGGTCACGCGTCGAACTGTCCGTCGAGCGTGACGCCCCACCCAATTCGTCGCGGGTACACAACGCACCTGCTGCAGGCTGGTGTGCCCGTCGACGTCGTCAGCGACCGGTGTAACGTCTCGCCGAAGGTAATCGATCGACACTACGACGTTCGGTCCGAGGAGGACAAGATGCGCCAGCGTCGGGAGGTACTCGACGAGATTTTGGACGACCGCCTGAATGACCGCTGATCGACTACGTTACTCCGGTACGCGATCGGCGTTTCTCACTCGTCTGCCGGCGGCCCGTCCGCGTACTTGCACGTTTCTTCGAACGGACACGACTCGCAGTTCGGGCTCGACGCGGTGCAGACCGCCGTGCCGAAGTCGATGAGCGCGTGAAGGAAGTCGTCGCACCGGCCCGAGGGCGCCAACCGTTTCGCGAGATCCCACATCCTGGGCGCCTCGGGTTCCGTCGCAGTTTCGGGTCCGAATACCCGACCCAACACGCTCGTGGTCTCGCCACGGAACGTTAAGACGGCCGACTTCGAATCGGGAGGTGAGATCGGATGGGCGAATCGAAACACACCGTCGGTGTTGACTGGGCGTCCGGCAACTGGATCGCCGTAGAATACCGGGACGAAGAGTACGAGTGCGTAACTCTGGTCAGTGATTTCGAGGAACTTTGGGAGTCGTTCGAACCGAAACCCGACCGGGTCCTCGTCGACGTGCCAATCGGGCTCTGCGACGAGAACGACGACGAAATCGCGGAGCGGGGGCGAGAATGCGACGATTTCGCGAGAAATGTGCTCGGTTCGAGATCGTCGAGCGTCTTCACTCCGCCGACCCGGCAGGCTGCCGAGTTGGCAAGAGACGGGAAATCACACGAAACCGTTTCGGCGAAGAACAGGGACATCGTCGAGAAGGGGCTCTCGATCCAGGCCTATCACATCGCGCCCGGGATTGCCGAGGTCGACGCGTTCCTTGACCCCGCCGAGGACGAACGGAACCTCCGGCGCGAGCGAGTGGAAGAAGCACATCCCGAGGTGTGCTTCGTCGCGTTCAACGGCGGAGAGCTCGAGTACCCCAAAACGAGCGCCGTCGGATTCGGAGAGCGGCTTTCCGCCCTCGAGAACGTCGTGGACGAACCGGGCGAGACGTTCCGAAAGATTAGCCGCGAAACTCGCGGAACACGAAGACGAGATAGGCGTAGCGGACGTCGAGGCGGACGACGTACTCGACGCGATGGCGCTGGCGATCACAGCTTGCGCGAACGAGGATGAGCGACGGACGATTCCCGAACACCCGCCAAAAGATCAGCGACGGCTACCCATGCAGATGGTCTACAGAGCAGAGTCCCCGTTGGAGGTGAGTAGGTGATGCGAGTACTGTCCTGGAACGTGAACAAGTCCTCGAACCGAGAAGGGAGAATAGAGGATCAGCTCGCGGTAATACGGGAGCACGATGTCGACGTTCTGTTCCTGCAGGAGGTTCGATACGGCACGGATATGAAGTGGCTTGAGGTGTGGCAGGACGGTTTGGAAGAACTCGGTCTAGCTTCGATCGAACACAGTTGCGAGTGGGCCGCGGAACTCGCGGAATCGACGGTTCCGCCGCACGGCGATATCGGACACGACAACGGACACATCACCGCCGTTGCCGAAGACTGGGATCTGCGGAGGAATGAACAGCTGATCAGACCCGATCTCGAGAGAACCGACCGAAGCAAGTTCGACACTAACTTTCCGGAGAAAATTCTGGTGACCGAAGTGGAGACTTCCGATATCGAAATCGAGTGTTGGAACGTCAGAGCCGTGCCCGGTCGGAGCTGGGGAGACGAGAAGATCAAAATCTTCGAAACTGTGTACGAACGGCTCGTGGAAGCGGGATCCGAGACGCAGCTGCTCGCCGGCGATTTCAATTCGCCTCGTCGCGAACTTCCGGACGGCCAAGCGATTCCGTTCGGTTACGACAAAGACGCCGCCGTTCAAGACAGGTGGGTGAGTGCCGAACTCAACGTCCTGAAAGGACTCGGGCGCGTGGACATGGTGGACGCGTTTCGATACGTGCACGGATACGGAGAGATCGGTGTAAGGGATACGAGCTGGAAATCGAAACGGTTCGACCACATCTTCGCTTCGTCGTCGCTCCGTCCGAGCCGGTGCTATTACGAGTCGGTCGATTGTAGCGATCACGCGCCGATCATCGCCGAACTCGAGGCCTGAGCTCGATCGACGCGTCGGTCCAGAATCAGCTTAGTCGCTCCCGTTCGAGACTCGCAAGCGGTGTCGGAGGGACAGCCCACGCTCGCGACGGGTGATCCGACCGCAAAAACTCGATCGAACGGGCGCGTCACGGCGCGCCCGTCGACGGAGCCCCAATCTTGTTGACTATGCCGAATATGCCAACATCGGAATCGAAGACGGGACACGACTATAATTATACCCTTACTAAAGAGTGGGCTATACCCGGCCTTTAAGTGATCAGGTGGGTGTCGAACCTCGACAGACACTTTCGAGACCGATTCTCCGTCCGCAATGCGCTTGGCGTCCGACCGACTGAAGAAATGGGAGACCGGCTGAAGATCCTACCGGGACGTCAGTCGTTTTTGCCCCGACGACAACTCTTTGGCCTGTATGCGAGAGGGTGTCCCGGAATTTGGCCACCACCGTCGTCTCCGAGTCGTATTAGCACCCCTCCAGTTCTTCTTTTTCTGATTCCTGTTCCTCCGCTCCGTCTTCCGCCGGTTCTTGTTCCTTCGCTTCGTCTTCCTCCGCCGGTTGCTCTTCCACCGGTTCGCAGCAGTCCTTCGCGTCTCCGGGAACGACCCGAAGTCGGCGGCTTATGGAATCATCACCGATAGATGCCGTCCACTCGTACTCCCCGACGGGGAGGCTGAAGATGTGGTACGTTCCCGTGAAGCCGCGAGGCTCGAACTCGATCGTTCCCCACGATCCCGTTTCGTCGTCGACCACGCCCGCTTCGCCCTCGACCTCGTAGACCAACTCCTCCTCGACGGACTCGTAGTGATAGCTCGCGACGTCTATGGTGAACGCAAACGTCGGTTCGTCTCCGCATCCAGACGTGGTCTTGACGATTTCCTGTCCCTCGGGATGATCGAAAAGTGAAAGGTAGAAGCCTCCGTCTCTGTCCTCGTAGTCGTCGTCGGCCGTCACCAGCACCGTCCCCGTTTCGGTCGCCTCGCCGGCGGTAATCGTCCAGTCGTATTCACCGGGGCCTAGACTCGTCGGATGGACGTGGCCTATATTATCGCTCTCACTGTCGTTGGGGTCGATTTCGAACACGTCGACTTCTTCGTCGATATGAGCCATTTCGAGCGTAATCGGGACCGAGACGGGCTCGTCCCCGGTATTCCGCACACAGACGTCGAACTCGAACCTGTCTGCACTCGGGCTGATGTGTCGTGTCTCGGTTACATCAACCTCGAGTTCGAGGTCCGATTCCGTCGTCTCGGCTGGGCGCTGTTCGTTCGTCTCGGCTGTCCCCACCGCACCACCGGAAACGAACAGTCCACCAGTCAGGAGCGTCGCACCACTTGCCAGTACCGATCGTCGCTGTCGATCAGACATGCCAGTTCAGGTATCGGTTTATATCGTATTACTACACGTCGGATAAAACTATTCGCCCCTCTGCAACCGGGATGGTATGGCGGATTTCGCCCGAGCTTGCTCGATGAGCCGGGGGACTCCAGGGAGAATCCAGTATCGAGTCCGGTATTCGCGTCGAACTCGGTCTGGCGACGAACTGAACAGGAACGAAGACGATGTGATCGCTGTGACGACCGCGAGACGATTCGCACGGCGCGTTGCAACGCCGGGCGAGTCGCAACGGCGCCGTCTGCCGTTGCTCGAAGGTCCGAGCCCGGAACGGCCGTCGGACCGTGGTGAGAGTGGCGGATGAGACCGATGCCCAAATGCGAGTGCTGGGGCCGATTCGCTGTGACCGCTCGCCCCGGATCTGGGACCTGGACGCTACTCGGAATGGTTCCCACAAGTCTCTGGATCCGGCAAGGTGCTATCAGCCGCGTCTCTGCAGGACCACGACGCTCGGCGGCGCGGCCGCTACGGGACAGGACTGACTCGAATCACTCGAGGTATTGCTGTTCCCACTCTCGACGTTCTTCGATCGCCTGGCGGCCGTGGTCGCTGATCTCGTAATAATTCGTTCGCCGGTCGAGTTGGCCTTTTTCGACGAGCTCCTTGTTGACGAGCGTATCGAGATTCGGATACAATCGTCCGTGATTGATCTCGCTGTTATAATACGTCTCGACTTCGTCTTTGACGTCCTGGCCGGACGGCTGATCGGCCCCTGCGATCACGTACAGAAGGTCTCGTTGAAACCCTGTCAGATCGTCCATTGTTGTATTCCGGTGGACGAACGGGAACACGACTATTTGTTATCGATTTCGTATCAACCGTTTCTCATACGTTCAGCGCCACTAACTGAGTCAAGTCTGCCACTGTCTCTCGTTTCGCCTGGTAATCAGTGACTACAGTCGGCGACGCGAGCCCCGATTCGTTCGTACTACCGGTGGAAATCTGATACTACCGTTTCGCTGACCCGAACAGCTGACGGTCGCCACTGGTTCGAGACGAGGAATCCGCGTCGACGGGTAGCGGACGTCGGCGGTGTGGACTGACGGTATCACGGTGTCAACTGGTGACGCTGGCCGTCGCTGGCAGTCGCTGGTCGGCCGTTGTGTCTGGAAGAATGATAGTCGAATGTGAAACCCGTTACCGAACGTGAAAAGCCGTGTTACAGGCGGGTGACGTTGGTGGCGCGGGGGCCCTTGGGGGCCTGTTCGATATCGAATTCGATGTCTGTGCCTTCTTCGAGGTCCGGACCGCCAACGTCTTCCATGTGGAAGAATACGTCATCGTCCGCGTCGTCCGTCGAAATGAAACCGTAGCCGCCTGTGTCGTTGAAGAAATCAACGTTTCCTTTCGCCATTGCGTTTCGAGAGAGACGACCGATACGTATAACAGTTATGCTATGCTTCGAGTGTCGAAACAAAATAACTGGGGCGATGAGTCGAATGAATGGCGGCCGAAACCAGTAGAAACGACAGATTCGATTTTTCCTATTTAGCCGAGACGTTTCCGAGACGAGTTCTCGCTCGTGACCCACACGAGACCACGCTGTTTGCGCCTCGAGTCCGGTGGGCGGTCGGTCGGCTGTGACCGGAACCGCCGGGAGCGGGTCGATCCCGCCGCATTTGACACCAGTCTAACCGACCGTTCGTCCAGAAGGGCCGGTCCCGACGGCGGAGCGACTCGAGCGAACTGCTGACGCGACGGTCGACGGTCGACGGTCGTTCGTCATCGCACGCGCACACTCGACGCGGGCTCGTGCCCTCGCACGCGCATACTCGGCGCGTGTGCCGTGCACACTCGAATCGGCCACGAATAGCACCGTTTAGGTACGTCCGATGGATACGCTGTGCCATGACAGAGGGACAGGCTCGCGCCGGGCCCACCATCGCGCAGGTCGCGTTGATCGGGCTCTTCGTGACCGCGTTGGTGACTGCACAGTTGACCGCGTCGAAAGTGCTCGCGTTCGAACTGCCGTTCGCCGTCCCGATTTCCGGATCGCAACTTGCACTCCCCGGCGCGGCGCTCGCGTACGCACTCACCTTTCTCGCGAGTGATTGCTATACCGAGCTATACGGCCGTCGCGCCGCGCAGATCGTCGTCAACGTCGGGTTCGTGTTGAACTTTCTCGTCCTCGCACTCGTCTGGTCGACGATCGCCGCACCGGCGGCCGACTCGAGCGTCGATCCGGACGCCTTCGCGACGGCCCTCGGCGCGTCGACGAACGTCGTCGTCGGGAGCCTGCTCGCGTACGTCGTCAGTCAAAACTGGGACGTGATCGTCTTTCACCGCATTCGAGCGTCCACTGGTCCCGAGATGCTCTGGCTCCGAAATATCGCGTCCACGGCGAGCAGTCAGGCGATCGACACCATCATTTTCGTCGGAGTCGCGTTCGCCGTCGCACCCGCCGTTCTCGGTGTCGGGGTCGTCCTTCCGACGGAGGTCATCCTCTCGCTTATCGTGGGTCAGTACCTGCTGAAACTCGGAATCGCCGTCCTCGACACGCCCATCGTGTACGCCATCGTCTCGCTGGTTCGCTCGCGCGAAGGACTCGCCGCCGACGACGCCCACCCCGTCTAAGTCTGCACCTCGATCTCCGATGGTACCGTTCGACAGCCGACTCGTGTACCGAACGGAGAGCGTTTAGTAGCCCGCTCGAGAGGGACGGGTATGGACGAACGCGTACGCGAACACGCCGCGGTGCTGGTCGACTGGAGCGCTCGCGTCGAGGAAGGCGACAACGTCGTCTGTTCCGTGGGGCCGGGCGCCCACGAACTGGCGGTCGCGGTGGCCGAGAAACTCGGCGAACGCGGTGCGAACCTGCTGGCGACGTACGAATCGGGCGAGATCACGCGGGCGTACGTTCGGGCCCACGACGGCGACTTCGACGAGAACCCGGCCCACGAGTTGGCTCTGGTCGAGAACGCCGACGTGTACCTCTCGCTCGGCGGCGGTCGAAACACGAGCGCGACGGCCGACGTGCCCGGAGACAGGCGCCAGACCTACGATAGTGCCAGGACCGAAATTCGCGAGAGCCGGCTGGGAACTCGCTGGGTGTCGACGGTCCACCCGACGCGGTCGCTCGCCCAGCAGGCGAACATGGCCTACGAGGAGTACCAGACGTTCGCGTACGACGCGATCTTGCGGGACTGGGAGTCACTCGCCGAGGAGATGGCTCGGGTCAAAGCGTTGCTCGACGACGGTGACGAGGTGCGACTCGTCTCGAGCGGGACCGATATCACGATGCGGATCGCCGACCGTTCGGCGGTCAACAGCGCCGCCTCGGTCGCCTACGACTCGCACAACCTGCCGAGCGGGGAGGTTTTTACCGCGCCCCACGCCACGGACGGCGAGGTGACGTTCGACGTGCCCATGACCATCCGCGGCGAAGCGGTCCGGAACGTCCGCCTCGAGTTCGACGCGGGCGAAGTGGTCGCGTTCGATGCCGAACAGGGCGCGGGCGTCATCGAGGACGTCCTCGAAACCGACGCGGGCGCGCGCCGACTGGGCGAACTCGGGATCGGAATGAACCGCGGTATCGATCGCTACACGGACAATATACTCTTCGACGAGAAGATGGGCGATACGGTCCATCTGGCGCTCGGCCGAGCCTACGATTCCTGTCTTCCCGACGGCGAAACCGGCACCGAATCGGCCGTCCACGTCGATCTGATAACCGACGTAAGCGAGGACTCTCGTCTCGAGATCGACGGACGGGTGGTCCAGCGAAACGGAGTGTTCCGATTCGAGGACGGATTCGCGGAATAGAACTGCGCCTCGAGGGAATCACTGGCGGTCACGGGTTTCGTTACGTTCTCGGGTCTGGAGCCCTAACTACCGGTATGCGCGACCGGCTCAGAGCGGGCGTCGCGATCTTCAACGACGGCCACTATCACGCCGCACACGACGCCTGGGAGGACCGCTGGCTCGAACTCGAGTCCGGCAGCGACGACGAACGACTGCTCCACGGCCTTATTCAGTACACCGCGGCGGTCTATCACGCGCGCGAACGCAACTGGGATGGGGCGGTCGGACTGGCCGAAAGCGCGGGGGAGTATCTCGCGGCTCTGCCCGCCGACTATCGCGATCTCCGGCTCGATCCCGTTCGATCGTCGCTGACACGGCTGGCAACCGATCCCGAGGTGGTCGAGCGCCGGCCCCCGTTGCGACTCGAGCACGAGGGATCCACACCGACGCGGTCCGATCTCGGGTTCGAGCCGACGGCGATCGCGGCTGTCGTCCTCGCAACGGAGTTCGGCTTCGACGAGGAACCGGTCGAACGGGCGCGGACGTACGCGCGCCAGGACCTCGAGGACGGAGCGGACGACAGTCGATTCATCACGCTCCTGTTCGATTTTGTTCGCGACGACGAGCACCGCGGTATCGTCGCACAGCGACTCGCGGAACACGTCGGGAGGCGGCGGGCTCGGGAGGAGGACGTAGACGGACTGTTCTGACGGTGGCCCGGCACACGGGCGCGATCGCTTCGCGTTCGACCGGAGCTTCAAGTTCGACCCGTCCGAACGCGAGGGTATGGAAATTGGCACGGTGCTCCCGCAACTCGAGATCGGGCACGATCCGCGGACGATAGCCGAGTACGCGATCCGGGTCGAAGAATCCGGCTACGAACACCTCGTCGCGTACGATCACGTCCTCGGTGTGAATCCCGACCGCGAGGGGTGGGACGGTCCGTACGATTACGAGAGCACGTTTCACGAGCCGCTTTCCACCTTCTCGTATCTGGCGGGGCAGACGGACGAACTGGCGTTTATGACCGGCATCCTGGTCCTCCCCCAGCGCCAGACCGCGCTGGTGGCCAAACAGGCTGCCCAACTGGACCGCTTTGCCGACGGACGGTTCCGTATGGGCGTCGGCGTCGGTTGGAACGAACCCGAATACGTCGCGCTGGGGGAGGACTTCTCCCGGCGCGGGCGGCGCATCGAAGAACAGGTCGACGTCCTCCGGCGGCTCTGGACCGACGAACTCGTCGATTTCGAGGGCGAATTTCACGAGATACCGGACGCCGGCATCCGACCGCTCCCGGTCCAGCGACCGATTCCGATCTGGATGGGCGGGATGTCCGAACCGGTCAAGCGACGAATCGCCCGACTCGCCGATGGCTGGCTCCCGCAGTTTCAACCGGGCGACGAGGCCGAGGCTCACCTCGCCGACCTCGCCGAATACGCCGAGGACGCCGGTCGTGATCCCGACGAGATCGGCCTCGGTGGTCGGATGTACGCCGTCCCGGACGAGGAAGACGAATGGATCGATCGTGCGCAGGACTGGCACGACCTCGGCGCCGATTACCTCTCGATCACGACGATGTACCAGGGCCTCGAGGGCGAGGAACACACGGCTCACCTCGAGCGAGTCGCCGAGGTGCTTCGAGACGCTGGTCTATTGTAGCGGGACGGAACCAGTTCCGCGTCCGCATTGGTCTGTCTCCCCCTTCCAACCGCGGTCCTCCTTCTAATCGTGACCTGTGACCGGAAGCGGCTCGTAGGGATCCTCGAGATAGTCCATCTCCGACCCGGTGAGGTCGATTTCGAGGGCCTCGACGGCGTCTTCGAGGTGCTCGACGGAGGTCGTTCCGACGATGGGTGCGTCGACCCAGTCTTTGTGAAGCAGCCAGGCGAGCGAAATCTGGGCCATCGAAACGCCCTTGTCGTCGGCGAGTTCCTGGATTCGCTCGTTTATTTCTCGGCCACCGCCCTGGAGGTAGGACATCTGCTCGAGGTACTTGTCGGTCCGGCCGCGCGTGGTGGACTCGAGTTCTTCGTGCGGCCGGGTTGCGACGCCGCGAGCGAGCGGCGACCACGGAATCACGCCGATATCCTCCCTGTCGCACAGCGGAAGCATCTCGCGTTCTTCCTCCCGATAGAGGACGTTGTAGTGGTTCTGCATCGTCGCGAACCGATCGAGTCCCAGCGAGTCGCTCGTCTGCAAGGCGGCGGCGAACTGGTGGGCCCACATCGACGACGTTCCGATGTACCGCACCTGTCCGCGTCGAACTGCGTCGTCCAGGGCTCGCAGTGTTTCTTCGATCGGCGTGTCGTAATCCCAGCGGTGCGTCTGGTAGAGATCGATCGTGTCCACACCCAACCGATCGAGGCTGGCCGCGAGTTCCTGCTCGATCGCCTTGCGCGAGAGGCCGCTCGCGTTCGGGTTCTCCGGGTCCATTTCGGCGAAGACCTTCGTCGCGACCACCTGCGCGTCGCGATCGTAGCCCTCGAGTGCCTCGCCCAGGATTTCCTCGGATTCGCCCGTGGAGTAGACGTTTGCGGTGTCGAAGAAGTTGATTCCGAGGTCGATGGCGCGATCGATGAGATCCTGACTCTCGTCGGGATCGAGCATCCAGTCTCGGCCGGTGCCGAAACTCATGCAGCCGAGACAGATGCGACTGACCGTCATCCCCGTCGATCCGAGGGTAGTGTACTCCATGCGGATAGATGACCGGTCGATAGACAAAAGATCGCGGCTCGTCCTGGTCGATTGCCGGCTTTCGATCGACGTGGCTCGCGTTTCGTCCAGTCGCGACCCGCCACGTGGTCGGCTCAGTCGTGGTGGGCGGAGTTGTCTCGCGGCTCGTAGTCGAGGACCTCGCGAGCGCGCTCTATCGAGTAGTACTTCCGGTCATTATCGGAGATTCCGTAGACGATCTCGTAGCCGTAGTCGGCGCGGATACAGCGGTCGAAGAGGTGCGCGCAGTCGCGATACGAGAGCCACATCGCCTGTCCGCGCTCGTAGTCGATCGGCGGGTGACCTTCGGTCAGGTTTCCGATACGAACGCAGACGACAGAAATCCCGTACTCGTCGTGGTAGTACCGTCCCAGCGTTTCGCCGGCCGCCTTCGAGACGCCGTAGAGGTTGCTCGGCCGGGGGAGCTCGGTCCCGTCGAGACAGTAGTCGTCGTGCGTGCGGTACAGTTCCGGCGTGCGGTCGTCGGTCTCGTAGGCGCCGACGGCGTGGTTCGACGATGCGAACGCGACTTTCTCGACCCCGGCGTCGACGGCGGCTTCGAAGACCGTCTGCGCGCCGTCGATGTTGTTCGTCAGGACGCTGTCCCACGGCGCTTCCGGTCGCGGATCGCCCGCGAGATGAATCACGACGTCGATGCCGTCCATCGCGTCGCGAACTGCCTCTTCGTCCGTGATGTCTGCGACGACGAACTCGCCCGGTTGGTCGTCCGTCGGCGGATCGCGATCCAGCAAGCGCCACTCGTGATCGTCCGCGAGGCCGCCGAGGATAGCCTCTCCGACCCGCCCCGCAGCCCCAGTAAGCAGGACTGACTGTGCCATTCGTTCGATGTGAGGGAAAGCGGCGATAAGAACCATGCGATTCGGATGCAGAACGGACGGTCGTGGGGCCTCGGATGCAGAACGGACGGTCGTGGGACCCACCAGCCGGCGAACGGGGCGGTCGCCGGTCCGAGAAGCGCGTCGTCGGCGCACGGAAATCGGGGGCGACTGCCGCGGCAACCGAGCAGCCACCCACTTCGAGCGGCCGTTCGCATCGAAATTCCCTTGCACCCCGCCTGCGAGTACTCGCACATGTCCACCGACGCGTCGCCCACCGACGCCGAAGCCGCCTGCTTCGAAGCCGGCATCAAGTTCGGCTCGCTCTACCACCAGTTCGCAGGGACACCGATCTCGCTCGACAGCGCCTCGAGCCTCGCGACCGCGATGGAAGAATCGATCGAAAATCAGCCCCACTGTACGGACGTCGTCGTCGAGATCCGAATCGACGCACTCGAGTCCGCCATCGACGACTCGAGTGCCGACTACACCGAACTGACAGGCCGCTTTCTCGAGGTCGAAATCGTCGTCGAGTACGAGGGCTGTGAGGTCCGCACCCGCATGGAAATGGACGACGGGTATCCGCTGATGCGACTCGAGTCGGTTCGAGGACGAGAGTAGCGTCGCTTCAGGGCGGACGGCGTCGCGATTCGGCCGGGACGTGCGTCGGGTCGAGTCCGGCATCGCCCGGGCCGACCGAATCCTCGACACCCCAGGACCTCCCTTTCGAAATCTCGTCGCTGTTCGACCGATATCGGTGCGCTCCGGACGGATTTTACTTTCACTTTCGGGCTATCTTTTAACCTCGGTGGCCGCAAAGACGAGGGCATGAGCCAAGCCACGTTCGGCGACGACGACGAACTGTTCGGGGAAGCGGCCAGCGAAATGCGCGAGGACGTCGAATCCTCGCTCGCGGACGCCTGGGCGGCGCTGCCCGACGCCGACGACGTCTGGGAGACCGACGCCGACAACGTACTGGGCGTCCTCAACGGCCTCAATTCCGCGCTGAACGCCGGCGACGCCGAGGATCACCTCCGCGACGCGAAGAAGTGGTTCACCATGGGCCAGCGAGCCGATGCCTTCGACGACGCCGACGACCTCGAGGAGGAGATCGGCGACCTCGAGGACGCCATCGCCGATATCTCGGCCGCGGGCGAACAGGTCGGTGAACTCACGTCGACGATTCCGGCGCTTCGCGGGACGCTCGAGGATGCGGGCCCCGAGACCGAAGACACCGACGAGGCTGACGCTGCGGGCGAAGACGAGACCGAAGACACCGACAAGGCTGACGCTGCGGGCGAAGACGAGGCCGAGGCGTAACGGGAGTCGCGCTCTCGGACCGATCGCAGTGAGAGCGTCCCCGTCTCGAACCCGTACCGTCGCCTCGTCCGATTATCGGTGCTCGGGCCGCGAAACATCTCGCTGGGCGACCGCCTCGAGGAGTCGAGCCAGCGAATCCGCGGCTAACTCGAGCAGTTCGGCACCGCGCTCGGCGTCGCCCTCGCTCGGATCCCCGACGACTCCGTTTTCCGTGAACTCCGCCGAGTCGTAAGACAGGTTGGCGCCACTCGTCCAGTCGCCCCAGCGCTCGGCCGCACCCGCACGCGCCTCGTCGATTCGATCCTCTCGGACCGATTCAGGCTCGAGGTGGCGCAGAAGCGCCGTCTCGAGGGGCCCACCGTGTCCCATCTCGGCGGTGTGTTCGCCGACGCACTCGAACCAGGTGAACGGCACGACGTACGCGTCGCCGTCCCTGGTGAGTCGGCCGCCGACTTCTCGCAGCGCGTCGACGTTGCCGCCGTGCCCGTTGACGACGATCACGCGGTCGAAGCCGTGGTGAGCGAGACTCGAGACGACCTCACCGACGTAGTCGCGGAAGGTGTCGTCGGAGACCCACATCGTTCCGGCGAACTGACGGTGTTCCTCGGCGATCCCCACCGGGATCGCGGGCGCTCGAACGACCGCCCGGTCGACGCGTTCGACTCCGGCGTCGGCCACCGCTTCCGCGGTCAGGACGTCCGTTCCGAGTGGCGCGTGAGGGCCGTGCTGTTCCGTGCTCCCGACGGGTACGACCGCGAGGTCCGTCTCGAGGTCCCGCACGTCCGTCCACGTCGCGTCGGAGAGATCCATGCGCGACTATGCCCGCCGTGCGGGCATGAAACCCTCGGTAGCGACGGCCGAACGATGGCATCGGGGCCGAGACGACCGGTTCGCGGACCTCGGAACCCGCCCCCGTGGCGAACGCAGGGAGAACCCGTTTCCGCGCCGTCACGAATCATCGAGTATGCCGGACGAGAACCGCGAACTCGGCGTCGAACTCGGCGACCTGCAGGAAACGCTCGAGAACGAGACGTATCCGATCGGCCACAACGAACTGCTCGACGAGTACGGCGGCGAGGAGATCGAAATGAACGGTGATACGACCACGCTCGAGGACCTCATCGGACCGCTGGGTGAGGACGAGTACCGGGACTACGGCGAGGTGGAAGGGGCGGTCATGACGATGGTCGGCGACGAGGCGATCGGACGGAAGAACTACAGCGACCGCACGCCGCCCGCGGCCGGCGAGGAAAGACAGGACGAAGGCGCACCGGAACAGGACGACCAGCGGGAACAGGAGTCGTTTTGAGTCGCGCGACGAGTCCGGTTGGGGTACTCGTTCGTGGCTGATTCGCCTGCGGTCGAACGGCTCCGGTCGCTCCCAGTCAGTCGTCACCGACCTCCGTGCGCGCCTGTCGACGCTGGGCGCGCTCGATGAACTCCTGGGGCAACTCGTCGATCTCGCCGGCCTGTACGCCCCAGAGGTGGGAGTAGAGGCCGTCGTTTGCGAGCAGGTCCTCGTGAGACCCGCGTTCGGCGATCTCGCCACCCTCGAGGACGAGGATGTGATCCGCGTCCTTGATCGTCGAAAGCCGGTGCGCGATGGCGAACGTGGTTCGATCAGCGGCGAGGTCGTCGATCGAGCGCTGGATCAGCATCTCCGTCTCGGTGTCGACGTCGCTGGTCGCCTCGTCGAGCAGGAGGATGTCGGGGTCTCTGAGAATCGCGCGGGCGATCGAGATCCGCTGGCGCTGCCCGCCCGACAGTTTGACGCCGCGCTCGCCGACTTCGGTGTCGTACCCGTCGGGCAGATTCTGGATGAACTCGTGCGCCTCGGCCATCTTGGCCGCCTCGACGACGTCCTCGCGGTCCGCGTCGAACGTTCCGTACGTGATATTCTCCGCGACGCTCCCGTAGAAGAGGAAGGTGTCCTGACTGACGTACCCCAGCGACTCGCGGAGGCTCCGGAGCGTGACGTCCTCGATATTCTGGCCGTCGATGCGGATCGCCCCGTCGTCGACGTCGTACATCCGGAGGAGTAGCTTGAGGACCGTCGATTTTCCGGCTCCGGTGGGCCCGACCAGCGCGACCGTTTCGCCGCCCTCGACTGCGACGTCGATCCCCTCGATGATCGTCTCGTCCCCATCGTAGCCGAACGCGACGTCGTCGTACGCGACGCGGCCCTCCGTTACCTCGAGATCGGGAGCGTCGGGCTCCTCGTCGACCCGGTTTGGCTGGTCCATCAGTCCGAAGATGCGGGCGCTCGAGGCGCGAGCGCGCTGATACATGTTGATGATCTGGCCAAACTGGGCCATCGGCCAGATGAACCGCTGAGTGTAGAGGATGAAGACGACGAACATCCCGGTTCTTAACTCTCCCGAGAACGGGCCCGGCGGGCCATCGATGACCCAGAGCCCGCCCACGAGAAAGGTGATGACGAAGCCGATGCCCGCCAGGACACGCAACCCGGGGAAGAACTTGATCCTGGTTCGGATCGCGCTCCAGTTCGCGTCGAGGTATTCCTGTGAGACGTCCTCGACGCGATCCGACTCGTAGGTTTCGGTCGTGCTGGACTTGATGACCTGAATGCCGCCCAGGTTGTTCTCGAGTCGGGAGTTGACCTTGCCGACGGTCGAGCGCACCTGGGCGTACTTGGGCTGGATAGTCTGGATGAAGAGGTAGGTGAAGACGGCGATCAGCGGCACCGGCAGCAACGCGATCAGCGCCAGTTGCCAGTTGATTGCCACCAACAGTCCCCCGATCCCGAGGACCATCACGACCAGCCGGAACATGGAGTTCATTCCGTCGTTGAGAAACTTCTCGAGTCGGTTGACGTCGTTCGAGAGGATCGACATCATCTCGCCGGTCTGTTTGTCGGCGAAAAATCCCATGTTGAGCCGCTGCATCTCGTCGTAGGTGTCGGTCCGGACGTCGTGTTGAACGTGCTGGGCGAACGTGTTGAAACCCCAGTTTCGGGTCCAGTGAAAGATCGCCGAGAGGAGAAAGGCGCTCGCGATGATGCCGATCGTCAACCAGAACTGGGCCAGTCGTCCCTCGGGAACGGACGGCGCGACGAGACTTCCACCGATCGGGAACGCCTCGACGTACCCGACCTCCTGGCGGATCACGGCGTCTATCGCGACGCCGAGCATGAGGGCGGGCAGCAAATCGAGAATTCGGGCGAAAATGCTCGCGATCACGCCGATCGTCGCAGCGCCCAGATAGTTGGATCCGTACTCGAAAAACAGGCGTTTCATCGGATTTTCGACCTCCTCGCGCTGCTCCTCGAACGGGTCGTCCTCGTCCAAGTCGGCGCTACTCATTGACCGGGCTTCGGGGACCCCCAGCAATAAGAATTACCGACGAATCGAAATACGTTGCTCGACCGGCGACGGGTTGCGGGGATGGGTCGCTTCGTGCCGTCGACGCGACTCCCTCGAGCGTTCCGGCGCTCGCTCCCTGTCCGGCGATGATCGTCTGGTTCGACTCGAGGTCGATCTCGACTTCGTCGCCGACTTCGATGCCCGTCTCGTTCGTGTAGCCTCGCGGGACCTCGAGCACCCACTTCCCGCGCCCCGAATACTCGATGTCGTTTCCGTCCTCGTTCGGGCCGGGCGCGCGGGCGTGGTGGATCGACGTGATTTCGTGATCCGCGCCGATGTAAATGATGTCGATCGGAAAGTCCATCTTTCGCATCACGTACGTCAGCTCTTGCTCGCTGTCGTAGACGAATAACATCCCGTTGCCCGACTCGAGAGAGTCGTGGTCGCTTAGCCCGGTACGCCGTTCTCGTGGCGAATCTGCCACCTCGACGTCGATGACGGCTTTCGGATCGCCGGAATCGGATTCGGGGTCGACGACGCGGGCCTCTCCGTTCTCCGGACTCCAGGGGCCCGAAACGAAGCCCGCCTGCACGAGGGCAATACCGACGACCGAGATGACCGCGACCGCGAGAAGCGCTTTCCATCCGCGCTCGAAAACCATGCACGATACCTCCACCGCCAGAAGGTAAAGGTTATTCGGACGGGGACACTCGTCCCGAATGCGGGCTCGTGGTCTAGTTGGTCATGACGCGGCCTTTACAAGGCCGAGGTCGGTGGTTCGAACCCGCCCGAGCCCATTTCTGGGACGAACGATAGCGAGCCACAGAAATGTATGCGAGAGCGGGTTCGAACGAGACGAGACGCACACACCGAAGTGAGCACGTCTTGGCGTGGTTCGAACCCGCTCGAGCCCACTTTCACTCGGCAAATCTCACACGTGACGATCGAAGCCCAACCGTACAGGCTTCGAGAAAGGGCATCTGCCGGAGCCGCACACACACGTCGAAAAACACGGCGCCGCTTGTGGAAGCGAACGCGAGACCTCGAGTCTGACCGGCGCTACCAATGCTCCACTATCCTCGAGTCAGCCTGTCGTGACCGGGAGTAGTCACTGCTTGAGACGCGCGACGTTCTCTCGGATCTGACCGAGCAGGCCCTCGCCCGAATCGGTCTGTAGGGCACTGTGGAGCGTCGAATTCTCCGGTTCGTCTTTGACGACGATCCGGAGGTACGGTTCGAGCTGATCGAAGTTGTCCGCGAGGACGACGGTGTGGTTGTCCTCGTCGTGGTCGACGACGCCCGCATCGTCGAGTTTCGGGACGTGACACTGGACGGACGAGACGTAGACGCTCTTGTACTCGTTTTTCGCGACCTCGTCCGGCGGAACGTCGTGTTCCCAGCCCGCGACCGTTTCGGCCAACGTCGAGAGTTCGATCGGATCTTCGCGCCCGCGCAAGGCGTACAGAAGGTAGCGCCGCCGCCGATTTGCCAGTAACTCGAGGATGGTGTCGGCGGAGAGTTCTTGCTCCGCCTGGCTCGAGGCAAGTGCTTCCATAACACGATATTACCCCCCAGGGCGGAAAAGAGTGTCTTGAATATCCGATAATCCAACAGACAGCCGATAATCGCGCGGAGGCGTGACCGTATCCTCAGTGTAACGCCTGTTTCGAGTAACTTACGTGAAATCACGAGGCCGTGTAATCCAGTTCGAGAGACAGATTGAAACGATCGGAGCGACCCACGACGGTCCCGTACCACGGCGGAGTCGTCGGCCCCAATTCGAAATCCTTTTTTATACGATGGACGGAGGGAGGAGTAGGCCGCCTTAGCTCAGACTGGGAGAGCACTCGACTGAAGATCGAGCTGTCCCCGGTTCAAATCCGGGAGGCGGCATTTTCCTGCGAACGAAGTGAGCAGTGACAATGCTCACGACCGGATTCTGAACCCTGGAAGTCGCAACCGCGAGCGTAGCGAGCCGTCCGTCTTCCTCCGGTTCAAATCCGGGAGGCGGCATTCCGATTCTACTCGGTCCGAATTCACAGGCTAGTAGCGCCGTCTGTCGATTTCTCCGCGATTCCCGGCTGAGACTTGATCGTTATTCTCATCATTCCATTCGTTCCCCGACGCCTTCGACCACTTCAGGCTAGATTCGATTTGAGAGGGGCCTATATTTCAGCGTACAGAATGGAACTCACAGGGACTCGTCCATCGAAGACCGCTCTCGCGTCATCCCGGTGGGATCAGGATCGATTTTCATCTCGTTGTCTAATTCGGCGGACTTGGAGAAAAGGACGCTGCAATCTACAATGACGCCTCTACCAATCGACTTTCTCTCTAACCCTCTCGTTTCGAGGATCCACTAAGCGCGGCAGAGAGTAGCGAGGGGCAGATAGCAACCGAATCCCCTTCATCATCTCGACAGGTTCGACGGATTCGGCCTTGTTGAAACCCTTTCCGACAAACATGGTTGGTGGATAGTTGGAGGGAAGATGGACGCTCTCCCGAAGTCACGACTCCTTCGATTCGTTGAACGGGCTATGGTGGTGGCTCGCCGTGCTGTTGCACGTTTTTCGACTCGCTATTCGCGGAAGCGGTTCACGCTCCGGCAACACGTCGTCCTGCTCTGTCTGAAGGTGAAGAAGACGACTACGTACCGCGATCTCGTTGATGAACTCATTGAGATGCCACGCATCCGCGAGGCCCTCAATCTTGATTCAATTCCCGCACCCTCGACACTCTGCAAAGCCTTCGAGCGCCTAGAGATGGCCGTCTGGCGAGTGTTACTGAACGTCTCGCTCGCGGACTTGCCGCTGAACGGTGTCACCGGCATCGATGCGTCCGGATTCGAGCGCGCTCATGCCTCAACTCACTACACGAAGCGAACGAATCTCACTATCCAGCAGTTGAAGACAACGCTGTTGGTCGATACAGCGACCAACGCTGTGCTCGATATCCACGTAACGACAACGCGAAAACACGATACGCAGATTGCGCCACAGGTAGTGAAACGGAACGCACAGTCCATCGCGGTTTTGACCGGTGACAAGGGATACGACGACCAGAAGCTCCGGCGGCTCGCCCGTGAACACGACATTCGACCACTCATCAAGCATCGTGAGTTCACCTCACTCCACAAAGCGTGGAATGCACGGCTGGACAGCGACCTCTACCATCGCCGAAACATGAACGAGACGGTCAACGCGGGGATTAAACAGAAATTCGGTGCATTCGTGCGGTCACGCCTCTGGTGGAAGCAGTTCCGCGAACTCGTCATCAAGTGTGTCGTTCACAACCTCGAACGAGGACTCGATGTTTCTCACGGGCAGTTTGATTGTCCGTAGCTCTGAGAGGAACAGGCTGCTGAATATAGAGAATGAATCTGTCAAACGAGGTCGCCAACACGACGCGTCTCTTCAGCACCCCGAGCCGTGGGTTCGGCGGAAACAGACATAGCTCAAGAAGAGATGCCGAAGATCGCGATGCTCACCATCGCTAGGCCGACCAGGGTGATGCCCACGGTCTGTACCCACTGCTTGTCGCGGACGGCTAGGATCAGTGCGATCAGACACTGTATCGCGAAGAACACCGCGAAGACCCGTGAGGCCGCTGCGACGGCCGTGAGCACGTCGGTGACCAACACGACCCCAATGGCGCCCACAGCGAGCAGTGGGAAGGTATAGGCGCGTGGGAGGCGCTCGTCGGTGACTTCTTCCAAGACATCGGAGCGCGAGGAAATAGCGTTGATGGAGGCAGACGACTGGCTTCCAACCGCCAGGAGCAGAGTGAGCCAAGGGAGCACGGGGCTTGCCACCTGGCCGATCGTAAGGACCGCGGCCGGGGTCGGCTGTGGGCGAACCTGCGCGAAGAGGAGGAGGGCTGACGCCGGGAAGAGCACGAATGCGACCGTGGCAATGATTTGCGCGAGCCGCATCGTCCGGATTCGTCGCGCTGCGCTGAACTCACCGCCGAGGTACCGGGACGCCTCGAAGCCCTGGACGAGTGCGAAGAACCCGAGAATCTGGCGGGTGCCCCTCGTGGTGAGTGGCGGGTTGTAGTCGGGGAGCGACCAGTTCCCCTGAAGGGCCACGACGACGTTGTATCCGAGAAATCCGACGATGATTGCCGTGATGGCCGCGAGGTTGAACGCGGTCGTCCGATCGCCCAACTGATTGAGCTTTTCCAGCCCGAAGAAGAAGCCGACCACACCGAGGCCGATCAGCGATCCGACCGCGATTGTTGTTACGACCGTGGCGGCTTCGGCGGTTCCGAGGTCGAAGGGGAAGACGATGGCTTCACCCATCAGTTGCAGGTAATAGGCGACGTTCACGAGCGAGGCGACAATCAACGACCACTTGGCAACGTTCGAGATACTGCTCAGGAGACCTTTTTCGCCGGACATCGGCTCGAATCGCTCGATGTTGAGGCGCATGACCCAGCCCATCGCGTAGCCCAGCGCGCAGAGGCCGAGCATCATCAGGGCCGAACCAAGTCCGGTGATGTGCACGATAATCGGCGTCATCGCGACGAACCCGATGTCCATGATGTTGGCCAGCGGGACGACCATGGCTTGGTAGCGCCTCGATTCCTGGACCCGGCTCGAATAGAGCACTAGGCCCAGTGCGAGCAGCGTCACGATTACGAGTATCGTAATTACGAGCATTATTTTCCCCATTGCTCAGGTTGAGCGCCGATGTGGCTGAGTTCACGAATGTGGGCAGGCACTGAGCAAATTTGAGACCGGCGTGTCGTCCGTCCCTCACCTCTAACCCAAACCAGGCTGATTATTTGTTATTCAGTATCTATACGTTGGCAATATGAGTTTGACAATTCCATCGTCAATTGAGTGGTTCGGATGGGACTCTCGCTCTCCCATCTCGACTGAGAAGCGCTGTATCTCTCGCACAGCTGATGAAATCTATCACCGGGCGAGGGTTTCAACAAGGCCACGGATTCGCCTCGTTGTCACGTAGTGTTTACTGACGTAATCACTTCCTTTGTCTCTCCTGGTCAAGCTATGTGACTTGACAAACGAGTCTGGGAAGATGTTCTTGAACCCAAGTGTTATTATAATTTTATCGCGTGGAAATTGTATTCAGCACAACCAATTCATAATAACTTGATAGTGAAGGTGTCTATCAGAGTTGACGGTGGTATGTCAAGCTGGCATCGCCGAACGGTCCTCGTGACAGGTGTAACGCTTTCGAGCGGACTTGGACTCGCTTCGAGTGGGGCGGGTGAATCTAACGATGATGATGTCGAGAGGGAGGGCGGTCTCGAACTCTCGGTGTCGGCACCTGAGTCGGTCCCATACAAAGAGGTCGCCGATCCGAGCGAGGACGCCGCCGACTTCGACATCGAGGTGACAAACTCCGGTGACGAATCCGTCACGGTCGAGGGGAGATTCAAGATCGGTCAGTTTAACGAACCTCTATTGTCCGCTTCGCCAATCGAACTGGAGCCTGGCGAGACGGATACCGCCCACTTCGGCGTCATGAGCCGGGATCTCGGTCCCGGTGGCCACGAGTGGACCATCACCGCGAACGACGAAACCGAAACCGGGACGCTGACCGTGACCGACGACGAGGAGTGCTAACCAGTTTCGGGCCCCGAATAACGGGACAGGTTCGAGTTGAGTAGGGACCTCGAATTCCGTCGGAGCGGAACGATTGATATGGTCCCTCCGCGTTTTGTCGACCGCGACGACGAACACGACCTGCTGGAATCGCGGTTCGAGAACGACAACGCCGAACTGGTAGTCGTCTACGGACGTCGACGACTCGGTAAAAGCGCGCTCGTCCGCGAAGCGGTCCACGGCTGTCAGGATGCTACCTACTGGCAGGCGACCGAGAGGACGCCGGACGTACAGCGTGCGAATTTCGTCGACATTGCCAACGAAACGTTTCCACTCTTCACTCGTGGACGACATACAGCGTGACTGAGAAGCCGGGTCACCCGATCAGCGACGGCCCGAACCGTATCACCCACAACGCGCTCATGCCGACGACGATCGTGTAGAAAATGTCCCCGGTGCGCCACGCCACCAGCGTAGCGATCGTCCCTGCGATCAGGCGGTCGTCGAGCAACGTTTCGCCGACCGTCGGCTGAACCGTCACGACCGACGGGACGACGAGCGCAGCGAGGACGGCCGCGGGGACGTATCGGAGTACGTGGCGGATGCGCGGCGGGACCGAGTCGATCCGTCCGAACAGATAGATGAACGAGAGCCGGATCGCGTACGTACAGATACCGATGCCCGCTATCGCGGCCCAGATACCACCGTGTGACCACTCCGTCATACGTTCCTCCACGCGTCGACGGCCACCCCGGAGAGGATTCCGATCACCGCCGCGATCGGTAGATCGAAATTGAGCGGCACGCCGACTGACGCAACACCGAGCGCGGCGATCCCGGCGACAACGCCGGCAGTCGTCGTCCCAGCGTCTTTCATTGCCGGCACGAGCAACGCGATGAACACCAGCGGCAGCGCGAAGTCGAGCCCGAGCGAGTCGGGGACACTCGCTCCGAGGACTGCCCCGACGACCGTCCCGATTTGCCAGACGACCCACAGCGTCGCAGCGATTCCGACGTAGTACCAGAGCCGGTGCCGTTGGTCGTTCGTTTCGTACTCGGCCACGGACATCGCGTACGCCTGGTCGGTCAGCACGTAGGCGGCCAGCCCGCGGATGCGGAGGGAAAACGGTTGAAAATACGGCGCGATCGACGCCGAATACATGATCATTCGGATATTGATCACGACCGCCGTCCCAACGACGACGATAAACGACGCGTTCGAACCGATGAGGTCGATCGCGGCTAGTTGGGAGGCGCCCGCAAAAACGATGACCGACATCCCGACCGCTTCCGCGACCGTCAACCCCGCACCGATAGCGGTGATCCCGGTAACGAGCGCAAAGGGGATAATTCCGATGACGATCGGTCCTGCTGCGCGGATGCCGGCGACCAAATCGGGATGGAGTCGCTCACGAAGCGTCATGTACCGCTCTCTTGGGTGAGAACGTGAAACCGTACCGATTCACCGACGTCGAGCGGGCCGTCGCGTCCCGGCGTCGTCGATTCGTCCGATCTCGAGGGCGGTTCGCAGTTCGGAACCCGTGCGAGCGGACGGCCGGTCCGCCGGCGACAACGGTCGAGAGCGCCTGCAGTGCCTTCGGCCGCATCTGTCCGGTGCGAGACGATCGTCGACCGACTCGAGTACTGTCGACACTCAAACATCGCACCGATCGGGTCGAATCCACCTGAACGGAGCGGTCACAGGGGTGTGAGTGCCGACCGTCGCCGTCCGTCCGAGGCGAAAGTGACAGCAGAACGACGCCGGAGGAGTGATAGCAGCCGGGGGAAAGTTAAGTCAGTCGGGGAGAAACGGGGTGCCATGACCGAAGAATGGTACCTCGAAAACGATCGCCTTCAGTCGTTCATCGACACGGTAGACGACGCTGCAAACACGCACGAGGAGATTCCGGATCTCCTGGAGGCGCTCCACGATCCCTTCCAGGATCTGTTGACCGACGACGACTGGCTTCCCGAACCGTACGACGGACTCGTCCCCGATGGGTACGACGACAAAGGCGAGATGGGGCGTGACATCGCCCAGTGGCTTCTGTACCGCAGACCGGAGAAGCTCACGCTGTTTACGCTCGCACTTCCGCCGGGCGTCGAGACGCCGGTTCAC
Organism: Natrinema caseinilyticum; assembly: GCF_024227435.1. GTDB lineage: Archaea > Halobacteriota > Halobacteria > Halobacteriales > Natrialbaceae > Natrinema > Natrinema caseinilyticum. The sequence continues at coordinate 3,302,355 of NZ_CP100445.1, forward strand.
GACCACCTCGCCTGGGGGCTCGTCGGAATCTACTCGGGGACCCAGACGGAGGAGTTCTACCGGCGGACGGACGACGCGGACAACCACATCGGCCACGCCGACCTCGAGCACCTCCGGACCGAAGAGATGGAGCGCGGCGATTTTTACGAAATCGTTCCCCCAAACAACGATATTCACCAGGTAGAGACGTCGTCCGACGTGCCGAGCGTGAGCGTGCACTTGCTCGGGGCGGACGTGGGATGCATCCAGCGCCACCAGTTCGATCCCGACGAGGAGTTCGTGGAACTGTTTCAGTCGCATTACTCGAACGTCCGGTGCGAGCGGCCGCTGTCGCCGCCGGAAGATCACGGCCACACGCACAGTCACCACCACTGAGTGACGACGGCGTTGCGCCACGATTCTCGCCGTCTTTCTCTTCGGACCGCCGGCTCCGTGTCCGGACCGCCGGCTCCGTGTCCCCTCCTCGGGCCGCACTCTATTCCGTGACCCGCTGTGTGCCCCAGCGGGCGAACGCGTGGAGGTCTCCGTAGACCGGTAATCGGGTCCATAACGTATTCGTCGCCGAGGGGGAGAAGGTGGGGTAGTGACGGACAGGAGGACGGAGAACGTGTCGACCCACTGTTCAGCGTCGCAGGCGGCGCGGCGGTGGTCGTCTCCGGAACGGTTACCGGAATGGTGTTGATGCTCGCGGGCCGAGGAGCGTTTACCCGCTCGTTCTCGCGGCCGTCTTCGGCGCCGAGTACGCTGTCGGCGCGGACGCGCTCCGATTGCTCGCCGTCGCGTTCTTCCTCGGAAACGTGATGGGGCCGAACGGGGCGACGCTGACGGCGCTCGGACGGACGCGCGTCCTGATGTGGGCCAACGTGGGCCAACATCGTCGCGGCGGTCGCCAGTTCGTCCGTCGCGATCTCGTCTACGATGGCTCGCTCGAGTTATCGGCTTCCGTGCCGGCGCATCTCGCCGGATTCAGTCTGCTGTGCGGGGTGGCATTCGCCCCGCTTGCGTTTCTGCTCGCGTACACACTTCGGCTCTCGACGATCGTGAGTTACCCGCCGCTGCGGAACTCGTTCATCACCGATGGGTGAACGATGAGCCGTTCGGACGACCGTCGGATCGGTGCCGTCGCGCGGACGACGTCGAACGTCATAGCGAACCCGAGCGCGATCGCCCGGCACTCGGTCAGTCCGCGTCGGCGGCTGAACGCCCAACGGTTATCAGTCTGCTGTGAGTTGTGCCAGTCGTGAGCAACGACGCGATCACCAACGAGAGCGATACGTTCGACATCGGCGAGACGACCGTTCATCGACTCGGGTTCGGTGCGATGCGACTCTGTGGCGACGACATCATCGGTTCGCCCGAGGACGAGGAAACCGCGCGCGAGGTCGTCAGGCACGCGGTCGATTGCGGAGTCGACTTCATCGACACGGCCGACTCGTACGGTCCGGCCGTCAGCGAGCGGCTCATCGGCGAGGCGATCGGCGATCCCGACGACGTCCTCGTGGCGACGAAAGCCGGGCTGTTGCGCAACCGCGAGGGCGACTGGATCGCCCACGGCAACCCCGATTACATCCGGAATCAGGTCCTCACATCGCTGGACCGACTTCGGACTGACACGATCGATCTCTATCAGTTCCACCGTCCGGACGACGATAAGACGCCGTTCGAAGACTCCGTCCAGGCCTTCGCCGAACTCAAAGACGAGGGAGTCGTCGAGCAAGTCGGACTCAGTAACGTCTCGGTCGACCTCATCGAACGAGCGCGCGAACACGTCGAGGTCGCGACCGTCCAGAACCGGTACAACCTGAACGACCGCGGAAGCGCGGCGGCCCTCGAGTACTGCGAGGAACACGACATCGGCTTCATCCCGTGGGCGCCGATCAACGGCGGCGATCTCGAGGAACACGCGGACCTCGTAGACGAGATCGCGGCCGACCACGACGCGACGCGGCGACAGGTCGCGCTCGCGTGGCTGCTCGAGCGGTCGCCGGTTGTGCTCCCGATTCCGGGCACGTCCGATCCCGAGCACCTCGAGTCGAACGTCGCCGCGTCACGGCTGTCGCTCGGCGACGACGACGTGCGGCGATTGACCGACGCGGCGGACTGATTCCGCGATCGCGTTTTGGGCCCGTTTCGCCCGTTTGTCGCGCGCTCCCGTTCAGGAGAGCACCAGCGACGAGCGGACGGATTACCGCTCGAGTCGATTCGCGATCCGCCGGGAGAGGTCGGTGAGGTACAACGCGCCCCAGATCGCGGCGACGACGGCGCCCGCGCCGTCGAACAGGAGGTCGACGATCGTATCGTTGAGACCGTACTGGGCGACGACGGCCTGAAATCCGAGTCGCCGTGCACTCTCGTCGATGGCGAACTCGAGGAGTTCCCAGAGGACGCCGAAGGCCAGGACGAACACGAGGATGAACGCGAACAGCATCGTCGTCGGCAGGGACACCTCGTCGGTGTGGAGGTCGATTCCTCGAACGACCGCGTACCCCGCCGCCGCGACGATCGAGGCGGAGAGCGTGTGGGTCAGACTATCCCACTGGCCGACGAGCGCGTAGGCACCGGCGGAGCCGAGCGCGTGGAGGAACACGGCCGCAGTGAGCCAGAATACGAGCCCCGGCTCGAGCGGTAGTCTCGCGTCTCGCTCGAGGACGGCCGGGAGGAACGTGATCGCCAGCGCGACGCCGGCGTTGACGACGGTCGTCAGGTCGCGGCGAACGAGGCCGAACAGCAGGAGGCCGGCGAGCGCGATCTGTATCCCCCGCGAAAGCCGTCTGACGGTCTCGTCTGGGACGTCCAACCGATCGCGGATCGGGGCGGGTATCGGTTCGGCGTTCGTATCCGGTCCGGGTTCGTTGGTCGGGGACGGCTGCTCGGAGACGCTCTCCGAGTACGACCGGAACGACCGGTCGAAGAGGAGCCCCGCGAGCAGACCAGCGATCGCCGCATAGGCGAATTCGATCATCAGCGCCCGGTTGGCCGCGTCCTGGGAGCGTCCGTCCAGGAGGTAGTCGGTTCCCAAGGCGACGTCTGCGAGCCACTGGACGACGTTCCAGCCGCCGGCGACGGCGAGCGTCATGAGAACGACGAACACGACCGCGAAGGAGTGATTCATTCGAACTACGGTAAACCGGTCCATCTCGACGGCGACGATGAGCGAAATTGCGGCGACGGCGACGTACGTGGTGATCGCCGTCAGGACCGACTCGCCGAACAGCGCCGCGTCGGCGACTGGAACGAGAACGAGAACGACCAGGTCCCAGGGCGGGATCGAAAGGGGGTCCCGAAACGCGGCGACCGGGAGCAACACGATCACGACCGCGAACGCGGTAAAGGCGAACCACCGGTACGAGTTCGTGAGTCCGTATCGGATCGCGAATACAGCGAGGACGACCGTGACGAGCCAGGCCATCGTTGCGTCTCGCTTCGGGTCGTCGAACAGTCCGCCACGTCGGGCGTCCGGCATACGCAGAAATACGGGCCTGACCGTCTAAACGAGCGTGCCTGGATATCGTGGCGTGAAACGTGGATCGCCTTCGCGAGAGGCGTGGCCGGATCCAAATTCCCCCGCCGCGTTCGACCGGTGGCGCTACCGCTCCCGTCCGAGTTACCGAAGACTGATAGATCGCTGCTTCAATAATGAGGTATGGTCGCAATTAACGACCTCGAACACGGATTGGCCCGCGTCAACGGCGTCAAACTGCACTACGTCGTCGCCGGGGAGGGACCGCCGCTCGTCCTGCTGCACGGGTGGCCCCAGACGTGGTACGAGTGGCGTCACGTGATTCCGGACCTCGCCGAGCAGTACACCGTCATCGCGCCAGATCTGCGGGGACTGGGCGACTCCGAGACGCCCGTCTCGGGCTACGACAAGGACACCGTCGCGACGGACGTCAGGGAGTTGGTCCACCACCTCGGATTCGGCGGCGAGCCGATCGCGCTCGTCGGCCACGACTGGGGAATGCCGACGGCCTACGCGTACGCCGCGCAGTACCGCGACGAAGTCCGAGCACTCGCCGTTCTCGAGGCCGGGCTCCCGGGGGTTCACGAGGACGAGAAACGTAAACTCTGGCACACGCGATTCCACAGCGTTCGGGACCTCCCGGAACAGCTCGTCGCCGGACGGGAGCGGCTGTATCTCTCGTGGTTCTACCGGGAAGGTGCCTACGACCCGTCCGCGATTAGCGACGACGCTCGCGACGAGTACGTCCGGTGTTACGCCGCACCCGGCGGCCTTCGCGGCGGCTTCGAGTACTATCGCGCGTACGACGCCGACGCCGAACATAACCGGGAACACGCCGAAGATCCCCTCGAGATGCCGGTTCTCGCCCTCGGTGGCGTCGCCTCGTTCGGCGAACTGCCGATCAGGGATATGAACGCCGTCGCGACCGACGTCGACGGCGAGGTCGTCGACCGCGCCGGCCACTGGATCCCCGAGGAACGGCCGGCGTATTTCGTCGACCGAGTGACGTCGTTCGTCGAAGAATCGACGTAACCGCACGGTCGAATCAGCGACGGGGCCCGTGTTCAGTGTCGATTCTGGAGCGCGTCCATCTCACACTGCACGCACAGGTCGTCGGCGAAACACCCGACGCTGTCGTACGGGCACTCGTAGGCGTCGGCGTCGACGGACAGGCGGCGCTTCGCGTGGTGCCACTCCCGTTCCCAGACTTCGATGTCCATGTCGGCGGAGGTGAAGACGACGTCCCCGTCCCGATCCACGATCTTCGCGACCGTGACCGAGCGGTGACGATCCTTCACGGTCGCTATCGCTCGTTCGTACGAGTTACACCGGATCTCGTCGCGTCCCGTGCGATCGTCCAGGAGTCGAACGACGATGGATCCGTCGGTCGTCTCCGTCGGATCCAGTCCGTCAGTCATGTCATATACTGGCGGGCCGACACGATAAAAAGGTGCTCGTCGGCGTTTTCGACGGTATCATCGAGGATACCGGTCAGCGACACGACGAAGGCGACCGAACTACCTGTACGAAAACGGGACGTTCCTTCTTCTGTTGCTTTGACAACACTAATTCCGTTCGACAGCCTACTGTTTTTCGGTAGGGGTACCACGAGAATGTCGAAAATCGATCATGTGAACACGAATTGGGATTCAGATCGCCGGACCGAATCGGTTCGTAGCGGGCGTGAGATATGAGCCTCGTGCAGGTTCTCCCGTTGGCCATGGTGATGATTACAGGTCCACAGATACTCTCGCCGATTTTCCTCGCCACGAGCGAACAGTGGCGGACGAACTCGACAGCGTACGTCGTCGGTGCGTCCCTGTCTATCAGTCTCGTCGTCACCGTCGCGTACCTCCTCGGGAATCGACTCAGTGGTCGTGGCCCCCTCCTCGGGACGAGCGTCCGGCAACTGCTCTACGTCGCCGTCCTCGTCTTGCTCCTCTACGCGGCGGTGGATACCTACAGAAAGCGGACCGTGTCGGAGCCGCCGGAGTGGATGGGGAAGTTGACCACCGCGACACCGCGGTTCTCGTTTCGACTGGGATTTCTCCTGTTGGGATTCTTTCCGACCGACGTCGTCACCTCGGTGAGCGTCGGCACTTACCTCGCGGCGAACGGCGATCCGATCACGGACGCGACCGGATTTATCCTCCTCACGCTGTTCATCCTGGCGCTTCCGTCCCTCGGTGTGTTGGTGCTGGGCGAGCGAGCGGAAGCCGCGCTCCCGGGGATTCGCGACTGGATGGACGACAACTCGTGGCTCATCTCCGAAGCGGTGATCGCACTCTTCGTCGTCATGACGCTGCAGAACCTCTTCGGGTGAACTCTCCGACGACCGCTACGCGTGTGACCGACGATCCGATCGGTTCTCGAGTCGCGACACATCGCTGAGGGCGCGATATCGCGGTCCAGATACGAGAATCGAACCCGACTGCGAGACTCGTTACACTCGTCTCGCGTGGTTCGATCTCGCCGTCCGGCGTTCCCGCTCGTCACTTCGTTCCTCGCGAAAAAGTCCGGGTGCGAGAATCGAACCCGCGTCTCAGCCTCCACAAGGCTGAAGGATAACCACTACCCCAACCCGGACGCGCTTGCAAGTTATCCTACACGCGGTCGGCCTGAAATACGTTACGACTCCGGGTTCGGGGTGTGCGACTCCGTACCGCGCGATTTCGGTTGGGCCCGACGACACGCCGCGACTCAGTCCCGACTCGATCGGCCCCGACAGCGATTCCGACCCTACCGGACCGCGACCGGGACGTTTTTCGGCCCACGGCCGCAAGAACCGCCAACGCGTGGCTATCACCGACAAGATCTACGTCAAAAACCACCGCCAACTCAGTTCGCAACTCGAGACGAACATCCCCAAGGGCGCGTTCAAGGGCGCGACGCTCGACGTCCTCTTTCAGGGATCCGGCCTCGAGAAACTCGACGACGCGACCCGCGATCGCGTTCTCGATTTCGCACAGGACTTCCTCGATTGCGACTGTGACACCAACCCCTACTGCGGGTGCCCGGAGCGGAAGTTCATCGAGTATCTCCTCGAGTTACGCGCCCAGGGGCTCGGTCCGGACGCCATCGTCGACGTCATGACCGACGACTACATGGTCTATGCGTACTCCGGCGACGTCCTATCGTTTCTCGACAACGCCGTCCGAACGCTCGAGGCGGCAGAAGGGCTCGCTCGCGTCGACGGCGCGGACGAGAAGTACGACGAGATTCGGCAGGCGAAACAGGATCTGGCTCGGTGAGGGAGTCTCCGACCGACCCGCCGTCGAGTCGACGCGTCGCGTTTACCGTAACTGATACGATTCCTCGTCGTCCAACTCGTCGAGCAGCAACACCTCGTCTTCCTCGTCCTCGAGTCGGTCTTGCAGATCGTTGACGTATCCTTTGTACTCGTCGAGTTGTTCGCGGAGGTGTTCGGCCTCGAGTTCCAACCGCTCGTGCTCGCGGATGAACCGCTTTGGGACTTCGACGGTCGGTGGGAACGAGACGTCCGTCTCGCCATCGGTGGCTCGTGCCTCGAGGTCTCCTTCGGGGACGACCTCGACCTGCCCGTCGTGTTCGACTAACTGGTCGACGTAATCCCGGAAGACCGCCGAGAGCGAGATGTTGCGCTCTTCGGCGATCTCCTGGAGCGCCTCGAAGGCGTCCTCGTTGACCCGAAACGAGATGGTCTTGTTCTTGTTCCCCATGGATACCCATACTCTTCTTTCACGCCACTTAACCATTCGTCAGACGGACAGGGTGTATCGGCCGGAAATAAAGTGACGCGGGGGAATCTCGACGGCGTTGGCGTCTGCAGCGGCGATTCGGTGGGATAGCCGGTTCGCAGTGCGGAAAAAACACGACGAATCGAACGACGGATTCGGTGTGTCGACGATTCAGGCGGTGGCTTCCCGATCGTCGACGGTCTCGAGGCTCTCGAGCGCCTGGATCACGTCGTTGCGATAGTTGACGACGGGCGAGTCGTACTGCTCGCGGGCCATCTGGGCGTACTCGTTCGTCGGTGCGGTCGAGGCGCTTTCGGGCGCCTCCTGTTCGCGTTCCCACTCCGCGAAAGCTTCGATGCGGTCGAGTGTTCGCTCGGCGGTTTCGACGACCCATCGGTCGCGGGTATCCTCGTCGACGATCGAGATGGACTCCGGTCGCAGGGAGACGTTGACGGTGCCGTCGTCGGTTTCGTAGGTGCGGGGTTTGCCGACGATGGAGACGTACGCCGGCGGTTCGGTGTCCCGCAGGACGGAGGCGGCCTCGGGCTGGTACTGACCGGCGTAGACGAAGAACGTGCCGGTCGGGTCGACGACCCGGCCGCGCCAGTACTCGCTGTCCTCGCCGACGTCTTCGGTCTCGGTGAGTGTGCCGACGACGAACACGCGGTTCGCGCGGTCGCCCGTCGGGAGCAGCGCGTAATTGGGGGCGCGCTCGTCGTCGCTCTCTTTGAAGGTGTACGTCGAATCGTTGAATTCCGAGGCGAAGACGCGGCGGGCGACTTCGCGGGTGAGTTCTGCCTGGCTCATGTCACATCGACCTCGCTTTGATCAGCAACTGTTCCGCATCCGCCGGCCCGTCGAGTTCGTCGACGTCGTCGGCCAGGACGTAGCGACCGAACGTCGGCCCCTCGATTCGGTAATAGGTGCCGACGATGTCGTCTGCGATCTCGTCGGCGACGACGGTCGTATCCAGTGCGTCCATCGCCATCTCCTTTGCCTCCTCGAGGCTCAGGCCGGTCAGTGCTTCGGTGGCGTCCTTGTCGAAGATGACCTCGTGGGCGTCGATGCCGTCGTCGACGACGGCCTTGATCCGGAGATCGAATTCACCTTCGACCTCGCCGTGTTCGTTACAGCGGCCGTTCTGGAGGACGCGCGTACAGTCGTCCTTCGGGCAGCGCTTGATCAGGCCGCTTCCGCTTTGCATGTCGACTAACGCGCCCTCGATCTCGCTGGTGTCGTCGCCGACCTCTATGTCCTCGTCGAGTTCCTCGATGACGGTCGTCGAGTTGAGTTTGACCGAGTACCGGCCCTGGTACTCGTCGGTAACGACGTTTCGAAGCTCGTAGACGCCGCCCTCCTCGAGTGCGGGAAGGTCGGACTTGGCCCACTTGGTGAATTTGATGGTCCCCGTCGGGTCGCCGAGCAGACCGACCTGCGCGACCGAGTCGCTGCGGGGGTCCCAGAGTTCGATGACTTTGGCCGTCAGGTCGATCCACTCCTCGGGTTCGTCGACGTCCTCGACGTTGGCCGCTTCGCTGCCGCCGCTCGCGATGTCCTCGCGTTCGAGGCCGGCCTCCTCGAGGTAGTGGTTCGTGACGCTCCGTCGCGCCTCGTCGATCGGGACCTTGTACTCGTCGACGAGCGTGGTCAGGCGCTCTTCGACGTCCTCGACGCTCACGTCGAGGTGGTCCGAAAACTGCTCGTGTATGTCGTCCGCGTGTTGACGTACGTCGCTCATTGTGTCACGCCTCCTCCTTGGTTTCACTGGGAGGCACACGTCCGTTCGCGCCCGATAGTATTTAAAGTACCGCCACCGGAGCGGAAGTGAAGGTCGGCGAAAGAAACCGCACGACCGCGTGGAGGGGGAGTTTCGTCCCGGCGGTCCGCGCCGTCGACGGAAACCAGCGGCGGTTCGATGCTGGATCGTATCGACACTATCCGTCGCGCCCGCCGACTGCGAGCGCCGCGTCCACGGCGTCGCCGATCGTCTCCGTCCCCGCGTCGTCGACCGAAACCAGCGGTGGGCGAACCTCGTCGGACGGAACGACGTCGCGGTGGGCCAGCGCCGTTTTCGTCGCCGGGGCGAAGTCGTGGGTCGTACAGGCGTCGAACAGCGGCGCGATCGCGTCTCTCTGGAGGTCCCGGCCGCGCTCGTCCGCCGCGTGCTCGAACGCCTCGTTCAGCACGCTGGGGACGACGTTCGACAGCGCGTTGACCCCGCCGTCGGCACCCATCCGGAGCGCGGGGACCAGCAAGGCGTCGTACCCCTGCAGACACAGGAACTCGTCGGGGGTTTCCCGGAGGACGGTCTGGAAGGACGCCAGATCGCCGCTCGAGTCCTTGATCCCGATCGCTCGTTCGTGGTCCGCGACGGCGGCGACGGTCTCGGGCTCGATACGCTGGCCCGTACACTGCGGAATGTTGTACAGCAGGACGGGGAGCGACGCCTCGTCGAGGACGGCCTCGAGGAACCGTCGGTTGCCAGCCGGCGCGTTCGCGGTGGTGAAGTAGGGCGTGACGATCACGGCGGCGTCAGCGCCCGCCGCGGCGGCGCGGTCTACGGCCGCGACGGTTTCGCCGATACTCGTCGCGGCGGCGCCGGCGACGACGGGAACGGCGGCGTTGTCGACGGTCGTCTCGAGGACGCGCCGTTGCTCGTCGGCCGTCAAACTCGGGAATTCGCCGGTCGTCCCGCAGGGAAAGACGGCGTCGATCCCGCCGTCGTGGAGGTGCTCGAGCAGGTCGACGAGCGCCGAGTCGTCGATCGATCCATCGTCGAACGGGGTCACCATCGGACAGGTGATTCCCCGAAGCGCGTCGCGGACGTCCATGTGGCTGGGTACGGCCGATCCGCCAAAGTCGTTGGCATCGGCCCGGATCACAGCGCCGCCCGGGGCAACGTGGTTCGGCCGACGTGCTGTCGGCGACGAATCGGAACGACGGCCCGTCGGCGACGAACCTATGTGCCCGGCGCTCGAACCACGGAGCAATGGCGGATCGGCGACAACTCGAGCGATTCCTGCGCTCGACGCTGCAGGGGGCGGGCGAGCAGTTCGAAGCGTTTCGCAGATCGACCGACGAGCAATTCGAGGAGGCTCGCGGCTCCTACGAAGTGGCGAAGAACGCCCGCAGCCTTCCGTCGGACGAGGCAGGGCGGGCGAAGATCGTCTGTCGGCGCCACGCCCAGCAGCGGGCCGCGAAGCTCGACGAAGAGTACCGACCGGCCTGTTACGAGGCGGGCCACCCCGACTGCGAGGGCTGTGCCGAGGACGTCCGCGAAGGGCGGATCGAGACCTGGTGACATGGATCGGCCGATCGTCGCCTGCGTCCTCGCTGGTGGAACCGGCAGTCGCCTCTATCCCGCCAGTCGGAGCGATCGACCCAAGCAATTTCTCTCGCTCGTCGGCGAGCGATCGCTGCTCGCCCGAACGATGGATCGGACCACCTTCGCCGACGAACGGTACGTTCTGACCCGCGGCTCCTTCGCCGACGAGATTCACGATCACGCACCCGAGGCGGGCGTGCTGGTCGAACCGGCGGGCAAGGACACCGGCCCCGCGCTGGTCTACGCCGCCTGGCGGCTTCGCGACCTGTCGGGACGGGAACCGGTACTGGTCTGTCTCCCGAGCGACCACCACGTCGCCGACGACGCCGCGTTCGCGGCGCGACTCGAGCGCGCCGCCGAGATCGCCGGCGAAACCGACGGACTCGTGACCCTGGGCGTCGAGCCCGCGCGGCCGGCGACGGGATACGGGTACGTCGTCCCCGATCGCGACGGGCCGTCCCTCGAGACGGGCGACGACCCGGAGACGGACTACGCCGGTATCGATCGATTCACGGAGAAACCCGACCGCGAGGAGGCGACGCGGCTCATCGAGTCCGGCGCGTACTGGAACGCGGGCATCTTCGCCTGGACGCCGAGTGCCCTCCTCCGGGCGGCGCGGACCTCGCCGCTGGCACCGCTGGTGGAGGCGCTCGAGGCGGGCGATCCCGGCCGCGGATTCGATGCGATCGACCCCGTGAGCGTGGATTACGCGATCATGGAGCGAGCCGCCGAGGCGTACGTGACGCCGCTGTCGGTCGGCTGGGACGACCTCGGGACGTGGGACGCCGTCGGACGGGTAGTCGGCCGGAGCGCCGAACGCGACGGCGAAAACCGGATCGTCGACGGAGACGTGCTGTCGATCGACGCGTCGAACAACGTGGTCGCCGCGCCCGACGCGCACGTCTCCCTTCTCGCGGTCGACGACCTGCTCGTCGCGGCGTTCGACGATCGAATCGTCGTCGCCCCGCGCGGCGCGTCACAGCGACTCCGCGCGGTCGTCGAGGCGCTTCGCGAACGCGATGCGTTTTGAGGCTGAGACGCCTGGACAACTCGTTTTGAAAGCTCAGACGTCTGGCAAACTCGTTTCGAGGGCCTAAGAAGGAGAGTCGAGCGGTCGGATGGGGTTCCGGACGGGGGAATCGGTCCGGTTAGCCGGCCCGTGACGACTCACCGTTCGTGTCACCGTTCGGCGACCACACCGCCCAGACGACGATCGCGAGGGCGACCGCTATCCCGATGACGCCAGTCTCGAGGACGGTTAGCTCGACGCCGAACCACGAGAGTGCCGTCCGGAGTTCGACGACGAACGGGACGAGCATGACCAGAACCACGAGGAGTGCGCCCTCGGAGATGCGCATCTACCGCATCACCTCCGTGAGTGACTCGAGCGCGAGCCCGGGATCGGTCCCGATCGTGAGCTGGAAGCCGTCGATGCCCGGACCGAACAGGCCGCCGGCGTCGACGATGCTCGCGAGCGGGAGGGTGTAGGCGATGATCACGAGCGTGGCCGCGATGGCGGTCCAGAGTTTGAGGTTGTCCAGAATGGCCGGCGAGTCCTCCGGTCCGGAGAGCGTGCCGGCGTAGGTGTTGTCGGGGATCGCGTCGCTGGTGCCGTTGAACGAGGTCATGATCATGTTCGCGAGGAACAGGGCGAGCGACACGGTCAGTATCACGCCGCCCAGAGCGACCTGCATATTGATCTCGCCGACGGTGCCGACGGCGGGCTCGAACTCGAAGCCCTGATACTGCGGTTCGGCGGTCCGGCGGGGCATCCCGAACAACCCGGACCGGTGCATCGCGTTCGACATGAACGTCATCCCGACGAACCAGAGCAGGACCTGCGCCAGCGCGACCGAACGGTTCCAGAGCTTCTTCCCGGTCAGTTGCGGGATGAACCAGTACGACGCCGCCATGAAGGTCAGCGCGACGGCCGTGCCGACGGTGAGGTGGAAGTGTCCGACGACCCACCAGCTGTTGTGGACGAGGTAGTTGATGTTCATCCCCGCGTTGATCATGCCGGAGAAGCCGGCCGCGGCGAACATGAGGCCCGCGAGCGCCATGCCGGTGAAGACCGGATCACGCCACGGAAGCGCTTTGAGCCAGCCGAGGTAGCCCTCGCCGCCGCGCTGACGCGCGCCGTGTTCGATGCTCGCGACGACGGTAAAGGCCGTGAGCAGGCTCGGAAGCAGGAGGAACATCGTGTTCGTCATCGCGATGAACTTGTATCCCTCCGCGATTCCGGGATCCAGGTACTGGTGGTGGATCCCGAGCGGCGTCGAGAGTAACAGGAACAGCACGAAGACGACGCGTGCGAGCGGATCGCTGAACAGCTTTCCGCCGGAGAACTTCGGCAGCATGACGTACCACATCAGGTACGCCGGCATCAGCCAGAAGTAGACGACGGCGTGACCGAAGTACCAGAACAGCGTCCGGGTCAGCAACGGATTCACCGAGTCGGTGATCCCGAGCGACCACGGTAGCAAGAACACGAGGATCGACAGCGCGACGCCGAGGGTACAGATGTACCAGAACAACGTCGTCGTCAACACCATGAACGCCGGAAGCGGAATCCGCTCGTCGGGATTGTCGTCGCGCCAGGCGAACCACGTCCGGAACCAATCGACGCCGGCCAGCCAGGACCCGACGACGAACAGCACGAGACCCACGTAGAAGAGCGGGTGGGCCTGCAGCGGTGCGTAGAACGTAAAGAGGACGTCCGCGTTCAGCGGCGCCCCGAGCACCTCGGGGGCTTCCTCGAGGAAGCCGCTGAAGATCGTGACGGCGACCATCACGGAGCCGACGACCATCATCGCGTACCAGCCCCAGGTGAACCGACTGTCCACGACGCCGCGCTCGAGGCTCGTCGTGACGGCCCAGGTAAACGTCCCAACCAGGAAGAAGATCGTGAACGTAATCGCGAGCAGGACGCCGTGGGCCGTCAACACGGTGTAGTAATCGGGCGACTGGATGAATCGGAAGACGTCCGTCCGGTGGAGCGCCTGTACGAGGCCGAGCGTCCCGCCGATCGCCAGCGCGATGAAGGAACTCCAGAACGCGGCCTTGATAATTCTGGCTTCGGTCGGGAACTGGTCGACGTAGGCGTTACGCATCGCCATCACCCCCGCTGGTCTCGTTGCCGACCGTGAGCGTCCCGGTCTCCTCGTGGTCGTCGACCGTCACCGTCCAGTCGTTGTCGCCCGTTTCCAACTCCGCGGTGTCGACCGCGAACTCGACGGATTCGCTTCCAGCGCCGGCGACCGTCACGTCGCGCTCGTACGTTTGCTCGCCGATCTCGAGCGAGACGGTCGTCTCGAGGTCGGTCTGCATGCCGTCGCTGACGGTCGCGGTGATCGTCGTTTCGTTGCCCGCCTCGACCTCGTCGGGCGCCTCGACGGACAGTTCGGTCAGGTCGAACTCGTCTTCGGGGACGACGTTCAGTTTCCCTTCCATGGTGTGGTGAAACTCGCCGCAGTATTCGTTACAGAGAATGCCGTATTCGCCCGTTTCGTCGAACTCCACGGTCATCTGGGACACCTGGCCGGGGACGACCATGGTGTTCACGTTCGTTCCGACGACGGTGAAGCTGTGTGTCACGTCCCGGCTCGTGACGTAAAACGTCACCTCGCTGTTCGCCGGGATCTCGATTTCGCTCGGATTGTACGACCACGCCTGAGCGACGACGGCCACCTCGTATCTGTTCCCGCCCAGGTGTGTGACGCCGGGATCGGAGAACCGCTCGTCGTCGTTGATCTGGTCGGGGTCGATCGACCCGCCGTCGTCGTCGATCATGGCGATCCCGGGCCCGACGGCGCCGTAGGTGATCGTCGCGATGAAGCCGACGATCAGCACCATCGAGGCGACCAGCCACGCCTTCTCGTACGTGTGGATATTCATGCCAGTCCCACCACCGTCAGGGCGGCCCCGACGACGGTCGGACCGTTGCCGAGGAACTCGACGAAGTACATAAACACCCACAGCAGGACCAGAATCAGGAAGTAAATCCCGATTAAGATCGCAGTCCCCACCGGATCGTACTCCTCGTGGCCGATCTCGCGGACGTGATCGGGATCCCGTCGTTCCGTCTGTGAACTCATACGATTGAGTTGGGAATAGGGACGACTTACGACCAGTTGTGATTCCCGCCCGATGGGAAGTGCTCGGGGTATTAAGCCCTGGTCGTCCATAGAATCGGGCATGGCCTTCGAGACACTCACCCCGCGGCTCGCAGCGGCCGTCGGGCTCCTCGCGTTCGTTCCGATTCTCGTCTACGGGTTCACCAACTCGGGACTCGCCGGAATCGTCAGTGCGGTGAACGTCGTCCTCATCGTCGGCGCGCTGTACATCGCGATGTCGCCGGTCGAGGGAACGCACGGGAGCGACCACCACGGCGACGGAAACGGAACCGTCAGCTGAGCCTCGCCGTCTCCATGCCCTCCGTTTCACTCGTCGTTCCGTCGATGGCCGCCGCGGGACCCCCCGAACTCGGGCGTGTGAATCTGCTCGTGCTCTTCGTCGTCGGCCTCCTCGCCGGGGCCCATTGCCTGGGGATGTGCGGGCCGCTGGTCACGACGTACGCCGATCGGATCGGCGCGGCGAGCGGGAAGCGCCGCGACGATACGCTCACCGGCTACGAGGTGCGCCAGCACGCGCTGTTCAACCTCGGCCGGACCGCCAGCTACGCCGTCATCGGCGGCCTGTTCGGTCTGCTCGGTGCGTTCACGATCGCCTCGAGCGAGGCCGTCGCCGCGGTCGGCGACACCGTCAGAGGGGCGACCGGGATCCTCGTCGGCATCGCCATCGTCGCGAGCGGGCTCTACTACGTTCGCGGCCGAACCGCCGTCCCCGGCCACGACCTGCCCTTCGTCGGCACGCTGTTTCGTCGCCTGTCGGAGTTGCTCTCGAGTCGGGTCGATCGGCTCGCGACGTCGCCGGGGATCGTCGCCCTCGGCGCGGTCCACGGGTTCATGCCGTGTCCGATCATCTACCCGGCCTATCTCTACGCGTTTGCGCTCGGGTCACCGACCCGCGGGGCGCTCTCGCTGGCCGTTCTCGGGCTCGGAACGATCCCGACGCTGTTCGCGTACGGCACCGTCCTGAACTCGATCACCCCCGGGACGCGCGTCCGACTGCATCGCGGACTGGGTGCGGCGTTCATCGTCCTCGGCTACATCCCCCTGTCACACGGCCTGATGCTGTACGGGATCCACCTGCCGCATCTGCCGCTCCCGTTCCAGCCCCTGTTCGTGTTCTAAGGATGGGACGGAAATCACGACCGCCCGCGCGACCGCACGAATCGACCCGGCAGCCGACGCTTCGAACGTTCCGAGGGGTGCATCAGCGGCGAACGAGGACGGAGCGGCGGCCGATGCCGATGCTCCCCGCTGACAGACGACAGAAACCGATACTGCTACCCAGACCGTGACCGAAACCGAGACCGAGACCCAGGGCAGTTCGCCGGACGATGCCGACGCCGAGTCCTGCGACCTCTGTGATCTCCCGACCCCCGCGGAACCGATAGCCGACCCCGACGTCGACGGATCGTTTTGCTGTCGCGGCTGTCTCGAGGTCCATCGGGCGCTCGAGCGAACGGACGACGGGCCCGACGAGTCCGCAGTTCGGTCCCGGCTCGACCGGCCGGACGACGAGGACGGCCCGGACCTCGACGAACTCGACGGCGAGGACGCGTATCTATCGGTCGACGGGATGCACTGCTCGACGTGCGAGGCCTTCCTCGAGACGAGCGCCGAGCGGGAGGCGGGCGTCCTCGGCGCGACGGCGAGCTACGCGACCGATACGATTCGACTCGTCTACGATCCCGACCGGGTCGCGTCCGACGACCTCCCCGATATCGTCTCCGGATACGGCTACACCGCCGCCGATCGATCCGACGACGATGGCGACGTGGGGTCCGACGACGGACTCGCCCCGCTGTTGCTCGGCGGCTTCTTCGGCATGATGGTCATGGTGTGGTACGTCCTGTTTCTGTACCCGACCTACTTCGGCCTCGAGCCGGTCGCGGACTTCGGGCGCTACGAGACCGTCTTCCTGTCGGCGAACATCTGGGTGTTTACGTCGTTTATCCTCTTTTACACCGGCTACCCGATCCTCCGGGGTGCGTACGTCAGCCTCAGGGCGAGACGGCCCAATATGGACCTCCTCGTCGCGACGGCTGCGCTGGGTTCGTACGGGTACAGCGCGGTCGCGATCCTGCTCGGGGAGGCCCACATCTACTTCGACGTCACCGTCGCGATCGTCCTCGTCGTCACTGCGGGTACCCTCTACGAGAAATCCGTCAAGCGCCGCGCGACCGGGCTGCTCTCCGACCTGACCGAACAGCAGGTCGACGAAGCGCGCCTCGAGTCCGGCGAGACGGTCCCGCTCGAGGCCGTCGAGCCGGGGGACCGCCTGCTCGTCCGTCCCGGTGAGCGAGTCCCGCTCGACGGCGAGATCGAAACGGGGAGCGCCGCGGTCGACGAGTCGCTCGTCACCGGCGAATCGCTCCCCGTCGGGAAAGGACCGGGCGATCCCGTCCGCGGCGGCACGGTCGTCACCGACGCGCCGATCGTGCTCGCGGTCGGCGAGGACGCCGAGAGCACCCACGATCGGCTCGTCTCGCTGCTCTGGTCGATCCAGAGCGCCCGGCCCGGCGTCCAGCGACTCGCCGACAAACTCGCGACCGTGTTCGTTCCGCTCGTGGTCGTCCTCGCAGCCGGGACGGCGGCCACCCTGCTGGCGACCGGCTCGAGCGCGTCGACGGCCCTCCTGATCGGATTGACGGTCGTGATCGTCTCCTGTCCGTGCGCGCTCGGGCTCGCGACGCCGCTTGCGATCGCCGCGGGCGTTCAAAACGCCGCGGAGCGTGGCGTCGTCGTCGCCGCGGAGACGATCTTCGAGGACGCCCCGGACGTCGACGTCGTCGTCCTCGACAAGACGGGGACCCTCACGACCGGACGGATGACCGTCGAGGAGATACACGTCGCCGACGATCCTCGTTCCGACGCGGTCGACACCGCTGCGAGCGACGAACTGCTTCGGCGGGCCGGCGCGCTCGAGGCCCTGTCCGACCATCCGATCGCGGCCGCCATCACCGACGCAGCCCCCGATTCCGTCACGACGGACGCCGCGAGCGCGGTCGAGGGGTTCGAGCGGGCGGACCGTGGTGTCAGCGGCGTCGTCGACGGCGAGCGCGTTGTCGTCGGTCATCCCGAGTTTCTCAGCGAGAGCGGACAGGCCGTTCCCCACGCCCTCGTGTCGTCGATCGACGGCGCTCGAGCGGCGGGCGACGTCCCGGTCGTCGTCGGCTGGGGGGGACGGGCCCGCGGCACCGTCGTCGTCGGTGACGCCCCCCGCGAGGAACTGGACCGTGCGCTGTCGACGCTCTCGGCGGGTCGCGAACTCGTCGTCCTCACCGGCGACGAAGGGCCGGCGGCGGAACAGTTCCGCGCGATCGACGCCGTCGACGAGGTCTTCGCCGGCGTTCCGCCGGAGGCGAAAGCCGAAACCGTCGATCGGCTTCGCGCCCGCGGGACGGTCGCGATGGTCGGCGACGGGAGCAACGATGCCCCCGCGCTGGCCGCCGCCGACGTCGGAATCGCGATGGGCGGCGGAACGAAACTCGCGACCGACGCGGCGGACGCGGTGATCGTCGGCGACGACCTCGAGGCCGTCGCCGAAATCTTCGACGTCGCCTCGAGCACCCATCGGCGAATTCGCCAGAACCTGGGCTGGGCGTTCGGGTACAACGCGGTCGCGATCCCGCTGGCGATCGCCGGCCTGCTGAACCCGCTGTTCGCCGCCGTCGCGATGGCCGCGAGCAGCGCGCTCGTCGTCGCCAACTCGGCCCGCTCGATGTAGCGATTCGCCGACGTGCGGTCGGCCGGTACTCGTGGCTACCCGTCGGTGCCCGTAGTTATCCGTCGGTGCCCGTAGTTATCCGTCGGCGCCGTCGTCGGCCGTCACGACCCGTTCGACTTCTCTCCGCTGCCCGTCCTCGTAGACGTAGGTCGTTTCGTCGTCCTCGTCGTCCGTCCGCCGGTGACTCCCGTCGCAAAAGGGAAACGAGTCCGAGAGTCCGCACTGGCAGACCGCGACGTCTCCTTTCTCGTCGTCGATATCGGACGGCTCGAGTTTCCGCGGTCCCGTCGCCTCGAGTTCGACCAGTCGGGTCATCGACTCCGTCTCGGGCCGCCGCGATCAAAACGCTTCGCACGCGGTCGACCGCCGTCTGCGTGGATCGGTGCCATGCACCAGGGCTTACGGGAACGGCAAAGTTCTTGGTACAGGTCTTGAATATCGGAGTGAGAACACACATGTCGTTCTACGCCGCGGCAATGCCGACCGCGATCGCGCTCGCGGTCGTCAAGACGCTCGTCCTCATCGTCGGCGGCGTGATAACGTTTTTCGCGTACAAGGCCTATCGGCGAACTCGCCAGCAGGCGCTTGGTTACCTCGCGCTCGGGTTCGGCCTCGTCACGCTCGGACTCGTCCTGGCTGGCATGCTGTACGAACTGCTTTCGGTTCCGCTCATGACCGGCATCCTGCTCGAGAGTCTGCTGGTTCTCGCCGGCTTCGTCGTGATCGCGTACTCGCTGTACGTCACCTGAGTGTGGCCTGCACTCCTCGCTCCCGTTTCGCCCCGTCGCGATAGCAGTCGCGAGAGTCGAGGTTCGGTCCGCTCGGACGGAACGGCCGCTGTCCGGATCGCGGGCCGATCGCGGACCGATACCAAATATTGTTGGAGACAGCCGTATTAGCGGTGTCCCGGTACGACTCCGTACGGCAGGGCCAACTGAAATCGAACCCCCACGTTTCACCCGCTCTGTCGTCGTGCCCCCTCCTTTCGAAACGATTGCGGCCGAGACGAGCGCCCGTCGAGCAGCGGGTCCGACGGCACGATTCGAGCCTCCGTCTCCACGAGACCCGCCTCGCGGCTCGCGTTTCAACGCGTGGCGCCCGTGGTACGACCACCCAGAGGTAAGTGGTTCCCACTCCCAGTAGCGTCTATGACTGCCGACTCGGACCGCGCGAAATCGTTGACTGGTCGCGTTTCGAGACGGTCCGACCGACCCGTCCCGGCGGGTGAGCTCCCGTGACCGGCGCCGGCGAAGCGGAACTGGCCCTCGACACGGAGGCCCTCTCTGAGCAGGGTGCGGGCCTCGAGGTCGCCGTCGTCGGCGCCGGTGCCCTCGGCGCGACCGCGGCCTACGACCTCGTCCGGGAGGGGACGGACGTGGTGCTCTACGACCGCGGTGACGTCGCGAGCGGCTCGTCCGGGCGGGCGGCGGGGATCTGTTATGACGCCTTCGCGGACGATCTCGACGCCGAAATCGGGGGCGAATCCATCGAACGGTTCCGCGCGCTCTCGGGCGACGACACGTTTCCGTTCGTCGAGTGCCCCTACGTCTGGTTGGCCCGCGATGGGGACCCAGAGCGGGCCGACGCCATTCGAGAGCAGGTCCGACGCATGCAGGAAAACGGCACCGTCGCTTTCGAGATGGACGACGGGGCGCTCGCCGACCGGTTTCCCGCGTTGCGGACCGACGATGTCGAACTCGCGGGGATCGCCGGCGCGGCGGGTTACGTCGATCCGTCGGCGTACACGACCTGTCTCGCGGCCGCAGCGACGGGGGCCGGGGCGACCCTCGAGACCGATACCCCCGTCTCGATTCGAACTGATCCCCCGCGCGTTGTCTACTCCGACGGTCGCACCCGCGAGTTCGACGCGGTGCTGGTGGCTGCCGGCGCCCACACGGCGGCCCTGCTCGCGGACGCGGGCGTCGCCCTCGCGATGAAACCCTATCGCGTCCAGGCGCTCGTCGCGGACGCCGATTTCCCCGAGCCGATGTGTTACGATGCGACCGGCGGTTTCTACGTGCGACCGCACGCGGACGGCATCCTCGCGGGCGACGGCACGGAAACTCGCGAAGCCGATCCCGCCGGATACGACCGCGACGCCGATCCTGCGTTCGCAGACGACCTCCTGGAACGGATCGCACACCGCGTTCCGTCGATCGCCAGCGCGGGCGACGCTCGTCCCGAGCGGGCGTGGGCCGGCCTCTGTACTGCGACGCCCGATCGAGACCCGCTGGTCGGTGCGGTCCGAGACGGACTGTACGTCGCGACCGGCTTTCAGGGACACGGCTTCATGCGTGCACCGGCGATCGGACGGCGACTCGCAGACGAGCTTCTCGGCGGGTCGGGGATCGACGCGTTCGATCCGACGCGATTCGACGGGGACGAAGAGTTCGACGTCGCGGAGGGACTCGCGCTCGATCCGAACTGAGTCAGTCCTCTATCGTGACCCGTTCCGTTTCGGCGCCCGAGTCCGGATCGGCCCCCGCCACTTCGGCATCCTCGTGAGCGGGCACGCTCGCGGTTTCGTCGGCGTCGATCGCCGAATCTTTCGGGATTTCGACGCTCAGCGTGCCCGTTTCGGAGAGTCTCGCCGTTCCGGCGTCCGGATCGACCACAGCATCGGTCGGCAACTCGGCGTCGCCGTTCAGGGCCATTCCGCGGCCGGGAAATCGCATCTCGTACCCCTCGTGGAACTGCCGGAACCGGTCGATCCGGATCTTGATGTTGCCATCGAGGTAGCGGACCTGGACGTCGTCCGGCTCGGCCCCGGGCGCGTCGAAGACGACTCGATAGGAACTGTCGTTCTCGAGGATGTCGGCGG
Source organism: Natrinema caseinilyticum (assembly GCF_024227435.1). Lineage (GTDB taxonomy): Archaea > Halobacteriota > Halobacteria > Halobacteriales > Natrialbaceae > Natrinema > Natrinema caseinilyticum. The sequence continues at coordinate 3,323,531 of NZ_CP100445.1, forward strand.
GCAGCGACCGGTGGCTCTGGACGCGGCCTTTCGCGCGGCCGACCTGCCGGTACAGTGCGCTGCCGAGCGACTCCCCGATGTCTCTGAGAGTCACGGGTTCTCACCCCGAGCGATACGTCCGTCACTGACTGCAGTCGGAGGGAGCGGGATCAGGGCTTGACGGGACATGGGAGTGACGATTGTGCACGGAGCTACGACTGCCGCCGTCATATCCCTTTTGCCAGAGACGACGGACCCGTTCGACGAGCGCGGCACCTGTCCGGTCGGTCGCGTCGCCGTCGTGGGACCGGGACCCACCAGTTAGAGGTCGACCTGCTCGAGGCAGTCGGTGCCGCCACAGACGGGACACGACAGGTCCGTGACGTCTAAATCGTCCGGTACGTCGTACGTATAGTGGTTTTCGAACAGATCGAGGAAACACTCTTCGGCGGTACAGACGAGCTCTTCCGTCGGGGGCATAGTCGGGAGTAGTGCCAGGAGGACTATCAACGCAGGGGTTGCGGCGGGACGACCCGGGTTGTGTCGGGCCGCACGTCGTGTCGCGTATTGCTGTCGCTGCGTCGGCGCAGCGCCGCGTGATGGAACGGGCGGCATCGCTGTGTCGTGTGCCTGTCGCGGTGTCACCGTCGCGTTTCGCGACGCCGTGCGGTCTTGCAGTCTGTCTCGCCCGGTTCTCGCTCGTGTAGTCACCGTTTTATCCCTCGAGTCGTTACTCGAGGGCATGACAGACCCCGAAACGCTGTTGGTGACGATCGTCGACGGCTACGTCGACGAGCCAGCACACTTCGGGGTGCCGCCGTACATTTCGACGTACCCGCGGTACACGGCGGGTGCGCTCGTCGACGCGGGCGTTCCGCGCGAAGCGATCACGTACCACACGATCGACGGCCTCCGAGACGATCCGGATCGGTGGCGGGACGTCGACGAGGCGGATCTGCTGATCTACCTCGGCGGAATGACCGTCCCCGGCAAGTACGTCGGCGGTACGCCGGCCGAACCCGACGAAGTCCGAAAGCTCGCCTGGACCGCCACCGGGACGAGCCTGATGGGCGGCCCCGTCAAGTTCGGCGTCGGCGACGAAAACGCCGGCGCGACCGAGACCGAACGGCAGGACCTGGACTTCGACTTCGTCGCGAAAGGAGACGTCGAGGCCGCCGTCTACGATCTGGTCGAAAGCGGTCTCGAGGGCTTCAACAATCGGATGCGAGACGTCGACGAAGTATCGCGGTGGGCTCGGGACGGCGCGTTCGTGGTCGAAGAACACCCCAACCACCCGGACCACCTCATCGCCGAACTCGAGACCTCCCGGGGCTGTGCGTATCGCTGTTCGTTCTGTACGGAACCGCTCTACGGTAACCCCGAGTTCCGGCCGCCGCCGTCGGTCGTCGGCGAAGTTGACGCGCTCTCCGACCACGGCGTCAGGCACTTTCGAATCGGCAGGCAGGCCGACATCCTCGCTTACGGCGGCGACGGTGAAGCGCCCAACCCAGACGCGCTTCGACAGCTCTACGGCGGGATTCGTGCGGTCGCTCCCGACCTCGAGACGCTCCACCTGGACAACATGAACCCGATCACGATCGTCCGGTGGCCCGACGCGAGTCGTGAAGGGATCCGGATCATCGCCGAACACAACACGCCCGGTGACACGGCTGCGTTCGGACTCGAGTCGGCGGATCCGGTCGTCCAGGAGGAGAACAACTTGAACGTCACCGCGGAGGAGTGTTTCGAAGCGGTGAAGATCGTCAACGAGGAAGGTGGATGGCGACCCGGCGAGGAGCCGACGGACGCCCGGGGGAGCGGTCGGGACGGTCCTCGGCGACTGCCGAAGTTACTGCCCGGCATCAACCTCCTCCACGGGCTCAAAGGCGAGCGCGAGGAAACCTACGAGCGAAACCGGGAGTTCCTTCGACGGGTCTACGACGCGGGGTACATGCTTCGACGGGTCAACATTCGGCAGGTGATGGCCTTCGACGGCACCGACATGTCCGACACCGGCGCCGCGATCGCGAACGAACACAAGAAGCTCTTCAAACGATACAAACGACAGGTCCGCGAGGAGATCGATAACCCGATGCTCGAGCGCGTCGCGCCCGTCGGCACCGTGTTACCGGACGTCCACCTCGAGTACCACCAGGACGGGACGACCTTCGGCCGCCAGCTGGGAACCTACCCGCTGCTGGTCGGGATACCGGGCGAACGCGACCTCGAGCGAACGATCGACGTGGCGGTCGTCGATCACGGCTACCGTTCGGTGACCGGGGTTCCCTACCCGCTCGATCTCAATACGGCGTCGATGGACGAACTCACCGCCATCCCCGGCATCGGCGACAGCACCGCGGGAGACCTCATCGTCGATCGACCCCACGAATCCGTCGAGGACGCGGCGTTCGGGACCGAGTTCGATCTCTCCCGGTTCGTGACGACGCGCCCGCTCGAGCGGGCGGAGTGATCTCATCCGGCCCGACGGTCGTCGCACCCGCGTCCGGCGCGGCCGACGCCGTCACGCGGGTCCCGGTCCCGACCGTCACTCGCGGTGGACTCGATTCGCCCGTCTTTCGACCGTTCGGTGTCGGTAGTTCTATTATGGATGGGAATCAGAGGTGAAATAGAGGGTCTACCTGTGGAAATATCTGAAAAACTGTTGTGTCTGTTCAGTACGGACGTTTCGGAAGAGGAGGACCGATACATCATCGAAGTACCCCGTCAGGAGGTCGAAACCGGGGATATCGACCCCGGCGAGACCTACCGGGTCGCACTCATCTCACGAGAGGAGGAGACACCGGCCGAGGAGGGCACGGCGACCACTCAGCCGAAAACTGCGCCGTCCGAACCGCAACCGCCGGTCGACGTCGGGGAAACGCGCTACGTCGAAATCGAGGACATCGGCAAGCAGGGCGACGGAATCGCTCGCGTCGAACGCGGGTACGTCATCATCGTCCCCGGTGCCGACGTCGGCGAACGCGTCAAAATCGAAGTGACCGAAGTGAAGTCGAACTTCGCCGTCGGTGAAATCATCGAGGAGACGTTCTAGGAACGACCGTTTTACGCCTCGGATTCGCTCGCGACGGACGCGAACCACCGACCGGGACGGAAAAGCCGAGCACGCCGCGGGCGCGTTCGCTGACGCGCGCCGTCCGGGCGGTCGTGTCTCTCCGTCTCCCCTCACCTGGTTCGACCCGTTCGTCCCGCACGTCTGCGACCCGATCTCTCGGTATGCGTTTCCTGCCACGTTCGACGTCGACACCGCTGGGTCCGACCGTGACCGTTCGATAGACCGGAGAGTATCGTGTACACACCGCCGGTGTGGCTCCCACGAGGCCCGCGAGGCGTCCGTTACTCCTCGAGCGGGGTCCCGTCCTCCCGTTTCGCGCCCTCGGAGTCGTGAACCACGACCTCGCCGGGGGCGGGGTCGGCGGGCCGGTAGGTGTCTCGGACGCCGATCGCTTCCTCGAGTTCTTGCACGGCGCGTTCTTTCAGCGCGCGAGCGAGCGCCTCGGCGTCCGCCCGTGAGATGTCGCGGCCGAGTCCCTCGCACTCGTGTGCACGGACCACGCCGTCCTCGTCGACGGCGTCGCCCATCGGCTGGCTCGTGCCCGCGAGCGCTACGCTGAACGGGTAAGTCTGACAGATGAGTGGTCGATCGTCGTGGGCGACGCACGCGCCGGCCCCCGAGTCGTCTTCCTCGTAAAACACGCAGTCGCCGCAGCCGTCGGTCTGGAGGGCCCACTCGAAGGTTTCGCCCTCGAGGTCGCCGTCGTCGGTCGCCGAGAGGCCGTACGGCATCGGTCGCGCGACGTCGCGCCAGTCGCGGGTCGTCTCGCCGGTCGCGTCGCCGTCCCGGAGGTCGCGCACTTCGTCGGGAAACACCGTCGCCGTGTGGCGGTCGTCGCCGTGCCCCGTACAACAGGCACCACAGCGGGTACACTCGAAGCCGATCGATTCGATCGCGTCCGCGAGGTCCTCGACGGCGAGGGAACGGGCCTGCTCGAGTTCGGCTTCGAGTGATCGCACACCCGAGAGGAGTCCGTCGATGCGGAAAAGTTAGTCGCCATCGAGCGGGTACGCTCGCCGTCCGTTCCACGTCACTCGACCCTCGACGTCGAGTTTCTCGAGGTGGGCTGCGACGGTGGCCCGTGCGAGGTCGCGGACGCCGGAAAGCTCCTTCTCGTAGGCCCCGTCGAGGATCTCGTCGAGCGTTTCGGCTCCCCGGGCGACGGCCTCGCGGACGCGCTGTTCGCGCTCGGTTCGGTGGGAGAGGAGTCGCTCTATGGTCTCGCGAGGGGCGTCGATTTCGGGACCGTGGCCGGGATAGAGCGCCGGCGGATCGATCGCCCAGAGCCGGCGCAACGAGGTCACGTACGCACGCATATCTCCTTCGGGTGCGCCGACGACGACGCTCCCCTCGCGGACGGCGCAATCGCCACAGAGGATCGGACCGCCGGGGCCGGCTTCGAGGACGACGTGGTCCGGCGCGTGTCCCGGTGCGGCGAGGATCCGAACGGCCGCGTCTCCGAGCCGAATCGTCGTCCCGGGGGTGAACGTGCGGTCGGGTTCGCGACCGGTCGCGTCGCGGAACCGGTCGGTGCGACCGTACCGTGCCCAGACCGTCGCACCGGTCTGAGCCGCGTACGAGTCGACCGCGCCCACGTGATCGGGGTGCGTGTGGGTGACGAGGATGTGCTCGACGCGATGATCGCGGATCAGTCGATCGAGCGCCGGGGTTCGGGCCGCCGGATCGACGAGAATCGCCGGTTCGGTTCCGAGCAGATACGCGTTCGTGTCGCCGCTTGGCGCGCGCGTCGTGACCGGGACGGTGCGGGTGCGGACGTCCATACGTCGAGGTCTCACCGAACGGAAAAGTGGGTATCGGCTGGCCTCGAGATGGAAGCAACCGCGGTGTGACTGCGGTCCGTTTCTCCGCGGCGCAGACTCAGTGTTTGAGGAAGTAAACCTGCTTCCGAGCGTCCCGGAAACTGTACCGGGAACCGACCAGCCCGACGTCCTCGAGTCGATTGAGCGCGTAGCGGACGGTTCGGTCGGGAAGCAGCGATTCTTCGGCGAGTTGGCCCTGCGAGAGCGGGGAGTCGATTTCCAGCACCTTGGCGATGAGCTTCGCGCTCGGTGGTAACTCGCGGAGCCGCTCGCGGTATTCGTCCTCGGATAACGTTTCCTCGGTGACCGCACCTGGGTCCTCCGCTGTACTCGTGCTCATATCTACGGAAGCGGAATCGGCGATGGTAAAGCTTCCCTATATGTGGATACGAATAATCCAGTTTGTATAAGGCATATGAATGTGCTATTAACACAGATATACGCAGTCACCGTTTTGCTGACGGGGCCCGACGAACCGGGCCGATCGGGGATCGATTTCGACGGACCTCGCTGACGGACTCCAGTATCGTTTTATCCCCGCACGATAGTAGATTCGCCCAGTGTGAAAGGACAGGAGTGGTACCAAGCCGACGACGTCGCCAAGGAATACGACGACAAGCGGTTTTCCCGGGGCGGTCAGCTCATCGATAGCCGGGAGAAGAATGCCGTTCTCGAGGCCATCATGCCGGTCGAGGATCGGAAGGTACTCGAGATCGCCTGTGGTACCGGGCGGTTTACGCTCATGTTGGCCCACCAGGGGGCCGACGTCGTCGGACTGGACATTTCGGCAGCGATGCTACAGCAAGGCCGCCAGAAAACTCGGAACGCAGACATCTCGGGCTCGCTCGAATTCCTCCGCGGTGACGCGGGCCGACTGCCGTTTCCGGACGATCACTTCGACACCGTGATCGCGATGCGGTTTTTCCACCTCGCGGACGACCCGGAGGCGTTTCTGCGTGAGATGCGGCGAGTCTCCCGCGATCAGATCGTCTTCGATACGTTCAATCGGTTTTCCACGCGCAGCGTCTACAACTGGGCGCTCCCGATGGGGTCGCGACTCTACTCGAAGAGCGAAGTAGCCGTCCTCCTCGCGAAAACGGATCTGACGCTCGCCGACGTCGAAGACGATTTCCTCCTTCCGTACGGTCTGTATCGCTCGATTCCCAACGCGCTCGCGTCACCGCTGCGAGCGATCGACGAATGGGTCGGCGAACTGCCGGTCATGGACCATTTCGCGTCGGTCTCGTACTGGAACGCGCACGTTCGCTGAGCGATCCGGCCGGAAACCCATCTATTTACTATCAGGAGCCCCTATCAGACCGCATGGAGCTCTCGGTAGTTGTGTCGACGCTGAACGACCGGGAGCGGCTGCTGTCGTGTCTCGACTCGCTTTCGGCGCGGACGCCACGGTCGACCGAGATTATCGTCGTCAACGGGCCCTCGTCCGACGGAACGACCGGCGTCGTCCGTGAGCGCGACGACGTCGACGTTCTCGTCGAGATCTCAGAGCGGAACGGAAACGTGTCGCGAAACGCGGGCCTCGAGCAGGCGACGGGCGACGTCGTCGCGTTTCTCGACGGCGAATACACGATCGACGACGGCTGGTATCCGGCCATCGAGGACGGGATCGGCGACGAAACGGACGTCGTTACCGGTCCGGTTACCGGAGGTCCGGTCGGATCCGATCTCCGATCGCAACGTGAGATGTGGAGCCAACGGGTGACGCAGTTCCACGGCGACAACGTCGCGTTCGAGCGACAGGTTCTCGAAGCGCTGGACGGCTTCGACGAGTATCTGGAGAAAGAGAGCGAACGCGACTCCGCCAATCGGGTGGCCGGTCTGGGTTTCGAGGTTCTGTGGGACGCGACGATGGCCGTCCGCTGTGAGGTCGGGACCGACGGGGGGCGGACCGATCCCGACTGGGGAACGACCTACCGGTCGATGTCGTACCGACTCGCGAAGAATCACGGATTGCGACCGCGGATCCTCGGCCGCATCGTCGGGAGCGCCGTCCGCGACGGTGCCACCGGCGCACGGCTCCTCGCCTCCGGAGACGCGACGCCGACGGGCTGGGTGTCCGACGGAGCCGACGTTGCCAAAAACGTCGCGCGCGGGTTCTGGGACGGCGTTCGCGCACGGCACGCCGATCAAACGAGCCGGCGAAATCCCCACGGCCTCTCGAAACGACACGACCGAGCGGTTCACGTATACGATCGGCGCTGATTTCGATCCGACACCGGTTTCGATCCGTCGACCGAGGGACTCGACTCACTCGCCGCGGAATTCGGGTTCTCGGTCGTCGAGTCGGGCTTCGAACCCTTCGCGGTAGTCGGCGGTGTCGTCGAGTTCGCGTCCCAACTGCCGTTCGTACTCGAGTCCGTGTTCGAGGGGCATCTCGAGTGCGGCGTTGAGCGCCCGTTTTCCGTTTCGAAGGCCCAGCGGTGCGTTATCACAGAGTCGATCGGCGAAGGCTTTCGTCCGCTCGTCGACCGCGTCGGCGTCGACGACGTCGTGAACCAGTCCCATGTCGGCGGCATCGTCGGGATCGACGAGTTCGCCGGTCAACACGATCTCTTTCGCCTTCGAGAGTCCGACCAGTCGGGGCAGGCGCTGGGTGCCGCCCCCGTGGGGGAACGTTCCGAGTGCGACCTCGAGCAACCCGTATTTCGCGTCCCGGCCGATGAGACGGAAGTCACAGGGGAGCGAGAGTTCGAACGCGCCCGCGAGGGCGGCTCGCTTGATTCCGGCGACCACCGGCTGGCGGGTGGTCTCGATCGTCTCGAGGAGCGTCGGGAACACGTCGCGGTCGATCCCGGTTTCCGGTTCGACGCGGTCGCGCATCATGTTGAGGTCCATCCCCGCGGAGAAGACGGGCCCCTCCCCGAGGAGGGTGACCGCTCGAACGTCGTCGGTCGCGTCGACCCGCTCGAAGGCCTCGATGAGGTCACGCATCAACGCGACGGTCATCGCGTTTCGCTTGTCCGGCCTCGAGAGGACGACGTCCGCGCGGTGGCCGTTCCAGTCGATCGTCGCGAATCCGTTGCCGATGGATTCCATGGGGAGAAGTCGTGTGCCGGCCTTATAATACTCCGGCGCGGGGCCGTGCTGTCGAAACCCTCGAGCGGATCGCCGCGAGGACGGTCGTCTTTCGAGCCGTTTCGTCTCGCGAAATGCGGGGAAACACCTATCCGAGTCGTCGGAATCAGCACCGGACAGTGACGAACCTACCAGATTCTCGAATCTGGGAGTGTCCGGAATGTGAACACTCCGTAAACGGATTTGTAAACGGCCGTCGGTGTCCGTATTGCCGAGAATGCATCAAAAATCGTCCCAACGGATTGTGACAGTTTTCGGCGGAGAGTCGGGACCGAATCGGACGGGTCGACCGTGGCCTACTTCTCCTCGACGTGGCGGATCTCGCACGCGACGCCGCGTGTACTCTCCGCCATTTCACGCCCGAACATTTCGGCGCGGCCGACGGCGAAGGCCCTCGGCCCGTCGACGATCACCTCGTCACCGACGCGTATCTCCTCGTCGGCGTCGACGACGCCCGGTGCGAGGACGCTCCCGTGCGGAACGAAGCCGTCGATCTCGACGCGTTTGACCGGCGCGTCGCTCTCGAGCCAGCGTCGGGCGCCCGCGAGGGTAAACGAAAGCGTCCCGTACTGCGGAACCATCGTCGCGAGCTGGGTGTCCGCCGTGTCACGGACCTGAATTTTCGGATACCGGCTGGTCGTTCGAATGTCGCCGAAGAGGTCGTCGCCGGCGCCGTCGCCGAGCAGGTAGTCCGCGATGGCGCGGACGGTATTGTGTTCGCGCTCGCGTTTCGAATACTTCAGTTCGCCCGACAGCGACTCCGAGAGGTTCGCGAGCGACGTCTCGTCGGTCGGATGTCCGCCCTCGGGAACGGTGTACGTGACATCGATCTCGAGCCGATCTTCGACGCGTTCGACGATGTCCCGGTACCCTTCGTCGGGGACGTGCGCGATTACGTCGGCATACTCGTTGCGCTCGAGGTAGCGCCGCAGGACCTCGCTCACGAACGATTTCTCGTCTTCGGACCAGCGACCCGTGACGACGGTGTCGTAGTGCTGTGCCGGGTAGGTCGTCTCGAGTTCTTGCGGAACGACGCCGATGGGACTGGTCATGGAGACGAGGTGGGCGCGCCACTGCACGGCGTCGTGGAACTGGCGGTGACTCTGGGACTCGCTGTACGGTTTGGCGGCCGAACAGGGAACGAGTACGAGCGGGTTCTCGAACCGGTTGCGGTACCGGGTCGTCACCCGGTCTGCGAATCGCTGGATCTCCACCCGGCGGAGGGTGTCCTCGGTCGCGGCACTGATCAGGGCGTCCCGAAGGATCGGCGTTCGTCGCTCGAGGTACTCCCACTGCGAGTCGAGTTCGCGCATCGCGGCGGTAAGCCACTGATCGTGGCGCACCTGCCCTTCCACGTAATCGCGGAGCCGTCCGTCTCGGATCCGCCGTCGGACGATCGCGAGTTCGGCCGCGAGAGCGTTGACGTTGTGCTCGGCGCAGTCCTCCCGGGTGAACGACTCGCGGGGCCCTTGGCAGGCCGGACACGAGCAGGGGAGTTCGTCGAGGTCCTCGAGGAAGTACGCGTCGTCTGTCGTGAGGTATCGACCTTCCGTTCCCTTCACGATGGCCGCGGTCTCGTCGAACAGGTCGACCCCGGCGTAGGCCAGGAGGGCGACGTTCCGGGGGGTTGCGACGCCCGAGAACAGCAACGCGGTGTCGGTCGGAATCGCCTCGCGGACCTCGACGACGGCCTCGACGAGCGCAGCGCCGTGTCCCAGTACCGACTGCACGTTCGAGAGAGCGTACGCGTCAGTACCGTGGTCTTCGACGTGTTCGCTCGAGACGACGGCGACGCTGGGGTAGTCGACGTCCGGGTAGCCGACGGCGAACGAGTCCTGGACTTCCTCGGCGGTGCCGCCGGGAAACGCTCGGTGCGGAAGGACGGTGAGCGCGGACTCGTCTCCGGGAGGGACCTCGCGGTCCGCGCTCCAGAGCGAACCCGCATCCTCGAGGACGTCGTCGACGAGCGCGGGGGTCGTGATCGGCGAGGAGAGGCGGAGTTCGCCCACGCGCGCCGCCCCGTCGCGCGCGTGTACTTCGAAGGAGTCGGTCATACACGATATGACCGGGGCGAGCGAAAGAGGTTGTCGATAGCGAGTGGCGGCTGTCTCGAGCCGAGCGCGTTCCAGTCTACAGTTATTGGTATTGCTTGGCCTATCAGTTAGCTCGATTGATGCGCTAAGCCCCTTCCTCAGTGAGCGAAGCGAGTAGGGTTGCTGACGGCGGTCCTCCTCCGTCACTGCACTAGAGCCGAGAATCGGACACGTCGATCCAGACTGCATCACAGACTTACTCACTGTTGTTCCGGTACCGGGGCGGTTCGCGCTTTCGTCAAAAGGACCAGACGACGTTTACCGCTACCTACCTACGTTCTCATATGGAGAAGCTGACCAAACCTACCGGTTCAGGACGTTTTGTGACGCGTCGAGCAGTTCTGGGCGGCGTTGGGGCTGCCGGTATCGGAATGATGGCCGGTTGTTTCGGCGGCCAGGAGTCGGAGAACGTTCCCGACCCGATGAGCATCGATCCGGAGCAGGCGTGCGATAACTGCACGATGATAATCGGGAGCCATCCCGGACCGGCCGGACAGTCCCACTACGACGATCCGACGGCGATCCTCGACGAGGACCGTCCGGCGCAGTTCTGTAGCACGCTCTGTCTGTACACGTTCGGCTTCGACCACGAAAGCGAGAGCGAACCCGGCGTCTCCTATCTGACCGATTACTCGACGGTCGACTACGAGGTCGACGACAGCGGCCAACGGACGGTCATCTCTCGCCACCTCGAGGCCGACACGTTCGGAGACGTCACGGAACTGACGATGATCGCGGACAGCGACGTGGAGGGTGCGATGGGGAAATCGATCATCCCGTTCGGCGACGCCGACGATGCCGACCAGTTCCAATCCGAGTACGGCGGCGAGACCTACGTCGACGACGAAATCACACAGGAACTGATAATGTCGCTGATGGGTTGATCCGCGCGATCGAAACCGGAGCGAATTCCGATTCGAGGACGGCGGGTGCGGGCCGGGGCTGGAGACCGTCCGAGACCCGCCCCGCCCGCGACGACGACTCCCTGTTCAGCGGGCGACTGTCGGCTACCGGTTCAAGAGCGACATCGCGATTCCGAGGGACGCGGTCGTCCAGACGGCGAGACTCAGCAGACTCGAGATGGGCGATGCCGCCGCCGGACCGGTTCCCGCCGCGACGACGATGGCGCTCTCGAAGACGAGCCCCCTGTACGCGCTGAGCGGGCTGATCGCGAGCGCGTGGATGAGCGCACTGTCACCGATTATCCCGGCCGAGAATCCGTAGACGAGCGCCAGATCGAGTCCGACCAGCAGGACGACGAGTGCGACGACCGACAGCGCGAGCGCGCTTCGCGTACTGCTGACCATCGCCGAAATCGCGATGGCGACGGCGAGGACGGCCAGTGCGAACAGTATCGTCAGCACGACGAATCGGGCGAACAGGATCGGCGAGTCGACGCCCGAGTGAGAGGCGTAGAGGGTTCGTCCCTCGTCTTCGACGGCGAAGACCGTCACCGCGACGAGGACGAGCGGGACGACGAGCGTGGTAACGAGGCCGACCGCTCTCCCAGCGTAGACGCCGAGGACGATCTGACGGCTCGAGACGGGATACGTCTTCAGGACGTCGAGTTCGCCGCGCTGTGCGTCGCCGAGAATGGCGCGATAGCCGAACGCGACGGCGACGACCGGAACGAGCAACTCCATCGGCGTGAGCAAGTCGACCAGCGTCGGAACGTACCCGCCGCGGACGCTCCCGCTGATCCACGCGATGCCGAACACGACGGCGGCAAAGGCGACGCCGAGGACGAAGAACGTTCGCGTCCGCACGATCGTCCGAAGCTCCCGTCGAACGATCGTCTCGAGGATGCGTTTCGAGCCGGGAGCCGTCGTCGTGCGACCGGCACCGGACTCGTCGCGTCGGGGGGTGGCGTCTCTCGTCGGGTTCGTGTCGGCGCTCATCGGCCGTCACCCAGAACCTGGACGGTATCACGCTCGCCACCGATGGCGTTGTCGTAGACCGGTCGCAGCGAGTCGACCCCCAGTCGCTCCCGCAACTCGGTCGCCGATCCCTCCCTGACGACGCCGCCGTCGGCCAGTATCACCACGTTATCGGCGACCCGTTCGACGAGTTCCAGATCGTGCGAACTCAACAGGACCGCGATCCCGTCGTCCGCGAGCCGTTCCGCGACGTCGAAGACGTGCAGTCGCATTCCCGGATCGAGTCCGCTGCCCGGTTCGTCGAGAACGACGATCGGCGGGTTCCCGATCGTCGCCTGAGCGATGCCGAGCAGTCGCGTCATCCCACCGGATAGCGCTTCGACCGGCCGGTCTGCCGCGTCTTCGAGTCCGATCCGCTCGAGTTCCGTCGACGCGTCCGTTTCGTCGCCGCCGACGAGCGACGAGTAAAACCGAAGCGTCTCGAGGGCGGTGAATCCGGGTCGGAACGCCGGTCGTTGTGGGAGGTATCCGATCTGTCGTGCGGTGTCGGGGCCGTTGTACGCGACCTCGCCGGCCGTCGGCTCGTTGAGTCCCGTGAGGACGCGGATGAGCGTCGTCTTGCCGGACCCGTTCGGTCCGATCAGGGCCGTCACCGTTCCGCGCTCGATGGTCATCGAGACGTTCCGGATGACGGAGACTGTCCCGTAGTCGTAGTCGATACCGGTCGCCTCGAGGACGGGTGTGTGATCGGTCATGGATCGTCTCGGGTCGTTTCGTAACAGGTCCAGGCGTCGTCGGCCCATTCGGTTCGGTTCAGCAATTCCGGGTTGTTCGGCTCGCAACTCGGGGCCCTGTCGACGATGCTCCCGGTTCGCATCCCGGGAACCGATCCCTCGAGTCCGGCCAGCGCCTCGAGTGCCGGTGCTCGGGCGAGCGTCGGCGTGCCGTCAGTCCGGTGAAGGCGTCTGTCGATGGGGTCCGTCGGCGAGTACGACAGATCGGACTCGTCGCCGCTGGCGATGCCGGCAGCGCCCTGCCAATAATTCCCGCGTCCCTCGAAGCTCCAGACCCGAAGCGGGCCGGACATCGCGGTTGCGTGGACGTCGTTCTCGACGAAATCGTTGCCGACGACGCGGTTCGTCGGCAACATAGCGCTCGCCTCTGCACCCACGTCGTTGCCGGCGATGACGTTGTGTTCGTAGATAGATGTGGTCGAGTCGATGTGGAGGCCGAGTTCGTTGTCCGCGATGAGATTCTCCGCGACGTAGGATCCGCTCCCGCCGGGGCTCAGCCCGAATTCGGCGTCGTAAATCGTGTTGCCGACGATCGCGTTTCGCTCGGGGCCGGTCATGATAACGATACCGTTGCTCGGCTGCTCGCGGAGGACGTTGTTCGCAAGCAGGCTATCGCCCGTGTGCATCAGATGAACGCCGAGGTAGTTCCTCTCGATCGTGTTCGATCGCACGACGGTCTCCGGAGACCGGTACAGATAGACGCCGTTTCGCGTGCCGTAGATCGTCGACTCCTCGATCACGCCCGGTGACTGGAACAGCAGCATACCGGCGAGCCCCTCAGTCGGATCGTCCGGGCCCGTCACAGTGACGTTCCTGACGACGGCGTCGTCGCTCTGGTAGGCGATGATCCCGCTCGCCGGCGTCTCGATGCCGACGTTCTCGACGACCAGCCCCGTCGCATCGTAGGCTGCGATTCCGGCATCGGTCCCGGCGTAGTATTTCGTGAACGTGGCGTCCCACGCTTGCTCGTCGATTTCGACGGGTAACTCCCCGCCCTCTCTCGTCACGTTCCCGACGCCGGTAATATCGATGCCTCGAATCGCGGTCCGCTCGGCGGTGACAGTGATCACCGAACCGTTCCCATTACCCTGGAGCGTCGCGTTGCCCTCGCCGACGAGCGAGAGCGGGCGATCGATTTCGATTTTCTCGTCGTACGTTCCCGCGGGCACTACGACCGTCGTATTCGCCGGTGCCCGCTCGACCGCCTCCTGGACCGTGTCCGTCTCTTCGCCGACGACCAGCGACGTCGGTCGGTCGGTGAGTGCCGACGCATTTTCGAGGCGCTCGTCCGCGAGTCGCTGCCTGTCGTCGACGCGGTCGCGAGCGAGCGCTGCGTCGTCGCGCTCGAACGAACGATCGAGAACGTCGTCCCACGACCGAACGGTGCCGCCGTGGCGCTCGGTAAACGCCGTCGCGTCATCGCGGTCGGCGAACGGAACGACGGTGCTCCCGGCCGGTGTTCGAGCGTCGCTACCGACGACGTACCACGCCGTCTCGGCGTCGGTCCAGTCGGGAGAACGATCCGTCACGGGATACCCCTGGCTGGTCAACTCGATCCCCGTGTCGCTATAATCCGATACGTACACCGTCAGCGGATAGCCGAATCGTTGTTCGTGGGCCGGCTGGCGCTGATTTTCGACGAACGTTTCGACGCCATAGTAGCCGACGACGTACTGGTACTGCGAATAGAACACCTGAGCGCGGGGGAGTTCGACCGATTCGTCGAGCGAGTATTCGGCCTCGAGCGTGAGGCCGACGGAGACCGTGTCGTCGAACGCGACGGGATCGGGTGACGTCGAACCCACGTCGACGACGAAGAGGCCAGCGACACCGACTGCAGCCACGACGAGAAATCCCAGAAAGAGAGTACTGGCAGAACGATCGATCACGACCACTGCTTCGGGCCTGGAGAAAATATAACGTCTGGTCCGCGCCTCGAACCAGCCCGCTCGAGCCCAGCGAATTCCCCGCCAGAGTCGCTCGAACGCGCTTCTCGCGGTCGTGGGATCACCGTCGCGTTTCGTCGGTATCCGACGTCCCGAGGGCGCCGGCGTCTCTACGCGGTCTCGAGATATCGCGCCGTCGCCGACGTGTGACCGCGGTTGAAAGAGAGGATCGTGACCCGAATCACGTCCGCCACCTCGCACTCGTCGGGCACGTCTTCGATGAAGATGACGAATCCCTCCACCTTGCCGACCGCCCGCCGTTCGCCCGAGTGGTGGTCGCTGAACTCGTGAACGGCGACCGTCACGGTGTCGCCGATGTCGACCGGCGGGTCGCGTTTCTGAGCCGCCTCGTGCCGTTCCAGAGAGCGCCGCTCGTCCGCTGATCGATTCCGTCCGCGAACTCGTTTGAACAGCAACGAGCCGACCACGAGAACGGCGAGTCCGCCCGCGCCGATCATTGCTGGGCCAAGCATACTCGAATCGGTTCCGCCGGGGTCTTTGGTGTTGCGGTACTGGTGGCCTGTGACGGTGGCAATGCGGTGCTGGAAGAGGCGCGCCGCTCGTTCGCGCGTACGCAATTTGCAGTAAAGCGAAACAGCGGCGATTCATGCGACGCTGCGACTGACTCGAGCGGGTCCGAAGACGACGCCGACGACCCGGAGAAGACGCCCGGATTCGGCGTTGTCGTCGGCCTCGCAGGTACCGTCGGCGGGTCGGTGCTCGCCGCTCGTCGCCTCGCCTCGAGTGACGACTTGACTGAGAGAGACTGAGCCCGGTTCAGACGGCGGCGGACTGTGACCGACTCGGTCGGTCGGGAACACGACAACGGGAGCGATACCGGAAGCGAGTTACACGACTCGAGGATCGGACACGTCTCGTCAGTCGCGGCCCCCAATTCAGCGAAGATCCGCGGATACGGGCACCTCGACCCCGTTCAGAGTTATGTTGCTCAACGTGCAACCTACTTAGATTGTGTGTATGAATATACGCTGTTTGTAATCTTCAGTGTATGTCGAGATGCAATCGGCGCGGCCTCCTGATGACGGGGGCTGGGGCAACTATCGCCGGCAGGGTAGCTACCGCCGGTGATAGCGTCAGCGCCAACACGGGACCCGAATCCGACGCTTCCGACGGAAGCGAGACTTCTGACGAGGGCGAGGATCCGAACACACCCACCGAAACGGTGGCCCCGCCCGGCTGGACGTCGTATCGAGGAAACGAGGGGAACACGTGTTTCTTCGAAGCGGGCCCCGAAATCGACGGGGAGAGCCTCGAAGTCGCGTGGACGGTCGAGTGTGGCTGTGACGGATTCGCAATCACGGACGATTTCATCTACATGGGTACGGGTGACGGTGTCGTCGCCCGCCGCATCGACGACGGTTCGATCGAGTGGAGCACGACCGACGTGAGCGGTACGTTTCCGGTCGTAGCCGACGAGACACTCTACCTCGACGGCGACGGCGAAATCGTCGCACTCGATCCGACGGACGGGAGTCGCTGTTGGCAAAGCGACATCGGTGGCGCATACGCCTCCGCACCGACGGCGGCCTACGGCGCGGTCTACGCGACCGTGGATGGATCGTTGTACGCCCTCGAGGCCGAGGACGGTTCGATCCGGTGGCGCCGGGAGCTACTCGAGCCCACGGGAAACATGTGGGGGTGTGAGGCTCCCCGTTTCAGGACGGCCGCAGCCAACGAACTGCTCTACGTCGCGACGGTTCAGTCCTGTTTCGTGCTCGATCCGAAAACGGGTGAAACGGTGGACCAGTTCGGGAGCGCCATGGAAGGCACCGTGACGTCGATCGCCGCCAATTCGACCGCCATCGCGACCGAATCCACCGCGTTCGGGGGGACTGACGCGACCATCTACGACTCCGAGACCAAGGATATCCGTCTCACCCACGGCGGGAGCAATTTTGCGCTCGGCGACGACATCGCCGTTACCAGCCACCGGAAAACGGGTCTGAAGACGGTCGACCTCGAGAGCGGCGACACGATCCACCAGTGGTCGATCGGGAGCACTCGGCCCGTCCTCGTCGGTGATACGGTCTACGTCTACTCCCCGGCACAGTGTTCGAAACCCGGGTCGGCATCGGGTTCGATCGTCGCGTTGGACACGAACGAGGGGATCGAGAAGTGGCGGTTCGAGGTGGGCCCTACGGACCGATTCGCCCGTCTCGCTCTCAGCGGAACGACGATCTATCTGGTGAGCGAAGACGGCGTGACGGCGATTCGGGAAGCGTCGTCCGACGACGTTCCGGACGACGGCTCCGGCTCCGGCGACGACTCCGACGGCTCGGATGGGGCCGACGGCTCCGGCGACGGTTCCGACGGCTCCGGCGATTCGGGTGGGTCCGGTGGCTCCGGCGACGATTCCAAAAGCGCCGGCGGCTCGAATGGGTCCGGTGGCTCCGGTAGCCCGGATGGCTCGGGAGAGTCCGGCGACGGGTCCGCCGGCGCTGGCGGCTCGGGGTCCGATTCCGGCGGCGCCGACGGATCCGGCGACGAATCTATCGGTACCGCAGACGATACGGAGAACGAATCCGCGGCTCCCGCCAGTACGAAATCGACGGGCGGTATCTTAAGCGACATCAACCCGCTCGGCGCCCTCACCGGTCTCGCCGTCATGGGCGGCGGCGCGGCGCTCGCCTCGCGTCGGTTCAACCCGCACACGGACACGACGGACGACGACGGGTCGGCCGAGGACTGACCTCGCGCCGTCCGTCCGCTGGGGATGTTCGCCGGCCTCGAGGCGCGGTACGGGGCGCCGACGATTCGGCGATAGCGGGGCGCCGTCGTGTTCTCGCGGTGTTTCGCAGATGTGTGGGTGTGCACCGGGGATTCTCAGATCGTCAGCTCGTCACCGGCCGTCGGTCGACCGGAGATCGAGTAGTTCGACCGATTCTGGGACGGTCGCGAGGGCGCTCGCGGGCCACCCTCGATGCGCGAGCGTGACCGACGCGTTCGGGTTCGCGTCGACGAGCCGAGCGACGCCGTCGGCCGCGGCCTCGAGCGCCGCTCGATCGGTCCGCGTCGGGACTTCGGCGGTGAGCGGGTAGCTCTTCGAGAGGGCCCTCGGGAAAGGGCCGAACGGCGGCTGGACTCGCCAGACCTCGTCGAACCCGTCGTCGGGTGCGGACCGGTCGACGGTGAGCAACAGCGAGTCCGGCACGGCGAGTCGCTCGAGGCGGTTCTGGTGGCGCAGGACTTCGGGCCGGCGCGCGCTCTCGTGGGAGGTGTAGAAAAACGACCCTTTCGAGACTGGATCCGAGCGCTCGAGTTGGGCAGCGTGGTCGAGCAACGCGCGATACCCGTCGAGCATCGTCGGGTGAGCGCGGGCGCGTTGCTCGACGAGTTCGAGCAGGTCGCCGGCGCGGATGGCCTGCTTGATTCGGCGGATCTCGGCGAAGGTGACGTGGAGGTTGTGGGCCGCCAGTTCCGACTCGCGGTCGTCCGCCGGGAGCGCGCGGAGCTCGTCGGGCGAGTGCTCGGTGCAGACGGCACAGGAACAGGGGAGGTACTCGAGGTCGTCGAGTGCTCGAGTCCCCCGAACCGTCAGGTAGCGGTCGTCGCGAGCGTAGATCGCGTAGGCCGCCGAATCGAACAGGTCACAACCCATCGCGACAGCGAGTGCGAACATCATGGGGTGGCCGGCGCCGAAGAGGTGGACGGGGGCGTCGGCGCCCAGGCCGCGTTTGGCGGCGGCGACGACGTCGATCATGTCGTCGTACCGGTAGTCGTTCATCAACGGAACGACCGCGCCGACCGGGAAGACGTCGAGATCGGTTCCCGCTGCGTGGCGGCCGGCCCGCTCGCGGAGGTCCGGATAGGTCGACCCCTGGACGGGCGCGCTGACCAGCATCTCGCCCGTGTCGGCGGCGTCGGCGATCTCGAGTCGTTCCTGCGTCGTCTCGAGGTCGCCGTCGGCGCGCTGGCGGGAGACGTCCGGCGGCGTCGGGATGTCGACGGGGGTGGCGATGTCGGAGCCGATCTCGCGCTGGAAGGCGAGAATCTCTTCGGTCGTGACGTCGATTTCCCCGTACTCCGAGAGCTGAAAGGAACCGGAGTCCGTCATGATCGCACCCGGGAACTCGAGCATGTCGTGGAGGCCGTCGGTGCGGGCGCGTTCGCGGAGGGCGTCGTCACCGTGGATGATGTAGGAGTTGGTGATGAGGATCTCCGCACCGAACTCGTCGGCGAGCCGACGCGGGCGTATCGTATCCAGATTCGGGTTGATTACCGGCAGCAGCGCCGGGGTTTCGACGGTGACGCCGGCACGCGGGACGGTGAGTTCGCCGATGCGACCGCCGGCGTCCGCGTCCCGAAGTTCGAAGCACTCGCGCATTGACCGTCCCTTGTGCCGTCGCACGTAAGTCGTGACGGTTTCCGGTCGGCGAGCGCGCCGAAATCGGTCGGTCGTCCCGGTCGTCGGTGGCGTGTGGCAGTCCCGAACGTCGCGGCGAACGGAGACGAAGCCGCTTTACGCGCCGGACCGCTTGCGTCTTCTAATGAGCAAACCCACGCCCGAGGTCTACGAGCAGGGCAAGGGCATGGACGCCCACAACCAGGCGATGCGGGAGATCCGCTCGCGCAAGGAGGCCAGTTACGACCCCCACGAGCCGACTCGCGTCTGGCTCGACGAGGACAACACCCCCGGTGGCGTCAAAACGAGCCTGACGATCATCTTGAACACCGGCGGCTGCCGCTGGGCCCGCGCCGGCGGCTGTACCATGTGTGGCTACGTCGCCGAGAGCGTCGACGGCGGTTCCGTCCCCCACGAGGCCCTCATGGACCAGATCGACGTCTGTCTCGAGCACGAGGCCGACAACGCGGACGAACCCGCCGATCTCGTCAAGATCTACACCTCCGGCTCCTTTCTCGACGAACGCGAAGTCGGCGCACAGAGCCGCCGGGCCATCGCCGAGACCTTCGGCGATCGCGAACGGATCGTCCTCGAATCCCTGCCGGACTTCGTCGACCAGGAGAAGATCGGCGACTTCACCCGGTACGGACTGGACACCGACGTCGCGATCGGCCTCGAGACGGCGACGGACCGCGTTCGCCACGACTGCGTGAACAAGTACTTCGACTTCGCGGATTTCGAGGCCGCGTGCGCGGAAGCGACAGCGGCGGACGCGAGCGCCGACGCCGCGGCGGGGATCAAAGCCTACCTCCTGATGAAACCGCCGTTTCTGACCGAATCCGAGGCCGTCGAGGACATGATCTCGTCGATCGAGCGCTGTGCCGACGTCGAGGGCTGTCACACCGTTTCGATGAACCCGTGTAACGTCCAGCGATACACGATGGTCGACGAACTCTACTTCAACGACGGCTACCGCCCGCCGTGGCTCTGGTCGGTCGCCCACGTCTTGGCGGAGACGGCCGGGATCGACGCGATCGTGGTCTCGGATCCGGTCGGCCACGGTTCCGATCGCGGTCCCCACAACTGCGGGGACTGTGACGATCTGGTCCAGAAGGCCATCAAGGACTTCGACCTCCGCCAGGACCCGACGGTCTTCGAACAGGTATCCTGTGACTGCGAACTGACCTGGGAGACCGTCCTCGAGCGCGAACGGAGTTTCAACCAGCCGGTGACTCGGTAGCGCCCCTCGTTTTCGCGTCCGTCGCAGTCCCACCGAACTCCGCGATCGACGAGACGCATCGGTAGCGATGGGTCCCAGGAAATTGGGCCCGAACGGATTCAACTATGCGCCTTTATCGACGGTAATGATCGTATTTATTCACTACTTTCTGCCCTGAACTGACGTCTCGAAATCCATAGTTTAAAACATGATGAAAAGTATTATAGTAACGATCATTGATTGCCGAGTGTGCCATCCAATAGTAATACGGGCGAGAACAGGAGGCGAGACGTGCTGAAATCGGCTGCCATCGGCAGTGTCGCGTTTCTCGCGGGCTGTACCGATTCGCCGGCCGACGACGGCACCGACGTGGGACACTGGACCGGTGCCCAGGCGAGCGAGGCTCCGAATTACAACGTGTTTCGGATTACGGACACCACCTCGGGCAATCGCGTCTCTCGCGTGCTCGATTCAGCCTACGTGTTCGACGAAACCGACGACTTCGTGCCGCGGCTCGTTCGGAGCTACGAGACCAACGACGACTTCACCGAGTGGACGTTCACGATCACCGAACACGGCGAGTGGTCGGCCCCCTACGGTTCGATGACAGCCGAGGACTGGGTCTATTCGATAACCGAAATCATCCAGGGTGAGGACAACTGGGCGAACGTTTCGATGGCCGACAACTGGCGAATGGGCGTCGACGAGGTCCCGGACGGGTTCGAGGCCGCCGGTGAGGACGATACGCAGGCGTGGTTCGACGTCGAACAAACCGGCGACTACGAACTCGAGGTCCGGACACCGGACCCGTTCCCGGGACTCCTGAAATCACCCGTTCTCTGGGGGTTTCAGGCGGTCGTACCGAAGGGGCTGGCCGAACCGTACGTCGAAGAGCGAAACGGCGAGGGGTTGAACAAAGACGAGGAGATCCAGGGGCTGAGCTACACCGGTAATCTCGGCGCGTTCACCGTCGAAGCACTCGAGACCGAATCGCGAATGTACGCGCCCCGAAACGACGATTACTACCTTCGAAACTACGAGGGCTACGAGGACGCACCGAACATCCAGGAGTGGACCTATCAGGTGATGCGCGAGGAGTCGACACGGTTGTCCGCCATTCAGGCCGGCGACATCACCAATACGGGCATTCCGGCCCGCCGTGCGGACGAATTCGAGGCGATGGACGACGTACAGGTCATACCGACGCCGACGGTCTTTTGCAACAGCCTGATGTACAACATGCGTTCCGACGGCTGGGACGCACTCGAGACGGCGGAAGTGCGACAGGCCCTCACGATGGCCGTCGACAGGGAGTCGATCGTCGAAAACATCGAATACGGGTACGCTGACGTCGCGCACACCCTCCAGCCGGAGTACTCCGAATTCTACGACGATTCACAGGTCGTCGAGTGGGAATACGATCCGGACAGTGCTCGAGACCGTCTCGAATCGTCCCTCCCCGGTGAGTACGGCTACGCGGACGGACGCGTCGTCGACGGCGACGGGGAGGAAGTCACCCTCAATTACGTCTTCACGGACGCGTCGAAGTCGACGAAACTGATCGCCCGATACGTGCAAACCGAGTTCGAGGACAACCTCGGGCTCGCGGTGACACTCGATCCGGTCCCGTGGAATTCGATGCTCGACGAGTACTTCTACGCGGCACCGGGTGACGCGCAACGGTGGGATCTGATGGGCGGGGTCGGCCGCAATTCCTATCCGCGCGCCCCCGAAGCGACCGAATCCTACTGGCGGGAGACCGACGAGCCGTGGAACACGGCAAACGGGTACGGCTACGACGACCCACACGGAATCGCAGACCGCCTCGCCAAGTCGGCCAGGATGACAGATCTGGACGAGCGGCAAGCGGTTCTCGCAGAGGTGTTCGGCATCTTGAGCGAGGAGCAGCCGTGGAACTTCCTCTTCTTCGGAAAGGATCTCAACGGCTACCGAAATTCCGTCGATCCGACCGAAGAGCCGAGCATCTCGTGGGGATACGATCTCGTCCGCTGGCAACTCGAGACCGAACAGTAACCACACCGAACAATGAAACGGTACATCGCAAAACGTCTCGCCTGGACCGTCGTCGCGACCTGGATCACGGTGACGATCACGTTCCTGCTCATCGATTTCTCACCCATTTCCGCCAGCGGTGCCACGTTCGTCGATCAGCAGGTGCAGGCGGGCATGAACGTGAACGAAGCGAGAGAATTGTACCGACAACAGTTGGGGTACGGGGACACCGTCTGGGAGCGATACACCAACTTCATGATCGGGCTGGTGACACTCGACTGGGGGTGGTCGATGCTGTACAACCAGCCGGTGATCGACGTGATCACCAGTTCCTGGATCTACTCGTTTCAGTACGTCTTCCCGGCGACGGTGCTCTCCGTCGGTCTCGGGTTCGGAATCGGACTGTACTCGGCGACCCACCAGCACACCGCGGAAGATTACGCGGCGACCCTGTTTGCGTTCACCGGTATCAGCCTTCCGAACTTCTGGTTCGCGATCATGCTCATCCTGCTCTTCGGCGTCCACTTCGACGTGCTTCCGAGCTTCTACACCACGAAGCACACCCTTCTCTCCGTGGGAAACGTCAAGCAACTCATCCTCCCGATCGTCGTCCTCGGGACGTCCGCGATCGCCACCGAGATGCGCTACGCTCGGGCGGAGTCGCTCGAGTACGTTCAGGCCGAGTTCGTCAAAACCGCACGGGCGAAGGGGCTCTCGGAGCGCGAGATAACCCTCAGGCACATCTTCCGGCCGGCGATGGTACCGTTGATCACGATACTCGTCGGTGACGTCCTCGGACTGTTGTTCGCCGGCGCCTACGTCCTCGAGGTCATCTTCCAGATCCCCGGTCTCGGGCTGGTCAGCTACCAGGCGATCATCCAGCAGGACACGCCGCTGGTCCTCGCGACGGTGCTGATTCCGGTGCTAATCGCGATCGTCGGGAACCTCGTTCAGGACGTCTGCTATACGATTCTCGACCCACGAATCGACTTCGGTGATCGCGAATGAGTCCGGATTCACGGGCCGACCGCGGGCTGGACGACGTCACCTTCGAAGATATCGACTGGGACGACTACGAGAGCGGGTTCGAACTGACTCGTTGGCGAATCGCGACGTTCGTCACGATGGGCGGGATACTCGTCGCCTGGCTCCTCGACACCCGGTTCGGGAGTCAGCAACAGCCCCTCGTCGCCACCGAGATGGGACCGTTCGAGTTCGCACCGAACCCGGGGAACGTCGAGTGGCTCTTCGCGCTCACCGTCGCGGTGCTGTTCTTCTACGGCATCGTCCCCCTGTACCGGAACCCGCGGATGACCGGCTACTACTGGACGGAGTTCAAGAAAAACAAGGCCGCAGTGGCGAGCCTCGGGTTCCTCACGTTCATCTTCCTCCTCGCGGTGATCGGGCCGTTCGTGGTCGGCCGCCCCGAAATCGACATCACGAACCCGTACCAGCCGCCGGTGTTCTACCGGTACCTGCCGGGTCTCGAGGGCGGGTCGTGGGAGCACCCGCTCGGAACGATGCAGTCGGGCGAAGACGTCCTCCAGATCGTGGTCAGTGGCGCCCGGGTGAGCATGATGGTCGGGCTCATCGGCTGTCTGTTGATCATCGCACTCGCCAGTGCGGTCGGAACGACCGCCGCCTACTTCGGCGGACTGGTCGACGAAGTGTTGATGCGCTTCGTCGACATCATGCTCACGTTCCCGACGTTTTTCCTGATTCTGTTCGTCGTCTACCTCTACGGCGGCGACCTGTTCACGATCGTTCTCATCCTGGGGTTGACCACGTGGACGGCAACCTCACGGCTCGTTCGATCTGAGGCGCTTCAGCGAACCGAAGAGCAGTACATCGATGCCGCGAAGAACGTCGGTGCGAGCGAACGGTGGATCATTACGCGACACCTCGTTCCGAACGTCTCCAACACGATCATCACGGCGGCGACGCTCGCGATCCCGTCGCTAATTCTCTACGAGGCGGTCCTGGCGTTTCTCGGCTTCGGTGACCCGAACGTTTGGTCGTGGGGACGTGCGATTTCCGTCGGCCGGAACGACCTCCAGAACGCGTGGTGGGTCGCGACGATTCCCGGACTCTTCCTCTTTCTGACGGTACTGGCGTTCAATTTCCTCGGCGATGCGTTGCGAGACGCACTCGACCCCCGACACGAAAAACGATGACCAGCGAACCACTACTCTCGATCCGGAACCTGCGGACGTACTTCCACACCGACGACGGAGTCGTCAAAGCGGTCGACGGCATCAGCTTCGACGTGAACCGCGGCGAAACCGTCTGTCTCGTCGGTGAGAGCGGGTCCGGAAAATCCGTGACTGGCGAATCGGTGACGAAACTGCTCCCGATGCCACCCGGCGAACTCGTCGGCGGGTCGGTGGTCTTCGACGGCGAAGACGTCGGTACCGTCTCCGACGCCAGGTTGCGGGAGCTACGCGGCGGCCGGATCGGACACGTCTTCCAGAACCCGGAGGGTGCGCTCAACCCCGTTTACACCGTCGGATACCAGATCCGGGAAGCGATCACCGCTCATCGGGACGTCCCGGCGTCGACGGCCCGCCGACGGGCGATCGATCTCCTCGAGGATGTCGGCATCCCGGAAGCGACGACTCGAATCGACGACTATCCACACGAGTTCTCCGGCGGAATGAAACAGCGCGTCGTGATCGCGATGGCACTCGCCTGCGAGCCGGACCTGTTGATCGCGGACGAGCCGACGACGGCACTGGACGTCACGATCGAGGCACAGATACTCGAGCGTTTTCGAGCGCTGCAAGCGGCATACGACATGGGTATCGTCTTCATCACGCACGATCTCGGCGTCGTCGCCGAGATAGCAGATACAGTCGCCGTCATGTACGCGGGGAAGGTGATGGAAATCGGCCCCGTCGAGGACATCTTCGAGAATCCGGCCCATCCATACACGAAAGCGCTACTCGACTGCCTTCCAGGCCGATCGGACCTCGACCCCATCCCTGGGACGCTCCCCAGCGCGATCGATCCGCCGTCGGGGTGTCGGTTCCACGAGCGGTGTGCGTACGCGACCGAGGAGTGTCGCCGCGGTGACCAGCCGCCGATGACCGACCTCGGGGACGGTCGGCGAGCGTCCTGCGTTCACTGGCGCGACGGCGCCGATGGTCTCCCGAACCTCGTGGAGGCGCCCGACGTAGGCCCGGGTTTCGGGGGTGGCAGATGAGCGCGGACCGCCCGCTACTCGAGGTCGATTCCCTGGAGAAACACTTCCCAATGACACGGGGCGTGCTGAACGACGAGATCGGCCGCGTGCGGGCCGTCGATGGGATCTCCTTCGAGATCGAAGCGGGCGAAACGTTCGGCATCGTCGGCGAATCCGGGTGCGGAAAGTCGACCGCGGCACGGACCATCCTCCGTCTCGAGGAGCCGACCGGCGGGTCGGTCCGGTTCGACGGACGGGACGTCACCGAGTACGACCGGGCGGAACTGAAGCGGTTCCGACGCGAGGCCCAGCTGGTGTTTCAGGACCCGGATTCGAGTCTGGATCCGCGAATGAGCGTCGGCGAATCGCTTGCGGAGCCGCTGATCGTCCACGGAATGAGCGATCGCGAGCGCCGCAGATCGATCGTCGAGAAGCTCCTGGTCCGAGTCGGATTGCACGCGGACGACCTCGATCGGTACCCCCACGAGTTCTCGGGCGGGCAGAAACAGCGAATCGGACTCGCCCGGGCGCTCGTCTTGAATCCGCGGCTGCTCGTTGCGGACGAACCGGTCAGCGCGCTCGACGTTTCCGTGCAGGCGGAAATCCTCGAACTCGTGGCCGACCTCCAGCGGGAGTTCGGCCTGAGCGTCCTGGTCATTAGCCACAACCTCGGGATCGTTCGACACATCTGCGATCGCGTCGGGGTCATGTACCTCGGGAAACTCGTCGAAGTCGGCCCGGCGGGGGACCTGTTCTCGAACCCGAAACACCCCTATACGCGCGCACTGGTTTCGGCGATCCCCTCGACCGACCGTTCCCAGCGCGGACGGCGGGTCGGACTCGACGGCGACGTCCCCGATCCCGCGAATCCGCCCAGAGGCTGTCGGTTCCACACTCGCTGTCCGGACGTCGTTCCACCGAACGGGTACGATATCGAACAGGATACCTGGCGTACCGTCCTCGACTTCAAGCAACGCGTCGAGTCGGGAATCTCGAGAGCCGAACTGTTCGATCTGGTGTATCCCGCGTCGACGACCGAAGAGCGCGAGGCCTCCGGCCGGCTGCCTGCCGGCGACGTCGAGGACGCGTTCCGTTCCGAGTACGGACTCGACGCACCACTCGAGGACGCGCGACTCGAATCCGTGTTCGTCCGTACCGTCGAGCGGATCGCATCCGGCGACGTGGGTGCGGCCCGCGAGTTGCTCGACGACGAGTTACCGACGGTCTGCCAGCACTCGAGCCCGGATCTCGTCGCGGAGAACGGACACCGGGTCACCTGTCACCTGATCGACGAGCCACCCCGCTCGGCGGACGCACCCGCGAGCGACCGCGACGCACTTCGATCGGACGACGCGGACGAGTGAGTCGGTCGCTCGGTCGACGAGCGGCCACTCTGTCGAGTGCCACTCGAGGTTCTCGATCCGGCAGCGTAGCCGGGCGGACACAGAAACCCGTCGACCGAGACAATTATTTGACGCTATCGCTGGTAGCGGGTCGTATGGAGCTCCCGTCGTTCTCGAGTTACTGGAACGAAATCGAACCGACGCTGTTGATCGCCATCGG
This sequence comes from Natrinema caseinilyticum, assembly GCF_024227435.1. GTDB lineage: Archaea > Halobacteriota > Halobacteria > Halobacteriales > Natrialbaceae > Natrinema > Natrinema caseinilyticum. Next base: position 3,350,548 of record NZ_CP100445.1, read on the forward strand.
CTTCGTCCTGTTCATCTTTCCCGAACCGGCGACCTCCGCGTTCGGCGCGGGACTCATGCTCCTCGGCGTCAGCTGGTGGTTCTACGAGTGGGGACGGTGAAGATGTGCCAGTCGGCGAGGGAGCACCGGTGGCGCGGAGACCACTCGGAGTGAGTCGACTCCGACCGACGTGACTCGTTTCGACCGCCGTAACTTCCCGTTGCTCCTCGACCGCGTTGCTCGCTCGGTGTTGACGAGAGCGGCGTCGCGTTTCCGTCGCCTCAATCGCCGGTCGCCGTGCGATCGGACGCCGCCGTGACAGACTTCGCGTCAGCGCGCGGAACCTCGAGCGTCACGACGGTGCCGCGGGGATCGTTGTCCGTAACGGAGAACTGTCCGCCCGTCCGGGTGACGATCCAGTTGACCAGCCAGAGGCCGAGCCCGTTCGCGTGTCGGAGCTGCGTGATTTCCCGATCGCCCTCGAGAAGGTCGCGCTCGTCGTCGGGGATTCCGGGTCCGTCGTCGGCGATCGAGAGCGTGAGTATATCGTCCTCCGGGCAGTCCGAAAGCGTCACGTCGATGCTCGGACGCGGCCGATCGGTGTGCTCGACGGCGTTCTCGAGGACCTGAAAGATGGCCGTTTGCAGGTACTCGTCGACGCGAGCGAAGCTTCGGTCCGGCAGCGAGCAGTCGACGTCGACGTCGCTGTGGGTACTCTCGAGGCGGGCGACGGCCCGCTCGACTGCGCGGGTCTTCGCGGCGAGATCGCTGCGGATGCTCGAGTACAAGTGCGAACGCGAAGGGACGCACTTTGTGGCCGTCGATCCGGCTGGCACGACCAAAGAGTGTGCAGCCTGCGGCGTTTCAACCGACAAACCGTTGTGGGTCCGCGAACACTCGTGTCCGTCGTGCGGGTTCGCCTCCGACAGGGATTGGAATGCAGCGTGGAACATTTTTTCTCGCGGAATCAAGCAGTTAGGAGCGGGACGCTCCGAATCAACGTGGTTCGAAAATCTCCGATTTTCGTCATCACGAAAGGCTTCGCCTTTCGAACGACCTGTGGAGACTGCGCTCCCTACGGGGACCCATTCGGTTCCTGCAAAGCGCGTCGTTGAATCAGGAAGCTCCACCCTCGAGGAGCGAGCGCAAGCGAGCGAGTAGGGTGGGGTAGTTCACATTCGACTCACGATCTGAGTCGTCACCGCCGCAGTGAAGAACGTCCCGTCAGCGCCCGGCTCGTGTCCGCTATGCCATCGTATTCGTGTCAGCGAAGCCCTCGAGGATACCCTGGCCGTCGGTCGGGCCGACGTCGGGAAGGGTGACGCGCTCGGGATGGGGCATCAACACCGCGACGGTGTCGCGGTCGCCGAGGACGCCGGCAACGTTGTGTTTGGATCCGTTGGGGTTCACTTCGGGTCCGGTCTCCCCGTTCTCGTCACAGTACCGAAAGAGGACCCGACCCTCGTCTTCCAGTTCCGCGAGTCTGTCGTCGTCGATCTCGTAGCGGCCCTCGCCGTGGGCGATCGGAACTTCGATGACGTCGCCTTCGGTGTAGGCGGCCGTCCACGGTGTATCGTCTCGTTCGACGCGCAGGTAGACGTGTTCGCACTGGAAGCGAGCGCTCTCGTTGGTCGTAAAGGCCCCCTCGGTGAGGCCGGACTCGCAGCCGACCTGGGCTCCGTTGCAGATGCCGAGGACTGGAACGCCCTCGGCCGCAGCGTCGCGGATCTCGGCCATGATCGGCGAACGGGCCGCCATCGCCCCCGCACGCAGGTAGTCGCCGTAAGAAAAGCCTCCCGGCAGGACGACGCCCGTCGTCTCCGCGGGCAGGCCGTCTTCGTGCCAGACGATCTCGGCGTCGATGTCGAGATGGGCGAGGGCGCGTTCGGCGTCGCGATCGCAGTTCGAACCGCCGAAACGGATTATCGAGACCGTCACAGTCTCCACCCCGCGGTGTCGTGACCGCCGGATTCGATAGTGGTGATGGGACCCGCCATCTACCGTTCGTCGACCTCCACGTCGTAGTCGTGGATCGTCGGATTCGCCAGGAGTCGTTCGGCCATCTCGTCCGCGCGATCGCGTGCGCCGTCCGCGGAGTCGGCCTCGAGATCGATCTCGAAGCGGTCGGCCGAGCGGAGGTCCTCGAGCGCAAAGCCCAGTCGCTCGAGGGCCCCCTTCGTCGTCTCGGCTTCGGGGTCGAGCACGCCGTGTTTGAGTCGAACCGTCACCGTCGCGGTGTAGGCGGTCATCATCTAATACCCCGTAACCGTGCTCAAAAACGCTTTCGTTGTCTCCCTGCAATGCACGTACGTGGTCACAACCTGGCGCTCTCGATGACAGGTCACCGCTCGCCCGGCCGACGTCCGGTGGCGATCACGCCGGGCGCGCAACGACGATGTCGCCCGTCGCGTGGACGGTGATCGAGTACGCGTCCAGTTGGAACGACACTTGGCCGATGTTTCGGCCCGCGGTCCCGCTCGTCGGCGCGAAGAGCGTCTCGAGGCTCTCGGGGTCGATTTGGTCGTAGAGTCGTTCCACCTCGGTTGGGTCGGATTCGGAGAGCTCAGCGACCGTCGAGACGATCGTCGTCGTCAGCGAGTCGGTACCCGCCCAGTCGTGTGAAACGAACGCGGTCTTCCGTTCGCGATCGATTCGTGATCGTCCGTAATCGTGTGGTTTAGCCGTCATTGTAGTTACCTATCAGCTGGCGACTGTCACTGTACGTGACTGAAACATCGTTCCACAGACGAAGGTATAAATCCCTGTCAGACAATTTACGATCGATTGTAGGACAAAATAATCCCATTCGCGAGACGGGGTGGCGGTTTCTCGCGAGCGTCCGTCATACGTCAGACACGCGGTGCCGGATCGATCGAGGGACCTGCCCTCGAACGCTCGCTTTCGCAGTCGAACCGGCGAGCGCGCCGAGAAACCGTGCCCAACGGCGTCAGACAGTCGGCCGGGACGCTCGAGCCGACGGATCGCGGGCCACAGCGACGACGACCGCAGGCTCCAGGGACCGGTCGCGGTCGAGACCGGTGGCCCGGCGACGAGTCGACGATTGGACGCAATCGGCAAGACGGGGGTGTGCCGCGGTGGACGCAATCGGCAAGACGCGACTGTGCCGCGGTGGACGACCGGCGAACGACGGCCGGTTACGTTCACCCGGTGGAAGTGTCGGATCAATGGGGTGGTGTGGGTAATTCTCACGCCGCACCGCGGAAAGCAGGATTTTTAGCCGCTCGAAAATTGGTGTCCATCGTGATGAATCGACATTCGCTCGAGCGGAGGTGGCAGCGTTGACGACCGACGTAACCGAAATCACGGTGATCGGGGAGGACGACACCGGACTCGTCGCCCGAGTGACCAGCCTCCTGTTCGAGCGAGGGATCAACATCGAGGACCTCGACCAGGCCGTTCGGGACGGTGTCTTCCGGATGTATCTGGCCGTCGACACCTCCGAAATGGTCTGTACGGAGGCGACGCTCCGGACGGATCTCAACGACCTCGGGGACGACCTCGGACTCGACGTTCAGGTTCGGTTCCCCGCCGACCGCGAAACGCAGCAGATCGCGGTCCTCGTCACCAAGGAGAGCCACTGTCTCGAGGCGTTGTTCGAGGCATGGGCAAACGACGACCTCGGTGCTGACATCGGCGTCGTCATCGGCAACCACGACGATCTCCAGCCGCTGGCCGAACACTACGACGTGCCGTTTCACGACGTCGGCGACGAGGGCGGCCAGCAAAACGAGGAGCGCCTCCTCGAGTTGCTCGCCGAGTACGACGTCGATCTGATCGTTCTCGCCCGGTACATGCGCATTCTCAGCCCGAACGTCGTCTTCCGCTACGAAGATCGCATCATCAACGTTCATCCCTCGTTGTTGCCGGCGTTCCCCGGCGCGGAGGCGTACCGGCAGGCAGTCGAGGAAGGCGTCCGCGTCGCCGGGGTCACCGCTCACTACGTCACGACCGACCTCGATCAGGGGCCGATCATCACCCAGCGCGCGTTCGACGTGCCCGACGACGCCGACGTCGCGGAGATGAAACGTCGCGGCCAACCGCTCGAAGCCGACGCTCTGCTCGAAGCCGTCCAGCTTCACTTGAACGGCGACGTTTCGGTCCATCGCGGCCGGACATCCGTCCGGGAGAACGGCGATACGTACCAGCTCGGCCTGCCCGACGAGATCCGGGAGTTCACCCCGGACCGGCCGGTCGACGGAATCGGGAGCGCGGTCGCCGACAACCAGTAGGTCCCTCGGATCGGTCTCTGCGGCGATCGGCCGGACCGCCGTCAGTGCGTCAGGCCGACCCCGACATCTCCCAGGTCTCGAGGCACCCGTCGCTACAGAAGTGCTTGTAGACCGCCGTTCCGTCTTCGACGGTCGTCACGACGCGCTGTTCGGAAGACGGTCCTGCCCGTTCGCCGCAGTGGTGACACGCGGGTGCGTCCTCGTCCGTCGAGTCAGTCATCGATCGACAGATGGGGCGAGACTCACTTTAACGAATTCATTTCGGCCACATCGGCCGTGAAGGGTCTATTCGCCCCGATCGCGTGTTGTGGGGACTGATGCCCGATATATCGACTGTGCCGCTCGATGTCGGTGGTGCGTACGTGCGCGTCCACGGGTACGCTTATCGCCACCGACGACGTACGTTGGTATGTCATGACACAGCAAGAAATACAGCAGGAGTTGTACGTCGACCAGTACACGCTCGGTCTCGTCGGTCCCGACCAGGAGTGGGCGGGAACCGTCGCCGACGGGGGCACGGTCACGACCTATACGCCGCCGGGGTGTTGGGGGCCGATGATCACGCCGAAGTTTCGCGGGGGACACGAAGTGACGAGGCCGATCCGCGTCGAGGGCGCGTCCGTCGGCGACGCCGTCGCGCTCCACATTCGGGACGTCGACGTGACGAGTATGGCGACGAGCACGGGATCGATGGCCGAGCGGGAGGACGCCTTCGGCGACGACCCGTTCGTCGATCACCGCTGTCCGGAGTGTGGCACCGAGTGGCCGGAGACCGTCGTCGAAGGGACCGGCGAGGACGCGATCATGTGCGCCGAGTGCGGTGCGAACGCCTCCTCGTTCGGTTTCGAGTACGGCTATACCGTCGCCTTCGACGACGACCACACCGTCGGGATCACGCTCGACGAAGACGGCGCACACGACCTCGCCGAAAACGCCGACGAGGTGATGGACATTCCTGAGAACTCACGCCAGCACCCCATCGTACTGTACGAACCCGGCGAGATGCCCGGCACCCTGGGACGACTGCGCCCGTTCATCGGGAACGTCGGCACGACCCCGCCGATCACGATGCCCGACTCGCACAACGCGGGCGACTTCGGCCAGTTCCTCATCGGCGCCGAACACGACTACGGCCTCGAGAGCGAAGCCGACCTCGAGGCCCGCACCGACGGCCACATGGACGTCCCGCAGGTTCGACCGGGCGCGACGCTGATCTGCCCGGTCAAGATCGACGGGGCCGGAATCTACGTCGGTGACTTGCACGCGAACCAGGGTGACGGCGAACTCTCGTTGCACACGACCGACGTGAGCGGCACCGTCACGATGGACGTCGAAGTCATCGAGGGTCTCGAACTCGACGGTCCGATCCTCCTGCCCACCGCCGAAGACCTCCCGTTTATCAGCAAACCGTACAGCGACGAGGAGCGCGAAACGGGTCGCGAACTCGGCGAAAAGCACGGCGTCGACGTGGAAGACGACATGGGCCCGATTCAGGTGATCGGCTCCGGCGCGACCGTCAACGACGCGACGCAAAACGCGTTCGACCGCGCGACCGAACTGCTCTCCATGAGCGAGGGCGAGGTCCGGTCGCGGTGTACGTTCACCGGCGGCGTCCAGATCGGCAGACTCCCCGGCGTCGTTCAACTCGACATGCTCGCGCCGATGGGCGTCCTGGAAGACCTGGATATCGCTCAGCTGGTGCGCGAGCAGTACGGGCTCTAGACCGACCCGGTACCCTGCTTTACTGGTGCGACCCGAGTCGGGTCGACCCGTGTCCCGTCCGGCCGACCGGGAGAGATCGGATCTTCCGTATCCGTTACGATTATCACCAAAGATTATTGCCTCACCTGGTGGACGAGCGACCGTGATGGCTGGATCACAACAACCGGAAGAGATAACATTTCAAGAACACGTGCTGACGGAGAGAGAACGAGAACTCTCGAGTCAGATCGAATCCGTAGAGTACATCGATGCGAAGGCGGCAAGCCTGTTCACGTTGATTACCGGCGCTTCGGGAGTCATTTCGCTCGTCGCCGTCATCTCTCCGTACGTCGGGCTTCCCGTCCCTCCCTCGCAAATCTCTCAAGCCGACGTCCTCGAGTACTACGAGCCCTTCTTGCTCGAACCCTCCATCTTCGTCGGCATCGTGTGCCTGCTGTTCTCGCTCGTATTCGCGGTGGTGACCCGCGACGTCGGTGACTATTACGACGGATTAAAAGAAGAGCATATCGACGCGGCCGTCGCCGACATCAAAGCGAAATCAATTTCGGAAACGTGGCGGATCGACGTAGTGGAGAACCTCGAGGAGAGCGTCGAACACAATGCCAGACGCATTCAGTACAAGACGTTTACGTACAGCGTCTCCGTCTACTTATTGATGGGATCGATTCTATTTCTTTTCATCGGTCTGTACAACATCGCGTTAGACACGTCCGTGCTCGCTTCGTACGTATCCGTGGTCGTAGTCGGCGTGGTAATCATCGGAATCAGGATCTTATCGATGATTAGAGCGCCGACCGCGGACGAACACGCGCCCCAAAATCGAGGAATGCCGAATACTCCCATCGCCCAGGTTGCGAAGGCCGTGTTTAGACGCTAGTGAAATTGCCTGTCGGAATTTTTCGGATGTGAAGCGAGCACTGTCCGATACGTACTCCAGACTGGCTCGCTTCACCGACCGATGCATCGAATTATTTCAGAAGTCTGTCTGAAGTGGTCCGAAGGAACTGATCGACGAAGGGAACTAAAACTCGTACTCGGAAACGAGATACCCGTCTCGAGGATAGAACCGCAATTGTCTGCAGACCTATTTGATAACGGAGAGAGACGGGCAATTGGCTCCACCAGCATCGCTCGTCGTTCGTCAAATCGTAACTACGCAAAACAGCTCAAAATTCGTGTGATTTCGCGCGTCTAAACGAGATTCCGTTGCGAGAAAACGGACAACGAACGGTAATCCGTCGAGCGTTGACGATCGATCGTTTGGCGTTGACGATCGGTAGTGGAGAGGCGACGACCGGTATCGGAACGGCGAAAACGTCGGCCCGTTACCGACTCGCGTCCTCTCTGGATCCGCCCTGAACGGCCGGGACCACCGTCAGCGTCGCGTCGTCCGGCACTCGGTGCTCGAACTCGGTGCGCTCCCCGTCGACCGTCGCTCTGACGCTCGGTCGGACGGTATCGCCATCGTAGAGGTATCCTTCCGCCCGCGGATACGCGTCGACGAGGGCGGCCATGGCATCGGCGACCGTTCCACCCGACCACTCGAGTGTCACCGTTTTGGCACCAGTCGCGCTCCGCAGGGGGCCGTACACCGTGACTACGGTCTCCATGGGTGTGACTGGGTCGAGCGGACACATATACCGACCGGGCGGACCGGTCGTCCCGTGCCCGTCTAAAAACTCGGGGACCGACTCTCATACGGACTACTGTACGTCATTACCGGTGCATCCGCAGGACGGTCGCAGGTGCACCGGTACATCGGTACAGCAGACCGTATCAGTCGTCGCTCGGTTCGGCGGTACTCGAGGCCGCCGCCGTCGCGTCTCGCTGGCCGGTCCACTCCGGAGAGAACGCCGATACCACGGTGAGGCCGATCATCGCGAGGACGATGAGTCCGAGGACGACGCTCGCGATGGTCGCGACTCCGGTGGTGAGGTTGAAGAGGACGATACCCGCCGCGATTCCACTGGCTGTTGCGAGAGTCATTTTCGCTCACTCGAACGTGGCCGGTCCCCCCCATATGAGGGTTACTTTGTCCGGTTCCCGTTGTGAAACGATACCAGTGGCCGTACGAGAGTTCGTCCGGGACCGTCGCGCGCCGAGCGGCGCCGGGGTTCGCCGTTAGCCGTTCAGAGACGTCGGACCGCGCCGATCGCGGTCGAGAGCGGCGGTGCGTCGAAGATCTCACGACCGGTGTACGCATTTGCGCCCGAACAGTACATGTCGCGGGCCGTCTCGAGGACGCCGTCCGCGAGCGGTTCGGGGTCCACGTCGCACAGCGACTTCCAGTCGGCGACGTCCGCTCGCTTTGCTTCGGCTTTCGCGGCTTCGACGGCCTGCACCCACTCGGGCTGGGTGCGCTTGTGGTACTGGCGCAGCACCTCCTTCGAGAGCTGCGTCCCCTCGTAGCTGAATCGGTTTTCGTCGAACGTGCCGACGACGTCGGCGACGCGGATTTCACCCCGATAGTACAGGCACTCGATCTTGCCGTCCTCGTGGACGAGTCCGGCCGAACTGGCCTGGTCGGTGACGATCCGATTGACCTCGCGGGCGACCGACGCGAGGTCCTCGATGTCGGCCGCGCCCGCGATCGCGTCGGCTTCGTCGCGCTCTAAGTAACGGTCGCCTTCCTCGTACTTCGTCGAAAATTCGACGATCGGGTCGTCCAGGTCGACGGCCTCGTCCGGCCACTCGTCGAATTCGAGGCCGTGATCGGCGGGTGCGGTCCGGCGCCGGAGGCTCGAGCCGACCGGGACGCGGTTTCGGAAGACGATTTCGAGCGGAATCAGATAGTTCTCGCCGGCCGCGTCGTGGTAGCGGTCGTACTCGTACTCCCGTCCCTCGTGTGGCAGGTCGGGCACTTGCGTGAGGTCGATAGCCATCTCCGAGGGCGGGTGAGACGCGTTCTCGAGTTGGATAACGTCACCGTTCTCGACGACGCCCCGATAGTGAGTTGGGACCCCTTCGCTCTCGAGGAGTTCGAAGTTGAACGCGCCCATCGCACAGAGGCTCGCACCTTTCTGCGGGATCTGGTCGGGCATCTTTCCCCAGTCGAACACCGAATAGTCGTCCGTGAAGACGAACGAGCCCCGACCGAGGTCCGTCGCAGTCGCTTCTTCCTCGATGCGGAATTCTTTGACGCTCGTCACGCGAGACACCTCGGGACGCACTCGGCGCCGCAGTTCATACCTCGATTGCCGTGTCGGGACCGTAAGAAGGTTTCAATATCCGATTGGCATCCGGTGACCGACGACGAAACGCCCACGAGTACGAATCGGCGGTCGAATCGCTCGCTCAGTCGTTTTCGATGGTCTCGAGCAGTTCCCTCGCGTCCGCTCGTAACGATTCTTTCAGGGTCCTCTCGTCGATGAGTCTGCGAAGCGTCGACCGGCACTGCGGCGTCGCTACCGATTCGAGGGCCCGCTTTCGGAACTGATCGGTCAGTCCCTCCCGTCGAACGAGACGCTCGAGTTCGTCGCACTCGTTCGCCGTCTGTAGCTCGCCGATGGCACGCCGTCGCGTTTCGGCTGTGGCGCTCTCGTCGAGTACGAGATCGAGACACTCCGCAGGCGTCCGAGAACTCATGTGGTGGTTTTCGCGGCCCCGGCGGATAACTCCACGACCTGCGTTCGACGAGCGTCACTCGCCGGTGAGGAGAGCGAACCGTACGGGTTTCGGGAAACGCGCGCTGCGCGTGGATACGCTGGAGCGAGAATTTTCCGGTTCGAGAACGAAGCTGGGTGCGTGATCCGATCGATTTCGGTCCGGAACGTCGCGCAGGCCGCGTCCGGTCGCTCGCAGATCGGCCGCGACGGTGACCCGGAGGATCGTCCAACCGCGAGGTGGCTGTGACGTGGATTACCTCCACTTTGCTCTCGGGAGCGTGCTTCTCGCTACCGTCGTCGTGGACCTCCTGTGGACGACGATCTGGGTTGAGGGGGGTGCGGGTCCGCTCACATCGCGGCTGCTGGCGTGGGCGTGGAGTGGCTTCCGACGAATTGGAGATCGGAACTCCCGTCTGCTCACGCTCTCTGGACCGCTCTGTCTCGTGATCGGCCTCACTGTCTGGATCTCCCTTCTGTGGGCGGGCTGGACGCTCATCTTCGCGAGCGCCGACTCTGCCATCATCGATACGATCGACGGCGGACCGGTCTCCTGGCTGGACCGTCTCTATTTTACCGGATACACGATATTCACGCTGGGAAACGGTGATTTCGCCCCACGGGATGGTATCTGGCAGTTCGTGACCACGCTCGCGACGGCCAGCGGAATGTTGTTCGTCACCCTGAGCGTCACCTACGTTCTTTCCGTCCTCGACGCCGTCACGCAGAAACGGTCGTTCGCGAGTAACGTGAGCGGTCTCGGAACGCGGAGCGCCGAAATCCTTCGAACGAGCTGGGACGGCGACGAGTTTCGAGGCCTCGACGTGCCCCTGAACGAACTCACCTCGCAACTAAACGTGCTCACGGAGAACCACAAGGCGTACCCGATCTTGCATTATTTCCACAGCAGACAAAGCGACCGTGCGCCGGTGACGAGCATCGCGATCCTCGACGACGCGCTCACGCTGCTTCGTTTCGGCGTCCCCGAATCGGATCGTCCGAGCGACACCATCGTGAAAAACGCGCGGATGAGCGTCCACAGTTATCTCGGGACGGTCCACGAGACGTTTATCGAACCCGCGGATCGGTCTCCACCCGACCCGGCTCTCGACTCGCTTCGCGAGGCAGGAATCCCGACCGTTTCCAACGAGGAGTTCGCCGCGTCCCTCTCGGATCTGACCGAACGCCGGAGGACGGTGCTCGGTCTCGTCGAGTCGGACGTCCGGGAGTGGCCGTCCCTGGACGGACGGCGTCCCGGTTCGTGACGCCGGACCTGCGAAGCCGTCGCCGTCCAGTTCGAAAGTCGCGGGTGTCGGGCCCGCACATTCCTGTGTCGAATTCGCAATTCCGTGTGCGGCGGGTCCACACATCCGCGCGTCGGGCCCGCAAATCCATCACGTTTTTCTCACTGTACGGGAATCTTTCGCCGATGGAGCGACCGGTGACCGAGGCCGACCTCACGTTCGAACACGTTCCCGAGACCGACCAGTCCTTCGAGAACGCACTGGCAAAGGCACGCGACGGCGACCGTCTCACGGTCGACGACGCGATCGAGTTACTCACCACGGGGACCGACCGTGAGGGGATCGATCGGACGCGCAAGGAGCGCGTCCTCGAGGCGGCCGACCGCCGCCGCGCGGAGACCGTCGGCGAGGAGGTCACGTTCATCGCGAACCTCAACAACAACGTCACGACGGCCTGTAACGTGGGCTGTCTGTTCTGTAACTTCAAAGATGCCGCCCACACCTTCGAGCGCGAGACCGATATCGAGACGGCGGGATTCACGAAGACGCCCGCCGAGTCGCGCGAGATCGTCGCCGACGCGGTCGAACGCGGCATCTACGAGGTCACGTCCGTTTCCGGCCTTCACCCCGCGTTCGCACTCGACGACGAACACCGGGAGATACTCGAGGCGCATTCGAACCCGAAGGCGGTCAACTACAAGTCCCCTGACCTGTACGCGACGAGTCCCGGAACCTACACCGAGCAGATGACCGCGATGAGCGTCGACGGGGTTCACGTCCACTCGATGACGCCGGAAGAGGCGTATCACGCGCGACGCGGGACCGACTGGTCGTACGAAGAAGTCTACCGGCGGCTGCGAGATGCGGGGCTCGATACGGTCCCCGGCACGGCCGCCGAGATCCTCGTCGACGAAGTCAGGGACGTGATCTGCCCCGGAAAGATCGACACCGACGGCTGGCTCGAGGCCATGGAGGCCGCCGCGACCGTCGGTTTCGACATGACGGCGACGATCATGTACGGTCACGTCGAAAACGAAGCCCACCGCGCGGTGCACCTGAAACGGGTCCGCGACTTACAAGACCGGACCGGGACGATCACGGAGTTCGTTCCGCTTTCTTTCATCCACCAGAATACCCCGCTGTACGAACATGACGTGGTATCCGGTGGCGCGAGTACCGACGAGGACGAACTGATGATCGCCGTCTCGCGGCTCTTCCTCGACAACGTCGATCACATCCAGTCTTCGTGGGTCAAGTACGGCGACCAGCAGGGGTTGAAGCTGCTCTCCTGTGGCGCCGACGACTTCATGGGGACGATCCTCTCCGAGGAGATTACCAAACGGGCCGGCGGGGAGTTCGGCGAGTACCGATCGTTCGCCGACTACGTCGACCTCGTGCGTTCGATCGGCCGGATCCCCGTCGAACGGTCGACCGACTACGAGAAACGTCGCGTGATCGATCCCGACCAGTCTCCCATCGGCCCCCAACTCGGCCCGAAAGCGGACGGAACCCCGCTGCTGACTCGCGAAGAACGTGACGAACGCGAAACCCGGACCGCGCCCGCGGACGATTGACCGGTTGGGGACGATCGACCGCCCCTGACGGCGCCCGCCGCCCTCGAGCCCGCGATCGACCGGGCGCCGTCAGGGGCGCGCGGATCGGTATCGAAGGCCGGTACTCCCGACGGGACTCGAACGGGTTCCGGTGTGAAATGCTTTATATAACGTCGAAATGAGATATGGGTATGCGACTCAAAGACAAGACCGCATTTATCACTGGCGCAGGGTCCGGCCTCGGTCGGGAGGCCGCCGAACTGTTCGCCGAAGAGGGCGCAACGATCGTCGCAGCAGACGTCGACCACGAGGGTGCCGAGGAGACGATCGGCCGGGTCGAAGACGCTGGGGGGGAGGGAACGGCACTCGAGGTCGACGTTCGCGACTCGGACGCGGTTCACGCGGCCGTCGACGAGGCGGTCTCGGCGTTCGGTCTCGATATCATGCTCAACAACGCCGGAATCAGTCACGGCCGCACCGCGGTCGAGGATATCGACGAGGACGAGCGCGACCGCGTTATCGACGTGAACGTCAAGGGCGTCTGGAACGGCTGTCACGCGGTGATCCCGCATTTCAGGGAGCAAGGGTCGGGGGCGATCGTGAACACGGCCTCGCTGGCCGGCGTCATCGGTGCGCCACAGCTGGGAGCGTACTCGCTGACGAAGGGCGCGGTCGTCAACTTCACCCGCACGGTCGCGGCGGAGGTCGGTCCGAACGGCGTCCGGGCGAACGCGGTCTGCCCGGGCGTGACGGACACGCCGATGCCCCGAAAGAACCAGACCGAAGCGGAGTGGGAAGCGACCAAAGAGGAGATGGCCCGTCACTATCCGCTCAAGCGACTCGGCCGGCCCGAAGACATCGCCAACGCGATGCTGTTCCTGGCGAGCGACGAGGCCGACTGGATCACCGGGCAGGCGCTGGTCGTCGACGGCGGCTTCTCCTGTTCGTAGCCTCGGACCGGTTACCCGAACTACCCGAACCGGCTCCGCGTCGAACCGATTTCGCGAGTTCTCGAGGGAGGAAGTGTTTCGGTGCCGGCGACGAAAGAGCGTGGTATGTCGACGGACGAATCCTACGTGCGGCGGGCGATCGAACTCTCGAGGTCGGCGGTCGAGAACGGTAACACGCCCTTCGGCTCGCTGCTCGTGATCGACGACGACGTCGTCCGGACGGACGAGAACACCACGCTCACCGAGGACGACATCGCGGCGCATCCGGAGTTCAAACTCGCCCGGTGGGCCGCACGCGAACTCGAGGCGGCCGAGCGCGAGGCGTGTACGATGTACACCAGTACGGAGCCGTGTCCGATGTGTGCGAGCGCGATCGCGTACGCCGGGCTCGAGCGGGTCGTCTACAGCGTCTCCGTCGACTCGCTCGCGGACGTTCGAGACGACGGCGTGATCGAAATCCCCTGCGAGGAGGTCTTCGACCGGGCCGACGCGAGGACGGACGTCGACGGACCGATCCGAGAAGCGGAGGGACTCGCGGTTCACGACGCGTATTTCTAGCGTCGTTTGCCCTCCTGCGCGGTCGACGGGCCGGTTAGCGCATCGCGGTCGACGGGCCGGTTAGCGCATCGCTATCGGACGGCCGTCAGCGCGTCGCGGTCGTCGTTTCGCCTCGGAGCACCGATCGATAGCGCTCGCCCGCGGGGTCGGCTGCCGCGAGTGCGTCTCGAATCGTCGGCGAGATCCAGTCCCGCCTCCCGTCCGAACCGTCGGCACCCGCGCCGTCGGCGACCACGCCGTCGAAGTCGTCCGTTCGCAGGTCCGGCGGCAGGAACCGTTCGTAGACCGGCAGCCGTTCGCTCAGCGGAACGCCCGCGTGATCGGCGATGTCCTCGAGTTCTCGCAGCGCGGGCCACTTGTACTCCGGATTGATGTGGTCGTCGGTGACCGGTGAGACGCCGCCCAGATCGTCGACGCCGCAGTCGATCAGGTCCGTTGCGGGGGCGAGGTTGGGAGGGACCTGCACCGAAATCTCCTCGGGCAAGGCGGCGCGAGCCATCGCCGTCACGCGGCGCATCGTCGCGAGGTCGGGCGAGCCGTCAGACCAGCGCTCGTTGTCTACGACCGGCTGAACGATCACTTCCTGGATGTGGTCGTAGCGCTCGTGCAGTTCGCGGATCGCCAGCAGGCTCTCCGCGCGATCCCGCCAGTTCTCGCCGATCCCCACGAGGATCCCGGTCGTGAAGGCGACGTCGAGTTCGCCCGCGTTCGCGAGCGTCCGGAGCCGCTGTCCGGGCACCTTGCGCCGCGGGCCGGCGTGTGCGCCGACCTCGGCGGTCGTCTCGAGCATCACACCCATGCTGGCGTTGACGTCCGCGACGAGTTCCATCTGCTCGCGGGTCTGGTCGCCCGGATTGGCGTGCGGGAGCAGCCCTTCCTCGAGCGCGACTTCGCAGGCCTCGCGCAGGTAGGCGTGGATCGAGTCGTGACCCCACTCCGCGAGTTGCGCGTGAATGTCGGTGTAGCGATCGTCGGGATCGTCGCCGAACGTGAAAAGCGCCTCCGTACAGCCCGCGTCCGCGCCGCGCCGACAGATCTCGCGGACCTCCTCGAGCGAGAGCAGCGAGGCCTTGCCGGGTGGGTCGAAGTAGGTACAGTAGGTACAGGTGTATCGACAGGCCGTGGTGAGCGGCACGAAGACGTTTCGCGCGAAGGTCAGCGCCGGCGGCGCCTCGACGTCGTTCGGACTCACCTGCAGGAGGGTATCGACGGCCCGATCGTCGACCGCGATATCGACGCCGTACTCGCTCGCCCCGGGGAACATTACGTCGAAGTGTCGGCGCTCGTCACATAAGGCTTCACTTCCTCGCGCGGGGGACGCGGGCCCCGGGTCGTCGGTCGCCGATGTCAGTCGGTCCGATCACTCCCCGCTCGAGTCGCCTGGAGCCGTCCCGTCGCCCGCTCGAGTTCGAATCCGAACGCCCGGAGCCGGTCGGCCGTCCGCCCGGTTCCGTGGACGAGCACCTCGACGAGATCCGACGGCTCGTCGACGTCGGTCGCGAGCCGGAAGGAGTCGATCGTCTCGAGGCTCGCGTCCGCCGCGCGAGCGATTTCGCGGTGGTCCAGGTACGACGCACCGTGGTAGTCGGCCCGAAAGTCCGGGTGGCGGACGACGAGTCCGTTCGTCCCTCCGCCCCGTCCCGGCGCGATCGCGACGTCGGCGGCAGTCGAGAAGAGGTCCGCGAGCGCGTCCGGCGTCGCCAGCGCGAGATCGGCCATCACGACGGCGACGGATTCGTCGTCCTCGCGTTCGGGGAGCCGCGCGTTGACCGCGGGCGTGAGCGGCCGGTCGTCGATCTCGACGGACGTCGCCGCCGCCACCTCGTCCGGAAGCGCGAGGTCGGCGGCGTCGAGCGGTGCGGTCGAGACGACCGTCGGCTCGCGCTTCGCCTCGACGACGGCACGGAGGACGTCCGCGAGCATGTCGCGTGCGAACGCCGATCGCTCCGGTTCGGTGAGGACGGACGCGAGCCGCGTCTTCGGCGTCTCCGCGGCGAAGGGGACCACGACGCGCATCTGAATCTGATTGCGGTACTCCGGGCGCGCTCAAAAACACGTCGAACCGAGTGCGATCACCGCCGCCGTCGCGGCGGGTGTCTCACCGTTCCGGGCGGCGCCGACGAATCGCTCCGTCCCCCATGCCCCCGATACGAACGCGACCGCTCGAGTCGTCGAAAAGAGACCGAACCGTCGCCTAGAAGAGCGGTTCGAGTTCGTCCTCGTCGTCTTCGACCAGTTCCTCGAGGTTCTCCTCGCTCTCCCGTTGAATGTCGTCGATGTTGTCCTGTGCTTCGATCGCGACCTGCTGCAGGCGCTTGATTCGGGGAACGTTCGTCACGCCCGAGAGCAAAATCGCCGCGGCGACCTCCGGTTCGCCCCGAGGGAAGTCACCGCCGCGGACCTCCATACTCCCGGTTTCCTCCTCGAGCCACTTCCGTCCGCGTTCGATACCTTTCCGGTTCAGGTATTCCGAGGGACCGGAGAGGACGAGCAGGGCGCGTTCGGTGCCTTCGACCTCACACGGGAGCGTCAGCCGGCCGAGCGCGGCCTTGCGGACGAGGCTCGTGATGCGGTTCGTCGTGTTTGCGGCGTCCAGGTTGTCGTCTCCGCCGGTATCGCCGGTAAACCGCGAGAGGAGCCCGCCACCCGTGTTGAGTTCGACCTCCTCCGAGGCGAAGCCGACGGTGGAGACACCACCGCCGGAGAGCGTGTTGATGATCTCCGAGGAGTCGACGACGCTTTCGGCCACTTCCTGCCCGTCGCCGACCTCGCCGGCGCCGAAGAGAATGCCGAACCGCCGAACGATCTCTTCGTTGATCTGATCGTAGCCGCCCTCGACGGATTCGCCGGTTTGTCGCCAGGAGTCGTTATCGAAGACGAGCAGGTTGTCGACCTCGCGGACGAACGTCTGGAACGAACGAGCCGCGTTAAGCGTGTAGATGCCCCCTTCGTCCGTGCCAGGGAGGACGCCGAGCCCGTAGACGGGGATCGTGTAGATCCGTTTGAGGTGCTTTGCGAGGACGGGCGCACCGCCCGAACCGGTGCCGCCGCCCATGCCGGCGACGATCAGAAAGGCGTCGACCTCGTGGGTCGGAATCGAGTCGATGGCGTTTTGCACCTCGTCGATGTCCTCTTCGGCGACTTCCGCGCCGAGTTCGTTGTCAGCACCGACACCGTGGCCCTTCACGCGGGCCTGGCCGATGAGTACGCGATTCTCCTGTGGAATATTATCGAGGCCGATGAGATCCGCTTTCGCGGAGTTGACGGCGATCGCCGCGCGGACGATTCCGCTGTTCGTCCGATCGTCGTACTCGAGGAATCGATCGACGATTTTGCCACCGGCCTGCCCGAATCCGATCATCGCCAGCTTCATTGTTTGTTAGGGGGCTCCGTTGGATTTGTAACAGTGCAATGGAGGATATAAATCTTGTGCTAACGTGAATTTCCTGAATAATTTAATAACAAGTTGAACCAGTCAGCTAGTGGGGTTTTCGACGGGTATTGTGGTATGGAATCCGATATTTCGCCCATTATTTAATATATTTTATATTATTCGGGCGCGCCGAGTATGACCGGCGGCGGACGCACCGCTGTGGTCGTCGTCAGGTCGTTTGCACCGGTCTCTCGTCCGCGCTCGACGGGTCGAGACCGAGCTGTTCGCCGAGGGTCAGCAACTCGGCCGGATCGCGACCGAACGCGGTCACGTCGTTGTCCGAGACGGTATTGTCGACCTCGAGCGACCGCGCCTGATCGGGACCGAACGGAACGAACGGAACGGGGCCGACCGCGGCCAATCCGAGTTTGGAAACGGCCATCGGAACGGGGACGATCGTGACGTCTTTCCCCTCGGCTTCGTAGACGAGTTCCGTCACGTCCGCGAGGGAGAGGACCTGCGGGCCGGCGACCTCGTAGGTCTCGCCGACGTGGGCGTCGTCTTCCAGGACGGTGGCCAGCAGCGGGACGAGGTCGCCGACCCAGATCGGCTGAAACCGGGTCTCCCCGCCCCCGGGAAGGGCCGTCACGCGCGGCGTTGTTACCGTCTTCGTGAAGTTGGTGAACTCGGCGCCCTCGCCGAAGACGACCGAGGGACGAACGATCGTCCACTCGAGAGACGAGTCCCTGACGACCTCCTCCGCCTTCCCCTTGGCGCGAAGGAAGGCGGTAGTGGCGTTCGGATCGGCCCCGAGTCCGCTCATCTGCAGGAACCGGTCGACGTCGCCGGCTTCGGCGGCGCGGACGAGGTTCTCCGTCCCACCGAGGTGGACCGCATCGTGCGTCTTCCCGCGGGGAGGCTGGTACAGCGGCGAGAGGGACACGAGGTTGACGACCGCGTCGTGGTCCGCGACCGTCTCGACGATCGAATCGTACGCGCCGACGTCGCCCATGGCCGAATCGACGCCCGCTGGGAGGTCGTCGGCCGGGGACCGTGACAGCGCCGTTACCTCGTGGCCGCGCTCGGCCAGTTCCGCACACAGATTCGTGCCGATGAAGCCGGTACCGCCGGCGACGAGGATCTTCATACGGGGGATATGCAGACGCGGCGATATATAGGTGGGCGGCCATGCTGTGTGGATCCTCTCGACAGATTGTAGTAGCAGTCACGACGAGGTCCGATCATGCTCGTCACGCTCGAGGGGTTAGATGGCAGCGGCAAGACGACGGTCTGGAAGGCCTTACACGAGCGCTATCCGGACGCCACGTTTACGCGCGAACCGACGAACTCGTGGTACGGCGACGCCGTCTATCGCTCGATCGAGGACGACGACGCGGATCCGCTCGCCGAACTCTTTCTCTACACCGCCGATCACGCCGATCACCTCTCGCGAGTGATCGAACCCGCACTCGAGCGCGGCGACCTCGTGGTCTCCGATCGGTACTCCGACTCCCGGTTCGCCTATCAGGGCGCGACCCTCGAGGCGGCCGACGCCCACGGCCTCGCGGACCCGCTCGAGTACGTCGTGGACGTCCATCGGCCGTTTTCGATCGAACCGACGCTGACGGTCTACCTCGATCTCGATCCCGAAACGGCCGCGGCGCGAGCGGGCACGACGAACAAGTTCGAGCGGGCCGAGTACCTCGCGTCGGTTCGCGACAACTACGAACGGCTGATCGAGCGTGACCCCGATCGATTCGCTCGCGTCGACGCGACTCAGTCGCCGGACGCCGTTCTCGAGGCGGTGACCGATGCACTCGCGGCGGCCGTCTCCGAGTCGCGATAAGCTGTCTTCGGGCCCGTCGTCCCCGGAGTCGAGAACGCGAGTGTCGGTCTCGGGCAAAGGCTTTAGTCGTGACAGGGTGTACCACACCGCCGATGGTCCACGCGTTCATCATGGTGAAGACGGCCGCCGGGAAATCCGAGGGTCTCCTCGCGGAGATCGGCGACCTCGAGTCGGTCACCGCCGCCCATATCGTCGCGGGTAACTACGACATCATCGCGGAAATCGACGCGCCCGAAGTCTACGACGTGTTACAGACCGTCTCCTCGAGCATTCAGGGCCTCAGCGGTGTCACCGACACGAAAACGTACATCGCGATGGGGTAGCGAGGCCCCTCGAAATCGGATCGCACAGACCGATCGGACCCGTTTTCGCCGGCCGTTCGGCGTTTTCCGTCCGTCTCGGCGCTCGAGGTGCGCCTTCGAACACCTACCATGGTACGCGGGGGCAAACTTATTCACCCGTGCGAGCGTACCCCTGTCCATGCGGTTCGTGATTATCGGGGCCGGACGGGTCGGTTTGCGTACGGCACGCGTCCTGCGTGACGAGGGCCACGAGCTAACGCTAGTCGAACGTGACGACAGGCGGGTCAGGCGCGCCCGTACGCAGGAGTTCACCGTCATCGACGGCGATGGGTCCCGCGAAGACGTTCTCGAGGAGGCAGGCGTCACGACGGCCGACGCCGTGGGTGCGTTGACCGGGGACTTAAACGTCAACTTCACGGCCTGTATGATCGCTAACCATTACGGCTGTCGGACGGTCATGCGGATCGACGAAGCCTATCGCGAGGGGATCTACCGAAAGTACGCCGATCAGGTCGACGAAGTGGTTTACCCCGAACGTCTCGGAGCGATCGGCGCGAAAAACGCCCTGCTCGGCGGAACCATCCGCGCCATCGCCGACATCGCGCCGCACCTGCAGGTCGTCGAACTCACGATCACCGATTCGGCCCCCGTCAACGGGTATACGATCAGCGAACTGCAGTTGCCGGCCGACGCGACCGTCCTCGCGTTCGGCAAGCGCGACCGGCCGCTTGGCATCCCGGACCCCGACCTGTCGCTCGAGGTCGGCGACCGACTCGTCGTCCTCGCGGATTTCGACGTCTTGAGCGACGTCCGCCAGCTGCTGGTCGGCGAGACGGCCGGCCAGGCAGCCGCGAATTCGGGTGCCGGGTCGGCGGCGACGAAACTCGAGCCGGATACTGACACTGGAGGTGTCAACTGATGGTCACGGCATTCGTTATGATCAAAGCAAACACTGGAGAGGCGGATCGACTCAAAGAGAGCATCGACGCTATCGCAGGTGTGCAGTCGGTTCATATCGTTGCCGGCGACGTCGACCTCATCGCGAAAGCGCAGGTCGAAACGCCGGCCGAGGTCAAAGAGATCGCGGCCACTCGAATCCAGGCCGTCGACGGCGTCGAAGACACGCAGACGTACATCGCGATGGACTAACGCGACCGTTCGCGCCGTCGTTCGGCCGTCGCCTCGCGCCTGCTTGCGGGACGCCGTCGGAACCGACGGGGCGCGGTCCCGTCGAAATCGACCCGCGTACGTCGCGTAATCGGGTACGTCCTCCGTGCGGTCAATCGGCCCACATCTCGAGCGCAGCGAGAACCCTGTCGGCCGCGTCTTCGGGACCGCATTCGTCGGTGTCGACCACGAGGTCGGCGTCGGGTTCGTCGAACTCCCGATAGACCACGTGCACTCCCTGCTCGTCGATCGGATTCGTACGGTGTCGGTTTCGATCGAGGCACGTCTCGAGGCCGGCAGTCACCAGGACGAACCGGAGATCGCCGAGCGCCCGAAACCGCGTTTGCCACGGTCGGCGGTAGAACGTCCCGTCGACGAGCGTAATCCCCGTCGGCGGCGCATCGGCGACCCGCTCGGCCAGTCGTTCGTCGGTCCGACTCGAGAAGTCGTCCGAGTGAAACAGCCGGACGGGGCTGTCGCTCGACGCGAGTCGATCCCGGACCAGGGTCGCGATAGTGGTCTTGCCCGCACCCGGTGGCCCACAGATCGCAACGATCACGGCCGTCGGTAGCGGTCGCCGGTATCCCACTAGTTCGATCCGGGCAGTGAGGGTGACCCCGGTATCCGAGGGGACCTCGCGTATCGGAGGGGACGATCTCGGGTCGCGACCGCACACGTGCACGAAATCACACATCACACGAACGACTCGTCCGAGGCACTCGTGGGAAGTTCCGCGAGGCACCGTCGACAGTAGGAGTAAAAAAAGTCGTTTTCGGTCTCACAGACCGGGCATTCCTGCTGATCCGTGGCCTCGTCTGATGTCGACATGTGCGTCGATTCGACCCGCGGACGAAAAGACACGGGGCCCACGCATGCAAGGATCCGTCTCTCGCGACACCGATCGGATACCGACGGAGACGCATCCTCCAGTTGGCAGCACGCGCTCGAACTCTCACCGAACCGTCGGCACGCACGCACACAGACACCCACTCGAGACGTCACTCCCAGTCGATTTCCTCGCCGCGGCTCGACTCCCGGAGGATGAACGGGCCGATCGCCAGCGTCCGCTTCGCGACCGTCGCGATCCGCAGGATAAAGGCGATCAACAGGAGGAAGGGAGTGACGGCGATGGTCGCCGCGAGCGCGACGACCCACACCAGATAATCGATTCCGAGGAGCGTTCCGGTCACGGCAGTGCCGTCGAAAAACGTGATCATTGACAGCGTGATCACCAGCGCGGGAACGGCCACGTACATCATCGCCCGCGAGAGGTTGATCAACTCCCACTGGAAGTAAAGCGTCTTGAAGTGCTCACGCGCGAGGCCGAACAGTTCCAGCGTCTCGAGCAGGTCGTCGTACGCGGTCCGGGCTTCGTCGTCGAACTGGTCCGCGTAGGCGTTCTCGATCCGGCGCAGACGGAAGATTTTCCACGAATAGTTGTAGTCGAGCGCCGCCTTGAGCACGTCGTACGTCCCGAACTGTGCGTTCTCGAGTTCCTCGCGGATCGAGTCGGCGTGGGACGTGATGTTGTCGGTGAAGGCGTCGACGCGGTCACCGAACTCCTCGTCGGAGTTCTCGGAAACGGCGCCGCGAAAGTCGGTTGCGCGCTCCTCGGAGGCGGCGACGACCGCCTGGAGGAACGATGCCGGTTCGGGTGGGCTGATTGGCGCATCGATGGCCGACTCGACGTCGTCTCGGAAGTCCATGGCACCTTCGAACCGCTCGCGCTGGTCCTCGACGGCTCCGAGTTCCTGCGAAAGGACGAGCGAGTTGATCGTGACCACCAGCGTCACGCCGGTTATCAACGCGGTCACGAGCGCCTGGAAGGCGGTTTCGATCGGGTCGCTCGTGCCGACGAGGGCTCGAAGCGAGACGGGGCTGATTCGAGCGACGACGAGCAGACCGCCGAAGACGAAGAGCATCAATGCGGCCGTGATCACCCACCGGTTCGTGTCCAGCAACAGCCGATGTTTCACCGTGGGGGCCTCACTACGCTGGGCCATCGTATCGCTCGGTCGGGAACCGTCGCCGCTCATCGTACGACTCCGACGGTACCATGGCCCCGCTGATATATCTACGCCAGTACTGCACGGCGTGGCTCGAATACGGCCAACCACAGGGGATATTATCCTGCGGCCGCACCGTAGTGACGTGACTCTCCGGGCAGAGACCGAATTCTCGTTCGAACTCCGGACGTGTCGATGGGTCGAACGGGAGTGGCAATCCGACGCGGCCGACCGCGCGCTCGTCGTCGCTCGACAGCTCGGAACGAAACGACGCCGCTGGGACACCATCGTCCTCGAGTGCGATCCCGACGGGCTCCGTCGACGGGCGACGTTCGGCCCCGATCGGCTCGATAGCGATTTGCTTCACGTCGTCCGGAACGCCCCCGCCGAGTGGACGTATTACCGCGAGACGCTTCCACATCCCGGCTACCCGTGGCGGTACGTCCGCGAGGCGATTCACCGCGCCGACGACCGCGGGATCCTCGAGACGAGACGGAACGGCAACCGGATCGAAATTCGACGGAAACGGGAGTATCCCGACTGGCTCGAGCGGATCGTCGCGATCGAGAACAAACCCGACCTGGACAAGAGCGCGGCTCGAGCGCTCGCCTCCCAGCTCGAGTACGACGTCGCGATGGGGCTTGCCGACGAAGTCTGGGTTGCGACCCGTGCGACCGGCGAGCGCGTCGAACCGGTTCTCTTCGAAGGGGTCCCGGTCGAGGTCGGCATCCTCGCGCTCGATCCCGAGGCGCTGACGGGGGAGGTCGCCTGGCACCCGCGCGCGCTGGCAGCCGACGAGCCGGGAACACGGATCCTCGAGCGGCCCGACGGCGGGACGCACGACGGTTCAGCGGCTCGATTCGAATACGTCGATCCCGAGACGAAAGCCGACACCCGACTCGCGATCGCCGAGCGCGCGTACGAACGCGGCTGGCGCTCGTTCGTCGACACGATGCGCCCGGACTGCCGGCACTTCCAGTTACGGGCCGCCGACTCGCGTCAGGCGGTTCCCTATTGCGCCGCCAACGGTCGCGCCCAGACGGCCGCCGAGTGTTCCGGCGGCTGTGCCGACTTCGAGCCCGAACCACCGGCGTGGCGCACCCGCGGCTGGCCGATCGAAGGCGGGCCGGGAAAACGGTCCCAGAAACTCCTCGAGGAGCGCCGTCGACGGCGGCGGCCGGGGCTGTAAGCGTCCGATCGGGCCCGTCGCGTCACCGCGGTGGCACCCTCAGTCGGAGACGCCGACCTCGAGACCGTCGCGCTCGAGGGCCAGTCGGAACGTCGGGACGGTTCGGTACTCGACTTCGACGACGCCCTTGCGACGCAGGCTCTGGAGTCCGGAGCGGACGTCCTCCGCGTCGGGATCGACGTCGTACGCGTCCCGGAGCTTGTGCAGCACGGAGACCACGCTCTCTGATTCTTCGTCGGGGCCGGCGAGCACCTCGACGATCCGAGCCTGTAGTTCTGGAACGCGGATTCGCGAGGGAATCCCGTCGTCCTCGTCGCTTTCGACGCCCGGCTCCACGTCGACGAGTTCCGCCGCGTCGGCGGTCGCGCGGATCAGACTGTTGTCGTCTCTGAAATAGTAGTCCCCGAGTTCGTTCTCGAGGTACTGGTGGACTTCGCTCCCGCTTTCCATCCCCCATCGGTCCTGGAGCTCGGCGTTCTTCGTCGGCTGTAGCTCCACCACGTCCGCCAACCGTTCAGTTGCCTCATCAGAGAGCGCCATCGTCGAACTGTATGCGGATCCGGTACTTTTGCGTTGCGTCCCACCCCGGGTCGCGGGTGCGTTCGAACCCGAGCGCCGCTTTTCGACCGCTCGCTGCGCTTCGTCCGGACCACTCCCACCCCGACGAACCGTCGCTACCCGACGTCGGCGACGAAGCTGCGCAGATCGTCGACGAACAGGTCGGGGACCTCCATCGCCGCGAAGTGGCCTCCCTCGGGCATTTCGGTCCAACGCGCGATGTCGTATACGTCCTCCGCCCAGCCGCGGGGCGTTTTGTACACCTCGGCCGGGTAGCGGGCGTGACCTGTCGGAACGTCGACGGAGCTCGGCGACGCCGCCTCGACGTCCGTTTCGTAGTACACCCGCATCGAGGAGTTAATCGTCTCCGTGAGCCAGTAGACGCTCACGTTATCGAGCAGGCGGTCGCGGTCGAACCGGGACTCGAGGTCGCCGTCGCAGTCGCTCCAGGTCCGGAACTTCTCGACGATCCAGGCCGCGAGTCCGGCCGGCGAGTCCGTCAGCCCGTACGCCAGGCTCTGGGGCTTGGTCGCCTGAATTTCGTAGTAGGCGGTCTCCTCGTCGAGGAATTCGGCGGTCTCTCGGTACTCGGCTCGCTCCCCCTCGTCGAGCAACTCCATCGGGTCGTCGACCGCCAGCGATGCGGGACTCAGAAATAGCATATTCGTGTGAATCGCGTCCAGGCGGTCGGGGTAGTTCGCGCCCAGCAGAGTCGTGACCATGGCCCCCCAGTCGCCGCCCTGTGCGACGTAGCGGTCGTAGCCGAGTCGCTCCATCAGTTCGGCGACGACGTCCGTCATCGCCGGCACGTCGTATCCCTGCTCTCGAGTGGGGCCTGAAAACCCGAATCCGGGGAGCGACGGGGCCACGACGTGGAACGCCGCCGACGGATCGCCGCCGTGGGTCGCCGGATCGGCGAGCGGTCCGAGGACGTCGAGAAACTCGGCGACCGAACCGGGCCAGCCGTGGTTCAAGACGAGCGGTGTCGCGTCCGGCTCCGGCGAACGGACGTGGTAGAAGTGGACCCGCTGGCCGTCGATCGTCGTGACGTACTGGTCGAATCGATTGAGTCGGGTCTCGAACGCCGACCAGTCGAACTCCTCGCGCCAGTACTCACAGAGTTCCCGTAGATACTCCCGCTCCGTCCCGTACGCCCATCCTGCGTCGGGGAGTTGATCCGGCCAGCGCGTCCGCGCCAGTCGCGTCCGGAGGTCGTCGATCTCCGTCGGCTCGACTGCGACCTCGAACGGCCGGATCGCCTCGTCGTCTTCCGTCGTCATGATGCTTCCCTGGCCTCCGGACCGTCGACTCGGGCACTCGCAGACACGACTCGCATATCGTTCCCGACTCGTTCGCACCACAAAATACTGTCGCGGCGTCGGGCCTCAATCGCTTCCGACGACCGGCACGGAAGCCGTCGTCTCGAGGGTCTCCTCGACCTGCGTATAGACCAGGATCGCTCCCAGGACGGCGAGCGCGGAGCCGAAAACGAAGGGGACCTCGAAGTCGAACCTGACCAGCGCGCCAGAGGAAAGCGGACCGGCGGCGATTCCGTACCCGAAGGCCATCGTGAGGATCGACAGTTTCGACCCGGACTCGCCCTCGCCGGCGAGGTCGCCCGCGAGCGCTAGCGATGGGGCAAACACCATCGCGGCGGCGACGCCCTGGAACAATCGGGCCAGGAACATCAGCACCGAGGACATGATAAATCCCTGCGCGAGGGTCGTCGGGACGAGAAACACCATTCCGGCGACGATGAACGGCCGGCGGCCGTACCGATCGCAGGCCCGCCCGATCGGCGTCTGGAGCGCGACCTGGGCGATGATGAACGCGGCGAACTGGAGGCCGAACCAGGTCGCGCCCTGATCGAGCCGGGGGTTGACCTGCGGTTGAAGGGTCGCAAAGAGGGCGATCGACGTCGCCATGAAAAACGACGCGACGCCGAGCGTGAAAATCGGGTCGAGCAGGTTCGTCCCGGATCGGTCGAGGATCGGAATCGAGAGGTCCGCACCGGCGTTCGCGACGGTCGACTCCGGATCGGAGACGAGTACCGTCACGAGGGCGTAGCTCGTCGTGGCGGCGACCGTGGCGATGTAGAACGCGGCGTCGAACCCGTTGACCGTCACCCCGCCGGGGAGCGCGTAAGGGCCGAGATTGACGACCGCACCCGCGACCGCCGGTCCAGCACCGAATCCGATCAGCCGGAACGTGTTGTAGACGCCCATGTTTCCGCCGCGGTCTCCGGCCGTGGCGAGTTCGTTTACGAGCGCGACCGACGACGGAATGATGAACGCGACGCTGACGCCCTGCAATCCGCGGATGACGAGCAGCGAGACGTACGTTTCCGCGAAGACGTACGCGGCGTTTGTCAGCGCCAGTCCGGCGAGCCCGACCAGAATGAAGGGTTTCCGTCGGCCGAGTCGATCCGACAGTCGGCCGGTAAATGGCTGGAAACTACTGTTGAGAAACCCGAATACCGAGAGAATGAGCCCGATAATCAACGAGTCCCCGAGCCCGAACGCCGACCCGCTAACGATCCCGCTCGTCACGTACAGCGGGATCACGATGATCAGAAACGAGTTTCCGATCCCGTCGGCCATCCGCGCCCCCGCCAGCGCGAGTACCCGCCGATCGACGGCAAACGGCGCTACGAGCCGATCCACGACTCTTCGCATCACTTTCACGTCCGGTGTCCCGCCCGATTATAGTTTCGAATCGAAATGTCGGTCCGCCGGACCGTCTCGGGCGACTCGACAGCGCGACGGGCGATCCGTCGGCGTCGGCCCATCGCCTGAGAGACGACACGCCTGTCCGGATCGGAGCGGTCCTCGACGACCTCGAGCATTCGACCACGACGGAGCGGGCCACCGTCGAACTCGAGGACGGTCTCCGTTCGTTCGCCGACGGCCAGCGTGCTCGGTCACCCCGGCCGACCGAATCGAGTGGGACCGCCTCGAGTCTGCTGACGAGATACTGGCGGAACGACGCACCGGTGGCCCGCGCGAAGCCGTCGACGCACGTCTCGGACTGCGGGCGACGGACGCCCGTTTCATCCGCTGATCGATCACCGATTCTAAACGGGTCCCTTAAGTCGCTCGACCTCCGTAGGCCGGGTAAGATGGAATTTTGCGACGAATGCGGTTCGATGATGAAAGCCGACGACGGCATCTGGAAGTGCGGTAGTTGCGGTTTCACGAAGCCGAAAGGCGACGCCGCCGAGTACACGCTCACGGAAGATCAGGAGGCGAGCGAGATAATCGAGTCCTCCGAGGAGACCTCGCTGCCCGAGACCGACGCGATCTGCCCGGAATGTGGCAACGACCGCGCGTACTGGTACATGCAACAGATTCGCTCGGCGGACGAATCCGAGACCCGCTTTTTCATCTGCACAGAGTGCGAGTACAAGTGGCGGGAAGACGACAACTAACGAAATTTTACGCTGCAGTCTGTCGCGCTGGCGGCTTCGCCGCACAGCGCGACGTCCCTCGGTAAAATTTCGATCAAAAGCACTCCTCCCTCCCTTACAGGTCGGTCGTCGGCCCGCTCGCTCACTTCGTTCGCTCGCGGTCGGTGACGGGTGACGGCCTGCCCTCCCCCGGGTCGCGGCCCCCTCGCCGTGCTCGGAGTCCGCTCCTGGCCACTGCCATCTCGAGTTCGTGAACCGGTCGTAAAACCGAAAGGAGGATCGTCTCGATACGCGACGACCAACTCGAGTGTACCGGGATCGCGCTACTCGTTGCGCGCGACCGTCAGATAGCCGGTGTGACCGACGGGCGCGGTCGATGGCCTCGAGCCCCGTTCGTCGAATTGCATCTCGCGCTGGATCGTCTCTCGAGTAGTGACGGCCGAGAGGCCGGCTTCGCGAGCCGTCTCCGCGACCTCGCGGGTCGACTCGACGAACGGGCTGTAGACCGCGACGAAGCCGCCGTCGACGAGCAGGTCGGGGGCGCGTTCGACGACCGCCGGCGCGTCGCCGGTATCGAGGGTGCAGACATCGAACGACGCGGGCTCGAGGGCCTCGAACTCCTCGGTCACGTCGCCGGTTCGGACCTCGACGGCGTCGGCGACGCCGCCGAGGGCCATGTTCTCGCGGGCGACGTCGGCGAACTCGGGGTCGCGCTCGTAGGTCACGACCGAGGCGCCGGCGCGGGCCATCGACGCGGCGAGGACGCCCGTTCCGGTCCCGGCGTCGAGCACGCGGTCGCCGCCTGCGATTCCCGTCTCGCCGATCACCAGCCCGATATCGCGGGGGATCATCGGCGCGCCCGTCCGCTCGAAGTGATGGAAGAGGTCCGGTCCCCGCAATCGACGGACCCGAAATTCGTCGCCCAGATGGGTCTCGAGGGTGTCGCCCGGTTGGACCTCCTCTGGGACCTCGAGGACGCCGAGGTCGGTTCCCATCTCGTCGCCCGGCTCGACGAGGTACTCGCGGTCGCCGCGAACGAGCAAGACCGGAATGCGGTCGCCTTCGCTGTCGGTGCTCGCGGTGTCGTCGTCCGCGTCGTCTGATCCGTTCACTCGAGGGATTCGACCGCCGCGGCGAGGTCGCCGTCGTTGTCTTCCAGGGCCGCGCGGGCCTCGTCCTCGCTGACGTCGGCTCGCATGGCGACGAGTTCGACGTCGTCGTCCGGGATCGACGGTCCGGCGTCGCTCTCGTCGCTTCCGGCGCTTTCGCCGGCCGAGCCGGCTTCGACCTCTTCTGGCGAGCCGATGACCTGGTACGTCTCCTGGCCGCGGGCGTCCATCTTGGTGACTTCGGCGTTGTTGAAGACGAGATCGTACTCCGCGGTGCGGATGATGACCTCTTCGGCGTCGATGTCCTCGACGTCGATTCCCATCTGTTCCATCATCTGTTCCATCTTGCGCGGGTTGAGTCCGCCACCTCCTCCGAACATACTCGCCACGTCGCCACCGGCACCCTTTTACTTTGTCGTTCGGACGACGGGGTGGGCAACCGAACGGATCCGTCGGGGCGGCTCCGGACCCGCGGATCGACGGACCGACGTTTTCAATCGACGCGACCGTGTAGCGTGCCCCGATGGTAACCGAACTCGACGCGCTACTCGAGGTGCTCGAACTGAAAGACGAGCGCCGGACGGGGTGGGTCCTCCGCGGGATCGAGAATCCCGAGTCGGTCGCGGCCCACACGTGGGGCACGGCGTTGCTCTGTCTCCTCTATGCGGATCGAACCGAGGGCGCGGTGGACCGCGATCGGGCGATCTCGATGGCGCTCGTCCACGACCTCGCGGAAGCGCGCACGGGCGACTTCGCCACTCGAGCGGACGACGAGAACCAGCGCGTGACCGCCGCGGAGAAAGCGGCGCTCGAGCGGGAGGCGATCACCGCCCTCCTCGACCCGTTCCGGGACCGAGACCGTGATACTCTGTCGCTCTGGGAGGAGTACGAGGCCCGCCGGACGCCCACCGCGCAGTTCGTCAAGGACATGGACCTGATCGACAACTGCCTCCAGGCGCTCGCGTACGAACGAACGGATCGCTACGACGCGGCCGATACGAGCGACGCGTTCTCGCGGTTCGAAAACGTAGACGAGTTCTTCGCGACGGCAGCACCGCGGATCCGGACGGAGATTGGCGACGCGCTGTTCGAGACGATCAAAGCGCGATACGAACGGGAGATCGGTCGAGACTGTCAGCTGTAGCACCGGGTCACGGTTCCGCGGGGGCGCCCTCGCGGACGTTCACCGCCATCCCCGTCTCGAAGTCGAGAATCGCGTCGGCGGCGAGCTGTGCCGTTCCGACCGCGAGCAATTCGCCGCGCTCGTGGACGACCAGCACCTCGTCACCCGGTCGGATCTCCGCGCCGGCTTCGAGGACGAACTTCGCGAACACGTTCTTCTCGTCGCGGACGAACGGCTCGCTCTCGTCGTCGACCACGACCCGATAGGCCGGTGGGGCGAGGCCGGCGTGGAGACGGCGCCCGCCCTCGAGTCCCAGGGTGAAACGGCCGTCGGTGCCGAACGAGACGATGCGGCCCGCCTCCGCGTGGATTTGCTGTGGACGGCCGGAGGTCGTCCGCTTGATCGTTAGCGAGTCCGCCGGCGGGAAGAGTGCGTCACCCGCGCCCGCGCCGAACTGATAGTCGGCGATGGTCCGGAGGTCGGGAAGTCCGGCGTGTCCGTCCGATGGGTCGCTCATCGGCCGGAGTTGGACCCGGTGGGTCGAAAGCCCTTCGACCTGACTGCGTCGGTAGTGGTACCTCGTTGCTTTCGAAGTGGTCCGTGTGAGCCACTGTTCCGGCGGAAATCGGAACGGCCACATCCGTTCGGTATCGGCTCGCCATGATCAGAGATAGTGACTGTTATACTATCCGAACTTCAATTGCCGTCAGCGATGGACGTTACTCAGATCGGTCTCGGGGTTGCCTTGCTCGTCCTCGGCACCCTGACGCTCATCGGCCCGGCCACGTTCGTCACGGGACCGTTCGTCTACCTCCTGGCGGGTGCGTCACTCTTCGTCACGGGGTATGCGCTCGTGATCGGACTCTCACAGAACAGACAGCCAAATTAGGCGACGGTTCCGTTCCAGTCGCGTTTTTGGTCCGTCCCCATCGTTCGCCGATTTCGAACCCGATAGCGTCCGATCCCGGTCGATCACGGTGGTGTCTTCGGGTTCGCTCAGAGCAGGAACGTCTCGTGGCGATCGCCGAGGTCGAGGAACGAATCGGCTTCGGCGATCAGTTCTTCGGCCGTCGAGGACTCGAACGCCATCACCTCGACGCGGACGCCTTCGTGGCGCAGGTGCGAACAGAGCCGGGAAAAGTCGCCGTCGCCCGTACAGAGGACCATCGTGTCGACGTGGTTCGCGAGCGTCACCGCGTCCAGGCTCATCCCGACGTCCCAGTCCGCCTTTTTCGTCCCGTCCGCGAACCGCTTGATGTCCTTGATCTTCGGCTCGAAGCCGATGTCGACGAGCGCCTCGAAGAAGCTCTCCTCTTCGGGCGCCTCCGCGCGAATGACGTACGCGATCGCACGGGTGAGTTGGCGGTCCTGAACCGCCTTCTCGAGCAGGGCGGAGTAGTCGATGTTGCGGCTGTGGAGGCTCTGTGCAGTGTGGTAGAGGTTCTGAGCGTCGACGAGGACGGCGACGCGCTGACCGGGGTGAATTTCCGTCACGTATCACGATATCGGGGACGAGCGTAAAAAATTTCGTCGGTCGGTCCCGATCGATCGTGATCGGGCACGATCCGAACGAGCCTACCCGCGGAGCTTCTCGATTCGTTTCTCCATCGGCGGGTGCGTCGCGAACACCTTCTCGAGAAGCGACCGGTCGGCGTTGAAGATACACAGCGCGCTCACGCTGTCGTCGAGTTGTGACTCGCGACCCTGTGACCCCTGAGAAATCTTCTCGAGGGCGCGAGCGAGCGGGTCGCCGCTGCCGATGTACTGGCTGGCGTCGTCGTCGGCGACGTATTCGCGGTATCGCGAGATTGCGAGGACGAAGATCATCACGAGCATCTGTGCGACGTTCGAGATGATCATGCCGACGAAGATACTGCCGATGTTGCGTTCGCCGCCGAACATGTACACCATGTACGCGACCCACCCGACCATCATCGCGATGGAACTGCCGAGGACCATCGCGAGGACGTCCCGGTTCTTGATGTGGGCGAGTTCGTGCGCGATCACGCCCTCGAGTTCGTCACGCTGGAGTAGAGTCAGGAGTTCCGTCGAGACGACGACGACACCGTTGCCCTTCCGGCCGGTCGCGAAGGCGTTGGGGACCCCCATCTGCATGACCATCAGTTTCGGTTTGTCGATACCCATGTCCTGGCACAGCGATTCGGTCATTCGGTGGACGTCGCGATACTGCCCTTCTTCGGGCATCTCTTCTGCGCGTCTGGTCGCCGACCAGGTCCCGATCTTGTACTGGATTACCGGGAGCACAAGCAGCCCCAGCAGGACGAGCGGCCACGCCCCGAACCCGAACATCGCGAGGCCGAACGCTCCGACGAGCATGTAGAAGGCGAACAGAATCGAGCCGACGACCGCCATTCGAACCTTCAGGCCGAAGTCAGTCATAGGGAACTGTACGTACCGAACGTGGATAAATGACGTGAAATTGTATGTTACTTCTCGACACCTGAGCCGGCCCGGCACAGCAGTGGCGCTCGGTCGAAGTCACAACGAATAAGTCAGTTCGGCCTCGTGTGGGGTATATGCGCCGCGTCGCTCACTCGGCCGTCGGAACCGTCGTGAGCGGCGCCAGCCCTCGTTTTTCGAAACGTAAACGCGCGTGAGAGTGCTCGAGGCGGGAGTGGCACCCCCGTCCCGGGCGCGATTCGATCGCTCACAGTTGCGTTCCACCGACCACGACCACCCACCGATCGGAACCGATACACCCTACCGATTGGGGGCTCATACACGACTCAACGACACCACATCACACCATGACAGCAATCGACCTATCGGGCGTCTTCCCGGCGATGTGTACGCCCTTCGACGAGGACGAACGGATCGACTTCGAAACGCTTCAGACCGACGCTCAGCGGCTCGAGGCCGCGGGCGTCGACGGGCTCGTTCCCGTCGGCTCCACCGGGGAGTCCGCGACCCTGACACACGACGAACACGTCCGCGTCGTCGAGGCGGTCATCGAGGCCGTCGACGACGTGCCCGTCATCGCGGGGACCGGTTCGAACAACACCCGCGAGGCGCTCGAGCTCTCCGAACGCGCCGCCGAGGCCGACGCGGACGGCCTCCTGCTCATCTCGCCGTATTACAACAAGCCGGAACAGCGCGGCCTGGTCGAGCACTTCCGAACGATCGCGGACGCCGTCGATCTCCCGCAGATCGTCTACAACGTCCCGTCGCGGACGGGCCGAAACATCGAGCCGGACACGGCCGTCGAGCTGGCGAGCCACGAGAACATCGCGGGATACAAGGCCGCGAGCGGCGACCTTGGACAGATCGGCGAGATAACCGAGCGCACGACGGACGAGGACTTCGCGGTCCTCTCGGGCGACGACGCGCTCACCCTGCCGGTCATCTCGGTCGGCGGGACCGGTACGATCAGCGTCGCCGCCAACGTCGAACCCGAACTGACCTGCGCGATGGTCGGCGCAGCGCTCGACGGCGATTACGAGCGCGCCCGGCGGCTTCACCACGAACTCGGCCCGCTGTTCCGCGAACTCTTCGTGGAGACCAATCCGATTCCGGTCAAGGAGGCCATGGAGATCCGGGGCTACGGTCCCGCTCGCATGCGCTCGCCGCTGACGCGCCTGGCCGACGAGTACCGCGAGGGGCTCGAGGCCGTTCTCGCCGACTTAGAGCGCGATACGACCGCGGTCGTCGACGCCGCGGAGGGGGATCGATGACGGTACGGCTCGGCGTCACCGGCGCGACGGGCCGGATGGGCCGGGAAGTGATCGCCGCCGCGACGGCCCGCGAGGACTGCGAGGTGGTCTTCGCCGTCAACCGTCGGCCGGACGAGGAGACCGTCGACGGCGTCGAGGTCGAATCCGCGGCCGAGTTCGACTCGCTGGTGGTCGACCGCGAGCCGTCAGTCGTGATCGATTTCACGGGACCGGAGTCCGCTGTCGACTACGCCGAGGCCTGCGCCGACGCGGGCGTCGCGTTCGTCACCGGGACGACCGGCTTCGACGACGACGGCCGCGAGGCGCTCGAGGCCGCGGCCGAGGACGTGGCCGTCCTCCACGCGCCGAACTTCGCCCGCGGCGTTCGGGCGCTGGTAAACGCCGTCGGCGAGGCGGTGCGAAACCTGCCGGGCTACGACGTCGAACTCGTCGAGACCCACCACAACGGAAAGCGCGACGCGCCGAGTGGCACCGCGAACCGGCTGCTCTCCGAGATCGAGGCCAACGGGGACTTCACCGACCGCACGCACGGTCGCGAAGGCGACGCCCCGCGCGAGACCGGCGAGATCGGCGTCCACGCGCTGCGCGCCGGTGACATCACCGGTGAACACGAAGTCGTTCTCGCGGGCAACCACGAGGAGGTCAGACTCACCCACCGCGCCGAGGACCGCGGCGTCTTCGCCGCGGGAGCGGTCGACGCGGCGGTCTGGATCGCTGGACAGAAGGCGGGCAGCTACGACTTTGCGGACGTGATCGCAGAATGAGCGCACTCGAGACCGATATCGGCGAGCTGTGGGAGCGGAAACAGAACGACGCCATCAGTGCCGAGACCGCCGGCAAAGACGAGTACGCGACCCTGGACGCCTTCCTCGACGCCCTCGAGGACGGCGAGATCCGCGCCGCCGAGAAACACGGCGGTTCGTGGGAGGCAAACGAGTGGGTCAAACGGGGCATCCTGCTCAACTTCGGCCTGCGCGCGACCGAACCTCGCGAGTACGGTGGCGTCACGTACAACGACGTCCTTCCGCTTGCCGACTCGAGCGGGTACGGCGATCGCGGCAGCCGAAATACGCCGGACGGCACCGTCGTCCGCCGCGGGGCGAACGTCGGGTCGGACTGCATTCTGATGAGCCCCGCGTTCGTCAACGTCGGCGCTCGCGTCGGCGACGGCACCCTGGTCGACTCGTGTGATACGGTGGGCTCTTGCGCCCAGATCGGCGACAACGTCAAACTCGGCGCGAACCTCCTCATCGGGGGCGTCTTGGAGCCGGTCGAGAACGCGCCGGTCATCGTCGAGGACGACGTCTCGCTGGGCGCCGGCTGCCGGGTCACCAGCGGCTTCGTCGTCGGCGAGAACAGCGTCGTCGGCGAGAACACCCTCCTGACGCCGCGCATTCCGGTCTACGACCTCGTCGAGGACGAGATTCTCTACGGCGAACTGCCCGCCGACCGGCGCGCGTTCACCCGCTTCGTGGAATCCTCGATCGGCGACCACGACCTCTTCGACGGCGGCGCGTACAAGCCCGCCGTCGTCGCGACGGATCTGGAGACCGAGACGCTCGAGGCGACCGAACGCGAGGACGCGCTGCGGGAGTAGGCGTGTCACCGGCGGTCGGATCTCGAACGAACAGGGTCTCGCAGTCGGTGTGGGGAAGATGTCGATTTTTGAGGGAGGATTTTTGTCTGTTCCCCTCGTAGTGGGATCAGAATGAGCAAACGGGCTAAAGCCGACGATCGGGGCCGAATCGTCATTCCGCACGAGATCCGTGAGAAACACGGCGATCGATACCGCGTCGTCGAACTCGACGATCGAGTCGAACTGATCCCGCTGAAAGACGACCCGATCGAGGGCCTCCGAGACGCCGTCGGTGATGCCTTCGACGACAAATCGATCGACGAGATCAAGCGAGCGGCGCACGAGACCGCTCGAGAAGACGCGATAGACGACGTGCGTGAGTAGTATTCGATGATCTACGCCGATACGGATTTTTTCATCGCACTCGTAAAAGACGACGATTGGCTCCAGGATCGGGCGGCCGAGATCGCCCTCGAGAACGAGGGAGAGATCTACACCTCGCGGGCGACGCTGCTCGAGTTGCTCGTGATCTCGGACAGATTCGAGTTCGATCGGATGGAAGCGCTCACCTACGCGCTCGAGATTGCAGCGGTCCCCGAAGACGAAGACGTCCTGTTCCAGGCGGCGGACTACATGGAGCAGGACGAACTCACCGCGTTCGACGCGTACCACGTCGCCTACGCGGACGAAGATCCCCTCGTCTCGTCGGACAAATCGTTCGACGATGTAACGGACGGGAGGATCGCGATCGAAGCGGTCGAACTCGAGTAGCCGAGACGGAACCCAAACGCTTGAATCCTCGCGGTGACTTGGAATCGACAATGACTGACGCTGCGGTTTCGCCGCCCGTCCGCCGCCTCTCCGACTGGGACGCGGCCGAACTCGAGTCCCTCGCCGACGAGTACGAGACGCCGCTGTACGTCCTCGACCTCGAGCGCGTCCGGGAGAACTACCGGCGGGTCGACGCGGCCTTTCCCGACGCCGAGATCCTCTACGCGCTCAAGGCGAATGCGCTGGGAGACGTTCTCAGGGCGCTTCGCGAGGAGGGCGCCGGCCTCGAGTGTGCCTCCGCGGGCGAGGCCCAGCGGGCACTCGAGGCGGGTGCGACGGGTGCCGACGTCCACTACACGGCGGTCAATCCGCCCGCGCGGGATCTCGACTGGGTCGTCGACGCCTGGGCGGATCACCCGGAACTGACGGTCACGGCGGGCTCCGAAGACACGATTTCCCGCCTCGCCGACCGCGGCTACGACGGCCGGCTCTGTCTCCGGGTCAACCCCGGTATCGGCGCCGGACACCACGCAAAAGTACGGACGGGCGCGGCCGCGAAGTTCGGCGTCCCGGCCGAACGCGCGGTCGACGTGCTCGAAGATGCCACAGAGCGCGACTTCGACGTCGTCGGGATCCACGCCCACGTCGGCTCCGGCGTCTCGAGCGATCAACTCGCCGCTCACCGAGAGTTCGTCGCGCGGATGGGCGACCTCGCCAGACGCGTGGACGCTGCGATCGGCGGCGACGGCCTCGAGTTCGTCGACGTCGGCGGCGGCTTCGGCGTGCCGTATCACGAGGACGAGGAGCCGTTGGACCTCGAGTCGGTCGCGGAGGCGACGCGAGAGGCCATCGGCGAGATCGACGCCCGGCTCGCAGTCGAGCCGGGCCGTTACTTCGTCGCCGACGCGGGCGTCCTTCTGACCGGCGTAAACACGGTCAAGCGGGCTCGAGAGACGACCGTCACCGGCGTCGACGCGGGAATGACGACGCTGCTGCGCCCGGCGATGTACGACGCCTATCACCCGATCCGGAACCTGACGGCCGACGTGGACACCGACGGAGTCGACTCGAGCGATGCGGCGGTTCGCGAGCCGATTCCACAGACAGTAGCCGGACCGATCTGCGAGAGCGGCGACGTGTTCTGTTCGGACCGCGACCTTCCGGCGAGCGAACGCGGTGACGTCCTCGCGATCGGCAACGCCGGGGCCTACGGCTACGAGATGGCGAGCCAGTACAACTCCCGGCCGCGACCCGCGTCGGTCGTCCTCGACGGCGACGCGGTTTTTCTCTCGCGACGCCGAGAGACCGTCGACGACGTCACCCGGCTCGAGCGCGAGACCCGAACGAAGCGCGGGCCTCGCACGGACGACCGGTGAGGAACGAAGTCGACCGGTGAGGAACGAACCGAGAGCGGGACGTGTGAACGAGGAGCGGGTCTCGAGAGAGCGGCCGGCGAGCGACGGATTCAAGGCGGAACCGAACCGAGGGGTAGCACACGACATCTCGGTCGCCGCGGCAGCGCCCCGGCGACCGCGACGACGAGACACTCTCCCAGTGATCGCACGATGACCGTTCCATTCCAGAAGTACCACGGCACCGGCAACGACTTTCTAATTATCCACGCGGACGAATACGTCCCCGACAGGGCAGCACTCGCCGAGCGCGCGTGCGACCGCGACACCGGCGTCGGTGCCGACGGTGTTCTCTATCTCGCCCTGGAGGAGAAGTTCAATCCGCCCCGCGTCGTCATGACGCTCGTTCAACCCGACGGGTCGGTCGCCCCGATGTGCGGCAACGGCGCTCGCTGTGCCGCCGAGTGGGCGATGGAGCGCACGGATACCGATAGCGTGATGATCGATACCCAGGCGGGGACGCTGCGCGCCGATCGGGCGGACGACGGCGACATCGTCGTCGAGATGGGCACCGCCACGTTCGACCCGACGAAGATCCCCGTCGACGCGGACGAACAGGTGTTCGAAACGGAGATCGAAGGCCTCGAGGTGACGATGGTAAACACCGGCGTCCCCCACGCCGTCGCGTTCGTCGACGACGTAGACGACGTCGACCTCGAGGCGGTCGCACCGCCGGTTCGCTACGCGGACGTCTTCCCGAAGGGGACGAACGTCTCCATCGCGAGCCCCGACGGGTCGGGCGGGTTCCGGCAGCGAACCTACGAACGCGGCGTCGAAGCGGAGACCGAGTCCTGTGGCACCGGTGCGGTCGCAATCGCCACCGTCGCCCGCCGACTGGGGCTTACGGACGCCGACCCGGTGACGGTCTCCCCGCCCGGCGGGGACCTGCGGGTGAGTTTCAACGAGCGCGGGAACGCGACGCTCGCCGGCCCCGTCGAACACGAGTTCGACGGCGAGGTAGCCGTCGAACCGCCGGTCGAGTCGTGACGGGGACCCGTCAGGACGACGCGTTCGAGCCGATCGAATTTCTCGAGGACGCGGTTCAGTACCCCTCCCACGAGGACGTCGACCCGATGCGCGGCTTTCTCCGCGAGACGATAGAGAAGCGGGGCTTCGCGGTTCGCATCGACGACGGTGGGGCCGTAGTAGCCTCCC
This sequence comes from Natrinema caseinilyticum, assembly GCF_024227435.1. Classification (GTDB taxonomy): domain Archaea; phylum Halobacteriota; class Halobacteria; order Halobacteriales; family Natrialbaceae; genus Natrinema; species Natrinema caseinilyticum. Next base: position 3,389,091 of record NZ_CP100445.1, read on the forward strand.
GTGGGCCCCCGGCCGCCGCCGCCGAGACACACGTCGTCTTGAACACGCACATCGATACGGTGTCGCCGCACGTTCCGTTCGAACGCACCACCGACGGGGGCGCCGACGTCGTTCGCGGCCGCGGATCCTGCGACGCGAAGGGCCCACTCGCGGCCATCCTCGCCGCGTTTTTCGCCGTCGAGCCGACCGACGGCCGCGTGACGCTCGCGATCACCCCCGACGAGGAAGTCCTCTCGACGGGCGCGTACGCGCTGGTCTCGAGCGAGGACGAACCGACGCGGGACGCGGACGCGGTGATCGTGGGCGAACCGACCGGCCTCGACGTCTGTACGGCCGCGAAGGGGCGCTTCCAGGGAACGATTCACCTCTCCGGGGCGAACGCCCACGCCGCCGAACCCGAGACCGGAATCAACGCGGTCGCGGCGCTAGAGCCGGTCCTGGAGTCGCTCCGGACCTTCGACGAGCGCGAGGACGCGCCACCGGCCCACCCCCAACTCGGTGCGGCCACGCTCACACCGACCGTCGTCGAAGGTGGCGGGGCGACCAATCAGGTGCCGGCGGACTGTGCGCTGACGGTCGACCGACGGAGCGTGCCGCCCGAGACAGCCGACGGCTTTCACGAGGCGCTGATTGCACACCTTCGAGCCGCCGTTCCCGACGACGTGGGCGTCGAGTTCCAGTTCACCGATCGGCCGACGCCGTTCCTCGAGGCCTGGGAGACCGATCCGGACGCTCGAGTCGTCGGTCTCCTCGCGGACGCGGCCGGCGGCGACGTCCGCCCGTTCACGGCCGCGACGGAAGCCTCGTACTTCGCCGCGGACGCGCCGACGGTCGTCTTCGGACCGGGCGTACTCGCCGACGACGAGGGGGCCGTCGCACACGCCCCGCGCGAATACGTTCGGGTCGACGACGTCAGAGCGGCGGCGCGGGCGCTCGAGACGACGCTCTCGGAACTGCTCGCGTAGCGGAACCGGGCCCCGCCCTCGCTCGATGGGTCCCGAACGGTCGCTCGCCGATACGTATCGCTCGAGTGGTACACCGAACGGTTTTGTCAACGGAAGCCCAATTGCATGTGGGTAGTTACCATGCAAAAGAACGTCGGAGGAATCGATCGCACCGGGCGCCTCGTCGTCGGCGCGGTGGCCGTGCTGGCCGGTATCGCCGCGCTGACGGGCTTCTGGGCGGTCGGAATCGTGACCGCGGTCGTCGCCCTCGTCGTCGGGGGGATCCTGCTGGTGACTGGACTGACCCGGAAGTGTCCGATCAACGACGCCGCCGGAATCGATACGACCGAGTGACGGTGCCGGCCGTGACGGGCCGTTTTCGACGGTGCTCTACGCAGACATGAGCGCTATCGCCACCACGCTGAGCCCGATGGCGGCGAGTTTGCGAGCGGTGACGGTCTCGTCGAAGGCCACGATACCGATCAGCGAACTGACGACGATGAACAGCCCGTAGATCGGCACCACGATGCTGACGGGGCCGAGTGCGAGCGCCCGGTAGTAGCTCAACAGGCCGATCGTTAGCAACACGCCGATCGCGATGAGCGTCGGCGTCTGGGGGTGACGGAGGTACGGCCGCACCCGGAGGCCCCGGTAGGCGATCACGAGGCCGACGGTGACGAACATGACCGAATTCGACAGGAACACGGCGAGCGTGCTGGGGAGGTCGGTCATCGCGACCGAGAGCAGCGGCGCGACGAGGCTGTACGCGAGACAGGCGAGAATCGACAGTTCGAGGTACCGACGCATCACTCCTCACCTCCGGCGGCGAGATAGATCGCGAGCGCGGCGACGACGATGCCGGCAGCGCGGGTCGCGGTCAAGTCCTCGCCGAGGAACGCGATTCCGATGATCGAACTCCCGACGATGAAGAGGCCGTAGATCGGGACGACGACGCTGACCGGTCCCTGTTCGAGCGCCTGGTAGTAGGCGAGGATGCCGGTCGACAGAAAGAGGCCCGCGACGTAGACGATCCCCGCCGCGGGCGTGGTCACGTCCGATGGCCGGCCCGTCCCCGTGACGACGAGGACCACGGCGGTCAGGCAGAGGAAGATCGTCGTCGAGAGAAAGAGCGCGACTGCGGGCGGCACGTCGGACGTGACGACGCTCGTCAGCGGTGCGATCAGCCCGTACGCGACGAGTGCGACGAGCACCCACAGCAGATACTCCATACCACTCGTCGATCGGCGGGCGACTTTTACGGTCCGATTCGGCTTCTCGAGCGATCGCGACGGTATCGCATTCGGTTCGCGTCGACAGCACTTTTTTAGTTACGCGTTTCGTCGCTTCGAACAGATTTACATTCGTGATCGTCGCTGGAACCGCTCTCACCGTTCCGTCGCCGCCGGCCGCGCCGTCGAGCAGCCTCGCCACGGTTCCCGGTTCCGTCCTCACGCAGGCCGTCACCGTCGCGGGAGCCTGGATGCTCGTTACGCTGATCGTCGCCACCGGGACGGTCGTTGTCGCCCCGCGATCCGTGCGGAACCGCCGAGACGAGGTGCGTTCCGACCCGGACGTCGCGTTCGCCGTCGGGTTCGTCGCCTTTTTCGGCCTGCTTCTCGGTTCTGCGCTGCCGCTGTTCGCCGGGATGGCTCTCGAGCACCTGCTGTTGATCCTGCTGGGTGCGCTCGTCGCGATACCGGGATTGTTCGCGTGTGCCGCGATGTTCGTCGTCGGGGGGTGTATTGGCGCGATCGTCGTCGGCGACGGACTCGACAGCCGGCTCGGATCGACTTCGGAATCGCTGTGGCGCTCGCTGGTGCTCGGAACGCTCGTACTCGGGACGAGCCAGCTGGTGCCGGTTTTCGGGGCGATCGTGACCATCGTCGCGGTGTGTCTCGGCTGCGGAACGATCGTCGGCAGCGGGTACGAGGCGGTGCGAGGCGAGGCGCTAGTGACGTCCTCGAGCTCCCCGTCCGCCGGTCCTGGGTCGGGCCCCCGCTCACGAACACGGTCGGTGCCGGTCGAGACCGCGCTGGATGCCTCGAGCGGGTCACACGAACACGAGTCGAATCGACGGGCCCACCCGACCGACTTCGACGCGTCCGGGACGGGACGCCGGGACGATCGGCTCGACGGCGCGACCCGGGATCTCGAGTCCGACAACCGGCTGGACGAGACCACGACTCGGCCGGCCGGTGACGGGGACGCCGGACGATCCGATCGCGCTCGGGACGACTCCCGTTGAGCGTCCACTCGCTCTCTCGCTGCACGAAACGCCCGGTCACCGTCTTCGCCCCCGGATCGCGTTTCTCCCGAACCGGGGTTCGGTGACTCGAGTCGATCACGCGTAGGAGAGGTAATTAACGAGGTAGACGGTTGCATTGAAACAGCCGTGAACCAGCGCCGGGACGAGTAAGGTGTCGCTGGCTTCGTAGAGTATCCCGAAGAAGAGCCCCAGCGTCGTTACTGTTCCGATACTCACCACGACGGCGCCGATTTCCTCGCCCATGTACACGGGCAGGTGGATACATCCGAACACCAGGGCGGCGAGACCCACCGCGACGACGGTCGGGAACGTCTCCTCGAGTCGCGACTGGAGGACACCCCGGAACAGGAGTTCCTCACCGGGACCAGTCAGCAAGACGGCGATCGGGATCCTGACCAGAAACAGGGCCGGATACGTCCGGCCCTCTTCGATTCCGGAGTGAGTCGTTCCGTCGCTGCCGCCGAAGGGCTCGAGCAGGTCGACGACCGCCTCGAACCCGATCATGACGACGAACGCACCGACCAGTCCCGCGACGACCCAGGCCACGTCCCAGACCGTCGGCCATCGGACCCGAAGGAAATCGGCGACGAAACGCCGATCGAACCCGCGTCGACGGATGATCATGTACGAGAGCGCCGTGCCGCCGGCACCCACGACGTTGAACCCCACCGTGAGTCCGATTTCCTCGACCGTCCGCGTACCGTAGCCCAGCGCGGTGAGGTGACCGATCGTTCCCACCCCTGCGACCGTGCCGCTCGCGTAGCCGAACAGTCCAACCACGAGGCAGACGCCGACCGCCCGCGTCCCGCGTTTGACCCGCGCCCCCACGCGTCGCCGCTTGCTCGAGCGCACACGGTTTCGTTATCACCATCGATAAAAATAGGTATTGATACGACCGGCGTTAATTGAACGCCGCGGGGGCCGATCGGATCCGATCGACCCTCGCCCGGCATCCATTCGGCCGTCAGTCGGTCATGTCGTCGACTAATTCGCTCGCAACGCCGGTGTAGCCGGCCGGCGTCAGCGCGTGGAGTTCCTCGCGGACGTCCTCGTCGACGTCCAGGTCGTCGAACAGTTCGCGGAAGTCAGCGAGCGTGACGTCCTTGCCGCGGGTGACTGCCTTGACGCGCTCGTAGGCGTCGGCCTGGCCCTCGCGCCGGAGGATGGTCTGGACGGCCTCGCCGATGATTTCGGGGGTCGCCTCGAGGTCGTCGTGCATGACCTGCTCGGAGGGGACGACCTTCGAGAGGCCGGCAGCGGTCTTACCGTAGCCGATCAGGCAGTGGGCGAAGGCGGGTCCGATGTTACGCTTGACGGTCGAATCGGAGAGGTCGCGCTGGAGCCGGGAGGTGGTGACGTAATCAGCGAGGAAGGCGAGGTCCGAGTTTGCTTTCGAGAGGTTCCCCTCGCTGTTCTCGAAGTCGATCGGGTTCACCTTGTGTGGCATGGTCGAGGACCCCGTTTCGCCTTCGACGGCCTCTTGCCCGAGGTAGCGATCGGAGACGTAGAGCCACACGTCGAGGTCGAGGTCGAGCAGGACCGCGTTGGCTCCGCGGAACGCGTCGAACAGGGCCGCGAGGTCGTCGCAGGGGTTGACCTGCGTCGTCAGCGCCTCGAACTCGAGGCCGAGCCCCTCGACGAAGTCCCGGGCGAAGGCCTGCCAGTCGACGTCCGGATAGGCGGCGACGTGGGCCGCGTACGTTCCGGAGGCGCCGCCGAGTTTGCCTCGCAGGTCGTCGGTCGCCAGCCGGATGCGACCGGTGGCACGGGCCAGCCGGGAGGCGTAGACGGCCATCTCCTTCCCGAACGTGGTCGGCGTCGCGGGCTGGCCGTGGGTACGTGCCAGCATCGGAAGGTCGCGGTAGTCCCGCGCCATGTCCGCGAGACGCTCGCGGACGTCGTACAGTTCGGGCAGGAGGACCTCGTCGACGGCGTCCCGGACGAGCAGTCGGTGGGCCAGGTTGTTCACGTCCTCGCTGGTCAACCCGAAGTGGATCCAGGCCGACGCGTCGCTCCCCTCGGGAAGGCGGTGGCGGACGAAGTATTCGACGGCCTTGACGTCGTGGTTCGTCGCCTCGAAGTCGGCGTGGCCCTCGGTCTCGAGTTTCTTGATCAACTGCGCGTCTTCCTCGGCGAAGCTCTCGGCGAGGCTCCGCAGGTGGGTGCGCTCCTCGAAGTCGAGTTCCAGCGGCGTCGCCTCGAGGTCGGCCAGCGCGATCAGGTACTCGACTTCGACGCGGACTCGGGCGCGCATGAGTGCGGCCTCGCTCGCGTACGGCGACAGCGGTGCGGTCCGGCCGCCGTACCGGCCATCGAGCGGGGAGACGGCGTACAGGGCGTCGGTCTCGGTCATACCGGTCGTTGGTCGAGCGGGTCGCAAAAGCGTGTCGAAACCACCGGCCCGACGACGCCACGAGCGTGCATACCTCCGGGGATGGAGCTGCGAATACGATTGTATCGATACACGAACGTGTATATGTCGGTGCTCGAGACCGCAATCACTTTGCCGCTCGCGGGCGCGGGTTCGACCATGACGCGAATCGCCGGGATGGCCGGCAACCGAGGGCGCAACCTGTTGAATATCGCCGACCGCGAACCGGGCGGAGCCGAGTTCGCCGTCGTCCTGACGAACGCGGCGGACGCGCCGGTGCTCGAGGCCGCCGCCGAGCGCGGGATCCCCACCGAAGTCGTCCCCCTCGAGGACGGGATGAGCCGTCGCGACCACGAGGCGGCCGTTCTCGAGGCGCTGTCGGACTACGAGTTCGACCTGGTCTGTCTGGACGGGTACATGCGGATCCTCTCCGAGACGTTCCTCGACGAGGCTCCGACCACGCTGAACGTCCATCCGTCGCTGCTGCCGTCGTTTCCCGGCATGGACGCCTGGGGCGACGCGCTCGAGGCCGGCGTCTCGGTGACGGGCTGTACGGTTCACGTCGTGACGGACGCGACAGACGAGGACGGCGCGGTCGTCGAGGCGGACGTCGACGCCGGGCCGATCGTCACCCAGGAGCCGATTCCGGTGTACGAGGGCGACGACGAGGAAACCCTCAAAGAGCGCGTCCTCTACGAGGGCGAGTTTCGAGCGTACACCCGGGCCGTGAAGTGGTTCGCCGAGGGGGCGCTGGACGTGGATCCGGAAACCGGCGAGGTGACCGTCGAAGCGGATGCGCCGAGCGCGCCGGACGCCGAGGGGCTGCCCGCGCGTCGATTCACCTCGAGCGACCGCGCTGATACCCTCCGCTACGGGGAAAACCCGCATCAGGACGCCGCGGTCTACGCCAATTTCACCTGCGACGAGGCCAGCGTCGTCCACGCCGACCAGTTGAACGAGGGCGCGAAGGCGCTGTCGTACAACAACTACAACGACGCCGACGGCGCGTTGAATCTCATCAAGGAGTTCGACGAACCCGCGGCGGCGGTCATCAAGCACACCAACCCCGCCGGCTGTGCGACCGCCGACTCGCTGTCCGCGGCCTACGAGAAGGCGCTCTCGACGGACCCCATGAGCGCCTTCGGCGGCATCGTCGCCCTGAATCGGCCGTGCGATGCCGATACCGCCGAACAGATCGTCGACTCGTTCAAGGAGGTCGTGGTCGCACCCGGCTACACCGACGACGCGCTCGCGGTGCTCTTCGAAAAAGAAAATCTCCGCGTACTCGACGTTGGTGACCTCGGGGAGCGCACCGAACGCTTCACCGAGAAACCGCTCGTCGGCGGACGACTGGTTCAAGAGCGCGATCTGCAGTCGATCTCGGTCGACGACCTCGAGGTCGTCACCGAACGCGAGCCGACCGACGAGGAACTCGAGACGATGGTGTTCGCCTGGCAGACGCTCAAGCACGTGAAGTCGAACGGCATCCTCTTCGCGCAGGGTACGGAGACAGTCGGCATCGGAATGGGGCAGGTCTCTCGCGTCGACGCGGTCAGACTCGCGGCGATAAAAGCCGACGAGCACGCCGAGGGCAAGGATGCAGAGGGCGCAGTCATGGCCTCGGACGCGTTCTTCCCGTTCCCGGACGGTATCGACGAGGCCGCGAAGGCGGGCATCGGAGCCGTCGTCCAGCCGGGCGGTTCGGTCAACGACGAGGACGTGATCGAGGCCGCGGACGAACACGGCATGGCGATGGCGTTTACGGGCCAGCGGAGTTTCAGGCACGATTAGATCCGCGACCGACCGAAGGGAGCGAGCAGCTTTTTGGGCCAGATTTTTGCGCGAGCGGTGAGCGACCACCGGGAGCGAACCCGAGTGGAAAAAGGTGGATGCTGCGATGGCGTTTACGGGACAGCGGAGTTTCAGGCACGATTAACCGGGTTTGAGAAACGCCTTCCGGCGCTTTCGTCACAACCGGGTATCGGACAGGAGAGTCTGACGTAACGAACGCGGCCGTTTCGATCGCCGTTCGGTTTTCAGGAAATGGAGGTGGGTAATCGACCGCGACCGATCCGGTCGCTCAGCCAGTCTCCGACCCACGCACCGATCATCGCGGTCACGCCGGCAACCGCGAAGAAACACCCGATGAATACCACCGCGAACGCGATCTGAATCAGGTGAAACCAGAGCGGGGAAGCGAGATCCGACACGATTACCAGCATGTCGGACCCCATCCACAGAATCGGGAGCGAACCGATAAAACCGACTCTCGCGGCAACCTGAGAGCGCGTCATCGATCCGTCACCGTACAGATAGCCGGCGATGAAACCGCCGAAAAATACCGGCGTGAGATCGATCCTGTGTCCCGTCTGCGCGTAGAGGGCGGTCGTAACGGGAAACGCAGCCAGCCCGCCGATGATCGCCGCTCTCCAGGCGGGATCCGCGAACCGGGATTTGACGTCCAGATCGCCGTTCACAATCCGATATCGTAGCGGGTCGACTATAAATACGTTGAATATCTAACTGTATCGCCGTCCGCGAACCGAGCACGGCGTCCGGCACCTCACAGCTATAGTAGTCGTCGAAACGATTTACTCCCCGCTCGCAGCGGAGCGGCCAGCGAGTCTTCGCTGGCCGCGACTTCGCGAGCGGGGAGTGCACTGACTTTCAACGACTACTATGGAGCGAACGCACGTTCGAGAGTATTTTATGAGTGACCGTCTCGCCTCGAGCGGTTCGATTTCGGTTGGTTTCAAGTGTTTGTATGGTGATTAGATGCTATGACAACGCTCGAGTTGAGTAAAGAAGTTAAAAATTGGATCGCTATAATTTTACTACCGCTGTCAACCTTGGTTTTACTCGCGAGCGAGATTCTGCACAGACTAAGCCTCCTCGCTGACGCCGACCCTGGTATAATCCACGCGATTGCATCTGTTATTGGCTGGGTAGTACTCATTTTATCATTGACGTACTTATTTGTCGGTCTCCGGACGTCTCTGCCCGTTGTTGATTTCACAGAATAGCACGCCCACATTCGTTATCGTTCACTGATGATCGAAGGGGAACTCATCTGATTTGAATTCCGCGATGTCCACAGCCATAGTTCCTCCAGATCTGAATGACCGTATACCGCTTCAACAGCCAGTAAAACTGGATCGGGAAAGCGTGGCGGTCGACCGCCCGTGACCAAATGTTGCATTCTCTTCAAGCAGAGAGTGATCTACCACTGATCTACGAATTCTCGAGCACACCTGCTCCGTCACGTCAAGCGTAGATAACCTCTCGAATCCCCCGAGACCAGCTCCTCATTCAGGCCGACGGGAGTGATCGGTCTCGAGCCGACCAGAACCGAAAATTTCGGCCCCTGGGAGACTTCAATCCATAGCTGATTCCAATAGCTATAAGTTATTCTACGAACAGCTTCTGAATGGAAGTTACGCTTCCGAATATGGGGGCGTATATGAAATGCCCCGGGTGCTAGAACACCCGAAGCGTGGCTTCCAAACACGACCCGTTTGCAAGCCATGTTCCACTTGCTTCTACCGAGACATAAACGTCTCGCACGACGGAAGTATCGGTACACTCGACAGAAACGGTGCCGCGGCCGCCCGGTTCGGAGCCGCGACAGCCACAGCGACGCCGGAGGTCGGCCATGACTGACGACGAACTGATCGATGACGAATTGCCAGACGACCCCGACTCGAGCCGGAATCCGACCGAGTCCGAAATTCTGGATGGCATCCTCATAGACGTGGACCTCAACCCGCCACCGGAACTCTCCAGGTGTCCGAACTGCGGCGGGCCGGTCGCGTCGGTCACGTCTCGAGGACCGACGGATCACACCGCGGGACCGTATGGCTGCAGTCTCACGCCCGGGGAAGTCGAGCAGCTCTGACTCCACCCGGGGTCCATCCACATCGCCGCTGACGCAGCCACCAGCAACCTCGGTCTCGCGGGTGTAATTCTTGCTCTCGTCCCACAGTCGTCTAGCGTTTCAGTACCTCACGAACACGTCCGTGATCCGATCGTATCTGGCCGCCGGGTCCGCCAGTTCCGTGAATCGGGCAGCGGTTCAGGTTGCCACCGGCGACGTCGAGATCGAGTTCGGATACGTTCCGTGCGACGATCCCCGCCTCGATCACCGTCTCACGGTGGGTTTGATCGCTGCCCGACCCGTTCCAGTCGTCGACTCGAGTTCCGCGAGCGGCCCCGAATCGGGTGTTCAACTGGGACTCTCGCTCACGTGTGTTCGTCCTCGATCAGCCCAGATCGATGTGCGGAATCGTCACGACATCGAAAAGCTGGTAGTGACTGTCGTACGTTGCGATGTGATCGACGCCCAGGTCGTTCATGTGACACGCGATGACGAAGTCCGTAAACGAGGCATCGTTGGTGTCCCACTCGATGAACCTCTCGCGTGCCTGCTCGAACGCGCCCTCAGAAACGCGCTCGAAGCGAACCAGTCCACTTTCATCGACGGCTCTGAACAACAGCTCAGCATATCGAAGCGACGCACGTTTCTTCAGCCGAGTTGCCGCTTCGTCGAGGGCATGCTCGTTGACGATGAACTGCCGATAGGGGAGCTCACCCTCACCTGCAAACTCGGCGATCGCTCGCGATGCGTCGTGGAGTTCATCGTTCGGGTTGAAAAACGCGAACAGGAACTTGGGTCCGAGGAACACCCGGTGTGTGAGTCGTGCCGGTTCGAAGTGGTCGACGGAAACTGGTCCAACGGGGGTATCGATCGACCGTCCCATTCATTCCTCGCTGCTGGATGTATCCGAGAACTGGATATCGACAGTATTCCCACTCCACTCTTCGACCAGATCATCTTCTGTCGCGGCATTCGTGTATGGGGTGTCAGGCTCTGGTTCTCGATCGAGTTCCTCGAGAATCTCGAACAGGGGGTCATCTGGATCGACCTGTTTTTGCTTCTCCATCCAGACTTCGGTCGCTTCACGCAATGCCGCGGTCAGTGAGAGCCCCTTCTCTTGGGCAAGCGATTTGAAGTGTCGGTACTCTTCCTCCGACAATTCGGTCTGGACGTGCGTCGACTTACCCATTGAACATCACCCTTTCATGAATGGATTCGCGTCCATGATCCATAAACCTATTCATGGCATCTTTGGGACATCGCCAGGCTGAACGGCTCAACCCCTACAAAGGGGTTTTGTGCTACTACAGGGGAACGTCACGATAACTCGATTGCTCGACACCAGATTGGGAAACGAGAACACGAACGTCTCGAATCGAGAACCGCACCTCGAGATCACCGGTTGCTGAATCCACGAGAAGCTCGAGCGCCTCGACACCGATCACTCGCTGCAGTTGGTACTCGTCAGCTGCTACGCTTGCAGGACTCGATCGGACAGATCGCGGTGGTCGCTCCCACGTACATTGCGTTCTTCGTTAGTGTACCGTCGTTCGGACGACTGGTGGCCGGACTCTTGGGAATGGATGCCGGCGAAAACCGGGCGCTCGTGTTCACGTCGGGCGATGCGGTTGCATCCGCGGTCGTCGTCACCCAGACACTCGTCGAACTGACGGGCATGGTCCTTCTCACACGAGTTGCCCCTGTTGCCGCTCGAGGAACTCGAGGAGTGTCTCGATATCCTCGGCCGAGGCCGCTGATTGGCCAAACATACTCTTGAAACGATGATCGAGCCCACCCTCTTCGATGAACGCTTGTGCGTCACTGAGCTGTTCCCGAAGGGCAGTCGCATCTCCGCGATGCAGATGTGTCTCGACCATGTCTACATCGACCGAGGGAATTGTCGCAAGAATATCGGCGAGATCGGCTTTCCGGCCACTATGGAGTTTGGCGGCAACGAGTACCTCCCCGTCAGCTGCTCGTGCCGTCGTCGATCGAGTCCCCCCCGAAATCGTCGTCGGGGAACTGTGTGTGCGCAGATAGTCGAACGACCACTCTGCTTCGGTCTGCCGGCAGCCGAGGCCGTTAACGAGGATGTCTACGCCGACCGGATGGGGCAGCCCTTTGGTGCGCTCGAAGAGTTCGATTTCGCGATTATAGATGGTCTCTTCTGGGGGCACTTCGAGGTCGGCCTGTCGTTCGAAGCGACGTGCTTCGAGAAAGGCAACGACTTCGTCGTAGTCGTCTGGGGCGATGACGAGGTCGAGGTCGGTCGAAAACCGCGTCTCGAATTGACTGATCGCATAGCCTCCAACGAGGACGAACCCAATATCTGACTGTTCCAGTTCTTCGAGCACTTCGATGAGTGCCTCGCTTCGGTCTTCTTGACTCATGTTCAGGCTGGCTCCATGCGGTAGCTCGCGTCAGTGTCGACGTCGTCGTACATCCGTCCGAGCATGTCGAGTGCCGACTCGAAGGTTGCGTAGTACTCGTTTGCGAACGCCACGGTTTCCTGGAGTGGGATGACGGACCGTCCGTCGACCATCTCGGCATCGATTTGTGACCGTGGCTCCAGAACGATCTGGATGGTGCCGTCGAGATCTTCTGTGGGCTGGCGCTCTTCCGAAGTCGGGATTCCGAACCGATCGAAGAACGCCGTCCAGGCGTCGAGGTCGGATTCGTGGACGGCGATGAATAGCGGATAGTCCTCTGGGTCGCGAGCAACCTGGTAGCCACCGCGGGTCCAGACGTAGACCGCATCGATGGCAGTGAATGCATACTCCATACCCGCAAACTGCGGGAGGACGTACGCTTCCGAGATCGACGGTGGCGAGATGTCTGCTGACGCCGTCAGGAACTCGAGACCGACGTCTCGGATTGCCTGATCGACGAGCTGGAGGCCGTCATCGTACGCGACGTATCCCGCTTCCTCGATACGGTTCACGACGCGCCGAATCGTCTCCCGGTTCTCGTCGATTTTCCGCGCGACGCCCGCGATGGAATCACCCGGGTCGAGCGCGAGGATGACCTTGAGTTCCTTCTCACCACACACTTCGTACATCCTATGATTGCACAATTCTGTGCAACACTAAAAAGGATTACCCTTCTTGTGGGTCTACTGGCTGGATTTGGCGAGCCCCCTCAGTGACTTCCTCGAGACCCCGACCGGCACCCCAGCCGACCTGAGTAAAGCAGCTCTGAGCCGCCTCGCGGTCCGACCACTTCGCCGCCGACACTGGCCCCGCGACGTGGGTTCCGCGGGGGCGACTCCGTTTCCGCAGGGGTGGCGAATTCTTTTTGCGCGTTCCCCGAGGAAATCCGGCAATGGCCGAGAAACGAGATCCCGAACGGGATCGAGACCGAACGCGGACTCGCGATTTCGAGCGGCATCGAACGCGAGCGTCGGATCCGGGGCTCGAGCATGATCGAGAACCGTGACCGCCTCGCCTCGAGTGCGGCCCGCGACGTGGCACTCGAGTGCATCGAAGCCGGAATCGAGGCGGGGCATCCCGAGAGCGTCGTCCGGGAGGCCGTGGCGCTCGAGGGCGAGGTTCTCCGCGTCGCCGGCGAGTCGTACGACCTCGGCGACTACGACGAGGTGGTGGTCCTCGGTGGCGGCAACGCGGCGGCTCACGTCGCGGCGGCGCTCGAGGACCTGCTGGGCGATCGGATCGACGGCGGCGTGATCGTCACGGACGACCCCGCGGAAACCGAGCGCGTGAGCGTCCGCGAGGGTGACCACCCCGTCCCCAGCGAGCGCGGCGTCGCGGGGACCCGGGACCTCCTCGAGCGAGCGGGCGCGGTGTCCGACAATGCGCTCGTGCTGGCGGCGATCACGGGTGGCGGAAGCGCGCTCATGCCCGCACCCGCTGGAGACCTCTCGCTGGCCGATCTGCAAGCGACCACCGACGCGTTGCTCGCGAGCGGGGCCGACATCCACGAGATCAACGCGGTCCGCAAGCACCTCTCGGCGTTGAAGGGCGGTCGGCTGGCGCGGCGAACCGCGCCCGCGACGGTCGTCTCGCTGATTCTCAGCGACGTCGTCGGAAACGACCTGAGCGTCGTCGCCAGCGGCCCGGTCGCCCCCGACGAGTCGACGTACGAGGACGCGCTCTCGGTCCTCGAGCGCTACGGGATCGACGCGCCCGACGGAGCCGCGGCCCGCCTCGAGCGCGGCGCGGCCGGCGATATTCCGGAGACACCGGGAACCGACGATCCCGCCTTCGATCGCGTCACGAACCACGTCGTCGCAGACGGGATGACCGCGCTCCGGGCTGCCAGCGACGCGGCGGCCGACCGCGGGTACGACCCCCTGATTCTCTCCTCGCGCGTTCGCGGCGAGGCTCGCGACGCGGCCACGACTCACGTCGCGATCGCGGAAGAGGGACGGGCGACGGAGACGCCGGTCTCGCCGCCGGCCGTGCTCCTCTCCGGCGGCGAGACGACGGTGACGGTTCGCGGTGACGGCGACGGCGGGCCGAATCAGGAGTTCGCGACGAGTGCGGCCCTCGCACTCGGTGGCGACGGCCGGGACGGGACGGGCGGCGAAAACGATCGCGAAATTACGGTCGCAGCGGTCGACACGGACGGCATCGACGGTGCGACGGACGCGGCCGGCGCGCTCGTCGACGGAACGACCGTCGCGGATCCCGACGCGGCGCGGACGGCCCTCGCCGAGAACGACGTGTATCCGTATCTCGAGGCGCGAAACGCGCTGATTCGCACCGGACCGACCGGAACCAATCTGAACGACCTGCGGGTGCTGGTCGTCGAGTAGGCAGCGAGCGCGGCCCCGAATCACTCGGGTCGCGGAACCTCGGTCTGAAACTCAGGGCTCGCCGGTTCGCGTAAGCGGGTCGATCACGCGACAGGCGTTCTTCGAAAACGCGCGTCGGAGGAGGTCCTCCGAGACGTCGAGGGTGAGTATCTCCATGACCGCGACGTTCGGGTGACAGGCCGGCGCGCCGCTTCCGAAGAAGACGCGGTCGGGGTGTTCGAGCAGCGCCCGCTCGAGTTGCTCGCGGTAGCGGACGAAACTCGTCTCGAGGTAGCAGTCGTCGTACGTTTCGAGGAGATCGATCATGTCGTCCATCATCGATCGGTTCAGTGGATGCCCGCCGAATCTGCCGACGACGACGGGGAAGGACCGCTCGAGCAGGGTTTCGGCGAGCGTCTCGGGCGGGGCGTCGACGCCGCCGCGAACGATCACGGGCAGGTCGACGTCCTCTAGGGCCGCGAGGACGTCGTCGGCGGGATACTCGTCGACGCCGGGATCGATCACGAACCCGTGAAAGCGGTCGTCGTACGCGTACTTCTCGACGTCGCCGGGGGTGGTGTGGTGGTCCGTGCGCTGACGGACCGCGTTGCGGAGCCGTCCCGCTGCGTTTCGACCCGGCGTTTCCGTTCCGTTGATCCGGGCGAACGCGACGAACGGGCGGTCGACGCTGCGCCTCGCGACGCCGTTGTTCGGCGCGAGATAGCTCGTCTCGGGCCGAGACGGCGGGAACACGATCGACCTGGTGATTCCCGCCTGGTGCATCTCCCGCTCGAGCCGATCCGCCGTGATCGTTCGTCTCTGGGGATCCTCACTGCCGTCGGCCGGCGGCAGTCGCGTCGCGACGTCGACGACGCGAAATCCGTGTTCCTGCTCCAGCATCTATCGGGAGTGTTCCGAGTCGAGCCATATTTCCCTACCGGCTCCGTCGTCGACGGGTCTGTTTCTCGTTCGCACGGGCAATCGCAAGACGGAGCGGTGGTTGTAGGGAAAGAATTATATAGAAGTGCTGACGACATGGTTAGTGAGGATCAACGATGGCACAACAGCGACGCATGGGCGGACAGCCTATGTTCATCTTGAGCGAGGACAGTCAGCGAACCCAGGGACGCGACGCCCAATCGTCGAACATCATGGCCGGCAAGGCCGTGGCCGAGTCGGTACGCACGACGCTCGGCCCCCGCGGAATGGACAAGATGCTCGTCGACTCCGGCGGGGACGTCGTCATCACGAACGACGGCGCGACCATCCTCAACAAGATGGACATCGAGCACCCCGCGGCCCAGATGATCGTCGAGGTCGCCGACTCGCAGGAAGAGGAAGTCGGAGACGGAACGACGACGGCCGCCGTCGTCGCGGGCAACCTGCTCGGCGAGGCCGAAGACCTCATCGAACAGGAGGTCCACGCGACGACGATCGTCGAGGGCTACCACGAGGCCGCCGAGATCGCGCTTGACGCGATCGCCGACGTGGTCAACGAAGCCGACGTCGACGACGAGATTCTCACGCAGGTCGCCGAGTCGAGCATGACCGGCAAGGGAACCGGCGGCCTCACGGCCGAATCGCTGGCCGAAACCGTCGTCGAAGCGATCCGTCACGTCGAAACCGACGACACAGTCGCACGCGACAACGTCACCGTCCACACCCAGATCGGTGCCTCGTCGAACGCGACCGAACTCGTCCCCGGTATCGTCGTCGACGAGGAACCCGCCCACGAAGCGATGCCCGCCGAGGTCGAGGACGCGTCGCTCGCGATTCTGGACGTCGAACTCGGCGTTCGCACGGGCGACGTCGACGCGGAGTACGCCATCGATTCGATCGACCAGCTCAACGCCGCTATCGACGCCGAGGAAGGCGAGCTCCAGGGCTACGCCGAGACCATCGTCGACAGCGGGGCTGACGTCATCTTCACGACCGACGACGTCGACGACCGCGTCGCGACCGCGCTCGCCAACGAGGGCGTCCTCGTCTTCGAAAACCTCGGCGACAGCGACGCCCGCAAGGTCGCGTCCGCGACCGGTGCCCGCCGCGTCGGCGCACTCGAGGACTTAGAAGACGAAGACTTCGGCTCGGCGGACCGGATCCACACCGAGACGTACGGTGACGACGACCTCGCGTTCGTCGAGGGCGGCGCTGCCGCGGAGACGGTTACCGTCTTCGTTCGCGGTGGCACCGAACACGTCGTCGACGAACTCGAGCGCGCCATCGAGGACGCACTGGACGTCGTCGCGACGGCGCTCGTGTCGGGCGAGGTCGTTCCCGGTGCCGGCGCGACGGAAATCGCGATCGCCGACAAGATCCGACAGGAAGCCGCCGGTATCGAGGGGCGCAAGCAACTCGCCGTGACCTCGTTCGCCGACGCGATCGACGTGGTTCCCCGCACGCTCGCAGCCAACACGGGCCAGGACCCGATCGACGCGCTCGTCGATCTCCGCGCCGCCAACGAGTCCGAGGGTTGTGCCGGCCTCATCACCAGCGGTGACGAAGTCACCATCGACGATCCGTTCGAGCACGGCGTCGTCGATCCCGCCGACGTCAAGCGCGAAGCCATCGAAAGCGCGACCGAGGCCGCGACGATGATCGTCCGCATCGACGACGTCATCGCCGCCGAGTAACGTCGTTCGACGACGGCAATTCGACGCAGCAGTTTTTTTCGCATCGTCACCCTCGATCGAGTCGCCCGTGTCTTCGCGGCCGACAATGTTATATGCTAACGTGTCGGATCTGGTGTATCATGCCCGGAACCACTCCGCGAGATAACCTGACGCCGATCGGTTCCACGGCCGATCGAACGGTCTACTACGACGGGGATCGGGGGACCTATCACGCGTGGTGCGACGACGACGCGTACGAGCCGGTGAGTATGGCCCTGGTCACGACCGTCTCGTCAGTTCTCGGGGTCGAACCCGAGGATCTCGAGGCGCTGTGGGAGTGCGTCGACCCGGACGCGTTGAACGCGCTCTTTATTCACTGGCGAGGCGACGAGTCGCGCGTCGGCGACGGTTCGATTTCGTTTCCGTTCTCCCAGTGTGCGGTGACCGTCCGCTCGAGCGGCGAACTCGTGATCGATCCGTCGCCTCGATCCACACGACGGGACGGGGACGGGGACTGAGAACCGAATTCGTCCGCGTCGTCGCGAGCCGTCTTTCTGCCACGGGTTCGTCACCCGCCGGCCGCTTCGGCTGGCTCGAGGACGACCCGATCGCCGGCTTCGAGTCCGAACGCCTCGTCGCCGCGCCCTCGATTGACGTCGAGTTCGACGAGGCCGTGGCTACCGACGGTCGCGAGCCGGTCGCCGACTGGGACGGCGCCGAAGGTGTCTCCGACCGGAACGACGTCGCCGTTCGCGGCGATCCGATCGTATCCAGCGAGGACGTCTCCCGAAACGTTCGTGATGACGTTGCCGAAGCCGTCGACGACCAGTACTTCGCCGGTCGCTCGCCCGTCGTCGACCGACGGCGACGGTAACTCGAGGTCGACGTCGACTGCGGACGGCGCGAGACACGCGAGCGACGACAACTCGTCGCCCCCCACGTCGTGGACCGCCGCGGCGACAGGCGCGAACACGTCCCGGCCGTGAAACGTGGTGCTCTTCGCGGAACGGTGCTCGCTCGAGCCGCCGCTCCAGTGTCTGGTCGTCGCGGGGGCAACGGGATCGACTTCGCGCTCGTCGACGACGTACGCCTCGAGCTCGTCCGCCTCGTCACCGGCGAGTCGCCGTGCTGCGGGAAGCAAGACGCCGTTGTCTGGCCCGACGAGCGCGTGGTCTCCCGCACGGAGAACCAGCGCGTTTCGGTCGGTACCGACGCCCGGGTCCACGACGACGAGATGGGTCGCGGGTGGAAAGTACGGAAGCACTTCCCGAAGCCAGAACGCGGCCGCGCGGACGTCCTGCCGGGGAAAATCGTGAGTCACGTCGACCAGTCTGGCGTCGGTACGATGGAGCAGTACACCTTTCATCGCGGCCGGGTACGGCGACCCGAAATCCGACGCGAGTGTGATCATGCCCGAGTGTCGGACGCGAAGGCACAAATCAGTCGTCGTTCGTCTCCGAACCGCCCGATCACAGCTCAGTGGCCGTTCGAATCCGTGTCGCTCACCATCTGAATGCGCTCGATGCCGTTCATCTCCTCGACGACCTCGACGACCGCTTCGGGAACCAGCGACTGCCAGTCGCCGCCGTTGATCATCCGCTCGCGGACCTCGGTTCCCTCCAAGACGTCCCGGTTGAACATCGGCGACTGGCGGATCTCGATATCGGCCTCCCGAAAGAGCTGGATGACCAGCGGGTTGTTCGAGTACGCGACGTCGAAGTCGGGACTCATACTCTGGATGTGGCTCACCCAGACCGAGTTCCGCTCCAGGTCCTCGATCGGGACCGCGTACGTTACGAGATCGTAGTCGACGAGCGATTTCGTGATCATCATGATCCGTTCGCCCGCGGTAAACGGATTGCGCCCGGTGTGCGAGTCGTCGGCGCTCCCGATTCCCAGGACGAGTTCGTCGACGTCCTCGGCGATCTGCTCGACCATGCTCAGGTGGCCGTTGTGAAAGGGCTGAAAGCGGCCGATATAGAACCCCCGCGTCATGCCGGACACTGCTCGAGCAGCACGCTTAAGCGTGGCGAGTTCGCTGCGTACTGCGCGACGCCTTCAACGTCTCATATATCTGTCGACCGAGTGTCGCCTCGCCTTCGCCGCTCTCTGTCATTCGGGGTAATCCGGCCTTGTCACTGCATTGTGGTAATAGGTATCACTGCACGCGAATACTAGTCGGATCGGACCGGTCGGCGATCCGAATATTCCAGATTTGCATATCATGAATCAATACGATCGCCCCTCTTCTTGATTTCGACCCTCGGACGCTGTGCCCCCCGGTTTCCGCAACTGACACCATGCTCCGCATGGAGAAAGTATATCAGTCGCAATCCCTTCGAAACAGATACCGAACAGAGTTCTATGAGTAACGATACGAACGTTGACGACCCTCCCGAAGACGCCCCGGAGGCTGCTCCCGACGAGGAATACGTCGAGGAGCACCCAGAGCGTCAGGGAGAGCGGTCGCCGCTCGAGGAGGAAGACGGTGACCGTCGCACCGACGTCGACGATCCGAGCGACGAGTTCGATTCGTCAACCGCCGACGAGGCAGAAGGGGGCGACGACATCGAGACCGTCGACGACCTCGGCAGTACGGTCGAGGTCGATCCCGGCGTCGAAGTCGACGAGGACATCGCCGAGGACGACCTTCTCGGCGGCCTCAAGATCGATTCGACGGAGGACATCGAGGTCCCCGATCGGCTCGTCGATCAGGTCATCGGACAGGACGAAGCACGCGATATAATCATCAAGGCGGCGAAGCAGCGCCGACACGTCATGATGATCGGCTCGCCGGGGACCGGCAAGTCGATGCTGGCGAAGGCGATGAGCCAACTGCTTCCCAAGGAGGATCTTCAGGACGTTTTAGTCTACCACAACCCGGACGACGGCAACGAGCCGAAAGTCCGCACCGTTCCCGCCGGCAAGGGCGAACAGATCATCGACGCACACAAGGAGGAAGCACGCAAGCGCAACCAGATGCGCTCGATCCTGATGTGGATCATCATCGCGATCGTCATCGGGTACGCGATCCTCGCCGGGCCCCTCCTGCTCGGCATCGTCGCCGCGGGGATCATCTGGCTGATCTTCCGGTACACCAGCCGGGGCACCGACGCGATGGTGCCCAACATGATCGTCAACAACGGCGATCAGCGCGTCGCGCCCTTCGAGGACGCGACCGGCGCCCACGCCGGCGCGCTGCTGGGCGACGTCCGCCACGACCCGTTCCAGTCCGGCGGCATGGAAACGCCGAGCCACGACCGCGTCGAACCCGGCTCCATCCACAAGTCCAACAAGGGCGTGCTGTTCGTCGACGAGATCAACACGCTCGACATCCGCACCCAGCAGAAGCTGATGACGGCCATCCAGGAGGGCGAGTTCGCGATCACCGGCCAGTCCGAGCGCTCCTCGGGCGCGATGGTCCAGACCGAGCCCGTCCCCTGTGACTTCATCATGGTCGCGGCGGGTAACCTCGACGCCATGGAGAACATGCACCCCGCGCTCCGCAACCGGATCAAGGGGTACGGCTACGAGGTCTACATGGACGACACCATCGAGGACACCCCCGAGATGCGGCGCAAGTACGCCCGCTTCGTCGCCCAGGAGGTCGAACGCGACGGCCGCCTGCCTCACTTCACCGAGGAAGCCGTCGAAGAGGTCATCCTCGAGGCGAAACGCCGCTCGGGCCGAAAGAACCACCTGACGCTGCTGTTTCGCAGTCTCGGTGGTCTGGTCCGCGTCGCCGGCGACATCGCCCGCGCAGAGGACCGCGAGTTCACCACCCGCGAGGACGTCCTGCAGGCCAAGGAACGCTCGCGCTCGATCGAGCAACAGCTGGCCGACGACTACATCGAACGTCGCAAGGACTACGAACTGCAGGTCAACGAAGGCGGCGTCGAAGGTCGCGTCAACGGCCTCGCCGTCATGGGCGAGGACTCGGGCATCATGCTCCCCGTAATGGCCGAAATCGCGCCCGCCCAGGGCGGCGGCCAGGTGATCGCGACCGGTCAACTCAAGGAGATGGCCGAGGAGTCGGTCCAGAACGTCTCCGCGATCATCAAGAAGTTCTCCGACGTCGACCTCTCGGAGAAGGACATCCACATCCAGTTCGTCCAGGCTGGACAACAGGGCGTCGACGGCGACTCCGCCTCCATCACGGTGGCGACCGCCGTTATCAGCGCCCTCGAGAACATTCCGGTCGATCAGTCGGTCGCGATGACCGGCTCGCTGTCGGTCCGGGGCGACGTGCTTCCGGTCGGTGGGGTCACCCACAAGATCGAAGCCGCCGCCAAGGCCGGCTGCTCCAGGGTCATCATCCCCGAAGCGAACGAACAGGACGTGATGATCGAAGAGGAGTACGAGGAGATGATCGAGATCATCCCCTGTGCGAACATCAGCGAAGTCCTCGACGTCGCCCTGATGGGCGAACCGAAGAAGGATTCGCTCGTCGACCGGCTCAAGTCGATCACCGGGTCGGCCTTCGATCAGAGCGCCGTCGGCTCCGCCGGCGGCTCGAACCCGAGCCCGCAGTAAATGCCCCAGTGGGCGGCGTTCCTCGGTATCGCGGGCGTCGTCCTCGTGTTGTTACTCGTTTTATCGCATCTGACACAGTCGGCGTTTACCGACGGTGATCGGGCACCGAGCGGCAGCGACGGGTCTCGAGACGAGGCGCCGCCCGGCGGCGCCGATGGGTCGGTGGGGGCCGACCGCGCGGACGGGGCCACAGACGCCGACGCCGACCGCGCCGACATCGCGGTCGAGTTACCGCCGCGAACTCGCGAATCGGATCGAGCGTCGCACGCGGAGACGAACCCGACCGACTCGACGACTCGCGACGTCGACGGACGAACTCCTGGCGCCGAACACGGTCTCCACTCCGCCTCGAGTCGAGGGCCCGATTCGATCGCTTCGGACCCGGATCGCCGCCGGCCGAGCGACCGTCGCGGGGACCCGGCCTCGATGACCACGGGAATGGTCCTCCTGAACGTGGCCCTTTCCCAGGGGCTGTTCGCGCTCGTGTTGTTCGGTGCGGCCATCTACACAGGAATTCCGTCGTCGGCGCTGGGCCTCGAGTTCTCGGTGTCCGCTCTCGAATCGGGGCTCCTGGTGGGGTCGGTCGCCGGAGTCGCGTTCTACGTCGCGAACGAACTCGCCGCGGCGGCGGCGACGTGGATCGGCTTCGACCACGACGAAGGCCTGCGGGAGCTGCTGGCACCGGACTCGGTGGGCGGTTGGGCGGTTTTGCTGGTCGGCGTCCTGCCGATCATCGCCGTCTTCGAGGAGTTTCTCTTCCGAGCGGCCCTCATCGGCGTCCCGGCCGCGGGATTCGGCGTTTCGCCGTGGTTACTCGCGGTCGTCTCCTCGATCGCGTTCGCGATGGGCCACGGGATGCAGGGTTCGGTCGGCGTCGTCGTCACCGGCCTCCTCGGCTTCGTTCTCGCTGCCGTCTTCATCGTGACGGGGAGTCTCCTTGTCGTCGTCGTCGCCCACTACCTCGTCAACGCCCTCGAATTCGTCGTCCACGAGGCGTTCGGCATCGAGTGGGCGGAAATCCTCGAAGGCTAAGGTTCGGGGGTCGGTAGTGGTCGCATGAACGCGTCTCTCGAGCCGGGATCCCGGTCCCGCGTGATCGTCGGCCTGATCATCGCCTACTTCGTGGTGGTGGCGTACGCGACGAGTACGAACGATCCGCTGGCGGCCACCGTCGGCGCACTCGGCTTCGGCGTCATCGCCATCGCCGTCGGAGCGACGGTGTACGAACGCGGCGGACGCATCTCCTCCGTGCGGACGGTGGCCGCGGGCTCTCTCGTGGGCGGCGGGCTGTTGCAACTCGGTGCCGTCGTCACCGGTGCGGCCGTCCTCGACTTGCTCTCGTCGCTTCTGGTGTTTCTCGGGGTCGGCGCCTACGGGTACGCGATCTGGCGGAGGAACTGACTCGTGGCGCGCTCGGTCGACGGCCTCGAGCGGACGGCGGTGGATCGAACCGATGGACCGCGAGATATTCGAGCGGCGACTCGGGACGGGCGGATCACCCGGTCGGCTGCGATTCGCGGCGAGATCGAACGCCGCTGACGACTCCCGAGAGGAGGCCGAGGACCGTCGCGCTCGCCATCGAACTCGTCACGCCCGCCTGGAACCCGCCGAGGCCGACGACGAAAACGACGAGAAAGGTGACGCCGAACGTCCCGAGCGCCAGCGCGAGCGGCCGCGGTGCTCGATCCGTTTTGCGACCGAACTGGCCGAGAACGACGGCTGCCGCCAGGACGCCGGCCACGATCCCGGCCGGAATGCCCACGAGTACGGAGAACTCGACGAACGGCGCCAGGAGTTCCGTCACGACGACGAAGATCACGAGGAACGTCGCGATCCCAGCAGCCCCGGCGAAGCCGAACGTTCGAGCGTTCATCGTGGAGCACGATTCGCATATCTCCGAGGTAAGTGTTCGGATCGACGGGACGGGCGGGAATGGCGGTCGGGTGGCGCGCCCCGAATGCGTCGATTGCACCCGGACCGACCTAAAACTGCTCGAGCCCGGTCTGCTCGGCCGCCGCGAGAACGCGTTCACAGGTCGACCACGACGTGCGCGCGAACGGCGGGAGGGTGCCGTGATCGTCGACGTAGCCCTCGAGAAACTCGCGGGTGGTCGAATCGCCCGGATACCCGCTCCCGATCGGTCCGTACTCGTCGGCGATGGCGGCCACGTGTGCGTCCCGTTCGACCTTGGCGACGATGCTCGCCGCGCCGACGAGCGCCGAGTCGTCGTCGGCACCGTGACGCGCGTCGATGTCGACGTCCTCGAGCGGACACGCCTCGGTCACGCGGCGCGCGAACCGGTCGGCGTCCGTGTCACAGGCGTCACAGAGTCCGGACAGCGGCGCTGTCGTCGCGGGCCCTCGCTCGAGGTCCGCGACCGCGCGCTCGATCGCCGTGGCGTGAGCCGTGACGGCGAGCGAGTTCATGTCCGTCTCCGGGGCATCGATCCGCTCGGGCGTGATTTCGGCGACGCCGATCGCGATCCGATCGTCGTCTCGGAGGGCCGTCGCCAGTTCAGCCCGGCGCTCGGGAGCGAGCCGTTTCGAGTCTCTGATCCCGTCCGGGAGGTCGGCCGGTTCCGCGAGGTAGACTGCCGCGGCGAACATCGACCCGAGTGCCGGGCCCTTTCCCGCTTCGTCGACGCCGAAAGGCATAGACGGCTGCTCGAGGGGCGGAGGCAAAATCGTTGCGTCTCCGACGAGCGGCCGACGGTGCTGGTGGCCCGCCGATGGGCGGACGACGGGCGGCTGTCAGCATCGAATTCGCTCCTCGAGCCGCCAAATCCTCTCCTCGAGCCGGCACCCACAGTCAGGCGTCTTCGATGGCGCCGGTTCGTTCTCCCAGTCGAACGTAGCGACGGACCGGCCGGCGTAGATCGCAACCGCCGGACTCCCGGAGAAGGGCCCGTACGCGCGCTTGTGAAGACGAAATCGGAACGCGGGAGAAAACTGACCGGAGGGACATCTCACGAGAGCGGTCTCGGTCGTCGCCAAGTGATACGTCCCGCCTCAATATAAATACTTTGGGAGTAAAATAACAATTTAACCACTCGTATCGGCAATAAACTAGCGCGGCACCGACACGACGCAGCCTCTTGAGAACGGTCGGATCGGGCGGTTTGACCGCGCTCGGAGCGACAGCGTTGACCGGCAGCGCGGCGGCACACGAGGCCATCGAAATCCCGTCTCGCTACCTCGAGCAGTACCGGGAAACGGGATCCAACTGGGGGATGGACTGGACGTACCTGGCCGGCATCGGTGCGGTCGAGACGCAGCACGGTCAGTACGAGGAGGGCTGTGAGACGTCTTCGGCGGGCGCTCGCGGCCCCATGCAGTTCATGCCGTCGACCTGGGACGCCTACGGTGTGGACGGCACCGGCGACGGGACCGCGGACATTTGCGACTACTGCGACGCGATTCCGTCCGCCGCGAACTACCTCGAGGCGAACGGGGCGCCGGAGAACTGGGACGAGGCCCTGTACGCGTACAATCCACGGTGGTCCTACGTCGAGCACGTCACAGACCACGCCGCCCGGTATCGGGATCGGTACGGGAGCGGCGACGGTGACGGCGGTGGTGACAGCAGCAGCGGCGACCGCGCCGCGTTCAGTGACGGCGACCGGATCACGCCGACGATGGGTCTCAATACCCGACACCGGCCGGGAACCGGATCGGACGTACTCGCCACCATGCAACCCGGTTTGGCCGGTGAAATCGTCAACGGCCCGGAAACGGCTGACGGATACACGTGGTGGGGAGTCCACTGGCTCGAGGACGACGTCTGGGGCTGGTCGGTCGAACGGTATCTCACAGTAGCCGGCGAGACGGACGGGGGCAGCGAAACCGATGGCGGCAGTGGAAGCGACGGAGCGGACTTTGCGTGGCCGATCGACGGGTACATCACCTCACCGTACGGCGATCGCCCCGGTCACCTCGCGGTCGACTTCGGCAACGACGGGATCGTTGGAACGCCGATCTACGCGGCGCGCGATGGCGTCGTCGACGTGGTCGGCTACGAGGCCACCGGCTGTGGCAATTACGTCAAACTCGGCCACGGAAGCGGGTATCAGACGATGTATTGCCACCTGAACAGCGTCGCCGTTTCCGATGGACAGCAGGTCTCGAGGGGCTAGCGGATCGGAGGCATGGGAGATACCGGACGGTCGACCGCACCGCACCTGCACTTTACCATCGAGCGAAATCGGACGCACCAGCCGATTCCCGGCGGTGACGGACGGACCGTCGGTGCGGGCGAGGCGATCCCGGAAGCGTACGCCGGACTCTGACCGAGACGTCGGGACGGTCGGGTCGACTCGCTGTGTCGGCGGTTCGTTCGCGTCGAACTCGCATCAGTCAGTTGCCACTCGATCGGTCAAGGAAGTATTCTTCGCGTTCGAACGGCTCGGTTTCACCGTCGACGCCGGTCACGTCCAGTGCAGTCACCTCGGCGTCGGTTCCGAGCAGGCCCGCGAGACTCGGTTCCGTGCGTCCGTCGTCGCTGCTGATGAGTTCCTTGACGTAGAGACCGCCCTCGCCGTGGAGCCGGACTTCCGCTTCAATCGACCCCCGGAGGTCGCCGTCGATCTCGTAGACCGTCCGCTCGCGGGTGAGGCCGGCCCGTCGGTGATCGACCCGCTCGGGCGTGTACTGGTCGACGGTCGTCCCCGCGAGTTCGGCGAGGGCCGCGTCGAAATCGGCCTCGTCGATCGGGTCGGCGAACGCGACGTCGGCACGATACTGCTTGCTCGCATCGTGTTCTTTGACCCGTTCGACCATCTCGTGGGTCGCGAGTCGAAGCCCCTCCACCTCGACTGCACCGCCGGCGGCCTCGTTGATCGTCTCTTCGAGCGCCCCCGTATCGGGGTCGCGTTTCCGGGGCCGTTTCACCTCGAGGACGAACGGCCGCCCCTCGCCGAGCATGCGGGCGTCGACGTCCTCCCGTCCCGCACCGTGGAACGTTCCCTCGTCGCCGTCCATGGCCTCGACGACGTGGGGGCGAACGACCTGCTCGACGCTGGTGTCGTACATGTACCCCGAGCCGCCACAGTAGTCACAGGCCTCTTCGCCGTCGTCACCCAGCTGGACGCCGCTCCCGCCACACTCCCGACAGGGCCACTCCGTCTGCGGGATGTCGCGGTCGAGTTTTCGGTAGCGGCCGTAGACGAACGCCGGGTTGACCTGCACGTCGACCGCGTGGCTCGTGACGGTTCCCGATTCGAGCGCCTCGAGCGGATCGAACCCCTCGAGGTCGACGATGGCGAGCACGTCGGGTCTGTCGAAGTCGACGTCGGTTCCCGTTCTCGCGCCGACGCGACGGCCCACCTCGCGGTTGACCTCCCGTTTCATCGATTCGCCGACATCCGGCTCGAGGCCGGCGTCCTCCCGAAGCAGTCGTTCGTTTTCCTCGACCAGCGGCGGCACGCGCGTGCCGACCTGATAGGTGTCGAACCCGACGCTCTCCAGGGAGTCACAGATGGTTTCGGCGATCGCGTCGAAGGTCCCGCAGTACCCCTCACAGACCCAGCAATCCGCGGGATCGGTGGGGTCGAAGTCCTCGTCGTCGGCCAGCGCGACCGTAATCCGCAGCGCTCGACCGCGCTCGGCGTTGGTCAGCCCGAAACTCCGCTCGGCGAAGGGGCGCCCGAGACAGGAGTCACAGACGGCTCCCGTCCCCAGCAACGCGCGGGCGTCTTCCGTGATCATGTCTCGGGTGTCGGGCGGCCGCGGGTAACACGTTTTCCCTTCGTCGGAACGGGATTTCTCTCGCTGGAACGAGACGAGTTCTCGTCGCGGGGACGAAACGAGGTCTCGACACGGAGACTATGATCGAGCGCCGCGGCTCGAAAACGCAGGCCGGTTCCCCGGAGGTTGAAATGGATTGGCTCCGATCCCTCGCTATGAACGATTCCCGACTGGACCGCCGGTCTTTTCTCGCGGCTGCAAGCGCCGGTCTCGCCGGTGCGGTCGCCGGCTGTTCCGAACCCCGGTCCGATAGTTCGATCGAGGGCGATTCCTCGTACAACATCGATCGGGACAACCTCGCGAACGGATCGGCGTTCACCGATCTGTACGACGCCCTCATCGAATCGGTCACGCAAGTTCGCGTCTTCGGCCTCGAGAATCCGGACACGGGCGCAGAAGGCCGCGGACAGGGCTCGGGCTTCCTCTACGATACGCGCCACGTCGTCACCAACGACCACGTCATCGCCAACGGCACGGCGGCAGATCTCCAGTACATTACCGGCGACTGGACCAGCACCACGCTCGTCGGCCGCGACTATTACAGCGATCTGGCCGTCCTCGAGGTCGATCACGTCCCCGATTCGGCGACACCGCTGTCCCTCACCGACCGACGGCCCGTCGTGGGCCAACAAGTCGCCGCCATCGGAAACCCGTACGGACTCGAGGGGTCGATGTCCGCAGGGATCGTAAGCGGCGTCGATCGGACGTTGGACCTTCCCCAGCGACAGTTTTCGTTTCCGAACGTCATCCAGACGGATGCCGCGGTCAATCCCGGCAACAGCGGCGGTCCGCTCGTGGGCCTCGATGGCGACGTCGTCGGCGTCATCAATTCGGGTGGCGGAGACAACATCGGGTTCGCGATATCCGCAGCGCTCGCCGAGCGGGTCGTTCCGTCGCTCATCGAATCGGGTTCCTACGACCACTCCTATCTGGGAATCGGACTGAGAACCGTCGACCGCTTGCTCGCCGAGGCGAACGGTCTCCCCGAAGCGACCGGGGTGATGGTCACGGCCGTCGTCGACGATTCGGCCGCAGAGGGCGTCCTCGAACCTGCCCCTCGGTCGGTTCGGCGCCGCGGCGAATCGATCCCCGTCGGGGGCGACGTCATCCTCGAACTGAACGGTCGTTCGATACCCGACCGACACGCGCTATCGACGTTTCTCGCACTCGAGACCAGTCCCGGAGACCGACTCACGGTTCGACTCCGGCGTGGCGGACGAACCGTCACCAGGGATTTGATTCTCGATGCGTGGCCGCTGATACGACGGTGACCGGATGGCGGCGTCGGTTCGGGCCCTGTCTAACGAGTGTGAAATAAAGAAAAAGATTGGTGAAATAAGCGTAAATGAGTCGTTGTAGCTGCGGGGAACACCATTTTTTGGAATCGATTACCATCATAGCGGGTTCGTACACGTCAGGTCGTATAACGGTCTTTTTCGAGAGATTGAAACGTTTGAATCGTGTGGTTGATGCTCGCTATCGTCGGTATTCCTCACATTAGATACTCGATAACAATAGTATCAGATCCGGTAGCACTACCTGGCGCGAGTATCCGCCGCCTGACAACGTATGACCGACGCTGACGTTCACCCATCAGACACCGAGGAACCGACACTCGAGTTCGATCACGTCACGGTTGAAAACGATCACGCACCGGACGAGTGTGCCATCTTCCCGCGCGATGCCAGCGAGGACGTCCTGATGACCGCCTGGATTTCGGCACACGACGACTCGTTTGTCGACCTCGAATCGATTCGGTAGCCCTTCAATGCACTTGAGCCACTCCGTCACCGCCGTCGGCTTCTGGCTCGGCACCATCCTGCCAGTCGTCTATCTGCCCGTCGTCATTTCAGGTATCGATTCGATAAGTCGCCTGTCCCTCTTCGTCGGGCTCCTGACGGTCCACGCCCTCGCCCTCGTCGTAGGTCACGACTACGCTGGATCGCGAACGTAGTGACCGCCCGGTTCGCGTTCCCTCGACGGTCTCGAGTCGATAACGCGGCTCGGCGCGGATACCCGCCGTCCAGGAAACTCCGGCCACACAGCCGCGCTCGATCCGCGCGGAGACGCTGACAGGGCCGACCCCGTCTCGGTCTCCCATCGTCGGTCGGGTTCGATACACGACGACAGATAAAGAAATATATGCTGGTTCGTTGGTCGTCCTCCTATGCGCACTCGCTGTCCACTCTGTCGGCGGTCCATCACGAGCGACGCACAGCGCTGGTGTCGTTGCGGCAAAGCGTTCGGCACCCACTGTTACGGGGATCACAGCAACTGGTGTGCCGTGAGCGGCGCCGACGCCTGGATCGGGGCGCTCGAGCGCTAGTCGAGCGAAACCGACCAGACCTGCGCTTGCGGCGTGCCGCACTCGTCACAGACGACGGCCCTGTTGTCCTTGTAGCGGCCGCGTTCGAGTACGCCCTCGTCACAGGACGGGCACGGCCGCCCATCGAGAATCGCGAGCAATCGTCTCTTTCCGCGGGCGTGCGTAGACTCCGATTTCGCCATATAGTCACACCATACCGGTGATACTGGAAACTGTTGGCCATGCCTATGCAGTGTGTGCGGTGTCTCGAGTCGAAGCACCTATGCCCGCCTCCGGAGAATGGCCGCAGGATGTGGCCCTGGGGACACCTCGCCGTCGCCTACCTGTCGTATTCCGTCGCCGTCCGCCGTCAGTTCGACCGACCACCGCGAGCCGCCCCGGCGATGGCGCTCGTGGTCGGTTCGCAGACGCCCGACCTGATCGACAAACCCCTCGCGTGGAACGTCGGGGTGTTGCCCGGCGGCCGAACGCTCGCACACTCCCTCTTCGTCGCCGCGCTCCTCGTGCCGACCGTCCTCGTTGCCGCAGACCGACTCGACGGCCGCACGGTCGGGGTCGGCTTCCTCGTCGGCTACTGCTCGCATCTGCTCGCGGACATTCCGCCGACCGTTTTCACGGGCAACGTCGCCGGTGGCGCCTACCTTCTGTGGCCGATTCTCGAGCAACCGCCCGAAGACCCCGTCGCCGGTATTCTCGACGCGATACTCCACTATTACGAACTGGGTGCCTACGAATGGGTCCAGTTCGGCCTCTTCGCCGCTGCAGTTTTCGTCTGGTATCTGGACGGAATGCCCGGTCTCGGCGTCGTCCGAACGACGCTCGAACGGCGACTCGGCGTCGGCTCGCGGTCGTAACGCGTCCCGGCTGATTCGCGAGTCGACTCGTGGACGCACGGCGTCGCCCCGAACGCGGCGCCGAACCGGTGGGGCTATCCCGGCGGCCGGCTTCGTCCCGGCATGCGCCAGTTCGTCCTCATCGGTCACGACGTCCCGACGACGCCCGATTTCTCGCTCGACGACCTTGCCGGCGGAGCCGGCCGCCTCGATGCGCTCTGTCGGTCGATCACGTCTGCATTCGTCACGTCCCACGGTATCCGCGAGTCCGTTCGCGTCCACCTCGTCGCTCGGGACCGGCTGACGATATCCTTCGACGGACGCGACCTCCGCCGACTCAACCCCGACGAGCGAAGCACTGCCGCGCTCGTCCGGACGGCCCTCGAACACCGCGACGAAGCCATCGGCGCCCTTCCCGCGGACCCCAGCCCCGGCATCGAACTGTACCGGCGCGGCTTCGCGGGGACGCTCGAGGAAATCGCCGCCGACGGCCCCATCGTCCACCTCCACGAGGACGGCGATGCGGTGGTCGACGTCGACGCCGACGCGCTCGCGGATGCGATTTTCGTCCTGTCGGACCATCGCGACTTCACCGACGCGGAAGCGGCACTGCTCGAGGACGCCGCCGACTATCGGCTCCGGCTCGGTCCCGAGCGGCTCCACGCCGACCAGGCCATCACCGTCGCCCACCACTACCTCGATACGGAGGGCTACGAGCGGTTTTGAGGCGCGAACGGGTCCGGATCCGGCGCACCGAATCGCCCGCCGGCGCTCGGACGGCGGCTTTCGGAAGCGTTAAACGAACAGATGCGTACACTACGAATGCGGGCCGGTGGGGTAGCTTGGTATCCTTCGGCCTTCGGGTGGCCGTAACCGCAGTTCGAATCTGCGCCGGCCCACTTTACCTCACACCGTTTCTGGAGTCGAACCAAATCGCCATATAACCCCGGGTTCAGGGGGTCTAGTTACCACTTCCGCGGTGAGAGTTCAATTGCACTGCAATGGGGCGTTCGGGCCGTCATGCGATTTGGCTCGAAGCTACCAGGACGAAAGTGTTGCCATCCACCAGTGGCGCGGGCGCGCGTTTCACCCGCCCCAGTCGCACGCGCGGCACTCCCGCCGCGGGAGCCCGCCGCGAGAAGTCGTCGTCTCGATGCGGCCGCCACAGTCAGGACAGTACCGCATCATCGTTTCTTCGCCTCCTCGACGTACCGCGCGAGTTCTTGTTGGCCGACAATCTCACCGCGATTGCCCTCGCTGGAGGTGTAGCGCTCCAGCGCGTCCCACGCACGCCGAGTGGTTTCCCATTCGCCGTTCTCGCGCTGCTCAATCAGCCCACGGTTTCGCATGGTGCACAGGACCGAGCGCGACAGCGAGCAGTCGCCCCACCGCCACGTCGCACCGGGTGCCGGCAGATGCTCGTCGAGCGTCTTCCGGTTCGCCCGCATCCAGCACGCGTTCGCATGGGGTGAGCTTCTGACTGCCGTGGATGGCCGTCGACGACGGCCCGACACCACCAGCGCCACCACCGGCAGGCTGCTGCGTACTCATTCGCTCTCACCCCCAGGCTTCGATGCCTTCGCCGGGCACGTGTAGCGCGTCACCACCAGCGTCCTCGACCACTTCGCGCGCGCGACGAGTTCGTCGATCGCGCGCTCGACGGCGTCCGGGTCGACCGGGCCGCACAGCCGACCGCTGACCGCAGCGCGGCTGATTTGGCCGCTTGCCGTCTTCCGCGCGCCGACGCATTTCTTTCTCGACACGGTCGATCGTGCGGCTGTCCGGCACGTCCTCGCCGTCACTCGTGGTGGTGTCGCTGTCGACGTCCTCGCCGTCACCACCAGCGTCGGGGTCGTCGTCTCCGTCGTCATCGTCGTCGCTGTCCGTGTCAAGCGGGGTACTGACGGTGTCCTGGCTGACGTGTTCGATTTCCGTGCCGGTCGTGATGAGCAGGGTCTCAAACCCGTTTTCGTCTCGCACCACCTTGCAGTCTCGCAGGATGTAGGTCTCGCCAGCTTCGAGCACCGGGGAGTGGGCACGTGCGTGGTATTCTACACCCGCACCACCGTCGTCGATTTCCCCCTCTTCGGCGAGCCAGGGGCGGGCGTCCTCGCCGGCTGCCGAGTACGTGACCGGCGCGACCACGTCGACGACCGTTCCCGGTTCGATCGCGTCCGGCGGGGTGAGACCGCCGACAACGGTCTCTTCGTCGCTACTGCTGTTGGCGTCGGCTTCCTCGTCGCCGGCGAGACCGTACCGCGCGGCGACGTTGTCGGGCAGGTGGCGCTCGGCGCCGTCGACCCACTGCACACCCTTCCACGCAGGCTTCGGGCTGTCCTCGTCGTGGTGGCGGCGAGACTGACCGGTCTCGGCGGCTGCGAGCGGCCCGCGCGTCATCTCCCTTGAGAAGTCCGACTTTGACAGCTGCTTCACCGATGCCATCTCGTCTGCGACCGACAGGTACGCCATGTGCGCATGTTCTTTGACGATGATGTCGTCGCTCGCGCCCGTGTGCTCGATGAGACCGCCGACACGCTGCACCGGGTCGCTGAGGCTCTCGTAAGCCTCCATCCGCTCTTCTTTGCTCTCGGGGATGCTCGTCTCACCGTTTTCGAGGAGGCGCTGCGCACCCTCGATCGCGAGCGCGAGCAGACGCTCTTGCTCTTCGTCGGTCGTGAGCTTGGCCTTGAGGTTGCGGTCCTTGTCGGGCAGCTCAGGGTCCTCGTCGCTGTGCTTGTTGGTGAAGGGCACGTGGTACAGCCGTTCCGCGACGGCAGGCCCCTTGTCGCCGAGCGTCGGTGGGTCGTTCGAGCTGAAGATGAGGGTCACGCGGTTGCGGAAATTGAACGCGTCAACCCCCTTGGGCTCCGCAGCAACCTGGTCGTCCCCGGTCAACTTCTTGAACGTCGACATCTCGTTGATGCGCTTGCCTGACAGGTCGCTCCCGATGTTCGCCATCGAGTCGACGAGGCTGTACGTCGCGTACGGGTTGGTCGCTAGGCGCTGGAGCTCTCGGTGCGACGTCTTCCCAGCTGTCAGTCACGTCCCCATCTTCATCCAGTTCTTTGAGAGCGTCAGCCAGTTCTTTTTCAGCTACTCCTCCCCAGTCGAAGAGAGTCTCAACTTCGTGGAATTTGTCTTTCAGAGGCTTGTACCGATCCTGAATGAAGTGTTTCTCATCGCGGCTGAGTTCAGGAGCTACGACGTTAATCGGGATAACCCAAAGCAGTTCTTCTACGTCGACCTCATGACGAATGTCTGCTGCGACCAAGTCTGCTACTACTGCTTCCCTACCGACAGTCAGTATTTCCATTGCTTCGAAGTTCTTCTCAATCTTGCCCTCGTATCAGTCGCTTGATTCCTCAATCACAGTCTCCTTCTTGGGGAATGCCTCGTATGAGGGGGCTTCAAAGGGCATTACTGCAACAAACGAACCGTCCTCCCACTCGTCTTGTGGCGGCAGTAACGGTTTGATTTCCTCTTCCAGAAAATCAGCAGCAGACTCGTACGTTTGGTTGGCATAGGTTGCCCTCATGCTCAGAAACTTCGGACTCGGATACCCCTCTCCGGCGACCGACCTCCCCTTCCAACGAATTGTCAGGGGGAAGTTGCTCTCGAATTCATCTACAACACCATGCTTGTCCTCGGCCGTCATCAATTTCATCGAGAGTACAAGATAGCTACTGTATCGGTCATTTGCCTCTCTCAGTTCCTGCTTTACCTTATCCACTTTCTCTTGGATCACATCTTGGGTCAGGCTCCCGATGTCGACTCGGCCAAGCCGGATTAGGTCTGCGAGAGTATCTCGGAACTCGCGGGCCTGTGCCTCATTGCTAGTCAGATACTGGTAGATCGTCCGATCAGTGTATTTTCTCATAAACTCCCGAACGAGAGCGTCGTTAGGATCTCTAATCTGATCAAACACCTCGCCTGGGTCATGTTCCTTCCAAGACTCCTGTCTGAACGATTGATAGACTGAAAGAATTATCTGGGCACGCTTGTCAAGAGGGCGGAAAGACACTCCTGAGAGAAGGGTGTCGATTTCAGCCTTGTACTTCGACTCAGTGGGAGTGCTCTCTGCTTCGTCGATCTCGTAACTCAGAATCGTAATGAGTCGCGCCTCAGTCCGATGGTGGTCTTCCTCTGGCAGGAGTTCTTCCGCTGCCTTCTGGTATACCGTTGTCTTCTCAACACTTTCTCTCTCCTCAATCACCGCATCTGCCACGGCCTGTTTTTCTGTTGCTGCAGTTTCGGGGGTGTGAATCCCGACTTCGTTAGCCACCTCCAGGAATTCTTCGCAGAGATCGATTGCTGTATTGCGCTTTTCTTTCGCTTCTCGAGCCTTCTCAACGTGTTCGTAGCTGGCTTTTAGACTCGTGGAGAGGAGACTCAGAAGTGCTAGTCCGACCTGCCGACGGGCTTCAGGTGCCTTCGAGCGCCCCCATGGAAAGTACCGAAGATTCGTTTTCTTACTCCGCTAGTGCCACCAAAAAGACCGATAATAAGACATGCGCCCCCGAGAATCATAAACGGTTGTCGAGGACTCAACTCAAGGAAAACCGTTGCACTCCAAACCATTAGCGCAAGCCCGTACCAGTAGAGGTTATCGTTTTTTCTTTTTCATTGAAACAGCCCTTTTGATGGCGTATTTGAGTATCCCTTTCAGCTATCTTTCCCCGGTAGTTCGTCATGGATGCTCGTGAACGCGTCAAGTTCTCTACGTAGGTCGTAGTCGTGGCCAGTTCCGAGGTCGTGTGTATCTCCACGGGCCGTCGCCTCGGGACGAGTACACTCGCCACGGCACTCAGTACGGCGCTCACCGTCTGAGCTACGCCACTGCATGGTCCCATAGTACAGCCGATAGCGCTGCCCACCGACAATCGTCTCAGTGGTAGTCCCAACTATGAGTGCTTGAAGGCGCTCAGCCATTATTGAAGCGACCAACCCGTTCGTCGGGGCTACACTTGGGTCACGCGGGGCATCTGCCCCGTCATCATCGTTTGGTTCGGCGTACAGATCAGGGCCACCACCACGGTCAGCGGGGGGTTTCTTGTCCCGAATGACACCCTCTTCACGATCGCCCCACATCCACACGTTCTGACATTCGAAGCATGGGTGGACGGGACCCGTTGCGGTGATCTCTGAGCGCGACATAGGGTGCATCGTGTCGGCCGACTTGTCAGCCCGCAAGTCTGTTCCTCCGTTGATAACCGGAATAAGATGGGCCCGTGCGAGCTCGTCAACAACCATCCGTACCCAATGCGGGTCTGCTGCGTTCAGGATCACATCACAGTCCAGTAGATCCCCAACAGCAGCGTGCTCGGGAGACTGGTTCTCAACGATGCTGCCGACTACAGCGCGAGCTTCAAACCCAGGGGCAGTCGCGTGCTGTTCAGCGACTCGACGGGCGACCTCTGCTTTCGGCCGCTGGTGGCGGGCATCTTCTTTTGTCGCGCCGAGCGCTCGGTTCCGGTTTACTGGTTTGACCCGATCGAAGTCGACAAACACGGCGCCGCCAACACCCAGCATCGCGAGCTCAGCAGCGAGGTACGATCCTACACCACCACACCCGACGACGCCAACACGGACACCACTGAGAGCGAACTGACCTCGTTTTCCCCACAGTTGCACGGCACTATCCTGTTCCGTCGGGTTCACCCGACCGCTAATCCCAGCTGGACCTGCTGCTCGAGACGTGTGAGTGGTCGCCAGCTTCTGAAAACCAGGGCCAACAACGCGAATCGCAGTCGCATGTCGCTGTCGGGCCGATTCTTCGCCAGTCGGCTTGAGATCGGGATCGTCAACGGTCGCTGGCGTGTCGAATTCATAGGCCCGGAAGGACCATTCGCGATGGCCACTCTCTCGGCGCGGCCGTTCTGCGATGATGCCGGCTGCCAGTGGGACATCCGGCCCAAGATTCTTTGCCGCGTTGTAGAGACGCGTTCGATCCGCACGTAGGTCTGGGTCGGAGGGATACGCGCTACCCCCTGGGTGCGAGTGGAAATAGACGAGTCCCCCGCCGGAAACCTCTGCTGCGCGGGCAGTTGCTCGCGTCCGGTATCCTGGACTGAACAGCAGGCGTGGATGCCCCTGTCTGGTGTCGATATAGACGTCGTCGTCACTGGTCGGGGCGACAATGTCTTTAAGCAGATACGTTGTCCGGGTCTCACCCGTACTCCTAGTGATGATACCGATTACGCCCCGCTCGCGCATCCCGGTCAGATACTCGGCGCCAGTAGGTCGATCCTCAGTGCTATCTCTGGCGGGTTCCGATCCGCGATTAAGGAGTCCCTCGCCATCGGGGAACAGGTAGCCGTAGAGCTCATCGTAGTGCTCTTCGGTTAGTGCGAACTGGAACTCCTCGGCGTCCGTGACTGAATATCGTTCGGGCAGGCCAGGGTCGCGACTGGCGTCCCTCATCAGTTACCTCCTCCCGCGTTAAGCGCACTCTCGGCAGCCAATACGGCCCTGCTCATATCGGCTGGATCGTCTGGTTCCAAATCCATGTGGCTCCACCGCCAGCTCCAGGCGAGCGCGGTGTCAGCGTCGCTAACCTCCAGCACGAGACTGACCTTATCGCCGTGATTCTGGTCGGGGTCACGGAACGTGTTCCGGTCGCAGTGATCTCCGACATCGCGGCCGTTCACCGTCAGTGCTGGTGTCGTAATAAACCAATGCGGGTCGTCTTGAGGGAAGTCCTCGCTCAAGAGGAAGTACCCTTCGGCGCGTGATTGATCGTAGTCGGGTGTGCAGTCAGTGAGGTCAAACACACCCAACCAGACGAGGACGTCGTTTCCTCGCCGTTTGACTGGTCTAGCCTCCTGGCACCGGTCCCGGTCACGAAGGGCAGTAAGTCCCGTTTGGAAGTCCGGTTTCAATTCCGACTCGTCGATTGCTGCTGGCGGTTCAGGATCGTCTGTTGTTGCTATGTGGTTACCCCCAGACGTCCTGGCGCCGGCGTCACCACTGTCTTCGCGAGTTGTCGGTTTGTCAGCCATCGACTTGTCGCTCTAAGCGATGGTGTCCGAGTTCCCGTCGGTGCGGGTCTGGACGAAGAATCGTTCGCGACCGGGCTCGCTGAGGTCGACCGTATCGCTAGGGCGGTAGTCTTCCTCATCATCGGGGGCTACGAGAACTGACTTGCTGATTTCGTCGTCGGTGTAGCCCGCGTCTTCCATGAGCGTGCGGGCGGTCTGTTCGGAGTCTGGGTATGAGAGTGTGGTGTCGCCGACCCGCACCTCGAAAGTACCATCGACCGACCCATCAGCGTTCTCTGAGCCGCGAGAGTTGTTTTCTGTCGATTCGTCTTCCGTGTGGTGGTCCTCTGAACTCATGTGATCACTGCTCGATGTCGGCTCGAGCGGGCCTTCCAGTGTGAATCTGCGCCGTCTGAATCATTTCGCGTCTGGAAAGAGGGACGAGTTGACAATAAGGGTTCTCTAAACTACTCTCGATCGAGAGTAGGTAGTCACAACTAATGAGAAGTAGTTTTAAATACTCACCAAGATGAGTATGTGCTTACATGGTCGGGTCGGACTCGAATATCGCCCAGCTCAAATCGATTCTTAGGGGGGAACTTGGCTGGACCCAGTACCAGGCTGCTGCTTACTGTGCGCTGGTTGTTGGTGGAGAGATGCAGGCTAGCGACGTCGAACTTGAGGCCGACATCCCGAACTCGCGAGTTTACGGCGTTTTAAACAAGCTTGAGGATCAGGGCCGAATTCGCCAAACGGGGATGCGCCCGAAGACGTACGACGCGATCCACCCAAGAGACGTGATTAACGATGAGGTGAACCAATACCGTCAGAAGTCCGAGACAGCGAAAAGCCACCTCGAACAAGCCTGGGAAACGGAACGAGTTGCTGGTGACGGGAGCGACGGGACGTGGGCACTCAATAGCAGCCGCGGCTTGATCAACCAAGCCCGTAGTCAGATCGAGCAGGCGGAAAGTAGTGTTCGAGTGGTCGATCGAAACCTACGGTGGATGTCGCGGGACGACAGGGAAACCTTAGCAGACCTGTCTGACGGGGATGTCGATGTGAAGGTCATCGGTAGTGTTGACGCTAAAACCACGGAACGACTCGCAGATGATGGGGTAGAGGCGTATCAACACGAGGAAATCGTACGGAACTTCTACGTAATTGACGAACAGCAGGTAGTCGCTCGCGTCGCGCGTGATGGGACTGGAATCGCGTTCACTGACGAAAGCATGGCAACAATTTATATACAAGACTTCGAAGATACACTAGAGGAGGCAACCGAGGTGGCCCCAATTGCGTAGAGAACTGATTCCACTGGCGTTGATGTATTCACAGGATCAGGAAGAAATCCAGGGTCGTACTCGGTTCCAGAAGATGGTTTTCTTACTCCAACAGGAGTTTGGGAATACCGAGTTCTACGATTTCGAGGCCTACGATTACGGCCCCTTCTCAAAGGGACTCTACGACGACTTAGACGACCTCATTGACCGGAATCTCATAAAGGAAACGAGAGAGGAATTTGATGAGGATAAGGTGTACTACGAGTACAAGCTGACTGACGCGGGGCGAGAACTGATTGAACGCCTTTCTGACCAAGAGCGGGCGCAGGACATTATGGCGCTCTCGGAGCGACTAAAACAGGAGATCAACTCAGAGGATCTTTCGGTAGTCTTGGACCGCGTGTACTCAGAATATCCTGAATACGCTGAAAATAGCGTTCTTCGATAATCGCTCGCTTGGCTTCTCAACTCTAACTGCCCTCACCAGAATCCCATAATCAGACTGTTGGCAGTTCATGCTATACTCTCGCTAGTCCATCCTTCCCTAATCGCGGCTGTCGAGCCAATCAATTGTATCATTGACGAGACCAAGCCGATATTCGATCAACCGACCCTCCTGTTCTTCGGACTGGCCAGCGCATTCGGTCAATTCCCGACGGAGTTGGGCGAGATCGTCACGGTCGTGTTCTTCGACAAGGCGCCGTATCTCTTGTTCGCGCTCGTAGCCCGGGTTGGGCGCGTACGTTCTCTCACCACCGTCGTCGACAGTCTCCACCACGCCGGCATCGGCTAATTATGAAAGGTGCTTCTGTGCTGTTTCTATGGGTACGAGGACTGTATCAGCTATCCAGCCGGCCGGCCGCGGTTGCGAGAGGGTGCGCACGACGCTACGAACGCGCTCGCAATCAGACGCTACGTTCTCCCACTCTGACCGGCCCATAGGTCAGAGTAAACACAAGAAGAGAATAAACCCGGGGTTAGATGTCGTCTAGGTTGCATACAGAATCACCGTCGCTAGATAGCGACTCTTCAACTGATTGTCCGTATATTTCAGTTTGAGAGGGATGACTGTTTGTTTCATCCAGCGATCGACGAGGATTTATGTGCCTGCGGGGGAACCTTCGACGCTTCGACCGGGAATCGGAATGCGGACCTGCTCACGAACGGCGGAACCGGCACCGTACTCCGTTCGACGACGGCGGCGTTCGATCACGATCCGTCTGGCGTAGAATTACAACGCGTCTTGGGTATCACTTCCAGGGCCTCCAACGGTTCGTTGCTCTCGAGATGATCGCCGACGTCATCGATAGACGGTCGACGACGAGGAGACCGATCAACAGAGCGACGAACGGCCGGCCGCCTCACTACCCGTCCCGGCTTACCCGGGTCGCTGTTTTCGAACGACACACTACCGCTCGTTCGACTGACCCTCGCACGTCACGTGACTGCCGCCACCGCATCCCGGAGGGTCCAGACGAACGACCGGAACTTGTATCCGATCGACCCCGTCCGATAGCCGGTCCAGCCGCTCATCCCACCCGAAAGCGTCGCTGCGTCGTATCCTTCCTCGTCGAGCACGCTGGTCGCCCGTTTGGCGACCACGCCCATCTTACACACCACGATCACGTCGGTCTCCGACGGGACCTCTTCGAGTCGATCGCGCAATGCGGAGTCGTCGCCTCGTCGCAGGTCGTCGTAGACGGGGATGTTGTAACTCGTCTCGATCGAATCCGCCCGAAAGGTTTCCTCCGGGCGGATATCGAGGACGAAGAGGTCGTCTCTCGAGTCCGACTCGAGGCGCGCTTCGAGCTCGTTCGGTCGAATAGCTTCCATTGGTACTATATTGTAATAGGCACACAAAACCGTGACGTTTCGGCGGGTGATCGGACGGTTCGGAGACGGTCGAATCGGCTCCGCCCGACTCGGAGCAGGGGCCAGCCAATCGCGATGGTCCCGAACGGCGGGCCCGGTTCCAGGACCGGGCCCGGACCAACCGTTCGTCACAGCGCGTGTCGCGGGAGCGTCATCCAGGCCTCCGGGGTCGGATGATGGACGAGGAACGGGTTCGGTACGACGCCCGATCGGGACTGAGACGTCACGGACAGACGTTCGTCGACGCGAGTGCCGCGGTGGCGTGACTGTCGGAGTGGCGGGAGTGCCGCGGTGGCGTGACTGTCACAGTGGCGGGAGTGTCATTACTGGCGGCGAGTCCGATCAGGACCGCGAGAACAGCCGGCGGAGGCGGGACGTAATACCGAGGTTCCGTTTCGCCATGATGACCGTCCCGTCCGCTTCTCGCCCGACCGTCTCCGGAATCGCGCCGAATACGAGCTGTTGGAAGAGTCCTTCGCGAGTCGCGCCGACGATCGTCACGTCGTGGTCGCTCGAGGTATCCACGATCGTGTCGGCGACGTCCGCGCCCTCGACGAGTTGCGTTTCGAAGGGGACGTCCTCGAGTATCGTTCCGATCTCGTCTAAGGACGCCGCGGCCAACTCGCGATTCTGTTCGTCGTCGGGTTCGACGACCTGGAGGACGGTGATGGTCGCGTCGGTCGAGTGTGCGATGGCGCGTGCGACCTCGGCGGCGTATTTCGCGTGGGGCCCCCCGGCGATCGGGAGGAGGATCGAGTCGACGGATCCGTCGGCACCGATCCGTTCGACGAGCACGTTACAGTCGGCTTCGCGAACCACGGTATCGACTGTCGATCCGACGACCACGTCACGGCGCCGAGCGGGTCGGCCGCGCCACCCCATCAAGACGGCGTCCGAGCCGTGCTGGGTCACGGTGTGGAGGATCGCATCGTCGACGTGATGGCCGATTTTGACGATTCCGTTAACCGGGATATCATCGTCTCCGCCTCCGACGTCGACGTTCATCGCCTCGTTGATGATCGCACGCCGCTCGTCGACCATCTCGTGGCCCTCCGTAAGCGGCGTCTGTTCGGGGAGGGCGACGACCGACAGAACGAGTATTTCCCCGTTCTTGTCCGCCGCAACGTTCCTGGCGGTTCGCATGAGCTGTTCAGTGTGCTCGGGGTCTGCGATGGGGACGAGTATCTGGTATTCGCGGTCCTCGGGATAGCTTTCCTCGACGACGGTCGGCGCCTCCTGTTCGATGGTTTCCTTGGTCGTGGTCCCGATAACCGTAACCCAGAGCACGACGCCGACGACTTCTGCGAGGAGTCCGAGCAGAAACGCCCCCGGCTCGACGTTGACCATGAGAACCAGGTTCGCGAGCACGGCGACGATCGGGACGTAGGGGACGGCCGGCACCTCGAAGCCGCGATCGATATCGGGATACTTCTGTCTGGATCTGACGATCGCGAAGTTCACGACGATGAGGCCGGTCAACAGCATGAAGTCAGCGAAGTGAGCGATCGCCTCGATACCCATGTGGAACTCGAGGAACCCGGCGTGGATCGTCGTCGTCCCGAAGATCAGTTGCGGCAGGACGGTAAAGAAGAAGATGAAGAACGCGATCAATCCCCCGGTGAGCAGCACTGACCAGTACGGCGTGTTGAACGCCGGATGGAGGTCCTCGAAGCGTTCGGGTAAGTGCTCACGACGGCTCATCGCCAACTTCACGCGCGACCCGGCGAGAACGGTCGCATTTGCCGCCGATAGCATCGAGAACAGTGCACCGACGATGATTACGTAGAAGCCGATGTTTCCGAGGTAAAACGACGCTGCGTACCCCATCGCGATTTCTCCGTTTTCTGTGATATACGACTCTGCGCCGGCGGTATCGGCTACCGTCTCGACGGTTCCGATGAGGAACTCGAGATACTCGGGAGTGTTGATCGCGAGCGTTACGACGAGGACGACGAGCGCGTACACGAAGGTGACGAACCCCATCGCAAAGAAGATGGCTCGCGGGACGTTCCGTCCGGGTTTCTCGATTTCCTCGGCGTTGGTCGCGATGGCCTCGAAGCCGAAGAAGGTGATAAACACCAGCGCGCTGGTCAGGCCGATCTGGCGGTATTTGTCGGCGTTTTCCGCGAACGACGTTGCGATCGTCTCGGAGTCGAACGCCTGGAGGCCACCGAGTAGAAAGACGAGAATGAGCAGGACCTTCAATACGGTGACGACGATCTGGAACTGGCCGGACTCCTCGGTTCCTTTCAAGTTCAGCCCGACCAGGAGGCCGAGGATGATAACTCCCGAGAGCCAGAACGGGAGCGCCTCGTTCAAGCCGGCGGAAAACAACGGGACGATGAACCGATCGAACCAGTCGGAAAACGAGGCGAGGTAGAACGCGGCCGACGCGGGGTATCCGAGGATCATCGACCAGCCGACGATGTACGTCAGGTCCGAGTCGAACGTGTTCGAGACGTAGGCGTAGCCACCACCTGATTCGGGATAGATCGAGGCGAACTCGGCGTACGCGAAGGCGGTAAAGGAGGCCACGATCGCCGCGATGATGAACGCGACGATGGCCATCGCCCCGATATTGCTGACCGCGAGGCCCGAGAGAACGAAAATACCCGCCGCGATCATCGTCCCGACGCCGAGTGAAATTGCGCCAACGATCCCAATATCCCGGTCGAGTTCGGTCTCGATCGTCGAGGGATCTCCGCTCATTGGACCCGACGACTCACTCGGCGGATAAAAGCCATTCGACACGCGGAAAACTGTACACAGATTCGGATAAACGGCGATATAGATGGTCGTCTGTCATATCCGCGTTGCCATCCGTTCGACTGGCGGCGGAGACCGTCCGTCCGATCACGTCCACCGGTCCAATCCGGTCTGCGTGACGCTCTCTTCGATCCGCTCGAAGCCGCGTTCGACTTCGTCGGCGTGGACGTCCCACTCTTCGGTGACGTAGGCTCTGGCTGCCTCGAGATCCGGATCGAGGGACGTGTCGAATTCGTACTCGTCGATCACGTCGGGATCACGGAACAGCTGTCGAATCCGATCGCCGTGCTCGATGTGTTCGCCGCGGTCCTCGAGGACGCTCCAGAGGTCGCCGTGCTCGGTGATCGCCGAAATCGCCGTTTTCGGTCCGATTCCCGACACGCCGTCGTTGAAGTCCGTCCCGATGAGGATCGCCGCGTCGATCAACTGCTCCAGAGAGAGGTCGTGGTGATCGAGGGTGGCCTCGAGATCCATCAGTTCGGGATTGCCTTTGCTCGTCAGTTGGCGGAGGGTGAGGGGAGCACCGAACAGCAGGGCATCGTAGTCCTCGGAGCCGACGTAGTCCGCGTCTCCTCGTTTGGCCATGTAGGCGGCCTGGGCTTCTCCCTCCGCCGGCGCTTCGACGATCGGCACGTCGAGCAGCGCGAGGAGTTCCCGGCTGGTCTCCTGTATGGTCGGCGTCAGCCGCTGGGTTCGAGATTCGAGTTGGGCGATCGCGACCTCGTCGCCTTCCTCGCGTGCGGTCTCGAGTTGTGCTTCGTAGCTGCGGCGTTGTTCGCGTCGGGACTCGATCTCGTCGGTCTTGAGGTCGGAGGGACCACCGTCGAAGACCATCACCGGCGTGACGTCGTTTTCGAAGAACTTGGGCAGCCCCTGGACGATCCCGACGAGGTTCGCGACCTCGATACCGTCAGCGGTCGTGTAAACGTCGCTGTTGGTCCACTTGACCGTCGTCGTCAGGTACCGATAGAGCCAGTTGTGTGCATCGACGGCGACGACGCCTTCGATGTCGTCGAACGGGATCTCCTCGATAACGGCGATGTCCCGAAGTGCAGCGTTTCCCATTGACGACGTCTTGGGACGACTGGGATTTGAATCGTTGGCTTTTCGGCCATCTCTCGAGTGCGACGGGACGCGCCACCGGACCCCTATCGGTGCTGCGAGTGGCCGCGTGTTGTGAGCCCGCGGCTCTACCCGTTAGCGAACAC
Organism: Natrinema caseinilyticum; assembly: GCF_024227435.1. Taxonomy (GTDB): domain Archaea; phylum Halobacteriota; class Halobacteria; order Halobacteriales; family Natrialbaceae; genus Natrinema; species Natrinema caseinilyticum. Next base: position 3,433,450 of record NZ_CP100445.1, read on the forward strand.
CGCACGACGATCGCGACTGGACAGAACTCGGGGACGAATCACGACCTCCGGCGCGGTCGAGCGGCGACGTCGATCAGTCGTCGCCCGAGACGGCCGCACCGCCGCTACCGCTGACGCCCGTTCCGGGGCCGATGTCGATCCCGAGTTCGTCGAGTTTCTCGTCGGGGACGACGCCGTCGACCCACCCGCGGTGCTCGTAGTATTCCGCTTTCATCTCCTCGAGTTCACAGTATTCGCCTTCGCTCGCGCCCTGGCCGCGGATGCCGTCCTCGAGGAAGCGCTCGGGCAGGGAGTCGTCCGCTCCGTCGAAGCCGTTTAGGTTGTTGTAGTAGCGTTCCAGGTTGTAGACTCGTTCCCCGGCCTCGAGGAGTTCCTCTTCGGTGACGTCGAGTCCGGTCATCCCGTTGTACTGCGTGACGTACTCTTCGATGCCCTCGGCGAAGGCGTTGAACTTGCAGATGTCGAAGGAGTCGCTGATGGCGTGGAGATCCTGGAACTGGGCGGTGAGTTCGCCTTTGCCTTCGTATTCGTAGGGGTCGACCTTCTCGGGAATGCCCAGAATTTCGGCGGCGGGCGTGTACCCGCGCAGGTGGCAGGCACCGCGATTCGAGGTGGCGTAGCCGATTCCCATGCCCTTCATGCAGCGGGGGTCGTACGCCGCGATGGTCTGGCCCTTGACCGCCAGCGAGTTCTCGTGTGCATCTCTTCGGTCGGCGACCCGACGCGGTCCCTCGGCCAGCAAATCGGCGAACTCGTCCTCGCGGTGGGCGATCCGCTCGATCATGTCGATCATCGTCTCGGTGTCGCCCCAGTCCAGTTCCCCGACGCCCTCGAGTTTGCCCTCTTCGGTCATCTCCATGGCCATCGCCATCATGTTCCCGGTGTCGATGGTGTCGACGCCCATGTCGTTACAGCGGTCCAACATGAGGGCGACGGCGTCGCGGTCGGTGTGGCCGGAGTTCGGACCCAGCGCGTACGCCGATTCGTACTCGTAGGACTCGGTGCGGACGTTCATCTCCTCGCCCTTGTGCATCGCCGTGACCTCGACTTCCTTCTTGCAGGCGACCGGACAGGAGTGACACGTCGGTTCGTCGACGAGAATGTTTTCGCGGACGTTTTCTCCGGAGACGCGTTCGGCGTCGATGTCGACGCCTTCCGCCTCGCGCATGCTCTCGGTCGACGTGTATCGACCGTTCTTGGTCGGGAGGCCGTCCATCTCCTCGCCGATGTTCATCAGAACGTTCGTCCCGTACATCGAGAGTCCGCCCTCGTTCGGCGCGGTGACTTCGGATTCCTGGATGGCCTGCATCGCCTGCTGGTGGCCTTCCCTGAACGTCTCCGGGTCGGCCGGTTTGGGCATCTTCGTGGTCGACTTGACGACGACTGCCTTGAGGTTCTTCGACCCCATCACACAGCCCGTGCCGCCTCGGCCCGAGGCGCGGTCGTCCTCGTTCATAATGCAGGCGTACTTGACGCCGTTCTCGCCGCCGGGGCCGATTCCCATGATGCTGAGATTCTTTCCGTAGGCCCCCTCGACTTCCTCTTCGATGGTGTCGCGCGTCTCGTGGAACCCGTTCCCCCAGAGGTGCGATGCGTCCCGCAGTTCGACTTCGCCGTCCTCGACGACGGCGTAAACTGGGTCCTCGGCCTCGCCCTCGAAGAGCAACCCGTCGAAGCCGGCCCACTTGAGGCGGGCGCCCGACCAACCGCCGTGGTGACTGTCGGTAACGGTGCCGGTCAGTGGCGACTTCGTACAGACGGCGATCCGCCCGCTCATCGTCACCTGGGTCCCCGACAACGGCCCGTTCATGAACGCGAGTAGGTTCTCGGGCTCGAGCGGATCGACGTCCGGCCCCTGGTCGAAGACGTACTTTACACCCAGGCCGCGCGCACCGATGTATTTCTTCGCGTCCTCCTCGTCGATCGACTCGTACGCGACCGTCTCCTCAGAGAGGTCGATGCGAGCGACCCTGTCCTGGAATCCACCGAGTTCAGTCATGGTAACTGCTCACTGTTACTTACGGCCGCCAGCACGTTAGGAGTTGACAATCAAAGGTAACCGGATGCGGTTACGTCCCGGCGTGGCGCTCCCCCGAACGATCACCGGAGCGAAGACCGGACGGAACGACCGAGTTCGTCCGACCCCTCTCGAGGGGAGTGTCCAATCGAACCCTGGATTGACGGGCCGTGGGTGGACGATTTCCGGCGGTGCGACCGAGAGAGCGGACGGTTCGCCGGCTGAACCTGGAACTGGCGTCCGAGTCGGAACCCGATACTGGCCGTGCCCGTGCCAGTACGGACGGCACTCACAACAGTAAGGCGACCACCGCGAGGATGATGAAGATCAGGACGAAGATCCGCGCGATCTCCATCGAGATTCCGGCGACCCCCCGGGCACCGACCGCGGCGGCGACGATGGCGAGGAGGAAGAATATGATCGCCCAGTACAGGAATCCACCACCCGTCTGAAGCGGCATTGCGAACGCGAGCATGCGATCGATTCCCACGACAGGCTACATAAACGGCAGCGACCGTCCGCGACCGTTTGCGGGCCTAAGTACGGACTACAGGCCACGATTCGTGAATTTCCTCGATTCGAGAACGCTACATATCACCGAAAAAGGCCCGGCACAGTTTCGCCTCGGCCGTGCGCAGATGCTCGTGGAAGGTCGGGCGCGACACGCCCATCGATTGGGCGAGTTCCTCGCCGGTCGTCGGCCGCGGCCACTCGAAGTACCCGCCGAGGTAGGCTCGCTGTAACGCGGCGAACTGACGGTCCGTCAGCGCGTCCTCGAGTCGGGCCGCGAACTCCTGGCGCGTCTCGCGGTCGCGCTCGCGCTGCTGGAACGAGACGACGTCGGTCCCCGAGTAGCGGTCCTCGACGGCTTCGACGACCGAACGGACGTTTGCCGATCGTGGAATCTCGAGGGTGACGCGGGCCCGGCCGTCTTCGCTCTCGATGGCCTGCGTACGCGCCCCGCGCTCGGAGAGCCAGCCGACGAGGTCTTCGGCCCCGCTCAGTTTGATGAGACACTCCCCGTCGCGCTCGACGACGACGCGGCAATCGACGTCCGAGAGTTCCGTTGCGGCCGCGACGAGGCCGTCGGCGCTCACACCGGTTGCGGTGAACAGCGCCGTCGTTTCGTCGTCGGTGTGGTGCACCGAACGGCGATAGTCCAGCCGACAGTCGGCCGCTGCTGAGAGGGCGACCGGCGCGAGTGACCGATCCGTGAGTTCGAGTTCGACGGCGACGACGGCGTCGGTCGCGAGGACGCGACTGGTCTCTCGCGCGTTGATTCCGCTCGCGACTGCACGGGCGAGCGCCGAGAGGATCACCCGTTCCCGATCGTCGACGGTTCGATCCCGGTCCGTCAGAACGGTCAACACGCCGTATTCGATAGCGTTGTAGGACAGCGGAAACGCGGCGCGAGCCGTTCCGTCGGCGGTATCGACGGCGGGATCGGTCGTCGCGAGCGTCTCGGCGGCGGGATGGTCGGTGTCGGTCGCGATGCTGCCACTCTCGGGTTCGGCTCCCGCGCTCGAGCGGATCTCGATCGTCCCGGTTGCGGGATTTCGCTCGCCGATCCAGGCCCTCTCGTAGCCGTCCGCTTCGGCGATTCGGGTACAGACCTCGTCCTCGAGTTCGGAGCGGTCGGTCGAACCAGCGATGACGGCAGTCACGTCCTGGATCAAGCCCTCGACGCGATCGAGGATGTACTCCAGTTCCGCGGTTCGTCGTTCGAGCGCGAGTTCGGCCTCTTTGCGGGCGGTGATGTCGTTCTGGAACCCGACGTAGTTGGTCACGCTGCCGTCCTGGTCGCGAACGGGGGCGATCGTTACCTCGTTCCAGAATTCGGTGCCGTTCTTCCGGTAGTTTTTCAGTTCGACGGTGACGGGCCGCTCGTCGTCGATCGCGGCCGCCATCTCGGCGATCGCGTCCTCGTTGGAGTCTTCACCCTGTAGAAACCGACAGTTTCTGCCGACGACCTCGTCGAATTCGTACCCGGTGATCGTTTCGTACGCCTCGTTGACGTAGACCAGCGGATTGTCTTCGCGATCGGGATCGGAGATCGTGATCCCGACCGGCGCCTCTTCGAGCGCGCGGTCTTTTACCAGGCGATCGCTCGCGCCGGGTTGCGAACCGGCGGCCTCGTCGGTGCCGGTCGGTTCTGGGTCGAACGTGATCGTCGCCCCGTCGGCACCGCGGTGGATCCGTGCGCTGCCCTGTTCCCCCTCGAGGTCGACCTGGCGGGCGGTTCCGACCGTCGTCTCGTCGATGGCCGTCGCGAGTCGGGTCCATCGGGCGCCCAGCGCGGTCGCCGCGTCGCGGCCGGCCTCGCCGAGTTCGAAGGCGTCCCTGGCGGCCTCGTTGGCGAACGTAATCGTCCCATCGGCGACCGCTACCACCGGATCGACGACGCGATCGAGAGCACGCGCCGCACCGGGAGCGTCGCCGACGTCGCTACCGCGTTTCGCGTCGACGTCATCCATAGTCTCCCCTACGGTCTGACGACTAAGAACCGTTGTGTTGTGAGCAGACGTCGGGGAGGTGTGTCGGTCCGAAGGCTAGGGTGTTATACGTTACCACGACATAGTGTATCACATGTCGGTTCACCGGTCACCATTCGAGCGTCTCCGCGAAAAGTTCGACGACTCAGAACTCCGCTGTCCGGCGTGTGGTTACGTCGATACCGAAGGCGGGTGGCGTGTTACCACCTCGGGGGGACGAGTCCAGTACCAGTTCGTCTGTCCGTCCTGCGACGCGATCGAGACCAGGGAGCTCCGTCTCGAGTAACTGGAACGACGATGGCGTTCGTTCCGGTACCAGCGCTCGTGGGGCTCGTTCGTCGATTCGATCGCGTCCAGCCGTCCTTTCGAGGCGACAACCGGAGGTTTCGATGCGGGACGGTGGAGACGCAGTCGCTGGAAGGACGAGAACTGGCCGGCCTCACGGTGGAGCCGACCCCGCTTTCGGCGCCGATCGATCGACGCTCTTGGAGTCGGATCGCCGCTCTGACTCAACGGCCGTTTTCCGGCCGATAATATCGTAACAGTCGTCCCGTTTTAGCCCTGGAACTGCCGTACGTCGGATCGTATGGTTTCACGACCGCGATCGACCGGTGTCGCATTCGTCGCGCTGTTAGTCGTGCTTTCGGGGGGTCCCGCTCTCGCCGGTGGGGCAACGCCCGCTGACGGCGACACCGGAGACATGAGCGCATCGCAACCGAGTGCAACACTCACGAACGTACAGGTCGGCACGCTCGAACTCGAGAATCTCACCATCGAGAACGCCACGATCGAGCAGCTCACCGTCCAGCAGTTGGACGTACAGGCCGACGAAGAAGTCCAGCAGCAATTGAACGAAACCGACGGAAATCAGACCGCGGCGAACGAGTCGGCTGGCAACCGGACGGCCCAACCGGTGACCATCTCGAACGTCGCCTTCGATTCGCTGTCGCTCGAGAACGTCTCGCTCGAGGAACTCGGCGACGGTGCAAACGAGAGTATGGCCGACGACGAGACGGACGAGGGCAACGAAACCGACGTCGCTAACGAGACCGGAACGGGTCTCCAGCAGGTGGTCGACGAGAACGCGAGCAACGTCACGGTAGGGAACCTGACGATCGAGAACATGACCACCGATCGGCTGACGATCGAGGAGTTGACCGTCGAGGAAAGCGGCGACGGTGGCGGCATCCTCTCGGGCATCGCCGATTTCATCGGCGGCCTGTTCGGCGGCGGTGACGGCGACGGCGGCGACGCCGGAAACCGGACGAACGCCACCGCGACCAACGGACCCGAAACCGAACAGGAGATCGAGTCGCTGACCATCGAAACGTTCGACGTCGACGAGATCACGTTCGAATCGATGACCGTCGGTACCCTCGAGAGTCGTCAGGCCGGAAACGCGACGGCAGCGAACGACACCGGCGGCAACGTGACGCAGAATCAGACCGCCGCGGACGACACCGAGACGGCGACGGGCGAGACCGTCTCCGCGGTCTCCGCGAGTTCGATGACGGTCGAAAATAGCTCCGTCGACACGCTCACACTCGGCGAAACCCGGGGACTCGAGCAAGCGTTGCAACAACGAGCCGACGGCGCCGCGAACGAGACCGCGGGTGACGACAATGAGACTGCGGACGCCGCAAACGAGACCGACGACGCCGCGAACGAGACCGCGGGTGACGCAAACGAGACCGCGGGTGACGACAATGAGACTGCGGACGCCGCAAACGAGACCGACGACGCCGCGAACGAAACGGGCTGACGATTCGAACGAAACCGCTGATCACCGCCGCGGCATCGCGGGCCGTCGGGCGGTCACTCCGTTTTCGATCGACTGTACGCCGCGTCGAACAGCTGATAGTACGAGAGGGCGAGGACCGTCCGTCCGTCTCGGATCTCGCCGTCGGCCACCGCGTCGGTCAACGCTTCGAGCGACAGTTCGATCGGTCGGATGCTTTCGTTGTGGTCGAGTTGCTGTTCGGCGGTCGGCCGACAGCCCTGTGCGACGAAGAAGTGCACGAGCGTGTCTGCGATTCCGTTAGCCGGCTCGACGGTGACCAGGGTCTCGAGCCCCTCGGCCTCGTAGCCGGTCTCTTCGGCGAGTTCCCTGCGAGCCGCGGCCTCGAGGTCGTCGTCGTCGGGTTCGACGCCGCCGACGGGGAGGCCGCGGTTGATCCGGGAGACGGCCTGTCGCCACTCCTCGATGCAGACGACGTCGCCGGCGGGCGTAAACGGAAGGACGCAGACGCTCGCCGGTTCCGAGAGGTAGTCGAACTCGGTTTCCGTGCCGTCGGGGAGGCGAACGGACTCGTTAACGATCTCGAATCCAGGACAACTGTAGGCTACCCGGCGCTCGCGGGTCTCCCAGGCGAGTGGATCGGTTGGCATGGCGGCTGGTACGGCGGTGGTCGTCAAAAACGCCCCGTCACGCCCGCGGGGCCAGTCCCGGGCGACAATCTGTCCGTCAGCTGTTAGAAACGGACCCAGGCCGGTCCTACAGGATGTGTTCTGCGTTATTACGATATCGTACCAGCCCTATAACAAAACCACAGAGCGGTGAACGTCGTCATTCAGAGGGTGATCCATGGATCAGCTAACTGGCTTCCAACGTGATCTGTTGTACGTGATCGCAGGGAAAGACCGTCCGTCCGGACAGGAGATTCTCGACGACATCAATAGCTACATCGACCAGCCGGTTACACACGGCCGGCTGTACCCGAATCTCGACACGCTCGTCGAGACGGAACTCGTCGAAAAAGGAGAGCTCGACCGCCGGACGAACTACTACGCGCTAACGCCGAAGGGCCGACGCGCGCTGCAGCGCCGTCAGGAGTGGGTCGACCAGTACGTCGACGTCTAGCTCCGCGGGCTGTCCTCTTTCGCGCCAGTTACCGGGGAGCGACTCGCTTCGCGCCCGTATCGCCAATCAGGGTTCACAGGTTGTCGAGGCGGATGCCACGGGGCGTGACCCCGAGGCGGTTGACGTATAGAGTGATTGGGTCCGCTCCGTATCGCTTCGAACGCTGTCGAAAGCAGAGCAGGGAATCGTAGCCGGGCCGAAAGCGGAGCAGGGAATCATACCGAGCCCAAAACGAAGTGCGAAATCCAGAACGGCGGAAGGCGACCATACGACGCTCTGCGTCGGGTCTCCGGCGGCGACTCGAGTATCCTTAGCCGACCTCGAACGTAATTGCCTCGAGATCCGCTTCGAGGTCGTCGACGTAATCGTTGAACGCGGCGACGAATGCGGGAACGTCGTCGGCGAACCGACGAAGGTCGGGGGCTGTGGGTGGCCCGTACTGTGACAGGAGGTAGGTTCCGTCGGAGCCTCCGACGCGCAGGTAGGAAGCCACGTCGCCGTCCCATTTCAGTTCCCATCGGGTTCCCGAGACCGTCGTCGCGTAGGTGCCGTACTCGCCGTCGTACCGATGGAGCTGTCCCGCCATCGCGTCGCCGACGGTGCGAATGCGGTCGACGATCCGGTCACGCTCGGCGACGAGTTTCGCCGTCGATTCGATCTCGGGAAAGTCGTCCGGAACGGCCTCGAACAGGCCGTCGAACGAGCGGACGTACTCGTTGTACGCCACGACGAACGCCCCGTAGTCGGCCATCGCGGTCTCGAGGGCGTCGGGTTCCGGCGGGTGCTTACTCGAGACGACGTACGTCTCCGGCCCCGACTTCGGGTCGAATCGGAGGTACTGGACGTCACCGGCGTCGTACTTGAGCGTCCAGCGACCGCTGGCCGTGTCGAACGTCTCCTGTCCGTAGTCGCCACCCTGCAGGACGGCGAGTTCCCGCGCGATTTCGCCAGCGTGGGCTCGCACGCGGTCGGCAAGTGCGTCGCGACGCTCGGCGATCTCGCCCGCCCCCTCGACGTCCGTCTCGAGTCCGTCGGTCATCATCCGAAGAAAGAGCCGAGGATCGGTAACGGTTTCGCCGGCTGCCGGCTTTTCGTTTCGGGCACGGAATCTCGGTCGACAACGGTCCGGACGACTACTCGCTCTCGTTCGTTTCGTTCGTCTCGTTCATTCCGGTCTCGTTCGTCTCGTTGCCCGTTTCGTTCGTCTCGTTCATTCCGGTCTCGTTGTCTTCGGTCGGTTCCTCGTCCATCCCATTGCCGTTTCCGTCACCGTTCCCGTCGGTATCGTCGCCATTGCCTGGGCCGCCACAACCGGCAACGAGGGCAGTCGACGCCGCGGCACCTGTGAGTTTCAATACTCGTCTGCGCGTCGATCGCTGCTGATCGGACATACTGCCGAGAACCATGTCGTTCTCCATAAGCCGTTAGCCGTCACTTGCGGGGGCATTGACAAACCATGATATGTGGCACCTTTGCCCACATCGGCCAGATTCCGTCACAGACGACGCAAATTCGGTCGCTATCAGTGTAGGCACCATACACAAAAGTGGGGGCGGTGAACGAAGCCCATGGCTTCGATACCAGACGAGTTCCACGATCTGTTCGAGAAAAAGACGTTCGCCCACGTCGCGACGCTGACGAACGACGGGCTCCCCCACGTCACGCCGGTCTGGATAGATTACGATGCGGACGACGGCCATCTACTGGTCAACACCGAGCGGCACCGCCAGAAAGCGCGCAACGCCGAACACGACTCCGGCGTCGGCGTCAGCATGACCGATCCGGACGATCCCTATCGGCACCTCTCCGTGATCGGCGAAATCGACGAGATCACGACCGAGGGCGCTCGAGAGCACATCGACGAACTGGCCCAGCGGTATATGGATGTCGACGAGTACCCGAATCCGATCGAATCGGAGCGCGTCATCCTTCGGATCCGGCCCGATCGGGTGCTGTGATTCCGGAGTCGGCCCGATCGCGGCCCGGAGCGGGTCGATGGCGACCGCCGACCGTTCCGCGTGCCGCCCGCTCCGTGTGCGCGCCGTCCATTAATGTCGAGCGGCGTGGACGACCCGAGCATGCAAACGGCATCCGACCTGCTCGTCGAGTGTCTCGAGGCGGAGGGCGTCGACCGCGTGTTCGGTGTTCCGGGCGAGGAAATCGAGGATTTCCTCTTCTCACTTCGGGATTCTTCGATCCGGTTCGTACCGACCCGCCACGAACAGGGCGCGGCGTTCATGGCCGACGTCCACGGCCGGTTGACCGGCGACGCGGGCGTCTGTTGCTCGACGCTCGGTCCCGGTGCGACGAACCTCATGACCGGCGTCGCCGACGCCCAACTCGACAAGAGCCCAGTGGTGGCGATCACCGGACAGGGCGGCCGCGAGCGGTTACACAAGGAGAGCCATCAGGCCCTCGACGTGGTCGACATCTTCGAGCCGATCGTCGCGTGGAACACCCAGATTACGGACCCCGAGATCGTCCCGGAGTCGGTTCGCAAGGCGTTCAAACTCGCCGAGTACGAGAAACCGGGCGCGACCCACCTCGAGTTCCCCGAGGACGTCGCGGCCGAGTCGGTCGGTGGCGGCCCCATCGAAACCCACAGCCCGGTCCGACGGCCGGATCCCGACGACGAGTCGGCCGAACGCGCAGCGCGATTGCTCGAGTCGGCGGAGCGGCCGATCATCCTCGCGGGCAACGGCGCGGTCCGAACCCGCACGTCGGAGACCATCCGGGCTTTCGTCGACCGCGTTGGCGTTCCCGTCGTCGAGACGTACATGGGAAAGGGCTCGATCTCGGATCGCGAGCCGGCGTCGCTGATGACCCTCGATTCGGGACCGGACGGCGAGGCCGCGCGCGCCATCGAACGAGCCGACTGCGTCGTCGCCGTCGGCTACGATATCGCGGAACACGATCCGGAGGGCTGGAACGCGGATCTCGAGAAGACGATCATCCACGTCGATTACGAACCCGCCGAGGTCTATCGACACTACAACCCCGACGTGGAAATCGTCGCGGACGTCGGCGCGGCGATCGCCGCCATCGACGATCACCTCCCCGGCGGAGCGTGCTCGCTGTGGTGTGACGACCTGCACGATCGGCTGCTCGAGTCGGTGACGGAGCCGCCATCCGAAGCCGATCCGATCGGCGTCAGGAACGCCCTTCCGCTCTTGCGCGAGGCCATGGCCGACTCGGACGTCCTCGTCTCCGACGTGGGGAGTCACAAGATGGCGATCGCCCAGTCGTTTCCGACGTTCGAGCCGAACACGTGCGTGATTTCGAACGGCCTGGCGAGCATGGGGATCGCCGTTCCGGGAGCCCTCGCGGCCGACCTGGCGGTCGACGCGAACGTGGTCGCCGGAACCGGCGACGGCGGCTTCCTGATGAACGCGGCCGAACTCGAGACCGCGAGCCGACTGGACTGTGGCTTTACCACCGTCGTGTTCACCGACGACGATTACGGACTCATCTCGGAAAAACAAGACGCCCACCGCGGCGAACACACCGGCACCGAGTTGACGAATCCCGACCTGGTGACGTTCGCCGAGAGCTTCGGGATCGAGGCCTCCCGGCCGGAAACGTGGGGCGACCTCGAAGCGGCGTTCGAAGCGGCGGTGCCGTCCGAGGAACTGGCGCTGATCGAGGTCAGACTCGAGGGATAAGCCCTGGATGGGGAGACGGAGAGTTCGCCGAATCCGGGCTCAGCGGCGTCGATCGCTCAGAAGAGGTGGTCGTCCTCCTCGAGCAGGCGAGCGGGGCCGCCGACGCTCCAGGTCGTCGTGGAGACGCCGCAGTCCGAGATCTCTTCCTCGACTTCCTCGGCGTATTCCTCGGTAGTGTTGACGTAGACGCTAGCGCCGGTATCGGTCGAGAAGTAGACCGGGATGTCCTCTTCCTCGCGGAGTTCACGGACGCGGTTGAAGATCGCGAGGGTAGCCGGTTGCCAGTAAACCCATCCCGACGGTCCGGTCATCGTCGTCGCGGCCAGCGATAACGAGTCGTGTTCTGCGAGTTCGAACACGCGTTCGAAATCGTCGGTGCGTAACGCGTCACGCATCTCAACGATCTGGTCGTGGATGTGCGCGTTGCGCGCCTGGAACATGTGGCTATCGGCGGCCTCGCGGTGTGCGTCCTCGGTTTCCTTGTGGTACGGGACGAGACCGACGATGATCCTGAGATCCTCGTGGAGAGTGGACGGAATTCGACGGGAGCGACAGTCCTCGTCGTTCAAGCCGGTGTGAAGCTGGGAGAACGCGCCGGTGACCGCACGGGCGGCCGAGGCCGACCCGACGCGGGCGATTGTCGAAATTTCTTGTTTCGATGCGTCCAGTTCCGCCGCTTCGGCCAGGGCCATCGCCGCCGCCGCGAATCCCGACGAGGAAGAGCCGAGCCCGACGTTCGAGGGGAAACTGTTCTCGCTCTCGAGGCGGACCGGATACACCGTGTGGGCCGCATCGGACAGCGAACGTGCCTTCTCGACGACGGCATCGACCCGTTCGAACGCGCGCCCTTCGAGTTCCTCGCCGTCGACGACGTACGTGTCGTCGTCGTGATCCATCGAGAACTCGACCGTCGTCCGGGTGTGACTGGGTGCAGTGCAGACGCTGATGCTGTCGTGATACGGGTACCGCTCGATCTCGTCGCGCATCCCGTGATACTTGACCAGCCCCTGGATGGGGTGGGCCATGGCCGTAGCTTTCATACCCTGATAGGTGGATGATGACCGCTTAAAGTTCACGGCATCCCGTCGACAGATCGAACGCTGTGTCGTCGGCGCTTCCAGACGGCGTAGAACCTCGAGGGACCGGGGTTCCGGACCGCACTGCGGGGTGTTTTCGACCGAACCGATCACACGTCGATCCACTCCCCGCTGCGAACGGGGATGCGGTGGCGATCAGTACCGACGAACCTCGTCGTTTGCGTTCGACTGCGATCTGTTCGACTGCGATCTGTTCGACTGCGATCTGTTCGACTGCGATCTGTTCGACTGCGATCTACTCTGGTCAGCCGCGTTGTTCCGAGTCTCCACCTCGAGCGCCCGCAGTCGCCGCCGCATCGCGTCGAGGTCGGCCTCGTAGTTCGCCTGCATCGATTCGAGATCGTTCTCGAGATTCGACGTGATCTTCTTGAAGGCGTTGCCGACCGTTTGCTCGAGTTCGTCGAGTTCCGCCGCGACGGCATCGACGTCTGCCGAGTCGGCGTCGGCTTCTACGTCCTCGAGCGAGTCGCGAACGTCGGTGAACTCCGATTTGAGACCGCGCATTTCGGCCCTGACGCTCGTCAGTTCCTCGTCGAGTTCGCCCAGACGCCGATCGAGCGAGAGCAATCGCGGCTTGATCTGGTTCTCGATTTTCGACTCCCGCTCGGTCTCGGCTGCCGAAAGCTGATTGACCTCCGCTCGAAGCGACATCACCTCGTTCTGAAGCGTCTCGAGTTTCTGCTCTGAGCCGTTCTCCTCGACGTCGAGCGTCCATCGAAGGGCCGCTGTGCGCTCCCCGTCGTCGGCTTCGAGTTCGGCTAGCAGTACGTCGAGAATACCTGTCGCCTGTTCTTTACTACGGCTGTCCAACTGCGTGTTGTGGTTGTCCCCCGTCATTGTCGGATCTCCATCCCGTCGACTCGTCTTTTCGTAACACGTGTGCGATACATAATAATAGTATCTATTCGACGAAATTCAGTGGACGGTCCGCCTTCGGCGGACGCGGATCGCCGACTCGAATCGAACGGCTCAAATGGCCGGTCTCGCAACGGGTCTCCATGGGAACTCCCCTCGAGACCCCCGTCGACCAGGCCGAGGAGATCGTCAGCCGACTCGAGGACGCGTACCCGGATTCGACGATCTCGCTTCGGTACTCGAACCGACTCGAGTTACTGATCGCGGTTATCCTTTCGGCACAGTGTACGGACGAGCGGGTCAACGAGGAGACGAAACACCTGTTCGAGACGTACCGGAGTCCGGAGGACTACGCGAACGCGCCCCAGGACGAACTCGCGGAGGCCCTGAATTCGATCACGTACTACAACAACAAGGCGAAGTACATCCGAAGCGCCTGCGAAACGATCGTCGAGGAACACGACGGCGAAGTCCCGGATACGATGGACGAATTGACCGACCTCTCGGGCGTCGGCCGAAAGACCGCGAACGTCGTGTTGCAGCACGGACACGACATCGTCGAGGGCGTGGTCGTCGATACGCACGTTCAGCGCCTCTCGCGGCGATTGGGACTGACCGAGGAGGAACGGCCCGAACGCATCGAACCGGAACTGATGGAGATCGTCCCCGAATCCGACTGGCAACAGTTTACCCACCTCTGTATCGATCACGGTCGTGCGGTCTGTACGGCGCGAAATCCGGACTGTTCCGAGTGCATTCTCGCGGACATCTGTCCATCGGAGCGCGGCGACAGCGAGATCGACCTCGCGTCCGGCGAGCCCTGGTAACTGGCGAGACCGTCCCCGGTACACAGGGGGTCCGGACGGCGCCTGCGCGGGCCACCTCGAGGCGCCGACCATGGCAAGCCCAACGCCTTTTCGCGAATCGCGGGTAGCCCCCGACGAAATCCCATGTCCGACGACACAGATCAGCGCGACTCCACCGGAAAGGACGAACACGGCCGTGACGTCGAACTCGCGAAAGAGAAGACCGATCCCGAGGAAGCCGACGACGAGGAGGGCCTCACCGAAGCGGAGCAGGAAGCCCGCGAGCGACGGGACGAAGAGCAGCGTCGTCAGGACATCGAACACAAGTCTGTCGACCGTGAGGACGACGCCCTCGAGAACACGAATCCGGACGACCATCGGGACGAAGAACCGTACAACAGCTGAGCCGACCGGTTCTTGCGGTCCGGTCTCGGCTCGATTCTGCGGCCTCGACTATCGGTCCGCCAGTTGCTCGTCCGGAACGACCAGCGTCTGGAGCGGTTCGGTCGCAGCGACGGCGATTCGCGAATCGACGGTGACCGACCCGACCGGTCGGCCGTCGACGACGAGGGTGACGTCCCCCTCGTCGCGCTCGACCGTCAGGGCGAGATCGTCGTCGGGGAGCACCCATCGCCGGGTCTGGGTGACGAAGGGGCCGATCGGGGCGACCGCGATCGCGTCGACTGCCGCCGAGAGGCGGGGTGCCCCGACGGCGCTCGCGTAGCCGTTGCTTCCGGCGGGAGTCGCCACCACGACGCCGTCAGCGCGAAAGGTCGCGACGGTCGCATCCGTACCGTGGACGCCGTATTCCGAGATCCGGGCGGGTTCGTCGGTGACGAGCGTCACGTCGAAGAGCGCGCGTTCGCGGCTGCTCGCGTCGTGTGCGTCGGACAGGCCCTCGCGTTCCGAGCGAGTCTCGAGCGCGACGTCGAGAACGGGCCGCGCGCGACGAACGGCGCGTCCGTCGAGCGCAGCCGCGAGCGCATCGGGAACCCGGTCGCGATCGATCGACTCGATGCCAGTGACGGGTCCCACCGGGAGAATCGGCGTTTCGACGCCAGCACGGGCCGCCGCCGCCAGTGACGCGTCGCCGACTGCGACCAGCACCGACGGTTCGGCCGCGAGGACGGTTTCGCGGCTACCACGGACGATCCTCGCGTCGTCGACCGACGCTGCGTCGAGGGATTCGGCTATCTCGGCGGCGTCGCGTCCGTCACCCTCACTGTCGACAATACCGACGACGGGATCCTCGCCCGCGCTCCACGCGGCATCCATATCCGTCAGTTCACGCGGCCCGATCAAAAGCGTACGGTTGTCGTTCGCGGATCTACCGCCGGGTATCGGTCTCGACTCGCTCGAGTCTCACCCGTCGTAGGGCCAGTCGCCAGTGATCCGCATCCCCTCTGCGAGGCCCTGCGACTCGAGGTCGGCGGCGATAGCTGCGGGCTCCCTGTGTTCGACCGTCACCTCGTCGCGGGCGAGTTCGACGACGTAGGCGGAAAGAAGGACGGCCTGTTCAGACAGCGTTCGGGGCTCGAGTTTCTCGATGGTGTCCGCGAAGGTGTGGCCCCAGCCGCGGCCGGCGTCGTCCGACATCGATTTGACGTGACAGCCGGGGACTCCCCATTTGGCAAACGACCAGTGGTCGCTGTGGGGACCGACGCGCGGCACCGTCTCGATCGGGTGATCGTAGCGGTCCGCGACGGTAGTCGCGGTCTCCTCGAGCGCATCGAATCCGTGCGTGACGATCGACAGCGTTCGATCGCGGACGACACCGTCGTTGTTGACCACCGCCTTGATCGCCTCGCGGTCGGCGCGCTCCGCGTACCGCGTGGATCCGACGAGTCCGACCTCTTCGGCGCCGAACGCGACGAATTCGACGCGGGTCTCGAGTTCGTCCTCGCGATCCGCGAGCGCGTTCGCCAGTTCGACCACCATCGCGGTTCCCGCTCCGTTGTCCATGGCGCCCTCCGAGATGTCGTGGGCGTCGACGTGACTCGTCACGAGGACGCGTTCGTCCGTGTCGGGCCCGAGTTCGGCCCGGACGTTCTGACTCCGGGCCGGGTTGATATCCGCTTCGACGGAGACCGAGATCGATTGGCCGTCGAACCGGCGAGCCAACCGGGCACCGACCTCGCTCGAGACGCCGAGGGCGGGGATCGGGCCGATGGGGTCTTCTTTCCAGCCGACGCTGCCGGTCGGCGGGAGACACCCCTCGACGTGATTTCGATAGAGAAAGCCCGCCGCGCCGCCCTCGACGGCGTGGTGGTATTTCTCCCGCCGGTGGATATACCGGTCGGAGTAGGCGGGCACGTCGCTGCGAACCATCACGATGGCGTCTTCGACGTCGGTCGCTGCGAAGTCTTCGGGCAGGCCGTAGCCGAGATCGATCAGTCGCGCATCGACGCGGCCGGAGGGACTGCGCGGCAGGGCGATGCAGTCCTGGGTCGTGTCGCCGGCCCCGATCGCGCTCTCGTCGCGCGTCCACCCCTGAATGTCGAACGACTCGAGGCGAGCGTTTCGCGCGCCGACGTCGGTGAGCGCGTCTCGGGTCAGTTCCGCGGCCTCGCGTTCCCCCTCGCTGCCGGCCATCCGGTTTCCCACGTCGACCAGACGCTCGAGGTGGGTCCAGCCGACGTCGCTCTCGAACACGGGTCCGATCCAGTCGGTCATGGCAGCCACCTCGAGACACGACCGGGTAATTGTATCGTTCGATCGCCACGTCTCCCGTGGTCGATGGCACCATCCAGTGATACGACAAACTACGAATCTTTTTTACGCCGCTCCAACTCGACACGGGTATGCGGGAGACGCTTGCCGACTGGCGGCCGGCGATCGACGAGGAGATCGCCACCCTGATTCCACGCGATATCGACGCCGATTACCTCGAGTCCTTCTTTGGTCCCCCGACGTACGCGTACGATCCGCACGGTATCCAGAACGCCTTAGCGGTGCCACTGTGGGACCTGCTCGACCGCGGCGGGAAGCGGTGGCGTGCGGTACTCTTCCTCGTGTTCGTCGAAGGCTTCGGCGAGGACCCGGCCGAGTACCTGCCGTACGCGTGTATTCCAGAGATCCTGCACAACGGGACGATCATCGTCGACGACGTCGAGGACGGCGCCACGATTCGACGCGGCGAACCAGCACTGCACCGCGTCTACGGTCGCGACGTCGCACTGAACGCCGGCAACGCGATGTACTTTTTGCCGCTGAAGATCCTCACGCGGGATCCGGCAAACCTCCCGGCAGAACAGCGATTGGCCGCCTACGAGATGCTGATGCACGAACTCAACCGGACGCACCTCGGTCAGGGGATGGATATCTGCTGGCACAACGAACGCGAGGTCCGGATCGGTACGGAAGAGTACCTCGAAATGTGCGCGTGCAAGACCGGCTGTCTCGGCCGGATCGTCGCTCGATTGGCCGCGATAATCACCGGCCAGCCACCCGAGGTAGAACAGGCGGTCGCCGACTACGCTGAACTGACCGCGGTCGCGTTCCAGATCGGCGACGACATCCTGGACGTCGAGCACTCGCTCGGTCGGGCCGGCGAGTTCGGCAAGGAGTTCGGAAACGACATTCGGGAGGGCAAGAAGACGCTGCTCGTGATTCACGCACTCCGAGAAAGCGACCCCGACGGCGCTCGACGCCTCCAGGAAATCCTCGAGTCCGACGACAACACCGACGACGAGATCAGAGCCGCCCTCGAAATACTCGAGGACGCCGGCAGCATCGATTACGCCCGCGAACGCGCGCTCGAGTTGGCCGCCGAGGCTCGAGCGGCGATCGACGGCCTGGATTTCGACGACGAGACGACTCGCAAACTCGAGGAATTCACCGAGTTCGTCATCGAACGCGACGAGTAGCGGTGTCCGATGCTGGCCATCGGTATCATTTCCAACTGCCGGGCTCCTCGCCGTGGAACTCGCCTTTCGCTTTCCGCCGGCCCGATTTGAACGTGAACACGGTCACGGCGAGATAGAACGCGGCGACGGCGACGATTACGACTTCGCCCGGGACGCCGGGGATGGAGGCGGTTTGTGTCCACACCTCACCGGGCTCGTAGAGCGAGATCCGAAACAGCCACGCGACCCCGAGAAGCACGAAGAGGGGATAATAGATCCGTCGCAATCGGCGTGAGAGGGCCTCCCTGTAGGATACCTTGATCGTCGGGTTCCGGAGGTCGTCGCTGAGTTCGCCGCGCCAGTCCTCGAGCGACGTGCCGTTCGGTTGGAAGGCGTTAGCGAACAGGTTCTCCTCCAGGAGGCGAACCCGTGCCCGGGTCGCGTCGTACGCCCGGTAGCGCCGAACGTCGAACACGAGAAACAAGGAGACGCCAACGAGGCCGATCAACAGCATGTACGCGGAGGCGTCACCCCCCTGGAAGGCGAGCGCGAGGACGGCCGTGACGGTGACGATCGCCCAGTCGGTCGTGAGATCGAGTCGCGAAAGGCGGTTTCCCTGCTTCGATACCTCGCCACGGTAGTAATGGGGCATCAGCGAGAGGAATTCCTCGCGGTCGGCCGCGGCGGCGGCCGCGACGTTTCGCTCCTCGGAGCCCGTCGAATCGAACTCTTCGGGGTCTGGTTCCGTCACTATCCTCCACCTCCGGCACCCGGCAAACGCGTTCCGGCACCCGGCAAACGCGTCCGTGCGCGACCTCGAGGCGGGTGCGAGCCCCATCGATCGAACGCCGTTCCTCGAGTCGTCGTGCGATAGTCGGGACCCCTCGAGGACTGCAAGCGCTCGGGGAGCGGACCGGGCGCGGCGGGCGCCAGATTCACAGAATACATAGGATCCGTAGTCGTGGCACGACGATGACCCTTTCGTCGCAGACGGACCGCCTCCGGACTCCGGCTGGGTCCGACGGTGGATTCCGGCTCGAGCGACCCGTGATCCCGACTCGAGGAGTGGGTCCCGGCGCGCGCGTTGACCGTTCGCGCACGTGACAGTCACGACACCCGACCGGTAGGGCCAGGTTCAACGTCCTCGACGTGGAACGACGGCTATGGCGGATCACTCGATCCAGGCCGAACCCGATCGGACCGACCCCGCACGGCCGTGGCACGTCCTCGTGGCCCTCGGATTCGCCGGCTCGGAAGTGGGCATCGTCGTCGACGCGGTCCCCGTCGCCGTCGTCGGACTGGTCCTGTTCGCCGCGAGCGTCGCCGGCATCCTCCGGGACGCTGACTACGTCGACGATCCGGTGGCACTCGCGGGCGGGTTCGGCGCGGCGTTCGTCGCCGTCGGCGCAGTGCTGGTCGCCCACGGAACCGGGACGGTTCCGGTCGGGGTCCTCGAGCCACTCTCCGGATTGGCGAGTCGCGGCGTCGCGCTCGTCGTGGCCGGCTTCCTGACGATCGGTGGCGCCGTGGCCGTGCGCTCTCGGAAGCCCTAGCGGATGGAATCGCCGATTCGACTGCGGAACCGCACCCGCGGCTCCGCCCGATAAACCACCCGACGTCTCAATGAGTCACCCAGCATCCCGATGAGCCGACCAGCGTTCGACGCGGAAGTCGCACTCGATCTCGCGGTCAACCTGATCCCGTTCGCGATCATCGCGTTTTTCGTCCTCGTCTTCGCGGTGTTCAACCCGTGGGGGTTCGATCCGCTTCAGTCGACCGTCCAGTTCACCATTCTCCTGGCGACGATGCTTCTCCTCGCGGTCGTGACCCTCATCGCGGCCAGGGCGATCGAGACGGACGATCGCACGCAACAGGAAGTAACTGAGTACTGATATGCACGAAACGATGTTCTCCCGCGTGCTCGTCCCGTCGCTGCGCGGGAAAACCCTCCGTTCGAACCGTGAGACGAATACCCGTGCTCGCTGATCGAACGGTCGGCGGCCGGACCGCCGTCGCCGGCCTCGGTCTCGCGCTCGTGGCCGCGACCGCCGCGTTCGGAGCGCTGCTCGGTGCGACGCTGCCGCGCCACCTCGGCGTCGAGGACATGTCCCTGTTCGCGCTCGCGATTCCCATCACGCCGCTGACGCTCGCCGTCTACGGAGCCGCCGCGATGGGTTCCGTGCTGCTGACCGTCGGCCTCGTCGTCCGCGTCGTGTCTCGATTCGACGACGAGGGAGGATAGTCGGACGCGACGGCCTCGAGTGGCAACTTCGCGGGGACCAGTTTCGAGTCGCGTTCGAGGTCACTCACGCCAGTCCGATCTTCTCGCTGTAGGCCCCGTACTGCGCTTCGAACACCGCCATGATCTCCCCCATCGTCGCGTAGGCTTTCACCGCGTCGACGATGTACGGCATCGCGTTTTCGCCCCGCTCGCAGGCCGCACCCAGATCCGCGAGCGCCCGTTCGACCGCCTCGTCGTCTCGGTCCGTCTTGACGTCCTCGAGCCGGTCGAGCTGGCGCTCGGCGGTGGCCTCGTCGATCTGCAGGATGTCGGGGCTGGTGTCTTCCTCGAGCGTGTACTCGTTGACGCCGACGACGACTTCCTCGCCCCGTTCGACGCGTTCCTGGTACTCGTAGGAGGCCTCCTGGATCTCGCGAAGGAAGTAGCCATCGTCGATTCCTGCGAGGATACCGTCGCGGACCGACCCGTCGCCCAGGTCGCGAATTTCCTCGATGTAGCGCATGGCTCGCGCCTCGATTTCGTTCGTGAGCGTTTCGACGGCGAAGGAGCCACCCATCGGGTCGACGATGTCGGCCGCGCCGGACTCCTCGGCGATGATCTGTTGGGTGCGCAGTGCGACCCGGACGGCCTCCTCGCCGGGCAGCGCCAGCGCCTCGTCGAAGCTGTTGGTGTGTAGCGATTGGGTGCCGCCGAGGACGCCGGCGAGCGCCTGGATCGTCACCCGGACGACGTTGTTCAGCGGTTGCTGAGCCGTCAGCGACTGCCCCGCCGTCTGCGTGTGGAACTTGAGCCGCTTCGACTCGTCGGCTTCGGCGCCGTACCACTCGTCCATCACTCGCGCGTAGATCCGACGCGCCGCTCGGAACTTCGCGATTTCCTCGAAAAAGGAGTTGTGACAGTTGAAGAAAAACGACAGACGGGGGGCGAACTCGTCGACGTCGAGCCCCCTGTCGAGTGCGTCTTCCACGTATCCGAACCCGTCGGCGAGCGTGAACGCGAGTTCCTGGACCGCCGTCGACCCGGCCTCGCGGATGTGGTACCCCGAAATCGAGATCGGATGGAACCGTGGCGTCTCCGCCGTACTGAACTCGAGGACGTCCGTGACGAGACCGAGCGAGGCCTCCGGTGGGATCACCCACTCTTTCTGGGCGATAAACTCCTTGAACATATCGTTCTGGAGGGTTCCACGCAGTTTCTCGCGAGGGACGCCGCGTCGATCGGCCAGCGCGATGTACATGGCGTAGATAACCGGCGCGGACGGGTTGATCGTGAACGACGTCGAAATGTCGGCGAGGTCGATCCCGTCGAAGAGGATCTCCATGTCCCGCAGCGTGTCGACCGCGACGCCTTCCTTCCCGATCTCGCCCTGGCTCATGGGATCGTCCGAATCGAGTCCCATAAGCGACGGCATGTCGAATGCCACCGAGAGCCCGGTCTGGCCCTCGTCGATCAGGTAGTGAAAGCGCTCGTTGGTCTCTTCGGCGGTTCCGAAGCCGGCGAACTGGCGCATCGTCCACGTCCGACCGCGGTACATCGTCGGATACGGCCCTCTGGTGTAGGGCTCTTCGCCCGGGAATCCGAGATCCTCGAGGTAATCGAGATCCGAAACGTCCGCGGGCGTGTAGAGGCGGTCGACCTCGTGATTCGAGACGGTCGCGAACTCGTCGGCACGCTCGCCGTGGCGCTCGAGTGCCGACTCGAGCGTCTCGGCTTCCCACCGTCGTTCAGCCTCGCGAATTTGCTCGAGATCCTCCGTATCGTACATGGGTGTAACATTTGCCGACACCGCAATGAAGGTTCGGGGACGACGGCCATCCGTGAGAACTGTTCGGGAGGGAGAATACGCTCAAACCGCTGGCATCGACGACTCCGCTCGAACCGTTAGCGTCAACGACGACCGGTGAGACCCGACGTGTCCCCGGTGGTCTACAGTATCGCTGGTTCTGCGGGTCCGGCGCGGTGCCCGTCGGTTGTCGTCGATTCTCGCAGTCGTCGTTCCACACCTCTCGACGGTCGCTTCACGCCTCGCGGCCGCCGTCTCACGCGTCGTCGTCGCTCGCTACGTCGCTGCGGTCAGATTGGAGTCGCTTAGTCGTCTGGACCAGCGGGTGGCGGGCGTAATCGACGACGTCGATGTCGTCGATTCGATCGAGGCCTTCCTTCTCCGCCGTGCGAGCCATCCCGAGATCGATCTCGTATTCGACGACGATGACGTACGCGTCCATCTCGTCGATTCCGAGTCGGTCGGCCGCGAGGACACGATGGTGGCCGTCCGCCAGGAGAAGGGTTCCGCCGTTGTCGATAACCACCAGCGGCTCGGCGAGGCCTCGCTCGAGTTCGTATCGCCGCCCCTCGAGTTCGTCGGCGTATACCCGCCCCTGGGTCGGGGTGAGATCCGCGAGCGGGACCGTTCGGCGCTCCTCCCGCAGATCGATCTCGTGGATCTGCTCTAGAGTCCGCATCAATTTGCCGACCTTCTCCGGGGTCGCACGTTCGATCTGACTGCGGATGACGTCGGCGTTGGAGATGATCCCCACGAGGTTGCCCGCGTCGTCGACGACGGGGAGTTTCTGAATGCCCGACCGCAGAATGACTCGGGCGGCGTCGTTTACCTTCATGTCGGGGTGGGCGACCAGCAGATCGGTCGCCATGACCTTGAAGATTGGATCGCCGTCGTCGGCGAGCAACAGGTCGCGGGCGCTGACGAACCCTTCGACGCGGCGGCGATCGCAGACGGGAAAGCCGCTGTGCTCTTCGCTTTCGGCGATCCGCGTCGCGACCTCTCCGACGGTTTCGTCGGGCGAGACCGTCGCCACGTCGCGCGTCATGTAGTCTTTGACCCGGGGTTTCGTCCGGTCCGGCACGACCTCCATACGCGGCCGTACGCGGTCCGCGCGCAAAAGTACTGGTACTTTACCCGCTCCGGGAAAACGACCGCGGCCGGACTCGACGGCTCCTCACCGCACCCCGAGCGCGACCGGTTCAATTCAGAATGAGGGCGAACCCGGCCACCGACATCATGATCGCGATCCCAACCAGCAGAAGTAAGAACAACTCCTTTTCGGATAGTCGTCCTCGCTGGACCCGAGTCGACGCGTCTGGATCGCCGTTATCCGGACTCACGTGGGATCAGTGTCCTTCTACACCCCCGTCACGGAAGAGCGTTTCCCGGCGGCCTGGTCCCGAACCCGCATCGACGATCGAGTCCCGTCCCGATACCACCGCGTCTCGACGACGAACGCTCGAACGACCGCCGGTCCGACGACATCCGTCCGATCCGTCACCGCGATCCAGGCGACATCGACGTCGTGCTCGAGGCCGCCGTCGACGATGGCGACCGGGAACACGATTTCCGTTACTGGCTCCCTATCTCCCGAACCATGATGTCGTCGAGGTAGACGTGATCCGCGGCGCTGATCCAGTAGGCGATGCTCGATCGTCCGTATCCCGTGTACTGGGTCGGATCGGAGGTGAACTCGCCGAGTTTCGCGGTTCCCTCGCCGGTGTCGACGGAGATGGTCCAGCTATCCGAGCCGGTACCGTCGACGACCGTCCGATACCAGGTGTTCGTCGAGAGCGACAGATCGGCGTGGCCGAGGTAATTGTCGCCGCTCGTGCCGCGTTCCTGGATCTGGACGAACTGGTTGGCACTGTCGAGGCGGATCAGGATACGAAACGCCTCCGACAGATCGCTCGACTGGATCCCGAAGGAGATGCTGAAGAACTCGCCGGTCGTCTGGGGGTTCCACCAGAACTCCCAGATGTCGTCCGGGGCGGGATAGTTCGGCAGGCCGGAATCGGAGCGGGTGGTTCCGGAGGTGTTGTCCCTGCCGTTCAGATCCAGTCCGTACGGTTCGAGATAGTTTGCGGAACTCGAGACGGTGGCCTCGGCGCCGTGGGAGTACTGGTCCAGACCGACGCTATCGAAGGTGTCGATAACGGTGGTGTCTCCGCCGTCCCCGTCTTCGTATCCGAAGTAGAACTCGGGGAGGTTGCCGTTTTCGTCCAGCGGACTCGCGAGCCCTAACTCCGAGGCCGACACCGCCGTATCGCGATACGTGTTCCCGTTGTGATGGAGTTCCGGCCAGATGCCCTCGGGCGTGATGTGGTCGATGAAAAACTCGGTGCCGTTGTCGCTCGCGACGCGAACGTCGTTTTCGAGGTAGACGGTACCCGGGTTGTGCCAATCTGGGAACTCCCGTCCGATGAGGAACGTGTGTGCGTTCGATCCTTCGTCGTAGATGTACATCTCTTCGAACGTCGCTGCGACGTTCTCCGTACTGTCGACGCGGATCGGCCGATTCGACCCGTTTTTACCGTGAATTACGCATTTTCGGAAGGTGATCTCCTGACAGCTCGTGCGAAGTTGGACCAGGTCGGCTCCCCACCCGTCACCCGCGCCGATAATTTCGAGTCCGACGACCTCCATGTCCCACCCGTAGTCGGATACGAGAGGAGTGCCTAGCTGACCACTGGTTCTGCCGGATACTTCCGTCCTCCCGCCGATGATCTTGTCGTGATGGGAGATCCGCATCCCACCACGGGCGTTGTCTACGGCCGTACAGTTCCAGAGGATATTCCGTCCCGGTTCGGTATCCGACAGGACGTAGAACGCATTGGCCTCGAAATTCTTCGCGACACAATCCTTCCAGACGTTGAATCCTCTGTGTTTCGGATCGGCGTTGGGGCCATATGCGTGATCGTGCGTGTCGCCATCGCTGTGCCAGGTCATATCCGTCCCCCCGTCCGGGAACTCGCACCTGTGCACGAAGCCGGTCCCGCCTTCGGCCATCTGGATTTTAAACGTGGCTTCGCCTCCGACATTTTCCAGTACAGGCCCATCCTTATCCGAATCGGGGTTCGAATACAGGTCCTGTTGGCGGTGTCGGGCACCTTCCAGTTTGACGTCTTCACACCAGGCTTCTTGCCCGATGCCGAACGTCTGGACAATCGCGACGTCGCTGCTGTACTCGCCCGCATCTTCGGTGATGTCGAACGTCACACCCTCTAACACGAGGTACTCCGGACTGGCGTGGATGAGCGTGTGGACACTTGGGTTGACTCCAACGTAGTGAATGCGTGCCCCGTCTCCGATGATGCCGACGATGTCACCGATGTCAGAATTCGTGACCATCGACTCCATCTCGTACGTCCCGTTTCCGAGGTCGACGATCGCATCGTTCTGTGACGCCTGAACGATCCGTTCAGCGAGGTCGCCGCTCCGACCGTCGTAACTCGAGGCGTCCCATATATCGTACGCCCGGCTATCCCGAAATTCCCCGTCGGCGCGAAAGTCGGGCTTGGACTGCCAGAGGTTCCAGGCTTCGTCCGTGAGATCGTAGTAGTCGTTCGATTCAGGTTTTGTGGTTCCGGTGGCCGCCGCTGTCGGAGTTACTCCGTGTGACAATCCCACCATGGAGGCGCCGATCCCTGCCACCCCCGTTTTTAGCCAGTCGCGCCTGCTGAATCGATAGTCGTTTTCGGTCTGCTTCCAACCGACGCCTTCTTCACCTTCATTATCTATATTATATGTGGAATTAATAAATACCCTATATTAAAATTACCTATGATTAGAAGTATTACTTATTTGTGTTTTGGGATATGTGTGGTTGATACTATTAAATATTATCGAGCGGATATCGTATTACAGAGAACCGTCAGCGGATTAATAAACGATTTGGGCGGAATCGGGCTCCCGTGTGCGGCGTGCAGTCTCCTCGCTGTCAGGCCGATTCACTCTCGTCTTGCTCTCCCCGCTGTGTGAACAGCCACTGGCTGGTCTGCGTGTACGCCCCCACCGGCGTTCCCGGCTGCGTTTCGATGGCCTCGAAGAACCGATTCGTGATGACCTCCTCGACGACGCTGACGATCGATTCCACCTCCTCTTCGTCATCGGCGCTGCCGAGGATGCCGATCTCGAGTTGCGCGCCGGCCATGTCGGCGTGGCCTCCCGCACTGCCGATCCGGTCGTAGGCGTCCCGGAGCGTCTCGCCCAGGTCGACGTCTGCCGTTCTCGAGCGGGCCGACAGGTACACCATTTCGTCGTTGAACCCGAAGACGAGCGTCGTCTCCACCCCCTCCATCGAAAGCAATTCGTCGGCCGCCTGTGGTAACGCGTCGCGGTCGCCGATTCGGCCGACGCTCGCGACCGCCACCGAGTCCCGTTGCACTCGGTTCTTGATCGCCCGCGCGATCGTTTCGAGGGTCTCTCCCTCGAGGGAGGGCTGTTCGATCTGGCGCAGAATCGACGTGTCGACGTGGGGCCACAGCAGCGATGCGGCCCGGAAGTCCGCGGGAGACACTTCGCGGGTGAAGTCGTTCGTATCGACGCGAATACCGAAGAGCAGCGCCGTTGCGGTCGCCGAATCGAACGCGAGGCCGAATCGATCGACGTACTCGGTCAGGACCGTACTGGTCGCGCCCACCCCCTGGCGAAGGTCCACGAACTCGCCCGGAACCGGTCCGCGAGGCGGGTGGTGATCGATGACGATATCGACGTGACTGTCTTCCGGGAGCTGGTCGTTGACGCCGGGTCGAGAGTGGTCCACTAGGGCGATAGCCGAATAGTTCTCGAGGGAGTGCTCGCGGCCGACGTTGCGAAGATCTAGCTCCAGCAGGTTCACCATCGCCCGGTTCTCCTGGTGGGAGATGTCGCCGAAGTAGCAGGCGTCGGCTTCGACGCCGACCGACTCGGCGATGTCGACCATCGCCACCGCGCTCGCGATGGCGTCCGGATCCGGGTTGTCGTGGGTCACCACGGCCAGCCGACCGTCGATCGCCGACAGCCGTTCCCGGAGTTCGATCGCAGTTTCGGCGGCCGGATTCGTCGTTCGCTCGAGCACCCGATCTGCCATCGCGGCCGACGGGTCGACGATGTGATCGGCGAGCGCATCGAAGCGGTCGATATCCGCCGCCGTCGCGTTCCCACCCAGATAGGCAACGATCGACGTGTCGGGGAACCGGTCTCGCGCGGCCTCGAGCGTGGCTCGGTTGACGTCCGTTCGATCGCCGGCGACGAAAACCACGTCCGGCGTCTCGACGGTCGCGATGGATTCGGGATCTGCCGGATCGGCGCTCCGGGCCGGCACGCTTTCGTCGCGCAACGTCTCGACGACGCCGTCGTCGTCGGTGATGACGAGCAATCGCCCGCCGTCGCCCGCGGACAGCTGCTCTGTCACCTGCCGACAGATGGTCCCGCAGCCCAGCACGAGCCAGAAAACCATGTATCGCCGCCTGCGACCCCAACGGATAAAAGAGACGCGGTCTCGATCAGGGAACGATCGCGGCCGCCGCCTCGAGTGCGGCGTTCGCGATCGGATCGAACGCCGGCAGGATGAGAACCGTAATTACGGCGGCTGCGATGACCGCCGCGTAGAGCCCGGTCGGTTGAGCGAGGCGGTCGCGGTCGAGGACCGGATCCTCGATCCAGAGTGCCTTGACCAGCCGGGAGTAGTAGTACAGCGAGAGCGCGCTGTTGACGACGAGTGCACCGGCGACGACGAGCATCGCCGCGTTGTCGGCGGCCGCTTCGATCGCTGCGGTGTACAGCAGGTACTTGCTCCAGAAACCGCCGAAGAGGGGGAATCCCGCGAGGCTGAACATGAAGACGGCCATCGCGGCGCAGGCGACCGGCGCCTGTCTGGCCAGACCGCTGTAGTCTTCGAACGTTCGACCGACGCCCCAGTACTCGGCCAATCCGACGAACAGGAACGCGCCCGTGTTCATGAAGCCATAGACCAGCAGGTGCATCATCGCCGCGCCCATGACCGAGTCGGCGGCTCCGGTCGAGAGACCCGCGAGCCCGATCAACACGTAGCCGGCGTGGCCGATCGAGGAGTACGCGAGCATTCGCTTGACGTTCTCCTGTGTCGCCGCGGCGAAGTTCCCGACCGTCATCGTCACGATCGCGAGGACGACGAACGCCCACGTCCACTCGACGCCGATGACGTCGGTCGTCGCGTCGAGCGGGAACGCCGTCGTGAACACGCGGAACGCGAGGACGAAGCCGGCGGCCTTCGAGGCCGACGAGAG
The DNA here is from genome assembly GCF_024227435.1 of Natrinema caseinilyticum. GTDB lineage: Archaea > Halobacteriota > Halobacteria > Halobacteriales > Natrialbaceae > Natrinema > Natrinema caseinilyticum. Next base: position 3,461,357 of record NZ_CP100445.1, read on the forward strand.
GAACGCGGAGATCGGCGCGGGCGCTCCCTCGTAGGCCTCGGGGGCCCAGAAGTGGAACGGAACGCTCGCCGTCTTGAACGCGATTCCACCGATCAACATCAGGATGCCGAGTCCGAGCAGCCCGCCCATCTCACCGGCGTTTCCGAGCCCCGTCGCGATGGCCTCGAGCTGCAAGGAGCCGGTCGCACCGTACACGAGGCTGATTCCATAGACGAAAATCGCCGACGACAGCGCCCCGATCAGGAAGTACTTCAGCCCGGCTTCGACGCTGCCGCGGTTGTCCTTCAGGATCGCGACCAGCGCGTACGACGGCAAACTCGTTAGCTCGAGGGCGATGAAGATCGTCACGAGGCTGTTGGCCGCGGCCATCATCGACATGCCCGTCGCCGCGAGGATCACCAGCGAGTAGTACTCGGCCTGATAGGTGTGATCCCGCAGGTAATCGTGGCTCGCGACCGCGACGAGGGTCGTGACGGCGGCGATGATGATCATGAAGTAAAGCGCCAGTCGGTCGACGACGAACTGGTCGCCCATGATATCGATGACGCCGTAGTTTTCGATTCCCGTCGCACCGACGCCGGCGGCGCTGAACCACACGGCGACGGCGAGCGACGAGAGCGAGCCGACCACGGCGACGCCGGACAGCAGCGTGCGGTTCGTCGAGTGCGGATCGATGCTGTCGAGCAGGAACAAGACGAGCGCCGTCCCCGCGAGGATCAGTGCCGGTGCGAGCGCCGCCCACTCTGGTAGCTGTACGACCGCCATCAGAGATCACCTCCCTGAAGGATCGGATCGACTGCGTCGGTTATCATATCGAAGATCAGTTCGGGAGCCACGCCGAGGACGATGATGAGTCCCAGTAACACGACCATCGACGCGACGTCGTGGGCGGGTGCGCGGCCCACGTCGTAATCAGTCTCGAGTCGATACGGCCCGAACACCGTCCGCTGGAGTGCAAAGAGCAGGTACCCCGCCACGATGACGATGCCGAACATCGCCAGCCCGGTAAACAGCGGCGAGTACGAGAGCAACTCGGAGCCGAACGCGCCGAAGAAAATGAAGTATTCCGCGGCGAACCCGCTCATCAGCGGCAGGCCCATGTAGCCGAAGGCACCGGCGACCAGCACCCCGACCGCGATCGGCATTCGGTCCGCGAGTCCGGACATGTCCGTCACCATCCGGGTGTGGGTGGCGTTGTAGATGACGCCGACGGCCATGAACATCAGCCCCGAGATGAGGCCGTGTGAGACCATCTGGAACGTGGCGCCGCCGACCCCGAACTGCGTGTACGCGACGAGTCCGAGGATGACGTACCCCATCGACGAGACCGACGAGTACGCGACGATCCGCTTCAAATCGGTCTGGGCGAGCGCGAGCATCGCGCCGTAGATGACGCTGATGACGGCGATCGCCGCGATCGCCAGCGCGTACGTCTCGACCTGGTTCGGGAACATCGTGAAGTTGAACCGCAACAGGGCGTAGGTCCCCATTTTCAACAGCACGCCCGCGAGCAGCACCGACGCCGGCGTCGGCGCCTCGACGTGGGCGTCCGGCAGCCACGTGTGGAAGGGGACGACGGGGACCTTCACGGCGAATCCGAGGAACATCGCGACGAACACCGTCGACGCGAGCGCCGTCCCGCTCAGGCCGAAGAGACCGTCGGGACCGCCGTTGCGCATCGCGTCCGCGATCTCCGGCAGCGCGAACGACGTGACGTCTCCGAGACCGAAGACCAGCGCGATGAACGCGCCGAACATCACCAGCGACGCCACGTTCGTGTAGACGAAGAACTTGATCGCGGCGTACTTCCGGCGCGGGCCGCCCCAGATCCCGATGAGCAGATACATCGGGATCAGAACCGCCTCCCAGAAGACGAACCAGAGGAAGAAATCGAGCGCGGTGAAGACGCCGATCAGGTTCGCCTCGATGAACAACACGAGCCCGTAGAACTGCGATTCGCGCTCGTCGATCGGCGTCCAGGAACTGACGATCGCGAGCGTACAGAGGATCGTCGTCAGGATCACCAGCGGGAGGCTGATCCCGTCTAAGCCGACGAACCACGAGATCGTGTACTCACCGAGTTCGATCCACGGTGCCCGCGACTCGAACGCCAGTTCGCCATCGACCAAGGCGTTGCCGCTCCCGTCGAATGCGGTGAACAGCCAGAGGCTGATCGCCGCCGGTACGAGGCTGATCGCGAAGGCCAGTTTCCCAGCGATTCGATTCGGCGCGACGAACGTTACCAGCGCACCCACCAGCGTTACCGCGATCAGAGCTTCGATAATCATACGAACCACCCTCCGAGCACGCCGAGAATCAACAGTAAGCCGATAAACCCGGCGACCAACAACGCCGCGTAGTTAGTCACGATACCCGTCTGCAGTCGCTTCATCCAGTTACTGCCGAAGAGGCTGATCGTCGACGTCCCGTTGACGATGCCGTCGATGACGGTCTGATCGAACCTGTCGGCCGTTCGAGCGAGCGGGAGCGTCAGGCCCTCCGCGAGCCAGACCTGGTACTCGTCCTGGTAGTAGTTGCTTCGCAGGACGTGGTACGCGCCGCCGAGCTTCTCGGTGTGACGGGTTGGTTCGGGCACGTTGTACAGCGTGTGTGCGACGGCCGCGCCCAAAAGTGCCAGTCCGAGCGACAGACCGGCACTGAGCAGCATGGTCGTCGTTTCGGACCCGATCGCGCCCTCTTCGAAGGCCACCGTCTCGTGGTACTCGTGGTAGGTCAGCCCTTCGACGTATCCGTACTCGCCGTCGAGCCAGAACTCGAGGAACGTGATATCGAGGTCGAGCAGGGAAGCGACGGGCGCGAGGTTGACGAACCCGGCGACGGTCGCGAGGATTCCGAGGACGACCAGCGGCACCTTGATCGAGAGCCCGACGGGGTGGGGGTCCTCTGCCGTCTCCGTCCGGGGCTCGCCGTGGAAGGTCAGAAAGACCATCCGGAAGGTGTAGAACCCGGTGAAAAACACCGCGATCAGGCCCATCGCGTAGGCCGCGAGGATGACCGGCTGCTCCAACCCGACCGCGAGGGCGTCGAATAGTACCTCGTCTTTCGACCAGAAGCCGGCGAAGGGGACGATCCCCGCGAGCGCGAGCGCGCCGGCGAGGAACGTGTAGTAGGTAACGGGCGCTCTGTCTTTCAGGCCGCCCATCTCCCACATGTCCTGTTCGTGGTGCATCAGGATGATGACGGACCCCGCACCGAGGAACAGCAGCGCCTTGAAGAAGGCGTGGTTCATGAGGTGGAAAACGCCGGCGACGTAACCGCCGACGCCGAGGCCGAGCATCATATAGCCGTACTGGCTGATCGTGGAGTACGCCAGCACCTGCTTGATGTCGTCTTTGACGACGGCCATCGACGCGGCGAAGAGCGCGGTAAAGCCGCCCACGAAGGCGATGATCGCCAGCGCGGTCGGTGACAACGCGTAGTAGCCGAACATCCGGGCGACCAGGTAGACGCCGGCCGCGACCATCGTCGCCGCGTGGATGAGTGCCGAGACGGTCGTCGGACCTTCCATCGCGTCCGGCAGCCAGGTGTGGAAGGGGAACTGCGCGGACTTTCCGAGGACCCCGCCGAGGACGAGGAGTCCGGTGATCGTCACCCACGTCTCGGCGTCGAAGCCGAACAACGTCGCACCGTCGTCGATGGCCGCCTCGGCGGCGGTAACGAACGACTCTTCGCCGGCGAAGCCGAGTGAACCGAACGTCGCCGCGATCGCGACGACTCCGATCAGGAAGAAGTAGTCGCCGAAGCGGGTGACCAGAAACGCCTTCTTCGCGGCCGACGGGGCCGATTCCGTGCGGAACCAGAACCCGATCAGCAGGTACGAACAGAGCCCCACGAGTTCGAAGAACATGAACGCCATCAGCAGATTGTCCGCGAAGACGAACGCGAGCATACTGAACGTAAAGAGACCGAGTTCGGCGTAGTACCGCCGCAGTCCCGTTTCTCCTTCGTCGTTCATGTAGCCGAGGCTGAACACGTGGACGAGCAACGCGATGAGCGACACGATCACCAGCATGAGCGCCGACAGCGGATCGATCAGCACACCGAACGAGAAGGCGACACTCTCGGCTCCCGTTTCGCTGGCGGCAGCGCCGGCCGTCCACTCGTACAGCGTCGTGTGGTGGACGTCGCCGCCCGCGACGGCCGCGAACATCACGAGCGAGATCAGAAGCGACCCGGCCGTCGCGATAATACCCGGAAGCGCGCCCTTTTTCGGCAGGTAGGTCCCGAACAGCAGCGTGACCACGAAGGCCACGAGCGGGAGCACTGCGATCGCCGGTGCGAATCCAAACGGTCCTGTTGCTGTTGCTGCCATCTTACCACCTCATCGTCGTTGGAACCGTGACGTCGACGTCACGGAAGTTTCGGTACAGCACCAGAATGATCCCGAGTCCGACGGCAACCTCCGCGGCAGCCAGCGCCATCGTAAACAGCGCGAACAGCTGTCCCGTCAGGTTGCCGTGATAGAACGCGAACGCGATCAGGTTGATGTTCGCCGCGTTCAACATCAACTCGACGGACATCAGGAACAACAGTGCGTTGCGACGCGTCAGGACGCCGAACAGCCCGATACAGAACACCGCCATCGACAGCAGGACGTAGTACTGTACGTCGACGGTCATCGGGACTCACCCCCGGCGTCTGCGGACTCGGACCGCTTACCGCCGTCGGAACGCCGTTCCGACGAGGATCGCGATCCGTCTCCGGACCGCTTACCGCCGTCCGTAACGGCCGGCTCCGGTCCCGTATCACTGCTCGAGGACGCACCCGTGCTCGAGAGCGCCGAGACGGGTTCGCCGCCTTCCTCGCGTTTCGCGAGGACGAGCGAGGCGTCGAGTGCCGCGTCCAGTGCGACGGCGACGAGCAAGACGGCGGCGAGGAACGGTTCCGTGCCGCCAACTTGCTGCAGCGAGTCGAAGCCGAACAGCGCGTAGCCGAGTTCGGCCGTGATCGAGACGTCGTCGGGGAAGCCGGCTCCCGCGGCCGCAGTCATGGGCTCGAACGTCGTGTTCAGCGCGATGAGCGCCATCACGCCGAACAGCCCGACGGCGAGTAATCCCGGAACGAGCGTCCGGCCGAGCCGGAGTTTCGGGCCGGTCGTCATGCCTGTACCACCTCGTCGGAATCGGCGTCGGATTCCTCGCGCTGGGTCAGCATGACGGCGAACGTGATGAGGACGAGGACCCCGCCCACGTAGACGAGGACCTGCATCATGGCGACGAATTCGGCCGCCAGCATCACGTAGTGAACCGCCACGCTGAGCAGCGCAACACCCAGCAGGAGCGCCGAATGCCACGGGTCCTGCACGAGTACGACACCCACCGCGCTGGAAAGCGTGACGAACGCGAACAGCGCGAACGCGATCAACTCGTAGTTCATGTTTGTTGGTAGTGCCCGTTTGCGGGACGGGCGGACCCGTTACTGGTAGTCGACCTCCCCTTCACCCTCGCCGACCCACGCTCCCCGGTCAGGTTCGCGGGACGCGAGCGGGTCGATGTCCTTGTACCACGGTACCGCTTTCAGCTGCTCTTTGTTGTAGACGAAATCGTGTTTCGTGTCCGCCGTGAACTCGAAGTTCTCCGTCAACAGGATGGCGTCGACGGGGCAAACTTCCTCGCACAACCGGCAGTAGATGCACTGTCCGATGTGGAGGTTGTACTGTTCGCCGTTTCGCTGTTCGTCCATGACGATCTGAATCGTGTCGTTCGGACAGACGTTCTCGCACTGGCGACACCAGATGCACCGCTCCTGACTGAACTTGTGGACGCCGCGGAACCGCGGCGACACGTCGGGTGCGGTCTCCGGATATTCCACCGTGAAGGTGGAGCCGTCCAGCGCGTGTTTCATCGTCGTTGCCATCGATTTGAGTATCCCGATCATGCTATCAGCCCCACGATTACCGCGGTCAGGACGAGATTGGCGAACGAGAGGACGAGAAGCCCCTTCCAGCCGATCTCGATCAGTTGGTCGATTCGAACCCGGGGTACCGCCGAGCGCAGCCACTGCGTCGCGAAGAACACCGCCCAGATTTTGACGAGGAACCAGACGATGCCCGGAAGGACGGGCCCGGCCGGACCGCCGAGGAAGATCGTCGCGATGATCGCACCGCCGAGAAAGATGTGGAGGAACTCTCCGAGGTAGATCAACACGAAGTAGACCGAGGAGTACTCGGTCTGGTAGCCCGCGACGATTTCGGTCGGTGCCTCCGGCGTATCGAAGGGGTTGCGGCCGACCTCCGCGAAGTTCGCGACGAGAAAGAGGATGAACGCAAAGGGATTGACCAGCGCGTACCACGTCGGAATGGAGACGCCGGCGATCTCCACCAGCGTCTCGTGCTGTACCGCGACGATCTCTCCCATCTGCAGCGTGCCGGCGAAGATGACGACCGACATCCCGGTGACGACCAGCGGGATCTCGTATGCGATGTTCTGTGCGACGGCGCGGAGTCCGCCGATCAGGGAGTACTTGTTCGCCGAGGCGTATCCGGCCATCACCAGGCCGATACTGGCGATACCCGACACCGCGAAGACGTACGCGAGCCCGACTTCGGGGTCCGCGAGTTGAATCTCGCTTCCCATCGGAATAACGGCGAAGCCGAGCAGCGCCGACGCTGCGACGATGATCGGCGCGATATCGTAGGCGGGCCGATCCGCGTTTTCGGGTACCACCAGCTCCTTCGAGAGGAGTCGGACGGCGTCGGCGACGATGATGCCGATTCCGGCCGGACCGAGTCGGTTGACCGCGATCCGGTCGGTGAATGCGGCGGTGATCTTGCGCTTGGCCCACGGCCCCGCGACGCCTGTCATCGCGAGCATCAGGGACCCGACGAACGCCGCCGCGAGGAACGTGGCCAGCAGTTCGCCGGCGAATCCGAACTGGTCGAGTCCCGTCAGGGTCCCGAGCCGCTCGGGGAGTAAGACTGTGTCCTGCAGCGGGACGGGCACCAGACCGGCCATACTAGCGGTCCACCTCCCCGAGGACGATATCGAGACTCCCCAGCGACGCGATCATGTCCGGAACGAATTCGCCCTCGGCCATTTCGGGAAGCGCCGAGAGGTTGTGGAAACAGGGACTGCGGATCTTGAACCGCCCCGGCTTGTCCGTCCCGTCGGACCGAATGTAGATGCCGAGTTCGCCCTTCGCGGCCTCGACGCTGCGGTAGGTTTCCGTGTCCGCATCCGGCTTCAGCGTCCGCGGGACGTTGCTCTGGACAGTCCGCTCGTCTTCCGGCCAGTCCGCGAGCAGATCGAGACACTGCTCGATTATCTTCGCGGACTCCTCGACTTCGCGCATCCGAACGAGAACGCGGCTGTAGTTGTCACAGCCGTCTTCCGTGACGACGTCCCACTCTAGGTTCTCGTAGTAGCCGTAGGGGTCGTCCCGACGGAGGTCGTAGTCGATGCCCGAACCCCGTGCGACCGGGCCGGTACAGCCGTACTGCTTGGCGACCTCGGGCTCTAAGATGCCCGTGTTGTGGGTTCGAATCTGGAATATCTCGTTTGCGGTCAGCAAGTCGTGGTACTCGTCGACCTTCGCGGGAAGCCCGTCGAGGAAGTCCCGCGTCTTTTCGACGAACTCCTCGCGAGGTTCGGGCAGGTCCCACGCGACGCCGCCGAGTCGGAAGTAGTTGAACATGAGCCGTTGGCCGGTCAGGTCCTCCAAAATGTCCTGGACGACCTCACGGTCGCGCATGCCGTACTGGAAGATGGCGGTGAAGTCGCCGTAAACGTCCAGTGCGAACGTGGCCAGCGCGAGCATGTGAGAGGCGATCCGACAGAGTTCGGCCCCCATCGTGCGGATGACCTGCGCGTAATCGGGGACCTCGATGTCGGCGAGATCCTCGATCGCGCGTGCGTACGCCCACTCGTTCAACAGACCGGCCGAGACGTAGTCCCAACGGTCCGGGTAGGGCATGATCTGGTGACGGTACGTTCCCTGCTGGCACATCTGCTCTTCGCACCGGTGGAGATAGCCGATGTCGGGGTCGACGTCCACCACCGTCTCGCCGTCGAGAACCGTCTCGATGTGGAGGACGCCGTGGGTCGCCGGATGGTGCGGGCCGATGTTCAGAAACATCGTATCCGACTCGTCGTCGTGGTGGTCCGGCTGGATCGGATTCGCGTGTTCGGTGAGGGTGACGATCTGTGGTTTCTCCTGGTCGTACCCCCGTGAAAGCGGGTGCCCCTGCCACGTTTCGGGCAAGAGGATTCGGCGCGGATCCGGGTGACCCTCGTAGTCGATGCCGACGAGGTCGAACGCCTCTCGCTCGTGCCAGTCTGCGGTTCGGAAGACCGGTTCGGCGGTCTCGCTGACCGGGTCGTCGGTCGTCGTCGGGACGACGACCGAGACCTCCTGGGTCGGATCGGCGTATTTCTTGAGGTGGTAGATCGACTCGTATCGGTCCGGGTACTCCTGGGCGGTCAGACAGGACAGGTGATCGAACCCGGCCTCGTCGCGGAGGTCGGTGAGAACGTCCTGTACGTCGTCCGGTCGGATAACGAACCCAGGGGCGTTCAGATGGTCGTCACGCGCGAGCGCACGGTCCCCGACCAGCGACTCGAGGTCGTCCTCCGTGACGTCTCTCGGCGGCCGTTGTGATCGCTCGAGTCCCGTGCTCATGGCGAATCAGCCCAGTTGTACCGCATGACGAGGTCGTCTTCGTCGATTTCGTCGGCGAGCTTCTGGACGAGTTCGTCCTTCGGCAGATCGCCGAACTCCTCTAGTTCGTACGGTTTGACGACGACGGGGGACGACTCGCCGTTGCGGATCCGCTCTTGAAGTTTCATGATGCCGTAGACGAGCGCCTCCGGCCGCGGCGGACAGCCGGGGACGTGGATGTCGATCGGGATGATCTCTTCGGCACCCTTGACGACGTTGTATCCCTCCTGGAAGGGGCCGCCGGAGATAGTACACGATCCCATGCCGACGACGAACTTGGGTTCGGGCATCTGGTCGTAGACCCGCTTCATCCGCGGGCCGAATTTCGAGACGATCGTTCCCGGCACGATCATCACGTCGGCCTGTCGGGGCGAGGCTCGGGGTACGCCGGCCCCGAAACGGTCGAGATCGTGCTTGATCGCGTACGTGTGCATCATCTCGATGCTGCAACACGCGATTCCGAATTGCAGCATGAACATCGAGTTGCCCCGGACCCAGTTCATGAACGTGTCGAACTTCGTGAGGATGAACGGGGTTGAGCCGAAGGCTTCCCGAAGCTTGGAGTTGAATCGGTCGTCGACCCCTTCTCCGATTCGCGAGTCCCGGGTGTCCGTTGACGGTGCGGTACTGCCGTGGATCGATTGGCGAGGTTGGTCGCTACTCATAGTCTTTCAGTCTCCAGTTGGCGGGGTGTCCGTGCCCACTGCACCGCGCCGTTGCGCCACGCCCACGCGAGGCCGACGAGCAGGATGGCGACGAACAACAACATCGGCCCGAGTGCGCGGATGAGCGGGATATCCGCAGCGAGCGCATCCCGATACACGACCGCCCACGGGAACAACAGGACGGTCTCGATATCGAAAACGACGAACAGAAGCGCAACCATGTAGTACTGGATGTTAAACCGGATGCGCGTCCCGCCGGTCGGAATTTCGCCACTCTCGTAGGTGGCACGTTTGCTCGTTTCGGGCACGGTGGGCCGCAGGAGGTACGATACCGCCATCATACTGAGCGGTATCAACATCCCGACGAGCGCCAGCGCCCCGATGGCGATCCAATCATTCATCTCGGTAACGTTCGAGGCTTCAAACCGCACACACATAAGGGTTGATTCTTCATTTTTCGGCAAATCACGGGCCGTGCGGCGATTTCAGCGGTGAACAACTCGTATGAATAATCGCCTTAAATTACGGATCGTTGTGTGGTCGACAACCGGGCCGGTAATATGGTATTATCGTCGGTCACGTTCGACCACTCCTCGGCGAGTGGACGGCTGTCCGAGTCGGGAATCTCGCTGCTATCGAATCGTAGTGGCTACGCTGTGATGCCGATCCGCGATACCGAACGTCTTCCCCCGAAAAGCCTCGAGCGGATCAGTCTCGGTCCCTGAACGAGGGCGTGCCGTGGTCGTGTAACTCTCGAGAAACCGTTCCGACGCCCTCTCGGAGGTCGTCGTGGTACCCGACCAGTCGCTCGCGAACCGTGTCGTGTCGCCGGGCGAGAATCTGAGCGGCCGAGAGCGCGGCGTTGAACGACTTGCCGGCGTCGACTGCGACGAGGGGCGCACCCGTGGGCATCCCGATGACGCTGTCGATCGATTTCTCCTGGACGGGAACGCCGATGACCGGTAACGGGTACGCGATCGACGCGGTCATGTTCGGCAGATCCGCGGACTTGCCGCCGGCCCCGGCGATGAGAACCTCGAGACCCCGATCTTCGGCGGTTTCGGCGTAAGCGGTCATTAAGTCGGGCGTGCGATGAGCGGAGGTCACGTAGGTTTCGAACGTGAACCGTTCGTCCGGTGGATTCCGGTAGTCCGTTTGCTCGGCGAAGCCGAGTTCGTCGACGAAGGCGTCGTACGCACCCCGGCGCTTCCCGCCGGTCATCATCGTCTCGAGGTCGGAGTCGCTTCCCATCACGATGCCCACGTCGGGGGTTTGACCGTCCGGACGGTCCAGGGCCGCTTCGTCGTGCAGTCGATCGATCAGATCGGAGACGCTGTCGGACATGGCCGTAGTTCCTCGGCCCGACCCTTTAATTTGCTCTGAACGTGACGCGCTCCTCGAGGTCCTGGGCGGTTTTCAGGAGGTCGTCGACGGACGCGTCCTCCTCGCGGCCCGAAAGCGTCACGTGTCCCATCTTCCGCAGGGGACGGGACTGATGCTTTCCGTACCAGTGGAGGCTCGCGCCGGGAGTCTCGAGAATCTGATCGACGTCTTCGAGTGCCGCGGGTCGGTCTTCGTCCACGTCGCTGAGCAGGTTCATCGTGACCGTCGGCGACCGGAGGTCCGTCGACCCGAGCGGCCAGCCGAGGACGGCGCGGACGTGCTGTTCGAACTGTGAACTCTGCGCGCCTTCGATCGTCCAGTGGCCGGAGTTGTGCGGCCGGGGTGCGATCTCGTTGAGCAGAATCTCTCCCTCCCCTCGCGGGCGCTGCCCGCTCGCGTCGTCCGAGGCGCGTGGCGCCTCGCGCGTTTCGAACAATTCGATCCCGTAGACGCCGCGGCCGTCCATCACCTCGAGTACGTCACGTGCGACCGCGTGAGCGCGCTCGGTGACGGCATCGGACGAGCGGGCGGGGACGATCGTCTCCCGGAGGATCTCCGCTTCGTGGACGTTCTCGCCGAGCGGGAACGTCGCGATCTCGTCGTCACCCTTGACTGCGATCACCGACACTTCGCGCGCGAAGTCGACGAACGACTCGACCATCGCGGGGCCGGCGACGGACTCGAGGGCGTCCGCTGCGTCGGCTTTCGATTCGACCGGGACGTTCCCGCGTCCGTCGTAGCCGCCGGTCCGAGCCTTGAGCATCACCGGCGCGCCGTAGTCGTCGATCGCGTCGCGAACGTCCGCTGCGTCTGTGACCTCGCGAAACGGTGGAACCGGTACGCCGGCGTCGCGCAACTGCCGTTTCTGGACGAGTTTATCGTGGATCGTCTGCAGCGTCGACGGCTTCGGGTGGACGGGGGTTCCGGTCTCCTCGCCGATCCGTTCCAACACGTCCTGATCCGCCAGTTCGATTTCGAACGTGAGGACGTCGGCGCGTCCGGCGAGGTCGCGAATTCCCGACTCGTCGTCGAATTCGGCGACGATCTGGTCGCGGGCGACCAGTGCCGCGGGACAGTCCGGAGTCGGATCGAGGACGACAACCTCGACGCCGAGCGGCGCGGCCGCCTCGGCGAGCATTCGTCCGAGTTGTCCCCCACCGACTACCCCGATGGTCGGTCCCGGCGTCCGTAGCGTCGTCATTGCGCGCTGGTTGACGGCCACCGCGCTTAAGAATTCTCAAATAGACCGCCGGAGAGTCGTTCGCGTGGTGGCCGGCGGAACGCGTATTCGTCCGTCGGCGGCGGACCGTCCGATCGCCTCTGGATCGTGGTTTCTCCCTCGAGCGCCGATCTGTGCCGGCCTCTTCGAACGTGTTCCGACGCGCATCCAGGCCGTCTCCGATCGGCGGCCGTTCTTCGTATAAAAGTCTTCAGGAAGAATACCTCCCTCGGAAAGTGAGTGGTATTACATATCCGGATTGCACCACATTGTCACGGGTATGGAAAGCGACATTTCGCGTCGTGGGCTCCTTGGCGGGGGAAGCATGGGTCTGCTCGGTTCGCTCGCCGGTTGTCTCGCGACCGGCAGAGGACAAACGGAAACCGTGACGGAAACGTACGAAATCGACGCTCTCGAGTCGCTCTCGCTCGCCGCCGAGAACGGCTCCGTTACCGTCGAGGGGAATCGGGGGGACGTAATCGAGGTTCGCGGTCACAAAGCCGCCCCCACCGAAGAGTCCCTCGAGTCCCTGGAGATCGGATCGACCCAGAACGACGGCCATCTAACGGTCGAAACGCGGTGGGAGAATACGCCGTTCCTGTTCGGTCCCGATCCCAAACTGGATCTCGAGGTGACGGTTCCAGACGGAATCCGACTGGCAGGCGCGGAGACGACCAACGGCGACGTCGAAGTTCGCGACGTGAGAGGCGAACTGGTCGCCGACACGACGAACGGTCGAATCGACGTCGAGGGCGTCGACGGGCCGCTGGTCGCCGATACGACGAACGGATCGGTCCACGCGGCAGGCGTCAGCGGTGACCTGCGCGCGGAGACGACGAACGGAAACGTCGACGTTTCCCTCCTCGCAGATGGCGGCGATCTGAACGCCGAGAGCACCAACGGAAACATTTCGGTCGAAGCGCCCGCGTCGCTCGACGCGTCCCTGAGCGCCGAGACGACGAACGGCGATATTTCGATCGACGGATTCGGGAACGCGGACGTCTCGAGTCGGGGATCGGTCGAAGTGACACTCGGCGACGGAACGAGGCGGATTCGTCTCGACACCACCAACGGCGAGATATCGATTCGAAGCGTCGAAGATACGTAGCCCCGCGCTGACGTCGATAGAGCGCACCGATAGTTCGACACTCGGGGGTCCCGCCAACCGACACTCGAGGGTTCTATTCTATTAAGCTACGCGCGGGCACGAGTACGTGCGCCGTGCGTGTCGTGCATCGTTCATCGACTCGCCACCGCGCGGTGACCGGAGAACGGTACCTCTTTTACCTGCCCACACCACCGCTCGCCTATGACCACGCTCGGACTGGTGGTCGCGGAGTTCAACCGGCCGATCACCGAGCAGATGGAACGAGACGCACTCGAGGCGGCCACCGCCGCCGGCGCCGAGGTGTACGAGACGGTTCACGTCCCTGGGGTCTACGACGCGCCGCTGGCGGCCGACCGACTCGCTCGCCTCGACGACGTCGACGCCGTCGCGGTCGTCGGCACCGTCATCACCGGTGATACGGATCACGACCAGGTGATCACCGACGCCACGGCACAGCGCCTCTCCGACGTGAGTCTCGAGCGCGACACGCCCGTGACGCTCGGTGTGACGGGTCCCGGCATGTCCGCCGCGGAAGCGCGCGAACGCGTCGAGAACGCGGCGAAAGCCGTCGACGGCGCGCTCGACCTCGTTGCCGAACTTCCAGACCCCGGTCTCGATACCGATACCGATACCGATACCGATTCACAATGACGATGGAATTCACCGACCGCGTTAGCCGAGTCGAACCGTCCGCAACCCTCGCCATCTCCGCGCTCGCCACCGAACTCGAGGCGGAAGGCGCCGACGTCGTCGACCTGAGCGTCGGCGAGCCCGACTTTCCCACGCCCGAGAATATCGTCCAGGCGGGCAAGGACGCGATGGACGCCGGCCACACGGGGTATACGACCTCCGCCGGGATCCTCGAGTTGCGCGAGGCGATCGCCGACAAATTGGCCGACGACGGCTTAGATTACGGCCCGGAGAACGTCATCGTCACGCCCGGCGCGAAGCAGGCGCTGTACGAAATCGTGCAGGCGCTCATCCAGGACGGCGACGAGGTCGTCCTCCTCGACCCCGCGTGGGTCTCCTACGAGGCGATGGTCAAAATGGCCGGCGGCGACCTCTCGAGGGTCGACCTCTCACCTTCCGACTTCCAACTCGAGCCCGCGCTCGACGACCTCGCGGCCGCCGTCTCCGACGAGACCGAACTGCTGATCGTCAACTCCCCGTCGAACCCGACGGGCGCGGTCTACTCCGACGCCGCGCTCGAGGGCGTCCGTGACCTGGCCGTCGAACACGACATCACCGTCATCTCGGACGAAATCTACAAGGAGATCACCTACGGGGTCGAACCGACGAGCCTCGGCACGCTCGAGGGAATGGCAGACCGCACCGTCACCGTCAACGGCTTTTCGAAAGCCTACTCGATGACCGGCTGGCGACTCGGCTACTTCGCCGGCCCCGAAGCGCTGGTCGATCAGGCGGGGAAACTCCACAGCCACTCCGTCTCGTCCGCCGTCAACTTCGTCCAGCACGCCGGCCTCGAGGCGCTCGAGACGGAGACGGCGGTCGCGGAAATGGTCGACGCGTTCGAACAGCGCCGCGACCTCGTCGTCGATTTGCTCTCCGACCACGGCGTCGACGTCGCCGTCCCCGAGGGTGCGTTCTACATGATGCTTCCCGTCGACGACGACGATCAGGCCTGGTGCGAGGGCGCGATCGAGGACGCTCACGTCGCCACCGTTCCCGGCAGCGCGTTCGGAACGCCCGGATACGCTCGCATTTCGTATGCAGCGAGCGAAGAACGGCTCGAGGAAGGGCTCGAACGGCTCGCCGACGAAGGATACCTGTAGTCGGGTTCACCGGTTACCGATTTGTGACACCGGTACCGCCATTTGCGCCGATTCGGCTCCCGGCCTGTCGGTTTCCGTGTGATCGCCCTCGAGCCGCTGCTGTGATCGCGGTCGGCCTCGAGTTTATATAGGAATGCGGGACCAACTCGGTCATGGACTGCCCGACGTGCGGGAAATCGCTGGCGTGCCGGCGAGGAATGCGTCAGCACCATACGAAAGTTCACGGCGAGCCCCTTCCGAATCGGACCTGTTGCGGCTGTGGGATCGATTTCTACGATCCGAAGGCTCGACGAGAGTACTGCGATGATTGTAACCCGAACGGGGGAGAAAACAACGGTAACTGGAAGGACGCGACGGAAACGTCGAAGTGTCGTTCCTGCGGGTCGACGTTTTCGTTCTACCCCTCCTCGAAGGACGGTGTCTACTGCGCGGACTGCGTCGAGGCGGCTGACGGGTTGCTTCCCGACAATCCATCGACGAAGGGAGAACGCGTGACGGTCGGCTGCCGATCGTGTGGCAGTGATCTCGAGGTTCGTCCGGCGCGACTCGACGAGCAGAAACGAGGGTTCTTTTGCGACCTCGAGTGTTACGGCGAGTGGCTGTCGGAGAACGTCGTCGGTCCGGACCACCATCAGTGGGAGGGTGGGCCGATCGAATACGGGCGAACCTGGTGGCGTATCAGACGGCGGGCCCTCGAGCGGGATCGGTACGAATGTCAACACTGCGGAAAAGGGAGAGCGGAACTCGAGCGTAATCCCGATGTGCATCATTTGCAGCCCGTTCGCTCGTTCGAAAATCCGGAGGACGCACACACGATGACCAACGTCGTTTCCCTCTGTCGGAGCTGTCACCGCCGCGCAGAGGATGGCAGGATAAGCGTCTCACACGGCATCGAAAAGTAACACTATTGTGTGCCCGTTTCGTACCCGACAAATGCGTCCCGTGATAGCGAGCAGTTCGACAACTGCGCGGAATACGGGATGGCACAGACCGAGAGAAGTCCCGTGGTGTAGTGGCCAATCATCTGAGCCTTTGGACGTGCCCGGTTCAGTCCGTCACGGAAGTAAGCTCAGGACGGCAGTTCGAATCTGCCCGGGACTATTGGTAATATTGTTACACTTTCCGCTCGCCGCCGCGTACGGTAAATCGGTTCAGTTGTAAGCTACCGACCACTTTCCGCTAGAATGGACGGTGTTCATGCCGATATCCGACTCGAGAACGGCGACGTCTCCATGGCTCCTGTCAGAAAACTGACCGACGGCGAAAAGTTCTCAAGTGGTTCGGTTCAACACCTTTTGCGTGGCAAAAAGAACCTACTTCGGTACGGACCCGTCAGCGCTATGGCGCCGAGATGTTCTCGTCGCGGTATCGGGAAGCGCCGGTTCGCTCGCGGGATGTTCGAACGATAGTTCGGATCACCCGGTCGCTCACTCTGGATACGGAACGATGTACGGGCAGGGGTACGGAACCGAGTAAGTATGGCAGACCAGACCCCCCGACTCGGACTGGGTACGTACGAACAGGGCGACGAATGGGATCACACCGACACGGTGGAGGCGGTCGACGAACACGCGATCGTCCACGGACCGATCGCCGAGCGCCCGGCGTCGGGCGACTACGACGACGAACTGTACCACGCGACCGATCAGGGGATCACCTGGCGCTGGGACGCCTCGAGCGACGATTGGACCTATTTTAGCGGTCAGGGATGTCCGGGCCACCCGGTGCCCGAAACGAGCTACTTCGAAGCGGTGCAGTCCGTCCACGCGCGGACCGAGCGAACGCCGGTGTGGAACGTCGAAGCCCACGGGATCGAGGGTGACGGAACGACCGACGTCGGTCAGGCTGTACACGACCTCCTCGAGACGGTCGATCGGGCCGGCGGGGGGATCGTATACTTCCCGCCCGGCAGGTATTTGCTCGAACGGACGCCGCTGGTGGGTGACGATACGATTCTGATGGGCGCAGGCCGATCGACGGTCTTCGAAGGGCCGCGTCCCGCCGGTGACGAAGGCCGGGCCCTGTTTTCCAACAGGGGCTACGATGCGACGGAATACGATGGCGCATCGAACTGGGGGATCTGCAACGTCCGCATAGACGCGCCGAAGGCAACCGGGATCATGCCCGCACACGCGGAAAACGTCCGGTTGGAACACATCTACGGCGACCGAATCTATTACCATCACGTCGACATCGTCTCGTGCAAGAACGTCGTCGTAAACGGGTTCTTTGCGACTCGCGGCGGAGAGGGCGATTCGGACGCGCCGGTGCAGTTCGACAGTCAACGATCCGGGACGGGCTGGAATAGCGTGTGGGACGGCAGTCGTGACGCGCTCGTCGAAGACGACGATACCCCCACCAGAAATTGCACGCTCACGAACTTCGAAATCGATCCGGTGAACGGCCCCGAACACGGCGTTCACCTCCATCGAGGCAGGAACGAATCGATCACGATCGAAGACGGATTCATCTCCGGGTGTCGGTATACGGCCATCAGGGCGGACCCCGACGAAGAAGTCGCAGATCTGACTATCGACGGCGTCTCGTGCATCGAAAACGCGAGAGGGATCACGCTCGGCCAGATGAAGCGCGACAGGCGAGAATTGACGATCAACAACGTAACGATCAGAACCGACGACGACGGGATGGCCGCTGGATCGGGGTTGTACGCGAGCGGATTCGACGGCGCTTCGGTCTCGAACGTTTCCGTCGACGGACCGTTCACGAACTCGGTCATCTTCGACGACATGGAGGACCTGAAAATGAGTTCCATCTCGGCGACGGGAGCGGATCATCAGGCATTTCGGTTCCGAGAACACGTCGATGCGACCCTCACCACCGCCCGTGCAGCGGACTGCGGCACGGTCGGCATCTACTCTGGTCCCGGCAGTAGCGTCGCCTACGGCGGCGTCACCTTCGACGACGTGGGGACCACGGTAGAAGTCGATGGCGAGATTCGAGAGTGGACCTCGTCCTGAGATCCGTTCACGACTCCGGCAGGGGGTCGGGTCGACACCCGCACAGACCCCGGTGATGGAATTTCCGGCCGCGTGATTCGGCCCGAGTGCCACCCGACGCTTCCGACGGAAACGGCTGCACGAGCCACGAGTGACCGACGGTGGTTCATCGCTGCGTTGGCCGCCGGCCGCTCACTCGACAGTGCCGTCGGAGATATGCCATTTTGGCTCTCCCTCGCGGGGAAATTGCAACCGGTACCCGTCTCCAGACATGACGGACAGTTATGCCGCTATTCCGGTCAGCGAAACGACCTTTTGACGGCGGGTGGGCCGAGCGCCCTCGCCAACCGCGGTGGCTCTCGGGACCGACACACTGGTGGGTGGTGACTCACCACGAGCCCCCGCCGTGTTCGATCACGGTCGATAGCGTTGCAATCGTCGATCGCATCGTCCGCCACGACTCGTGTACTCCTGACCGAGGGGGCTGCCTCGAGCGCGGTTTTCTTCGTGAGACGGAACTACTCCATCGCAATTCCCGTCCGAATTTTGTGTTCTCGAATCTGTCCGAGTAGCGGTATTCAGGCCTTTGTGACGGATTTAACGAATAGATAATGAAGTGTTCTTTCTCCCTCTCTGGGTCTAGATACGTGGAGCAACGAACGATACCGCTGCTGCAATCTCTCGGCAGCGGTCGAGCGGGAATACTAGCTGTAAACGAATACCAATGAAACGATGACTCGGACGTTTCGCCGTGAAGAAGCTGCATCGACTGGGAGTAACACGAGCGAATCGAGCGAACTGGACACGCTTCTCATCGGAATCGATGCGGGGTGTTTGCCGGTCTTCGAGCGGTTGTTCGACGCCGGTCGGATTTCGACCATCGAACGGATATGTTCCGAGGGAGTCGCGGCTCCGCTCGAGTCACAGATTCCACCGTGGACGCCGAGCGCCTGGCCGTCGATTTACACCGGGGTCAACCCCGGGAAACACGGCGTGGTCGGCTTCGTCGGCTACGACGGCTACGACTGGCACGTCACGAGCAACGACGACGTCCACGAACATCCGATCTGGACGTTGTTGGAACATCACGACCGCTCGAGCGTCGTCGTCAACGCACCGGTCACGCATCCGCCCGACGAGTTCGACGGGGCGATGTTACCCGGATTCCTCGGGCCCGAGGATCCGGCGTGTCACCCCGACGGACTGCTGGACGACGTTCGCGACGCGATCGGCGAGTATCGCGTCTACCCGAAATATACCCGGGACGACGACTCGTTGCCTGACGACGAGAAGATCGAGGAGTACCAAAATCTGGTTCGGATGCGGGGTGAGGCGTTTCGCTATCTCGCCGATCGGTTCGAGCCCGATTTCGGATTCGTCCAGTTCCAGAAAACGGATACGGTCTTCCACGAGTTCGAGGGAAACGAAGACTACGTCGACCGTGTTTACGAAGCGACAGATGCACAGATCGAGGCAATTCTCGAATCGTTCGATCCGAACCGTGTTTTCCTCGTGAGCGACCACGGGATGGGCCCCTACGATGGCTACGAGTTCCGGATCAACGAGTTCCTTCGCGACGAGGGGTATCTCGAGACGACGACCGGCGGCAAGGGAATGCCGTCGTGGACGCCAATGCGCAGACGCCTCAGGGAAGGCGAAGAGGTCGAAACGTGGGAACCCGGACGGTTCGCACGGGTCCTCTCCGTCGCCGCACGATTCGGAATCACCGCGAGTCGAATCAGAGCCGCCCTCGAGCGGGTGGGTATGGCCGACCTCGCGACGGCGTACGCACCGGGTGGCGTCACTCGGACTGCGAACGAGCAGGTCGACTTCGCCGCGTCGGAGGCTTACGTTCGCGCGCGAACCGAACTCGGCGTCCGCATAAACCTCGAGGGGCGGGATCCCGACGGCGTCGTCAGACAGGACGCGTACGAACAGCTCCGCGAGGATCTCATTCGCCGGCTCCAGGCCGTCGAAACGCCTGACGGTGAACCGTTTTTCGAGACCGTCGCGCCGCGCGAGCAGTACTTTCACGGCGACGAAATCGACCAGACAGTCGACATCGTTACGATCCCGGCCGATTTCGATCACGTGCTCTCGGAGCAGCTCGTCGACGGCGAATTCTTCGGCCCGGCAGAGCCCTGGAATCACAAACTCGACGGCGTCTTCGCGGCAATGGGTGACGGAATCGACGAAAGTGCACCGCTCGAACGAGCGCATCTCTTCGACGTTGCGCCGACAGTCATGGCAGCGATGGGAATCCCGTACAGTGATCGGATGGACGGAAGCGTCGTTCCCGTCGTCGATCCGGTCGACCCGACTGCCTATCCGGCGTACGACGATCGCGACGAGGAGCGACGCCCGGAAACGGATGAGGCGGTGACCGACAGGTTGGCCGATCTAGGGTACATGAATTGAGCGGACGAATTTGCCGGACCGTTCGGGTTAGTACAACCGACGCTTATCCGCGCTATAAGTATAGAATCCCGACGCTGCAGTACGATACCAACACTGATGGGATTTATCGCAGAAATCCACCTCGCTCACGATGAACTGCCGTTGGCGTCGACGATAGAACGTCAGTCGAGCGTGACGCTCAGACACGAGTACGAGACGACGACAGACGACCGGCGTATCCAGTTTGTCTCCGCCTTCGACGACGAGTACGGCGCCATTGAGGAGACGCTGGCGGCCGATCCGACCGTGTCGGATCTGGACCGCGTCGCCACGTTCGAGAATCGGGCAATCTATCGCGTCGTCGTCGACACGGATCTACAGATCGTTCCGGATCGATGTGCCGAGTACGGGTTGTTCGTGTTTACGGTAACGAGTGCCGACGGTGGTTGGGTTGTCAGGGCACACCTTCCGGACCGCGACGCATTGACCGCGTTCCGGGAGTGGTGTCGCGACCGCAACGTTTCGTTCCGTGTGAATCAGCTGTACGATTCCTCGGTATCGGACGATCGGACCTACTTTTTGACCGAACGCCAACACGAGATACTTACAATCGCGTACTATGCGGGGTACTTCGAAGTTCCCCGAGGCGTCACGCAGGACACGCTCGCCGACCGACTCGATATTTCGGATTCGGCGGTTTCCCAGCGGCTTCGACGCGCCATTTCAGAACTGATCACCGCGACACTCGAGAACAAATGTACGCCGGCCGAATTCGGCTGATGCCGGTCGTCGTGGGTGGGTCGTTTCTCGACGCGGTAACCGCGATGTCGACCGGTCGGTTACGGTCACCGAACCGGAACGTATCGCGGCCTTCTTGCCGACGGCGTGGAGCCGGGACGTTTCCACACCGTTTCCAATCAGAATCGGGTCACTTTCGTCAATTGCTCCTGTCATGATCGTGGTGCCGAATCTCAGACTTAAAGGCTTGCTATCCGAAGACAAAGATACTGGTCCCATTCATTATTCATACTAAAACGACCTTCAATGTCGGAACGAAGTGGTATGCAGCGCTCGAACGAAGACGATTCTGGCCGTTCTAACGCGACGGACAGGGGTGACGGTCGGAAAGACTTCGACGAATTGACATCAAAAACACAATCGAGACGAACGGTCTTGAGGGGGACCGCGGCGGCGTGTGCTGCCGGAGTCGGATTGACGTCGACCGCCAGTGCGTCGTCGGACTCGTACGAACAGTACTACGACGACTATCGGACGGTCGTCGACGTCACAGACGTCGGAGCGGACAACAGTGGCAACGAGTCGATTACGCCGGTTCTCGAAGAACTTCGGGACGACGACACCCTGCTCGTGTTTCCAGAGGGCCGATACTACATGGACGAGCAGTTTCGATTCACCGGTTTCGATAACTTCGGCCTCGTCGGTCAGAACGCGACGCTCGTCCCGGCGAACTATTGGAACTTTTCAGGACCGCAGTATCGATTATTCCGCCTGGGCATTTCGTATCGGCCGGGGAATCACATTCGATTCGAGGGGTTCGATATCGACCAGACCGCTCCGAACACCGGTATCAGAGTGATCGAAGCGTTCGCTGCCAACCGGCTCGAGGTGCGCGACATAACGGTTTACGGCCAGCACGACTCCGGTACCTGGGGTCCGGGACGGTTCAACATCACTGAAGCCGACGGGACGGGTATCGTCGATCAGTTCTGGGTACCGGATGGCGCCGCCTGGATCAACGATACGCCGACCGCTGGCGAGCGCTGGCGCGGCCCAACCGGTTTCGTATCGAACATGAACAAGGGAACGCTCCAGTACAAACACTGCTGGCTCGACGGGTTCCCGGACAATGGGCTTTATGCGACGAGCAAAAACGGCACGGTCATCGTTCATGGGGGGCTGTACAAGAACTGCAACGGTGCGAACGTCCGTGTCGGTGGCCAAAACAGCCAGATTCGGTGGCCAACCGTCGAAATCGATTCGATGCGACCCGAAGACCGGTCACAGCGCGGCATCCGGCTCGAGGACGGGCACGGCTTCAAAATTCACGGTGCGGCGGTCACGAATACCGTTCCGGAACCGACGAGCCACGCTATTTCGGTGATGAACACCTGCCAAAGCGCGAGGATCGAAAGAACTCAAATCGACGTCCGAGGCCCGGATGTTAACCACGGGATCGTCCTCTCTCCGGAATGCGGGGAAACAGCCCTCGTCGACACGACGATCGATCACCAAACCGCGGGCGGTCATGCGATCTGGATTATGGATACCGACAGCACCGATCGAGTAATTGGTGAATATCTGACGATTACGGGAGAAGCAGGCGACGCCAGTGGTTTCCGTGATGCGATTCGGTGCGAACGGGACAACTGTCGCTTCAACAAGATCGAAGTCGATCAAACCGGCCGGAACGGTGCGAACCGGAACGCCATCGTCAACAGAGGGAGCGATCTGACTGTCTACAAGAGTGATTTGCGGGCCGACCGATATCCGTACATCGACATCGGCTCCAACGCACTCGTTCTCGATTCTGAACTGGCATCGTCGGGAGACCGCGAGGCCGTTTGCCTCTACTCGTCCTCGGAGAACCCGTCCTTCAAGCAGAACCACCTCGTCAACGGAATCCGGGATTACGGTGCGAGCTATGTGACGGCGTGGTCGAACGACTACAGCTAGCCGTACTATCAATCACTCGAGAACACCACTCCGATCCGACTGCCGCGAATTACTCCTGCTGGCTGTTTAACCCCTGTATAATAACCCCCCGTTGTCGCCACATGGTCAGTACAGTGAGTCCGTCGGATGGAGAGCGAATGTCGACAACGGAGGCTGTCAGCTGGCTGGCCGAGCGTTTCAGGGTAAAACTATGAACAGAAGTCTCGCAAGCGGCGTCTTTTCCGTCGTTAGTTCGAAAATAGTCGTCCTCGTCGTCACTGCACTCTCAACGCCGTTGTTGTACCGATTTCTCGGTGCAGCTGCCTTCGGTGAATATGCATTTTTGCTCTCCGTCTTCGCGATCTACATGATCTTCATCAGTTCCGGGATTACCGACGGCGTACGGAAGTTCCTGGCCGAAGACCGCGGGGTGGCCAACTGGAGCGAGTACGTCGTGGGGTTTTACTTCCGATTGGCGGTTCTCCTTTCCGTTATCGGTGCACTCTTACTGGTCGTCGCGACCTGGACCGGACTCGTCTCCAGTGCGTTCGGAGCCGATCTCACCGTCTATTTCTACGTCCTCGCTGCGCTCGTCATTTCCGCTCAGTTCCGTGACTACGCTCGGAAGACGCTCATGGGCTTTGGTCTCGAGCGGTATTCGGAGCCGCTGAAGATCCTGGACAAAGTCGGCTTCGTCGTTATCGCGATTCCACTGGTCTACGTCGGAGTCGGGGTGATGGGGGCTCTCGCGGGTCATCTGATCGCGAGTTTGCTCGTCTCTCTGGTCGGACTTGCACTCATTCATCGACAGGTTTCGTTGTCGTGCGTGTTCTCCAGTCCGCCGGAGCGATTTCCTCGAAAACAGATGCTGACGTTCAATTCGATGAGCATCGCGCTGATTTTCCTGATGATGTCGCTCTATCACATCGACATCATGATGCTCCACCGGTTTCGAGAGAGTTCGGCCGTCGGGAACTACAAGGCGGCGCTGACGCTCGCGGAGTTTCTCTGGTTCGTTCCGATGGCGATTCAGACTGTGTTCGTCCACTCCACGTCGGAACTGTGGTCCCAAAACCGGCTGCGCGAGATTTCCGACCTGGCCTCACGGACGACGCGCTATACGTTTCTGATAACGGCCGTCATGGCCGTCGGACTCGCGGCGCTTGCCGACGTTGCCGTGCCGATGTACTTCGGTCCCGAAGCCCGTCCGGCGATCACGCCACTCCTGTTATTGCTTCCAGGTGCGCTCGGCTTCGCGCTCGCACGACCGATCCTGGCGGTTTCGCAAGGAGAGGGGACGCTCCGGTATCCTGTCGCGGCCACTGGCGGAGCGGCAGTGATCAACTTCGTACTCAACGTCGTCCTCATACCTCCTTTCGGAATGGAGGGTGCAGCCGTTGCGACCAGCATCGGCTACGGCTCGATGTTCTTTTTCCATTGCTGGAGCGCTCGTCACGTCGGTTTCAACCCGCTCGCGGACGCTCGCCTCACTCGATCCGTGCTGACCACGGTACTCGCGGCCGCTCCGATCGTCGCCCTCTCTGCGGCGATTTCGAATCGGTGGGTCGCTCTCGCGGTCGTTCCACCCACCGGATTAGCGATTTTCGTCGCGTTCGCGTTGCTCGTCGGCGCGCTGGATCCGGCCGAGCCCTTCGAGGTACTGTCAGCATTCCCGGATCCGATCGGAACGAAGGCCGATACGATCTACGGGTGGCTCGTCGGCGACGACCGTAACGAACCGACCCGAAACTGGTTACAGAGTCTGCTGTTCGTCGCCGGACTGTCGCTGCTACTTTCTGGACTCGCTTTCGGTATTCTGGATCCGGGTATACAAACTGTCACTCCGTGACCGGGTCCCGTTTCGTGTCCCGGGAACTGTTCACGGAGTTTGCAACATTTCTCTTTCAGCCGGTTCGTGACGGGACGATCAGCTCGCGTACTGGAGCCGGGAGAATAGGCCGAACGGTGGAACAGACCGCTACGAACGCCGTTCCTTCGATAGCGCTTCGCGGTCGATGGAACCGCATTTCGAAGCACTGCCGGCACACGTTACGATTCTAGCAACTCGGTTGCCGTTACGACTTCGACGTTCTTTCCGTTAATGTACTCGAGGATGCTTTCGAATCCGCTCGCGGTGATACCCTTCTCACTATTGATGTAATCGAACTGTAAGACTGCGAGTTGGCCGTACTCGGCAGCGTAATCGACGTAAGTCTTCGTCACCTCGCCGGCAGCACCCGAGAAGAATCCGAGATTGTACGGGTCGGTAAGCGGTAACGCGTTCGGGCTGCCTCCGAACCGAAACGCCTGCTCGTGGTACTGCTCGACGAGATCACGGGCGGTCGAGCTGAGTACGTTCCGCGGTGTGATGAAGTGCCTCGCGCCGTCCTCGAAGCCGAGCTCCTCGAGATGTCGCTTGGTTCGTTCGATCATCCCTTTTTGCATATCGGGGTCGAACTCGTGAAGGAATTTCGAGCCGGTACGCGGTCGGGCCGCTATATCCCACCCCGCGTCTTTCATCTCTTCGAGTCTGTCGATGGTGAGTCTGCCGTCTTCACCGATAGCCTCGGGGATCACCGCTTCGACACCCGCGTAGTCGTAGGACTTCATAATGTCGAGGGCCTCGGTATAGTGGCTCTCGAGTATCCCGTCGAACAGGAGCATCACTTTTCCAGTCTCCGGACGGTCGACGGCTCGGAGGTCGTCGACCTGACAGTCGATCGGACCGGACATCTCACCGCGTCTACGAGCGGATATTCGAATCTGACGAACGTCCGATAAGTCGGGCTGAGTTTCGATTCGTCCAGTGCCGAAGTCGACTCGTACCCATCGGTCTTTCGGTCCAATGAGCGTCCGTTGTAGCACATGGGCGTTTTGTGAGTTCGGAGCGAACAACTCGAGCGTGAGGCGGAGTTGCTTGCGACCGGTGAATTTGACGGCCAGCGAGAAGTTCTTTCCGCTCAAATCTGTCCCGTCGGGAATACTCCTGTATATGGCCGCTGCTTCGGTTCCTTCACTCGCCGTAAGGTGGGCCGATTGCGACCCGGCGTACGGATCGTCTGTTCCCGCCTCGAGTTTGCCGCTGTCGATCAGGGCGGACCATCCGTCGAGGGACTCGAACTCCTCGACCGATTCTCCGGGTAGGTCTGGCTCGTTAGTGTCGGACTGGTTGGTGTCTTCGTCCTTTTCTTTTGGAGAATTATTTTTTCCACGCCACTTGTCTAACTGTGACAGACAGCCGGCCAGGCCGAGCGTTCCAGTCGCTGCAACAGTCGTCACGATCGATCGTCGGTTTCGATTCGTCATCGACCGCGTCAATGAACTGTTTGGCTTTTCTTATATAGTCATTAGTAGACCCGTTCTGTCGGATTCCGTCGATCGCTGCTTCTCCGGAAAGCCGTTCGTTTGGCAACCGCTATCTGGACTGTTCGCCACGGACGTTTCCGTTCGTCTCAGTGCGCCGATTCCGGATCGAGCCACCCATTTATCCACGTGATAATAATCCGATCACGCGGGGTATTGCCGAGAAATGACTCGCGTCAGTGTTGTTATACCGACATACAATAGAGCGGCCAAGCTCCCGAACGCCATCGACAGCGCGCTGGAGCAGACGATCGACGACCTCGAGGTGATCGTCGTCGACGACGGATCGACGGACGACACCGAGTCCGTGTTAGCTAGATACGATGACCAGCGTGTTCGACCGGTGGTTCACGCCACCAATCAGGGTGCCAACGTCGCACGAAACACGGGAATCGACCATGCGCGCGGAGAATACATCGCTTTCCTCGACTCGGACGACAGTTGGCATCCCCAGAAACTCGAGCGCCAACTCGCATCCCTCGAGGACCGCTCGAGCGATTGGGTCGGCGTCTACTGCGATATAGCGTTCGAACTCTCGGGCACGAACGGTTGGCTTCGAGGTGTCGCCGCGTCGATTTTCGCCCGCGCGGACGAAGTGCCTACTCAAGAGGGCGATGAGGAACTTATCGGAGAGATTCTCGCCGGTAACGTTCATCCGTGTGCGGGTTCGACACTGCTCGTGCGGACCGAGGTCGCCAGGGAGGTCGACGGCTTCGACGAAACGCTCGATCGATTTCAGGATCCGGAATTCTGTCTGCGGCTTCTCAAGCAGGGGAAGCTCGCGTACGTCGATGACCCTCTCGTCCGCTGTGAAGAGACCGGCCATCCGTCTGCGGACGTGATCGCAAACGCGAGCGAGGAATACCTGTCGATGTACGAAGACGATGTCGATCGGTTCGAGGACGAGGGTTACGAGATTCGCTCGACTCACGCGCTAATCCTCGCAAAGCGGTATTTTGCGGAGGGCAGATTTCTTCGAGGAGCATTGCATCTCCGAAACGCGACAGTGTCACCACGAACCTACCCCGGCGTCTGCTGGGTTGCCGGTGTCGGCGTTCGGCGCCGGCCGCTTCCGGTCGTCGTGACACTGGCCGTGTTGCTGGTCGCGACATCGTTCGGGAAGCGCGCGCTTTCTTCGTGAGTTGCGGCCTTCTACCGACTGTTTCTGATTTGGGACGTTCTGGGACCACGAATTTTAATTTCAGACACCAATCCATCTTTGAAACAGTACTGTTTCTTCAGTTTATCATATCTGTATTAAAACGGATCCCTATCTATGAATCGGACGGATGAGACCCGAATCACTTCCAGACACACTCCCACGGCGATCAGTATTGGCTAAGACAGGCGGATGTGTGCTCGCAAGCGCAACCATCACCGGTGCCGCTAACGCAGCAGACCAGCTCGACTCGGGGGGTGTCTCTCAAGAGTCGTTCCCCATTCGTGAAGGAACGTCCGAAGAGACGACTGTATACGTTACCACTGCGGATGCCGACGGGCCAACCGCCTTCGTCATCGGCGGAATGCACGGGAATGAAGTCGCTGGTTACACGGCTGCCGGGAAGGTTTCTAACTGGGCGATCGAGGCTGGCACACTCGTCACGATTCCCGAAGCCAATGCTGTCGCTATCGAACGGGGTACCCGGAACGATCAGGACGGAAACAATCTCAACCGGGTGTTCCCAGAGTGGTCTACGCCCGAAACGAAACTCGGACGAGCTATCTGGAACGTCGTTAGCAAGTACCAACCCGATGTCGTCATCGACCTCCACGAGTCGATTGGAATTTACGGTGGCAACGCATCGAACGGCGTTGGACAGGCGATTTTCACCGGCGACGGTACCAACGAGGCTACTCAAGTGACGGACTTCGTCAATCGGAACTACGTCGACGACCCAGATCTCGCGTTCCAGGTCGGTGGGTTTTCCTCCCCGGATGCCAGGCCGCAAGATCTACTGGTCCACAAGGCCGCCCGTGATCTGGGAGCCGACGCGTTCCTCGCAGAGACTTACTCCGGCGTCGCACTCGAGCAACGTGTCCAGTGGCACACGGCGATCGTCGAGCGACTCCTCAGAGACGAGGTATCCCCGAACGGGATAATTTCCGAATCCGAACCGAGCATCGAATCGCAGTCCCAACCCCAACCAACTAAGACGGCGGGCGACGAGAGCGGATCGGACAGCGTCAAACCGACCGCAAAGATCACCACTCTGCCGACCTGGACCTCCGTTTCATCCCTCGACAAGGGTCAGACGATCACACTCGACGCCTCCCAGTCGAACGCTCCTCCCAGCGGCATCGACTGCTACGAGTGGAAGATTGGTCCCGACGGAACCTTCGAGAAAGCCGGCGCGAAGGTCGATGTGACGGTCGAGGGTGCCAACTATCCGGTCACCGTGCGTGTCCGCGGTAACAACGGAACGTCTGACACGGACGAAGTCACGCTCTCGACCGGCTGTTGACATGTTGCCCTCGGGTCCCTGCTCGTCCAGTCGCGGCGCCAGCGGATGGTGCGGTTACCTCCTCAGTCACGACCGAGTGTGTCCCTCACTTCTATACCGACGTTCGCTTTCGTGCTTTCGTTTGATTCGGTAACAACGATTTGTAACGAGAACGAGACCCACACACCTGTGGGGGAATAGGATCGGAATTAACGACGAACGCGAGGACTCAGCGGCCGCTTGCCCGCAGTTTCCAGAGGTCGTCGAACGTGATTACTTCGATGTCGGTGTCGTTGATATATTTGAGTAGCGACTCGTAATCGTCCGCGGACATCGTGTTGTTGGCATCGAACCGATGGAAGTTGAGAATCGTACACTGGTTGTGTTGAGACGCTAGATCGACGCATTGTTTCGAAATCTCGAGGTCGTTCCCGATCGTTCGCGGCAACACGAGCGGATCGAATCCGTAGACGTTCGTCGTATTGACGTTGCCAGCCTGATTGAAGCCGCCACTGTAATGGTAGTTCGTCGCTTGTTTGAGGCTCGTCTTGTCGAAGCTGTTGTGCGGATGGACGATGTAGTTCGCCCCTTCTATTTCGTTCTGGATGAACCACTCTTTGTCTTTTTTGAGCCGTTCCGCGATCACTTCTTTGTCTTCGAGTTCGTGAATGGGGCTGTGCGTACCGTGAACGACGATCTGGTCGCCCTTGTCCTGGCGTTCCTGGAGTTGCGAGAGCGACATGTATCCCCCTCCAGCCTGTTCGACCCGCCTCGGAATCACTGCCTGAACCGTCGAGAAGCCGTACTCGTCGTGAAGCGGTGCGGCCGTCTCGTAATAGTCGGTCCATCCGTCGTCCCAGCTCAGCATGACGTACCCCGTATCTGCTGTTTCGTGTGTGCGCAGGTCGTCGATCCAGACCTCCGCTTGCGGCTTCGAATGGAGCACCCGAATCTCGAGTCGATCGAGGTAATCTAACGACGGTTTGACCGAAGATTGTGTGAAGACGCCGGGACTCGATCTGAACCAGCCGGCGTCGGGCGTCCGGTACGAGATATTCCGCAGGGAGTACACTTTCTGGTTGCCGAACTGGTCGATGATCCGCATGTTGACCGTGATCTGCATCGGCGTCGTCGTCCGTATCGCGAGCGAGAGGTCCGTATCCGTCAGGTCTTCGTCCTGAAGACTCCTTTCGACGGTGATATTCTCGTTTCCGTTCGACTGGAGTTTGAGGCTCTGATCACCGTCGAACACGATATCCGAATCCGCTTCGCCCGTCCCGCGAACGACGGTCCAGTCGTCGAGATTGCTGAAGTTGTCGAGTGACTCTCCCGGTTGGCCGAACTTTTCTCGGCTGTTGAATTTGGTTTCGAGCGGTGGAACCCCGTCCACGAGTCCGGGGACGGACGAGTCGTCGGTTGAATCCGACTCGTCGTCCTTATCGTTGTCGTTATCGCTATCTTTCGACATGGGATTGAACCGCTCCGCACAGCCCGCCATCCCCACAATTCCCGTCGCACCCGACAGTGCGAGAAACCGCCTTCGTGTCGCACGTTTTTGATCCATTGGCGAGCCGAAATTACCGACACCGATCCCATTATTATAGATCCAATAGTCCCCTGCCTCGATCGCTCAGGTCGGCTTGTAGCGGCCGCTTTGGCCCTTAAGAATAGCATAGTTATTGAAAACTCGGTCGAGGGTCCACCGAAGAGACGTACGTGAGCAAACTCGGTCTGGTGTTCGGTCGGGTCGGCCGGTTCGGTCGGTATCCGGTTGCCCCATCCGCGACCGTACGTCGTCTGTGTGGTGATCTCAGATGATGAACAGGGAACTCTTCGGCGTATTTGGCGGGAGCGAGACGTTCGAGCGGTTCAGATCTAGTGACGAATTCGACGAGGTACTCTACGGATCGACGGTGACGGTCGGAATCAGGGATCCGGATCTCGGAACCCCCGGGTGGAGCGCCACATATACCGGTGAGGAGGGGTGTTGTCTCATCTGGGGAGAGGTATATGTTCCCCACGATGATCAGAATGCCGCGCGATGGCTTCTGGAAGAATACGAGACGGACGGAACCGATGCGCTCGCGGGACTCAATGGGTCGTATCTGGCCGTCGTGGATTCGGAGCAAAGTGGCGGAGCATTCGTCGCAACTGATCCGGTTCGCTCCCGGGAATGTTTCTATACCGATGATGCGGGCGCTCGAGTCTTCGGAACGGACTCCGCAGCGGTCGGTCGGGTGCTCTCGGATCCGATGCTTCATCGGGACAGCCTCCTGGAGTTCCTCCATCTGGGAGTGACCCTCGGTGAGAAAACGGCGTTCACTGATCTGTGTCGATTACCGATAGATAGTCTCCTCACGCCAAAATCTGTCGTCTCTCTGGATCGGTTCGTCTACCGTCCACGACAATTCGACGTCGTAGACGAACTCGCTGATCGACTCGAGCGCGCCCTCCGACGACGAGCCTCGCTACCCGGACGGAAGGGATTGTTACTTTCTGCGGGCTACGACTCGCGAATCATCCTCTCGGAAGTAACCGACATCGAGCACAGTTACACAGTTGGAACCCCGACAGCGGCGGAGGTGCGTGCTGCAAAACGACTGGCGTCACAGTACGATGCGATTCACACCGCCTTCCAACCCGACGAGCGGTATATCCGCCCCGATGATTCGAAAACCAGGTACACACACGGGATCAAAGAATCGCTGCATATCCACCACGCCGGATATACGGACGAGATTCAGGTCGACACGATGTACCACGGTCTTCTTTTCGACACGTTCTTTCGCGGCCACTTCACCGCTGAGAACACCGTTGACGTCTTCGGTAAACGCGTCCCAACCGGCCGCCTCGAATCCAACCCGAACCCCGTGGAAACGCTGCTCGAGAAGTTTGGATACAATCGCGAGGTCAGTCTCGAACTCGCCGAGATGCTGTCTTTCGATGTCGATCCTGAAACGTTCGTCAGGGAAACCATCGCAAGGGAACTCGAAACGGTACGGGACCGTGTCGATTCGACGCAGAACGCCATCTCTTGCTGTGGCATCGCGAACCAGCCGTCGGTCCCGTTTCACGCCCACCTGTCAGATAACTTCCTTACGCCGTTTTTGGCGACTGATCGCGAACTGATCGATTGGCACCTCCGGACACCTCCGGAACGCCGAACGACGGACACCTTTCTTCAGGCGTGCGAGCGGATCGACCCCCACATCTTGCGACATCGACCACCGGATCGGCCGTACGATGCGACGCTGCTCAACGAGGTGGAAGGATTCGTTCGCCGTAAAACGCCGTTTCTCGCGTCGTTCGAACCGCCCTGGCCCAATCGTGAGCTGCTCTTCGAGCGCCACGACCTCGATCGCCGACTGTTGGCAGATTTCGAGCACGTCCATACGCTCCCCGCCAGACACAAGCTTAGGATTACAGATATCCGCGGATGGCTCGAGTGGTGGTCACAATCGCAAATGCGGTCGCTTCCATGGTTGCGTCCACCGGATTCGTCGGTGGTATAGTCTCGTGTAGTCTCACGTTCTATTGCTGCTCCTCCCCCACATTTCTATACGGTAATGGAGACTCTCTCGGAGACCAAATCACGGGCTAAAACCGCTCTAACAACCATTTATTTCGTTCTCGATAATCGAACCGTGAAAATACTTATGTACCACGATAGGTTACGGCGGAATATGCGTCTGACGCCGTCCTGGTTTCGGTCATCGACGGACGTTCACAGCGAGGAGCGTTCAGGAGACGCTGATCCTTCGTCTGGAGTGACAATTTTTTATCCCCCTCAGACCGATCACCCGGAGGGCGAGGAAGCCGCCAGACCAGTCGAAGAGTTCGTTCCGGAATCCGATACAGTTCTTTTATCTACTCTCGATCAAATAAACATGCCCGCGACCGTCGACGAAATAGCGGATACGTTGATCGAACCGCGACGGCCGTCGATCGAAACCTGGGCGTCCGTCCACCAGCGGCTTTACGAAGAACGACTGCCAGCACTCGACGAGTCGGAGGCAATCGAGTTCGACGAAACGCAAGGTATCGTCGAGCGGAACTCGAATTATTCGAACAAGAAGCGTCTCCTCTTCCCCGCTGCACTCGTTCTGCTCACGATCAGCGTGTTGCTCGCTTTCGTTGCAGTCGTCTCAGCTCACATGCTGCTTGCAGCGACTATCACGTTCGTTACAACCTCGTTTGCAGTCTGGTTCGTTCCAGGATTAGTGTAGCGATCGTCTACCACTGATCAGTTCATCATTCTGCTCGCGGTGAGGACGGTAAAGAGGAAGAGTATCAGCGCACTTAGGCCGATTCCAGAGAGGAACGAAACGAACGGCAACTCCATCACTGCACCGAGTAGGACTACATAGCAGAGGACCGTCGCGCCAATGTAATAATCGTCCCAATCACTACTGTCGTCGTTACGGTCGTCTGTCGTCTCGTCTGTCGAATCTAGCTCGAGGTACCTCTCGAACTGGTCGGCGAGCGGTTTTCGTTCGACGATACCACGATTTTGCTGGTAATCGATGACGCCAACTTCGTCGAGCTTCGAGAGATGCGACTGATAGAGAGGGATGTAGACGCGCTGGCGTTGAGTCGACGTGAGCTCTTCGACGGTCGTATCGTGCTCCCACGCTGCGACTTGTTCCGCGACATCACGCATGCGTACGGGTCCTTCGGTCCCCCGTAGATATCGGAGGACCAACCGCCGTCGTTCGTTTTGCAGGAGATGAAAGATTTCATCTTTCGAAAAAGCAGGCTCTTCAGCGGGGTTATCAGTCTCGTCGCTCTCACCCTGAGCTTCGTCATTCGAACTCGTCTCATTTACTTCTTCCGAGCTGATATGTTTCGCTTTCATTGCACCAGCCATCACTTATCACAAGGGGATAATAAAGTATCGAATCCGTATAGTCGTGTCATACTCAGTTTACACTATTCATACATAGTTCACACCATTTCACAAAACTCTATTTCGTTTTTCGATATTTCATATCCTCTTTATTTTGCTCCATACCACCAGTATTAGCCATCTTCAGATTATGGGGAAGGGTATTTATTTCGGAAATATAGCTTCCAGCAATCTCGCACTTTAAACCTGAATTTGAGTGTCTTGCATCTCGTTGGACAGTAAAGAATGGCAGAACGCTATTTTCGGGTCGTTTGTGTCGAGATAGTTGTGCCTCATCGGCCGACGACCGTCGGACCGGCCCGGCAGACCGGTACTTATCTGGCCGATAATAAACCATCTTCCCCGCTAGGAACGACGAAATGAGCAACGACCACTGGTGGTTTTTCGATCAGGCAGCCATCATTGCAGCGACTGGATTCGTCACGTTCGTTCTTATTTCAGATGTTTCGGGGGTGATACGAATAGCGATGGCGATGCCTCTCCTCCTCTTTTTTCCGGGGTATACGCTCGTCTCAGCCCTCTTCCCGGACAAACCAAACGACGAATACCAGTCCTTCGACGAAGAAAAAACCGGATTGGGTAATCCCCTGTTGGTGTCCGGTGGTCTCAAGCCGGTCGAACGGACGGTCCTCTCAGTCGTCTGTAGTGTCTTGCTGGTTTCAGTGATTGCCCTCATCTCGGCTTTGACCCCCAGGGGTTTGAGTGCCGAAACGGTGCTCCCCGGCATTTCGGTCCTGATCGTCGTCCTCGCTCTCGTCGCGATCGTGGCTCGCTACCGGTGTCCCCTCGATCAGCGATTCGTTCCATCGATTTCTTTTTTCTCCCCGTTCTTCTCTCGGACACGGCCGGACAGTTTCGGCCAGATCGATCGCCGGCCGTATAACATCGCGATCGCTGTCGGTTTGATACTGTTAGCGGCGAGTAGCGGATTTGCCGTCGCAAACCCACCGCAACAAGATGGCTTCACAGAATTCTCGGTTGAAACGGAGAACGTTACCAGTGAGGTCGTTCCTCTCTACAAGTCGACGTACGTTTCGGGCGAACAGCAGGAACTGCAGGTGTCGATCACGAACCAGGAACACGAAGAGCGGACATATACGACCGTCGTCTTGCTTCAGCAGGTGAGCTACGGCGATGACGAAGTCACTGTGAACCAGTCGATCCAATTGGACAGAAAAACGTCTACCGTCGCCGATGGTGCAACTCAGCAACAGGCGCTTAACGTTACCCCGAGGATGCGAGGGAGCAATCTCCGACTGGTGCTGTTGCTATACGAGACCGAGCCGCCGGCCCAACCATCCGCTGAGAATGCGTATCAGGTTATTCGTCTTCCGATAGAGGTGAGATAGGTCGCGACTGGGACTCTCCCTCTCCGGCGCGTGCCGATGGACTCTTCGACACAAACGCCCCTTTGTGGACGTCACTTCCGCCCTTAGCATCCGAACAATTGACAAATAGATCCCTGGCCGTCCTCGCTCGAGGCATCACCAGCGTGCTATCGTTTGTTTGTCTGCTCGCGTGCAAGGGAGGCGGCCCATCGCGCTGACCGAATCATCGGGTGCGTCGTTTCGATTGTGGGTTTCCACACTATTCTGTGACCGTACTCGACTACTTCCTCGGACGCGGCTTCCTCCGATTCGTACAATCGGTGTGACCGGAGAAGTGATTCGATGTTCGTTCCCGGGATGGGTGGTCGGGGTTGGCGAATCTCTTTGTCCCGGTGGGCCGGCCTATCGGCTGGGCGCCAGCTCTCACTACGAGAAGTGAGTACTCGTCCACCGCTTTCTCCCGCAATCTCCGTTCACCGAAAACCACGTTAGATGGACTCACATCGACTCCGTCCTTTCTCGTTCCGGCAGTGGTGGTTGAAGAGTGGCCGTTTCGAGACCCCCAGTGGCTCCGATTTTGGTAGGTGGTCCGTCGCTCCGATAACCGATCATCGATCGGGATCCCTCTCGGTCAGCGTAACCGGTCTCGTACTGGACGCGAGAGGTGTGGCGGTCGTTGCTGACCAGGAGCCGGACAACTGTCCGTAGATTGTCGACACGCAGCGGTAGATGTGTTTATGTTCGCGACAGCGAACGGTGTTTCATCTAGCGTTTGCTACCTGGCGTCGTGATCTGTGGATGCCGGCGTGATAGCAATTTGAAGATGCCGGTGTGAGGGCGAGCGCAACGGGTCGATCAGTCGAGCGCCGGAGAGGGCGTACACAGGGTGACGTCCCCGTTCGTGTAGACCGTCGCCTGCTCCGGGCGGCACAGTTGCGATTTAGAGATTTGCTCGACATCTGGGCTGCCGGTGGTAGTGTTGAAGTAGGTGCCGGGAGACGATTGCCGCGACCGATACACTGTGTAGCTATAGTCGTGGGACCCCTCTGTCGGTATTATCGCGGGCTTGGTCTCGTATTTGGCAAACGCACCTTGGCGGCCGATTAGCGTCTGGTAGGGATGATCAGTGTACATCTCCTGTTCGGGGCTGAGTTCGCTTGCGGACGGTCTGCCGGTGATGTCTCCGATCGCCTCGACCGCGGCGAGTTCCGACTGATCGTACGCGAGCCGTTCGTGATGTTTCGGGAACACGGGATTGTCGGCGTTACTGTTCGGTGCGAACGCCATCGCCCCCGGATACAGGAGAACGAGCAGAAGGAGGGAGGCGACGACTACTTGAGGGGAGAGATTTTCCCTCAGCGTCCGGAGCCCGACCGCTCCGAGGATCGCCATCGGTGCGTAGAGGAACGCGAACCATCGCGTCGGGATGAAGTTATCGATGCCGAACATCGGTAGACCGAGGATGAACACGAGCATGAACGCCGCGGCAATCAATAGCGTAAAGACGGATTGCTCAGCGCGTCGTCGATGGAGGACGTACAGACACCCAACGAACGTGATGGCGAGCAGGAGGAGGAAGCCGAGATTGTCCACATAGGGGACCACCTGATCGAGCATCGTCGGTCCGGCCTCGGCTCCCATTTCAGCCGTACTCGATCCGGAGCCGCCTTCGATTCTGAGGAAACCGGCGCTCTCCTGGACCGTTTTTTCGAAGTAGTACAGGACCGTCTTGAGGAACGTCTCTCTTTGCCCGTACGGCGTGATCGACCAGACGAAGATCGTCAGTCCGGCATCGAAGACGACGAGCCCGATGAGGTTGACCGGTTTTTTCGTCCGGAAGACGCTCGTATCGAGTCGCGTCAGCCCCAGCGGACCGATCACGAATATGAGTTGCGCGATGAACGCCGCGAGCAACAGCACGAGCATGATGAACGTCGACACCTGATGAGTGAAGATGACGGCGATACTCAAGAGGACGAGAAGCGAGAAGTCTCGAGTCGTATACTCGATCCGCATCACGCGAATCAGCGCGTACATCACTGCCAGGAAAAAGACCAACCCGAGACTCGTCGGGATGATGTGCATCCCCCACCGTGCGACGTGACTCCCCATGGCGTACAACGCCGTTGCCAGCACGGCCCACCGGGTGGACACGAGCAGGTTCGTCGTCGCGTAGACGAGCAGCACTGAGATCGTCATGACGATTCCCAACGAGAGGTACAAGGCACCCCGGACGGGGATATCGTACAGGGCCGCCGAGGTCGCGACCATCAGGTGATAAAACGGGGACGCGTAATGTTTGTCGTCGGAGATGGCGTGGAGAGACCCCTCCGAGAGGAGCGACTCGACGAGTCGACTGTGCGTCCAGATGTCGATCCCGATGTATCCGTGTGTCACGTACAGTGCGGTGAACCTGAAGACGGCCGCAAAGAGGACGATCTGAAGCAGTAAGAGACCGGGACTGAGTTCGCGGTCGTTCGCGAACAGGATCTGCGTTATCAGCAGGGTACCCACGATACCCGAGACTCCGAAGAATATCAACGTTCGTTCGCCTTGAACGACCGTTAGCGCTACGAGCCCCGCCAGACCGGCGAAAACGATGCTGGGAAGCGCCATGGTGACTTGCGGGGAAAACGTCGGAACCGCACGCGCGTCGTCTCGCTGGTACAGAGAGAGGAGGTAAAGCGAACACGCGGTACCGAGGATGAACGGAACGGTATTGAGATAGATCTGCGAAGCGAAGAACCGAAGCGGAAACAGCACGAGGGCGATCAACAGCCCACCGATCGCAGCGACGGTATCGAGACGCAGGGGCCGTAGTTCCGAGAGCGTACTATATCTCATGACTGACCCCCGTTCGACTGATCGTTTCATCGGGTCTATCGAGGACGCGGCGATACACGTCGAGAACGCGATCTCCCATCTCTTCGAGTCCAAGTCCACCGATCACTTCGCGGCCGTTCGACCGCCGATCTCCGTCGAGCACGCGCTCGAGGCCGGCGACCAACTCGTCGTTCGTCGTTCCCACGCTGCAGTTTTCGACGTCGTCGATCGTCTGACGGACGAAGCCGACGTCGGTCGAGACGATCGGGACGTTACAGGCGGCCGCCTCCTTGACGACCATGGGGCCGCTTTCTCGCCGCGACGTCACGAGCAGAACGTCGCTTGCGTTCATGTAGTAGGGCATTTCCTCGTACGGAACCGCGTCGATCGTTCGCACCTCGAGATCCACGTCGGCGAGGTCGGCGACGCGCTCGGCCCGCGAAAAGTCCTTGACGTCGCGACTTGGGTCGTACGGAAACAGAGCGACACGACCGTCCGGGTCCCAGCCGATACGGTCGCGGGCCTCCTCGCGCGAGATCGGCCTGAACAGATCCGTGTCGACGCCGAACGGAACTTCGACGTGGTCGACGTCGAGTTCTCTGGACATCGCCGGACTCGGGACGATCGTGGCGTCGGCAACCCGAGCACCGATTCGGCTAATTTGACGCAGCCATCCCATGTCGCTCATCACGTCAGTCCCCCACAGGCTCAAGACAACCGGGCGGATCGGCTGGGCGATTGCGAAGGGCGCGACCAGCCCGTAGTGGCCGTGGACGAGGTCGTACTCGCCCGACAGGACGTGGGAAAGTACCTGCGGGTAAAAGCGCAGATAATCGAGCGGCGTCCGCGGGGAATCCGCGCTGTAGTCCCCTGGAACGCCGATTACGGTACACTCGATGCCGCGATCCTCGAGGACCGCGATCTGCTGTTCGAAAAACGATCGCGTTGAGGTGATGAGATGAAGGACGTGCATAGTTATCCTAGATTCGGTGCAATCGTGGAGTGGTCCGGATTCGCTCCGGAGGTGGCTGTCTCGACCTGTCGAACGATGACGTCCGTCACGTCGATCTGATCGTCGAGGAGGCGGTCGCGTCGGCGCCGCCACTTCGACTGGTCGTCTTCTTCGATAATCGAAATCGACCGCTCGAGCGAGCGGGCATGGCGATCGGTGCCGTTACAGCTGAACACGAGCCCGTACGTCTGGTCGAGTTCGGTCACGTATCCCAGCGAGAGAGAATTTACGTACACGGCCGGCGTGCCGAGGACCGCGGCTTCCGCGGCCATCGTCGCTCCTTCGCCGACGAAACAGTCCGCGTAGGCCAGCAGATCGTGCATTCGGTCCGGTGCCAGCGTGTATCGGTACGACTCGAGTTCGCTCGGAAGTTCGACTTCTGACGTGAGCAGGACGGTCGACCCGGCGTCCTCGAGGCGGTCGACGACGTCGACTGGATCCTCGAATCCGCCCTGTCCGAGGTCGTGCGAGGAGTCCCAGCTGCTCAGACGCATCACGACGATGGTGTCACTCGGCGTCAGCCCGGTATCGTCGAGGACCGAGGGGTCGGGCTCGAATCGGTCGGGATGCAAGTACGCGAGTTCGTGATAGCCTGGGTACGTAACCTGCTTCGAGCCGATGTCGCCTCGGTAGCACTCCGGCGTACAGACGACATCGGCGAACGGATACGCGAGCTTTTTGATGATCGTCGCGTGTTCCGTGTCGTAGAAGACGACGCTCGTTGCGCCGACCACGGACGCGACGTGAGACGCAGCGACACCGCCGATAGCCGTGATTACGTCCGGGTTTATGCGGCGCGCTCGACGGAGGAGTCGGGTCTCGTAGGTCGCTTGCACCGCGGCAAGCGAGAACAGCGAGTTCGATTCGCCGGCCAGCACTTCGTGGTCGATCCCGGCGCGCTCGAGCAGTTCGACCGTCACTTCGTTTTCGCGAGCGAAGACGTAGATGTCGTGGTCCAGCGATTCGAGTTCCCGGATCGCGTGCTTGAAAAAGTGAACGTGACCCGGGTGCTGGATCGTGACGATTACGCGCATCAGCGACGCACCTCCAGCCGTGCGTTGTCCCGTGCGTCGACGTGCATCGCGACCACGAGCAGTCCGACACCGGCGAGAAACGCGAACAGGGCCGCTATCGGCTCGCGGACGGAAGGCTCGCCGCTGACGGCGTTCACGGCGCTGACGGTCGCGATGGCGATCGAACTGAGCAACACTGCGATCCCCGTCGTATAGCAGAGGACGGCGGGATGACGGCGATCGGTGGTGAACTGTGCCCACATCCGACGGAGAAAGCCCCTGAGCAGTGTCACCGAGGTTAGCGGGACGAAGGTGCGATACCGGATGGTGCTCTCCTCGTCGTCGTAGACCGCCGGCATCGACACGTCGGCAGTACGCATTCCGGCGATGTTCAGTCGGACGAGTAGATCGTTCGGGTAGTCGTGATCGTCCGGAAGCGATTCGATGTCGATAGCCGACAGCGCTTTGTGTGAAATCGCGGTGTATCCGTTCTGAGGGTCTTGCAGGCGCCAGTATCCGCTTGCGATCTTCGTAAGTTGGGTCAACAGCCAGTTGCCGAACAGACGGAACGGAGGCATCTCCCGCCGGGAGAGTTGATCGGCGAGTCGGTTTCCCTTCGCGTAGTCGGCGTCGCCCTCCACGATTGGATCCAGCAGCGACGGAAGTTGATCGGGATCCATCTGTCCGTCCGCGTCCATCGTAACCGCGATGTCGACGCCGTCGTCCCGTGCTCGGACGTAACCGGTTCGGAGCGCGCCACCGGCACCCTTGTTCTCGGCGTGACGAATCGGGACGATCTTCGACCCGACGACGGAACCACCGTCGGGAAGCGACGTCCGAAGCCGCTCGTCACCGTCGTCTACCGTTTCGGTTCCGGTGGACTCGTCGTCCGGCTGTCTCGATGCCGCGGCGTACTCCTGGATAACACGCCAGGTATCGTCGGTCGAGCGGTCGTCCACGGCGTAGATTCGATCGACGAAATCGGGCATCGTTGCGAGTACGTCACCGATGTGACCCTCTTCGTTGTACGCCGGGACGATCACGCCGATCGTGTGTCTTCGGTACATTATAAGCTGCG
This sequence comes from Natrinema caseinilyticum, assembly GCF_024227435.1. Classification (GTDB taxonomy): domain Archaea; phylum Halobacteriota; class Halobacteria; order Halobacteriales; family Natrialbaceae; genus Natrinema; species Natrinema caseinilyticum. The sequence goes on from NZ_CP100445.1 coordinate 3,502,192, forward strand.
ATAGACGAGTTCGGCGTCGGCTGCGTCTTCCGATTCGAACGCTCCGGCGACGTCGATCAAGGCGCCATCGTCGTCGATGGCGGTTGCGATGTCGTCGATTTCGATATCCGAAAATGCCGAGTGCGACGTCGCGAGGAGGATGGCGTCGAACCCGTCGAGCGAAAACGACTCCTGGACGTCGATGTCGAACGATTCTCGAACTGCGTCGGCGTCCGCATGCGGATCGTATCCAGCGACGTCGATGTCGAACTCGCGGAGGTGATCGACGACGTCGGCCACCTTCGAACTGCGAATGTCGCTGACGTTCGATTTGTACGTCAGTCCAAGTACGAGTACGCGGCTCTCTCGCAGCGTCTTGTTACACTGGTTGAGAGCTTTGATCGTCAGCTCGGCCACGTGGTTGGGCATCGACTCGTTTACCTTCCGACTCGTAAGCGTCAACTCCGGTGTCGCCCCTGCTCGTTTCGCTCGATGAGCGAAAAAGTACGGGTCGACCGGAATGCAGTGGCCACCGACGAGGCCCGGTCGGTAGTCGTGAAAGTTCCACTTCGTCCTCGCTGCCTCGAGCACCTCGCGCGTGTCGAGTCCCATCTGTTCGAAAATCTTCGAGAATTCGTTGACGAGCGCGATGTTGACGTCTCGCTGAATGTTCTCGATGACCTTACAGGCCTCCGCGACCTCGATAGAGGGAGCGCGATGAACGCCCGCGTCGACGACCGATTCGTACAACGTCGCGACGTCGTCGAGAACTTTTTCGGACTGCGCACCGACGACCTTGACGACGTCCTGAAGTCCGTGCTCGCCATCCGCGGGGGTGGCGCGCTCCGGCGAGTACCCGACGAAGAAGTCCTCACCGGTGGTTAGATCGGATGCGTCCTCGAGCGCTGGAACGAGAATCTCGCGCGTCGAGCCCGGGTAGACGGTCGATTCGAGGATGACAGTCGTCCCTGGATCCATCTTCGAACCGACGGTCTTCGCCGCGCTTTCGATGTATCCCAGATCCGGCCGGTCGTCTTCGTCGATGGGCGTTGGGACGGTGATAATAACGTAATCGGCCTCGCTTATTTCGGATGCGTCGGTCGTGTACGCGATATCGCCGTCTTGAATCGCTTCGTCGGAGAGGTCACCGGTCGTGTCGGTACCTGCCTGGAGACGCTCTACCGTCGTCTCGTCGATATCGTATCCGATCACGCGATAGTTCGACTGCGCGAATCCGACGGCGAGTGGCAGTCCGACGTAGCCGAGTCCGACGACACAGATTGTCGCTTCGCGCGTCGACTGGTCCGACGGATGCTCGAGGGTCGTTCCGTCGCGACTCGTTTCGAGCGCGTGATGCTCGCTCTCTCGGTCGTCTGCTCGCTTCTCCGTGTCGCTGATTATTGTGGTCATGAGTGATGCGTTGTCGCCTCCCCGTCGTACTCGGTCGTGTGACGGTGACCGCTCGGTATCGTTGCAGCCGTGAATGTGCGGGGACGTTCGGCAGATATCGCCAAGTCGGCGTTGGGGGTTTACTATACCGCGTATAAACAGATGCGACTACCACAACGTGCGAAACCCTCTGTTAATAGGCTGATGCTGGCTGTATCGGGCGGAAGGACGCGCAACGGGCCTGACGCTTAAATCGTTGTTAAGCCTACCTGTACCTGTCTATAATGAAGGTCCCACGAATCTGATTTCCAGTGCGGCCGAAGAGGTCACGATACCTGTGACTCGCTCACGCATCGGCCGTAGCAGAACCGCGAATCATGGTGCCCACTTCCCAGATTGGAGTCGAAGCCGCGCTCGCATCGATTCACAGCACTGTCTCGATCGATACGATTTCGGCTTCGATCCTTTCCCACCACGACGTTCACGTGTTTGCCTCGAGTGCTATCGGTCAGCCGATTGCCGATCGATCCGGCGGGCCATTGTACTTGTTGCAACTCCTTCGTGCGACGTCGTTCTGGGAGATGACCCTTATCGTGGTTTTGTTCCTGTTGATCAGCGGGCTCGTTGGTATTCGAATAGCCGAAACGCTATCGAACCGTGATCTCGAGCTTTCGTCGCTTCCGCTGATCGCAGACTCGACAGATCGCGCAGACGACACGAACCACTCACGCGCAGCAGATCATCGGGCGTACGAATACTATTTGTCGCCCGAAACCCCACCCGAGCTCCTGAGCGACGAGGGAAAGGTGGTCCGACTGCTCGTCGCAAATCACGGCCGTATTCGCCAGCATCGAATCACAGAAGAAACAGGTTGGTCAAAGTCGAAGGTTAGCAGGATCTGCTCGCGAATGCACGCAGACGGCACGATCGAGAAGGCATCGGTTGGTCGAGAGAACGTCATTACCCTGTCCAACCGAACGCCGGACGGACAGGCACAGTCGGATGACGTCGAGAATCCGCTTCCATAAGCACGCACCCAGTTGGTAGCATCCATTCGGAGCCGTTCGGAAGCCGGACGAATTCGGTCGCCACCGGCGACGGTGGCTCCCGGTTCGGTCCACACGTTTTCTCATCGGCGATTCGATCCCGCCGGTGGTCCGATCGTCGTCCAGACTCGCCGTTGGAAATCGTGCTTATGTCACCGATAAACAATTTATCCGGCCAGTTGAACAGACATCCTGTACCGGTTCTCCGCTGTTTCGAACTAAATCGTCCCAGCATACCGAGACAGGGAATCGAACGAATGTCCTGGTACTCGCTTACGAAGGACCGAACGCATTGTAGATTGCAGCCTGTGAAAACGTATTCTGTTTTATACGGTCGATAGCCACCGTTTTATTCGTGGTATAGTAATGGCTGCCGTCAATCGTGGTGTATGTAGGGGCCCGTCCCGTCCAGCGCCGGACGGCGGGTACGGGTAGGAGATACCAATGACACGAAATAGAACTACGCTCCAGGTTGCCGTCCCGAACTGCTTCGATACGACCGACGGATCCGTCGATCGCCCCGTCGCAGTCCTCTCGAATGGTGGGGTATCGGGGCTGATATCCGTCGATCGCCCCGTCGCAGATTTCTCGTATGGTGGAACACCGTGGTCAACGCCAGTCGATCGAACGGAGGTGGTCGGCTAATGTGCGGTATCATCGCGCGAATCGGCCACGGTAACGCAGCGGAAACGCTGCTTTCCGGCCTCGAAAATCTCGAGTACAGGGGCTACGATTCGGCGGGAATCGCCGTTCAGAACGGCTCCGGCGTCAAGGTTCACAAGTGTTCGGGCGAGGTGTCCGACCTCAAATCGACGTTGACCACTCGCCCCCACGGGAATATGGGGATCGGTCACACCCGGTGGAGTACACACGGTCCGCCGACGGACGAGAACGCCCATCCACATACCGATACGGCTGGTGACGTTGCCGTCGTTCACAACGGTGTCATCGACAATTACGACGAACTGCGAGTGGAACTTCAGGCGATGGGTCACGTCTTCGAGAGCGAGACCGACACCGAAGTCATTCCACACCTCATCGACGAGTACCTGAAGTCGACCGGCGATACCGAGCTGGCGGTCCGGCAGGCAGTCGACACCCTCGAGGGGAGCTACGCGATCGCGGCGATCGTCGACGGCGAAGAGGCCGTGTACGCCGCACGGAAGGGGTCGCCGCTCGTCCTCGGTCTCGACGACGAAGAGTGGTACCTCGCCAGCGACGTTCCGGCGTTTCTCGATCACACGGACGAAGTGATCTACCTCGAGGACGGCGACATGGTCGTCCTCGAGCCCGATTCCTATCGTATTACGGATCTTCACGGTGAGCCCCTCGAGCGGCCGATCGACACCGTAGACTGGGATCCGGAGGACGCGGGGAAAGGTGGGTACGATCACTACATGTTAAAGGAAATCGACACGCAGCCGACGTCGCTCTCGAATACGATCGAGGGCCGGATCGACGACGGGACCGTCGATTTCGAGGATCTTCAGGCGGGAACGTTCGAGGACGTCGACACGGTTCAGTTCGTCGCCTGCGGAACCTCGTATCACGCTGCGATGTACGGCGGACAGCTGCTGCGGTCCGCCGGCGTCCGGACGGAAGTTCTTCGCGCGAGCGAGTACGGATCGATGTCCGGCCCGGTCGACGACGCGACCCTCGCCGTCGCGGTCACCCAGAGCGGTGAAACGGCCGATACGCTCGATGCGGTCCGGACTGCGTCAGAACGCGGCGCGCGAACGCTCGCCGTGACGAACGTCGTCGGATCCACCGCCGCACGCGAAGCCGACGACGCGGTCTACATCCGCGCCGGCCCGGAGGTCGGCGTCGCGGCGACGAAAACGTTTTCCTCGCAGGCGGTCACACTCGGACTCCTCACCCAGCACGTCGCCGCCGACATCCCCGACGCGACTCCCCTCGATGATCGGGCGTCGATGCTCGAGTCCCTCGAGGACCTCCCGGCGCACGTCGAGACCGTCCTCGAGACGACGCAGGCGGCGGCCCTCGCCGAGACGTACCGCGACAGCGAGTCGTACTTCTTCATCGGCAGCGGGTTCGGGCACTCGGTGGCCCTCGAGGGCGCGTTGAAGTTCAAGGAGATCACGTACGAACACGCGGAAGGGTTCGCTTCGGGAGAACTCAAACACGGGCCGCTCGCCCTGGTGACCGAGGAGACGCCGGTGTTCGCGGTCTACACCGGCGGCGAAGACGAGAAGACGACGACGAACGCGATCGAGGCACAGTCACGCGGCGCGCCGATCGTCGCCGTCGGTCCGGACGACCACTCCCTCGTGGACATCGCCGACGCGCACCTCTCGGTTCCGGACACACATCCCGTCTGGGCGGGCCTGCTCGCGAACGTGCAGTTGCAACTGCTCTCCTACTACGCCGCCAAGTTGCTCGATCGGCCGATCGACAAGCCGCGCAATCTCGCGAAGAGTGTCACGGTCGAGTGATCGAGTCGGTCCTCGCTGACGTCTCGTCGCTTCGGCCGGGTCGGGCCCCTGGGAGCCCACACCCGCTGATTCGGTCTTCATTTTACACCGCGTATCGACCGGAGGATTTCACGCGGTTGGGTCGGTCGTCGCTCAGACGGAGATCGTTGCGTCGTACGTTACTGACACTCGATCGACGGTGACACGAGAAGGTCAATTTTCGCGCCGGTACACGCCGATCCGTAGTGGGTAGTGTTCTTGCCGAGTACTCCACCCTGAGAGTAGTCGGACCAGCAGCTGCGTACGTCGATTCGATCTTCGGAGTCTGTCCGGAGGCGCTTGATCGATCGTGGCCGGAGATACGCCACGTCCTGAGGTTCCGGCATGTAGATGACGATTCCGGACCAGTCGTGAAACAAGTCCGTTGGAATCGTTCTACCAGTGCCACGTTCGATTGACGAAACGACGATTTCTCCTCGCCTTCCTTCGGTATTCTCTCCGCTTTCCCCTCACAGGTGCAGGCGAACGACGAATCTCGACCGATCGTCACACTCTGTCGTTTTCGGTTCGAACACGGAGGATGAAGGATTCGAGCGGGGAGGGAATTGCTGGCATCTGGAGGCACAGTTCGACGGTTGTCTGGTAGAATTAGACGTGAAATATCCCTCCAGGCACCTGGCTGGAGGGCTGTTAACAGGTTTGGGATAGGCGTGACTCCGCGTACTGAGGAAACCGTTCGAGTCCTCACACTGTCGTTGAGAGGTGCTTGTTATTCCGTACTAAGATGGGTAGATCGACCCTTGAGCCCGGGAAATAGCGCTGCCAACAGATGAGATAGCAGCGAACTACGCTACTATACTCCGGGGGAAATCATGAACGGCCAATCAAAACCGCCGTCGTCTCCGTCATCCTTTTTTTTTAGTTTCATCTTGACATCCTCTTCGTCCGAGTCCTTGATCGTGACTTTCTTTTCCGCCTCTTTGTACCCGTCTGCGGATACGATAACCGTGTAATCGCCGGGCTCGAGATTGGGGATCTCGTATGTGCCGTCATCTCTGACCTCCGTACTCCTGCGGAGGTTTTTGAGGTGAACCGTGGCGCCGTCAATCGGTTCGCCGCTCTCGTTCGTTACGGTTCCCTGAATTGAGTACGTCTCCTGATCTTCTTCGATTGTCAGCGTAACTGGATCGTCTCTCGAGCTATCGAGCTGGATGGTTTTATCGTCGGTTCCGTATCCTTCAGCGGTTGCGGTGAGCGTGTATTCGCCTTCACTGGCCTCTTTGAACAAGATCTCACCGTTATCCCCGACGGTTTCCGTCATGGTCTCCCCGGACGGTAGGTCGATGGTGAGAGTTGCGCCTGAAACCCCGTTGCCGTCCTGATCTTCCACCGCCACTGGCAGTGAATACGTTTCGTCACCGCCACTATCGTCGCCGCCGGAGTCTCCGCCACTGTCATCGCCACCGGAGTCTCCGCCACTGTCATCGCCACCGGAGTCTCCGCCACTGTCATCGCCACCGGAGTCTCCGCTGCTATCATCGCCACCGGAGTCTCCGCCACTGTCATCGCCACCGGAGTCTCCGCTGCTATCATCGCCACCACTGCCGTCACCGGTATCGGCACCGTCGCCGCCCGCCCCACCGCTATCGCCGGCCTGATCGGAGCCGCCCATGACGCCGTCGATCGCGTCGCCGACTGAGACGCCACCGACTGCGAGTGTCACCCCGGCTACCAGGAAGACGACGCCACAGATGACGAGCAAAATCTGGACGCTGCTTTGAATCGATCGGGTCTCCGCACGCTGTTGTTGGGTATTGCTGCGCATAGGTACTAATCCAGTTCGGATAGTCGTTGATTACGCACTCCCCGTCTCGTCCGTCCCCGAGACGATGGGTTCGGATGATACGGTTTCCGATCTGTTCGTGAATGTCGTTCTGTCGCCCCCGAGTACCCCCATGAAACTCGAACCGAGTGGAGGATTTCGGTATGGTAACTTGTGTGTTGCATGCTGCCGGCCACGAAGCCCGCAGGATGCAGTTACAAGTGAGTTCATTTGATCAACGTTTCTTCTGTTGGGGCATCACTATACAGAGGATAAGGACGTTTCAACTATCGCAACTATCGAGTTTGCGCCCGAAACTCGCCTCGCGTCTTCGTGGCCCAGGTGGCCGACGTCGTTCGATCAGCGTCGGATTCGTCAGAGTCGCGTCCGTTTCACCGGCCGATTCGGCCCACTCGTCCGATCCATACTCGATTCGACACCACAGCATCGCTCGAGTACCCACCGCGACTGCTGTGGACGGGAGGTATCGAGTTGCTCCGGAGCGGGAATTCGAGTTCGCGGCCGACGACGGTGAGAGTGCTGGGGCCGATGGACTGTGTACTGGAAACGATGATTCCGTCCGGGACGTTCGAACCCGTCTCGCGCGGACTCGATCGACTTCCAGTACGGAACGCGGTGGTGATGATTTTTCCACCGATTCGCCGCACAGTAAAACCGAATTACCCGACCGAGGGGGAGTGCGCCAGTCGTTCATTAGGAAGTCGTAACAGCAATTTGGACTGCGCTCACCGTTCGTTGACGTACCGCCGAACGAGCGCGTTTTGTACGGATTTTCGGCGCGGAGGTGGAACAGTCGTGCGGCTTTTGAGTGTCCTCAGTGTAGCCGCAAACGAGGGTACCACGAACCATGAGCGAGTCCACCACGAACGAACCGACGGCCGGTGAATCGACCACCCGCAGGCAGGGTGAATCGGACAGTCAGAAGTGGCTGAGTGGTTTGGTCTCCCTGATCGGTCTCTGGATGGCCGTTTCACCGTTCGTCTATCCGGAGGCGACGGCCATGCTGTGGAACAATCTTCTCGTCGGTGGGGCCATCTTCCTCCTTGCGGGCTACAACTACTATCGGATCACTACCGGCCACTCGACCAGTACCGGCGTGATGTCGCTCGTCGCGTTGCTCGCGCTGTGGATGATCGTCTCTCAGTGGGCCATCGGCGGTGAGGTTGCGATGAGCGGCCTCACGGTCGCCGGAACGGGGCTCGTCTGGAGTAACGTCATCTCCGGAATCGTCGCCGCCGTGCTCTCGGCGTACGTCGCGTACGCAGGCGGCCGCGGCGTCCGCACCGGGACGGCCGCCGGAACCCGGTAACCGACCATCCGAGTGTCCGTTTTTCGTCGGTCGTCGAACGGACCAGCGTCTACCGACGGTTAGCTATCACCCGGCGGACCAGCGGAATCGGGTCGGCCCCGCCCGTCGTCGTCCGACCGTCCGCGCTCGTCGTCGAAGGGGCCGCTGTCGCGTTCGGCTGCCTCGTCTTCCCCGTCATCACCTAATGCTTGCTCGATCGTCCGCTCTATGCCGCCGAGTTCCGACTCGGGGTCGGGTCGCTCGGGCGTGTCGTCCGAGGGCGATCCGAGCTCGGCCGCAGGCCCGTCGCCCTCGGACTCGGGAGTCGGAGTAGCGTCGCCGCCACCGGCCGCTGTGTCACCGCTGTCCGTCTCGGCGTCAGTCGATCCGACTCGCTCGCGCTCGGCCGCCGTCTCGTTCGCCTCCCGGTCGGCCGCTGTCTCGTTCGCCTGGTTTACCGACGAGCCGTCGTGCTCCGTCTCGGCTGGCGAGGAATCGTCGGCCGTGAGTTCGGGTGCGAAGACGGAGACGATGGCACCGAACGTGAGCAAGACGGCGGCGATGGTGACGAGCAACGCGACCGCCGATGGAAGATCGTCGCGAAATCTGGACATTCGACACCGTGTCAGGACGCCGTCCACCCGCTTTGTTAATCTCAGCCCATACCCGATCAGGCACGGAGTTCGGTGGCCCTTCGGACCGTCTGTGACTGGTTCCGTGGCTCTCGAATCCCCTCACGCGACCGACGGCGCGGCCCGTTCGCGAAGCCGTCCCGACTCGGGCGGCCGAACAATGATATAGCCGGCGCTCCCAGTGGGACCAACGGATCTCGCCGACAATGACCAGCCATTACGATCACGCCCAGGTACAGGAGTTCTGGCAGTACGTCTGGGAGCGCGACGACGTCTACGCGCTCGACGAGGACGCCGACGATCCGACCTACGTCCTCGGTATGTTTCCCTACACGTCCGGCACGCTCCACATGGGGCACGTCCGAAATTACGCGATCACGGACGCCTACTCGCGGTATCGTCGCATGCAGGGGGACGATGTCCTCCACCCGATGGGATGGGACGCGTTCGGCCTCCCGGCCGAAAACGCGGCAGTCGAACGAAAGACCGACCCGCGGTCCTGGACGCAGGCCTGTATCCGGCGCATGCGAGAGGAACTCGAGACGATGGGCTTTGGCTACGACTGGTCTCGGGAGATCACCACCTGCGAACCGGAGTACTACCGGTGGAACCAGTGGTTGTTCGAGCGCCTCTACGAGGCGGGACTCGTCGAGTACGAGGCGGCGACGGTCAACTGGTGTCCCGACTGCGAAACGGTACTCGCCGACGCACAGGTCGCGGAGAACGACGGCGATCGGGTCTGTTGGCGCTGCGAGACGCCGGTCGGTCGGCGAGAACTCGACCAGTGGTTTTTCACGATCACGGACTACGCCGAGGAACTGGACGACGGACTCGACGACCTTACGGGTTGGCCCGACGGCGTCCGCGAGATACAACGCAACTGGATCGGCAGACAGGAGGGCGCGAGGATCGCATTCGACGTGTCATCCCGCGGGGGCGGAGGCGGGAGCGGGGATGGTGCCGAACCCGTCGAGGTCTTCAGCACGCGCCCGGAGACGATTTACGGCGCGACCTATCTCGCGGTGTCGCCGGGTCACGAACTGGCGCGCGAGTTGGCTGCGACGGACGACGAGGTCGCGGAGTACGTCGATATCGTCCGCGAGCAGGATCCCGACGAGGTCGGGTTCGCCGGCGTCGAAACCGAAGCGACCGCCGTTCATCCACTGACCGGCGCAGAACTTCCCGTATACGTCGCTGGCTACGTCCTCGAGGACGTCGGTACGGGTGCCGTAATGGGCGTCCCCGGCCACAACGAGCGCGACCACTCGTTCGCGATCGAACACGACCTGCTGATCGACCGCGTGATCGTCCCCAGCGACGATCCCGGGGACGAGAACGACGGTCGAAGCGGTGCTCCCGCCGAAACGGCACCGTACACCGGCGAGGGGGTGCTCCAGGGAAGCGGTGAGTACGACGGTCTCGAAAGCGAGGCGGCACGTGGACGACTCGTAGAAGACCACGACGCGCTCGAGGAAGCCGTTACCTACCGCCTTCGCGACTGGCTCATCTCCCGACAGCGGTACTGGGGGACGCCGATTCCGGTGGTCCACTGCGAGGACTGCGGCCACGTCCTCGTCCCGGACGAGGAACTCCCGGTCGAACTTCCCGAGTTCGTCCAGACGACCGGCAACCCCCTGGATGCAGCCGAGGCGTGGACCGAAACGACCTGTCCCGACTGCGCCGGTCCGGCACGTCGAGAGACGGACACGATGGATACGTTCGTCGACTCCTCGTGGTACTTCCTGCGCTTTCTGTCGCCCCATCTCGAGGACGCGCCGTTCGACACCGATCTCGCGAACGAGTGGATGCCGATCGACGTCTACGTCGGGGGCGACGAACACGCCATTCTCCACCTGTTGTATACCCGCTTCTTCACGCGGGCGCTCGCCGATCTCGGTCTCCTCGAGCGCCGAGAGCCGATTCGGGAACTCATGAGTCAGGGGACGGTGCTGTACGACGGTGAAAAGATGTCCAGTTCCAGGGGAAACGTCGTCGCTCCCGACGAGTACGGGGCGGAGACGACTCGGCTGTTCGTTCTTTCGGCGGCCCACCCGGAACAGGACTTCGAGTGGACAGCCAACAACGTCCGCGGAGCCTACGACCTCCAGCAGACACTCTACCGGATGGCGACCGACTTCGTCGAGGAGGGCAATCCCCGTCTCGAGCGGCGAGCGCACGACGAATACGTCGCCCGCGAAATCGACCGGGCGACCGCGGCGATCACCGATGAATACGAGCGGTTCCGGTTCCACCGCGCCGCGACCGAAATTCAGGAACTCGCGCGTCTCCTGCGGCGGTACCGCGAGTACGACCGCCCTCACGGCGAGGTCTATCGGCGCGGCTTGTTGACCCTCGCCGCGGTGATCGCTCCCATGGCCCCGCATCTGGGCGAGGAGTTGTGGAACAAACTCCGCGGCGAGGGCCTGGTCGTCGAGGCCGAGTGGCCGGCGCCCGAGCGCGACGCATCGGCGTACCAGCAGGAGCGTCGTCTGATCGATCGGACGCTCGAGGACGTCCGGGACATCGTCGAGGTCGCCGCCATCGACGAACCCGAGCGAATCGAACTGGTCGTCGCCGAGGAGTGGAAGTACCGGGCGGCCGAACTGGCCGATCGAACCGACGGCGACGTCGAATCGGTACTCGACGGCGTCCTCGAGGAGGACAGCGTCGACGCCGACCGGGAAACCGTCGGGGCGTTCGTCGCGGAGCACTTCGGGAGCGACCGCAACGCGGAAAGCGGCCAGCGACTCACGGCGGACGGCGAGTGTGCGATTCTCGAGCGTTCGACCTGGCTCGTGACGGACGAGTTCGGTGCTGACGTCGTCGTTCGCCGGGCGACCGCGGACGACGAACTCGCGACCAAAGCCCGACCCGGAAAACCGGCAATTCACATCAGCTGACGGCGTCCCGTTTCGGTTCCCGGATGCGGCCGGACGGTGGTCGTCGTGTCACGGGAATTCGCTCCCCGGCCGGTCCCGGGGTCGTCGGAGGGACAGTTTTATTTCAAATACTATTAAACATTATTGTACTATGATGGAGGGTGGCGATAACATCGCGATGTCGTCCGGAGGGCCGCCGAGTCGGGCCGTGATCGAAGCGATCGCCGATGCCGAGGGGGTTCAGCCGGCTGAGATTGTGCCACCGGCGTACGAATCGCTCTATGCCGCCGTCGATCCCGACGCCCTCGACGCGCTCTTCGGTGATCGATCGTCCGGCGTGAGCAGATCGCGCGGGACCGTCTCGTTCGAATTTTGTGGTTACGAAGTCACTATCGACCGGGACGGGCGGGTGCTGCTGGAGGACCTGTCCGGAACGACCGATTGACCGTCCACTCCGCGTGGTGGTCGCCGTTCCGGCGTGGCTCACGCCGGGAGTCACACAGATTCGAGGAGAAAGTCCACGACTTCAATCGTGGGAGTAGTCACACACGGAAAGACCCTTTTCGACGAAGCATCGATTGCAGCAACGATGACGAGCCACTACGAGGCCCTCGGGCTCACACCGGACGCCGACGAACAGGCGGTCCGGCGGGCCTACAGGGTCCTCTTGAAGGATCATCATCCTGACCACGGTGGCTCTCGCGAGCAGTTCCTTCGGATCAAGGAAGCGTACGAACACATTCTCGGTGAACGGGCCCCCAACGACCGCGAGACCGACGGGGGTACGCGGTCTGAGGGCGGACGGGGACTCGAGACGCATGGCCGAGCGAGCGGTGGTGCGATCACACGCGACGGTTACGACCCGTACGACGATGTACACCCAGCACGGCCCCGACGAGGGCGGGGAGACCGGTTCGGACACCGAGCGGCACCTCTTCGAGCTGAAACCGCTGGTTCGCGAGCGGCTCGACCGATTCCCGTTCGAGCGGGAGTGAGCGCGGTCGGGCCGGACCCGGTCGTGGTCGGCCGATCGAGAGGGGCGGCGAGCCACCGACTCGGCGCCGAACAACAAGCATGATACGGCGGTGCTTCTAACGTCCGATAATGGCAACCGCTGACGCGAGACGGCGACTCCGGGAGCGGCCGATGGGCGTAACGATCCTCTTGACGATCATCGGCTACGCGTTGGTACTCGGAACGTTCCTGCTCGACGTGCCGATCTATCCCGACCTCACGCGGGCACAAATCAATCTGCTCACGCACGCGATCGCCGTGATAAACACGACGGCGACGATTCTGCTCGTCAGCGGCTGGTACTGGATTCGCGCGGGCGAGATCAGAAAGCACCAGCTCTCGATGATGGGCGCGTTCGCGCTGATCCTGCTGTTTCTGGTCGTCTATCTGCTCAAAGTCGGCGGCGGCGGCGAGAAGCACTTCGTCGGTCCGGACCTGGTCTTCTACGCGTACCTGATCATGCTCGCGATACACATCGTCCTCTCGGTCGTCTCCGTGCCCGTCGTCCTCTACGCGTTGATCCTCGGGCTCACTCATACCCCCGCCGAACTCAGATCCACGCCCCACGCCAGGATCGGCCGTATCGCCGCCGGCGCGTGGATTCTGAGCCTCACGCTGGGGGTCGTCACCTACGTTCTACTCAATCACGTCTACGACTTCGAGTTCGCGTCGATGCTCGTCCCGATCGTCTAACGACACGCCGGGAAGACGCGGACCGATAAGTTATCCGGCCGCCGCTCGTACGACCGTCTAACGAATGCAATTCGTCGAAGAAATCGTCGTGGACGAATTCCTCCCGACCGTCCGATCGCTGCTGGCCAGCAACCTGCGCGATCGGGGGCTCACGCAGAGCGAGGTCGCCGACGTCCTCGGTATTAGCCAGAGTGCGGTCTCGAAGTACGCCCACGGCGACGTGACGATCAACGACCGCATCGCCGGCGACGACCGCGTCCGAACTCTCGTCGAAGAGCTCGGAACGGGGCTGTCGGCCGGCGACATTTCGCCGGTGCAGGCGCTGATCGAACTCGAGGTGCTGGTTCGTGACCTCGAATCCGGCGGGGACCTCCTCGCACAGCTCCACGAGGAGGCCGTTCCGGAACTCGCCGACCACGGAGCGGGATTTCGAGTCCACGATCCGGAGAGCGAACGGCGGGCCAGCGAACGCGTCCTCTCGTCGGTTCGAAAGGGATTGAGCGTCCTCGAGACGGCGAGCGGCTTCGCCGGTCTCATTCCGGCGGTCGGCTCGAATCTGGTCGCGTGCACGCCCGATGCCGAGGACGTCGACGACGTCGCGGGTGTGCCGGGTCGCATTTTCGACGTGAAGGGCCGAGCCACCGTCCCCGCGGCGCCCGAATTCGGCGTCTCCGAACACGTCGCCCGTGTCCTGCTCGCCGCTCGGCGCCACGGTTCTGAGGCCTCGGCGGCGATCAACATCAGATACGACTCCGAATTAGTGGACGAATTGGAAGAGCTGGGCCACGTCGCCGCCGAATTCGACGAATCGGGTGACGTCTCGTCGAGCGTCGGCGCGGCGATCGAAGACGAGTCCGACGCCACGGTGTTGTACCAGACCGGCGGCATGGGCATCGAACCGCTGATATACGTCCTCGGTCCGGACGCACAGTCCGTGGCGAACACGATCCGGTCGTGTACCTGAATTCGGCGGGTGAAACGACGAATGTCGACGGAATCCGCACAGGAGTTCTACGGCCGCTGGGCGCGTCTCTACGACGTGATTGCGCGTCGGACGCCGGGAATCGCACGGCTCCGACGGCGAGCGGCCGCCGCCTGCCGACTCGAGCCCGGCGACACCGTCGTCGAGATGGGGTGTGGGACCGGTGCGAACCTTCCCTTTCTCCGCGAACGGGTCGGTCCGACGGGAACCGTGATCGGGATCGACTTCACGCGACAGGTCCTCGAGCGAGCGCGCGCGGCGACGGCGGACTACGACAACGTCTCCGTGGTGCGCGGTGATGCGACGCGGCCGCCGCTCGGGACGGGGGCCGCAGCCGCCGAAACGGACGGCGGCGAAATCGACGCCGTCCTCGCCACGTTCGTCGTGGGCATGCTTGAGGACCCCGTCGCTGCAGTGGACGACTGGTGCGATCTCGTCGGTTCCGACGGGACCGTCGTCCTCGCCAACGCCGCGCGGAGCGAGACGTGGTACGCGCCGCCGGTCAACGCCGTCTTCCGGGCGATCGTGATCCTCTCGACGCCGCCGACGATGCAGTTGCGCTACGAGAACGATCCTCACATTCGCCTCGACGAGAAGATCGACGCCGCTCACGCCCGCCTCCGCCACCGGAGCGCCGCCGTCGCGGACGAAACGCACGTCCTCGGGGTCGTTCGGCTGACCGGCGGTCGACTCGAGTGACCGGCGGACGATTCGACCGGTCGTCGGCCGTATCTATCTTTAATCAGCGAGAGAATCCCGGCGTTTACGCCGGGCGTGAATCGCGTCACTGGACCACCACTCCACCGTCGATAGCAGACTGGATATTCAACACTAATCATACCATACCATTAAGTTGGATTGTCTACATAGGCTATATATGGCGATTCAGGTCACTCGTACCTACAGTGGTTCCATCCAGAACCAGCGACAGGTCTGCGAGGGCCTTGATTCGCTCGGTGATTCTGCCTCGAAAATCTGGAACGTCGCACGCTGGACAGCCGACCGCATCTGGGAAGAAACTGGCGAGATTCCCGATGAAGGAACGCTGAAAGCGTACATGAAAACCCGGTCGTGCTGGAAAGACTTGAACGCACAATCCAGTCAGAAAGTCATTGAAGAACTTTCTGACGCTTTCCAGTCGTGGTTCGACCGCCGACAGACAGACGATACGGCGAATCCGCCCGGCTACCGCAAACACGGCGATACCCGTCCTCGCTCCACGGTTACCTTCAAAACAGACGGATTCAAACACGATCCCGAGAACAACCGCGTTCGCCTCTCAAAAGGCTCGAATCTCAAAGACTACTGGTCGGACTTCATCCTCTGTGAATACCAGACACGCCCGGACGTTGACCTCTCAGAAGTCAACCAGGTACAGAATGTCCGAGCAGTCTGGAACGGCAACGAGTGGGAACTGCACTTCGTCTGCAAAGTCGAACTCGAAACCAACGATTCGGCATGCGACGGAGTGGCAGGCATCGACCTCGGAGTCAAGAACATTGCCACGGTCGCGTTCCCGGACGAGTACGTCCTCTACCCCGGCAACTCGCTCAAACAGGACAAGCACTACTTCACCCAAGCAGAGTACGACACCGAGGGTGAGAACGGGCCGTCAGAGACGTCGATGTGGGCACGTCGGAAACTCGCAGAACGGGAAACACACTTCTACCACACCCTCACGGGCACCATCATCACCGAATGCGTCGAACGAGATGTTGGCACGGTCGCGGTGAGTTGGCCTGAGAAAGTTCGAGAATCGGATTGGGGGAAGACCGGAAACAAGAAGTTACATACGTGGGCGTTCGACCGCATCTACCAGTATCTCGCGTACAAAGGCGATGAACGTGGCGTTGAGGTGCTGAAGGAGAACGAGTGGAACACCTCGAAGGCGTGTTCACGATGTGGCGATGACACGAAGTCGAACCGTGTCGAACGTGGCTTGTACGTCTGCTCGTCCTGTGAGTTGGTTGGGAACGCGGATTGTAACGGGGCGGAGAATATGCGCCAGAAGATAACTCCGAGTCCTCATGGTGAGGATAGGAGTAACGGCTGTGTGGCACAGCCTTCGACACACATGTTCGACCGCGAGAGCGGGACGTTTCACACGAGAGAACAGGTCGTGTCGTAGACCGGCAAATATCCCAACCTGCGGGACGGGAAGCTCCGGCGTTCACGCTGGGGAGGATGTCACACCGACAGTTCGAGTCCCTCGTACTCCCCGATGCGCCGAGCTATCGCGTCCGAAATCGGGCTCGAGGTCTGCGTTTCGGGATCGACGTGAACGATCGTCGTCTCGGCCGTGGCCGCCACGTCGTCACCGACGCGGATCTCGTAGGCCATCGTGCAACTCGACTCGCCGAGTCGGGTGACCGAGAGGGCGACGGTGGGGTCGTCGCCCGTCGTGATCGGCCGCTCGTAGGAGATTTCGAGGTTGGCCAGGACGAACGCAGCGCCCTCGGCGCTTCGCCCCGCGACCTCCTCGAGGTAGGCGCCCCGGGCGGATTCGAGGTACGTCGCGTAGACGGCGTGGTTGACGTGGTTCATCGGATCGAGGTCGCGAAACCGTACCGGAACGTCAACGGTAAACTCAGCACTCGTTGTGCGTTGTCGAAGACCGCTGGGGAAAAGTACGCACTGGTTCCGAGACGGTGGCACCAGTAAAGCACTGGGAGGGACCTTCGCCGACGCTGTCGACGGGATGGAGGAAACGGTCTCCGACGACGTTCCGCGAGCGAAAATCCGCGATCGGACGACGGAGAGCATCGCCGCCGTCTTACATCAGTTCGGCGGCTTCGGACGCCACCTCGGCGTTGACGAACGCGATGACCCGATCGCCGGTCTGGATGATCCTGCTTTCGCGCGGCGTCTGGAGTTGGCCGTTGCGGATGATTGCACCGATGACGACGCCCGCCGGCAGTTCGGAAACCGCATTTTTGAGGGGCTTCCCGGCCAGGGTACTCCCCTCGTCGATCACCACCTCGAGGACTTCGGCGTTGTCGTGTTCGAAAACGCCGATGTTCTCCGGTCTGGACCCGTAGATCACCTGGAGTATCTTGCCGGCGATAATGTCTTCGGGGTGAACGACGACGTCGAGTCCGGTCTCCTCGAACAGTCCGACGACCGCGGGGTCGTCGACGACGGTCGCAGTTTGGCCGACGGCCTGTTCTCGAGCGAGTTGCGTGAGTAAGTAATTCGTATCGTCATCGACCGCCCCGACGACCAGATCGGCGTTCGTGAGGAAGTCGGGCTCGAACCGCCCAACGTCCGACGTGTCGACCTCGGATGACGACAATCCGCGCAACTGCGTCGTGAGTCCGACCGCTTGATTCGGATCGCGCTCGACGACTTGCGGGATCCACCCCCGAGCTTCGAACTGCTGGGCGATCTGGTACCCCAGTACGTCGCCCCCGACGATGACGATGTCGCTATCGGCGTCGAGGCTGGGCTGCGAGGAGATGTCCTCCGCGAACTGACGAACGCCGTGTAGGCTTCCGATGACGATGAGGCGGTCGCCGGACTGCATAACGGTGTCTCCCTCGGGCGTGAGGATGTCGTCATCACGGAGGATCGCAACGAACGTAGCCGACGGGTAGTGGTCCGTCTCAGCGATACTCTGTCCGGTCACCGGCGTGTCCTCGTCGATGACGAACTCGGCGACTTCCACTCGACCGTCGGCGAAGGTCTCGACGGCCTCGGCACCCGAAAGCGCGACGGTCTGGACGACGGCTTCGGCGGCGAGCACGTCGATGCAGAGCATTCTATCGACGCTTAGCCCTCCCTCGAGCGATTGCCAGGTCCGGTACAGTCCGACGTCCTTGACGCGGGCGATGGTGTGCGGGTCGCCGGCGTGCTTGGCCGCGTTGCAGACCATGACATTGGCCGCGTCGCTATCGGTGCTCGCCACGACGATCTCCGCCCGATCGATGCCGGCCTCCTGAAGCACGGAGACCGAGCGGCCATCGCCGACGGTACCGGACACGTCGAGTCGCGACGTGAGGTCATCAATTCGATCAGCATCTCGGTCGATGACCGCCACGTCCTGGTCTTCCGCGAGGTCGAGCGCGATGTTGGAACCGACATCGCCGGCACCGATAATGAGAATCATGTGCTATCTCTTGGCACGTAACCACCCTCGCGATTGTAAACCTTACAGGTGCTCTCAGTTCGAT
Source organism: Natrinema caseinilyticum (assembly GCF_024227435.1). Lineage (GTDB taxonomy): Archaea > Halobacteriota > Halobacteria > Halobacteriales > Natrialbaceae > Natrinema > Natrinema caseinilyticum. Next base: position 3,520,538 of record NZ_CP100445.1, read on the forward strand.
TACTGGCCGAGCGCAAGCGTTGTTTCCAGCCGCCTGACGCGGGCAAACGGACCGTCGGCGAGAGTTCGCGCGAACCGCCGGGGTGCGCGTGACCGACGGCTCGGACCGTCTCACTCCCCGTACAGCCGCGCGTGCTCGGTGCAGAACTCGGGGTCGCGGAGTTGGGCGTCGATCAGGTCCTCGTGGTAGTGGGCGTCGAACAGCCGGCAGCCCTCCCGATCGCAAAACGGCTCGCCCGTCTCGAGGTAGTCGAGGGCCTGCAGGACGTACCCCTTCAGCGCGTCCGTCGTTCGGGGGTCGTCCTGGATCAGAAACTCGCCGTCGACCTGGTTCTCGAGGACTTCCCGCGGCGGCGCGTCGCCGGACAGCAGGGCGTGTCGCTGCTTTTCTTTGTAGTACGCCTCGGGCTTCGCGGGCGCCTCGTAGAGGCCGGGGACCGAGACGAGAGCCGGTTGTCCGAGGACGGTCACGCGCTTGTGCCAGCGGCCGTCGTGGTCTCCCCACGTCCCGATCGCCCGGTCTATGACCGCCACGTGCAGCGTCTCGAGCCCGCGCTCGTCCTCGGGCACCGCGGCGTTGAACGCCCGCTGGATCTGTTCGCCGTCGTAGAGGACGCCGCCTTCGCGGTCGGGATTCGCGAGCGCCCGCTCTTCGTAGCGGATCGTCCCCAGCATCGCGTTGCCGGTCTCGCGTTCGTACGGTGACGACACTCGCGCCTCGGCGAACCGTTCCGCGAGGTCGTCCGTGCGATGGACCTCGAGAAAGCGGTCGCGAACGGTCACGTCCGCGTCGATCCGTCCCTCGAGCCACGCGGCGACGTCGTCGATTTCCGCCCTCGTCGACGGCGCCCGGTAGCAGATGACTCGTTCGACCATGCCTCGGGTAATCGCGGTCAGTCGTCGGCCGGTGCCGCCCGTGAGGTGAGTTCGACGGGTTCGGCGTCGACTTCGAGTTCGTCGAGTGCGACCTGGGCGGCGCGCTTGCCGGAGACGAGCATGGCACCGAACGTCGGCCCCATCCGCGGGAGGCCGTAGGTCGTCGCGGTCGCCATCCCGGTCGCGATGAGGCCGTCGTGGACGATGCCGGTGTGTTCGACGACCGCGTCCTCGCTCTTGCCGACCCACATGGAGTCGTGGCCGGGCGAGTCGTGGCCGGGCGCGCCGTAGGTGTCGGAATCGGTCTGATCCATGACCTGGCCGCGGTCTCGCGCGTCCTGTATGCCGGGGGCGTCGAGGACGCCGCGTTCGTCGAGTTTCGTGACCGCCATCGCGTCGTGGCCGGTCGCGTCGATCACCAGATCGGCCTCGACGGCGATCGGATCGACGCAGGTGATCTCTCTGGGGAGCGCGTGGACCGGCGTCCAGTTCATCACGATCCCCGAGACCCTGTGGTCCTCGCGGATGACGATGTCCGTGAACTCGGTCATATTCTGCATCTTCGCGCCCGCGTCGCAGGCGGCCTTGATGAGCCCGGAACACGCTTCGGGACCGTTCGCGACGTAGAGTCCGTCGTTCTCCTGGGCGCGTTTGTACGAGACCTCGAGTTCGTCGAGGACCTGCTGTGCGGGATCTCGAACCGTGACCTTGTTCATCAGGAAGCCGCCGAGCCAGAAGCCGCCGCCCAGGTAGTTGTTCTTCTCGACGACCATCGTCTTGACGCCGCGCTCTGCGAGTTCCTTCGCCGCGGTCAACCCCGAGGGGCCGCCGCCGACGATGATTACGTCCGAATCCGAGAAATCCATGAACTCCTCGGTCCACTCCTGTCCGATCGCCCGCGTAACGTCAGCTTCGCCAACCTGACTGAACTGTTCGAAGTCGCTCATACAACTAGGTGGTAACACCAGGTAGTGTTAAGTCAGTTGCGGTCGCTCGTTCACGATGGACAACTTTCGTGAGGGTTAGTCAGCGCCGCACACTGTGGAACCCGTGGCCGGGGAGCGGGGGATCGCTCGAGGGACGGTGTCGACCGTCCAGCGGCGTTCGACGACGGCGATCGGTGGCGTAATGGCACGAGAGTGGGCGAGCGACGGCTGACGGGCGGCGGAACGGCCGACCGATCAGTCGTCGACGAACTCCGACTCCCGGTCGCCGCCTGCGGACCGGTCCCCACCCAGGAAGTCGTCATCGCGGTCGGTTCCGGATTGTCCGTCGATAACGCCTTCGGCCCAGGTCCCGAGTCGGAACCAGACGACCGCGACGACGAAGGACGCGATCATCCCGAACGCGAGCGCCCACCAGATACCCTCGACGCCCCAGCCGAGGCCGTCGATCCGCACCCCGATCACGGGGACGGTCACGGTCCAGGAGAACGCGAGTCCGAGAACGAGCGGGAATCGAAACACCCACCGCGAGAGGATCGAGAGGATCATCGCTTCGCGGGTGTTGCCCGCCCCGCGGAACGCCCCCTGAATCACCATGACGCCGGCGAAGGGTGCCCAGAAGAGGGTGGTGATCCGCAGGAAGACGACGCCTTCGGCGATCACCGCGGGATCGGCGACGAAGATTCGAACCGCGGCCGCCGGAAACGCGAACAGGACGACTGCGACGGCGAAGATGATTGCCATCGTCGCGGCGGTGGCCGTCCGCGCGACGGCGGCTGCCCGGTCCGCCGACTTTGCACCGAGGTTCTGGCCCACACCCGTTGCGGTCGCCTGGCCCACGGCACCTGCGATGGCCCAGGTAACCGACATCAGTCGGACGCCGATACCGAACGCTGCGGTGGGCGCGGCGCCGAACCGAGCCACGAATCCGGCCATCGCCACCGCCGCGAAGCTGCGGGCCCAGCCGTCGAGCGTTCCCGGGGTCCCGATCTCGAGCAGCCGCTTCTGGATGTCGATATCGGGCGTCAGGTCGCGGATTCGGAGCCGGACGCCGAACCCTCCGTCGAGGAGAATGGCGATGCCCGTGGCGGTGGCAAGCCCGCGTGAAAGGAACGTCGCGATGGCCGCTCCGCGCGTTCCCATGGCTGGGACCGGCCCCCAGCCGAGGACGAAGAACGGATCGAGGACGACGTTGAGACCCGCCGAGACGACGATGAGCCACATCGCCGTCTTCGTATCCCCCGCTCCCTGTAACGAGGCCCGAAAGGCGAAGAAGAGGAACGTGAAGGGCAACGCCAGAAAGATCACTTCGATGTAGGCCAGTGCTTCGACGAACACCTGATTTCGGGCGCCGATGAGCGTGAGCAGCGGCCGGCGAAACGCGAATCCGAGGACCGCGAGAACGCTCGAGACGGCGAGCGTGAGCAGGATCGTCTGCGCGACGACGCGGTCGGCCGTTCGGTCGTCGCCCGCGCCGACGTACTGGGAGACCAGGGCGATGGTGGCCGCGGTGATCCCCATCGCGGTCGAGACGAACATCCACGACAGCGGAAACATCAGCGACACGGCGGCGACGGCGTCGCTGCTCACGCGGCCGACCCAGAACATGTCCGCCAGGTTGTACACCGTCTGGAGCAGGTTGCCCAGCACAAGCGGCCACGCGAGGTGAACCAGTTTCGGCGATATCGCTCCCGACGTCATGTCGACGCGCTTGCGCTCCGGATCGGTTGCAGCCACGAGATACTCGCGTGTGAATCTCACCCAGGCGAAGTAAAAGGGCTCGGCTCTCGGGAGCAGTTACCGGTTTTCGGTACCGCCGCTGCGTCTCGACGGATCGGCCGAAAAACAGGTCTCGATCAGCTCGGCCGTTCCATCGACCCTTCGTCCGTCCGAGTAGTCTCGGTCCGGTCGCCCCGGTAGGTATCGAGATCCAACAGTCGGTTGATGACACACCGCTGGAGGACGCCGGTGGCGAAGAACACTGCGCCGACGACGACCATCACTGCCGCGAGGACCGGACCGATGGCGACGGCGCCGACGAGTGCAGCCGCACCGATCACCACCAGCATTGCTCCGCCGACGAGGCGCCAGATGCGATCGAATCCGCCTACGTTTTTCTCCATGGTATCTCTCTCCGCGTGTCTACGCGCACTGGTCCAGAGGACTCGAGGAGACATAAGCAAGACGTCACCACGGACCGAACCGGAGTCCGCACCACCGAGCGCCGCTGGATCGATTCAGAGTCGGCGGGCGGTCGCGACGACCACAAATCACAGCGTTGGATCGCGATTCGCCGGGACTACCGCGGGCGAACCACGACACGATCGTTCGACACGACCTCGAATGGTCCGACTGCGATGCGTGGTCTGGAGACACACCGATCGTGCTTTCGCTCGCACACGCCCGCGTGACGCACAACACACGCACACCCGCGCTGTCGGCCGGTTTTGGCGAAAACGTTATCAAACGTTCAATCGTAACGAGCGACGATGCACGATATTCGTCCGTCGTCGGGACCGCTCGCTCGAGGGGGTGATCCGCTGTGGAGCTGATAATTACGGAGAAGGACAACGCAGCCCGCCGGATCGCCGACATCCTGAGCGGCGGCACGTACGACTCGAGTCGCGAGAACGGGGTCAACGTGTACGAGTGGGGTGGCAAGCGCTGCGTGGGGCTGTCGGGTCACGTCGTCGGTGTCGACTTCCCGTCGGAGTATTCGGACTGGCGGGACGTCGAACCGGTCGAACTGATCGACGCGAGCGTCGAGAAGACGCCGACGAAGGAGAATATCGTCGCGACGCTTCGGCTCCTCTCGCGGCGGGCGGAACGCGTGACGATCGCCACCGACTACGACCGCGAGGGGGAACTGATCGGTAAGGAGGCGTACGACATCGTCCGAAACGTCGACGAGGACGTCCCGATCCGTCGCGTGCGGTTCTCTTCGATCACGGAAAACGAAGTGCAGAACGCGTTCGACGAACCCGACGACCTGGACTTCGATCTGGCCGCGGCCGGCGAGGCGCGCCAGATCATCGATCTGATCTGGGGTGCTGCACTCACGCGATTCCTCTCCCTGTCCGCGGGTCAGCTCGGCAACGATTTCATCTCCGTCGGTCGCGTGCAGTCGCCGACGCTGAAGCTGATCGTCGACCGCGAGCGCGAGATCGAGGCGTTCGATCCGGAGGACTACTGGGAGCTGTTCGCCGATCTGACGAAAGACGACACCACGTTCGAAGCGCAGTACTTCTACCGCGACGAGGACGACAACGAGGCCGAACGCGTCTGGGAGGAAGCGATCGCCGAGGACGTCTACGACACGCTCGCCGAACGCGACGTCGCGACCGTCGTCGACGTCAACCGGCGGACTCGAACGGACACGCCACCGACGCCGTTCAACACGACCCAGTTCATCCGCGCGGCCAGCGCGATCGGGTACTCGGCCAAACGGGCGATGTCGATCGCCGAGGACCTCTATACCGCCGGCTACGTCACGTACCCGCGGACCGACAACACCGTCTATCCCGACGACTTAGATCCCGAGGAACTCCTCGACGACTTCGTCGGCCACACGACCCTCGGCGACTCCGCCGAATCACTGCTCGAGGCCGACGACATCGTTCCGACCGAAGGTGACGAGGAGACGACCGACCACCCGCCGATCCACCCGACGGGCGAGATTCCGGGTCGCGGCGACGTAAGCGACGACGAGTGGGAAATCTTCGAACTCGTCGTGCGCCGATTCTTCGCGACCGTCGCCGAAGCCGCGGTCTGGGAACACCTCAAGGTCGTCGCCCAGGTCGACGAGTACCGGCTCAAGGCCAACGGCAAGCGCCTCGTCGAGGCCGGGTACCACGACGTCTATCCGTACTTCAACACCAGCGAGAATTACGTTCCGGACGTCGACGAAGGTGAAGCGCTGGCGCTTTCGGACGTCGAACTCGAGGCGAAACAGACCCAACCCCCGCGCAGGTTCGGTCAGTCGCGGCTCATCGAGACCATGGAGGACCTCGGTATCGGCACGAAGTCGACCCGCCACGACATCATAGAGAAGCTGTACGATCGGGGCTACGTCGAGAGCGACCCGCCGCGGCCGACGCGGCTCGCGATGGCCGTCGTCGAGGCCGCCGAGGACTACGCGGATCGCGTCGTCAGCGAGGAGATGACGGCCCAACTCGAGGCCGACATGGACGCGATCGCAAACGGTGACGCCACGCTCGACGACGTCACCGACGAATCTCGCGAGATGTTAGACGAGATTTTCGCGAACCTCGGGGACTCCCGCGACGAGATCGGCGACCAGCTCCGCAAGTCCCTGAAAGACGACAAGCGGCTGGGGCCGTGTCCGGAGTGTGGCGAGGACCTCCTCGTACGCCGGAGCCGACACGGCTCGTACTTCATCGGCTGTGACGGCTACCCCGATTGCGAGTACACGCTGCCGCTTCCCTCGACCGGCAAGCCGCTGATCATGGAGTCCGAGTGCGAGGAACACGGACTGAACGAGATCAAGATGCTCGCCGGCAGACAGACGTTCGTCCACGGCTGTCCGCTGTGCAAGGCCGAAGACGCCGGCGAGGGACCGGTCATCGGCGACTGCCCGGAGTGCGGTGAGGAACACGGGGGCGAACTGGCGATCAAAACCCTCCAGAGCGGCTCCCGGCTGGTCGGCTGTACCCGATACCCCGACTGCGAGTACTCACTCCCGCTCCCCCGGCGCGGTGAAATCGAAGTCACCGACGAGTACTGCGACGAACACGACCTCCCGGAACTCGTCGTCCACAGCGGCGACGAACCCTGGGAACTCGGCTGTCCGATCTGTAACTATCAGGAGTTTCAGGCCCGCGAGAGCGAGTCGGGCTCGGATCTCGAGGCGCTCGACGGAATCGGGTCCAAAACGGTCGAGAAGCTCGCCGACGCGGGGATCGAAGATCTGGACGACTTGACCGAGGCGGATCCCGACGCGGTCGCTGCGGACGTCGAAGGCGTCAGCGCGGATCGCGTGCGAAGCTGGCAGGCGAAGGCGTAGACAGAGAGAGGAAGAAGATCACACTCGTTTTTCCACCTCTCGGACGCCTTCCGAGAGGGTTCGTCGCTTGAAATACATCGCTTCGACCGCGAACACGACCGCCGCGATGACGACGACCAGCCAGAAGACGGCCGGGAGCTGCGAGTAGAGGTACCACGTCAGCATGACGAAAAAAGCGGCCGAGCCGATTACTCCTACCAGCGGCGGGACGGGATTGACGTCGACGGCCTCTTGGTCGCGCACCGTCAGCGCGAGCGCGCTCATCGCCCCGAAGACGACGATGAAAGCCAGGGAAGCGAACTCGACGACGGCCTCGAGGCTCCCGAGGGCGGTAAAGGCAGCCGTCAGAACGCCGATGACGATCACGGTACGCTTGGGAGCGGCGTCGGCCCCCGCTTCGCCCATCTCGTCGGGGAGGATATCGTCGCCGATGAGGGTCTTCGCGAAGAGGGCTTCGCTGAACATGGTCGAGTTGATCGCGCTCGCCGTCGAGACGAGGCCGGCGATTCCGACGGCCAGTGCGAGCCACTTCGAGATGGCAAGCGCCCCGTAGAGCAGCGCCGGTTCCGGCTGGGCTGCGATCACCTCCTCCGGTAACAGCGTCGTGATTACGAACCCGACGAGGACGTAGATCGCTGCGGCGATCGGGATCGAGACGAACACGCCCTTCGCGAGCGTCTCGTCCGCGTTTTCGAACTGTTCTTGATCGTAAAACAGGAGCTGCCACCCTTCGAACGAGACGAACCCGACCGACGCCGCGATGATCGGGTTGAGTCCGAGTTCTGCGAAGCCGAGGCGCAGTTGGTAGTGGGTAGCGCCGAACCAGAGCCCGACGATGCCGAAGGCGGCGATGATCCCCGCCTGTACGAACACGAGGTACCGTTCGACTGCAGCCGACGACCCCGCGCCGAGGAGATTCAATCCGACGAAAGCGGCGACGACGCCGACCGAGATGAATTGCCGGACGGGGAGGCCCCAGACGTACTCGAGGCCGACCAGCATCTGGCCGTACATGCCGAACGCGTAGGCGTACATCGCCATCGTCCCGACGTAGCCGACGACGAGCGTCCAGCCGACCACGCCGGCGGTCGTCGATCTCCCCGTCAGTTCCTCGATGTACGAGACCGAGCCCCCGTTGGTCTCGGTCGCCTCGTTCAACTTGATGTACGCGTACGCACAACAGAGGACGACGACGGTCGCGAGCGAGTAGGCGAACCACGTCAGGACTCCCGCCGCGGCGACGACGATCCCGATCGCCGCGTAGATGCCGCCGCCGACGATGCCGCCGACGCCCAGGGAGACGGCCGTCGCGACCCCGAATCCCTCGCCACCATCGCCCTCGCTCATGGTCAGGACCCCACCGTCACGACGTCTTCTCCTGCAGCGACGCGCGGGTTCTCCCGTGCGATCGGATGGACGCGAAAGTTTCGCACGTCTTCGGCCACGGCGAAGCTATTCTCGAACGAACAGATCGGCAGACACACCCGATCCTCGAGCAGCCGCGTTATCGCCGTTTCGTAGCGTTTTCGGCGCTTTTCACGATCTCTCGTCGTCCGCGCCGCCGCGAGTCGTTCCATGACCGCGTCCGCTCGATAAAAGGTCCCGTTCGTCACGCCGGCCATGTTCTCGTGGAACGTCGGATAGAGGTGCGAATCCGGATCCGGCGTCCCGGCGATCTCACCGACGAACACCGAGTAATCGCGCTCGGAACCGGTGACGGACTTCTCGAGGAACACCGATTCCGGCTTCGAGACGACGAGCGCGCCTCGACCAGCGTCCCTGAGGCCACCGGCGAGCGCCTCGCCGAACTCCTTGTGTTTCGGATCCATCGACGTGAGAACGCGTATCTGACCGGTCGCTTTTCCGACCTCGTCGAACAGCCGTCGGGCACGGTCGATGTCTTTCGGAGGTGCGAGCGCCGCCCACTCGTCGACGGGCATGTTCCACGCGCGGGCGACCTGCGGTGGCAGCGGGCCGTACTGGCGTCGTCCCATCGGCTCGACGAAGTCGGCGACCGCCTCGTCGAGGTCGATGCAGTAGCCGATCGCGTCCCGAATCCGACGATCGGTGGTCGGCCCCTGGTTCAGGTTGAATCCGAAGTAAAGCGACGTGTAACCCCGTCGTCGTCGCACCGAAGCGTTCCCCACCTCGCTTACGTGATCGACGGTAAGCGGCGATACCGGTTCGATCGCGTCGTTGCGATCCGTTCGGAGGCTGGTCAACTGCGTCATCGGAAATTCGACGTAGGCCATGGTGAGCGCCTCGATGGCCGGCTTCGGATTGCCCCAGTAGTCGGACCAGCGACGCAGTTCGACTTTCGTCTCTTCGCTGAACGACGCCACCTCGAAGGGCCCGGAGCCGACCGGTTCCGTCGCGAACGCCGCCCTATCGTCCTCTCGCACATCTCGAGGGACGATCGAGTGCGTCAGCGCGTGATCGAGACCGGGAAACGGCGCCGCGAGCGTAAACCGGACGGTCCGCTCGCCGACGGCCTCGACAGAGTCGAACGGGTTCACCCGCCACGCCGTCGGTGCGTCCTCCTCGAGCGGCGCGGTAAACGAGTAAACCACGTCGCCAGCGGTCACCGGCCGGTCGTTCTGGAACCGCGCATCGTCGTCGAGTTCGACGACGAACGTTCGTTCGCCGTCTTCGAACGTCGGCTCGCCGGCCGCGAGTTTCGGAACGACGTCGGTTCCCTCGCCGTAGGCGTAGAGACCGTCGAAGACTCGTTCGATCGCCTGTTCCGAGCCGAGGGCACGTGCGGAAATCGGATCGAGCGTGACGGGCGGTCGAAGCGTCCCGATGCGAAGCGTCGACTTCGATCCCGTCCCGACCGACGTCGAGCAGCCCGCGAAGGCCCCCAGTCCGGTGGCGCCGGCGATGGCGAGAAGGCGACGTCGAGTCGGTTCGTCCGACCGCTCGTTCGTCTCGCTGCTCGTTCGGTTCCGGTCGCTGTGTACCGTCCGTCGGCGTCCCGTGGTCATCTTTTGGTCCGAGTTCCCGCCTGGAGCGGGTTCCGGTCGGTCATGTCGGCGCGAACGGTGGTGTACTACTCCCCTGCAACTGACGGGAGCGGACAATTTCACCGCTTACCCGGCTACCGCCGCCCTCCGATGGCGTTCCGCTGCTCGAGTCGCGGCCGCGGTCGACCGATCCGGCGTGTCGATTCGCGAGCCACTGCTCCGACGACGGATCCCGACGCTTCGGCCCCTCACGGTCGATCTGACGATGCCGGGCGTAGCATTAACTGAGAGTCTCTGTACGTGTACCTATCAACGTGATCGTGCGTGTCGCGATCGCGCATCGTGGGACCATCATGTCAGAAACAGAGGATTTAACGAACGGACCGGAAGAGGGATGCGACGACGGCCTCGAGGTCACGGTCGGTATCGATCGACTCGAGGCGTTTCTCACGGCGGACGACCCGGAGGTCAGGGAGTACGCGGCCGAGACGCTGGCGGCCGAGGCCGCGGAGCGGCCGGCCGACGTTCGGTCGGCGGTGTCGGCGCTGACCGACCGCCTCGAGGACGATCCGGCGATCAGATCGCACGCCGTTTCGGCACTGTCTGCAGTCGCGGCAGTCTACCCCGAAGAGACCCGGGACGGCGTGCCGTCGCTGACCGATCGACTGGCGGGTCCGTCGGCCGTTCGGATCGACGCTGCGGACACGCTCGCATCGATCGCCGCTGTCGAGCCCACAGCCGTCGCCGACGCGGCACCGGTGCTCGCCTCTCACGTCACGGACGAGGAGGATCGCGTCCGGGTCCGCGTGACGGACGCGCTCGCGGCTATCGCGGCGGCCGATCCCGAGCGAATGTTCCCACGTATCGACGACGTCGCTGCGGCGCTCGACGACGAAACCGCCGCGGTCCGCGAAAACGCTGCGGCGATTCTGGCAACCGTCGCAGCCCACGACCCCGATGCCGTCCGCGACACGACGGCTCGACTCGCCGAGCGTCTCGAGGACGAGCGGACCGTCAGAGAGCACGTTGCGCGGGCGCTCCGCCTGATCGCGGCGGAGCGACCCGACGCAGTAGCGCCGTCCGTCGAACGCGTGTCTGCGGGGCTCGCGGACGAGCGTGAGCGGGTCCGTGTCGACGTCGCGCGGGCGCTCGCTGCCGTCGCGGCCGAGCGTTCCGACGCCGCCACCGCGATCGTCAACGACCTGGCCGCGAGCCTCGACGACGAGGCCGACGTCCGTCGAGAGACGATCCGAGCGCTTCGCGATGTCGCGGATGCCGACCCCGATGCGGTCGTTCCGGCCGTGGACGCACTCGTCGAGCGAGTCGACGATCCACTCGAGGAGGTTCGGACGAACGCCGCCGCGACGCTCGCGACGCTTTCTGCGGATCGACCTGACGCAGTCGAACCCGCGGTCGATCCGCTCGCCCGCCGGCTGGCTCGCGACGAGCCGGCAGTCCGGAGCCACGGGGTCGCGGCCATCGCTGCCGTCGCGGACGCGACCCCCGAAGCCGTCGAGCCCGTCGTCGGGGATCTCGCCGTGGTCCTCGACGACGAGAACGATGCCGTTCGGCTCGAAGCAGCCCGTTCGATCGCGGCTGTCTCGGATACCGGTCCCGATCCGATCCGTCCGATCGTGTCGGAACTCGCTCGGAGAATCGACGATCCGCACGAACCGGTTCGCTATCGAGCGGCCGACGCGCTGAGCGCCATCGCACTCGCCGAACCGGTCGACGGGGTCGACGTCCAGGCGCTCGTCGACCGACTCGAGTCGGACGACGAGTGGAGCAGCGGGCACGCCGCCCGCAAACTGGCGGAAATCGCCGAGGCGCGGACGGCCGACGGCCATCCGGCAGTTCGATCGTTGTGTCGGAGACTCGAGTCCGACACCGACGCGATTCGGCGGGCGGCCGCCCGTGATCTCGTTCCGATCGCAGCCGAGACGCAGCGGACGGCCCGCGAGACCGTTGCCCCGCTCGGCGACCGGCTCGCGGACGACGATGCGAGCGTCAGAAACAACGCGGCCCTCGCGCTCGCTCGAGTCGCCGAAACGTATCCCGACGTCGTGGAACCGGCGCTACCGGGGCTCTTCGGCGCACTCGACGATGCGGATCGAAGCGTGCGTACCACGGTTCGCGAGACGCTTTCGGCGGTCGCACCCGAATCGCAGGCGGACTGCCGGCCGACGGTCGCGCTGGCCGTCGAAAAGACCGCTGCCGACGAGCCGGCCGTACGGGCGGGCGCCTGCGAGGCACTCGGGATCCTCGAACTCGAGACCGGCGCCGAGACCGAGGCCGTCATCGACGCCCTGGCGACGGTGCTCGTCGAACCGCCGGTGGTGGTTCGAAGCGCGGCCCTCGAAACGCTCGTCGCGTTGCTCGGGGCCGACGAGGAAACCGAGCCGACGCCCGTCGAGACGATCGACGGAATCCTGTCGACCGACGACGAGCGCGCAACGGCGGTTGCGACGGCGCTCGCCGATGTCGCACGAATGGACCCGGAACTGATCGCCGACGCGGCCACGCCGCTCGTCGAGCGATTACGAGCGGGAGACACCGGCCAGCGCCGAGCGATCGAACGCGCGCTCGCGACGGCCGCCGCGGAGACGAATCTGCGATCGGTCACGGCACTCCTGTGCGAGGACCTCGAGTCCGGTGCGGACGAGACGGCCGGGACGGGCGGCGCGGTCGGTCGGCGCTCGATCGCGCTCGAGATCGCTCGACTCGCGGCGGCGGTCCCCGACGACGCGGCGTCCGCCCGGGACCGGCTGATCGCCTTGCTGGCGGACGAGGACCAGTCGGTCCGCGGGGGTGCGGCGCTCGCACTCGGGACGCTCGTGATCTCCGGTCGGAGCGACGGTGCTGCACTGGAGGACGCCCTCGAAGACGTCGACGAACAGGTGTCCGATGCGGCGTCACTCGTCGGCGGCGGCCGGGCGCCGAGGCGCACCGACGAGATAGACGCCCGCCGTTCCGCTTTCGGACGTCGGATCGACGGCGACCCGCGAGCCGGCGGACTGGCCGTTCTCGCGCTTTCGGTCCTCGCCGACGAGTCCGAACGACTGCGTCCGTCCACCGTCTCGACTATCGCGACCGGCCTGACCGCCGACAGCCCGGCCGTTCGGGTCACGACCGGACGAACGCTCCTGACGATGGCGACCGACGATCCCCACGGGCTCGCCGAGGCGACCGACGAACTGCGCTCGGCGCTGTCGGATCCGGATGCGGACGTTCGAGCGACCGCCGGCCGCGCGCTCGCGGAAATCACAGAGGTCACCGGGGAACTCGAGGGTGACGCCGACGAGATCGTACCGGCGCTCCGCGCTCGACTGGCCGATCCCGACGGGAGAGTTCGAGAAGCCGCGGTTCGGACGCTCGCGGCTATCGAGGCCGTCGACTCGGTGTCCGCGGTTCGCCCGCTCGTCGACGACCCCGTCCCCCCCGTTTCGGGCGCGGCGGCGACCGCGAAGGAACGACTCGAACACGTCCGCGACCGCGAGGGGTCCGAGGACGCCGACTGGCCGATGGTTGGCGCGGGACCCGCGGCGACCGGTTCGGTCGGGACCGGCGAGACGCTCGGCAAGAGCCCGACGGCGCTGTGGAGCGTCGAGACGGACGGCACGGTCGTCGCTCCGCCGGCGCTGGTCGACGATACCGTCTTCGTTACGAGCGACGACGGCCGCGTCACCGCACTGGCGCTCGAGGACGGACGCGAGCGCTGGCAGTTCGAATCCGAGGCGCCGATCGGGACGGCGCCGGCCGTCGTCGACGATACCGTCTACGTCGCCGGTGAAACCGCGGTGTACGCGCTCGAGGCGGGATCGGGTGAGCGAACCTGGCGGTACGAAACTGATACGCTCGTTCGGTCGTCACCGGTCGTCGCCGGCGGGAACGTGTACGTGGGTGGCACGACGCTCCACACGATCGACGCGGAAACCGGCCAGCCGGTCTGGACGGCGGGTCTGGCCGGCCCGCTCGTCGGGATGGCCGTCGACGACGGCGTCGTCTACACCGTCTGTGAGGGGCGGGCGTCTGCACTCGCGTCCGAGGGTGGCCGCCGACGGTGGATGACGGCCCTCGACCGCAACGGGGAGGCGCTGACGAGGCCATCGGTCGCGAACGGGTGCGTCTACGTCGGCTGTGGCGGCTCGCTGCATGCGCTATCGGCCGCCGACGGTTCCCAACGCTTCCGATTCGATACCGGCGGCCCCCTCACTGCGTCGCTCGCAGTCGCAGACGGGCAGCTCCACGCCGCCAGCACGGACGGGAGCCTCTACGCGATCGAAACGAATACCGGCGCCGAGCGATGGCGCGTCGATGTTGGTGATCCGACGACCGGTCCGGTCGTCGTCGACGGGACCGTCTCGATCGCCACCGCTGACGGGATCGTCCACGGGCTGTCGGTCGCCGACGGTACCCGGCGATGGAACCTCGAGTCGATCGACACGGGGGATGCCCCGTCGCTCGTCGGCGCGAACGGACGGCTCTGTCTCGTCGGCCGGGATGGCATCGCCGTAATCGGAACCGAACAGCCGTCCTGGCGGGACTCGATCTCCGGTCTGTTCACTCGACTGTGACGAGACGGGCGTCGCGATCACGCCATACGACCGTCGCCGGGAGTCGACTTCTGTCTCGACGCGTCGGATAGAAGCGGTGGCCACGCGGAGCGTCGTCGCCGTGTCGGTGGTCTCGGACGCGTTGCCGGATCAACCGTCGGTGGTCGCGTTCGTGGTTGGAGACGCGCCCGCGTCGGTCTCGTTCGTGGCGTTCGACGTGCGTCGCTCGCTCGTCTCGATAACCGACTCGACTGCCGCGACGATGTCGTCGGAACGTACCACGCCGAGTTTTTCCCAGCGTTTCTCCCCCTGCCTGTCGATGACGATGGTCACCGGGAAGCCGGCGACGCCGTAGTTCGCCGCGAGCGACGACTGCGGGTCGTAGCCGACGGTCCAGTTGCCGCTGTGGTCCCGCCACCAGGTGCGAAGTTCGTCCGTCGGCATCATATCTTTAGACTGGTAAGTCGCCGACAGGACCGTCAGACCGTCCCCGTGCGTATCGACGAGCCGGGAGTGAGCCTCGGCGAGACGAGGCATCTGGCCCTGACACGTGCCACAGCCGGTGACGAAGAACATAACGACCGTCACGTCGCCGTTCGGAACCGCGACCGTCCCTGCCTCGCTGCCGCGAGCGTCTATCGTCTCGATTTCGACCGGCAACCCCGAGTCTCCGTCGCTCGAGGAGGCGGACCGTTCGTTTCCGAACGAGGGGACGCCGCCGAGAACGATGCCGGCCGCGCCGGCGAGGACGCCGAGGCTACCGACGCCGGCGATCAGTTCCCGTCGCCTCATCGGTCTCCCACCTCCCGGATGGAGCGTGTGCGATCGGAATCGCGAGTTCGGTCGCCGCTCTGACAGCCCACCATAGGGGGACTGTTGTCGCCCTAGATACAAAGGATTCACTGGTCTGCGAGTCGAAACCGCCGCGCGACCGGCGAGGCGACTCGAGTGCTCGGTCTCTCGAGCCACCGGTCTTCGGTTCGACCGCTGTGGCAGCCCGGGGACGCATTCGACGGTGCTGGCGACGATACCGGGAGCGCCGTTCGGTGTTCACACCCGACTCGAACGGATTGCTCGCTGTGACCACGTGTATATATTCAAATACGGAGTAATTAGATATAAGTTACCTCGGATAGAAGGAGAATACGGTTTCAGTCACGGGTGGTCGACGGGGATCGAAACGGTTCGAGTCCGGTCGACCCGTCTTCCGGGGCGAACCCGTTACCACGACCGCACGATTGAACGATGATGTCGAGCGACAACACGGCACCCACGATCACCGCCTACGCGGCGCCAGCCCGGGGTGGGGCTGATGTGTGAGTCACCCGATGCCGAGATGGTAGAATCGTCCGAGACCGCCGCGGAGGCGTCACTTCCGACCTGCCCTCGCTGTGGGGTTCGAGTGTCCCAGGTGACGATGCGCGGTCCGACGGAACAGGTCGCGACGCCGTGTGGCTGTTCGATCGCGCCGGGTTCGCTCGAGCGTTCGTGACTCCTCTTCGCCCGTCGGTCGTGGCACCGTTCCTCGCTGACACCCTCCACGAGATGCGGCCCACCGCGTTCAGCCCGCTCGTCGCGGCGCTTCTCACTCGCGAGTGTTACTCCGAGACCACTGCCTCGACGCGATCGATCTCGTCCTCGGTCAACCCGTATCGTTCGTAGACGAGTGCGTCGATTCGGCGGTCCGTCTCTTCGATTTGCTCCGTGAGGGCCGCCGCTCGATCCGTCGTCTCGAGGTAGCGCTCCAGACCGTCTCGAACGTCCTCGAGCGCGGGAAGGGTAAGCGCCCGAAGTCGGTCGACGAGGGAAATGGTTTTCGTGGCCGTCTTGCGGACGTTCGCGAAGCCACCGGCCTCGTCGACTGCGACGGGGACGAAGGCCTCGATCAGGTCCGCCTCGCACCGCTCGAGATCGGTGAGACGGAACGCGGGTATCGGGTCGGTCTCGGTGTAGCCCCACTGGTCGGTCTCACACTCCGACTCGCCCCCGGGAGCCACGGTCTCGGTCGCGTCCGCGGGTTTGTACCGGGCGGTCGCTTCGATCACGACCGTCCCGGCCGACCGGCGAGTCACGGTCGCGCGTCCGAGACGAAGCTGCGTCAGCTCCGTTGCCGTCCGGGAAAGCGGCGATTCGTCCGGCCCCGCCGGGCGTATCGACCCGATGCTCCAGAGGGGATCGCCCCATCGGTACTCCCCCAGATGCGCTTCGAGGTCGAGCGTCAGCGTCCCTCGCGTTCGGGTCGCCTCGATGCGCTGGGTCACGAGAGCCGCGAATTCGGGGCCCGTCGGAACGGCGATCGGATAGGACTCGAACGTCGACTGGTTGATTTGGGGGAAGACGGACCGATATGCGGCGTGGGTCATCTCGTGATAGTACTCCAGCAGGGACGAATTGAGGACGCCGAGGATGTGCCGAAGGTCCGTTTCGGAATCGTCCGCGGCGATGTTGTACACCGACTTGATCGTCACCCGGGATTCGGTATCGAGCGCACCCGTCGGCGCTGCTGCGGTCTGTCGGAAAACGAGCTTCGGGCTTCGATACTGTTCGCGGTCCTTGTCGATCTCCGTCGGCGAGATGTACCGGGTTTCCGCGGCGTCGAATCCGTACGGTTCGATGGCCGAGCCGGGAACGATCGCTTCCGACTCGTTCTGTCCGGGTGCGTCGGACAGCACGTCGGCCCGTTTGCTGATCTCCTCCCCTCGCGAGATCGAAACGCGTTCTCCGAGTTTCGGATGGGACGCCAGTTTCTGCAGGATCGATCGCGTGGGTCGGTTCAGGTGTAACAGGAACCGATGCTCGTCCTGTTCCCGAAAGACCGACTGCGGAATCTCGTCGTACTCGACCGATCCGACGGCCCTGGGACCATCGGTCGACGCACACTTGACCGCACCCTCGCCAGCTCCGGTTACGAGGACCGCAACCCCGTTCTCGACGGTGTCGAACGCCGTCCCCAGGTGAAGGACGAACGCGATGTTCGTGCGGTCGAGCAGATACCGGCGAACGTGTGCGTTCTGTTCTCGAGTCAGTATCGCATCGGGAACGACGATTCCGATTCGACCGTCTGCGGCGAGACGGACGAACTGTTCGGTGAAAGCGACGTACAGATCGAACTGCTGTCTCGTCGACTCGTACTCGGTTTCGAGATACGCACGGAGCGACCGGTCCATGGTCGCGCTGATGGCGCCCCGGCCCGCCGTCGCGACCCACGGCGGATTGCCGATCACCGCGTCGAACCCGGCGTGGTCTCGTCGTCGCCCGTTCTCGTCGAGAACGACGTCGGGAAACTCGAGGTCCCAGTGAAAGAACCCCTCCGCCTCGCTCGCCGACTGCGCCCGCCTGAACCAGTCCGTCGTCCGCAAATCGGCCCACGCATCCTCGTCCTCGATCGCTCGGACCACCCGCTCGCACGCGTCGTCGGGGACCTCGCGGTCGAACCGTGCCGCGGTGGCAACGTTCGCCAGTGCGACCAGTCGCCGGAAGCGCGGTTCGGTCCGGTTCCACTCGTCGACGTCCGCCGTCGACGCCAGATCCGTGAGCGTCTCGGTCGAGAGCCGCTCGGTTATCGTCGAACCGACCAGCGAATTGCCCACCGCGAGATGGTGGTCGAGAGCGGGGGCCGCCCCGTCGGCCGCGGCCGTCTCGAGCCACAGCGTCAGCTTCGCCACCTCGACGGCCATTTCGTTCCTGTCGACGCCGTAGATGCACTGCGAAACGATCGCACGGCGAACTCGCCCTTCGTCGACTGTCGTCGGTCCGTTCGTCCTCCGTGCCTCGGCCATCACCTGGGCCGTGAGATACGCCGTGGCCCGCGTGAGGAAGTGGCCGCTCCCCATCGCGGGATCCAGAATCGAGACGTCGGTCACCGCGCGGACGAACGCGTCCACGTATTCGTCCGTTCCCGGCTCGAGGCCGCCCGACGAGAGGTCGTCTCTGATCTCGTCGAGTAACGGCCCGACGGTCTTCTCGACGACGTCGCTCACGACAGCGTCCGGCGTGTAGTAGGTTCCCGACGTCTTTCGGTCGCCGTCGTCGGTGACGACGTACAAGCCACCGCTGTCTACGGTCTCGATCGTCTCGCTCGCCGTCACCTCGGTTGCCGGTTTCCAGACCGTCTCACCGTCAGCGGGAACGCCGGCGTACTCGGTCGGCGCGATCCGAAACTGCTGCTCGAGCAACGCTTCGTAGCCGTTTCCGAGGTGACGCGTCTCGAGATCTGCGTATTCGATCGGAACGTACCGTCCATCGTCCGTTTCGGTCGTCGAGAGCCGGTAGAGCGCTTCCGCGAGGTATCGATCGCCGACCGCGTTTGCGGCCAGCAACTCGTGTGCCGATCGGTCGAACAGCCCGCCGTCGGTCCCGGGTAGACCGAGGTGCTCGTTTCGGTCGTCGATCCACCGAAACAGCGTCTCGAGTCGCCCCCACAACGCCGTCGAACGCGCGTCGTAGCGTTCGTCGAACCCGTCGCCGCTCGTGCCGATCTCGTCGTACACCTCGAGTCGGATCGCCTCGAGACCGAGCGGCGCGTCGTCCATCCGTGTGCCGTCGGGATCTGCGGGTCGGACGAGCCCTCGGGACTCCGCGTAGCAAACGATCAGCAACCGGTAGAGCAGGACGAGTGACTGGGTTTTCAGTTCCTCGAGTCGCTCGTCGTCGCTCGGATCGACGTCGAGGTCGTTCGTCTCGACGAAGCCGCGACCGAGGAGCCTCAGTACAGCGAACCCGGTCTCTTCGAGGTCCGCGCCGAGTTCGCGGACGACCGCTTCGCTCTCCGCCCGGACCGAATCGAGACCCGACCTGCCCGCGGACTCGCGGAACGCGGCCGCACGGAAGAGAGCGTAAAAATATTTGAAGTCCTCGCTGTCGTCGCGCTCGAGCAGGTTCGGCAGATCGATCTCGTAGCAGGCCTGCGCCTCGTCCGTGTCGATCCCGTCGCTCCGGGTCTCCCTGGCGTCGGTTCCCCCGCCGTGAGTCTCGTCAGTGTCGACCCCGTCGTCCCAGATTTCGGAGGGGTCTGTCCCGTCGGTTCGAGTCTCGTCGTCTGCCCGATCGGGTGGCGTGTCGACCTCGCTTGCACGGTACAACCGCCACGTTCGCCCGTTCGTGAGGATTCCCCATCCGATCGTCTCCGGCGTGCGCTCGAGAACGCGGGCGATCCGGTCGGACGCGGTTCGGTCGATCGGTCGGTCGCCGACCGGCGTCGTGGCGTCGTCGTCTCGGCGACAGATCGCGACGATTCCGAGCGCGTGCTCGGACGGATCGGTCCGGTCGTCGGCGTCCGAGAGCGGTTTCTGACTCTCCCGTCCGGCCGGGGTATCAGCCAACAGGAGGACGTCGACGGCGCCGGTATCGTCGGGTGCCGTCATCCAGTGAGTCGACCCGAACCCGAGGACGTCGAGTACCTCCCGGACGCGGTCTCCGGTCGCGAACGGGTCGTCGGAGACGGGATCAGATTCGCCGTCGAACAGCCCTCGCAGCCGCTCCATCGCATCGGCCGCCGCCTCGTCGCAGTCCCACGCCGGTCGGTTCTGGATCCGCTCGTCGAGATAGTACCTCGCAAAGAGCGTCGAACGAGCGTACGGACGATCCGACGGCGCTGCCTCCCTCATAGATACACTGTGTCTCGAATCGTCGGCGTAAGAAACCACTGGTCGATACGACCCCGTCCGGCGATTCCACCGAAGGCAATACGCTTTTTACGGCTGCACGCTCACTCGAGAGCGAGACCGTGTCTTCCCTCGTTGGTACCACGCTTGCCGGCGCGATCTTCGGGCTCGCCCTCGCGGCGCCGCCGGGACCGATGAACGCGATCATCGCCGAGGAAAGCGTCGTTCGCGGGTGGTCGGCCGGGTTCCGCGCCGGGTTCGGCGTGATGCTCGCGGACGCGCTGTTCTTCGTCCTGACGCTGGCCGGCGTCGTCGCCGTCATCGATCGCAATCCCGTCGTTCGGCCCGCGCTCTACCTCGCCGGCGGCTGTCTCATGCTGTACTTCGCGATCGGCGCGATCGACGAGGCCAGGTCCGCGTCGTCGTTTACCGACGCCGGTCGGGTCGCCGCGTCTGGCTTTCGAAAAACGTTCGCGCTCTCGCTGACCAATCCCTACCAGATCGGCTTCTGGCTCACCGTCGGCGTCGGTCTGCTTGAGCCGGGAACCCTCGACGTCCTCGCGGCCGTGCCGGTCGCCGGGCACGCGCTCGAGGGTGCGTTCGTCGTCCAGACCGGTTCGCCGGCGCTGTTGGCCGGCTTGTTCGGTGGTGTGACCTGCTGGATCGTGGTCTTTCCGGCAACGCTCGCTGCCGCCGGCCGTCGCATCGACGCGTTTGCACCGGCCGTGGCCGCACTGAGCGCCGTGGTCCTCGTGGGATTCGGACTGCTCTTTCTGGTCGTGGGGACGCTCCGGATCGTCTGATCGGATGCGAACGACACGGCGGCCGTCGAGGAGTCGATTTCACGGCGAGTACCGTCGGTCGAACGGTCGTCCCCGAAACCGGGGTGGCGAAAAGGAGCGTTACACAGGCGATCGCGAGGGCGATTTCGGCCGTTCGGCACAGCGTGCCCGTTACCCTCGTCTCGAAACGACACCAGCACGAACGCACCGGCCGGACCACCCGAACGACGACGGCTCACGACGCGGCGACTCGAGCGAGGAGCGGCCGCCTCGGCACCGAACGCGGCGAGGACGGCTGGTGAGGTGGATCGAGAGCCGACGGGATTACTCGCCCAGGGCGGCGATCTCGTCCTCGAGCCACTCGCTGAACCACTTGACGCGTTTTAGCCGCTGGTGGCCGATGCTCTCGGCAGTGTCGCTTTGCACGCGCGAGGCTGCGTCGTACCCCCGTTCGAGGACACGTTCGACCATCTCGTCGGCGTCCATGTGGGTCCGCGCCTCGTACCCCATCCGAAGCAACATCAGGGCGGTGCCGTTCGCTCCGATCTTGTCGAGCAAGTCCGCTTCGATGAGACACTGGGTCTCCAGGGCGAGGTCGGTCAGGTCGCCCTGATAGGAGTGGTGTTCGACGGCGTGACACACCTGCTGGACGAACGATTCCGGATAGTCACCGCGCGACTCGAGGTACTCGCGGGCGACGCGAGCGCCGGCCTCGGCGTGGAGCTCCTGGTCGGTCTCGAGTTTGGCGACGTCGTGGAAGAGAGCGGCGACGCGGGTGACGTCGACGTCCGCGCCCTCCTTTTCGGCGATTTCGGTCGCGAGCTCGACCACGTTGAGGATGTGGTTGTGCCGGTACTCGGCGGAGTGCCAGGGGTACCAGCGCATGCGACCGCCCTCGTCTTCCTTTTCGACGCTAGCTGCGAGATATTCGAAGACGAAGCCCTTCATCGCCTCGAATTCGGCATCCGTCACACCGGTTTCTTTTATTTCAACTCCCACGATAGATCCCTCCGCAGCAGACGAACGATAGTCATTACTGGAATGTTCGGTCGTTCCGTTCTTTAGCCTTTGGTTCGACACGATTTCACAGAGTGGGAACCCGACAGCGTCCGTGATATTCCGCCGGTGACACCGTGTGCTGATGCGCTACTGACCGATACCGATGTCCCAGCTCGGGCGCCCGCTCTCGGCGTCACCGAAGTCCCCGAACGAGCGAGCCCAGAAGCGCCGCACCCGGCGGAATCACGACGCTGACGGCGATCACCTGCCCCATCTCGAGGTAGGTGTCGAGGACGCCGACCATCGCGAGCCACGCCGTGAAGGCGACCACGGACACCAGGCCGAATCCGAGACCGACGAGCAGGCCGCGCCGAATCGTCGGCTGTACCAGGGAGACGATCGCGCCCCCGAGAACGAACCCGGCCCAGTGGACCCACGCGAACACGAGTCCGACGACGACGCCACCGGCCGTCGTCAGCCGACGACGGCGACCGTCCCCTCGAGTTTCCTCGAGCCACGCGCCGATCGACCTCATCCGTCGCCCTCCGTGAATTCGACGGCGGTGGTGGCGGTCTTCGGTGTCGAAAGCGGGATCGGCTTGTACTCCCCGTCGGCCCACCGCTTCAGTTGGTCGGCGTAGTGCTCGGAGAACGGCGAGCCGTCGTTGCCGCCCGGGAACGACCCCTGGGACGGGCTCGCGTCCTCCAGCGGGCAAATTTGGCGCCAGCTACTCCCGACGTCGCTCTCGGCGCGGAAGTTGTCGAGCGAGGCCGCCGATCCGTCCGTGGGATACCGTGGATAGTTCAGCCACTCTCGATCGAAGGGGTGGTCGATCGCCGTCGTGTTGTAGTCGCCGTAGGTCTCCCACCCGTTCTCCTCGAGTTCGGCGGCGGTTCGGTCGAGGGCCTCGGCGATCGCGGCGCCGCGACCGTCGGGGAACCACGCCGAGTCCGGCGGGAGCGTGACGAGGACCCAGTCGTTGCCGTAGTACTCGTCGGGGTCGCGGCGATCGTCCAGTTCCGCCGCCAGTCGCGGCCGGAAGACCACGTCGCGATAGTGTGCGAGAAATCGTGCGAAGACGAGGGCGGCCCGCGAGTCTCGATCCATTCGGTACTCCCAGTCCTCGAGTTCCGCGAGCAGGTCGTCGGCCGCCCCGTCGACGGAACCGCGGCCGTCGTCGATCATCGTCGGGACGAACATCGCCGCCCGCTCGTCGTGGGTGTCGCGCTGGAGGGTGCGCATAAACTCGGGCGTAACCGGCTGCTCGCTCTCGACGCGACTATCCAGCCGATTCCAGAGCCGGATTCCCCGGAACGGGGCGGAATAGGCCTCGGCGAAGTAATGCGGGTAGTCGGCGTCGTCGACGATTCGTTGATTCGCCGTCCCGATGTACTCGGGGTCGACGGCGTGGGGCATCTCTTCGTAGGGAATGAACTCGTCCCAGTCGGACTCGCCGTACGGAACGAACCCCGGCCACTCCCCCTCCCGACTGGAACCGTCGAACACTCGGGTTCCGGAGACGGGCTCGTCGTCCGTGTATCGGATCGGAACCTTCCCGGTGACCCGATAGAGCGTGTTGCCGTCGCGGTCGGCGTACACGAAATTCTGGGTCGGCAGATCGAACCGTCGAAGCGCATCCTGTACGTCGTCGATGCCGGCGCTTCGCGCGAGTTCGAGGATCGCCTCGCTCGTTCTGGTGGCCGTCAACCCGACCCAGGAGACCGCGACCTGCGTCCGAAGGTCGTCCCTGTCGCTCTCGGTTTCGAGAACGGGCCCGTGGACGGTCTTTCTGACGGTGACCTCGCGGTCGCGTCCGCCCGCGACTTCGATAGTCCGGCGCTCGTCGTCGAACTCGCGGTACTCCTCACCGTACCGGTATCGGCCGTCGCGCGTCTCGTACTCGTAAAAGTCGATCGTATCGGCGCCGGCGTTCGTGAGCCCCCACGCGCCGGACTCGTTTTCGCCGATGACGACGAAGGGGATGCCGGGGAACGTGACACCCCTGGTGTGTGTTTCGGGACCCTCGAGGTGCATCTCGTACCAGACCGGCGGTGCCATCAGCGGCAGGTGCGGGTCGTTCGCCAGAATCGGCGATCCCGAGCGGGTGTGCTCGCCCGAGACGACCCACGAGTTCGAGCCGACGCTGGGCGGAGACTCGAAGGCCGAAACCCACGCCGTCAGCTCGGGGTCGATTCGACGCCGGCCGATGGATGGGGCCGTCCGTTCGTTCTCGGCCGCGTCGTCGCCGTGGCCGAGAATCGTCGCATCGTGGTCGAGCCGGTCGGGAAACAGCGTCTCGGCGGTGTCCGGCCCCATCTCGGCCGCGACGGTCTCCTTGCGGAGCGTCCGGAAGCTGCCCGTCAGTCCCCAGGAGATCTGTACGGAGGCGAGTACCGTGTCCACGGGCCGCCAGGGGTCGGGCTCGTATTCCAGGAGGTCGAACTCCTGTGGAAGGGACCGGTCGAGATGTCGGTTGACGCCCGCGGCGAACGCCTCCGCGAGTCGGCCGGATTCGCTGTCCCGGAGACGGTCCCGGCTGGCGGCCGCCGCGCCGGCGAAGTCCATCTTCACGTGGAATCGATCGGAGGGGAGCGCGCGGTCACCGACGATGGCCGAGAGCTGGCCGCGCATCTGCCGGCGCTGGAGGTCCATCTGGAACAGACGGTCGGCGCCCTGGGCGTAGCCGGCGGCGAAGTAGAGCGCTTCCTCGGAGTCGGCACTGACGTGCGGGACGCCGTCGTCGTCGTAGCTGAGCGTCGCCGACCCGTACGGGGAGGCCACCTGCGACGGAAGGTCGTCGGAGGCCGTATCCCAGACCGAGCCGCTAAACGGCGCGAACCGATCGAGATAGCTCCGCATCGGTGTGGCGGCCGCGCCTACCACGCCGACACCGAGAACGCCACGTCGCGTCCGTTCTCGAGGTGTAAACTGTTCCTCGATTGTTTGTTTAGCATCTCGATCCATGACACGTGGTTACGTCGGTCGGTCAAAACAGTTGTGGTCAGCCAACAGTACGCACGGTCGCCGAAAATCGAGACGACGGCCGGATCTCCACGAGTCATCGCCCCGGCCGTCGCTCCCGGCGGCCCGCATCGAACCGCGACTGGAAGGCCACACCCGGACTGGACGGTCGCCGTCCTCAGGGGGCTCGGACGTCGGGTTGTAACCGGCCGCTACCCACCACCAAGATGACGGTTTCGTGGTGGGGCCTGTCTGCAACTAACTTCCGTTAAAGTCAAACAGTCGGCTCGGGAAGAGGAGCGTATGAGCAGCGAACAGGAAGCGGAGTCGATTCGGTGTCTCGTCGCCAAAGTCGGTCTCGACGGCCACGACCGCGGTGCCCACGTCATCGCACGCGCGTTTCGCGATGCCGGCTTCGAGGTCATCTACTCCGGATTGCACAAGTCCCCCGACGAAATCGTCCAGGCAGCGGTGCAAGAAGACGTCGACGTTCTCGGCATCTCCATCCTCTCCGGGGCCCACGACACGCTCGTCCCGAAGATCATGGACGGGTTAGAAGAGTACGGCGCCAAAGACGACACGCTCGTGCTGGCGGGTGGGGTCATTCCCGACGAGGACCGCGATGGGCTCACCGAAGAGGGCGTCGCGGCCATTTTCGGTCCCGGGACCTCGGTCGAAGAGACCATCGAATTCGTTCGCGAGAACGCCCCGCAGCGATGAGCATGGACTCGGACGACGAATCGCTGCTCGAGGCGCTGTTAGCGGGGGAACACCGCGCGCTCGCCAGAGTAATCTCGAAGATCGAGAACCGCTCGTCGGGCTATCGGGAGCTCGTCTCGGAACTCTACGCACACACGGGCAACGCGGACGTCATCGGAATCACGGGAAGCCCCGGTGCGGGAAAGTCGACGCTGGTGGATAAACTCGCCGAGGCCTACCGCGAGCGCGGCGAGACGGTCGGGATCATCGCGATCGATCCCTCCTCACCGTTTACGGGCGGGGCCGTTCTCGGCGACCGGATCCGGATGGCGTCTACGGTCGGCGACATGGACGTCTTCGTCCGCTCGATGAGCGCCCGCGGCACCCTCGGGGGGCTTTCGACGGCGACCGCGGACGCGGTCAAGGCGATGGACGCCTTCGGCAAGGACAAGATCATCATCGAAACCGTCGGCGCCGGCCAGAACGAAATCGACATCGTTCGGACTGCCGACAGCGTCGCCGTCCTCGTCCCACCCGGGTCGGGCGACGACATTCAAACGCTGAAAGCGGGCATCCTCGAGATCGCCGATATCTTCGTCGTCAACAAAGCCGACCGGGACGGCGCGGACCGGACCGTCCAGGAACTGCGTGAGATGGTCCACCTCGGCGAGGAAAGCGGGATCGCCGGCGGAGGCGGTGGTCACCACGGTGTCGACGCGACGGGCGGCGGTGTCGACTCGGGCGGGGCCGACGGGGTAGACGGCCCGGACGACGACTGGACACCGCCCATCGTCGAAACGGTCGCAACGACGGGGACCGGCGTCGACGAGTTCATCGATCAACTCGCGACCCACCGCGCGCACCTCGTCGACTCCGGCGCCCTCGCCGAGAAGGTACGCACGCGCTACGCCGAAGAGATCCGCACGCTGCTGCGCGAGGACGTCCACGCCATGCTCGAAGCCGAACTCGCCGAACGAGGCGGGGTCGACGACCTCGCCGAAGCCGTCCGTCGGGGCGAGACCGATCCCTATTCAATCGTGACCGACGTCCTCGAACCCGTCGAGGACTGTCTCGGGGACATAGAGACCGAGGCCGGCGCGGCCTCGAGAACGGAGTAGCGTCGGTCCGCACCCGGTCGTGCTGGGCCGTCGCGTGTGCCCCGACACGAAGATCGTCCGGGGGCACGGTCGTGGCTCGTCTCTCGTCGGACGATCGACGCTCCTTCGTTGCAGGTTCTGACCCTAATCCCGGGGTCTAAGGACGTTGCGGTCCTACGCTCGCACATGAACGCCCGAACAGTCCTCGGTGCAGCGCTCGGAACGGTCGGCGGCGCGATCGCCGGCAACCGTCTCCTGAAACGGCGTGCGGGAGGGCTCGAGAATCCGTTGCCCGGCATCGAGCGAACGTATCGCTGGCGCGGCATCGAGTCGACGTACACCGTCGCCGGCGACCCGAACGACCCGGATATGCTCCTGTTGCACGGAATCTACGCCGGGGCCAGCAGCAACGAGTTCGCGCTGATCTTCGAACGACTGGCCGAGAAATACCGCGTCTACGCGGTCGACCTTCCCGGGTTCGGCCGCTCCGAACGCCCGCCGCTCGTTTACTCCGCGTCACTCTACGCCGAATTCGTTCGGGATTTCGCGGCTCAAAACACCGCGGAGCCGATCGTCGTCGCCAGTTCGTTGACCGGTGCGTTCGCCGCAGAGGCCGCCGACGAACTCGACGCGCGGCGACTGGTGTTGATCTGTCCGACCGACGAGACGGGCGACGAGCGACCGTGGGTCCGCACCCTCCTGCGAACGCCGATCGTGGGAACGACGCTGTACAACGCGCTCGCGAGTAAACCGGCGATCCGACACTTCTACGACCGCGACGGCTACTACGACTCCGATCGGATCGATTCGGACGAGGTCCAGTACGCCTGGGACAGCGCTCACCAGCCCGGCGCGCGCTACGCCACCGCCTCGTTCGCCGCCGGCACCCTCGATCCCGACTTCGACCTGGCGACGGAACTGGCCGCCCTCGAGACGCCGACCACCTTGATCTGGGGTCGGGACGCCGAGCTCGTCCCGCTCCGGGAGGGTCGGAACGTGGCCGAAGCGGCCGACCTCGATCTCGTCGTCATCGACTACGCTACGCAGCTTCCACACGCCGAACATCCGGACCGGTTCGTCGAGTACCTGAGCGCGGAGGTGCCGCGCGCGGACGTCGACGAGTAGCTCGCCGTCCGCCCGACGCGTTCGAGCGAGCTCACTTCTGTACGGTCTCGAGTGCCTTCGGCGAGACCGCAGCCGCTGATTCGGACTCGTCGCCCATTCCCGTCGTCACTACGAGGCGCATTCCGCGTCGGACGCTCATATCGATCTCGTGGACCTGGTCTTCCGGAAGCAACACCAGCCGCCCGGCAGTCGGGTTCGGACTGTTCGGCAGGAAGACGTTGTAGACGTCCCGCCCGGCCACCTCCTCGACCGGTGCCGGGCTCGCGCCAGTGACGAGGCCGATCATGTAGACGCCTTCGCGTGGGTATTCGACCAGGACGACGCTCTCGTAGCCGGTCTTTCGCTCGACGAGCGAATCCGCGACCTGGCGCACGCTCGAGTAGATCGTGCTCACGAGCGGCACGACGTTGATGAGTCGGCCGATGTTGCCGAACAGGTGCCGGCCGACGCTCTGGCGGGTGAGAAAGCCGAGGATTACGATCCCCGTGACGATCAGGACGACGGCGAGAAACTGGGCGGCGACCTCCACGTTCCCCGTATACCGTGCGAGTCCCGCGGCGCGGGCGACCGGCGTGACGAATTGTAGCGACCAGTTGACGAGGAACCGGAGAACGTACAGCGTGACGGCCAGCGGTGCGACCAGTATCAGTCCCGCGACGAAGCTACTCTTGATAGCTTCCGTGAGTTTCATAGCGACTTTGAAATCGCTCGGGTGAAATATCCGTCGCCGATGCGACGCGTGATCGGGCCCAACTGATCGAGAAAGAAACCGTAGTGTGCCGTGGCGTGGGCGCGTTAGACCGGCCGAAGCCCGAGGACGCGCTCGCCGGTCGTTTCGGAGACCGTGACCTGGATTTCGACGTCGAGGCCCGTTTCGACGGCCGAGAGATCGACGTCCACGACCTGCCCGGTGACGCGAACGGGCCCGAAGTCCGCGACGGCCGTCGCGTACGGCGCGTCGTCCTCGAACGCCGGCGTCGGGACGTACGTAACGTTGAACGTTTCGATCACACCGGTTTCGGGCATCTCGACCTCCGAGAGCTCGAGCGAGCCACAGTCCGGGCAGACCCGACGAGGCGGCAGGGAGCCGTGGCCGTTTTCGCACTCGAGGTAGTACGCCCCGTCCTCTTCGGCGGCTGCGAGCCACTCGTCGAAGCCGGCGTCGTCGACAGTCTCGGAGTCGCTCATTGGTCCATCACCTCCAGGACGTGAACCGTCGCACTCGCGACCGTGCCACCCGCGTTGTGGGCGAGACCGGTCGTCGCGTCGGGGACGTGATCGCTGTTGGGGTGGGTGCCGGCCAGGAGCTTCGTTACCTCGGCGATCTGGGAGGCGCCGGTCGCGCCGACCGGGTGTCCCTTCGCCTTCAGGCCGCCCGAGAGATTGACCGGCGTGTCGCCGTCGGCGGTCGTCCGCCCGTCGCGAGCCGCGGAGATACCTTCCCCGATCGGCTCTACGTCCAGCGCCTCGAGTGCGAGCACTTCGGCGATCGTAAAGCAGTCGTGGACCTCCGCGAGGTCGACGTCGCTCGCATCGATACCAGCATCGGCGTAGGCTTCCTCGCCGGCACGGCGTGCGGCGGGCGAGCGCGCGAGGTGCTCGCGGTCGTGCAGTGCCATCCGATCACCGCCCTGTCCGGTGCCGGTGATCGCGACCGGTGCATCGAGGTCGTGGTCCGCGGCGTACTCCTCGCTGGTGAGGACGAGCGCCGCGGCGCCGTCGGAGATCGGACAGGCGTCGTAGAGGCCGAGCGGTTCCGAAACCGGTGGCGCCTCGAGGACGTCCGAGACCTCGATCGCGCGCTGGTACTGGGCCTTGTCGTTGGTGAGAGCGTTCGCGTGGTTCTTGACGGCGATGTGGGCGAGGTCTTCGTGTTCGCCGCCGAACTCGTCGAAGTAGGCCTGTGCCATCAGCGCGTACGCGCCGGGGAACGTCATCCCGGCGCGCACCTCCCAGAGGTCGTCCGCGGCGATCGCGAGCGCCTCGGTCGCACCCGCCGTACCGAGGTTGTTCATCCGCTCTGCACCGCCGACGAGGAGGACGTCGTTCTCGCCGGTACGGATCCGTTTGACGGCCTCTCGAACGGCGGTGCCGGCCGAGGCACACGCGGATTCGTAGCGGGTCGCGGGCGCTCGGACGCCCGCCGCTTCGGCCATCAGCGGCCCCTGATGACCCTGGTGTTCGGAGAGCTCGCCCATGAAGTTCCCGTAGAGGACGGCCTCGACGTCGTCGCGAGGAACGGTGCTGTCCTCGAAGGCGTCGACGGTGGCCTCCGCGAAGAGGTCTCGACTGGTCCGTTCGGGCGTGTTCCCGAACGGCGTTAGCCCTGTGCCTGCGACTCGTACGTTACTCATGTACACACACGTAGTGGACGAGACCGTTAATACTCCGCGGTTAACGATTTCATTCTACGCCAATTGATAGTTCGTGACTTTCGATACGTACCGGTTTTCGTGACGGTCGAGCGGCTGCGCCCTCGAGTCTCCGTTCGCGGTAAGAGGACCGTTCTTACCGCGGTCTTATGTGATCCCGCGCCCGACACGGAGATATGACAGCCATTCCGTTCGATCTGGATCTGCTGGCGGAACTGACAGAGGTGGGTGGGGTCCCAGGGTACGAAGACCGCGTTCGCGAGATCGTCGTCAGGGAACTCGAGGGGACCGTCGACCGCCTTCGCACGGATGCGATGGGTAACGTCGTCGGAACGATCGAGGGGGACGGCGACTGTTCGGTCGCCGTTGCCGCACACATGGACGAGGTCGGGTTCATGGTCAGACACGTTCGCGGCGACGAGGACGGCTTCGGGTTCGTCGAACTCGACGCCCTCGGCGGCTGGGATGCACGGGTCCTCAAAGCCCAGCGCGTGACGATACACGCGTCCGACGAAGATATCCCGGCCGTCATCGGCTCACCGCCACCGCACACGCTGGATACGGACGATCGCGACGAGACGCCGGAAGTGAAAGACGTCGTCGTCGACCCGGGCCTTCCCTTCGAGGAACTGACGACGCGCGTCGCTCCCGGCGACCTCGTCACGCTGGTCCAATCCACCGAACGCGTCGGCGAAACGATAACCGGGAAGGCCCTGGACGATCGGGTCTGCCTGTTCGCCATGCTCGAGGCGGCCCGCCGCGTGACAGATCCTGCAGTGACGATTCACTTCTGTGCCACCGTCCAGGAGGAAGTCGGGCTTCGCGGGGCGCACGCGCTCGGCGTCGACATCGACCCCGACCTCGCACTCGCATTGGACGTCACCGTCGCGAACGACATCCCCGGGTTCGAGGACGGCGAACAGGTCACCGAACTCGGCGGCGGCACGGCGATCAAGCTCAAGGACTCGAGCGTCATCACGAACCCGAAGCTCCACGGTCGCCTTCGGTCGATCGCCGAGACCGAGGACATCGACTATCAACTCGAGATTCTCCCGTCGGGCGGCACCGACACCGCAGGCTTCCAACAAACTGCCGGCGCGAAACCCGTCGGTGCGATATCCGTTCCGACGCGATACCTCCACACCGTAACGGAGACCGCTCACGTCGACGATATCAGGGCGACGGTCGACCTGCTCGAGGCCTTTCTCGAGACCGAAGACGGGACCTACGACTACACTTTGTGAGCGGTCTCCGAACCGCTCCCCCGACACCTCTCGAATTCCCGTCTCGAGCGTCTTCGGATCGGTTCAGAGAACGCGACGAACGCCGTAGTCGATCGGGGGGGCGTACGGGTCCGATCTCAGAACGCGAGCGCGTCGACGAGGATCGCGACCAGCACCGCACCGAGGAAGGCGTTCGAGGCGTGAAACGACCGGAACGCGGCCGTTTCGGTCTGTTCGAAGTGGAGTCGCACGGCGGCCCAGAGGAAGATTCCGCCGAAGAGAACGACCGTTCCGGCGTACAGGGCACCGAGTTCGGTGATCCACGCCAGTGCGATCGTGCTCACGAGCGTCGCGGCGATGTAGTAGAGGATGTGTTTCCGGGTGACGGTCTCGCCGCGGACGACCGGCATCATGGGGAAGCCGCCGCGTGCGTAATCCTCGCCGTAGGCCAGCGCGAGATTGTAGAAGTGCGCCGGCGTCCACAGGAAGATGACACCCGCGAGCGCGAGTCCCGGCCACCCGATCTCGTTCGTGACCGCGGCCCAGCCGATGAGCGCGGGGAGCGCGCCCGCTGCGCCGCCGATGACCGTGTTCTGAACCGTGTTCGGCTTGAGGAGGAGCGTGTAGACGACGCTATAGAACAGGATCGCCGAAAGCCCCAGCGCCGCGGCCAGGCGGTTGATCGTCAGAAACGCGCCAAGCGACGCCGCGGTCAGTACGACCCCGAACGCGAGCGCGTTCCGAACCGGAATCAGGTCGACCGCCAGCGGTCGATCGGCGGTGCGGGACATCTTCTGGTCGACGTCGCGCTCGAGGACGTGATTGAACGTTCCGCTCGCGCCGATCGCGAGGACGCCGCCGCCGAGCGTCGCGACGATCGTGGAACTCTCGAGACCGGGACCGGCGGCAAGTGCCATTCCCGCGGCGGCGACGAGACAGAGCAGCCACATCAGCCGCGGTTTCATCATCTGGAAGTAGGCGAAAACGGTCAGCCTGGCACGGTGCAGTCGGCTCGACGGGAGCGACCGTTCGGCCGCGGTCGGGACGTCGGCTTCGAGCGGTTCCGGCGAATCGATGGCGTCGTCCTCGCTGCCGGTCGCGAGCTCGAGGTCCCAGGCGAGGGCGAGGACGATCGCCGTGAAGATGACGAGTCCGAGCGCGAGGTGTAAACCGGGGAGGATCGCGGCGGGGCCGATCGTGGCGGTGACGGCTCCGACACCGATCTGGACCACGTAGAGGCCTGCGGCGACGGCGAGGGCCGTCCGAACGCGACTCGACGCGTCGCCGAGAAGTCCGGCGATCGCCGCCCCGGCGACGAGGAATCCGACCACGACGGCCGTGAGCCGGTGGGTCCACGCGATCGCGAGTTCGGTCTGGTTCAACGGGTCCACGGGTGTGTGACAGGTGGGCCACGTCGAACACGAGGCGGCCGCGTTCGTCAGCGAAGTCGTCGCGCCGACGATCAACAGTAGATAGACGCCCAGCGCGGTCGCTGCGAGCAGTGCGGAGAACCGCCGGCGGGTACCGATCGGGCGGGGAAAGGACTCAGTTGCCACGGCTTGTCTCGTCTACACCGTTCGACTCCGCGTATTTATGGCTCCCGCTTCTTCCCGCTTTCGGGGACTCTCAGTCGGAAGAAAACGATCTTCGAGGGACGACAACACCCCCGGCAGTGGGCTCGAGTCTCGGCTTCCGTCCTCGCTACCGGAACCCGTTCGAGCACGGTTCGAGAGCAGACGGAGCGAGTCCCGTTGCGAGTCTGTCCGCTACTCGAGAGGCAACCGAAGAGCAATTGTGCCGGTCCGCGTACCCGCTTCCGTGCCCGACGAGACCCACGGCTCCGCGTCTGCGGTCGACGACCGTGTTCCAGCGGCGGCCGGTGCGAAACCCGCGTTCGACGTACACGGCGACGAACCGCCCGTTCGCTGCCCGTACTGCGGTCGACCGTTTCGGCGGGATCGATACGAATCGCTCCACCGCGGTCTCGAACACTCCGAGCGACTCTCCGTTCGGGAGCGTGCCGCGTACGATCGCGCTCGCGGCGAGGAAAATCCAGCGGTTCGCCGCGTTCGACTCGAGGCGCTCGGCGTCCTCGTTCTCCTGTACTTCGGGCTGTTGATCGTGGCCGCGTTCGTCGTCTGAGACAGCGCACTCTCGAGAGGCCCCTGCGAGAGACGGTCCGGCTTCCCACGGCCGGACGGCGTCGCCTCGACGACGAACCCGAATCGCTCGCCAACTTCGGACCGCGGGGCCTGATACGTGTGCGGTTTCCGACCGGACCTGTCCGGGACCCGTACGTGCTCGAGGGCGTCGCAACGGTCCGATCCCGGCGGACACGGCTTCGACGTCTCCGACTCGAAGCTCCCTCGAACCCGTATATAATCCGCCCAGTATGACCTGCACCAGTGACTTCCAATCTGACGTAATCTATCAACGGGAAGGTGTGTTAAATGGTGTCACATAACGACGCGGAGCAGTCACGATGCAGGACGAGCGACGAGACGCCGACCGAACGGGTCGAGACGACGGCCAGCGAAGAGTTTGCGCCGGACCGAACTCGCGCGATCACTGGACGCTCCGGTTCGAAGGGAGTCGACAGACGACGATTTCTGCAGGCGACGACGGGGACCGCGGCGGTGTTCGCTGGGATTCCGGGAACGGCGGCGGGATGGCGTTCTCAGGCGAGTTACTCCACGTCCGATCGGACGATATCGTCGTTCGACGGGACCGACCTCGCGACGACGTTGTATACGCCCGACGCTGGCGGTCCGAATCCGGCGATTTTGATGACCCACGGATGGGGCGAGAACAGGCGTCTCGCTTCGATGACCGCGTCGATAGCGGCAGGCTACGCGGAGAACGGCTACGTCGTCCTGGCCTACGATTCCCGCGGCGCCTACGGGTCCGACGGGATTTCGGCGGTGAACGGCCCGAACGAGGTCGCGGACGCCAGACACCTCATCGACTGGCTCGCGGGGCGTTCGGACGTCGAAACCGACGGACAGAACGATCCCAAACTGGGGATGGACGGCATCTCCTATGCCGCCGGGCTCCAGCCGCTCGTGGCTGTGGCGGACGATCGGGTGAACGCCATCGTCCCGCGGATCGGCTGGTACGATCTCACCTACTCGTTCGTGCCAAACGGCGTCGTCAAGGACAGCTGGCTCACCTTCTTACTGGCGGCTGGTGTCTTTCAGACGCTCGATTTCGACCCCGGCACCCGCGTCGCGGACCGGATATTCGAGTGGTATCACGACGCCATCGATACCAACCGGTTGCCGACGGACGCCGAGGAAGGGCTCGAGCAGCGATCGCTCGCGTCGCACATCGACCGGTTCGACACACCGACGCTCCTGATCCAGGGCTGGGACGACACGTTGTTCAACCCGAACGAATATCTCCGCGCGTTCCACGAACTGCAGGCTCGCGACGTCGAGTCGGCCATCGTCTTCTACGAGGGCGGCCACGCCATCGAAGAAATTCTGGTTTCGCCCGACGACCGCGCGTACCTGAACGACCTGGCCGTCACCTGGATGGACAAACACCTCCGGGGCGAATCGACCGACGTCCCGACGGTTTCGACGTACCTCAAGCAACGCGACGAGTGGCGGACCGGCTCACAGTTCCCGCCCGCGGACGTCTCGATGACCGCCTACAGCCTCGAGAACGCCACTGAACGCGGAAACCCGCACATCGAACGGTGGAGTTGGTTCCACGACACCGAAGTGACCTACGAGTGGCACGTCGGACGGGACATCGAAGTCGTCGGCACGCCCGAATTCGACCTCGCGGTCGACGTCGCGGGCCCCGAAGCGCGGTTGTTCTTCGATATCAGACACGACGGATCCGACCTGGACGCGATCGGAAAATCCGTCGGAGAGGCCGCCCGCGTCGACGGACCGGGCCGCCAGCGCGTCCAGTTCGAGTTCCCAGTCTTTCAACGGTTCTTCTCGGCCGGTGATACCCTCTCGCTCCGTATCAGCACCGAGAGCCTTCTGTTCGAGGAATCGACTCATACCGACGGCGTGACGGTCCTCCCGTCCCAGTCGGAAATCCGTCTCCCCCAGCGGCCGCAGTGACCGGTCGATGACCGAGCATCGGTGACGGAAGACGACGGGTTCCGGTTCGGCCGTCGTCACCGATCAGGCCCTCGGCGGTCGTCGTTGTCCACGTCCGCCGAACTCCACCATCGCGTCCTCCTCGAGAGAGTGAGTTCGACTCCTCGTAGCGACAGAGTACTGTCGCTTCGTCGGCGTCGTCGAGAACCCGTCACAAACTGTCACCCCGATCCACTGGTCCGTCGTCAGTGAGCCGGACGGGGGATCAATTTCGACGACCCAACGATCTACATTATGCCTCGGCCGAGACGAGTCGTGCCGAAGCCGAATTCCCCACCGTCGGGCCGTGGCGGTGCCTCCGTCACATCCCCATGTCGTCGGCCGCGTCCGGAACGGGTAACTCGTGGGGCGAGACGCCGAGCAGTTCCCCCGCGTGATCGAGCGCCATGTCGAACCCGTAATAGCGCTCGAGTTCGTCTCCCGCCCTCGTTCGCCGAACTTTCAACATCGCGTACCCCTCGAGATTCTGGGCGATCGCCGCCGTCCCGCCCTCGCCTCCACCGTCGCGTTCGAACGCGAGAATTCGCTCCGTTTCGGTTTCGGTGTAAGTCGCCGTGATGCCGTTGGCTTCGGCCGTCCGCTCGTCGGTCATGGTCGGTACTCGTGGGTCGATTACCGGGAATCTGTCGGTTCCGATCCGAACCGGTCGTCCCGGACGGCGAACATCGACACCGATTTTTCGGTCGCCTTCGAGGTGCACCCGTGAGCCGTTCGGACCTCGCTTCGCCTCGTCCACCGCTCGCGACGTTTCGTCTCACGCGAGCGGTCGCCGCCCAGTGGCTCGTCGTTTCCGCGGTGGGGTTTTTCGGCTTCGCGTACTGTTTCGGACACGTCCTCGCCGCGGTTCGCGGAGTCGCTCTCGAGCCGATCGTGATCGAGGCAACCCTTCAGCCCACGATCTTCGGGTGGCTGGCCATCTCGCTGGGATTGCTCGTCTGCGTCGTCGTCCCACACGAGCTGATCCACGGCGGCGTACTGGCATACTACGGCGGTTCGGCGGGGTACGGCGTCGGTGTCTCGCACTTCCTGTTACCGTACGCCTACGCCGAAACTGACGGCACGAGCTACACTCGAAATCAACTCCTCGTGGCACTGTTGGCCCCCTTCGTCGGACTGACGGCGCTCGGACTCTCGGTGATGGTCGTCGTTCCGTCTCCGCTGCTCGTCGTTCCGCTGGCCGCGAACGCGGCCGGTTCGATCGGCGACCTCTGGATGGCCGCCGTTCTCTGTCAGTATCCCGCCGACGTCCGCGTAGGCGGACTCCCCGGCGCCGACGGCCGCGGATTCGGTATTTACGGCTCGAGCAGGTCGACCGCCGCCCGAATTCCGGGCACGCCGCTCCTGTCACGATTCGTCACCGGCGGCGTCGGGACGCTCGCTGCGGTCGCGACGTACGCGCTCGTCGCCGTGTTGCTTTCGCTCGCGTTCGGCACCGGTGACGTCGTCCTCGGCGACCCGGATGCAGGGTGGCTTCTCTTCCGTCACGTCCGGCGGGCGGACGGCAGCGCGATCCTCGAGATCGGCGACGGCCCGCTGCTCGGCGTGGCCGCCCTCGGCGGGCTATCGTGGACGGTGATCGCGTCGGTCCGCAGGCACCTCGTACGCGGATGAGGCGGTCACCGAGGGACACGACGGTACCGAGTACGGGACGCGGCGACCGGCGGCGTCGGAAACCGTAACGCTCGAGCCTGTGCTCCACCGACGCCGTGGTATGACCAAGTGGCTCCGGAGCGGCCGCCGCCGAGACGTCTGCGTTCTGCTCGCGGGCGCTGCCGACGGCGAACTGCGCGGCCAGCAACTGAAATCCCGACTCGAGTCCCACTACGACGACCGGATCGAACCGAAGGCGTTCTACGGCTCGCTCTCCGCGCTGGTCGACGCCGGCTTCGTCGAGAAGCGGACGGCGGGCCTTCACGACGTGTACGCGCTGACCGAAGCCGGCGAAAGGCGAGTGCGAGACCACTACGCGTGGGTTCGGAACTGCCTGGAAAGCTAGCCCTCGGTTCGAGCGGGGCGATCGTGGCTCGAGTAACCGGTCGAGAGGGGATCAGAGATCGTGGCTCGAGTAACCGGTCGAGAGGGGATCAGAGATCGTGGCTCGAGTAACCGGTCGAGAGGGGATCAGAGATCGTGGCTCGAGCGTTAGCCCTCGAGCAACTGGTCGCCGATCGTATTCCGCAGCACTTCGCTGGTCCCTTCGTAGATCTCGTTGAGCTTGGCGTCGCGGTAGAATCGTTGTGCGGCGAAATCCTTGGTATAGCCGTAGCCGCCGTGGATCTGAATCCCTTCGTTCGCGACCTCGCGGCTCACTTCCGACGCGTAGAGCTTCGCCTGGGACGCGTCCTTGATGTAGTTCTCGCCGCGGATTTTTTTGTCGGCGGCTTTGTGCATGAGCATTCGAGCAGCCTGGATCTTGGTGTCCATGTCAGCCAGTTTGTGCTTGATCGACTGGAATTCGCCGATCGGCTGGCCGAACTGCTCGCGTTCGGTGGCGTAATCGCGCGCTTCGTCGAAGGCCGCGCGAGCGATTCCGACGCCGCGTGCGGCGATGGTGATTCGGCCGCCGTTCAACGTCTTCAGCGCGTGGACGAACCCCTCACCCTCGTCGCCGAGTCGGCGGCTCTCGGGAACGCGGAGGTCGTCGAAGCGAAGCTCGGCGGTCGGACAGCCCTTGTCACCGAGTTTCTCCTCCGTGCCTTCGACGATGAAGCCGTCGTCCTCCGCGGGCCTGACGACGAACGACGAGATGCCTTTGTTGCCCGCACCGGGATCGGTCTTCGCGAATAGCGTGACCGTGTCGGCGACCGAGCCGTTCGAAATCCAGAGTTTACCGCCGTTGATGACGTACTCGTCGCCCGCTTTTTCCGCAGTGGTCTCCATCGCGGGCACGTCGCTTCCCGCGCCCGCCTCCGAGAGCGCGAACGCGCCGACGTCCTCGCCCGCGGCCAGCGGCGTCAGGTACTCCTCCTTTTGCAACTCGTCGCCGAACTCGTAGAGCATGTTCCCGGCCAGCGACGTGTGGGCGGCCACGATCGTCCCCAGTCCGCCGGACCCGCGGGCGATCTCCTCGAGGCCGATCGCGTACGAGTGGTAATCCAGCCCGGCACCGCCGTACTCTTCGGGAAACGGCATTCCCATCAGTCCGAGTTCGGCCATTTCGTCGACGAGATCTCGGGGAAACTCGTCGTCGTGGTCGATCTCGTCGGCGACGGGGACGACCTCCTCGTCGACGAACTCCGACACCATGTCGCGAATCTGTTGCTGCTCGGCCGAGAGTGCAAAGTCCATGGTCGATGATTTGGGACCTCGCTTCTTTATTGTTCTTCTTTCGCTGATCCAGTTTCGAACACCGCTCGAGAAAACGGACTCCCCGCCGGTCTGGGAGACGGGAACTGGACTCGTGCGATGCGCGACCGACCGCTGCTGTCCGGACGCGGCTCCTCGAGGGAGACGGATCTCGGAGCTACGACTCGTCGACGAGCTGATTCGCACGGGCCACGACGTACAGCAGGACGATCCCGGTGCCGACCGCCAGGACGAACTGCGCCGCGAGCGAGA
Organism: Natrinema caseinilyticum; assembly: GCF_024227435.1. GTDB lineage: Archaea > Halobacteriota > Halobacteria > Halobacteriales > Natrialbaceae > Natrinema > Natrinema caseinilyticum. The sequence goes on from NZ_CP100445.1 coordinate 3,559,433, forward strand.
GTACCGCCGAGAAGACGGGGACGAACGCGAAGATTCGAAGCAGGAGGAATTGCAAAACAAGCGGGACGAGGGCGATCGCCCCGACGACCGCGACGAGCTTCGCGAGGGGGACCGCCTCCTCGAGCAACTGGTCGGTATCGAGTTCTCCGGACTGCGGATCGAAGAACGGTCTCGAAGGAGCCATTTTCTACGTATCACTGCGCCTGAATAATAGGTCTTCGGGATCTGCGGCGAAATGCCGGTGGAAATGACCGTCTGCGACCGGTATTATCGGCTCGGTTACCTGTACGTCAGAGAACCATTGGGGATGCGACCGAACTGGATCTCGATACCGGCTCGTCGATACTGGTCGGGGCGCCGGTACTGGTGTATCCGTACTCCGTGTGTCCGGGGTCAAAGCGGAGCCCTCAAATCACTCGTTTTCGAAGGGAGAGCCAGTGGTCCTCGCTCTCACCGAACCGTTGCTCGCCGACCCGTTCGCCGTGATGAACACGGTCGGACTGGTCGCGTTCGCCCTGGTCGGGGCGACCAAGGCCATCCGCGAGGAATTCGACGTCTTCGGAATCGCGGTCGTCGGGCTCGTCACGGCGTTCGCCGGTGGGATCACGCGGGACCTTCTCGTCGACCGCATCCCGCTGGCGCTCACCTCGGTCGGCGAAATCGCGCTCGGCTTACTCGGAATCGCCCTGGCGATCGGGCTGCGTACCGCACTCGAGTCTCCGGACGGCCATCCGATCACGCTCCTCTCGGACGCCGTCGGACTCGCCGCGTTCGCGACGGCCGGCGCCATCGTCGCGACGGGGGCCGGCGTCTCGAGTTTCGGCGTCGTCGCGATCGCGACGATCAACGCGGTCGGCGGCGGTGCGTTCGCGGATATCCTCCTAGATCGATCGCCGTTCATCCTGTTCGACGACTTCTACGCGAGTTGTGCCGTCGTGGGCGGAAGCGTCTACGTGCTCGTGGGAAGTCTCGGTGGGGCGGAAAGTACCGCCGCGGCGGCCTGTGCCGCAGTGACGGTGGGGACGCGACTGACGGCGGTCACCTACGGCTGGCGCCTCCCGACGGCGGAGATGCTCGGACTCGCACGGGACGAGCCCCGCGATAGCCGGTAGCGCGTCACATCGAGGACGGCCGCTCGTTCGTCGCACCGACGACGGCCGGACACAGGTCGGCAGGCGGAGTTCGATCCTCGTTCGAGGGTGCTACTCGTCGCCGGTCGCTGTCTCTGGAGCGTCTTCGCTCGTATCGAGTTCGCCCTCGAGGTACGCTTCTCCGGCGTCCGTAATCACATAGACGCCGTTTCCGAGGTGCGTGAGCAGACCGTGATCCGCGAGTTTCCGAAGACGCCGAGAGATGTGCGATTTCGAGACCCGAACATACCCGCTCTCCTCGAGTTCTTTCGGGGAGCCGGCTCCCTCCGTTCGGATGTACTCGAGGATACGATCGTCCCATATCGTCATCCATGATCCCGATTTACGCATTCTCGTCCCCTATACACTCTTTAGTTCCCTATGCGGTCGGTATAGTGCTGATTGGTCATAGAATTACATTTATGCAATTCTGTGGCATTGATGGCGAATGGGTGCCTCCAACTCGGCTTGCGACGACTCTCGTCGGATCGTGAGAACGGGCGACGTTCCAGCGCCGCCCGAAAGGAGGCCCCGTTGCCATCGCATGAATTCCGGGCCATCCGTGGGGCGAAGACCCCACGCACGACGAAACGAATCGCCGTCCAAAAGATCTGACGCTCACGGGGCCTGCGGCGCTCGAGCCCCAGGTTCCACCGCCCGCATCGAATCAGCCCTTCGGCCGGACGCGGTCGGCCGGGCTATCGCGCGACTGTCGCTCGAGGATCGCGCACGTGCCGCCGACGTCGACGCGACGGAGGGCGATCGGACGTGACGACCCGCTCCCGGGATCGCGCGCGGATCCGTCTGATCGAGATTCGCGACCAGGTCCGGACGGCCGACCGGGCGCTGCCCGATCCTCTGACGCTCGAGCCGTCGATCAGGAACATCAGCGAGACGATCGAGGCGGCCGACCGGATCGCCGGTGACGGTGCTTCGACCGCCGCCGTCGACGATCGGTGACGGAAACCGACCCGGCGGCGCGGTCGCCGATGGGTCGACAGTAATCGGATCGATGAGGACCAATGAGGTCCGACGAGAGCCGACGTCCTCGATTCGATCCGGTCCCGCCCGAACGGGTCGTTCCGACCGCTCGTATGGGTCAGTAGTCTCCGACGACTCCACTCCAGCTCAGAATCGACGACCCGCACGTTACCGCCGCGAGTCGGCACCGCGTCGCCGTCTGAATATTATCGTGAATGTGCGACGTACAAGCAACCCGACGCGGCCGTAACTGACGGTCTGCGCCCACAACCGAGCGGAAGATCACGCCGAGACCGCGGCGTTTTTCCCGGATGGTAACCAAACTAACTCGAGTAGATGACCACGGGCCAGCCCGAACCCCCCACCGACGCCGACCTCGAGTGGTGTTACGACGCGGTTCACGGCGTTTCGCGGACTTTTTCGATTACGATCGATCGGCTCGAAGAGCCGATGGCGAGACACATCTGTCTCGGCTACCTACTTTGTAGAATAGCTGATACGATAGAGGACGCGGGACACATCCCACCGGAAACGCAGACCGAACTGCTCGCGGAGTACGATCGATTGCTCGACCCGAACGCGGACGGCTCCGTCTCGGCGTTCATGGACGACGTCGAGCCGTGGATTCCGGACGACCGCACCGACGACTGGGAGGTCGTCGCCGAGACACCGCGCGTGCTCCAGACGTTCGAATCGCTCGACGAAGAACCGCGCGAGATAATGCGCGAACCGGTCCGCGAACTCGTCGACGGGATGGCGATGTTCACCGATCGATACGCCACCGAAGGCGGACTGCGCCTGCAGACCGTCGAGGAACTCGAGGAGTACTGCTGGTACGCAGCCGGGACGGTCGGCACCCTGATAACCGGGCTGGTCGCCCGCGGGACCTCACGCGATCGAGCCGCGGAGATGCGTCAAAACGCGCGTTCGTTCGCGCTCTTGCTCCAGTTGGTCAACATCGCGAAAGACGTCGAGTCGGACTATCACGACGAAAACAACGTCTACCTCCCGGCCGAGTGGCTCGCGGCAGAGGACGTCGACGTCGAGTCCGTCACCGACGAGGCCCATCGTGGTGGCGTCACCAACGTCATCAAGCGCGTCACCGGCCGCGCAGAACGCTATCTCGACGATGCCCAGCGCTACCTCGAGGTCGTCCCGGAACACCACGGGAACCGGCTCTCGGCGTGGGCGATTCCCTACCTGCTCGCGGTGGGTACTCTCCGAGAGCTTCGGGAACGTCCGGAGGACGTCGTTCGCGAGGGCGACGTCAAGGTATCCCGCGCGGAGGTGTACGAACTCCTCCAGCAGTTCGAAGACGGCGTTCCCCGCTCTCGGCTCGAGGAACTTCGCAGCAAGATGTCGCAGCAGCCGCTTCACCAGTGATCGACGGCCGGTGAACCGGCCGACCACGGTGGCCCGTGATCGCTTTCGACGCGGATTTTCGACTCGGACCCGTCCGGGTACAGTTACGGGCGGCGATCCGACAGTTCGTTCGACCGACCGAAAGGCCGAGCGTGTCTCGAGGAACGTCGACGAGGAACGCCTGCCGGGATGCGTCGCGCCGAAAACACGAGGCGAGTCGCGGGGGTGGCTATATCGAGGCGTTCGTCGCCGCCGCTCACCCGCTCGCTCCCACGGTGGAAGACACAACACGTTTAGTAGCTACCTGATAAGATGAGAGAAATCGCCATCGGTGCGGCACGCGATCGGACCGACCGCTGGCCTGTCAGTCATGAGCGTTCACGAATCGATTTCGACGCGCGCCGACGGCGTTTGTCGTCGCGTTCGCGGTGCCCTCGAACGTCGGTTCGGTATCGATCGGCGTGCGCTGGCGACTTTTCGAATGGCACTCGGGTGTATTCTGCTGTTCGACGTCGGTCACCGATCGCAGGACGTCGTCGCGTTTTACACCGACAGGGGAGTGTTGCCCCGCGCAGTGCTCTTCGAACAGTCCGCGGCCGGTCGCTACTCGATACACGCGCTCTCGGGAGAGCTGTGGGTACTGGGTGTGCTGTTCGCCTGTGCGGCAGCGCTCGCGCCTCGCGTTGCTCGCCGGGTATCGAACGCGAACTGCGACGATCCTCTCGTTTCTCCTGCTCGTCTCGGTCCAGTTCCGAAATCCGTTCGTGTTGAACGCCGCAGACAAGTTACTCCGCCAGGTCCTCCTTCTCGCCGTATTCCTGCCGCTAGGGGATCGCTGGACGATCGATACCTTGCGGGATGCTGACAGCGACACCGGTCGCGAATTGAACGGGGAGTCCAGCGTTCGGTCCGGAAAAAGCGATCGTGGAACCGTGGTTCGATCCGGGACGGGCCCTGGATTTGAAAGCGACGACCGGGTCACGACGCCGGCAACTGCGGCGATGCTCGTCTCCATCGTCGTCGTCTTCGTGAACAACGCGCTCCGCAAGGCCGAGGGGGAACTGTGGTATATCGGCGAGGCGCTCGACTACGCGCTCCGTCAGGACCACCTCACCACCCTCCTCGGGGACGTCGTCGCGACCTATCCGCTCTTTCTCGAGGGGGCCACCTACGGCTGGACCGGGCTGGTGACCGGCGCACCGCTCGTGCTCTTGCTCACCGGCCGCCGTCGGATCGCATACGTCGCGGCCTTTCTCGCCGCCGTCACCGGCATGGCGCTCTCGATGGCGGTCGGACTCTTCCCTGCCGTCCTGGCCGCCGCGTTCCTCCTGTTTCTCCCGCCCCGGGTATGGGACGCACTCGAGGGCGCCGCCGATCGGGTCGCCGGTCTCGAGCGCGCGGCGGCGGTGGGTCGGCGCGCAACCGATCGTTTGCCACGGTCGCGTCCGGTCGGGTCGGTGCTTTCGGACCCGATCCGCGGGTGGGCACGCCGGTGCTGGTCGCTCGTTCTCGTGGGCGTTTTGATCGTCGTCGTCCTGTGGAGCGTCGCGCTGGTCGGGGCCGGGAGTTCGGTCGAACCCATCGACTCGCTGGACCTGGAGGATCACCAGTGGCGGATGTTCGCTCCGGATCCGAGTACGAGCTACGGATGGTACGTGGTCGCCGCCCAGGTAGACGGCGGCGAAGACGTGGACGTCCTCTGCAGGGGCGAACTCGAAGCCGATCGGCCGCCGGACGCAGCCGACACGATTCCGACCTTTCGCTGGCGGCGGTATCTGGACTCGATAGCCGACGACGACGAACTCGCCGCGCAGTTCGCCGTCTCCATGTGCGAACGTGCGCGCACATGGGCCGATGCACCCGTCGAGACGGTTACCGTGACGTACACCGAACAGCAGATCCAACTCGACGGCGAACCACCGCCCCCGGAGACCGTCGAGGTGATCGAGCGATCGTGTTCGAACGACCGGAACGCTGAATTACAGCCGGTTCCAACTGTCGGCTAACCGATGAGCGAAGCCACCGCGGACGACGATCCGGTCATCCTCTTCGACGGCGTCTGCAACCTCTGTAACGGGTTCGTCCAGTTCATCCTCCCGCGGGATACGGACGGCACCTTTCGCTTCGCATCACTCCAGTCGGACGTTGGCAAGGAACTACTGGCTGAACACGGGTTGCCGACCGACGAACTCGAGTCGGTCGTCCTGATCGAGGGCGACGACAGTTACGTGAAGTCGAGCGCGGTCATCAGAATCGCTCGACGCCTCGGCGGGATCTATACGTTGTTCGGCCCGTTCAGGTTCGTTCCGAAAGCGATCAGAGACCGAGCGTACGACTTCGTCGCCGCTCACCGCTACCGCTGGTTCGGCAAGAAAGACCAGTGTGCGATGCCGCCGCGTGACGTCGACGTCGGCGCCCGATTCTTGGAGTGAACTTCGCTCGCGAAACGGGCCGTCGCTTTCGCGGTCAGGAGAGCGAGAGACCGCGAATCTCGACCGAACTACCGTCGGCGACGCGGCCGATGATCCGACCGTCGGTGGCGGCGACGAGATCCGCGGCCCGATCCTCGGGAAGCGAGACGACGAATCCGGTTCCCATGTTGAACGTCCGGTGCATTTCGTCGTCCGTCACGTTCCCTTCCTCCTGTACGAACTCGAAGATCGGGTGTGCCGGCAGCGGATCGTCGATCACGTACTCGCGCTCGCCCATCCGCAGCAGGTTCGTCCAGCCGCCGCCGGTCACGTGCGCCGCCGCGCGGACGCCGTGGTCGCGCATCGGCTCGAGCAGGTCCGTGTAGATCCGGGTCGGTCGGAGCAGTTCCTCGCCGATCGTCACCGTCGGGTCGAGCGGGAACGCGTCGGTGTAGTCGTGATCGCGCGTCACCGCCTCGCGGGCGAGAGTCAACCCGTTCGAGTGGATCCCGTTCGACGGGAATCCCACGACCGCGTCACCGACCTGCGCGTCACCGTCGAAGACGTCCTCCGCGTCGGCGAGACCGGCGCAGGTGCCCGCGAGGTCGAATCCGGTCACGACCTCGGGCATCACCGCGGTCTCGCCGCCGAGCATCGTGAGATCGGCCCGCTCCAAGCCGACCGCGAGGCCTTCCCCGATCTGGTTGGTCAGTTCCTCGTCGGGTTCGTCGATCGCGAGGTAGTCGACGAACGCGATCGGTTCGACGCCCGCCGCGACGAGGTCGTTGACGTTCATCGCGATGCAGTCGATGCCGATCGTCGAGAAGTCGGAGATCGCCTCCGCGATGAGGAGCTTCGTCCCGACGCCGTCGGTCGCCAGCGCGAGATATCGGTCGCCGATGTCGATCAGTCCGGCGTACTCGGTCCGCAGGTCGCTACCGAAGGCCTCGAGCAGGGCCGCGGTCGCGTCCTCGCTGGCCTCGATGTCGACGCCGGTCTCGGCGTAGGTGAGCCGTTCCTCGTCCGCGTCGTCCGTATCGGTCATACTCGAACGACCTCTCGGGGCGAGCAAAAGGCCACCGGTCCGGCGGACGTCGACGTCGCAGTGACGCTCCGCCTCGAGGAGCCGTGGGAAAACGTGGTACGGGCGAACGCGGGGTCAGAACCTCCGAATCGAGACGAACGCGGGGTCAGAACAGCCCGACGCGGAAGATCACGAATCCGGCGAGCACCACGCTCGGGACGAACACCAGCGCGAAGACTCCCCTGTGCCACTGGAGGACGGATTTCCCGTCGAGCGGGCCGAACGGAATCATGTTGAACGCCGCGAGAAAGAGGTTGATCCAGACCCCCATCTGGCCGACGATCCCGAGTATTCCGGGAAAGATCATCAGCGGGAGAAAGAGGAGCGCGAGGAGGAGGTTCGTGACCGGTCCCGCGAGGGCGATCAACCCGTTTTCGCGCTGCGTGATCCGGCCGCGGTGGTAGACGGCTCCCGGCGCGGCGAAGAGAAAGCCGACGAGGGCGCCCATCACCGCCAGAAAGAGCATCTGATAGTCCGCTCGAAACTCCGCGAGCTGGCCGTGTTCGATCGCGACGACTTTGTGCGCGAGTTCGTGCAGGAGGAACGCCACTCCGACGGTGACGAAACTCAGTCCGACCATGATCGCGAACGACCCGAGACTGGCCCGCCCCGTGTGGACCGGGGCCAGTATCAACGCGAACGCGACGCTGAGTGTGACCCATGCTACCGCGAGGTCGCGCAGTTCCCTGTCGCTGAACGTCAGTTCGCGACCGCCACTCAGTTCGGTGCGATGGCTCATCAGAGGAGCCCCCGAATCAACTCGAGGCTGTTCTGTGCCCCTTGCAGGAGCTGTCCCATCAGGGCGTCGACGCCGCCGATTTCGGGTGCCAGCCACGGAAGAACCACGAACGGGAACAGCGCCGTCGCGATCATGCTTCCGATATTCGTCAGCGCGACGATCATGATCAGCCGAAACAGCGGGACGGCGAACATCGCCTGTATGGCATCGCCGAGCGGCCGCTCGGTGTCGTCGACGATCTCGTTCAACGTCTGGATGTCGCGGACGTTGACCGGTCGGTATTTGAGTTCGACGTAGCCGGCGAACCAGCCCGGGGCGAGCAGCGGGTTGATGCTCGTCAACCAGGCCACCGCCCCACCGACGCCCGCGCTGGCCCAGCGCGCGCCGGCCAGGCGCGCCAGCGTGAACGCGAAGATGCCGTTGAACAGGAACCAGGCGACGAATAGCTTCAGCAGAAACGCGTTCCTGACTCCCGCCATGATCAACAGGAAGAAAAAGGCGAGGAAACCGACCATGATCAGGTAGCCGATGATTTTCGCCGGTGAGAAGCGACTGCTCGAGGCAGTGCCGGACAGCGACTCGAGGGACGGAATGTCCCCCGGATTCCGTAGATGCCGCTCGATGCCGGCTCTGTGTCCGGCTCCGACGACGGCGAGGACGTCGTAGCCCTGTTCCCGGAGTTCGTTGAGGTTGTGTGCGATGTAGGCGTCGCGCTCGTCGATCAGCGCGTTCGCACCGCGCGGGCTGAACTGGCGAAACTCCTCCATCATGGCGCTGACGACGTCGCCGTCCGTGAGCTCCTCGATGTCGATCTCGTCGATCTCCTCGACGTCGCCGCCGAACGCGCCGAGGACGAGCCCGAGCACGGCGCCGACGCTGACGCCGACGCCGAGGCCGGCGAGCGTCCCGGCAGTCCCGCGAATCGCGTAGGTGCCCGCGTTCTCGAGGGTCGCCGCAGAGAACGGTCCCACGAACGTCCCGGTCGCGACCAGTGTGAGGCCGCCGACGGTGCCGAGGAGGACGCCTGCGAGGATGCGCATCGAGAACCCGGAGAGGTACCCGTCGGCGTACCCCCCGGTCGACTCGAGAGACGGGAGGAACACGAGGCCGACCACGGCGCCGACGAGGGCGCCGACCGCGCCGCTACCGACGTATCGTAACGTTGCGGGGCCGACGGAGCCGACCAACAGGAGGTCACCGAAACCGAACAGCGGGGCGAGAAACACGGCCACGAGGAGGCCGAGGACCATCCCACCGATCGCGCCGAAGGTGAGCCCGATCGTCCGGGGATCGGTGATACCGAGCGCGAGCCCGCCGATCATTTTCAGTTTCTCGGTGAACGAAAGCCGGCTCCAGAACCGCTGGATCGTCACCTGAATGTCGCGGTCGACCAGGGCGACGCCGCACCCCGTTTCTTCGGCGGCTTCGATGCCGGCGCGCATGTCCGCACCGGGCTCGATATCGAACTGCTCGCCCAGCCGCGACTGTACGTACGACAGCATCCAGTAGGCGAGAAACTGAAAGACGGTGTTGCCCGAGAGGAGATCCTCCGCTTCGATGTCGTCCGGGGTTCCGCCTTGCATCTGGCGGTAGCGTCCTTCGTCGAGTTCGACGGCGACGATATCCGGTTGCTCGCGCTCGACCGTGTCCCGAACTTCGTTCACGCTCGCTTGCGAGACGTGTGCCGTCCCCAGCACTTCGACAGAGCCGCGGTCGCGATCGGGGGGCGCTGGTGGCTCCGGCACGTCGGCCTCGCCTGCATCGCTCATTACTGCCCTCAACTCGGCGGCGACTTTTACCAGTGTCGGACCGCGAGTGGTGAGGCCTCGGCCGGGGAGCGCCACGATGGTGATCGAACACGCTGATCCCCTTTCCGCGGCAACGACGGCACGTCTCCGGCCAACGATGGTGCTCGTGTGCTTCCGTGCGTCGGTGGTGATCGCCCGCTTCTTTTCGACCGGTACGACGGCAAGTCTAATGGCCGGCGTCGGCAGGGGGAGTCGGTGCCCGACCTCGTGGAGACGGTGATGAGAAACGGGAGACGGTACGGCCGAACCGCGCGAACACGCTCGACGCGGCCCACGGCGGGTACGTGAATGAAGTGGATGGACGAGGTCGAGGCGATGGCCGCCACGCGGTTTGCAGGGGCGACCTGCGTCACCGCTCGCGTCGACCGGACGAACTTCGACCGATCTCGGTTGGAGAGACATTCCGGACCTGGCCAACTGGGCCGGAAGCGCCGGTGCCACCACGTGGCTCGTCACACCCGACAGGACGACGAATCCGGCTGCCACCGCGAATCGACGCTGGAATTCGTTCTCGCTGCGTCGAGTGCCACACGGATCGAATCGGTGATTCGGAGACCGAAGCGGTGCTCACTCCGTCTCGATATCCGTCGATCCGGGAGCGTGGCCCCTGACGTCTTCGATGGCTCCTTCGACCGTTCCGCGTGTTTCGGCGACCGTCGCGCCGACCAGTCCCCCGATCGCCCCACCAGTGCTCGCGGCGTTTCGACTGATCAGTCCCCCGATCGCCGCGCCGATGGCCGCGCCCATCGCAGCGTACCGTGCACGGAGCAACATCTGTTTGATTCGTTCTTTCATGTATCGTCACTCGTGACAGTGGCGGATAAATATGACTCTCGAGTACAGTCGATGAGAGACGAATCGAACGGAGAAGCGACGCTCACTGGACGAACGGTCACCGGGGCAGGCTGGAGGACGGTCACCGGGCGGGATCGACGAACGGTCGCCGACCGATCAGAGAAGCGTCTCGACCGCTGCCAGGGATTCGAGAACGTGGTCGGGTTCGACGTCGCTGGATGCGAGGGCCGTGCGATCCGAGACGCCGGTGAGGACGAGGGCCGTCTCCATGCCGGCTCGGTTTCCGAGCGCGATATCGGTATCGAGACGGTCGCCGACGACGAGAGTCTTCCCGGGATCGGTCTCCAGCCTATCCATCGCTGCCGCCGCCGCGACCGCGGACGGTTTGCCGAGGATCGCGTCCGGTTCCCGGCCCGCGACGGCCTCCATGGCGGCGAGGATCGCACCGGAGCCGGGAATCTCTCCCTCGTCGATCGGAATCGTCGCGTCGGGATCGGTGCCGTAGAAGGGGACGTCACCCTCGAGCGCCCGCAAGGCCTCCCAGAGCGTTCCGAACGAGAAGTTTTTGTCGAACGACCCGAGGACGACCTCGGCCGCGTCTGGGTCGGCCGTCACCTCGACGGCAGCGTCTTCGAGGATCGCCTCGAGTCGCTCCCCGCCGACCAGAAAGACTCGCTCCCCGCCGTGGGTCGCTGCGAGGTAGTCGGCGGAAACGGTCGCTGATGTGAGGACGGTGGTCGGCTCGACGTCGATCCCGTGGGGCGCGAGTTTCTCGCGGTAGTGGTCGCTTCCGCGCGTCGGATTGTTCGAGAAGAGCAAGCGCGAACAACCCGCCGCCTCGAGCGCCTGCAGGGCGTCTGTTGCGCCCGGGAGCAACGCTTCGCCCCGGACGATCGTCCCGTCGACGTCGAGGATCACCGCCTCGTAGTCAGTCATCGGAAGACTGTACGGCGGGCCGGCGATTGAGTGTTGGGATCGGCGTCGGGCCCGCCGGTGACCCGTGTATCCTCCCCCGGGAAAACTCCATACGGCTGTCGACCGTAGGGTGTGATATGACGCTCGACGTCGAGATTCCCGATCCGCCGGCGCTCCGCGGGCCGCAGGACCCCGGCGATTACGATGCCGTTTCAGAACCCGATGCGCGAACAGGCGACGACGCTCGACGGCAGGAATTGGCGGGCTTTCTGGACGGCGGCGCCTGGGAGGACGCCTTCGACGATTGGGCCGCGGACACGTACATGACCGAAGCGGAGTTTCGAGCCGTCCGCGAGCTCGGCCTCCTGGACGAACTCGACTTTTACTGGAACCCGTCGGCGGACGACGTCGGTTACCTCGTCCCGACGGTTCCCGACGACCGGCTGGAAGGTCGCGACGACATCGACGCCGACGATCTCGAGGAGGAATTAGACGCCCTCGCCCGAACGGTCAGCGAAGTGCTGGAAACCGACTACATCCACCGCGACGGCGAGGAGTTCGGCTTCACCTGGGAATAGCGGGCGGGCGGCGGCGGACGGCCGGCGCTCGCCGTCGGTGGCCGCCGCGAGGTGGGAATTCTTATCCGCCGACCCGACTTACGACCGGCCATGACACTCGAGGTCGAACCGCCGGAGCCGCCGGAACTGGAGTTCGTCGATCCGAACGAATACGAGGACGCGACCATCAGCGCGGACGGGACCGAAGAGATCGACTACCGCCGCGAGGAACTGCAGGCGTTTCTCGAGGAGGGCGCCTGGGCGGAAGCGTTCGACGAGTGGCGCATCGACACCGATCTCGGGGAGCGCGAGTACGGGATCGCCCGTGATCTGAATCTCTTCGCGGGGTTCGATTTCTTCTGGGACGATTTCGCCGACCGCGTCGGCTACCACGCGCCGGGTATCCCGGAGGACTGGCAGGCTCGAGAGTACCACCCCGAACTCGACACCTGGGGGACGGTCTCCTCGATCAACGCCGAACTGACCGAGTTCGGCCAGATCGTCTCGGTCACGCTCAAGGAGGAGTACGTCGACTGGGAGGCCGAGTACGAACCGCCGGAGGACCTGCCCGATTTCGACTGATCTGCGCGTGGGCGCCTCGGCGCGTCGGTTCGTGTCTCGAGTCGATGTCCGTCGTCCTCATCCGGCCCATTCGCCCGCGAGATCTCCGGCGATGTTCTCTCGCCAGTGATCGAATCCGTCCTTGCAGTCGGTATTGTCGTGGATGTGATCGATGAACCCGGCGCCCGGCGACTCCAGTTCGTCGCCGCAGAACGGACAGGTAACCGGGTCGATCCAGTCTGTCGTCGTGTTCGCAGCCATCGGTGGCCGAGTCTATCAGGATCTATCATATAAGTCCCGCCCGTTAGGATTTATTACAATTAATATGCCATATAATGGCAACAGAGGGCGGTCAAATGCACGGGAGTGTCGACCGTCCGTCTCGCGGGAGTGAAACCGCCGATCGGTAGATACTCGGGGGTCCGGTTTCGAGTCTGCGCGAGAACGTATGTCGGTTCGACGATCGGCCGGACGGTTCGCCGAGTACGACGCGCTCGTCTTGACGGCCGCGATCTGGTTTCTCGCGAAGTTTCTCCGGTACGCCTTTCCGCCGCTGTTCGATTCGTTTCAGTCGAGCTACGGCGTTTCGGATGCCGTCCTCGGAACCGCCTTCTCGGGACTCCTGCTCTGTTATGCGGTCATGCAATTTCCATCGGGCGTCCTCGCGGATCGGCTCGGGACGGTGACCGTCATCGCGGCCGGTGCCGTCGTCGGAGCCGCCGCGTCGGTCGCGCTTTCGATCGATTCTCCGTTTATCGTCCTCGTCGGCGCGATGCTCGTTATCGGGACCGGGACCGGCGCGCACAAGACGGCCGCCGTTCGCCTCCTCGCTCGAGCCTATCCCGAGCGGACGGGGCGGGCCCTCGGATTTCTGGACACGTTCGGGGCCTTCAGCGGCGTCGTCGCCCCCGCGGCCGTCGTCGGCGTCGCGTCGCTGGCCGTCGGGCCGGTCGCGAGTTGGCGGTTGCTCTTTCTGGTCTCGGGCCTGGTCGGACTGGTTCTCGCGGTGACGTTCGTGGTTCGGGTTCCCCGACGGCTCCCGGACGAAACCACCGGAACGGAATCGAACTCGAGCGATCGCGGGACCGGGATCGCACGGTACGCCTCGCTCTTTCGTGACTGGCGATTCTCGGCGTTCGCTCTGTTGACGGTTCTGTTTTCGTTCATGTACAACGGGCTGGTCGCGTTTGCGCCGCGGTATCTCACGGTCGAGGCGGGTCTCACGCCGGCGACCGCGAGCGTCCTCTATAGCGGCCTCTTCCTCGCGAGTCTGGTCCAGTTGGTGACCGGCAACTTGAGCGACCGGGTGGGACGGCTTCCGATTATCGTCGCGACGCTCGGACTGGCTTCGGTCGCACTGGTCGCGTTCGTGTCGGTCACCGAGACGGGGAATTCGATCCTGCTCGGCGGGCTGTTCGTCGCCGTCGGTATCGGCTCGCACGGCTTTCGGCCCGTCAGAAGCGCCTATCTGATGTCCGCGATTCCGGACGATGTGGCCGCCGGCGGGCTCGGCGCCGTCAGAACGCTGTTGATGGGCGCCGGCGCAATCGCACCCGCGATCGTCGGTACTCTCTCCGAAACCGCGGGCTTCAGGGTCGCGTTCTGGCTCCTCGCGGCGACCGTCGTCTGTGCCACGGGACTCGGTTGCCTGCTCCTGGTTTTCGGACACCGGGCGTGACTGGCTCACCCGTCGAGGTCCACCGTGGGGCCCCGCGCAACCGAAACCCCCGCTGATTTCCTCTCGCATCACGCGAACCCGGTTCATCGGATAGGACCGGCTAGACTGAACCCGAACTGCAATCCCGCGAGCGCGGCGACGAGTGCTAGCTCTCCCACTGACACGAGTGGTCGCAACACCGTCACTCGCCGCCCTCGACCATCGGTGAACTCCACCACGAAAAGAGTTAATGCAGTCATTGTGGAGTGATAACATATGACTATTGAGGCGCGACGCGAGTACGAGTGCGTGCAGTGTGGCCGGCGGGAGACGGTCACAGACGCACTCGTAAGCATCTGCGAGCAGTGCGGGGGTGAGATGCGGAACGTCGAGTTGGTTCGCGGGTAAACGACCCTGTCCTGCTCCCTCGGCGCTACGCGCCTCGGTCCACGAGCGGAGCGTGGGACCGGAGGTCCCTCTCGACTCGAGGCCGATGGCTCCACCTCGGATTACGCTGAACGGACTCGGACGAACGCCCCGACAGCTTCCGTATCCGTGTGTCAGGGGCCGTCGCAGTACATTCGGCCGCGGTTCGTGAGCCACACCGAGAATCGAATCAGCGTGCGATGAGCACTGCGACGCCGATCAAAACGAGGCCGACGACTGCTGCGCCGGCCCCGACCGTTTGGCCGCCGGTAAGCGCAACGACGCCGCCAGCGACGATACCCGCCCCACCACCGCCGGCGACGACTGCGGACGGGAGCGGCGGCGACGCCATCGCCTCGGCCCGAACGGCCTCGAGTTCCGTTCTGAATCCGTCGATCGCTTCGCTCTGGGTCTCCCACCGTTCGATTTCGTCGAGGCGCACGTTCGTCGACTCGACCCGTTGGTCGAGCCTCGAGAGGCCGTTCGCGGTCCTCGTCACCCGCTCGCCGAGTTCGTCCACGGTGGCATCGATCGTCCGAACTTCGTCGAGCGCCTGAACTGCCGACTCGTCCGGACCGTCGGCTTCGGCCAGACGGTCGTATTCCGCTCGAAGTGATTCGAAGCGGTCGTTCATCGTCGTAACGTCCACTTCGACGGCAGAAACGTCGTCCTCGACGGCCGAAACGTCGCTCTTGACGCCAGAGACATCGTCCTCGACGGCCACAACGGCATCTTCGAGAGACGCAATCGTGTCCTCGAGCGCCGTCGTGATGGCTTCCGATGCGACGTCGTCGGTTTCCTCGACGGCCGCCTCGACCGCCTCGAGGTCCGCCGTGATGTTGTCGACGTCGTCACACACCGATGCGACCGTCTCGTCGGTTTCTGCGAGGGATTCGCGTACCTCCTCCAGGTCGTCGTCCGCAACTGCTTCGCGGTCGAGTCGTTCGACGGTCGATTCGAGCGCCTCGAGGTCAGCCTCGACCGCGTCGGTCGCTGGGAAAACCCGTGTCTCGAGGTCGGTGACCGAGTCCTCAATTCGCTGCTCGAGACTCGCTTCGAGCGACTGAAGGTCCGAATCGAGGGCTTCCAGGTCCCCGCCGACCGTCTCGAGGGTGTCCGCGAGTTCGTCGACCCTCTCCGCGCTGGCCGTTCGCGACTCGGCGCCCGCCAGCTGTGCTTCGACGTCGTCGAGTTGCGTTGCAGTATCGCTCACCGTCTCCTGGACGTCTTCGACAGCAGTCTCGAGGTCGACCAGATCACCCGCTATGGCATCGATCCGGTCGGCACTCACGGCCTCCGTCTCGAGGTCCCCGATCGCGTCCCGAGCGGTTTCGAGACGCGTTTCGAGCGATTCGGTACGGTCGTCCAGTGCCTCGCGAACGGCGTCGACGTCGTCTGTGACGGCACCGATTTCCTCGTCGACGGCGTCGATTTCCGCACCGATCGCGGCGGATTCCTCCTCGATCGTCGATTCGACCGCGTCGACCCGCTCGTCGGTCCGTTCCGTCTCCGTTTCGAGCCGTTCCGCGAGACCGTCGCTCCGGGTGGCGAGCTCCTCGAGCCGGCCGGTGAACCCGTCGATTCGCGTCCCGGTTCGATCGACGACTCCCTCGAGGTCTTCGAGTCCGTTCGTGAGCCGTGTGACGGTTTCGTCGACCGCTTCGAGCGCCGTTTCGGTCGCGGCGGCCGATTCGAGTTCCTCGACCGCCGCCGACAGCGTCGCGAGATCGTCGTCGAGCGCGTCCGTTCGGTCGGAGATAGCCGCAACGTCAGCGGCTAGCTCGTCGAGCCGGTCCGCCAGATCCCCTCGTCCCTCGGCTGCAACCGTCTCGACGTCCTCGAGTTCCGCGTCGATATCGTCGACGTCCGCTTCCAGTTCCGAGAGCGAGTCCGACAGCGCCGCGAGGTCGTCGTCGATCGTTTCGACGTCGTCGGTGCTCGCGTGGGTCTCGCTTTCGGCTTCGAGGTCGGCCAGTTCGTCCGCGAACGTCTCGAGTCTGTCGTCCAGTTGGTCGTCGATCGCCTCCGTCCGCTCTTCGACGTACTCGAGGTCCGAGAAGAGGCTCTCGAGGTCGTCGTGGACCGACTGGATCTCGTCGTCGCGGTTCGCGAGGCGGTCGAACAGTTGATCGATCGCATCGTCCGTTCGATCGGCGGCCATCGCGTCGGCCGACGGATCGGTGAACTCGAATTCGGTCCCCGTGCCCGTGCTCCCGTCCCCCGCCGCGCTCGAGTCCATCTCCGCCGTGTGGGTTTCGCCGACGGCCGCCGACCAGGAATCCGCCTCGGAGGCGTCGACGTCGTCCCTGGCGGCCGCGAGCGCGCCTCTGGCGGCGCTCTCGGCGGGGACGTCCGCGAGTCTGACCCCTCGTACCGAAAACGGGAGGTTGGCCGCATCGAACCGGCCACCGAAGAGAAACTCGATTCCTTCGACTGCTCCCTCGCCGGCGACCGTGAGCGGGACTGACAGCCCCTGCTGGACGTCTCTCTCGTCGGCCTCGCCTCGGATGGCCTCGATCAGGTCGGCTATCAGCGCATCGTAGGCCGCTGCGAGGCCGCTCTCGATACCGCCCACCGCGGCCTCGGGATCGAGCGTGAAGCCCTCGAGTACCCCGGCGATCTGTGCGGCTTCGTGGCCGGTTTCGCTCGCCGTCCGCTCGATGATCCACTCGCGTCCCGTTCCGATCGAGACGGCTAGCGCCGGCACGCCGTAGTACGCCAGCGTGGCGCTCGTCGTCTGGGCCTCGAGACAGACGCCGAGACCGGTGTAATTGTCGGCGACGAACTGATCGTAAATGACGGCGAAGCCCTTGCTAATCGGCGTCGCGTCCAGCCCGCGATTTGCCACGACGGACTCGATCACCTCGCGGCACGCGCTGGTCGACTCCGACCCGGGCGTCGTATAACAGAGTCGTCCGTCGGTCGACTCACCCAGTACCTCGTCGACGAGAATCTTCAGTGCGGCCGTGGCGGGGGCGTCCGTCGCCGTCTCGAGACGGCCGTTCGCAAACAGCAACTGGGGGTCCTCGCCGACTGCATCGGCGGCGGCTCGAGCGACCGTCCCGACGGCGTACGTCGTTCCGTTCGCTCGAACGGTGGCGTCGTCCTCGGAGAGCCCACCCTCCTCGAGGGCATCGTCGGCCGCGTGAACGATCGGTGGGACCGACTGGATCGTTCGACCGTCGGCCGTTTCGGTGGCGGCCCGGACCGATCCCGGTCCGATGTCGAGACCGTAGTTCATGCTCACCGCAAGTCGAACCACCCTATTGGAAGTTCCCACCCGAAGTACCAGATGTGAAAATTAGCCCCGTTCTCCCAGGCCGGGGTCGACTCCTGCGACGAGAATTATCTCATATCTGAATACTAGTGATGGTACACCACACGTGCTATTCGACGAAACGGTGAAATCGGCTATAGATGTCCGTTAGACGACTTGCCCCGCCATATGGTGGTGAGCAACTGGGTAGTCCATGGCACACACAGAGAGGAATCCTCACGTTTATTTATCAGGATGATGGTGGATTAGGTGTATGTCTGAAACCGGGACGGAGACCCGTCCGCTGGTCCGACAGCTTCCCGATCCATCGGCAGCGACGAACGTTCGCTACAATCCGTCGCTCGAGGAACTGCGCGAACTCGCCGCTCCCGACGAGACGACGACCGAGTTCGGGTCGGCGTCGTACGTCAGCGAGTTCCGCTCTCGGAGCGCCGACCGGACGAAAAACGCCGTCGACGACGACTTTACTGCTCGCGATCACGCCCTGGTCGAGGAGGCGATCGACCGCACCGCCAGCACCGAGTTGCTCTGCATCGACCGACTCATGGGCCGACACCCGGATGCAACGTTCTGTTGCCGGCTGTTCGTTCCGGTAGAGTACGCACGTATCGCGTACGCGTGGGCGGGCCTCTTCGAACCGGCCGACGGGCAGGACCCCGATCTCTACACCGTCCAGTTGCCCGACTTCGACGAGACCGCGATTCGAGTCCTCCCCGATACCGGCTTCACCGCCGTGCTGGGCAGCGACTACACCGGCGAGGCCAAGAAGTCGTTCCTCCGTCTGTTCATGTATCGAATCAAACAACAGGGCGGCCTCGGGCTCCACGCCGGCAGCAAACGCGTCCGCGTCCGGACCGACGAGGGTGACGTCCGGACCGTCGGCCAGGTGTTCATGGGGCTCTCCGCGACCGGTAAATCGACCCTGACTTCCCACGGCTGCTGGCTCGAGGACTCGGAGGACGCCGCCATGCTTCAGGACGACGTCTGTGGGCTCCTCCCGGACGGCTCCGTCGCCGGAAGCGAGGGCGAGGGACTGTACATCAAGACGATCGGCCTCGACGAGGACGAGCAGCCGGAACTCTACGAGGCCGCGACGGACGAGTCGGCGATCCTCGAGAACGTCGCCGTCGACGACGACGGGACCGTCCACTTCGACGAGGACCGACACACCGCGAACTCCCGGGCGATCGTCCGGCGCGACGAACTCGAGAGCGCGGACGAGGAGATCGACCTCGGTCGAATCGATCAGGTCTTTTTCATCACGCGCAATCCGCTGATGCCGCCGGTCGCCAGACTCGACGAGGAGCAGGCCGCCGCCGCTTTCATGCTCGGCGAATCGATCGAGACCAGCGCGGGCGATCCGGAGCGAGCCGGCGAGTCGATCCGCGTCGTCGGCACGAACCCCTTCATCGTGGGTCCCGAAGGCGAGGAAGGGAACATCTTTCACGAACTCGTCGACATCCTCGACGTCGACTGTTACGTCATCAACACTGGCTATCTCGGCGAGGGTGCCGTCGACATCGGCGTGACCGAGTCAGTCGCCATCCTTACCGAGGCTGCCCGCGGGACCATCGAGTGGACCGACGACGACCGGATGGATCTGACGATCCCCGAGACCGTCCCCGGAATCGATATCGCGGACTACTACGTTCCGGATCACGTCGACGAGTACGACGAGGCGCTCGCGAAGTTGCGGGCCGAGCGCCGCGAGTACCTGGCCCGGTTTGACGATCTCCGCGAGGAGATCAGAACTGCCGTCTACTGATCGGACGCTGGACCGTCGGTTCTGTTCTATTTCTCCTGGGACGTCGTCGCCGCGGTGGCGATCGAACGGCGTCGTGGATTCGAACGGACGACGACGCCACCTTCGAACCGGACCGTTGACGCCGCAATTCCGGACCGAATCCGCCCTTCACGGGACGGGACAGTAATCGTAGCACACGAATACCGTTATATGCGTCGAGTTCCCACGGTTGGGTAATGAGCGCACAGGTACGAAAACCGACCGCCCGGCGGTGCGAGCAGTGCGGACGAGGCGAAGTCTGGGACGATGACCTCGAGGCGTGGCAACTCGCCCGCGAAGACGGCGTCAAACAGGTCGGCAATCCACATTGCATTCACGAATGGGACATCAACGGCACGTTCAATCCGGTCGATAACACCGACAGCTGACACCGTCTTCACCGACTGGCCTTCGGCCGTCGCGGCTGAAACAGTCAGTCGTCCGCCTGCAGTTGCTCCGCTGCCGGATCCGAGACGGCCGCGTGGACCGTGACGGTGTCCTTTTTTCTCCCTCGAGCGCAGGCACCGCTATGCCGACAGTGTACATCACGGCAGCACCCGACGCCGCCGACGAAATCGCCGAGACGTTGGTCGCGGAGCGACTCGCCGCGTGCGTCGACCGCCTCTCGGCGACGGCGACGTTCACCGCGAGCAGGAAGCCCTGTTGCTCGCCAAAACGACGGACGAGGCGTACGAGGACCAGGTCGCGCGCGTCACGGAGGTTCACCCCCACGAGGTACCCTGTCTCGAGCGATTCGACGAGAGTGACGTCCTCGAGTCGTTCGCGGAGTGGCGCACGGAGTGCGTCGAATAAGCGAACGGATACTCGGAGAGCGCCACGTCAGACGGTCACAGACGGGGTCTGCCCGAAAAAGCAACCCTTAAAACTCGCGCACGGGTTGTGGTGGATATGGCTGGAACCATCGAAGTGCTCGTTCCGGGTGGCCAGGCCAATCCCGGCCCACCGCTCGGTCCCGAGCTCGGACCGACGCCCGTCGACGTGCAGGCTGTCGTACAGGAGATCAACGATCGGACCGCGGCATTCGACGGAACGGAAGTCCCCGTCACCGTCGACTACGAGGACGACGGGTCCTTCGAGATCGACGTCGGTGTCCCGCCGACGGCCGCACTCGTCAAAGACGAGGCCGGTTTCGAAACCGGCAGCGGCGAACCGCAGAAGGATTTCGTCGCGGACCTCTCCGTCGAACAGGTGAAGAAAATCGCCGAGCAAAAACACCCCGACCTGCTCGCGTACGACACGAAAAACGCCGCAAAGGAGGTCGTCGGTACCTGCGCCTCGATGGGAGTCACCATCGAGGGCAACGACGCTCGAGAGTTCAAAGAACTGGTCGACAACGGCGAGTACGACGACGTGCTCGCGGCCGAAGCGGAAGCGTAATCGCCGTCCGCGACCGTTCGGTACGCGATCGATGCGGCTATTTTGGGTTTGCTGGCAACGACCCGAGCGGCCAGCCCGAACGTCTGACACGATCAGTGCGTGACCGTTCTCGCGAACGATGTCGCGAAATCGAGTCGTGAGACTCGGGCACAATAGTCAGGGATTAAATATATCGGCTCGACAGAAATATCAACTAGTTAGCGTCGATCAGATTTTATTCGCGGGCGGAACGGTTCTGTCCTCCGGTCGCGCCGCGCCGAAGCCGCCGAACAGAACGCGTATACTCGCACCGAGACCGAGCGCGCCGGTGAAACTGATCAGGGCGACCGTTGCCGGAAATGCCGTCCCGGCGAGACCGCAGAGGAGTGCGCTGACGAAGACGCCCACAAACAGGCCGTCGGTACTGAACCGCGAAGCGACGGTCCGGCCGACCGCGGTGAATCCGACCGCGACAGCGATCGGGAGGACCGCGACGCCGAGGACGACCAGCGGAATCGCGAAGAAAATCCCGACGCTCGTGTCCACGAGGATGATCCCCGTTCCGGTGAGACCGGCGACGACGAGCAGGCTCGGCAACCCGACGCAGATGGAAATTATAGGGCTCCGTCGTGACTTTGCCACCGAACGCGTGCCGACGCCCTGGAGCAATCCGAGGACGACCGCGGCGAGGAGTATCGTTCCCACAAACTGAACGCCCGCCCGCACGAGCGAGTCGAGCGATCGGTACGCCTCGATACTGCCGCCGTGTCCCGACACGGCGGCGAGCGAATCGAGTGTCGGCCCACTGACGATAGTATATAAATCTACTGGCCCCATGAACGCGTGGTACACCGTCACGAATTATAGACACTCTGGTCACGCTGATAGTCGTGTGAGACGGACGATACCGTGGAATTACACGTCAACTGACACCTTCCACCGTCTCGAGGAGACACCCTCGACCGCGACGCATCGACCGGTGTCGCGAGGTGGGTCTGCGGCGGTTCGACGGGTTTAAGTTCGGGATAGCACTTGGTTCAAGGGAGACAGGCATCGCCTGTTTCACTGACCCGTAGGAGCAACCCTGCGTACTACGGAGGTGAACGATGGCAGATTCGGAAATCGAAACAGCAGTAGCCCGCGCACTCGAGGATGCGCCCGATCGGAACTTCACCGAGACGGTGGACCTCGCGATTAATCTGCGCGACTTAGACCTCAACGAACCGTCGAACCGCGTCGACGAGTCGATCGTCCTGCCGTCCGGAACCGGCCAGGAGACTCGCATCGTCGTCATCGCCGAGGGAGAGACAGCCGTCCGCGCCGAGGAGGTCGCGGACGACGTTCTCTCGGAGGACGACGTGGCCGATCTGGACGACGACGAGGCCAAAGACATGGCCGACGAGACGGACTTCTTCATCGCCGAGGAGGCGATGATGCAAGACATCGCCCGGCACCTGGGTACCATTCTCGGTCCCCGGGGGAAGATGCCGGACCCGCTCTCGCCCGACGACGACGTCGTCGAAACCGTCAACCGACTCAAGAACACCGTGCAGCTTCGCTCCGGCGACCGACGAACCTTCCACACCCTCGTCGGCGCCGAAGATATGGATGCGGAACAGATCGCAGACAACATCGACGTCATCCTGCGACGCCTGCACGCCGACCTCGAGAAGGGCCCCCAGAACATCGACGCCGTCTACGTAAAGACGACGATGGGCCCGTCCGTGGAGGTGGCCTAACATGAGCGCACAGGCTGAACGCAAAACCGAGAACCTTCCCCAGTGGAAGCGAGAGGAAGTCGACGAACTCGAGTCCCTCATCGCGGACTACGAGAGCGTCGGCGTCGTCGGCATCGCCGGCATTCCATCCAAGCAGCTTCAGGACATGCGCCGGGGGCTGCACGGCACCGCCGTGTTGCGCGTAAGCCGCAACACGCTGCAGACGCGCGCGCTGGAGGATGCCGGCCTCGACGACCTCGTCGACCACGTCGACGGCCAGGTCGGTCTCGTCGCGACCAACGAGAACCCGTTCTCGCTCTACAAGGAACTCGAGGCCTCCAAAACGCCCGCCCCGATCAACGAGGGCGAAGTGGCGCCGAACGACATCGTCATCCCCGAAGGGGACACCGGTGTCGATCCGGGGCCGTTCGTCGGCGAACTCCAGCAGATCGGTGCGAACGCGCGGATCGAAGAGGGGTCGATCCAGGTCATGGAGGACTCGACGGTCCTCGAGGCCGGCGAGGAAGTCTCGGCGGATCTGTCGAACGTCCTCAGCGAACTGGGCATCGAGCCGAAAGAGGTCGGTCTCGACCTGCGCGCGGTTATCGCAGACGGCGTCCAGTTCGATCCCGAAGATCTCGATATCGACGTCGACGCCTACCGGAGCGACGTTTCGTCGGCTGTCGCTGGCGCACGGAACCTCTCGATCAACGCGAGTTTCCCGACCGCAGCGACGGCCCCGACGCTCATCGCCAAGGCCACGGGCGAGGCCAAGAGCCTCGGTCTGCAGGCCGCGATCGAGGACGAAGACCTCATGCCCGACCTCGTCAGCAAGGCCGACGCGCAACTGCGTTCGCTCGCGGCCCAGATCGACGACGAGGAGGCGCTGCCCGACGAACTCCAGGACCTCGAAGCGCCTGCCGAACCGGCGGGGGCCGAGGAAGAGGAATCGACAGACGAGCAAGACGAACCCGAGGCTGCGGCCGACGATGACGAAGACGACGAAGACGACGATGGCGGTGATGGCGCGGCCGGCCTCGGTGAGATGTTCGGCTAACAACAACCGGAGGAACTTACAATGGAATACGTATACGCTGCACTCATCCTGAACGAATCGGACGAAGAGATCAACGAAGAAAACCTGACGGACGTGCTCGACGCCGCCGGCGTCGACGTCGAAGAGTCCCGCGTGAAGGCGCTCGTCGCCGCACTCGAGGACGTCGACATCGACGAGGCCGTCTCCGAGGCCGCTGCGGTTCCCGCTGGCGGGGCCGCCGCAGGCGGCGCTGCCGCGGGCGGCGAGGCGGAAGGCGAAGAGGAAGAAGAGGTCGAAGAGACCAGCGAGGTGCCGGACACGACGGACGAGGACGAGGACGAAGACGAAGAGGCCAGCGGCGAAGGTCTCGGCGAACTCTTCGGATAACGCCGTTCCGTCGAACCGGTTTCGACGAGTATCCGACACCGATTTTTATTGCGCCGTACGGCCAGTGCCGACGACGCCGACCAGCACTTCGGTGGCTCGTTGCGCGACGTGAGTCGTCTCGCATCGAGACCAATCGCTCGTCTCGCACCGAGACACTATAACCCAGTACGCGGCCAGCACGGCCGATGGTCGCTCCAGTCGAGTTCGTCTTCCAGCCGTCGCTGGCGCTGCAGTTGCTCGCGTGGGTCCTCGCCGGGTCGTTGCTCGGGTGCTGTAGCGGCCTCGTTCCGGGGCTCCACGCGAACAACTTCGCGCTCCTGCTCGCGGGGGTCGCAGCGTCGATTCCGGGGCCGCCGCTGTTCGTCGGCTGTGCGATGCTCGCCGCAGGCGTCGTTCACACGTTTCTCAACGCCGTTCCGGCGATGGCCCTCGGCGTTCCCGACGCGGAGATGGCGGTCACCGCGCTGCCGGGCCATCGGCTGGTCCTCGCGGGACGCGGGTACGAGGCGATCCGACTCTCCGCACTCGGCAGCCTCCTGGCCGTTCTGGCAGCGGTGCCACTCGCCGTTCCGGTGACCTGGGTCGTCTCGGCCGTCTATCCCGTGGTTCGGGCCCAACTCCCGCTCCTGCTGGCGATGGTCGCGGCCGCGTTGATCGCGTCGGAACGAACGACGAGGGGACGATTCGGCGGTCTCCTGTCGTTCGCGCTCGCGTCCGGTCTGGGCGCCCTCACCCTCGATCTCTCGACCGACGCACCCCTCGAGGCCGGTGGGACGCTCGCCCCGCTGTTCGCGGGCCTGTTCGGTGCGCCGGTGTTGATCGATGCGATTCGAGGGGCGGGCATGCCGCCCCAGGACGGAGACGGGATCGCGGTCTCTCGTACAACCGTCGGCGTCACTGCGGTGGCCGGCACGATCGCCGGCGGCGTCGTCGGGTACATCCCGGGTATTTCAGCGGCGATCGCCGCCGTCGCCGTTCTCGCCGTCGTTCCGAGCGAGGCCAGCGACCGCGGCTACATCGTCGCGACCAGCGGCGTCGATACGGCCAACACGATCTTCGCGCTCTTCGCGCTGGTCGTCATCGGCCAGCCCCGGACCGGTGTCATGGTCGCCTTCGATAGCTTGAACGCGCCGCTCGAGCTCCCGATGCTGCTCGCCGCCGTCGTTCTCTCCGGACTCGTCGGCTTCGCCCTCGTGATCGGTCTCGGGGACGCCTACCTCGAGCTGGTCGGTCGGGTGGCGTACTGGAAGCTCTCGGTTGCGGTTCTCGCGCTGTTGCTCGTCCTCTCGGTCCTCTTTTCCGGCCCGATCGGCATCGCGATCTTCGTCGCGGCGACCGCCGTCGGACTCGTGCCCGTTCGCCTGCGCGCCCGCCGCGTCCACCTGATGGGCGTCCTCATCGGACCGCTGATCGTCGGTCTCTGACCCGCTGTCGGCCGCGTTACGTCCCCGATGGCGCCCCTCCTGTCACACACGTTCGTACTCCCACACCCTCTCGGTTCGTACTCTCGTACACTCTCGTCCGTACTCCGGTCGGTGCCGAACGAATCACTCGCATCCGGCCACCTCACCGATGGCTCACTCGAGGCGCTACGCTGCGTTCGAGTCGCTCTCGTGCCCTCGAGCCGCTGCGACGAGGTCGCTTACCCGGTCGCTGGAAACCGGATTCGTCGTCTCACCGTCCCGTTTAATCGCGGTGCCGACGACGACGCCGTCAGCGCCCGCCTCGAGACAGTCACGGATCGTCTCGGTCGTCACGCCGCTGCCGACGAACACCGGGGTTCGATCGCATCCTCGCGCTGCGAGCGTTTCCGAGACGCGTTCGACGTCGACGAGCGGCGTCTCGACGCCCGTTCCGGGTCCTGAGACGATGACGCCGTCGGCGCGGCCGCGTTCGATCGTTTCGACGGCGGCCCGGTCGATATCTTCGTCACCGACCGGGGTGGCGTGTTTGACGTGGACGTCCGCGAGGATTCCGACGTCGGCACCGATCCGGTCTCGGAGCCGAAGCGTCTCGTGCGCTCGTCCTTCGAGGAGGCCCTGATCGGTCGTCGCCGCGCCGACGTGGACGTTGATCCGGACGAACGAGGCATCGACCGCCGCGGCGATCGAAAGCGCCGCCGCGGCGTCGTTGCGCAACACGTTGATCCCAACCGGAACGTCGACGGCGCCGGTCACTGCCGTCGCGATGGCGGTCATCTCCGCGACGACGTGTTTCGGCACGTCGTCCGGATAGAACGGCGCGTCGCCGAAGTTCTCGAGGACGATGCCGTCGATTCCGCCGGCCTCGAGCCGACGCGCGTCCTCGAGGGCGCGCGATCGGACGGCATCGCGGTCGCCGTCGAACGCCGGCGCGCCGGGCAGCGCCGGCAGGTGGACCATGCCGACGACGGGACGGTCGGCGTCGAACTCTTCTCCGAACGCTACACCCGTTCCCATGGCCGTTTTTCGTCTGCGATCGGGATAAGTTAGTGTGGCGCGGGAACGGCGTATCGGAGTGCGGTATGGAAACGGCGAGGTGCTTCGAAGGCGAACGCGAGTCGGCAATCGCCGCTCCCTTCAGGATCGTTTTCTCCCCGCCGTCACAACGTCCGATCGATGGCTGACCTGCTTGCTCCGCTGTCGCTGCGGGACGTGACGAGTCCGAACCGAATCGCCGTGTCGCCGATGTGCCAGTACTCGTGTGCGCCGGACGGCCTCCCGACCGAGTGGCATCGCGTCCACCTCGGCAGCCGGGCCGTCGGCGGTGCCGGCATCGTCATGACCGAGGCGACCGCGGTCGACCCGGCCGGTCGAATCACGCCACACGACCTGGGGATCTGGAGCGACGATCACGCGACGGCGCTCGAGCCGATTACAGACTTCGTTCGCGATCAGGGCGCGCTTCCGGCGATCCAACTCGCCCACGCGGGCCACAAAGCTAGCAAGAAGCGGCCGTGGGAGGGAAACGTCCCGATTCGACCCGACGACGGCGGCTGGGAGGTAATCTCGCCGTCGCCGGAGGCCTACCCCCCGTTCGACGGCGACCGTCCGGCGATTCGGAAGGCCGACGGAGACGACATCCAGGACGTGATCGACGCCTATCGGGACGCGGCTCGGCGCTCGCTCACCGCCGGATTCGAAATCGTCGAGATTCACGCGGCCCACGGCTACCTGCTTCACGAGTTCCTCTCGCCGGTCACGAACCGCCGGACGGACGACTACGGCGGCGGCTTCGAGAACCGAACGCGCTTGCTCCGGGACGTCGTCGCGGCGGTCCGTGAGGTCTGGCCCGACGGAAAGCCACTTTTCGTCCGCATCTCGGGGACCGACTGGCTCGACGACCGCGAGTCGTGGACCGTCGACCAATCGGCGCGCCTCGCGGCCGACCTGGCCGACCTGGGCGTCGATCTGATCGACGTCAGTTCGGGGGGAATTCACCCCGATCAGACGGTCTCCGGCGGGCCGAACTTTCAGGTGCCGCTGGCCGAACGGGTTCGCGAGGGTGCCGACGTCGCGGTCGGCGCTGTCGGCGGCGTCACGGAAGCCGAACAGGCGGACGCGCTGGTTCGCAACGGACGGGCCGACCTCGTCCTCGTCGGCCGGGAGTTCCTCCGGGATCCGTACTTCGGCCTCCGCGCTGTCGGTGCTCTCGAGCGCGATCCGGAAGCGGTCGCCGAGCAGTGGCCGGTCCAGTATCGACGGGCCGCCCGCCGGTGAGCCGCCGGTTCCGACGACGCACCTAGCCGTGGTCGTAGTCGTCCAGCCAGCCCGACACTGACGACTGCAAGGCGCCGGTCGTCGTCCCGATATTCAGGAGTTGGTACCCGTTTTCGGCCTTCCGATTGACGTCGTCCATGCCGAAACCGAGTCCGCCGACGGGAACGCCCGCGTCGACGGCCGCCGATCGAATCGTTTCGACGGCTTCCGCGACCGCTTCGTGGTCGAACTCACCCGGATGTCCCAGCGAGACGGAGAGATCCAGCGGGCCGATGAAGACGAATCCGAGTTCGGGGACCTCGAGAATTGCCGCGAGGTCGTCGAGCGCGTCTTCGGTTTCGACGGTGACGCCGACGACGACCGATTCGTCCTCGCTCGACACGTAATCGTCGGTCAGTCCCCAGCGACCCGCGCGAGGTGAGGCCATGCCGCGGCGGCCGGGTTCGCCGTCGTACTCGAACCGACCGGCCCGCACCGCCGCCTCGAGTTCCTCGGCGCTGCCGACCCGCGGGAGGAAGACGTTCCGAACGCCGGCGTCGAGTGCCTTTCGGACGAGCGTGGGATCGCTATCCGGAACCCGGACCAGCAACTCGGCGTCGGTCCCTTCTACCGCCCGGAGAAGTGCCTCCAGTCGGTCCGCGTCCCACGGGCTCGGTCCGCCGTGTTCGAGGTCGATCCAGACGAAGTCGAGACCCATCGTGGCGTAGAGTTCGACGACGGTCGGACTGTACGTGTTGTCCAGGACGCCGAGCGAGACCTCGCCGGCCTCGAGCGAGTCGCGGAGCGCGTTTCCGCGCGGACTGTGACTCATGGCCTCGCCTACTACGGCGACCACTAAAACGGAGCGTCCACCCGTCGGGGGCGGAGACGGTCACCGGCCGGGGAAACTCATTCGTCTTTCCACTTGATCGAGCACCCGCGAGAGGGCTGCCACTCGAGGTCGACGGCCTCGCCCGCGAGTACGGACTCGATCGCTTCGCGGATGTGAAACCGGGACGGCTCGTCGTCCGGATTGAGCGCGTCGTCGAGGCGGCCGTGGTAGACCAGCCGGAACTCCCCGTCCGTGCGGTCGAAGAGAAACGGATCCGGCGTACAGACCGCCCCGTACTCGCGGGCGACGTCTTGACGTTCGTCGCGCAGGTAGGCGTCGTAGTCGATCGTCCCGTCCGCGACGTACTCCCGCATCGTTTCGAACGAGTCCTCGGGATACGCCTCGGCGTCGTTGGGATTGATGCCGACGACCGCGACGTCGTCGTATTCCGCGGCCAGTTCGTTCAGCAGGTCGAACTTCGCTTTCGCGTACGGGCAGTGGTTGCACGTGAAGACGAACAAGAGCGCCTCGACGTCGGCGAACGACGCGAGCGAATACGTCTCACCGTCGGTGCCCTCGAGTTCGAAGTCGGGTGCGATATCGCCGGCCGCGAGTTCGGATTCCGATTCCGTCAGGACCATACCGAGTATTCGGCTCGTCCGTCCTTAATCGTCACGTTCGTTTCTCGTCGTCGCGTCCGTCCGGTGTCGTCGCGCTCGTCGCGACCGGCGGGCTCGAGTCTGCGGTCTGGCGCCGCCGGCACGGTCGGATTACGACGCGGAGCCTCGGACGGGCGTACAGCCCGTCACGACTGTTCGGATAGTTGCAATAACGTATTATCTGGCTCCGCGTCGTCCATCGAAGCATGCAAGGATTGCGCTGGCTCCAGATGACCGACGACGAGATAGGCGAGTTCCTCGGGCGGGGTGGGACGGGAGTCATTTCGTTCGCACCGGAGTCCGGCGACCCGCCGGTCTCGATACCGGTCTCGTACGGATTCAACGAGGACGAACAACTGTTCTACTACCAGCTATCGTTTCCGCGAGACAGCAGGAAAGGTGAACTGGTCGACAAACCCGTCTCTTTCGTCGTGTTCGACGAGATCGACGACAAGTGGCAAAGCGTCATCGCATCGGGTACGCTCGACGATCTCGAGGACACGCCGTACGAGTCGGCCACGATACAGGGGATGTGGGCGATCCAGATCCCCAGAGTCGACATCTTCGAGCGGCCGCGAGAGGAGGTCACGTTCCGGTTCTACTATCTCGATCCCGACACGTTGACGGGTCGGAAGGAAGTCCCGTCCCGGCCCTGACCGCGATACGGGGGCGCGTCCATCGCGTTCTCGAGCGGCTCTTACCCGAAGAGTTCCGCGACCGAAAGGAGGTGACCGGGGACGATCAGCAAGGCGAACCCGCCGAGGATCAACATCAGCGGGAGGACGAGCAGTCCCATGTCCGTCAGTAGCCAGAGGCCGAGACCAGCAACGACGCCGAGCAGGCCGACGAGTCGGAGGAGCCACACGAACGCTCCCTCGAGTTCCGAGTCGGCGATCACGTCTACGAGTTCGAGTACGTCGTCCATAGCCGGCCGGATGTGGCTGCCGAAGGGCCTTAGTATCACTGCTGCTCGGTCAGGCGAGGTCCACCCACCTTTAAACGCGCACGCGGCCACTCGACCGGGACGCATCAGCCGACGCTCAGTTCGCGCACGTGGTTCGGCGCTGGGCACGCCCACACGATTCGGCGTCCGGTTCGTCCGACCTCGAGAACGAGTTATTTGTTCCTCGGCCGACAGGCATGCACATATGGGAGGAATGCGGTTTCAGGCTAGAACGGAGGGCTGTATCGACGGTATCCGTCCGTTCGAGAGTGGCAGTCTATCGACGACTCACATATTTGTACCTTCGCAATAATCGACGGGATATGCAAACGCTCGAGGTCACCGACGAACAGTACGCGTTCATCCACCACCTCCGGGAGGAGATATCCGAATCGGTCGTCGGCAAGTACGGGTTCGTCCGCGAACGGGACGCCGTCCAGTTTCTGATAGACAATCTCGACGAGGACACCGAAATCGACGCCGACGGTGACGTCGACTCCTCGGCGACGGACGACGTATCCGCGTCCGTCGTGGCCGCCATCGACGGCGAGGTCGATCCGACCGAACTCGAGGAAGTGTCGTACATCGAAACCGAGACCATCGACGCCGACGAGACCTCGGACGACGAGTCCGACGGCGCGGCGTCCGACCCGGACGCCGCCGGTGATTCGGAGTCGTTCGACGCCGACGATGCGGACGGCGAGGCGGCGGGCGACGGCGACGACACGAACGCGACGGCGGCCGGTGACGTCGGCTCGGCCGACGACGACGACATGTTAGACGAGATGATGAGCCTGCTCGAGACCCACGACGACAAGTGGGAGGAGGCGACCTCGCCGGACTATCGATACGCCGTCGAACTTCCCGACGGATCGACCGACCAGGTCCAGACGAGAGACGACGTTCGGGCGTTGCTGTTCAAAAACTATCGGTGAGCCGCTCCCGCAAAAGCGCGCGTCTCGTCGCGACCGACGAACGAGAACGGTAGAACTTTACTCGCGCTCGCGCTTGCAAGCGGTATGAGCGAACGCGAGGTGCTCGAGTTGCTTCGTGAGAACGCGCGGTACTCCGCGGCGGACATCGCGCGAATGACCGACCTCGACGAGCGAGAGGTCGAGGCAGCAATCGAGGAACTCGAGGCGGCAGGCCTCGTCCGGGGCTATCAGGCGGTCGTCGACTGGGATCGGCTCGAGGACGAACGCGTCCGCGCCGAGGTCGAATTGAACGTCCGTCTCGACCGCGAGACGGGATACGACGACATCGCCGAGCGACTCGCGCGGTTCCCGCAGGTGAAAGCCCTGCGACTGGTCAGCGGCGACTACGACTTCGACATGGAAGTCGAGGGCGACTCCATCCGCGAGGTGTCCCAGTTCATCAGCGAAAAGGTCGCGCCCGTCCCCGAGATCACCCAGACGGTCACCCATTACGTCATGACTTCCTACAAGGAAAACGGGATCGAACTCGGCGACGGCGAAGACGACGACCGCCTCTCGTTTTCACCCTGATCATGACGTTCGAACTGTCAGACCGCGTGCAGACGGTCCCGCCGTCGGGGATCCGGCGTTTCTTCGAGATCGCCGAGGAACGCGACGAAGTCATCTCGCTGGGCGTGGGCGAACCGGACTTCGCGACCCCGTGGGCGGCCCGCGACGCCGCGATAACGTCGCTCGAGCAAGGCAAAACGTCGTACACGGCGAATCGGGGCAAGCGCGAACTCCGCGAGGCGATCGCCGACTACGTCGCCGACCGATTCGACCTGGGCTACGATCCCGACGAGGAGATCCTCGTCACGGCGGGCGCGAGCGAGGCTGTCGATCTGGCCTTTCGGGCGTTCGTCGACCCCGGCGACACGGTCGCGATCGCCCAGCCGTCGTACATCTCCTACGAGCCGGGCGTGATCTTCGCAGGAGGCGAGGTGCTGCCCGTCCCGACGAGAGAGGAAGACGAGTTCCGACTCACCGTCGAGGGCCTAGAGCGGGCCGGTGCGGCCGAGGCCGACCTGCTGGTGCTTTGCTACCCGAACAACCCGACCGGGGCGATCATGTCCGCCGACGACCTCGAGCCGATCGCCGAGTACGCCCGCGAGCACGACTTGACGGTCCTCTCGGACGAGATTTACGCCGAATTGACCTACGACGGTGACCACACCTCGATCGCGAGCTTCGAGGGGATGCGCGAGCGCACCATCGTCTTCAACGGCTTCTCGAAGGCCCACGCGATGACCGGCCTTCGGCTCGGATACGCGCTGGGCCCCGCCGACGCCATCGGTGCGATGAACAAGATCCACCAGTACACGATGCTCTCGGCACCGACGACGGCCCAGTACGCCGCGATCGAGGCCCTCGACTCCTGTGCGAACGACGTCCGGGAGATGGTCGATCAGTACGACCGGCGGCGACGGTTCGTCCTCTCACGGTTCCGCGAGATCGGGATGGACGTCTTCGAGGCGAAGGGCGCGTTCTACTGCTTCCCCGAGGTGCCCGAGGGCTTCACCGCGGAGGAATTCGCCGAGGACGTCCTCCGCGAACAGGGCGTCGCCGTCGTGCCGGGCGACGTCTTCGGCGACGGCGGCGCGGGCCACCTCCGAATCTCGTACGCGACCGGCCTCGAGGAACTGCGTAACGCGCTCAATCGAATCGAGGCGTTCGTCGCGGATCACGCCTGACACCGCTCGATCCCGCTTTCGGAGTCAGGAATCGGCAACCGAACCGTCTCCGGTGTGTGGAACGGTAGTCCGCTCGGCGTCGGGCGACCGAACCGTCCCGGCCGGGGTACCCGGCCCTTTCTCGAAGCATTCGACTCAGGGCTCGAGCGCGTTCTCCTCGAGCCAGGCGCCGGCCCAGCATTCGATTTCGTCGAAGACCGGCTCGAGCGATTCGCCCTTGGCGGTGAGGCTGTAGAAGGTTGCGACGGGGGCGTCCTCTTCGAGACGGCGCTGGACGAATCCCATCTCACCGAGGTCGTCGAGGACGCGCGAGAGGGTCCGCGCGTTCGCGCCGGTCGAGCGCTTGAGTTCGTTAAAACGCTGTTCGCCGCCCAGCAACTCGTGTAGGACGGCGAGGCGCCATTGGGATCCAATCTGCTCGAGGGAGGCGATGACGGGGCAGGCATCCGCGTTTCGCTCGCGGGAACTGGTCTGTGGCGATGACATCGATGTGTTCTGCGTTCGCGTACGTTACGAACGGCTTTAGTAGTTCGCTTCCGAACCGGATAACATTATGTTAGTAGATAGCGCGATGGCTGCCGCGACACCGATGGCCCCGAACCGACGGTTCGAGGGTGAACCATGACGGAGAACGAGTCGACCGCCGAGGAGGCGGCTCCCGCACTGGAGATCGACGCGGACGAGCACGATCGAACGCTCTATCGGATCCTCTCGAGCGCGGTCGTCCCGCGACCGATCGCGTGGGTGAGTACGCGAAGCGAAGCCGGCGTCGACAACCTCGCGCCGTACAGCTTCTTTACCGTCGCTTCGGTTGAACCGCCGGTCCTGCTGTTTGCGCCCGTCGACGGCGCAGACGGGCTCAAAGACACGCCGCGTAACGCCCGCGACACCGGCGAGTTCGTCGTCAATCTCGTCACCGAGGAACTGGCCGCGGCGATGAACGACACCAGCGCGACGCTGGCGGCCGGCGACAGCGAATTCGACCACGCGGGCATCGAGCGCGCCGACTCGAGCGCGGTCGAACCGCCGCGCGTCGCGGACGCGAAGGTGGCCTTCGAGTGTACCCTGCACGACCTCGTCGACGTCGGCGGTTCGACGCTCGTCCTCGGCGAGGTTCGTCGCGTCCACCTCGCGGAATCCGTGACGACCGACGGGAAGATCGACGTCGACGAAATCGACGCCGTCGGGCGGCTCGCGGGGAGTCGATACGCCCGAACCGCAGACCGGTTCTCGCTCGAGCGGCCGCCGTAAGGCGAGTTCCGCGAGGCGAAGGCGGCGACTGCTCTCGGACTGCGAAATCCGTTCAGCACACAGGCCGCTCTGTGTGCCCGCTTTCGTCCGATTTCGAGGGGTCACTCATATAGACAGTGACGTTTCAAGTGTCGCCTTTAGGATCGAAACCAGCGTGGAAGAGGCTCTGTCCGACGGCGACTCGCACCCGTCACACGAACGGAGCGATATCGGCGTTCGAAGACGTGACCTCGTGGTTCTCGGCGCAGCGACGGCGCTCAGAACCGGATTTGGAACGGCTGGAGCGACGGCGTCCGCTTTCGAGACCGTCCAGGACGATGGTGGAGAACCGAGCGGGCTCTTCTTCGCCGCGTTGACCGGCGATCAGCAGCTGGAACCGGTCGAGACGACCGCGACGGGCGGGGCGGTGGTCAGCCTGAGCAAGGACGGGAGCGAACTCGAGTACGCGGTGCTCGCGAACGCCATCCGGGACGCCACGCAGGCGCACATTCACCTCGGCTCCGACGGTGACGCGGGCCCCGTCGTCGCGTGGCTCTATCCCGGTCCTGACGCGACCGGGCCCGAACCGCAGGCTGGACGGTTCGACGGCGTTCTCGCGCCCGGCGCGATCACCGCCGATACCCTCACCGGTGATCTCGAAGGAGAGTCTCTCGATGCGATCAGGGACGGATCCGCGTCCGTGATCGTCCACACCGAAACCCACCCCGACGGCGAGATCGGCGGCCGACTCGTCGGCGTCGAGGAGGTCGCCGCCGCGCTTTCGAACACCGATTCGAACGACGAGGGAACGAACGCGGACGAGTCGGTCGAACCCGTCGACGTTCCGGAAGACGCGACCTGTGCGGTCTGTAACATGGTTCTCGCGGAGTTCCCCGACCGGAACGCGCAACTCGTCTACGAGGACAGCGAGCGCGTCTACTTCTGCTCGCCCGGCCGCATGGCCGCGTACTACGTCGTTCCCGAGCAGTTTGGCGCCCCCGACGCGCCGGTCGCGGGGATCTGGGCGCGCGATTTCGAGACCCGCGAACTGATCGACGGGTTCGAGGCGAACTTCGTGCTCGAGACCGACCCCGACCGCGTCGAGGACCCGATGCGGTTGAACCCGCTTCCCTTCGCCGACGAGGCGGAGGCGACGGCGTACGTCGAACAGTACGACGACCTCGACCGGGACGACGTCGTGCCGATCGACGAGTTCGAACGGGACGTCGCGGACCTGTACCGGGGACGGTTACTCGACGGGACCGATTCCGGTTGAAGGGTGTCGAAGGACGTGGCGTCGCCGAGAAGCGTGGCGTCTCGAGCGGTCACGTCCGTCGGCCGCCGTTCGACCGGGTCGGGGAAGACGACGTCCAAACTCGAGTCCCGCCGACGGCCGTTCGACGAGCGAAGCCGACGGACCGAGTCGTCCGAGCGACGACGGTCACGGACGAGACCGCCGTCGTCTTCGTCGGTCTCGCCGGGTGAATGGGGAGCGAACGACAGGGGGAGTTAGCGAACGGCCGGTTTCCCGTCTTCGAGTATCGCCTCGAGATTCTCGAGCGATCGCAGGCTGATCGGCGCGTATCCCGCCTGGTGGAGTGGCAGTTCGAACGCGATCCGACAGCGATCGTCGCCGAGGTCGTCGACGCGGTGGCCGGCGGCCGGAATTTCGGTCACTCGCCAGGTCCACCGGCGGTCCGCACACGAGGTGATCCGAAACGGAACCCAGACGCCGGGAAGCCGCACCCGACCGGTCGTCCCGGTTCGAATTCGACGGTCCGTCGCCTCGACGCCGAGGACGACCGGCGACCACTCGGGCCACAGCGTCGTGTCGACGATGGCCTCCCAGGCGTCGGTTGCGGGGACCGACAGGACGTTCGAGACCTCGAGACGGCTTCCCTCCGGCGTTCGCACGGTCCGGACTCGAGTCATCGGGTAATCCTACGCGGTCCGTAACCATGGTGATTTGGACGAGAAAACCGCCGCCGGTCGGCCGGTCGTCGTCGCTCTCCTGACTGTCAATTGCCGCTAGATTTTACTGGGGCGGCTGCCTCGGTCGCGCTATCCAATGGCGATACTCGAAGTGGACGACCTCCGAAAGGAGTACGGCGGCTTCGTCGCCGTCGAGGGGAGTTCCTTTTCGATAACGCGTGGCGAGGTCTTCGGCGTGGTCGGTCCGAACGGTGCGGAAAGACCACGACGCTGAAGATGCTGGCCGGGCTGATCGAGCCGTCCGCCGGAAGTGCCGTCGGCGCCGGCCACACACCCGGAGAGCCCGCGATGCAGCGCCGACTCGGATTTCTCCCGGAGGAGTCACCGCTGTACGAGGAGCTGACCGCGGTCGACTACCTCGAGTTCTTCGCGGACCTCTACGACGTTCCCCGGGACGTCGCCCGCGAGCGGATCCACGGGTCGCTGGACAGGTTGGATCTCGAGCATCGCGACCGCCGGATCGGCAACATGTCGAAGGGGATGCGACGGTAGGTCGCGATCGCGCGGGCGCTGGTGAACGATCCCGACGTCCTGATCTTCGACGAGCCGGCGTCGGGGCTGGATCCGTTGACGACCAACTACATCATCGAGTTCACGCGCGAACTGAGCGACGAGGGGAAGACGATCGGTGTTCATCAGCGGGTCGATCGCCGTCGACTCGCTGATCGAAGAACGACAGCGTGGCACCCTCGAACTCCTGCGGGTGGCTCCCCTCTCGCTCGCCGACGTGATCGACGCGAAACTGCTCGCGACGGCAGCGCTCGCGCCGATTCAGGCGATCGCCTGGTTCCTTCTGCTGACGATCAACGGCACCGCCGTCGCGATGCCCGCCGCGCTGGTCGTACTGGTGGCCGCGCTCGTGCTGCTCGTCGTCGCCGTCGGTATCGCGACCGCACTGGTCGCTCCCGATCGCCGGCAGGCCCAGTTGGTCTACTCCGTGGCCGCCGTGGGTGCGCTGGTCGTCTCGACGGTCCTTCCGGAACACCCCGCGAATACCGTTGCGAAGTTCGCGATCGGTAATCCGACCGCGACGACGTGGGGCTTGCTCGCCGCCTACTGCGTCCTCGCGGTCGGCGCGTTCCTCGTCGCCAGACGGGGCGTCGGCCGACTCGACGCCGACTCGCTTCGGGTTTGATTCGGGGGCGAGTACCACCTCCGTTCGGTCCGCGGGCTCGAGGACGGGTTCGCTCGGGTCGAGTCGAACGGCCGGAGCGAGCCGACGTGGACGACTCGTCCATCCGGATCGTCAGATTGCCGTCGGAGCGACTGTAACAGGTTCTTATAGCAGGTACTTAACGCGTCGAGGCGCTATGATCCCTATCCGAGGATGAGTAATCGCGATCCACCCGAACAGCGTCGAGCGAACCACGATTCGCCCGACCAGCAGCGCGCAGATCGGACGCCGCCCGAACGGGAACCGGTCCGTGAGGCGGTCGAACGGGCCAGAAGCGGTGCACCGGCGGTCGGGGCGGTCGTTCGCGATCGGTTCTCGTCCGACGAAATCTTCCAGCGGATCGTCGCCGCGGCCGACGAGGAAATCACCTCCGGGAATCGCGAACTCTTCTTCAGCGGCCTCGCCGGGGGCTTTGCGATCACCATCACGTTTCTGCTGTACGCGTCGATGACGGCGTCGACGGACGGCGATCCGATCTTGAGTTCGCTCCTGTATCCCCTGGGGTTCATCTACATCATTATCGGCGGTTACCAACTCTATACCGAGAACACGCTGCCGCCAGTTGCCCTGACACTCGAGCGACTCGCCAGCGTCCCTGCGCTGTTGCGCCACTGGACGATCGTGCTGGCGGGTAATTTCACGGGTGGCGGACTCGGCGCGATGGCCCTCTCGTGGGGCGACGTCTTCGACGACGACGCGGCGGTTGCCGCGACGGAACTGGCGGAGAAAGGGATCGAGACGCCGTGGTGGACGCTGTTCTCGAAAGCGGCGTTCGCGGGTCTGATCGTCGCCGGCGTCGTCTGGATCGTCTACGCCTCTCGTGACACGATCTCGCGGCTCGTCGCCGTCTATCTGGCCTTCCTCGCGATCCCCCTCGGGAACCTGTTTCACGTCGTCGTCTCGTTTACCGAGATGGTCTACATGGTGCTCGGCGGTGAAATCGCCGTAGTCGTCGGCGTGACCGAATTCGTTCTGCCGGTCCTGCTCGGAAACACCATCGGCGGCATCGCCCTCGTCACCGTCGTCAACTACTTCCAGACGAGCGAGCGCCGCCTCGAGTCGGCACGCTTCGAAGGCGCGGACCGACAGCTTTCGCTTCGAGAGTGGGTCCTCGGCAGTTACGGGGGACGGTCGTACGTCCCGTTGATAAACACCACCGAGACGCACGCGGCCGAGGACGGTGCGTATCGCATTCTCGTTCCGATCGCGAACCCGCGAACCGAAACGGGGATCGTCGATTTCGCCTGCACGCTCGCGGGCGGCCACGACAACGCGGTCATTCACGCCGTTCACATCGTCCAGATACCGGACCGATCGCCCATGCGATTCAGCGCGGGACAGACCGAGCGGATCGTTGCCGAATCGGAAGAACAGATGGACGGTGTCCGAGAACGGGCCGCCGCGTTCGACGTCGACTGCGAAACGTCGACGGTCGTCTCGTATCGCGCGTTCGAGGCCGTTTTCGACACCGCGGAGCGCGAACAGACAGATCTCGTTTTGCTGGGATGGGGTGCCGACCGTCCGTGGGGCGCCGGTCGCGTCGAACCTCGGATCGACGAGTTGACCAAAAACCTTCCCTGTGACTTCCTGATCCTCAAAGATCGGGATCTGGACACGTCGCGGGTCCTCCTCCCGACCGCCGGCGGCCCGGACGCGGACCTGAGCGCGGAGGTCGCGCGGACGCTCCGGACGGAGACCGACGCCGAGATCACGCTCTTGCACGTCGTCGCCGGTCGAGACGACCGCGCGGCGGGAGAACAGTTCCTCACCGAGTGGGCCGCGGACCACGACCTCGAGGACGCGACGATCACCGTCGACGAGTCCGGCGACGTCGAGGACGCCATCTGTCGTGCGTCCCCGGACCACTCGCTGATCCTCATCGGGGTGACCGAGGCGGGCGTACTCTCGCGGCTCATGCGAGATTCGTTACACATGGACGTCGTCAACGAGGTCGAGAGTTCGGTCCTGATCACGGAGCGACCGACCGACCGCACCGTGCTTCAACGACTGTTCGGGCGCAGGTAGGTCGTCGCGTCGGGCGCGAAGACGTCCCGCTCGTCTGTCGCGGGCCGAAAAACCGAAGTCGCAACGAAACGGCCGATTTCGGCGCGCTCATCTGCGTCGGATCACGCCTGTCAGTCGCGAGACGATGCCGTTATCGTCGTTTGCGTTCGCGGTTCGGTCGTCACGTTCGTCTGCCATATCCGGCCGGTTCGCTATCGCTTCGACCAGTAAAATATAACCGCCGCGTCCGGCGCACTATCTATTGCCGCACTGCATACAGTTTTGCCGGTCGTTTGCGTGCGGCCCGTATGGAGTACACGACGCTCGGTTCGACCGGAATGCAAGTCAGTCGCATCTGCCTGGGCTGTATGAGCTTCGGCTCGGACGACTGGCGGGAGTGGGTGCTGGACGACGAGGAAAGCGAGGAGATCATCGACCGCGCGATCGACCTCGGGATCAACTTCTTCGACACCGCGAACATGTACTCGATGGGCGAGTCGGAGCGCGTACTCGGGGAGGCACTCGAGGGCTACGAGGAGGAGTCGGTCGTCGCGACGAAGGGGTTCTTCAGGATGCAGGAGGACGACCCCAACTCCGGTGGGCTCTCGCGGAAGGCGATCGAACAGGAACTGGCGGCGAGTCGCGACCGACTCGGGATGGACACGATCGATCTCTACCAGATCCATCGGCTCGATCACAAGACGCCGATCGAGACGACGCTTCGGGCGCTCGACGACGCGGTCCGCCGGGGTCACGTTCGATACGTCGGCGCATCTTCGATGTGGGCCTACCAGTTCGCGGACGCGTTGCACACGAGCGACTCGCTTGGCCTCGAGCGGTTCGCGACGATGCAGAACCACTACAACCTCGTCTATCGGGAGGAAGAACGGGAGATGCTCCCCCTCTGTCAGAAAGAGTCCGTCGGCGTCCTCCCGTGGTCGCCGCTGGCTCGCGGATACTTGACGCGACCGCACGAGGAAATCGACGCGACGACACGCGGCGAGGCCGAGGAGCGAATGTACGAACACCCCTACCGCGAGGGCGGCGGAGCGACGGTCAACGAGCGCGTCGCCGAACTGGCCGACGACAGGGGAGTCACCATGGCTCAGATCGCGCTCTCGTGGCTGTTCCACAAGGAGTGGGTCGACGCGCCGATCGTCGGCACCACCAGCGTCGAACACCTCGAGCAGGCCGTCGAAGCGCTCGATATTTCGCTGTCCGACTCTGATCTCGAGTACCTCGAAGAGCCGTACGAACCGGTGCCCGTCTCCGGTCACGTCTGACCCGCCTCCGATCTGCGTCGACAGGCCTCGGACCCGATGGCGGCCGAATCGGCCGACGGTACCCGCTCCGACAACCCCTGACGACACGACCCACAGTCGATCGCGTCGATACTCACCTGGACGTTCCCGCCGCGTCCGCCCCCGCGCGACGATTCCGTCGTTCCTCTCGGTTGCGGAATCCGTCGTTCGTCCCGATGGCGGTGACCGTTCGGAGCAAGCGTTTTCGAACCGGTCATCGAAACTGTGGCCATGAAACGCGTCCGCATCACGTTACGTCCGCGAGGGGACTACGCGCCGCCGATATACGAACGGCTTGCGGGCGGAGCCAACTACCTCGAGCGAGCGCGAATCGTCAACTGGAACGTCTCGACTGCGCCGACCGGCTTTCTCTTCCGGCTCGAAGGCGACTACCGGCGCTTCGAACGCGAACTCGCCGAGAGTCCGATGGTCTCGGACTTCGAATTGCTCCCGGTGACCGACCGGACCTGCTACTGCTTTCTCGAGGGCGAGGTCTCGGCGGCCGCCCGCTCGTTGTTCGAGAATTTCACGCGCGGGAGCCTGATGACGGTACCGCCGATCGAGTACAACGACGACGGAACCAACACGTTCACCATCGTCGGAACGGAGACCGACATTCAGGCCGCCGTCGACTGCGTTCCCGACGGCGTCGGCGTGACGGTCGAGACGGTCGGCGCCACGAGGGTCGCCGCCGACAGCGCCGTCGGCCGGTTGTCCGACCGGCAGCGAGAAGCCGTCGAAACCGCACTCGAGCTCGGGTTCTACGACGTCCCCCGGACCGCGACGAGCGCGGACGTCGCTCGAGAACTGGGGTGTGCGACGGCGACCGCGGCGGAGCACCTCCAGAAGGCCGAATCGACCGTGTTCGCGTTCCTGTTCGATCGGTGACCGTCGCGTCCGAGCAGCCGTCGGAGACCGAGTCCGCGGAATCGTCCGTTCGCCGTGTCGATTGGAGAGGTCGTTCGTTCGCCGCGTCGAACTCACGGCAACGCTTCGACCGCCTCGACCAGTTCCGCTTCGGTTTCCCACCGGTACAGTCGCCCCTCCTCCTCGAGTAGTTCGAAGACGCCGTCTTGCATCCAGTCGAACGCCCGATCCTCGTCCTCGTACTCCCGCTTGAGGACGTGACTCTTCGAGAAGTAGTCGCTCGTACCCGCGAGCAGACCCTGTTCGACGAGGAAACCGCTCGGCTCTTTCTCGGCGACGCCGACGATGTGAGTGACCAGGTCCGCGAGCAGACAGAACTTCTGGATGCCGTTTTCCCACTCCCCGCGGACGTCGACCATTCGAAAGGCGTAGGCGTCCGCGCGGCGGTTCAACCGATCGACGACCAGGTTCAGCCGCCGGATCGGTTCGCGGTCGTAATTTCCGAGGACGAAGTACGAGCGATCGGTCTCGTAGATCGGACGGAGTTCACTCAGCGCGTGGAGGATCTCTTCGTTCTCCGCGAGCGTCACCTCCTCGTCCTCGAGGCGCTCGCTCGCGCTCGTGAGGATCTCGTCGGGGACCGGCGGATCGTCGTTTCTCATACTCGTCCGATTATCGCGAAATAGGGATAGTCGTTACCGTGTCGTTTCCGTTTCCGATACCCAACGGCAAATCGGAGGCGCCGAGACGGCCCCGGGGCGTGGGATCGACCACCTACGGCGGGTTACTCCAGAGTAGTTTACTCCAGGGAAAACTACTTGGTGGCTCGACCCGTAGCCCGCCGTATGAGTACCGATGTGGGGACTCCCGAGGGGGCGAACGCGCGCGAACTCGTCCACTTCGTCACCCAGCGGACGCGCTTCGCGCTCCTGACCAATATCGTCCAGCATCCGGCGCAACTCCCGTCGATGTACGAACTCGAGCAACTGAATCCGAGCGTGAGCGAGGCGACGGTGTACAAACACGTACAGAAGCTCGTCGACGCCGGCGTCGTCGAGGCGGTCTCGCTGCCCGAGGACGAGCGCCAGCAGGGGTACCCCTGGAAATTCTATCGGCTGACCGACGAGGGCCGGGCGTTCCTCGCGGAACACAACCTGCTCGAGGCCGAGGAAACCCTCCAGCGCATCTACGAGACGATTTCCGATAAGTCCGACAAAATGGTCCGGTACGAGAACGCCCCTCGCCCCGACGTCGACACCTGATTCTCGGAACCGAACGGAGAGCGTCGACGTGGACTGCGGGACGTTCCCGGGTCGCGGTCAGGACAACCGCGCAGCGATGTCCGCCTCGGTGATGATGCCGACGGTTTCGCCGGCCTGGGTGATCATCACCGCCTTGTAGTGTTCGAGCAGGTTGCTAATCTCGTCCGACGTGGCATCTTTCGAGACGGTCGGAAAGCTTTCGCTCATGTGTTGCTCGACGGGCTCGTCTCGATCTTCGGAGTCGAGATGGACCAGATCGGTCTGACTGATCGAACCGACGGGAATGCCGTCCTGGATGACCGCGAGTTGCGAATAGGCCTCCTCTTCCA
Organism: Natrinema caseinilyticum; assembly: GCF_024227435.1. GTDB lineage: Archaea > Halobacteriota > Halobacteria > Halobacteriales > Natrialbaceae > Natrinema > Natrinema caseinilyticum. The sequence goes on from NZ_CP100445.1 coordinate 3,602,372, forward strand.
TCTTTTGGGCGGCTTCCTTGACGGGGTCGTCGGGAGAGACGCTGACGACGGCCTCGTTCATCAAATCCTCCGCGCGGATGACGTCGTTCTCTGCCTTCTCGAGGGCGTTGACGATCCGTCGGAGCGTCGACAGGCGGGGATCGACGTCGCCGCCCTCGATGCGGGCGATCAGCGGCTGAGAGACGTCGGCTTTCTCGGCGAGTTCGCTCTGGGTGAGTTCGAGTTCGGTACGGCGCTGTCTGAGGTCCGCGGGCGTCGGGAGTTCCATACTACACAATAACCACGGGTTATAGAAAGTCTTTGGGTGAGAGACGAATCGCGACCGTACTGTCGGACTCGATTACTCGTCTTCGGGGACCTCTGCGATCTCGACGACCGACAGCGGAACGTCCCGCAGCGCACCGCCGACCTCGCTCTTCGCGATGCGAGAGGCGTGTTCCTCGCTGTCCGCGTTGAAGACTTCCATCTCGAGGCCGAGTCCGACGAGTGCGGTGTCGGCCGCGATAAACGCGGAGTCGAACGGCTCGCCGCAGGCCGGACAGCCCGTCGCGCCCACCTCGACTTCGACGTAGTCCATGTCTTCGCTGTTGAGTCGCTTTCCGGCTTCGCTGACGGCGACGCCAATCGCGTCGTCGATCGCTTCGACGTCACGAACGAGCCATGCGGCTTCCATCGCGACGAGATAATTACCCATACGCGTTGGTCGTTCCGAGGGGTTTCCTGCTTTGCGGTTCGTCGGCGCGAACGGTCGCGCAGGGTTCGTTCCGCCGCCGGTGGAGTGCGCATGGGAGCAGAATGATTCCCATAACTTACGGGAAATCCCCCGGTCGATTGCCGCCCGCTTAGCCATACATCGCCTCGAGTCCGCCCTCAGTTGCGTTCGTCGAAACCGAGCTTGAATCGCAAGACTGCGCCGACCCGATAAACTCGTATCAATCGTTATGAATGTAGGATTTCAAGAAGGCTTATATAGGCCCTCCGTCTGAGCATCGGCTGAACGCTGATGATATCCCGCGTGTACCGCGCGACGCTGTTCGCACTGTACCAGCTGTGCATTGTGACCGGTATCGTCGCAATGCCGCTTGCGATCGCCGCTCGACAGGCAGGGTTCACCCTGCCGATCCACCGGCTCCTCGCCAACGTCGAGGAAGCCTACGAGACTGCACAACCCTGATGAACTCGATCACGCTGCCCTGACGAACGAGACCGCGCGGCTGGATTTCCCGTTTTTCGCCCCTCGAGCGACCGCACCGGACGGCGTTCCCTGCGACGCTCGAACCGCGTTCCCCGCGACGCTCGAGGCCATCCCATCTCTCGGTGCGTGGAAGCGGAAACGACGGTCAGTGACCGCCGGTGTTTTATACCGTCCCGGTCGTACGTTCCCAGCAATGCGTACGCCTACACACGACTCCGACTTTTCTCGGACCGTCAACCAGTTGGCCGACGATCCGAATCCCTACGAACCGGAGGTCGGTTCCCTCCCACAGAACGATCTGACGCGGGCCGACCTCGAGAACGTGAACAAAACCGGAACGACCACCATCGGGATTTCCACCGCCGACGGTGTCGTCATCGCCACTGATATGCGCGCCAGCCTCGGCGGTCGGTTCGTCTCGAACAAGAACGTCCAGAAGGTCGAACAGATCCACCCGACCGGCGCGCTCACGCTCGTCGGAAGCGTCGGCGGTGCCCAGTCGTTCATCTCGACGCTCCGCGCCGAGGTCAACCTCTACGAGGCGCGTCGCGGCGAACGGATGAACATCGACGCGCTGGCGACGCTCGCGGGCAACTTCGCTCGCGGTGGCCCGTTCTTCGCCATCCACCCGATCCTCGGCGGTGTCGACGAGGAAGGAAGCCACGTCTACAGCATCGACCCCGCCGGCGGCGTCATGGAAGACGATTACACCGTCACCGGCAGCGGAATGCAACTCGCGTACGGTCACTTAGAGCAGTCCTACGAACCGGACATGTCCAACGAGGAGGCAAAGACGGTCGCAGCCCGCGGCATCAAATCCGCCGTCGAGCGCGATACCGGCTCCGGAAACGGCGTCTTCCTCTGTGAGATCACCGACGAGGGCGTCGATATCCACGGTCACCACGACTTCGACGAAGTGCTGTAACCGGTTTCGCCTCTTCGTCTCTGTTTTCAGCCGCTTCCTCGCTCGTCGCCGCTGTCGACCGCAGCGGTTCCGATGCGATCTCGCGACGACGGACGGATCGCAGGCAACGGGTATCCTACCGCCATCTCCGAGGAATAGTGAACTGAAGTCGGTTTTCAGGCGACTCGAGCGGGTCCCGACGGTCCGTCCGCGTTGCTCGAGACGACGTGTCACATTCGAGAGGGACGTCGGCCGGTTCGTCCTCGTACTCGAGAACGATGCGGGGAATCCTCGAACGAGAACTGCTGGACAGACGACTCCAGCGGTGTCTCCACCGGCATTCGAACGACGTTCGCCGCTACCGTTTGGCTCGCGCGGCCGTTTCCCGGGGACTCTCCGCGAGCGTCACCGACCGGCCGCTCTCGCTCGAGCGGTAAATCGCGTCGATGACCCGCTGGACGGTCAGCGCCTCCTCGACGGTGTTGGTCTCCGGCGCCGTCCCCGCGGCGACGGCCGCGAGGAACGCTTCGTCCTGCTCGGCGTAGCCGGTCACGGTGGTGTCGCCGGTCATATCGACGTCGGCGTAGTAGTCGCTGCCGGCGGTTCCCGTCTCGAGGATCTCCAGGTTCGTGTCTCCGATGTCGAACTGCGCGCCCGCCTGAGTCCCGCGGACGCGAAAGTCCATGCTCTCCTGGCGGTTGGTCGCCCAGGCGGCCTCGAGCGAGATGGTCTGGCCGTCGGCACAGCGGACGAACGCGCTGACCGAATCGTCGACGTCGTACGTTTCGGCTTCAGCGTCCCAGTTGTCCCCGAAGCCGTCCGGATCCGCGTATTCCTCCCTGGTACCGAAGGTGGTCCGCGTGACGCCGCTCACCTCGACGATCTCGGGAAAGTCCAGCGTGTAGAGGGCGAGGTCGAGGGCGTGGACGCCGATGTCGAGGAGGGCACCGCCGCCCGCGAGTTCGGGGTCGGTAAACCACGACCCAGGACCCGGGACGCCGCGTCGACGGACGTAGTTGGCCTCGACGTGAGTCAGGTCGCCGAAGCGGCCGCGGGCGTGCTGTTCGTCGAACATGGCCATCGAGGCGGCGTAGCGGTTGTGAAATCCGACCATACAGATGCCGTCGGCTCTAGCCGCCGCGTCGACGATCCGTTCTGCGCTTTCTAGGGTATGCGCGAGCGGTTTTTCCACGAGGACGTCACGGCCGGCCTCGAGGGCTGCGACGGCGATCGGTTCGTGGAACCGATTGGGCGTGGTCACGATGACGGCGTCGACCGCATCGTCGACGACGAGTTCCTCGTGGGTCTCGTACGTGACAGCGCCGAATTCGTCGGCGAATCGTCGTCGTTGTTCCGGGACGAGGTCCGCACCGGCGACGACGTCGGCGCCGAGATCCCGAACGCTTCGAGCGTGGAGGGTGCCCATACCGCCGAGGCCGACGATGCCGACGCCGATCATGTCTCGGCCCCCGATTTCGAGTCAGCAGAAACGAACGGACGGTGAGAAACGAACCATTTCGACGACGTTTGAGTGCGATCCCGGTCCATAGAGAGAGGCAGTCGGCGATCGAAATAAGGGTTGTGACCGATTAATCTGTGCAATCATTTAGCAATTAATAACGAGCCATACTATTACGGAACGAATATTCAAATATATTGAATAAATATGTTATTTACCGCATCCGTCCTCGCCCGCGTCCGGCCGAGCTAAGTTCACGACGGTCGACCGAACCGATATGGTCGCAGTCACGATCTGGAACGAATTTCGCCACGAACGCGAGGACGAGGCGGTCGGGGCCGTCTACCCAAATGGAATCCACGAGGTACTCGCCGCCGCACTCGCCGACGCACACGACGTCAGGACCGCGACGCTCGACGAACCCCACCACGGTCTCACTGCCGAGGTCCTCGAGGCGACCGACGTCCTCCTGTGGTGGGGCCACGAGGCCCACGACGAGGTCTCGGACGCGGTCGCCGACCGCGTTCACCGCCGTGTTCTCGAGGGGATGGGGTTTCTCCCGCTGCACTCGAGTCACTACGCGAAGCCCTTCGTACGGCTCATGGGAACGTCCTGCAGCCTGCAGTATCGCGAGGACGGCGCCACAGAGCGCCTGTGGGTCGTCGATCCCGGTCATCCGATCGCCGACGGACTCGACGAGTTCGTCGAACTACCCGAAACGGAGATGTACGGCGAACCGTTCGACGTCCCCGAACCCGACCGGCAGGTGTTCGTCAGCTGGTTCGAGGGCGGCGAGGTGTTTCGAAGCGGCTGCTGTTACCGGCGCGGCAACGGGCGAATCTTCTATTTCCGGCCGGGCCACGAGACCTATCCGATCTACCACGACGCGGCGGTTCGCCGCGTGCTCCGCAACGCCGTCGAGTGGGCCAGTCCGACCGAGGGGGCACCACGGACGTTCGGGGAACGGGCGTAGCGCGCGCGTTCAGGGGATTTCTCACTCGCGGGGGCCCCTTCGTCCGTTCAGAACGTCTGTCGCCCTTCGTCGGTGATGACGCTCTCGAGCAGGTCGACCGGCGTCGCGTCGTAGGCGGGGTTCTTCACGTCGAAGCCGTCGGCCGGTTCGGCCATCACCTCGCTGTCGGGGCGGAATTCGTTCTCGAAGACGAACCCCTCGCTTACGATTTTCGAGGCCGAACCGAGGACGGTGACCGGGACGCCGACCTGCGCCGCCGTCGCGGCGATCGGGAACGTCCCGACGCGATTGTACAGCGTCTCGTTGACGATGCAATCCATCCCGACGACGACGCGGTCGCACTCCTCGAGGTAGATTCCGTGGGCGCTGTCGGTGACCAGCGTGGCGTCGACCCCCTCGAGATCGGCGAGCGTTCTGGCGGTCTTGCGTCCGAGATATCGGGGGCGTGCCTCGGTGACGTAGACGTCGAACGTCTTGCCCGCCTCGATGGCCTGCTCGAGGGCTTCGAGGACCGTCGAGGAGTAATCGTGAGTCAGCAAGGTCGCGCCGTCGGTGAGTTCGTCGACGGCGTTTTCGGCCGCCAATCGCTTGCCGGATTCGATCCGCGTGACGACCTCGTCGATCTTCTCGCTCGTCAGCCGCCGCGCCTCATCGACGCTGTCGGGATCCGCGTCGGCCACGTCGTCGACGACTTCCCGAACGGCGTTCTGGAGCGAAGCGTGAGAGGGGTTCGCCCGCCGCAGGACGGAGCCGTTGCGCTCGAGCGCGCGGGTGTACTCCTCGACGGTGGCGAACTCCCGCTCGACGAGTTCCTGGAGGGCTCGTGCGGCGTTTGCGGCTACTACCGAGGAGCTGTGCGTTTGCATCTCCCTGATTTCCTCGGCGGTCTCGTCGATCATACGTTGACGAATTCCCGACAACGGCAAAGGTGTTCCGGGTATACGGACCGTCAGCGGGCGGGCATCTCGAGACGCGAGCCCGGAGACGGCCCGTCGATCCAGCCCGACGCTGGCGATAGACAGCGAACAGTATACGTCCTCGAACCACCTAGAGCCATCGATGACCGTCACCGTCAGGTACACGTGCCCGCACTGCGGTGCCGTGGTGAGCGTCGAACGACGGCCCGACCTCGCGGATCGATCCGTCACCACGATCCCACAACCGGGGTGGGAGTACGCCACCCCGGACGGGGCCGTCGAGGAGGCCGACGGGATCGAGTTCCTCTGTGGCGAGGACGGACCCGTTACCGATCTGGAGGGCGATCCCGTCGAAGGCTGTGGCCGCCCGTTTTATCTCAATTTCGTCCGCTACGAGCAGGGCGTGGAACTCGAGCCCGATCCGCCGACCTACGGCGGGCCGCGGTTCGATTTCAGGGGGTAGGAACGGACGGCCACCGGAACCACGGACGAAGCGAGCAACGGGCAGCGAGAGCGGTACTCTCGCCGGACGGATCGTCGCGGCCGGTTCGAGCGAGCGGAGTGAGCGAGGACCGCCGGTAAAAAGGTGGGAACACAACCCTTTTCGAGGCCCGGAGGTACCTACCGACATGGACGAAGCCGCCGTTCGCGACCGCCTCCGGACGGTCGACGATCCGGAACTCGGCGACGACATCGTTTCGCTCGGCCTCGTAAACGACATCGACATCGACGGCGACGGCGACCGCGTCGCGGTCGATCTCGCCCTCGGGGCCCCCTACTCGCCCACCGAAAGTGACATCGCCGCCGCTGTTCGACGTGTACTGACGGATGCGGGGCTCGAACCGGATCTCACCGCGAGCGTTCCCGACCGGGACGATCTCACGAACGAGGAACAGGTCCTGCCGAACGTCAAGAACGTCATCGCAGTCGCCTCCGGAAAGGGCGGCGTCGGCAAATCCACCGTCGCGGTCAACCTCGCCGCCGGCCTCTCGCAGCTCGGTGCCCGCGTCGGCCTCTTCGACGCCGACGTCTACGGCCCGAACGTTCCGCGGATGGTCGCCGCCGACGAGCCGCCGATGGCCACCGAGGACGAAACTCTCGTTCCGCCCGAAAAGTACGGCGTGAAGCTGATGAGTATGGCGTTTCTCACCGGCGAGGACGACCCCGTCATCTGGCGCGGCCCGATGGTCCACAAGGTAATCACGCAACTCACCGAGGACGTCGAGTGGGGCTACCTCGACTACCTCGTCGTCGATCTCCCGCCGGGAACCGGTGACACCCAGCTGACGATGCTTCAGACCATGCCCGTCACCGGCGCGGTCATCGTCACGACCCCGCAGGGCGTCGCGCTCGACGACGCCCGGAAGGGCCTCGAAATGTTCGCCAAACACGACACCGTCGTCCTGGGGATCGCCGAAAACATGTCGACGTTCGTCTGTCCCGATTGCGGCGGCGAACACGACATCTTCGGCTCCGGCGGTGGCGAGGAGTTCGCCGAGGAACACGACATGCCCTTCCTCGGATCGATTCCCCTCGATACCGCCGTCCGTGAGGGCGGCGACGGTGGGAAGCCGACCGTCCTGAAAGACGGGGGCGACACCAGCGACGCGCTCCGGACGCTCACCGAGAACGTCGCCAACAATACCGGCATCGTCCACCGGCAAGGAATCTCTCAGACGCGCCGGAACGAAGCAGCGTCGCCCGACCGATGACCGCCGACTCGAGCGACGGCGACGATTCCGACGTCGGTTCGAGCGGTGATACCCCGAACACGGGTTACGAATTCGAATCCGACGCCGAGCGCGTCGACTTCCTCCGAGACATCGCCGACGACATTCGCGGTGACTCGAGCGAGCGCGAGCAACTCGCGAACGTCCTGTACCGAACCAGCGACCTCTTCGACGAGCGCGAAGAGACCTCGCCCGAGGAGATCGTTCGCAATATGAAGGTCATCCTCGAGGTCACCGACCGCGGTGGCCTCGAGCGCTGAGTCGGTTCGCTCGATACGAGACCGGTTCTCGCCGTGTCGCCGTCGCAGGTCCCACGTGGCCCCAAGACCCACGATTTTGCGTACTCCTCGTCGCCCAGGTCACCGGTCGTTCGACGACGCATCGGTCGGTTCTCGGCGGCGACCGGGCCGGATTCGGACGCGCCACTTTTGCGTCTGCCCCTCGAGGTGCGAGTGTGGACGCAAATCAACGGTCTCGAGCGAACCCCTTCGGTATGGACGAGGAGTGTCGGAACTGTCCGGCGCTTTGCGAGACGCGCACGCAGGTGGTACACGGCTACGGCGACGTCGGTGCGGACTTCCTGTTCGTCGGCGAGCGGCCGACGGCGCGAGCGGACGCCGTCGGCGTCCCGTTCGCCGGCGCGGGCGGACGCGACGGCGAGGGCGGGCTTCGGCGGATGCTCGAGCGCCTCGGCCTGTGTGACGTCACCTCGCCGGCCGACGCGCCCGCGCTCGAGAACGCCTACCTGACGGATCTGACGCGCTGTCGCGATCCCGACCGGCGGCCGACCGACGACGAGATCGACGCGTGTGAGCCCTACCTCAACGCCGAAATCCGGATGATCAACCCCGAGATTCTCGTTCCCGTCGGCGAGAGCGCGCTGACCGAACTGGGAACCGAGTACACGACGACGCCGACGGACGACCTCACGCTTCCAGGCGACCACGCGGCGCGGATTCGCGGTCGCGGGTTCGAACTGGTTCCGATGATCGATCCGCACGAACAGACCGACGAGCAAACGCAGACCTGGATCGAGACCTTCGCACAGCTCATGGCGTCGGATTACCGGCAGACGAAGGGACGACAAGAACGGTAGGAACGGGAAGAACGATGGGCACGGGAGGAACGAGAGGACCGAACCGGTACCGGAGCGAAACCGAGCAGTCGATCACCAGTACGGGTTCTCGCGCCAGCGTCTCGAGCCCGCACCGAGGGCGATTAGCGCACCCACGGCGAGGACCGCGACGACGAGGGCGCCGATCGTCGACGTGAGGTATTCGGATGAGTCGATCAGGTAGCCGGTACCGAAGCCGTATCCGCCGAGGATGGCCAGCGCTGCGATCACGATCATCGCGAGCAGTCCGGCGATCGAGCGATCGTCCATGCTCGACCGATGACGCTCCTGCATTATAATTCGTCGCGATTTCCGCCGCGTCGGGATCGCTCGAGCCCCGACCCCGCAGCGTCCGATCCGCGAGAGCGGACGGACCGCGCACGATACCGAACGGACCGCACACGATATCGGGAAGCGCCGCGTTCAATACCCGCGCGCCCCGAATGGTCGGTATGATCGTCGTCGTTCCGGTCGACCCGCCGCGAGACGGTCTCGTGCTTCAGTCGCTCGCCGAGCAGTCCCCGCTTTCCGACGCGGAGACGGCGTCGCTGTACGAAGCCGCCCTCGCGGACGTCCTGTGGGCGGTCGCACGCAGCGGCGGCGACCTGCTGGTCAACTATCGAGACGCCGAGACGCTGCCCGAAGCACAGGCAGACGGTGACCCGGAAGCGGAGATACGGTCCCTCGTCTCGAACGCTCTCGGCGAGACCGCCGACGTCCGATTCGAACGGCAGGTCGGCTCCAGCCGATCGGCTCGCGTCGGCAACACCGTCACCCACCTGTTAGAGCGCGAAGACGCACAGAGCGTCGGCGTCCTCGATCCGACCGTTCCGCTGGTCAACCGAACGGAGATCGACGGGGCGGCGATGTCGTTGCGTCGCCACGACGTCGTCCTCGGGCCGTCGACCGGCGGGCGGATCTATTTCGCGGGGTTTTCCCAGCCGATCGACTTCACCGACGCGTACGCGACGCCCGAACTGCCGACGCTGGCCCGGCGTGGGACCGAGGCCGGTCTCGGCGTCGGTTTCGCACCGATGCTCCCGACGGTCACGTCGCCCGTCGGACTGCAAACGACGATCGCCGGGATCGAGGCGCGCCAGGCCGCCGATCGACCGGGTGCCGAGGCGACGGCGGCGCTGGTGGACGACCTCGGGCTTTCGATCGGAGAGGGCGACGCGCTCGAGCGCCGGTAGACCGACAACCCTTTTTGAACGTACGGCGAATCGAGAGACGAGGTGGGGTGGCAGAGCGGCCTAACGCGCCTGCCTTGAGAGCAGGTGGCTGTCAAGCCTCATGGGTTCAAATCCCATCCCTACCGTTTTTCGTGAAAGAACACGACGAAGGTAGTGAGGAGTCTCTCGATCGAAAAACGAAACGGCGGGATTTGAACTACGGAAGACGCACGTTCGTGAGCGAAGCGAACGAAACCGTCTTCAGGTGGTTCAAATCCCATCCCTACCGTTTTGCGACGAACGAACGTGAGGAGCCTCTCGAGCCGAAAACGATACGTTGGGACTTGAAGGACGGAACGAGGGTGCGAAGCGGACAAACGCACGTGAGAACCTCTCGGTGACCGTCACGTAAAAAGCGACGCGTAGATGGTGGAACGTGGATCGAGGCCGGCGGTGGATCGACACCGGCGTCGCTCGAGGGTACACCCACTGTAGACACGATTCGCACTCCGATCATGCCGACGGCGAGTCGCCTCGGTTCGACGACGTCAGCTCGGCGCGGCCGTCGGCTTCGTTAACCGGTCGCAGCGGCTCGAGGTGGCAGAAAACCGAAAACCGTGCGGGGAATTCGCGAGGCGAGCGGCGTTAGCTGAAAGAGAGGGTGCTACGCCCCCGTCCTTGAGGAGCGACCGACGGGAGCGAGGAGGGCGGGGATACAGCACCCGCACGATTGTCACACACCGTTACTCGCAAACACTTAATAAAACACACTTCATAGACGAAAGCAAGTCGCATGGAGTACAGTCCACGATACCGTCTCTTTCCCACCACCACCCAACGGGAGAGTCTCGACTGGACTCGTGACACCGTGCGACAACTCTACAACCACGCCCTCCACGAATTCGACAAGATACCAGAAGACGAGGGGACGCTTCGACAGCGCGTCTGGCACGTCCGCGACGAACTCCCACAACTCAAGCAACAGTGGACAGACCTCAAACAGGTCTACTCAACCGTCTTGCAGAACGCTGTCGAGCGTATCCGAACCAACATCACCAACCTCGGCACACTCAAAGCCAAGGGCTACGATGTTGGCTCGTTGAACTGGAAGTCACCGCGTGAGTACCGGAGTTTTACGTACCGGCAATCGGGCTTCGAACTCGACACGAAGAGTGGTCCGAGAGATCGAGCGATACTCCGCCTCACAAAAGTACGCGGTGAAACCATCGAAATCCCACTCCGCCTTCACCGTGACCTTCCCGACCACGATGCTATCAAAGAAGTCACGGTGAAGAAAGAACCCACAGGAGCGTGGTACGCTTCGTTCTGCATCAGCACCGACACGCCAGAGAAACCAGACCCAGCGGACATTGAGCCGGAAGACACGGTTGGGATCGACCTCGGCGTTCTCACCTTCGTCCACGATTCGGACGGACGCTCCGTCGGTCGTCTTGACCTGTCTGCGGAGCGTGAGCGCCTCGAGCGCGAGCAACGCTCGCTTTCTCGCAAACAGTACGAGTCGAACAACTGGGAGACGCAACGGCGGCGAGTCGCGACGGTCCATGCTCGCATGTCGAACAAGAAGCGAGATTATAAACACAAGCTCGCGCACTTTTACACGACCGAGCATGATGCCGTGTTCGTTGAGGATTTGAACGTGACGTCACTGCTTGAAGCCAGTGGCAACGCGCGGAACAAGGCCGAAGTCGGCTGGCGAAACTTCATTACGATTCTGAAACATCACGGTCGGAAGAACGGGTGTCACGTCATCGAAGTCGAACCGAGTGGCACGACGAAAGAGTGTGCATCGTGTGGCGTGGAGACTGAGAAGCCGGTGTGGGTCCGCGAACATTCCTGCCCGTCGTGTGGGTTCGAGTTGGACAGGGATTGGAACGCGGCGTTGAACATCCAGTCGCGTGGTCTGGAGAACCTAGGAGTGGTTCACTCCGAAGCAACGCCTGTGGAGACCGCGACCGCTGTGGATACTTCTGAAGTGTCTGCAAGTCGCGTCGTCGAAGCAGGAAGCCCCGCCCTCAAGGAGTCGCCAAAGGCGACGAGTAGGGCGGGGTAGTTCACCGGTAGGAGAGTTCGAGGTCGCGCGCTCGAGAGAGCAGATCCGCGTCGTAGTACTCCTCGGTCTGGGACGGTCGGATGTCGTCGATCGCGCGGACCTGTCGAACCGTGTTGCGGAAGTTCTTGAACGTCGCTTCGTCGACCATCTGGCCGTCGATGGTGACCGCGCCGGTGCCCTCGCGTTTGGCCTCGTTGAAGCGCTCGATCTTGTGGACGTCGCGCTCGAGTTCGTCGGGGGTGGGCATGTGGACCGTGTTGGCCTGGATGGTCTGTTTGGGGTACAGCGACCAGGAGCCGTCGAGGCCGAGCATCGCTTCGTGTTCGACCTGATCGGCGTAGTCGTCGGCGTTGTAGTACGTCAGGCCGGCGCGTTCCTTGAACAGGTCGTCGAAGGGGCCGCCGATCGAGAGCAGGCCAGCGGCGCTGGACTCGTTCGAGAGAGCCTCGAGCAGGCCGTCCCAGCGGGGCATGCCGTCGCCGAGGTCGCGGCCGCCGAGTTCGGCGGCGTAGTCGACGGGACCGAAGACGAGTGCGGTGAGACGGGAGTCCTCACCGAACTTGGAAATTTCGCGCAGGTCGGAGCGGGCGCGGCCGGTTTCGATGATGATCGAGAGGCCGATCGAGCCGTCCTCGTAGCCGTGTTCGGCCTCGGCTTCGGCGACGACCTCGGCGGCGCGCTCGACGTCCTCGAGGCGACCGACCTTGGGAACCACGACACCTTCGATCTCGTCGCCGATCTCGGCGACGAGTCGGTCGATCTGGTTGCGTCCCTTCTCGCAGTACTCCTCGTCCTCGTAGCTCCACTCGACGCGAGGCCAGATTTCGCCCGGGAAGTCGTACTGCGGGACCTTCTCGATGGTGTTCTCGAGTCCCTCGGCTTTCATGTCCGGGGCGGTCCCGTCTTCCATGTCGGGGACGAGCCAGTCGGGAGCCTGAAAGCCCTCGGCCTCGAGGGCGGAGACGAGATACTTCGCCGAGTCCTCTTTGGGGACGGCGGCCGGTGCGGTCTGGAACGTGCGGCAGAGTCGGATATCGTCGGTCATGTGTCTGAATTCGTAATCGTCTGCGATCGTTTCTGATTATCGTTCGTGTTAGTTAGAACGCTTTCGAATCTCGGCGGTTCGCGTCCCGGAATAGACGGGCTCGTCGTGCTGGTTGAACGCGATGTGTTCGAAGGTGACGGTGCCGGCTTCGTCGCTCGAGGCGTCGTTCTCGGCCTCGATGACGCGCGTAAAGGCGTAGACGGTGTCGCCGACGGCAACGAAGGTGTGGAAGGACTCGTCGTCGAAGCCGACTTCGCGCCAGGTCTGCTCGTCCGAGCGGGCGTGGCCAAGCGCGGTCGAGCGGGTGACGTCGCCGTACGTGACGATGTTGCCGGAGGGCGAGTCAGACATCACGTCGACGTTGTGGTGCTGTTTGGCAGTGTTGAGCGTCGAAAGCGGCAGCGAAGCGACGGTAACGTCGTCCTGGGTTCGGCCGCGTTCGTGGCGGTAGGCGACCGCGGCGTCGCGGTCTTCGGCTTCCGCGAGCGCGTCGACGAAATCCTCGAAGTACCCTCCCTCGGGGGTGACGAACTCGTCGGGGAGGTCGGGACCGTCGTCGCCGTCGTCTTCGGCGGCCGCGGCACCGCTCCCGTCCGTCGCGACGGGTTCGCGGCGGGGAATCATGTTCGTCCGCTCGTAGGAGCACAGCACGTCGCCGGTCTCGGCGTCCTTGCCGCGGGTGCGCCAGGAGACGATGCCGTATTCCGGGCGGGAACTCGAGGTGGCGCAGTTGACGACTTCGCTCTCGACGTGGAGTTCGGTGCCGGTGTAGACCGGCGCGGTGGGGAACCGCACGTCGGTCCGACCGAGGAAGTAGCCGCCTTTCTCACTGAGGTCCTCGACGGTGATGCCGAGCGTCGCGGCGGTCAGGTAGTCGGGATGGACCGGCGGTTCGTCGAAGCCGCGCTCTTCGGCGGCGTCGGTCCGCCAGTAGGCGGGATCGTGGTTGAGCGTCTGGCCCATCCAGGACTCGTTGCCGAACTGGGTGAGGGTGAGCCCGGGTGCGTGTTCGATGACGTCCCCTTCCTCGAAGTCCTCGAAGCAGTTCCCCTTCTCCCTGGTTTCGACCTGTTCGAGCGCCTGTGCGAACGTCTCGGGATCGGTCCACTCAGTCATCTGCTGTCACCTCGTCAGTGTCCGCCGTTAACTGTTCCCGTTTCCGTCGGGCGATCGTCCGGCGCATCTCGTTTTCGACGATCATGTACCCCTCGTCGAATCCCATGCCGGGCTTTGCGAGCACCTGCGCGGCGTTCGTCGCGAGTGCGACGTGGGCGCAGGCGCGTGCGGACGTCTCCGTCTCGTTGCAGGTACCACCGAGGTACGCCCGCGTGTCGGTCCCCTCGCAGTAGCGAACCGCCTGTCCGCTGCGGTGGATGCCGCCGAGATCGGGCGTTTTGACCTGTACGACGTCGGCGGCTTCGGCGTCGACGAACGCCTGCACGTCCTCGAACGTGTTACACCACTCGTCGGCGACGATGTCGACGCCGACGTTGGCCTCGGCCAGCCCCTGACGAAGCTCGACCATCGCCGCGATCTGGTCCTCGCGATTCCCGACGTCCATCGGCCCCTCGATCTGGATCGGATACGGCGCGGCGGCCTCCTCGAGCGCGGCGAAGTACTCGACCACCTCGTCGCGGTCGTACGGTGCGTCGAAAATCTCGCCGATCATCCCGTAGACGTCGATGTGGAAACGCGGTTCGTACCCCTCGGGGCCGAGCTCTTGGGAACGGCGGGTGAGCCACTCGACGTACTCGAGCAGCGTCTCGCCGTCTTCGCCGATCTTCTCGACGCTGTTGATGAGCGCGTGGGGCAAGACGGGAACGCCCTTGACGAACATCTTCTCCGTGTTGGTGTAGCGATCGTCCCCGGACTGTCCGAAAACGGGAACCGGCTCCGTCGCGGGCTCGGTGCCGAGTGCGTCAGCCACGACGTCCGTCCGCGTGGCCCCCGTGGCCGACCCGGCGGCCGCGAGCAGCGCCTGCGAGACGCCGTAGCGGATCGCGGTGTGGAGCCGATCGCCCTCGACTCGCATCTCCTCGAGTAACTCGGCGTTCGACAGGAAGTCGGTCGCATCGCGGCCCTCGAGTTCGTCGGCGACGGGGCCCTCGATGACGGGGGCGTATTCGTCGGCTTTGAAAAGCGGGTCGCGCCCGCCGGCGCCGGAGTACTGAACCGCGGCGCAGTCGCCCCGAACGACGGAGCCGTCCGCGAGTTCGATGTCGACGATGATCGACTCGCCGGCCTGTCGAATCTCGTCGAACCCCTCGGTGACGGGTTCACCTTCGTAGGTGAAGCCGTCTTGCGTTGCTCCCTGCTTGATCGCGCGCTGGTCGTCGAAAAAGAACCCGGAGTAGCCGGGCGTGGCGTACACTCCTGTGATTTCCATGTTAGACGTCACCCTGTGGTCGGCCGATGAGCTTTCCGTCGCTGATCGCGTCGACGTCGTCTGCAACCATCCGGAACGACTGGTCGCGGCCTTCGGTGTCGGCGCGTCGCGAGAGTCGAGCCTTGTGAATCTCCTTGATGTCGTCGTCCATCTCGAGGTCGGCCCACTCGAAGATGCGGACCCGACCGTCGTCGTCCCGCGCCGGGAGGATGGCTCCCCGTGCGCTGTCGCTGGGTGCGAACGGGACGTCGAGCGCACCGGTGTCGAACGCATTGAGCGTCCCCTGGACGACGTCGCCGTCGCCGTGTTCGAAGATCGTATCCATCAGACAGCGCGTTTCGCGCTCGATCAGGTCCTGTTCCTCCTCGATACCATCGATGTCGATCTTCTGCTCGATCGCCATGTCGATGACCTGCCGCGTGGTGCGCAGTCCGGACGCGTTTGCCTCCTTGGTCGGGACCCCCTGGAACTCCTGGGGCGACTTGGTAATTACCTTGTCGGGCTTCGCGATGGCGGCGGTCATCCCGCCGAGGCTGATGACGCCGTTGGCACGCGCTTCGTCCGGCGGGAACCCGCCCATCCACTCGTGGAAGACCGTCGTAACGACGACCTCGTCGGGCAGGTACTCGTTGCCGAGCTTCTTCAGCGCGTTCAGGGCGGCCACGTCCTGCACGACGTTCCCGACCTGTCCGTAGCCGAGCGTGATCGAGCGCACGCCCTGTGTCGCGGCCAGCTTGCCTTCGACCAGCATGATCGCGATCGCGATCGATGGTGGGACCAGCGTCCCCGTGAGGGGCCCGAACGGCTCGCGGTTGATCCGCACGCCGCGTTCGGTGTACGCCCCCGCCAGCCGGTCGACGAACTGCCACTTCTCGATGGTCTCTTCGAGCCCGTGGCGTTTCGTGTAGGGGATGTTGTACGAGATCGGACCGCCCTCGAAGCTCTGGAAACCGCCGGCGAAGGTGATCGCCGCGAGCAGTCGGGCGTCCGGCGTGCCGTGGCGGACCTCGATCGGCGCGTCGACCGCGTCGATCAGCTGACGGCAGCCGTCGACGCCGTGATTGACCGCCGGGAAGCCGTTGAGCGTATCGTCGCCCGTCTCTCGGGCCTTCTCCAGTCCTTGCTGGGCCTTTTCGTACTCGTTATCGCGCGTGTACGAGTCGATGGTCGTCGGCAGTAGATCCGCCTGGCCTTCTCGGTGAAGGTACTGTAAGAGTTCGATCTGGTCGTCGAGCCGCGGAACCCCGGCCCGAGGCTGGAGGAGCGGTTTGTCGGCCGACTCGAGAACGTCGGCGAACCGTTTGTGCTCCGGAAGCGATTCGTGGTACTCGATCGCGTCCTCGAAGTCGACGTCTGCTCCCGTCGGCCAGTCCGACCGAATTTCCTCGTCGATACGCCGTAGCTCATCGGATGGTATGCGTTCGTCTCGTATCATCTAGTCATCTACGAACTGATAGTTGCCCGTTCCGACTCCGTCGGTTTGATCTGGAGGTCTTCGCGAAGTGCGGCGATCGCCTCCTCTGGATCCGTTTCAGAGTCGAAGACGCGGTCGAATCCGAGCTCACGGAACGTCCGCCGGGTCTGCTCGAAGTCGTCCTGACCGACGGCGAGGTTGCCGCCGATGTAACTGACCGCGTCGACGCCCGCGTCCTCGAGGACGCTGTGGAATCCCTGGCAGTCCTGTTCGGCGTGGCCGTAGAGCGAAGAAACCAGTACAGCCTCGGCGTCGTGGGCTACCGCGGCCTCGGCGAACTCCTCCTGGGAGGTCTGGACGCCGAGGTTCACGACTTCGAAGCCGGCTGCACTGAGGGCTTGCTCGAGTATTGTGATGCCAACGACGTGGGCATCGGAGCCGATCACGCCGAGGACGACCGTTTGGGACATCGTATGCAGAACCATGAGGAACTCCCGTATAAACCTAATGATCTTCAATGATAATACCCCTTAAACATCCTAGCAGCGTCTCTATGGTGGTTGTTCACACGAGATATGGTATCCGGGCCCAAACTACATGATCGATGGTAAGGGTTTTGGCTGTGGTTTCGGAAGGAGGGTGTACAGACAATGGGAGCCCTTTCGAATTTACGCGTGCTTGATCTGACGCAGGTGCTCGCCGGGCCGTACTGTACGATGTTGCTCGCAGACCTGGGTGCGGACGTCGTCAAAATCGAGCGGCCGGGTGGCGACATGATTCGGTCGAACCCGCCGTTCGTCGACGACCCCGAGGCGGAAGCCTACGGCGGCTACTTCCAGAGCGTCAACCGCGGTAAGAAGAGCATCGAACTGAACTTCGGCGAGGAAGCCGACCGCGAGGACTTTCTCTCGCTCGTCGAGGAGGCCGACGTCGTCGTCGAGAATTACCGCTCGGGCACGATGGAGAAGTACGGCCTGGGCTACGAGACGCTCACCGAGTACAACCCCGACATCATCTACTCGTCGATCCGCGGCTTCGGCGACCCGCGAACGGGCGAAACGGACCGCCAGGGCCAACCCTCGTTCGACCTCATCGCGCAGGCGCTCGGCGGCGTGATGGAAATTACCGGTCAGGAAGACGGGCCGCCGACGAAGGTCGGGCCCGGCATCGGGGACCTCTTTACCGCGACGCTGAACTGCATCGGAATACTGGCCGCGGTCAACCACCGCGAGCAGACCGGCGAGGGCCAGTACGTCGACACCGGGATGTACGACTCGATGATCAGTTTCACCGAACGGGCCATCTACCAGCAGTCGTACACCGGCGAGGCACCGACCCGACAGGGCAACTCCCACCCGACGCTGTTCCCGTACAACGCCTTCGAAACCGACGACGGCTACGCCGTCATCGCCGCCTTCAACGACAACCACTGGGCGGAACTCTGCGATGCCATGGACCGCGAGGACCTCGCCGAGGACTACCCCACCACCCCGGAACGACTGCGAAACCGTGAGATCCTCCGCGAAGAACTCGCAGACTGGGCCGCCACCCTGACCAACGACGAACTCGTCGGTACGCTCGAGGGACGCGTCCCCGCCGCCCCCGTCCAGACGACCCAGGAAATCTTCGAGGACCCGCACGTCCACGCTCGAGACATGCTCGTTCCCGTCGAACAGCCCGGTGCCGACACGGACGTCGAAATCGCGGGGAACCCGATCAAGATGAGCGAAACGAATCCCGAACCTCGCGATCGCGCGCCGCTGCTCGACGAACACCGCGAGGAAGTACTGGGAGAACACGCCGACGCCGAGACGGCCGACGACTGACCGCGAGCCGCGGGATCGATCCGTTCAATCGGTCGTTCACCGCGTGCTCGAGCCACGAGCGAGGACGGTTGAGGTGACCGATCACCGCGCTCGATTTCGAGCGGGCAGCCTGAAACGGTTCTTCGGGTTCTTAGATTCCACGAGCGAGAGAACCCGTCGTCCCATCGAACGGTAGCGCAGTCCCCGCCGAAGCGTGAGTCGCGGTTGCGCGTCGTCTCCGCCGATCAGTCTCGAGGACGCCGATCACAACCTCTAATATCCCACTGGCGACAGCAGAATTGTGATACCCGGCTACTGGAAGCTCGTTTTTCAGGTCACTGGCTGGCACATCGCAGCGAGCATTTGCTACTATGCGGTCTACGCTGGAACGCCGTTCTTCCGGGACGAATTCTCACTCAGCGGCGTTGCCGTCGGCCTCGTCATCACGTCGTTGACGCTCGGATACGCGACGTTTCTCCTCCCGATCGGCGTCGCGACCGATCGATTCGGCGAACGTCGAACGCTGTCGGTCGGGTTAGCCGGACTCGGGATCGGTTCGATCCTCGTCGCGGTCGCGCCGACGTACGGACTGTTACTCGTCGCAGTCTTCCTCCTCGGATCGACGTACGGCACCGCGACGCCGGGCACCAACAAAGCGATTTTCGACGGCGTCAAACCCTCACTGCACCACCGCGCCATCGGCATCAAGCAGATCGGTCCCACGATGGGAAGCGCGATCAGTACGCTCCTCGTGACCGGTCTGGTCGGCTTCTTCTTCTGGCAACTGGGTTTTCTCGTCGCCGCGGTCGGTGGCCTCGCCGTAGCCGCGGTATTCTACGTCACGTATTCGGGGACCGCGACACGCGAAGCGACGTATCCGGACTTCGGGGGACTGGTGGGGAATCGGTCCTACCTTCTGCTCGTGACCGCGGGGATCTGTATCGGAGCCGGATTTTACACGACGACCGGATACACGATTCTCTACCTCGAGGAGTCGGTCGGTGCGGCGGTCGCCACCGGCGGGATCATCCTCGCGATATTGCAAGTGTGTAGCAGCGTCGGCAAAATTGCAGCGGGGTGGGTTGCGGATACCGTCCCGCGGGACCGACGGGTGACGACGCACTCGATTCTACTCGTTCAGACCGTCGCCGGCGGCGTTCTCTTTTTCGTCCTCACCGCCGTCGAGACGGCACACGCGGCGAGCATCGTCTTTTCGGCACTCGGCGTCTTCGCGCTCGGTTCGACGGGGCTGTATTATTCGTGCATCTCGACGGTCGTTCCCGACACAGAGATCGGAGCCGCCTCCGCCGTCGGTCAGTTCACGGTCACGATCGGCGGACTCCTCGCGCCGCCGCTTTTCGGGTACCTGATCGATGCCGTCAGCTATACGGCGGGGTGGTCGTTTCTCGGCGGCCTGTCGTTCGTCGCCTCGCTGTTCGTACTCGCCGTCCTGACCACGTCACGATAAGACGGCCACCTCGTGAGCAGTCGCCAGCGATTCGAATCACCGCCGAGTCGTCTCTCGGTACCGACGACTTCGTCGGATCCTCCGATTCTCGTCGACTCGGCGACCGAACGAAGTGCCCCCGTGCGGTCAGAGTCGGCAGACGGAGGCCGAAAGGCAGTCGTCTCGGCGAAAATCCAGAACCGATAACTATCTGGCGGCGCTTTCGAGAACCTATGGCGCCTGGGACCGGGGTCGTTTCGGACGTCGGCGGACGACGGTCGATCCTCTCTCTCGGCGCGTTGTACTCCGCGATCGGCGTGATCTGGCCGCTCACACCGATCGGCGGTGCGAGGTCGATAGCGGAATCCCTCGTCGTTTTCTTCCTCGTCGCCGGCTCCGGCATCGTCCTCCTCCTGGGTGGGTATCGCCTCCCCGACGCCGATATCGATTCCGAGTTCGTTCCGCCTATCGCCACCTGGTGTCTCCTGGCCGTCGGTGCGATGGGGACGACCCTCGGCTTCGTCGCCCTCGCCGGACACGTATCCGACCCGGCGAGCAAATTCTTCATCTTTTCGGCGCTCGCTGCCGTCACCGGCTTCGGGGCGGGGAGACGCGATGCGAGAGCCAAGTCGCGAGCGTCCGTTCTCGAACGGCGCAACGAGGACCTTCGACGGACGAACGCGGAACTCGAGGAATCGGTCGATCGGCTCGAAGAATCCGAGCGGCGATACCGTCTCCTCGCCGAGAACGTCCCGAATGGGGGAGTCGCGCTTCTCGACGACGAGTTGCGCCACGTCCTCGTCGCCGGACAGGGCTTCGAACTGGTCGGCTCCAGTCCCGAAGACCTCGAAGGCGCCCGACTCCGAGACGTCTACGCTGCCGACATCGTCGATCGCCTCGAACCACAGTATCGCGCGGCGCTCGACGGCGAACCGACCGGTTTCGAACTCGAGATCGGCGAGCGAACGTTCGAGTTCCATACACACCCGTTGTCCACCGAAAATGGAGAGGTGTGCGCCGTATTGGTGATGTGTCAGGATATCACTAGACGGAAGAACCGCGAACGGGAACTCACGAAACGGATCCGCCAACAACGGGTCGTGGCCGACCTCGGACAGTACGCCCTCGAGACCGACGACCTCGACGAACTCATGCACGAAGCAGCGACGCGGGTGGCAGCGGTTCTCGAT
Source organism: Natrinema caseinilyticum (assembly GCF_024227435.1). GTDB lineage: Archaea > Halobacteriota > Halobacteria > Halobacteriales > Natrialbaceae > Natrinema > Natrinema caseinilyticum. Next base: position 3,623,194 of record NZ_CP100445.1, read on the forward strand.
ACCGAGTACTGCAAAGTGCTCGACCTCGACGAGGAGACGAACGAACTCCTCCTGCGTCAGGGTGTCGGGTGGAAAAACGGCCTCGTTGGGGCGGAGACGGTCTCCGCCGTCGAATCCGATTCACAGGCTGCGTACACCCTGGCACACGATCGCCCCGTCGTCGTCGAGGACCTCGAGACCGAATCGCGATTTAGCGGCCCTGAACTGCTGTCCTCCCACGGCGTCCGGAGCGGAGTCAGCACCGTCATCGGCCCGTTCGACGATCCGTGGGGGATCCTGGGCGTCCACGATACCGACCCCAAGCGTTTCAGCGAGGAGGACGTTACCTTCGTCCAGAACATCGCGAACGTCCTCGCGGAGACGATCGAACGCCACCAGTACCAGCACGACCTCGAGCGATCGGTTGCGGACCTGAAAGAATCCAACGAGCGCCTCGAACAGTTCGCCTACGCGGCATCTCACGACCTCCAGGAACCGCTTCGAATGATTTCGAGCTACCTCCAACTCATCGAACGGCGATACAGTGACGCGTTCGACGAGGACGGACTGGAATTTCTCGAGTTTGCGATCGATGGGGCAGACCGGATGCGGGGGATGGTCGACGGCTTGCTCGAATATTCTCGGGTGGAGACACGTGGCGACCCGCTCGAACCGGTCGATCTCGACGAGGTTTTCGCAGACGCGAGAGACGATCTTCGACTGGAGATTTCACGATCCGACGCAGAGATTTCGAGCGAGTCGCTTCCGACCGTCGACGGCGACGCGGACCAGTTACGGCACGTGTTCCAGAACCTGCTGAGCAACGCGATTCGATACAGCGGTGACGACCCCCCGACGATTCACGTCTCGGCCGAGCGAACCGGTTCACAGCGGGTGATTTCGGTCCGGGACGAAGGCATCGGGATGGATACCGACGAAGCGGATCGCGTATTCGACGTCTTCCAGCGGCTTCATAGCCGAGAAGACTACGAGGGAAGCGGGATCGGACTGGCCGTCTGTGAGCGTATCGTCGAGCGACACGGCGGCGAGATCTGGGTGGAGACGGCCCCCGGTGAGGGAGCGACCGTCTCGTTTACGTTGCTCGCTGTCGGCGAGCATCCTCCGAAGTCCGCTCCGTGAGACGAACTCTCCCGTTTTCGCTTCCTTTCGTTCTCGTTTTTCGAGGAGTGATTCGAACAGCCGACCTGGAACACCGAAACCCGAGGAGACCGTACTGGCATCTCACGCCGAAATTCGACCGCGGACGGACAGTCGTCGTGGGGGCGGTGCCGGAACCCGAGCGATCGATCTGCGAATCGTTTCGTCCGGAACGACACGGTCTCGCCGGATCGAAACGACACCACCCGTCTCGTTCGAACGTGTACCGACACCGATCGGTACACGGTCGGTCGGATCTCCCGTACAGAAACCGGAGCGGCAGCTACAGCGTGTCGATATCGTCCGGAAGGTCCTCGACGCCGTAGGCCTGTATCACCTGGCGAATGTGGAAATCCTTCTCCGCCGGATCGTCGTTCTGTAACGCCTTCTCGAGGTGTCTCTTGCTCCCCTTACTTAATCCCGTCATCTATCACAATGATACGCAATTCCATCGTTAAATAATGTACGATTTACTATAGATCTCTCCTTCGGTCATCGGCCTCGGAGACGCTTGCCCGCTCGATTCCGCAGAGGTCCGGCACTCGTGACGCCTCGTTCTTTCGATCGGGGGCGTCCGAACGATGCGTCAACTCGAGAATACGTCGGCGACGGCGCTGTGTGCCCGCCGCCACACTGCCGTCCGACGCGCGGTGGCGACCAGTGCCCGCTCGCCGTCTCGAGGCGGCGTTCGCATTCGCTGGACGCTGCTCGTGTTCGCTGGACGCGGTCCGCGTTCGCTGAACACCGCCCCGCGGACCGCTCACGACGACAACCGTCACAGAGCGCCTGCGGTCCGTTCGCTGCCGGCACAGAGTATTACTGTGCGGTACGTCTATCCCCATCATGGCAGTCGAAGTAGCCGCAGAATTGCTCGATCTGCTCTCCGTGTTTATCATCGCCGCGGGGGTGGGGATCTTCGTCGCCAAGGTCGGCCGGTTCCCGTACACCATCGCCTTGCTTCTCGCGGGGGTGACCGCTTCCATTCTCGAGTTGGGAATCGACATCGAGCTCAGCCACGATCTCATCTTGCTCGTGTTGTTACCGCCGCTTCTCTTCGAGGGCGCTGCCACGACCGATCTCGAGTACTTCCGCCGATATCTGGGCCCGATCCTGGCACTGGCGGTCCCCGGACTGATACTGGCGGTCCTCATCCTCGGCGTCTTCGGACAGTTCGTCTTCGGAATCCCGCTGCTCGTGGCGCTTTTGTTCGCTGCGATGATCCTGCCGACCGACCCCGTGTCGGTACTCGCGCTGTTCGAGGAACTCGGCGCGCCCGACCGATTGACCGTTATCGTGGAGGGCGAAAGTCTCGTCAACGACGGCGTCGGCGTCGTCATCTTCTCGACGTTGCTGGCCATCATCGTCGAATACGGCCCCGATACGGCGGCGCTGTTAGAGCCATCACGGCTCGTCGATTTCACGGTGGATATCGTCGTCGCGATCCTCGGTGGACTGGTCGTCGGCCTCGCAGCCGGGTACGCGGTGTATCGGGTGATGATCAACCTGGACGAGTACACGACCGAGATCGTCCTGACGCTCATCCTCGCGTACGGGAGCTTCCTGCTGGCCGAGCACATCCTCAGCAACGCGGTGCCCGGCGTTCAGTTCAGCGGCGTCATCGCGACCGTGGTCGCCGGCCTCTTCATCGGCAACCGCGGCGCGGAATACGCGATGAGCCCGCAAACGAAGATCGGCGTCTTCAACACCTGGGAGACGGCCGCGTTTCTGGTGAATACGCTCATCTTCTTGCTCATCGGTGCGAAAACCCCGATCGGCCAGCTCCGTACGCACGCCCAGCTCATCGCCCTGGCCATCGGTCTGGTCCTGCTCGCGCGTGCGCTGGTGGTTTACCCCGTCGTGGGCGTCGCCAATCGGCTCGTCGACGTGGACGTCTCCCTGCGGGACCAGCACGTCCTCGTGTGGGGCGGCCTGCACGCTTCGATCCCGATCGCGCTCGTTCTCGGGTTACCGGCGACGACCGCATCCGGCGCTCCGTTCCCGTTCCGGGAGGAACTCCGGGCGATGGTCTTCGGGGTGGCGGCGTTCAGCCTCGTCGTTCAGGGGTTGACGATGGGGCGGCTCCTGGATCGCCTCGACGTGATCCGCCGGTCGGAGGCCGAGGAACTGTACGAGACGCTCGTCGGTCGCGCCCGGATGGTCGATAGCGCGCTCGAGGCCGCCGACGAACTGCACGACAACAACCGGCTCCCGGGCGACGTCTACGACGACTTTCGCGCCGAGTACGGTCGGGAAAAGGAAGCGCTGCAGGAGGCGATCTCCGAGCTGTTGTCCGAACATCCCGAAATCCGTCGAGAGGAACTGCTCATCGGGGAGCGCCAGGTTCTCAAACGGGAAAAGAGCGCGATCATGGACGCGATGCGAACGGGCGTCATCGGCGACGAGGTGGGCCGGCCGTTGCTCGAGGAGGTCAATCTCAAACTGTCCCAGGTCGACCAGGGGCGGAGTACGGTCGACGAAACCGAAGAGGAGTACGACGAGTTCTGGCGCCAGCGGGCCCAGGAGTTCGGTCTTCGGTCCGCTTCGCTGTCCGAGCGAGACGAGTCGCGTGACGTTCGGTCGGCGGGCGACGGCGAGCCAACGGAGTGAGTGTCCAGTCGAACGGTGATTCGACGGCGTCACGCATCCGTTCGAACGAGACCGGACCCCGGCCCCGAACCGATCGACCTCGCGACGGTCGCTGAGGATCGTTGGGGCACGGAGCGACGGCCGATGCGGCGCGTCGCATCGAGACGGACGCTGTCGTTCGAGCCGAGCGATCCCGACTCGAACTGCTCCTCGAACGTCACGATCACGGTCGGTGACCTCACCGGCGATCGGAACCCGGGTTTTACGTGGCCGACGACGGCCGGGATATTCCGCGAACGGGATCGCGTGTTCGAGAGCGACTACTCGAGCACCAGCGACGAGACCGGTTTCGGGCTGTCGATCGAAGAGGAGGTCGCGGCGGGACGCAACTGGATCGTAACCGTCACCGACGGCGACGGAGAGTAATCCTTTTGCGGGACCCCTGCACACGTCCGGGTATGAGCAACGATTGGCCGGTCGATCCCGACGGTGAAGAGGGCAGCGAGGGGATGCGTAAGTTCGATATGCGGATCATCGCGGACAAAGTCGACGAGGAGGAGGACTTCCCGATGAACCGCGACGAGTTCGTCGACGAATACGGCGACTATCCGATCCGGATCAACTACAAGGAAGTCGTCCCCATGCGCGAAATCTTCGAGTACGTCGAACCCGAGGAGTTCGAGACGATGGTCGACATGCACAAGGCCGTCGGCGCGGCGATGCGCGCCGGCGATTTCTGGGACTACCACCCGAAGGGTGCGGACCCGGAGAAGAAACACGCCTAAACGGGCGCGTTCTCGACCCGTATCACGAATCTGGATTACGTATCACTTATACGACGCCGTTCGAAAGAATCGAGCACAGTGACCAACACGCAGGTAACGCTCGTTCAGATCGATAACTACGGTCCGTGGACGGTGACGCCCGAACCACGACGGGAGGCCGACCTCCAGACGATGCAATCGCGGCTGTACGCGGACATCTCTCAGTTCGTCGGCAATCGCGGCGGCTACACGTTCTTCACCCGGTTCGACAATATGATCGCCGTTACGAACGGCTGTTCGTTCGAGGATCACGCGCTTCTCCAGGAGTCGGTCGGCAACCGGTACCCGGTGACCTTGAGTCTCGGCGTCGCGACCGGAACGAACCCGGTCCAGGCGCTGTCAGACGCGACGGAACTCATCCAGGACGCCGGCAGCGCACAGGACAAGAACCGACGCGAGTGCCTCGAGGGCCGGGTCATCGAACCGCCCCATCGGGCCGACGGAGACGTTCAGATCGCACACTTCGACGTGATCAACGCGACCGGCAACTACACGGACGAACTCAACGCCTTCGATACGTTCATCGAGATCGAGCAGGGCTACGCGGAACTCATGCGACACATGCGCTACGCCCACGACAGTCTCTCGTTTTTCGTCGGCGGCGACAACGTCATCGTCGTCTGTCCCGACCTCGGGAGCGACGAGTACGAGGAAGCCCTCTCCCACGTCGAAGATGCGGTCGACGTCGAAATGCAAGTCGGCGTCGGTCGCGGAACGAGCGCCCACGAGGCCGGTTACGCTGCGAAACACGCCCTCGAGACCTGCCGATCCGACGGGACCCGGGTCGAACTCGAGTGGGAAACGGCCTGATTCCCGGCGACGGTGAACTTCACCGCCGTTTTTCTTAAGTGTAGCGGGGGTAGCTTTTAGCCCGTCCGTGCGAATCGTTCACACATGGAATCGGAACTGTCCGTCGGAGATGTCTTGACGACCGATTACATCGGCGTCAGCGAGTCGGACACCGTTCTCGGCGTCGTTCGACTCATGCGCGCGGAGCGAGCGAGTTGCACACTGGTCGTCCGCGGCACGGAACCGGTCGGCATCGTGACCGAGTGGGACGTCCTCGGCCTCGTCGCGGACGAGTCCGATCCCGCCGAAACGACCGTCGGGGCGGTGATGACGACACCGGTGATTACGGTCAATCCCGACCGATCGCTCACCGACGTCGCCACGACGATGGCCCGCGAGAACATTCGCAACGTCGTCGTCGAAACCGAAGACGGGATCGCGGGTGTCGTCACTCAGCGGGACGTCATCGCCGCCGCGGGCTCGTTCCAGTCGACGGTGGCCGCCGCTCGCTCGAGCGAGCCGCCGATCGACAGGGAACGCGAACTCGCCGAACCCGCGTCCGCCCGCGTGACTCCGGAGGCCGAAGGCCGGCTCGTGCCGAACGGCGGCGACGAGTACACGACACAGGGCGTCTGTGAAGCGTGCGGCTCGCTCGCGGATTCGCTGTGGGACGCCAACGGCCAACTGGTCTGTGCGGACTGCCGTGCGGTGTGATCGGTCGCTCGCCCCGCCGACGGCGTGCGTTGTGCCACCAGCCACCGTGGCCTATTTCTCCGATAGAAAGACCTTTCGGGTGTCGCGGTGGAGAAATCGACAATGATCGAGACCCTCGACGACCTGGACGTCGAAGGGACTACCGTCGGTGTACGCGTCGACGTCAATAGTCCGATCGACGACGATGGCAGGCTCGCAGACGACGCCCGACTGCGCGCCCACGTCGATACACTCTCGGAACTGCTCGACCGCAACGGCCGAGTCGCCGTTCTCGCCCATCAGGGTCGCCCCGGCGGCGACGACTTCGTCTCCCTCGAATCCCACGCCGACCGACTCTCGGACCTGCTCGGACAGCCCGTCGAATACGTCGATTCGACGTTCAGCACCGCCGCCCGCGAGGCAGTCAGGGACCTCTCGAACGGCGATTGCGTCGTCCTCGAGAATACGCGCTTCTACAGCGAGGAGTACATGGAATTCGACCCCGAGCGGGCCGCTCAGACCCACCTCGTCGCCGGACTCGAGTCCGTTCTCGACGCCTACGTCAACGATGCATTCGCCGCGTCCCACCGCTCGCAACCGTCGCTCGTCGGTCTCCCCACGGTCCTTCCCGGCTACGCCGGTCGGGTTATGGAAGCAGAACTGGACGTCCTGGGATCGATCGAAGAGACTCCCGAACCGCGCGTCTACGTCATCGGCGGCGCGAAAGTGTCCGACTCGATCGACGTCGCCTGGAGCGTCCTCGAGAAGGGGCTGGCGGACCACGTCCTCACCGCGGGCGTCGTCGGTAACGTCTTTCTCATCGCCGACGGCGTGGACCTGGGCGACGCCAGTTCCGATTTCATTTACGATCAAGGATACTGGGACGAAATCGATCGCGCTGCCGACCTGCTCGACGCCTACGGCGACCGGATCGCGCTCCCGCGAGACGTCGCCGTCGGTCGCAACGGCGAGCGCTACGAACTCGGCATCAACGCACTCCCACCCGGTGACGGCGAGTCCGCGATGGATATCGGCGGATCGACGCTGGAGTACTACCGGCGCATCCTCGACGACGCGGAGACGGTCATCCTCAACGGCCCCGCCGGCGTCTTCGAAGACGATCGCTTCCAGACGGGCACCCGACAGCTCTACGACGCCGCGACGGATATCTCCACGAGCATCGTTGGCGGCGGCGATACCGCCTCCGCGCTGCGCAAACTCGGCGTCGAGGGCTTCTCGCACGTCAGTACCGGTGGCGGAGCCGCGCTGCGAATGCTCACCGCCGAACCGTTGCCCGCCGTAACGGCGCTCCAGAATGCCCCGGAACAACCCGCAGCCGACGATTGAACCCGCCTCGCAGGACGACCTCGAGACTATCGCGGAGCTGTGGGTCCGGTTGGCTCGTGACCAGCGCGCGTACGATTCAGCCGTTCTCCCCGACGCGAACCGGGACACGATGCGCGACACGCTCGCAGCCTACCGGGTAACCGGCGAATTGCTCGTCGCACGGCTGCGCCGCGAGATCGTCGGCTTCGTCTCCGTGTCCGTCGAACGCGGCTCCCTCGAACTCGACGCCACCCGCGGGTTGCTCACGAACATCTACGTCGAGCCGGCCGTCCGGGACCAGGGGATCGGAACCGCGCTGCTCGAGGCCGCCGAGGACACGCTCGCCGAACAGGGCGCCGACGTCGTGCTACTCGAGGTGATGGCCGGCAACGTCGACGCCCACCGGTTCTATCGTCGGCGCGGGTACGACGAGTTCCGCGTGACGATGCGCCGGTCGCTCGAGGATCGGGACGAAAACGATACACACTCAAAGGAGGACGGCTAATCTCGGCCTGCGCCAGGGGAGCATGGGCGGTTCATGCACTCGACTTGTAATCGAGACTTCGTGGGTTCGAATCCCACCCCTGGCTTGGTGGCGCGAACAAATCGTAAACGCCACTCCTGTCTCTATCGGAGTTTTGAACAGTCGTCTCAAAAAGGCCAGCAGGCGCGGCCACGGTTGGGTTTTCCGACAGCACTCGTAGTGACACCCATCAGCCAGCTGTCGGAATCGCGTCACCCACAGGAGGTGTCGCGACACGATCGGTCGTTGGCGCGTGCGTTCCTCGAGGCTGCCGATGGGTGTTCGGTGACGGTTCGCGATAGCTACATCGAATCCGGGTGTGACTCGGTGGGTCTGCTCCAGGAGAGTCCGGATCGGATTGTACTCGATCACTGCGAGATCAACGGCGGTATCGATCTTGGAGAGGGCGAGTCGGTGGAGGGTACTTCAGTTAGCTCACTGCGATGCCCGTCAGGTAGGGGGGCGTGGACTGGTGATCGTGGGGAGGATAATGTGGCGTATTTGGCGGTGGACTCGAGTCCGGGTCTCGAGGAGCACCGACGTTAGTAAGAAATTGTCTCGAGTTCGTCGACGACCTCGAAATCGCTGTCGCGAGTGACCAGAGATGCGCCGTGATGCCGACAGACGCCAGCGATCATCACGTCCGCCACATTAATCGGATTTCCGTCCGTCAATAGTTCAGCGTGAATCTCCGCTGCTTCTCGAGTTGCACCAGCATCGAACGGCAATGGCTCGGTCCAACCGAGACCGTCTACAACAGCCCCAACTGAACCAGTGTCGGACCACGCGGCGTCCCGATATAGCTCGAAAAGAACGATGGTCGGTGTGTAGTATACCGGTTCCGTTTCTCTCTCCAAGAACGACCGGGTGTCGTCGTCTCCGCGAAGATAGTCGATAAGAAACGACGAATCCAGTGCGATCATGACTGGGTCTGCTCACGCCGCTTACGCCGCTCGTCGAACGCGTCCTCGAGTTCGTCTCGTGTACGGCCTGCGGCCTCGGCGAAGCCCTCGTCGTCGGCTACCATCCCGAATCCCCGCATGACGTCCTGGTTGCCCTCCGTTAGTCGGAGCACGGTATCTGTGAAACTCTCGCCCTTTCGTTTATGTGATTTCAGTCGCTCGTACGCTTCTTCCGTAATGGTCAGGGTCTTGGTAGCCATACGTGCACACGTAAACGTACGTCTAGCGTTTTAATAAACGTGTCGTCTGCTGGCAGCGCTCCGTGAATGCTAGACGTTTGGTTCGCCTCGAGCGACCGGGAACGGCGTGGTGGATCACACGCATGGCCATGCACAGACCGCGCCGCTTGCAGACGTTGCACCGAGTCGGCGCGTTCTGAAGAAGATCCAGATCGCTCGTGCATTCACCGCGTACCAGCACTACACGTTGTGCTCGAGGCTTCTGAAAGATCCCGACTACGGTGCTCTTGCGAGCGTCGATCAGGACGACGTCGGCCTGATCGTGGCACCGGCGGTGGATGTCCTCTATCGCGACGACGATCTCGACGAGAGTGAGTCACAGAGGATGGTCGTGTCGGCGCTGGCTCGATTGGCAGTTGCGACTCGACGATACGAGTGTCCGGTGCTGATCTCGAAGGCTCGAGACGACGAGTTCGCGGCGCCGATCGACACCCCCGTCGACGAGCGGATCCAGTGTCTCGAGACCGACGAGGGGGCTCGATTCATTGGTGGGAAGTTCGAATCGCTGATCTACCCAGTCGGCAACGGAATGGTGCAGATGACGCTCGCGTTCTGGAAGCAGATACTCGAGACCCGTGAGCCGGCGTATCCGACGCCGATCACAGCGGAATCGATCCAGGAGGTGGCATAGATGGGGAAGACGAACCCCACCTATCGCGACCAGTTGCGTCGACTCGAGGAGGACTGGCAGCCATTCCGGCGGGCACTTCGTGTGCAGTACCAGGAGGAATTCGACCAGTTATTTGACGAGGCGCGACAGTTCGCGGATGCAGCGGGGGATTCAAAATGAGATGGCGGTGATGGAGCCGTTCTTACTGAGCGTGTGTCTCGCTCAAGAGCGTCGGATTAGGGAACTTGAAACGCGCCTCGAGGATGGCCAAAGTGGGTGAAATTGGGTACATTAGGTGGCGCGGCAAATCAGTGTTCGTTCAACCTAGTGTTGATCACCGCTACGGTGTCGCCAAGGCGACAACGCTAAAAAATTACAGCACCTACCCCCTATCGCTGCACACAGATCTCCAGTTGATGCACATGAAACAAGAGTTATGCGAACTTTTTCTCGAGAGGAGTTGCAAACTCTGAACGCAATTTTCCATCATATCGATGCTCCACGGCGGGGCTTTCGTGGTTTCACAACGAGTGAATATACAACGTCACCCATAACAATCGAGGATATGGCAGATATACCGGATAAGTTATCAACTCCTATCAACGAACTTTGGCGTGAAGCAGGTAGGAGTGAAGGCACCCCTCAATTTGAAAAGGGTAAATGGATCGGGCCGGACGTGTAGCGTCGTAGAGTAGAAGTCCTTCTTCACCCCCTGGGCTTGGATGGCGATAGAAACCCCTTCCTCGAATGCACACAAGCCGTGGCTCGTCGTGTGCATTTCTTGATCCGATTTACCACTTGAACCTTTTTTACATATTCGATTGACCACGCTCTCCGTCCCTTCTGGACAGAAATGACCTGTTTTGTAAGTCGAAAAACGAAGATTTCGAGTGTCGTATGTGCGAGTATGTAGATCAGGGTCGACAGCAACGATGCCGATTGGACGCAATCAATCGAGTAGTCGACTTCTGCAACTGTAACAACACGAAAGCAATCATGAGTACTTTCGACAGAGTTCCACGTTCGCTCAGGTTGCTCGCCGCGTTCTTTAGCGCAAAAACTTAACGCTCGAGGCGGAGGTTGATGCCGACAGACAGCTGGCTACTTATCATCTATTCCCTCGCGTGGATCCTCAACGAACCTGAACTCTCGAGTTGGTTCGTGGATGAGTTCAACGAAGCCTGCAGCTTCGAGTACCTCGAGACGGTTGTAAACGCTGTTTCTCGAGAAATCAGTCTCGTCGACGAGACGGCCCTTCGTAGCGATTCCCCACGGTTCATCGCCTCCGTGCCCCTCCTTAAGTACATCAAGGATGGCACGATCCGTCCGTGTCAGGTCATCCGCATCCATTTCTTCGGGTGACAGTGCAGTCGCCATAGGCATAAGTCCCATTTGTGCGCACTAAACCGTTTTGGAATAGATTGGTTGTATAGGTGGGCATAATGCACAAATATTATGTTACTGGCGAATAGACTATGAAGTAGAGACACAGGGTGGCCGGGAAAACCGATTCTCGGCCGGGTGCTGGTACACCCGACCTGTGTCCTCAGAGAAGGACAATGTCGACTACAACCCCATCAACGGAAGAAGTTTCGGATAGAGACGCACAGACCGACAACCCACCCCTCGAGCGGCGTTCGTGGAACTACGGCTACGTCAGCGAAGACACCGAAGGCCGACACCACCACGTCGACCGAAAGCTCGACCGCATCGTCGTCACGGAATCCCGAGCCAACCGCGACGACTCCGGCGCCGTTCCGGTATTCTCACTCGAGGACCCGATCATGCACACAGAAGCCATCGAACTCGGACCGATGGGCGAAGGTTGTGAGGACCTTCAGCGCTGGATCCAGTTCATCAACCAGGAGTGTGGCGGCTGGGCCGACCGACCCGTCTCGGCAGCCGACCAGGCACAGGACATCCTCGAGGAGGCCCTCTAACGATGGCCGCCAGAGACCGACACCAGAGCCTCCGCAGTGAGCAACTCGAGCGCGAAGCCACACGCCAAATCCGACTCCTCGCAGAAGCGAAGGCGGTCGCCGGCCCAGAGCCCGACGGCTCCACCCCCACGACGACCGACAACCCAACGATTAACGAGAGCCCGGAGGTCGAAGCATGACCTCCGGACCCGACCATCCGATTCGCGTCCGTCTCGAGGAGGTCCTCGCAGACGTGTGGGTTCTCGACGGTGAGATAATCGAGCCGCTGTCGCTCGAGCCTGCAATCCGAAATATCGAGGAGACCATCGAGGTGTACAAGCGCATCGAGGCAGACGACTCTTACTCCACGGAGGACGACCAATGACGGACTCCTCCCTTTGGCTGGCGTCAGTCTGTGACGACGCTCTCGAGTCACTCGACGACCAGCCACAACCGAAGCCTACCGAGACCCTCCATCAGTATTTCCTCAAGCAGCAGTTCGAGGGCGCACGCATTGCGGGAGGAGAGACCGTCCCCTGCTACGACTGCGGGGACCACCTCTACGAAGGACGTCCAGTAAGCGTTCGAGCCTGCCGGCACTCCGACGAGCCAGCCTACACGATCGCGGCTGTCTACTGTGCCGGCTGCGCTCCGACGGAGCTGACGGAGACCGCGCACGGACGGGAGGACGTCCTCCTCGAGGCCGATCTCGGGCTTGCGATGGCGGGTCAGACGCACTGGACGATCCTCGTCGATCCGACAGTCGTGGCCACTGCCTGAGCACCACTCCCTCGCATAGCCTCCCTGAACGGTGCTTCCCTCACGAACGGCCAGTCACCAGTGGCCACGTCGCCAGCAGTCGCCTCGCCCTCGAGACGGGCACAGTTCCCGTCGCGATAGCGGCCGCTCCGTGACTTCTGGTCGACCTCCGAACTCCGTTCTGGCGCACGATTTTCGACTTCATCCACTTTCCCGATGACACCTAACACACCCGACAGCGACGCATCGATTCACGACCGACTCGAGCAGCTCGAGGCACGTATCGACGATCTCGAGAGCGAGAACGACGCCCTTCGAGAGACCGTCACCGAGCAGAGCGATCAGATCGAAGCCCAGCAGGAACAGATCGAGACCCTCGAGACGGAGAACACACGCCTCGAAGCAGTCGCGCAGGCCGCCCTGAAGAAAGGAGGTGCGAACAAAGCGCGTATCGCCGAACTCCAGACCAGAGAACTCGAGAAAGGTGCCCATTTCCTCGCCGATCACGTCGACCCCGACTCGCTTACAGACGGAGTCGATCGTCTCGAGCGATTCACCAAAGAGGACGACACCTACATGCGGATCCCCGACTCCGATGACCCACTCGACCGCAGTGGATCGGTCACGCTATCCTACGGCGATCTCCTGCCGATCCAGCAACTCGCACAGATGGACGACGACATGCTCCGGTCGTCGACGAACTCCTTGCCGTCACGATTGGCCGCGAAACTCTGGCGTGCGCGGAGTGATCCCAGCGTAGGCGACAACCCGTGGCAGAAGGGGTGCAAGGATGTCCGTGAATACGTCAAAGCCAGCGAGATGAAACACTGGATTCGCCGCGAGGAGAGCGGCGTCAACGACGCCTACGCGAAGAAGCTCGTCTCGAGGACGATCGATGCCCTGCTCGAGTTATCGAAGAATCGGCTGGCGATTCGCAAGCGGACCGAACGAAAGAACGGCCTGCCGTACACGGAGCGTCGAGTGCTGCTGAAGGCGGGTGTGTCGATCCCTGGGGAAACTGCTGAATCGGCTGACTCACCGGAGACGGCTGACGTCCACGGATAGGACTGACCACAGGGATCGGCCACCACACAACCGGGCTCGTTCAGGTTTCCGGGACGAGTGATACACTGCGATCGAGGTTGTACGTGTGGTCTCGTTACGTGTTAGTCTCTCGTTCGATCGGTCGACGTCGGCCCGAACTCGAGACGGGGTTGGCGTGTTCCCCGAGGACATCAGGTGTCACTGGCTCTCGAGGACGACTGTCGGAACGCAATCGAGGATCGAAGATAGTCACGCCGGTGTAACGTCTCGGGAGTGGTGGCCGATCGGAAGACCGATATCGATTTCGTCGGTCGTGTTGGAATCTTCAATCGACGACAATTCTCAGAGGTCGTGTTGAATACACAGCGCGTATCGTCACTGGTCAGAACGACGCAGAGTTGGTATCAGCGATTCCCAACAGGTAGCCTCCAAAGGCGAGAATCCAAAGAACGAGTGGATAGACGACCCAGCGCTCGATTCCCCCGCTCCCAAGAAACGCCAGCGGGTGCGGGCCACCGATAACGAGTCCATAGACGAAGACGCTCACGAGGACGAGAAGGGAGATGCCACCGAAGAGGCCACAAAGAACGGAGAACGGTCCGGAGACGACCCGTGACGAGAGAACGACTGTGATACCGCCACTAAAGAAAGTCAGAAGCGCGAACAACCCGTGCCACGGAGTCACGTTGCCTGGAAACACGCCGACGCCGAATATGCTGACTCCAAAAATAACGAGTCCAATCGGGAAGTCACGGCGATCCATAGCGCGAGAGACGAAATAGGCGGCAACCAGCACGAGTGCCCCCGTTACCAGCATCGTACTATTAAAGATCGTTGCGGAGGGCTCGTGAATAATCGGATCTGGTGGCCGCGTCGATCCGAGGTCACTGATGTCCTGTCGCGTCGAATAATTCGGATAGAGGACTTCTGCCGTGATGATCCCCATGAAGGCAACGAATCCGGACAACACCATGCTGAATCCTGCGATCGTCACTTCCGAATCCACGGGTCGTGGCGGAGTTCCAGTAGGGGTAGAATCACTCATTGACGAGCAAACGTACTTCCGCTCGGGAGATAAGACTATGCGGGGGTGAACTGAGTGCATTCCTGCTGACCACCCTCTGTATGCAGCACGCAGATCTTGGCAAAAACTCGGTAGTTCGAACAGGTTCCCGTTTCTTACAGCATGGAGGTACTCACAGTAGTCGTACAATCGATCTTCCCTGTAGTGAGGGCTGCCAAGATATCACGATGCTATATGGCCGCATAAATGACGACCAACACGACCGGGACGGCCATCAACGTGATTGCGCTCACGATCGGTCGATCACGTCGAGACGCCGCTGCAGTGTAGAACCCGGCAAAGACGGCGACCGTTCCGAGATACCGTAACAACTCCGCTAGACGGAGTTCAGCGCCACCTGACAACAGGATGGCCGAGACCCCGACCGCTCCCGCTAATGCGGGCCCAGCGATGAACCAGGCGATATCCACAATCCGCTGGGCAAGGAACCCCCATACTGCGACGGCGCCGATTTCCCAGGCCGCCGCTGTTGGACGGGTGCGGACGTACGCGAGGGTTGCGACTACGATGGGCGCCAAAGTGACGATTCGTCCCAGTTCGATCGACAAGGTCGTCGGTTGTGTCGATAAGAACACCTGCAACGCCAGCCCGAGCACGATGATGCCGCTCAGCAAGCCAGCAAACGTTCGCCTGTCCAGGTCGGCAACTGACGAGCGAGACAACACTGAATCCGACATACTACACTATCTTGAAAGAGCAATAAGTATTTTCTGTATTATAAGAACGTGAAGAGAATCGGCTGTTGTCATCGTCGCTCGAGCATCCAGTTCCTCGGACGAAGGACGAACGATCAATGCGCACGTGTGGTGTGCGGATGGCTCACCGCTTTCGGCGTGAAACGAACGAAGTCGTCGTGCTGCACTACTGCTCTGTATTCAGCGGTCCATTGCCCCTCAGAATTACGGACAATCGCTCTCCTCGTGTGAAATAGCAAGGGTTCACTCCGAGTTGTGGACCACGCACGTAATGACGAGTTCGCGGCGGCGAGGCTCCCGCCCGCGAACTCGCCACCGACAGTGTCGACGGGTCGATCAGCACGCTTCCGTGGCACCGTGATCCAGAGGAGGGCCCACGCGTCGACGTCCGCGCGTCACATCTCGTCGACAAGTTGGGATTTGGACGCCCGAAAGCTCCTCGAGAACGTCGAGGTCCGCTCGCGGTCGCCCGCCGGCAGCCGAATAGTCGCCGCCGGCAACCCTGAATACCCAGCGGACGACGACGTCGTCGAGGTCGTCACTCGAGTCCACGAACGTGATGGTGCCGAAGGCGACGAATTGGGTGGGGTAGTTCACGGGGCCTGCGAAGTAAACGAGTGCAAATATTCTTGCTCGTGGGTTCGGAAATCACACTATGGGCGACGATTCCGCACCTGAGAGACAGACGGAAGTTGACGCGGAGACCGATGCGGAGGTCGCGTTAGACGAGGTAGATCGGGGAGTCCTGTACGCGCTTCAGCGGGACGCGCGCAACATCACGATCCAGGAAATCGCAGACGAGGTGGCAGTTTCCGCAAGCACGGTTCGAAACCGAATCGACAAGTTGGAAGGTTCGAACGTGATAGAGGGCTACGCCCCCCAGATCAACTACGAACGCGCTGGCTTTCCGTTAAAACTCCTGTTCGTTTGCACGGCTGATCCCGACTCCCGTTCGACCGCCGCACGGGAGATACTGGAAGTCGGAGGCGTCATCGACGTAAACGAGATGGTCACCGGCGAGCGTAACCTCCACGTTCAGGCCGTCGCCACGGCCACCAACGATCTCACGCGCATGACCGCGCAGTTGAACGAGTACGGTATCACGATCCACAGTTCGGAGATCATCACCAACCACTACGCTCAACCCTGGGGCCACTTCGAGATGTCCGCAAACGACTAGCGATTCTACGGATCGCGGGTGGAAAATTCCGTACGATATCCCGATTTAGCTGCGGAATTTGCAACGTATTGGTTGTGTTATGCACAACACTCTTAACGATATAATTGGTACGCACACGTGTGTCATGACTAATGAAAAGGGGAGATGGAGCGCGCCGATGTTGGATGACGCGTTCGACGCATTGGCGAGTCGTCACCGACGGCGGATACTCGTCGCACTCCTCGAGCACAATCCCCGATCAGATGGAGTCCAGGCCGAAGGGGCACGGAAGGAGAGCTACTCAGAGGGGAACGTGACCGCCTGCAGACTGCCATGCACCACAAGCACCTCCCAAAATTAGAGGCGTATGGATTCATTCGCTGGGACAAGAACAGACACGAGGTAGAGAAGGGGCCCGAGTTCGAGCACATCCGACCACTCCTGGAGTTGCTCGACAGCCATGCGACTGAATTCACGGGCGAACAGCCGTAAGTGAGCTGCGACACTACTGGAACAATCTTCTGAAAACGACAGTGGAGGCGGTCCCAGGTAGACGACTGCCGAGAATTCGAACACATCGGCGACGCCGCTCGGCACACGCGTTCTCGAAGCCGTCGCAGAACGCGACGGCGTCACTCCGACCGACCTTCCCTTCCCCTCTCCGAAGGCAACGATCCAGAGGCGCTCGACTCGATTTTCACCGTTGGCGTTGGTCACTTCGTGTTCCGTATTGCGGGGACAGGATAACTAACGGTGTACGGTGACGGACGGATCGAGATCGACCACAGCGACAACGCGTGAGTAAATGGGTATGGGTAGTCGAAAGGGAGCCCCGCCGAACGATTGGATTCTGTTTCGAGTTGGGTGGCAACGGCTCCGCACTCGTTCACGCAACTCTCACTGGTCCTCGAATCGTCCCGACCTTGCGACTCATCTGTGATCGCGCTCGTGTCAGCCGTATGCCTACTGAGGAGGCACGGAACCTCGTCACCGCGATCAGCCCGCATCGAATGGGACGACAGCCCCGCCGTCTCCCAGTTGTTGCCACTTCGAGAGTGACCTGTTGGCCTCTCGGTCGATCGGACGACGACCGGATGATTGTCCGAGCGGGTGTCATTTGATTCGGTGACGTTGTCCTCGGAGGACCAGTATCACACCGATAATCCCGAGCAGCCACTGCAACACGACGACCGTCAGGCGCCGCTCTGTTCCTCGATACTCGTGATACGCAGTCGGGTAGACGACGTAGTAGCGGTCACCGGCCTGGACGAGTTCGTGAGTGCCGGAGAGTTCGTCGCTCGTCTCGTACGCGCCCGTCTCGATAGCCGTTCGGACGCCCCGATTAGTTCTCGAAAGCGGCGTTGCGATACCATCGAGTGCGTCCTCCCGAGGGACGGACTCGAGTCCGTACCAGACGGTCCCGTTGTGGCCCACCTCGGTCGTGGGCTGGAAGAATCCCTCTCCCCAGACGTGGACGTAACTGTATTCGTGGTCCATGATGAGCCTCGTCGGCCCGTCGTACGTGATGCCACCGTTCGCGTAGATGGCTCGCTCGAGGGCACAGGACCGACTCGGTGAATCACCAAAACACGCAACATCGGAGTCGAGAGGAGGGGCCTCGATCGAGTGCGTGTAGGTGTCATTGGCAAAGAACTCGGCTTCACTCGCTTCGTATCGATACCTGTCCGGATCGCCGATGTCGTACGCGCTCACGACCAGCGGGTTCAGGACGAAGACGAATCCGACGACGATTGCGGCCTCACCGCGATATCGCGTAATAGAGGACCAATCCATGGGGAATCCCGTTCGTCGATCGTGTAAGTAGCTACGGATAAAAAAGATGTACTGTCCGTTCGCCACGATCTCGCCAAACTATCACCGGTCGAAGGTTGCATCTCTGCAGAACGTCCCCAACGAGGCCTCGTCACCGTTTTCCGGTTGGAGGGAAGGTTCCACGACCCCAGCTCAGACGGACTTTTGAATACTCCGTACTAAAGCGGCCGGTAGATGAACCCGAGGACGGACTTTCGATACCACCTCTCGTGACGTACACCACCCGGATCCCGTAATAGCCTCGTCCGATGGTGGTGTCGCGGCACGATCGGTCGGCGTCGGATAGTGCTCGAGACGGACTGTGGAGTGTTTCCGGACGACGTCGGGTGTCTGATCCTCGTCGTCACTCGAGTGCCGACGACTCTGTCTCGAAAAAGGCGCTCCAGGGGGCCGTTCTCCGAAACTCGAGTGTAGGGGCACTCCCAGATGAGTCGCGGCGAACGGCAGGAACCGGTTCGGGTGGCCCTATGGTAGTCGTTGAAACGATTTACCCACTGCTCGCCGGACGGCGGCCAGCGAGCACTCGCTGGCCGCGAATTCGCGGGCGGGGTATGCAATGACTTTCAACGTCTACTATGGCCGTCGATGAGTTCGCAGATCTTGAGTCGCGCGTTCTCACCGAGGTCGTGGATCTCGACTGCACCACTGCCGGAGTGATATTCGTATGCGTCGTAGATTGGTGCCGCCGAGTCGTTGACGTAGCCCTCGACGATCGCCTCGTCCCGCCGATAATTCCGCTGGATACTGTCGTTCCCTTCCACGTTGATAACCTCGACGTTCGCATCGGGAATCAGGAGTCCGTAGTGTGCTCGCCCGCCGTCGGCCTCGATGCGCGCAGTCCGTTTGTGCGTGTGGTCGGCGGCAGCACTGGACGTCGCGAACGCTCCGCCAGTGGCGACTGCGGCGGTCGCGGCGCCTTTTTTCAGTACCGATCGTCGATCGAACGGAAGGATACCATCATTCGACATGCAAGACGCAGCGTTCATGTTACCGTATAATAGTGTAGTCCTACTATTGCTTTCAGTTGTAGTTATTACTAGCACAAGTTGTCTATAGATATTGACAATAGCAACGAAAGTGTTTCGTGCGAACCGATTGCAAACGTGGTCCGTCGAGGAATTCGGTACCCGGATGACGACGGGGTACCGAAGAGTCGACTCGGGTCAGGAACTGTGGACTCTCGAGGCCGAGATCGATGCACCTCAGAACAACGCCGTTCGCAGGCCTTCTCGGTCCTTCGGAAGGAGTTGTGAGAGCAGGAGATGCACCCGTCCACGCGGAAATCGACCGGTGACTCTTCTCCAAAGGCTACGTCGGCCGATATCTCGTGGTGGCTTCGGTCCCCGTTTCGAACGGTGGTTCCGGAATCGGTCACTGCGGCCGCTGGGGGAGACGGATTTCCGACTGGGACGGGAGGACCGTCACGCCGTCGGTATGAGTCGATTCCTCGAACAGAAGGCTCGTGACGCTGATCTGTAACGAGAGGGTATCACCGGCCGAGAAGAACCGTTGAAAGACCGGGAACTCGAACTGGACGCGCTGGCGGCCCGGTCCGTCGACGCGGGCGGCCTCTCCGACGGATTTTCCGATCGCGTCCAGGTCGGATCCGTCGTGTCTGATATCGAAGAACAACCGCGCTTCGGGGCCCGCGACGTCGACCGCGAGGTCGAATTCGGGCGTGCCGACGACTTCGATGTCCCGACCGACGTGCCACTCGTAGGTCACCTCGGTGTCGTGGAACCAACTCCACCGTTCGATGTGCGGGTTTCCGCGTTCAACGGCGTTCTCGAGGCCGTAGGCGGTCATCGAGACGTCCGCGGGCGGGAACTGTGAGCCGGTCCGCCACTCGTCGCGTTGCTTGAGGTACGTCGAAACCGTCGGGACGTCGGTCGATTCGCCCCGGAGGTGTTTGTCCATCCAGGTGACGGCCAGGTCGTTCATGTATTTGCGCTGGTCAAGTGGGACCACGATCTCCTCGATGGCGTGGCCACCCTCGTAGAACGCGACGGCCGACTCGACGCCGCGGGCACAGAGGCCACGAAAACCACGGAGGGCTTCGTTGGGTTTGAACAACGTGTCGTCCCAGCCCTGAATAAAGAACGTCGGCGTGTCGAACCCCTCGAGGTTGTACGCGAGCGAACGCTGCTCGAATCCGGCTTCGACGGTCGGGGGAAGTCCGTTGCTCCAGATGACGTCGCCATACCACTCGTACAGCCTGTCCGAGAGGCGCGTGTCCGTATCGAAGTCGAACGTTTGAACGACGCCAGCCGCCAGCATGATAGTGAGCCAGCTATTCTTGACGACGCCGTTTGGCACGAACGAGTAGGAAAGGTCGTACCAGGTCATCCGCGGGACGATCGCGTCCACCCGATCGTCCGCCAGCGCGACGAGCGGCTGAAGCCCGCCCGCGTACGAGATGCCGTCCATCCCGAGTTTGGGATCGTTCGGCCCCTCGGTTTCGACGTCCGAACGCCCCGCGAGCCAGTCGATGAGGTGGCGTGCGTCTTCGATCTCGTTTTCGCCGTTCAGCGTCGAAACCCCTCCGGATCCGTAGGCACCGCGGGAATCGTATGTCAACACCACGTACCCGTTCTTCGCGTAATGTGCCGCTTTCAGTGTTGTCAGCGGTGACTGCCTGCTGAGTCCCCATCCGTGAGTCATCAAAATCGCCGGATTCGGACCGCCGGCGTCGGGCGTATACAACGTCGTCGCGAGGTCTGTCCCGTCGAACGACGATATCGTCCGATCGGTCGTGGAGTAGCTTCCCCCTGAAGCCCACGCCGCCACCGTTCCCGATCCACCGGTCAACAATGCAGCAGTCCCGCCCGTGGCCCGCAGGAATCGACGTCTGCCGGCCGCGTTCGGATCGAACAGTTTGGCGTGCTCGTCGGACGGGGGTGTCGCTGCTTCATCACGGGGCGTCCCACCGGCCCCGTCGTCCGACGCGCGTGCCCCACTACTGTGTTGTGGTATCCCATCGTTGTGGTGTGAAACCATAGTGCATCCACCTGCCACCCGACAATCACCGACGGACCGAATGTAATTTTCGCATTCCATGCGAGGGAATATAAATGTCTCCGGGATTGATAGCACCGGTTGTCTCGTGCTTACGTCGCGCCGACGGTCGATCACAAAGATGCACGGAGGAAGCCCACGGCTTTAGTCGTGGGAGAAATCCGACAGTCCGGAGGAACACCCCCGAACGAGGATCGTCCCGGTGCTTTGCGAGCGTATCGTCGACCGACGTGGCGGCGGGTTCCGGATCGGCGCCGACTTTGACGAGGGTCGACGGTTTCGTTCACCCGTCCGGTAGCGAACACACCCGTCCGACGCTGCGAGTGCGTGCCGACACGACTCGGGGCCGACCGCGCAGATTCGGGTTGCGCTGCGAGGCGGGGTGGAAGTCTGATTGTTCACGTTTCACCGGCACCGTCTCGAGACGGCGCCACTATCACGGGTCCGACAAAAACCCATTTCGCGTTTGAGTAGGTTTATCCTTCCAGCCTTCTCCCCTGTAACTGCCCGTGGGGTTGTTCTCGAAACCACACCACCACCACCATCTACCGCCCCATGGGCGGCGACTTCGGGCTCGCGCCCGAGTCGATTCCGATCGATTTCTACAGACGGAACAGGGCGAGTGCCTCGGGGCTCGACCCCAAGGATGAGGCCCGTCGAGAGTTTAGTAAAAAAGTCACGTATAATGCCGTAACGGCCGCGACGGATAGTGAAGACCTCACGATGAAGCGATCGTTTGACTGATGGAAATGCGGCTCCTCTCGACACCCTGCTACGGCAGGTGAGACGGGAGTTGTCGGGTCGTGGTTGAGCGACCGGCCCTCACGGACACCAGCGGGGTGTTCGGGTGTTCCTTCCAACCGACCTCGCAAGGGGAAGGCCGAGGGGTGCTAAATTCGCCTGCGTCCGACCGTCCGTTTCTGGGCACACGGGCAAAACGGTGAAGCCTCGAGGCTCGTCCCCGAGGTACTTCACGACTGCCGTCCGCACGGGGTGCGAACTCGTCGGTGTCGTTTCGCAATCGGTGGCCCGTTCACCCCTCTCCGTTGCCCATTCTCGTTCGAGGATCCGTCGTCGAGAGCGGAGCGGTGACAGCCGCAGTTGCGACCCGAAAGCAGGGTCCAGGAGCCCGGATTCGAGCCGTGACGAGTGTCGCGTTGGAAGCCGGCCGGCGATCGACGGTGGCCGAGATTTCTGGTCGGCGACCGAGGGACGGTGTCTCCGTGCCGGGCCCCACTCGCGGAGGCGGTTCGCCCCTCGCGATACGGTCTACGGAGCCAGGTTCGGATAGCGCGACTCGCCGCCGTCATTCGAACGCCGTCCCTCCGGATTTCGAATCGAGAGAGACCGACGTCTCACCGGTTCGATATCGGTCGGTACTCTTCCAAGGTCAAGTGATTCGTTCAGTTTACACCAAGCTTATGCCAATCTGCTCGAGACACCGATGCGAGATATCTAGGATGGACGATGACTGAGCGAAGTTCCTCACCCAGGTCGGATCGGAGACTGACGAACGCAGTCGATCGGATTTCGCTGGCGATCACGCGTCGATTTGCCGTGGATACGCGAGCCCTGGCCGCGTTTCGAATCGCGCTCGGGCTCTTGCTGCTCGCGGACCTCGTCGGCCGATCACGGAATCTCGGGGCGTTCTATACGGATTCGGGAGTCCTCCCGCGGAGAGCACTGTTTTCCGACTACTCGAGCGCCTATTCGCTTCACGCCGTCTCCGGCGAGGCGTGGGTGATCGGTCTCCTCTTCGTCGTCGCGGCCGCGTTCGCCGTGGCCATGATCGTCGGCTATCGAACGAGGGTCGCGACGGTTTGCTCGTGGCTCTTGCTCGTCTCGCTACACGTTCGCAATCCGATGGTACTCAACGGCGGGGACGTGCTGTTACGGATGCTGGTGTTTTGGGCGATGTTTCTCCCGCTCGACGAACGATGGGCGGTCGACGGCCGTCGATCGGATCGCGATCGGGAGACCGTCTCGACCGTGGCGACGATGGCACTGTTGCTCCAGGTCGTCGTGATGTACGTCGCAAACGCCATCCACAAGACCGAGGGGGAGATGTGGCTGAACGGGGAGGCCGTCGTTTACGTGTTCAGCCTCGACTATCAGTTCACGATCCTCCTGGGTAACGTTCTGGCCGAGTACCACGATTTACTGCGGCTCGCGACGTTCTTCTGGGTCGCGCTGGTTATTTCAGCGCCGCTGTTACTCGTCCTCACCGGGCTGCCGCGAGCAGCGCTCGCATCGGCGTTCGTCGGCATGCACTTCGGAATGCTGGCGACGATGCGAATCGGGCTCTTTCCCCTGATCGTCGTCGCCGCGTTCATCCCGTTCTATCCGAGCGGCGTCTGGGACGCGGGCGCCGCGTTCGCCTCCCGCATCGGTCTCGCAGCCCCGCTGCACCGCTGGGCGAGCAGACTCGAGGCCGCCGTCCCCGGTCGGGCCGTGACCGATCGCGTCGGCGCCTCCGCTTCCCCCTCGCGTCGACTCGTTTCGGACGGCCTCGATCGCGGACGAAGCCTGTTTTCGGCGACGGTACCGGCGGTGTTTCTCGTCCTCGTGGTCCTCTCGAACGCCCAGGCGGTTGGCTATACGCAGGTTCCGGACCCGGGTCAGTCGGTACTCGATGCGACTGAAACGGACCAGAGTTGGCGCATGTTCGCCCCCGAACCGCTCCAGACGGACGGCTGGTACGTCGTTCCGGGGGAACTCGAAAACGGGTCCGAGGTCGACGCCATGTACGGATCCGAGGTGAGCTGGGAGCCGCCGCCGGACGGGAACGCCGTGTACCCCAACTCCCGGTGGCGAAAATACCTCTCGAACGTCTGGGGGGCGGATAACGAGAACCACCGGTCGTATCTGGCGAATTACCTCTGTGACCGGCGGAATCGCACCCATCGGACGGACCTCGAACGTATCCAGCTATACTACGTGGCCCAGCCGTCGGAACCGTACAACGAGACCGAGCCGACCAACGAGATCATGCTGCAACAGTACAACTGCAGCGGCGATTTCCGCCAGTAAATGTCGACCCGCCGCGCCGTCCCGACACTGACGTCTCGGTGAACGGATTTCCACACTGACGTCCCGGAACGCAGCGTTATTCCCTCGGGCCCTTCGCGATCCGGGCCTCGCTCGTCACGGCGTCGACGTGGACGTGGATGGGGCCGGTATCGGTCTCGAGTGGGACGATCCAGGACGCGCTGGTTCGGTGCGGGTCCTCGAGGACGGCGACCTCGTCGTATCCCTCCTGTTCGGCGGTCGAGCGCGCGATCCGTGCGGCTTCGTCGGTGTCCTCGACCCGAATCTCGTCGGTCAGTCGGACGGTCACGACCGGGACGTCGGCCATTCGAACGACTCGTTCGGTGACGCTGCCGACCAGCACCCGGTCGAGTCCGGTCCGGCCCTGCGTTCCCATGACGATCAGGTCGATTCCGTGTTCGTCCGCGAACGCGAGGATTTCTTCGTGCGGAACTCCCTGTTCGACCGCAGTCACGACGTCGACGCCCATTCGAGACGCTTCAGTTTCGACCCGTTCGACCGCCCGCTGGGCGGCCGGAATCGCGTCGTCGGTCTGGAGCGTCCCGAGCGGCCCCTCTGGAACGACGGACAGCGCGTGGATCGTCGCGTCGAAGCAATCCGCGATCGTCATCCCGTGGTTGATCGATCGGCGGGCTCCGTCGCTTCCGTCCGTCGGGATGAGGACGTCCTGATACATGACACACCCTGCTTGGGAGCGGGGTCGTAAATACCCTCGATTCGAACGTCGGCCGTCGACGGCCGTCCCACCGTTCTGATGACAACAAATCGGAAAAGAATTATCGCTGGAAAGTATTTTCGCCGTATTCACCGAACGATGTAAATCTTTTTTACAGTACACGCAAACGTATCGCACGGAGTATGACAAATCTTGTCACTAACGTCGCGGGTGCTGTCGAGGAGTACGGAGACAACACCGCGATCGGATTCAAGGGGTCCGAAATCAGTTACGAAGAGTTCTGGGGGCAAACGGGTGCGTTCGCGGCAGCACTCGAAGAACGCGGACTCGGTGCGGGCGACCGGGTTGCACTCTATCTACCGAATCTTCCCCAGTTCGTGATCGCGTTCCACGGGACGCTTCGCGCCGGCGGGGTCGTGGTTCCGATGAACCCGCAGTACAAATCCCGAGAGATCGGCCACTTGCTCGGCGACAGCGAGGCCAAGGTCGTCGTAGCGCTTTCCGACCTCGTCCCCTTCGTCGATCAGGTGCGAGACGACACGCACGTCGAACACGTCGTCAGCGTCGGTGGCGAAGCCGAGGGCGCGACCGAGTTCGAGGATTTCCTGGAGCCGGCCAACCCCGAAATCACGGCCCGCGACGACGACGACGTGGCGGTCCAGCCGTACACGTCGGGGACGACCGGCCAGCCGAAGGGCGTCCAGTTGACCCACGCGAATCTCGGATCGAACGCGAATTCCGCTTCCAAACTCATTCCGGACGGGATTCGATCGGACGACAAAACACTGGGCGTGTTGCCGCTGTTTCACATCTACGGGATGACCGTCGTGATGAACGCGTCGCTGTTCCACGGAGGCGCGTACTACCCGTTGCCGTCGTGGGACGCACAGGAGGCCGTCTCGCTCGTCGAGGACGAGCAGTTGACGATCATGCACGGCGTGCCGGCGATGTACAACGACGTCATCAACCAGCCGAACGCCGAGGAATTCGACATGTCCTCGCTGCGCCTGTGCGGCGTCGGCGGTTCCGGCATTCCGGTCGAGGTCCTGCGCCGCTTCGAGGAACTCTACGAGCCGAAGATTTACGAGGGATACGGCCTGACCGAGACCAGTCCGATCACCCACTTCAACAGCCCGATCGAAGGGCGTCGCGTCGGAAGCGTGGGCAAGACCGTCCCCGACGTCGACTCGAAGGTCGTCGACGAGGACTTCAACGAAATCCCGCCGGTCGAGAAGGGGCCGATCGACGAGGAGAACGCCGACCTTCGCGAAATCACCGGCGAGATCGTCGTCGCCGGGCCGAACGTGATGAAAGGCTACTACGGTCTGCCGGAGGCCAACGAGGAAGTCTTCACCGAGGACGGCGGCAGACGCTGGTTCCACACCGGCGACATCGGCTATCAGGACGAAGACGGCTTCTTCTACGTCGTCGACCGCGAGAAACACATGATCGTCACCGGTGGCTACAACGTCTACCCGCGCGAGGTCGAGGAACTCCTCTTCGAACATCCCGCCGTCGCGGACGCCGCCGTCGCGGGGATTCCCGACGAACGCCGCGGCGAGACCGTGAAAGCGTTCGTCGTTCGCACGCCCGATGCGGACGTCACAGAGGACGAAATCAAGGAGTACTGCCTGACCAACCTCGCGGAGTACAAACACCCGCGCGAGGTCGAGTTCGTCGAGGAACTTCCGCGAACCACGACCGGAAAGGTCCAGAAATTCAAGCTCCGCGAGCAGGAGGGAGACGACTGATGGCCCTCGGCGACGCAGTCCTCCTCGAGATAGAGGACGACGGCCTGGCGACCATCACGCTCAACCGGCCGGACCGACGCAATCCCCTCTCCGAAGAGATCAGCACCGGTCTCTCCGAAGCGCTCGACGAAATCGAGGGCAGCGACGCCCGCTGTGTCCTCCTCGAGGGCTCCGGCGGGTCGTTCTCGGCCGGCGGTGACATCGAACGAATGATCGAGGGGATCGAGAACGACGTCCCCGCCGACGATCGAGTTCGCAGACTCCAGCGCTCGACGAACGAACTCTTCGGCCGGCTGATCGAATTCCCGATCCCGACGATCGCGCTGGTGGACGGGCCGGCGGTCGGCGCCGGTGCGAACCTCGCGCTGGCCTGTGACATGCAACTCGCGACCGAAGACGCCGTCTTCGGGTTCGTCTTCCGGCAGGTCGGCCTGAGCGTCGACGCGGGCACCTCCTATCTGCTCCCGCGAGTCGTCGGCGAGAACGTCGCGAAGGAACTCGTCCTCACGGGCGACATCGTCGGTGCCGACCGCGCAAAGGAAATCGGCCTCGTCAACCACGTCTACGACAGCGACGAGGTCGACGAGCAGGTCGAGGCGTTCGTCGAGAAGATCGTCTCCGGGCCACCGATCGCGCTGCGCCACGCGAACAGGCTCGTCGGCGAGGGTCTCGAGAAGTCGCTCGATCAGGCGTTGACCGACGAGGCGATCGCGCAGGGTATCGTCTTCGACACCGCGGATCACGAGGAGGGAGTGAGCGCCTTCTTCGACGATCGCGATCCCGAATACGAAGGACGATAAGTTTCACCCCTCACTTTTCGCCCGTCGTAGTAGTCGGCTGGAGACTCGCCGTCCCGCCTTTCCCGACCGACCCACCATCTGCCGCACGTCGTCCAGAAACGACGGCTCCTGTCGATATCCAGCGTGATGCGGGAGGGCCTGATCGAGCGCGTCGATCACCGTCTCGAGGCCGTCGCGGAATCGACTCGCGGGGTCGGTCACAGATCCCGGTAGGTGTCTGGCGACGACCGATCCGACGACGAACTGTCCACTCCCGCTGGGGACGTCACCGGTCGCTATCACCCCGTCGAACGCGCCGCCAGGGACGAACGAAATCGGCGGCGTGGGCGTGGTTGCGCTCCACAGCCGCAGGACGACCGCGAGACGATTTCGCGGGCCCCGCACGCACAGCCACGCGAACCGACAAATTACGTGATTTACGGTCTATAAATCGGAATTTTGTCTGTTGCGCTCGACCGGAACGAGCGTCGAAATCCGCGCGTTCTCCTTGATACTGAGTCCGTCACCGGCGACGGAAAGGGGCATCAGCGGCAAGTGATCTCGAACCCGTACCGACGGATGCGAGCCGCCGCGGGCGAGCAGTTCGTTTCGCGCCTGGAGCTGTGCCGGCTCGGCCAGGTCCGTCAGGAATTCGTTGTGCTGGACGACGTACTGGCCGCCCTCCAAGTACCACCAGCCGAATTCGTCGTCGGGGCCCTCGAGTTCCGTCGGGACGGGCTCCAAGTCGGCGTCCTCGAGTTCGTCGCCGCCGAAGTCGAGGCGGCCCGGGGCGGCCACCTCGTAGATGGCGCTGACCGTCAGGTCGATCCCGTTTTCGTGAACCTGTACCGGTTCGTACACCAGATTGTCGACGCTTTCGGCGAGGGGGTGTTCGGAAGACATATCGGGTGAACTGATGGTTTCGAACGTCAAAAGGGTGGTGTCGGCGACGTACCAGCGGCGGCTTCGGCGCTCGAAGTACGGGGGACGGTGACGCGTTCACGCGTGGCGCGATACACCCGTCGGTACCGCGACCGAGGTTCGATCGACGAGCGTCCCCCAACCCTATATGCTGGCCGGCGTACCGTCGCCTATGACCGACGTCCTCAGGGACGATGTCGCGCGCTTCGTTCGCGCGGTCGGCCCGGACCCGGACGAGACGCTGATCGAGATGGACGAGTACGCGGCCGCCGAGGGGTTCCCGCACGTCGGCCCCGACGTCGGCGCGTTCCTCCGGTTCGTCGCCCGCCTGAACGGTGCCGAGCGAATTTTCGAGTTCGGCTCGGGCTATGGCTACTCCGCGTACTGGTTCGCCGACGCACTGCCGGACGACGGCGAAATCGTCCTCACCGAGGTCGACGACGCCGAACTCGAGCTGGCTCGCGAGTACATGGCCGCGGGCGGCTACGACGGGCTCGCGAGATTCGAACTCGGCGACGCGATGGAAACGATCGAGGACGTCGATGGGCCGTTCGACGTCGTTCTGATCGACCACCAAAAGAGCAGGTACGCCGACGCGTTCGACGCCGTCCGGCCGAAAGTACCGGTCGGGGGCGCCGTCATCGCCGACAACGCCGTTACGGCCAGCGTCGTCGACTTCGAGACGTTACTCGAGTGGTCCGAGGGCGGTTCGCCGACCGGGGTCGACGAGCACACGCGGGGCGTCATCGAGTATCTCTCGACGGTTCGCGCAGATCCGGCGTTCGAGACGATGGTCGTGCCCCTCGGTGAAGGAATCGCCGTGAGTTACCGCGTCGAGTAATCCGGCGTCTCGCCGTCGAGCACCTGATCGTCGGCCGGGGCCGGGGAACCGTATTCCCGAAACCCGAGGAAGATAGTCGACCCGGTCGCAGACAGGAGCGTCGACCACGTGACTGCGGTGAGCGCGACGACCGTTATTCGGGTCGGGCCCGGCGCGACCGAACCGATCGTCTCGGGGCCGACCGCGTGGCTGCCGGCGATAGTGAGGAATCCGAGCCACAGTCCAAGTGCCGTTTGTGCCAACGTTCGACGGTCGACGGACGCGGCGTAGCGGGCGACACAGTAAACTCCGCCAACGGCGAGGACAGTCGCTCCAAGCGTTAGTTCGAGCGCGTCGTCGGCGACGGTGGCGACACCGGCAACGGCGAAACAGGCGAGCGAGGCGGCGAGCAAGTACCCGTCCGAACCGTGTATTGTCGGAATCACGTCGTGCACCGCTTTGCCGGGTTGAGTAGGTGCCGGCATATATACCTGTTGCCTGGTCCCGCAGATCGAACCGGTTCCGGCGTCCCTTCGTGGGTCACTCCTCGAGCAGGATGCGCTCCTCGGGGGTGGGCCGTCCGGGGTGGATGCCGTACCAGGCGAAACCGTACAGTACCGTCATCGACACCGCACAGAGAACCACCGCGCCGGCTGTTGCCTCGAGCGAGAGGCTGACGACCGGGCCGGCAAAGGCGTCGCCGACGGCGGCCGCGGATTCGCTGTCGGGAGCCGTCCCCAGCGCGTAGGGAACGAACGTTACGAACGCGAGGAGCCACCACCGCTTCGCGCTGTCCAACAGTCGTGCAGTGGTGTGTTCCCGTGCGGTGCTCGTGACGAGTGCGACTCCGAGCGTAATCAACAGAAGCGCAGGTATCGTCCGAATCGAGGAGTCAAATCCGGTATTAACCGCGACGCCGGCGGCGACGATTGCGACGCCGCCAGCGCGTTTGAGAACCGATGGGCCGAACCTTGTTCGTGGCATTTCGCTCTCCGGTAGTCACGGATTGTACAAAACTCTCGCGGACCGTCGGCGAGGGTGGGTCGCGGGGGGCTATCGGACGCGAACCGCGACGAACAACAAAGGATGTATTACCGGCGACAGCAAGTCCCCGGTGAGAACGAATGGGCGAACGCTACGACGCCGAATCCGAGACGTCGACTCGAGGGGGCGCTGCCGTCGCGACCGATCGAGTACGGCACCTCGTTTCGCGACTATCCGACGGTGACGTCGTCCAGTTCGCGCGGGGGCTCTGGAGACGATACGTCCGTGAGGACCCAGCCGACTGCCGCGTATCGATCACGTTTCCGACGGGACCCGACCGGCCGACGGTCGGCCGCATCCACGACTGGATCGCGGACCTCGAGGTCGCCTTCGAAGGCCGAGTCGACGTCTACGCCCGGCGGCGAAGCATCGCGGTCGTGACGGACACCGTTCCGGCCGATCGGGTCGACGTCGACGCGGTCGAGTCGATCATCGAGCGAATCGAGGCAGGATACGCGGAAACGCATTCGCTGGCACATCTCGAAAAAGTGCGACCGCGAAACGGACGCCTCGTCAGAACCGACGTCGTCGTTCCGGTCAAACCGCTTTTTCCGCGCGATCGGGCCACCGAACCGAAACGCGTTCGATCGGCGGCCGACTGAGCGATATCGGCTCCGGATCAGTCGTCGTCACCGGGTCCGGGCCCGGGCTCGGAGCCCGGTTCGCGGTCCTGGCGCTGGCGCTGATTGCCGCTCGAGCGCCCGCCGGTGGACTGCTCGCTCGGCGTGATCTCGTTCGTTCGGCCCATCCAGCCCCCGATGTTTTCGGCGACGTAGTCTTTGCCACCCCAACCGAAGGCGACGCCGACGCCGATCGCGACGGCCGCGCCGAGGCCCCACGCGAGCGCTCGCGCGAACACGTAGAGGATGCCGACGTCGATCCCCATCGTATCGAGGCCGATAACGATCGCCGTGAAGTACAGGAACACCCGGGCACCGGTGGCGAACCAGGTGGTGTAAGCGGTCTGGGTCGCCGCGCGGGTCCGCTCGATCGCATCGCCGATGAAGTCAGCGACGACGAACCCGAGGACGATGACCAGCAACCCGGCGACGAACGCCGGGAGGTACGACACCGCCGTCGAAACCCACTCCGATAGCGTGGCGATGGCGAGCGCGTTCGCGGCGGCCAGCACCGCTAGGCCGTACACGAACCACTTCGCGAGTTTTCCGAACGCTCCCGAAACGGCCTGTTCCGTCCCCCCGAGGATGCGACCGAGCGGCGTCTCGAGCACCATTCGATCGAGTTCGATACCGTCGGCGATTCGCCGGACGACGCGTCCTGCCAGCCGACCGACGATCCAACCGATGGCGAGGATTATCACCGCACCGAGCAGTCGAGGGAGGAACGTGACGAACTCGGCGACGGGGTCTTGCAGCCATTCGGGTACCTGTGCCTGTGCGGGATAGTACGGTAACATGTCCGACTCGATGTTGACGCCGACCGCCTTTCGTAATTGCGTGGCTATCAATTATCTGTGAAACCAACTGTTTTCGACCCGTGTCGGTGCGTCCGTTGAAGTGTCCGTTACGGCGAATTGCGCCTTCGAGATACCGTGATAGATCGATATGAGTTCCGGCCGATACCACGCGCCGACCCGCACCGAGTGCGGGTCCGACCACCGAGCGGACGGGCGATAAAACGATAATTGTGAGTGAACGTGACAGTCGGCTTCTCTGGCCCCGCGACCAGCGTCGGACGCGTCCGTCCGCGGTGGTTCAAACGTGTCCAGTTTCACTCATAGCGCGCCCTCGTCGCTCGCTCGACCGTCGCCGGCCGTATCGAGTCTCGACCGGGCCGGTCGACCCCGAAGGGCAGGCGATCGGTTCCGGTGGCGACGATTCCGATTGTCGTTTCGAAATCCGGCGAGGGATGCCTGTCCTCGTCGAATACTGGTCGAAGACGGTTCGCCGATATCGCCCGGATACCTCGAACTCGGTAATACGGAATTACCGCGCCCGGCTTTTTCGGCGCGTCCGTCCGCTCGTGATTCGCCTCCTGTTCGGTCTGGAGACCGTCTCGAACTCGAGTCCGGTTTTCTGACCCCGTTTTCCGGGTGGAGTGGATGCCCGCTCCGTCCCGCGTTCGCTCGCTCGCCCGTCTGCCGTTTGCACCACGCTATTGGTGGTTCGCTCACGATAGTCTTTCATGTACCTCGGAAACGAAGCCTGGCCCGACCTCGAGACGTACTTCGAAACGGAATCGCTCGCGCTCGTCCCGCTTGGATCGACGGAACAGCACGGCCCGCATCTGCCCGAAGCGACCGATCACCTGATCGCGGAGGCCTTCGCGAGGGAAGCCGCGGACCGGACCGGATACCTCTGTACCCCGACGATCAACGTCGGCGTCAGCGGCCACCACCGTCAGTTTCACGGAACGATGTGGGTCGACCCGCCGGCGTTCAGACAATACGTGGAATCGCTGACTCGAAACCTCACGTCTCACGGGATCGATCGGGTAATCTACGTCAATGCCCACGGCGGAAACGTTTCCCACCTGCGGGAGGTCGGGGCGCGACTCCGAGGGGACGGGACCGCGTACGCTATCGAGTGGATGTGGGACGAATCGATTCCCGACCTCGTCGACGGCCTCTTCGCTCAGAACGGCCCCCACGGGGGCCCGAAGGAAACCGCCATGATCCAGTACCTCGAGCCGGAACTGGTCCACGAGGACCGACTCGAGGAGGCCAGGGATACCGGCGTCCCCGACGTCGAAGCCGCCGAGACGATCAAGCACGGCTCGCGGACCTTCTACGACGCGGCGGACAACACGGAAAACGGCGTGTTGGGCGACCAGACGGACGCGACGCCGGAGAAAGGGGAGCAACTGTTCGAGGCCGCGAGCGATCAGCTCGTTCAGCTCTGCGAGTGGCTCGCGGACCAGCCTTTCGAGGATCTGCTCCCGGAGGCACACGTTTGATGACAAGCCTTACTAACGACGATTCTCGAGTTATTACATGGCAGTTGTCAGCGTCTCGATGCCGGACGAACTCCTCGACCGAATCGACCAGTTCGCCGAGGAACACGGATACACCGGTCGGAGCGAAGTCGTCAGGGAAGCCTCCCGAAATCTCCTCGGGGAGTTCGAGGACACTCGGCTCGAGGACCGCGATCTGATGGGAATCGTCACGGTGCTGTTCGACTACGAGACCACCAGCGTCGAAGAGCGAATGATGCACCTGCGCCACGAACACGAAGATCTCGTCGCGTCGAACTTTCACAGTCACGTCGGCAATCACTACTGCATGGAGCTGTTCGTTCTCGAAGGCGAACTCGAGGACATCTCGGCGTTCGTGGGAAAGATCCGGGCGACCAAAGACGCCCTGACCGTCGACTACTCCGTTATTCCGGTCGATAGCTTCGATCCGCTCGCACAGTCGTAACGTCCGGAGGCGAGGCGGGATCGGCGGCGAATCGTTTCCTCGATCGCCGCCAAAATCGCACGGACCGAAACGGAACGCGTAGTTTTACTGTCGGCCTCTCCAATGGGTACGTATGACATACCGGAAGGTGAACTACGAGAAAGTGGAGCAGGTCTCGAGCGCTATGCACTTCTTGAGCGACCCGCTCGAGACCGAACGGGTCGGCGTGACCGTCGCGCGCTGTGATCCGGGCTGGAACAGCAAGCCCCACGACCACACGGACAACGACCACGAGGAGGTGTACGTCCTCATCGAGGGGAACGCGACGGTCGTCGTCGACGACGAGCCTGTCACGATGGAGACGGGTGACGCGCTGTGGATCCCGCCGACGTCGACGCGGCAGATCCGAAACGGCGACACGGAGAGCGCGTTCGTCCTCGTGAGCGCGCCGAGCATCGCGGACGAAGACGGGAACGGCGACGAGTGGTTGCTTACCGGATTCGCCGGATAACGTCGCCTCCTCGGGCGACGATCGGCCGGCTCGGTGGCCTGCTGAAACGCCGTTTCCCGTTTCCCGTTTCCCGTTTCCCGTTTCCCGATTCCCGTTTCCCGTCTCCCGTCTCCCGTCTCCCGTCTCCCGTCTCCCGTCTCCCGTCTCCCGTCTCTCGTCCCCGTTCGATCCCCTGGACGACGCGTCGATTTCGTTCATCCAGTGCGTCGATCCGCATCGATTTCGTCAACTCGCGTGAGGTCCGCTTCCTTCGTCGGCGTGGCACCGTCCGCAGACGGTACTGTCGGCACCCACCGTCCTCGCAGGCGCCGTCGTCGCTCTGGAGTCCACCGCCGGAATCACGAGTTTCGACGCCCCGTCGGTAACCCGTCCGGCACCTGCTACGCGAATCTCTTGCCGATTTCGTCGGGGACATCGGCGGGTCGAGTCCGACACGAACCCAGCTTCGATTGGGGTACGAACGGCACACCGGGAACGAGAGACCGCGAACGTTCGTCACGACGATAGACGGCGCTTCCGGTTTGCAATGTTCGCCCCCGACTATTTCCACCGTGCGGCCGTCTCACGTGGTATGGAGTTACTCGACGATAGCATCGTCCCGGAGCACGCACGCGGCGTCAAAGCCGAGGCTCGCGAGTTCGCTCGCGAGCACATCGAACCGAACGCACAGGAGTACTTCCAGTCGGGCGAGTACCCGGAGGAAATACTGGCGGCCGGACAGCAGGCGAATCTCGTCGCGCAGGACATACCGGAACGGTGGGGCGGGCGGGGGCTCGATCTGGCGCAACTGCTCGCGATGACGGAGGAGTTCTACCGCGCGGATGCGGGGATCGCGCTGACACTTCAGCTGGCGAGTTTCGGCTGCGAGATTACCTACGAGCACGGCACCGACGAGCAGTGCGAGGAGTTCCTTCGGCCGGTCGCGGAAGGCGAGCAACGGTCGGGGCTCGCGGTGTCGGAACCCGACACCGGCAGCGACCTCTCGGGGATGCAGACCCGCGCGGAGAAAGACGGCGACGAGTGGGTGATCGACGGCGAGAAGTACTGGATCGGCAACGGGGTCGAGGCCGACTGGATCACGCTCTACGCCCGGACCGGCGACGACGAGGAGAACCCGTACGGCAACCACTCGATGTTTATCGTTCCGACCGATACGGACGGCTACGAGGCCGAGCACATTCCCGAAAAGATGGCGATGCGCGCCTCCAAGCAGGCCCACATCGAATTCGACGACTGTCGGATCCCCGAGGATAACCTGATCGGTGAGGTGGGAGACGGGTTCCTCATGCTCGCGGACTTTTTCAACCACGGTCGTATCGCCGTCGCCGGCCACGGACTCGGTATCGCCGCGGCGGCCATCGAGGAAGCCTGGGCGTTCACGCACGACCGCGAGGAGTTCGGCCGAACGATCAGCGACTTCCAGGCCGTCCAGCACGGCCTCGCGGATATGATACTCGAGTTCGAGAGCGCCCGGGCGCTCACCTGGCGCGGTTGTCAGAAGGTGGCGAACGACGAGAACGCGGGGTACTGGGCGGCGATGGCGAAAACGAAAGCGACAGAAACGGCCGTCGACGTCTCGGAACGAGGCATGCAGTTCCACGGCGGTCGTTCGATTCTGGACGAGCGCCGAATCGCACGCGTGTATCGTGACGCGCGTATTCCGGTGATCTACGAGGGGGCAAACGAGATACAGCGAAACCTTATTTACGGTCAGGCACCCTGAGAGTTCTTGGGACCGTCAGCCGTCGCGGGAGCACCGACCGATCTTCGGCGCCATCCACTTGATACGTTGGTCGAAAGAACAATCCCGGTTGACATCATGCATACCGGCAGACCCACTGCCATCGTGATGGAGATGTATACAGGACGCATTCCACTGCCATGAGCCGGCCACGCGTACTCTGTGTGAGCAGCGATCGGTCCACACGAGCGGCCGTCACGCTGTCTCTGACCGATGCGCCCGTCGACGTCGTCATCGCCCAGCGGACCGATCACGCGATCGAACGACTGGAGCGGGAGACGATCGACGCGGTGGTCATCGACGCGCGGACCGTCGTGAACGTCGCGTCACTCGTCGACACCATCGAAACGGAGACCGACCAGACGCCGACGTTCGTCCACTGGGGAACGGGCGGTGCGGACGTTGCGGTCCTTGGGGAAGTCGTCGCGAGAGCGGACGAAACGGTCTCGGTCGACCGGCTCGCCGACGCCGTCACCAGACGCATTCGCACAGACCCGACCGCCGAACTCACGTCCGATACAGACTCGAGCGCAGTCGAAACCGAAGTGGAAGACGACCGACAGCTGTCGGTTCGGGAACTTCCGGACGATCTCCGTCGGATGGTCAGCACCGTCCGGTGTCGGCTCGTCGACGTCACGTCGCCGCTCGCCGTCGAACGGATTCTCCGGGAGGAGATAACGGCCAGCGATCGGTTCACCGTCGCCTGGGTCGGCGAGTACGACCGCGGTGAACGGACGATCGTTCCGTGGCTCTCCAACCCGGACGCCGAGGAGTGGTCGCTGCAACGCACCTTCGTTATCGGGGGCGGCGATCACCCCCTGCTCGAGCGTGCGGTGCGAACTCGAGAGCTTCAGGTCAAGCGATACGACGCAAACAGTCTCGACGCGGTTCCGTTCGGCGATCAGGCGTACGACCGCGGCGTTCGATCCGTTGCCGTCGCCCCGCTTGCAGCAGACGGCGAACTGTTCGGCGTCCTGGCCGTCTACTCGCCGGATTCGATTTCCGAGCGCGAACTCGATGCGATACGTATGATCGCGGTAACTGCGTCTCACGTCCTCGAAACGATCGTCGTCCGCGGGCAACTCGAACAACAGAGTCGGACGCTCCACCGCTACGAGCGACTCGTCGAGACGGCGGGGGACGGAATGTGCGTCCTCGACGGTTCGGGTCACTTCATGACCGTCAACGATGCGCTCGTTGAAATGACCGGCTACAGCCGTGAAGGGCTGCTCGCCGAACACGCTTCGATCCTGCTCGACGATGCGGACGTCGACGCGGCCACGGATACCATTCATTCGCTGCTCACGTACGGGGGGAATACCGACACCCTCGAACTCACCCTGGAGACGAAAACCGGAGAGACGATCCCCTGCGAAGTCCAAATCGCCGTTCTCGTTCCCGACGGGGAGTTTCACGGCTCGGTCGGCGTCATCCGCGACGTCACCGAGCGAAAACGTCGCGAACGGAAACTCCGCGAACGCAACGAACGACTCGATGCGTTCGCTCGGATCGTCAGCCACGACCTCCGAAATCCGTTGGGCGTCGCCCAGGGGTACCTCCAGTTGTTCGAGGAATCCGGCGACCCGGAACACGCGGACAAGATCCGCGACGGACTCGATCGGATGGAGACGATCATCGAGGACGTCCTGGCTATCGCTCGCGAAGGCGAGTGGGCGACCGACACCGAACCCGTCGACCTCGAGTCGATTGCTCACGACGCCTGGGACCACGTTTCGACGCCACAGGCGACGCTAACGGTCGCGGACACGACGACGCTCGAGGCGGATCGGTCACGACTCTTACGACTGCTCGAAAATTGCTTCCGTAACAGCGTCGAACACGGCGGCGCAGCCGTGACCGTTCGTGTCGGACTCGAAGAAGCCGACGGCGAGGAGGGCAGCGAGCGGGGATTCTTCGTCGAGGACGACGGCTCGGGACTTCCCGAAGAACTGCGCAACCGCCTCTTCGACCCGTCGGTCTCCTCGTCATCGGAGGGGCTCGGAATCGGACTGTGGATCGTCAGAGAAGTCGCTACTGGGCACGGTTGGTCAGTCGTCGCAACCGAAAGCGAAGACGGAGGGGCCCGCTTCGAATTCGAAACGTAATATTACTGTTGTTTCCCAGACTGAAGGTCTTGAAATGCGCCGACGAAGTCGTCGTGGGAGGACATGCCGGAAACCGTCTCGTCGACCCGCTCTGCGAGTTCTCCGACGTTGTCACAGAGGTTCTGATACTCGTCGTTGTCCGCGAGTTCTCGGTCGGCTTTCTCGGATTCCAGCAGCGCTTTTTTCGAGACGAGCGCGTAGTACTCCTGGATATCCGATTCGTAGTCGGAGCGGTCGGCGACGTCCTCTACGATCTCGACGAGTTCGTCCTTCGAAACCGGTTTGACGAGGTAATCGTCGAACCCCATCTCGATGATGTCGAAGTCCGGATCGACTGCTGTCACCATGACCACCCGCGAATCGAACCCACGGTCGCGAATCTGCTCGAGTACTTCGTCACCCGATAACCCCGGCATCCGCCGATCCAGTAGGACGACTTCCACTGAGTCGGCCATCTTTTCGAGCGCTTCTTCCCCGTCGTACGCCGTCTCGACACCCCACTCGCCCTGGAGCCACGCTGCAAACAGGTCCGCAAGGCGGGCTTCGTCGTCGACGACGACCACCTCTGGCCCATCAGTCATTGGGTAACCCCTCCATTCTCTTCATCGATTACAGCCACGCGTCACCAATGGTACCTCTGTGTGATAAATCTCGCGACCAATTATCAACTTCCATTTGTTTCTGCAGCTCAAATACGCCAACAGTGCGATCATTTAGCAGGGTCGATGGATGAGTAATATCCGCCGGTCGGGCGAACCGACGCCGATGCCGCCCGGTTTCGGTGCCCGCTAGCAGTGCACGTATCCGCAGTCGGACGGTCCCGCAGGGGCCAGGAGAAACGACGCCGAACGCAGCGTCGGGAATCGCGTTACTTGCCTTCGAATTCGGGCTCGTCGTCGCCGAAGAAGGCGCTGACGCCCTCCTCGACGTCCTCGGAGTTGACGACGTGTCCGAAGCCCATGGATTCGACCTCGAGTCCGGCCTCGTGGTTATCCCAGCCCTTCTGCATCGCGCGCTTCGTAAAGCGCATCGCGAGCGGCGGGCCGCCCGCGAGCTTCGCTGCGTAGTCCTGGGCCGCCGTCTCGAACTCGTCCGGTTCGACGACTTCGTTTACGAACCCGAAGTCAGCCATCTCCTCCGCAGAGAAGCGCTCCGCGGAGAAGATGATCTCCTTTGCGCGACCCATGCCGACGATGCGCTGGAGGCGTTGCGTGCCGCCCCAGCCGGGGAGCAGTCCGAGGTTGAATTCCGGTTGGCCGAACTCCGAGCGTGCGCTGGCGACCCGAACGTCCGCACACATCGAGAGTTCCATGCCGCCGCCGAGACAGTACCCGTCGATGGCGGCGACGACGGGCATCTCGATTCGCTCGAGCCGCCCGAACGTCTTCTGGCCGAACTTCGAGAGCTCGACCGCGCTGAAGGGGTCGGCGCCACCTCCTGCGATGCTCATGAAGTCGGCGCCCACGGAGAACGCCTTCGAACCGGCGCCCGTCAGAAGGAGTGCACGGACGCTGTCGTCTTCCTCGAGGCGGTCGATTGCGGCGTCGAGTTCTTCGATGAGCTCGAGACTGATGGAGTTCATCTGCTGGGGACGACTGAGCTCGATCTGAGCCACCTTGTCACCCGGATAGGTCAATTCGATGGTGTCGAACTCGGTCGCACCCTCGTCGTCGCCCGCGTCGTCGTAGAAGCCGCCCTCTGCAGCGACTGTAGACAGGTACTCGACGGGTTCGTATCGGGGATGTCCGGTTTCCTCGTAGGCATCCTGAAGCGCTTCAGACAGTGCGGCGACGCCGTACTCGTCGGCGAACTTCGCCGGCCCCTTCGGCCAGCGCCCGCCGAGTTTGACCGCGGTGTCGATCTCCTCCGGGGACGCGACGTCGTCGCCGACGAGGAAGGCGACTTCGTTCGCGATAACCGCGAGCAGTCGCTCCTTGACGGTCTCGTTGAACAGATCCTCGTCCATCGATACGTCCGCGCCGTCTCCGTCTTCGTAATCGTAGAAGCCGGCACCGGACTTCTGGCCGAACTCCTCGTTCGCGACCTTCGCTTCCATCATCGGGCACGGCTCGTAGCGCTCGCCCGCGACCTCGTTCATGTACTCGAGGACGTGGTAGCCGACGTCGATGCCGACGTAATCCGCGAGTTCGAAGCTCCCCATCGGCATTCCGATGTCGAATTTCGTCGTCGCGTCGACCTCTTCGATCGTGGCGACGTCGTCCTCGACGAGCCAGGCGGCCTCGTTCATGAGGGGAACGAGGATGCGGTTCACGATGAACCCGGGAACGTCTTTCCGGACGCGCACCGGCGTCTTCCCGAGATCCGACGCGAGCCCCTCGACGACGTCGAGCGTCTCGTCTTCGGTGTGCTCGCCGGAGATGACCTCGACGAGGTCCATTCTGATCGGCGGGTTGAAGAAGTGCATCCCGCAGAAGGCCTCCGGCCGGTCCGTGAACTCGGACAGATCCGTAATCGAGAGGCTCGAGGTGTTCGTCGCGAAGATCGTCCGGTCGGGGGCGGCGGACTCGAGTTCCTCGTAGACGTCCTTCTTGATCTCCATTTGCTCGGGGACGGCTTCGACGACCACGTCGGCGTCGCTGACCGCCTCTTCCATGTCGACGATCGGCGTCACGCGCTCGAGGACCGCGTCCGCCTCCTCGTCGGTGAGCTGGTCGTTTTCGGCCAGCTTCTGCAGCGACCACTCGATCGAGTCGTAGCCGTTCTGGACGAACTCGTCGTTGATGTCGCGCATGTTCACGTCGTAGCCCGCGATCGCGGCGACCTCCGCGATACCGTGGCCCATGTTGCCCGCTCCAAGAACTGCGATAGTGTTGATATCCTCGAGTTCCATGGTCGAGGTTCCTATTCGAACCCGTTTCAACGTTTCCCTCTCGATCACGAGGAACTATACTTTAGTTTATTACCGGTTACAAAGTTCTTTATCGCTCCGATAGCAATGATCGACTATGGAATTCGGGCTCACCGAAGAACAGCAACAGATCCGCGAAGAAGTCCGCCGATTCGCCGAGAACGAAATCGACCCCAACGCCGAAAAATACGATACGGAAGAGACGTTCCCTCACGAGATCGTCGACAAAGCCGCAGAGATGGGTCTCGTCGGTTCCACGATCCCCATCGAATACGGCGGTGCCGGGTACTCGACCCTCGAGTCCGTGATCATCGCCGAGGAACTGTTCTCGCACGATCCGGGTATCGCGCTCTCGATTATGGCCTGTTCGTTCGGGACGGAGGCCATCCGCGAGTTCGGGACCGAAGAGCAGAAAGAACGATTCCTCGAGCCGGTCGCGGCCGGCGAGAAGATCTCCGGCGCGGCGATTTCCGAACCCGACACCGGCTCCGACGTGTCGTCGGTCTCGACGCGCGCGGAAAAGGACGGCGACGAGTGGGTGATCAACGGAAACAAGATGTGGATCACCAACGGGACCGTCGGCGACTTCTTCGTCGCGCTCTGTAAGACCGACCCCGACGCCGAGGGTCGATACGACGGCTTCAGTCAGATCGTCATCGAATCCGACCGCGACGGCTTCAGTTCGGAGAAGATCACCGGCAAACTCGGCATCCGTGCCTCCGACACCGCTGAACTCATCCTCGACGACGTCCGCGTTCCCGAGGAGAACCTCATCGGCGAACAGGACGCCGCGTTCCTCCAGCAGATGCACTTCTTCGACGCCACCCGCACCGGCGTCGCCGCACAGGGCCTCGGCATCGCGAAGGGCGCACTCGGAGCCGCCCTCGAGTACGCCGAGGACCGCGAACAGTTCGGCAAGTCCATCTCGGAGTTCCAGGCCATCCAGCACAAACTCGCCGACATGGCCACGAAGACGGAGGCCGCACGCAATCTGACTTACAAGGCGGCCTGGAACGTCGATCAGGGCAACGACATCACGAAACTCGCCTCGATGGCCAAGGAGTACGCCTCCCGCGTCGCCGTCGACGTCTCCAACGAGGCCGTCCAGATCCACGGTGGCGCCGGCTACGTCAACGACTTCCCCGTCGAGCGGTTCTACCGCGACTCGAAGATCACCCAGATCTACGAGGGGACGACCGAGATCCAGAAGAACG
This sequence comes from Natrinema caseinilyticum, assembly GCF_024227435.1. Taxonomy (GTDB): domain Archaea; phylum Halobacteriota; class Halobacteria; order Halobacteriales; family Natrialbaceae; genus Natrinema; species Natrinema caseinilyticum. The sequence goes on from NZ_CP100445.1 coordinate 3,665,228, forward strand.
TCATCTCGCGCGAACTGCTGAACGAATAGAACCGAAATCTCACTTTTCGATCGCGGCGAAGCCGCACCCTGGCAGTATCTCCAGAAGAACGCGAAGCGCCGCTACCAACGGTTCTTTCGGAATCCCCCAGTCCGGAAGGGCCCCTGGCGACTCCCGGGCCTCGACCACGTCGGTCACGAGCGGCCACCTCCGTCCGTTCCGATCGCAACGCGGACCGTCACGGCGGTCGACGGCCCGGTCGGTCATCTGACGGGGTGGAACACACGGTTTCGCCGTCTGCTCGTAGACGCGACGTCTCTTTACGCACGGTTCGCGAAACTATCGCTCCCGTATCAATCACGGTTCCCGGATGGAGTCCGCACCTCCCTTCAATTGCGGTGTGGAGGTGTTAGAAGCCGTTCTTACGGCCGTTGCCCTTGCCGTTCTTACGGCCGTTGCCCTTGCCGTTCTTACGGCCGTTGCCCTTGCCGTCCCCGCGACCGTTGCTCTTGCCGTTCTTACGGCCGTTGCTCTTGCCGTCCCCGCGACCGTTGCTCTTGCCGTTCCTGTCACCGTCGCCCGGTCCGCCCCGCGTCGCCGGCTTGAACGATACCTTGTAGTACGGTGCCGGGTTGCCCTCGAGATCCTTGCACTCGAGTGGCTTGGCAGCGGTGAACTCGTGCCACTCGTCCTCGGCGTCCAGCTCGAGTCGCCGGTTCGGATTGACGAGCACTCGGACCTCACGACCGTCGCTCTCGTACCGGAGGACGTAGCACTGCCATTCCTTCGGACGGCCGCGACATCCTCTGGTAACGACGGACGTTTCTCTGACGATTCGGAACCGTTCGTCGTGACGGAGGTAGTACTGTCGGAGGATCCCGCTCCCGCCCTGTGTCGCCTGTGCGCCGTTCGCGTCAGTTATCCGCGCAGACGCGATCCCGGAAGCCGGGATGAGGGCACTACTCGCCGCGAGTTTCAGCAGGTACGATCGCCGGGTGTTTCTCTCGGCCATCGGTGGCCATTCGATTATTCAAATACCTTATTATAGCACTATTAACACAAAAGAGATCGAGATATTCGACCGATCGTGGATCGTGGATCGTGGATTCCGCGTTCGTTGCTCGAGTCGTGTCCACGACCGCTGGCTGCGACTCGAGCGAGGGGACGGTCCGTCGGCGGGAGGTCTTTGTCCCGTCGCTTCCTAGTCTACCCCGATGAGAGAGTTCGTCTTCGCTCTCGAGTACGATCCCGGGACGAACCCGGTCGCGGACGTCCTCGAGGCCAATCCGCGGACGACGGTTCGGTCGTTGTCGTGTCACGTCACGCCCGAGAGCCTCTGGCGAGTCGACCGCGCGACAGGGCCCGAGACGGGAATCGAGGCCCTCGAGGCGGCATACCGCGAACCGTCGTACTGTGCTGACTGTCTGGTTCGGGACGATTGCGGCGCAGACTGCGAGACGCAGGTCCTCGATCGCTCGCGGGACGAACTCGTCGTCTACACGTACTGGGATCGGACCGACGTCTGTACGTCGGTTCCCCACCTCGCGCTCGAGTATCTCGGTGAGGGACTCCTGTTCGAGACGTATCGGGAGGGGCGACGCTACCGTTGGCGGATCGTCCTCGGGAGCGACGCGCCGATCGGCGACTTCTTCGACGCGCTCGGCGACGAAGTCGGCGAATGCGCCGGAATGGAAATGATCCGCCTGACCGAACTCGATCCGAATCGCGAACGGCTCGGGTCGGTGGATTCGTTGCCCGTCGAGCAGCGGACCACGTTACAGGCCGCGGTCGAACGCGGGTATTACGAGACCCCGCGTCGAATCGACCTCTCCGAACTCGCCGACGAACTGGAGGTGCCGCGATCGACCCTCTCCTATCGGCTCCGGCGGGCCGAAGCGAGCCTCGCAACCGCGTTCGTCGCCGACGACGATTCGCTCGAGGCGATCACGACCGGGGAGTGAGCGTCGTGACCGGACACCAGTTGGCGCACGCCGAATAACCCGTATGGGTCACGAGTGATTACGGTCGGGTAATGAGTGATGCTTCGCCGCCGACGCCATCGGACGCCGACGAGGGCGCGGACTCGAGTCGGACCCTCGAACTCCGGATTCCGGACATGGACTGTTCGTCCTGTGCCGGGAAAGTGACGACCAGCGTCGACCGACTCGAGGGGGTCGACGACCTGGACGCGCGAGTGACCAGCGGCCGACTCGTCGTCGAATACGACCCGGCGCAAACGAGTGTGGACGCGATCCGCAAGCGCGTCCGCGCGGCGGGCTACGAGATCGAGGACGAGTACCGGTCCGGGAACGGAGACGGAGACAGGGACGGGGAGACCGAACTGACGGTATCGGTCCCCGATATGGACTGTGCCTCGTGTGCGACGAAAGTCGAAACCGCACTCGAGGGGGCTGAGGGCGTCGGCACGATCGAGACGCGACCGACGTCGGGCCGCGTGACAGTGACGGTCGAGGGCGGAACGGGCCCGGAAACGGTTACCGACGCGATCGGAGCGGCGGGGTACGACGCGGTCCCCCTCGGCGCCGAACGCGATCCGTTGGGTGGCGAGGACCCAGTCTGGAAGAGCCGACGAGCCGGTATCACCGGAATCGGTGCGGTTCTCGTCGCCGTCGGGATGGCCCTCGAGTTCGTCTTCACTGGCGCAAATCCGACGCTGTTCGACGTTGCCGGTCGGAGCGTCGACCTCTCGGCGGCGCTGTTTATCGTCACTGCAGCCGTCGCCGGCGCGCCGATCTTCCGGAACGGCTACTACTCCGCGCGGAACCTGAGCCTCGACATCGATTTCCTGATGAGCGTCGGCATCGTCGCCGCGGTTGCCGCCGCGCATTCGTTCGAGGGCGCGATGCTCGCCGTCCTGTTCAGCATCGCCGAACTGCTCGAGCGGTTCTCGATGGATCGGGCGCGGGATTCGTTGCGGGAACTGATGGACCTCTCGCCTGAGACGGCCACGGTGAAGGGCCCGGACGGGGCCGAGGAGACGATTCCGGCGGCCGACGTCGAGATCGGAGACGTCGTCGTCGTTCGTCCGGGCGAGAAGATACCCGCCGATGGCGTCGTCCGCCGGGGAGAGAGTGCCGTCGACGAGTCGCCGATTACGGGCGAAAGCGTCCCGGCGGACAAGACGGAGGGCGACGACGTCTTCGCCGGCACCATCGCCGAATCGGGATACCTCGAGATCGAGGTCGAGCACGCGGCGAGGGACTCGACGATCGCGAAGATCGTTCGATTGGTCGAGGACGCCGAGCGCGAGCGGACCGAGCGCGAACAGTTCGTCGACCGGTTCGCGGGCGTCTACACGCCGCTCGTCGTCGCGCTCGCGCTCGCGGTCGCCGCCGGGCCGCCGCTACTGGTCGGTGCGTCCTGGGACGTGTGGTTCCTGCGCGGACTGACGCTGCTGGTCATCGCCTGTCCCTGCGCGTTCGTCATCTCGACGCCGGTCAGCGTCGTCTCGGGGATCACGAGCGCGGCGCGCAACGGCGTCTTGATCAAAAGCGGGCGCTCTCTCGAGGCCGTCGCCGAGAGCGAGGTCCTGGCGATCGACAAGACCGGTACCATCACGACCGGTGACCTGTCGGTGACCGACGTCGTCCCGCTCGACGGTGCCGACGAGGCCGACGTGCTCGCGCGGGCGGCCGCGGTCGAACGCCGAAGCGAACACCCGCTGGGACGAGCGATCGTCGGCCACGCCGAGGAGCGGGGGCTCGACGCCGACGGAGCCACCGTGTCGGGGTTCGAGGCGCTGACCGGAAAAGGCGTCCGCGCCGATATCGACGGACGGACTCATTACGTCGGCAAACCGGCGCTCTTCGAGGGGATGGCCGGTCTCGAGCACACCCACGCGACGACCGACGGCGGGGCGACGCTCGGGACGGAGACGGCCGAGGCCGCCGAGGGGGACTCACGGCCCGACTGCGAGCGCGGGCACTGTTCCGACGTGGCCGGGGAAATCGTCCCGCGACTCGAGTCCGAGGGCAAGACCGTCGTGGTCGTCGGCACCGAGGACGGACCGGTGGGTGTCGTCGCCGTCGCGGATCGAGTTCGCCCCGACGCAGCGTGGGCCATTTCGCGACTGCGAGAACGGGGCGTTCGCGTCGTGATGCTCACCGGCGACAACGAGGGCACTGCGAGCGCGATCGCGGACCAGGTCGGGATCGACGAGTACCACGCCGGATTGCTCCCCGACGAGAAACTCGAGTGGATCCGGCAACTCGGTAGCGAGCGGTCCGAGGGTGGCGGAGCGGACACCGAAGCCGAGAGCGGCGACCGGGTCGCCATGGTCGGCGACGGCATCAACGACGCGCCCGCGCTGACGACGGCCGACGTCGGCATCGCCATGGGCGCGGCCGGGACCGACACGGCGCTCGAGACGGCCGACGTCGCGCTGATGGGTGACGATCTCACCCGGTTGCCGTACCTCTTCCGACTCTCGCGGACGGCAAACGGCGTCATCCGGCAGAACATCTGGGCGAGCCTGGCCGTGAAGGCGATTCTCGCCGTGGGCGCCCCGATCGGACTCGTGACGGTGATTCACGCGGTCGTCATCGGCGACATGGGAATGAGCATCGGTGTGACCGGAAACGCGATGCGGCTCGCGGACGTCGAACCCGAAACGCCGACGCCAGCCGAGGGCGCCCCGACCGAACGGTAATCGGCGTCCGGTACGGAGCGAATCGGTTCGGGGAGAACTCGGTGACCGAAACCGTCGCGATCGGACAGCGAGTCGGCGATCACGTCGCGAGCGCCGTCACCGACGCCGACGTCGAGCCCGACGTATCCGACGGCCAGCGGGCGCCGAACGGGAGTTCCGGGCACTGCGCGCGCTCGCCGCCTCGGACGGCTCCGTCAGTCCGACGCGGCTCCTCTCTGACCTCGGTGAACTGCTCTGGGACCACGCCGACATCCTCCGCGACGAAGCGGGACTCCGGGCCGGGCTCACGGAACTCGAGTCGCTCCGGACTCGTACCACCGACCTTCGCGTCGACGGCGGGCTCACCTCGAAGTCGTTCGAGCACGTCGTGGACCTCTCGATGGCGCTCGTCGTCGCCGAAGCGATGCTCCGGGCGGCGATCGAACGAACGGAGTCCCGCGGGGCCCACTACCGGACGGACGTCCCCGAGACGGAGTCCGACTGGCGGGTGAATCTCGTCCTCGCAGCCGATACTGAGGCGTTTCGATCGGCCGCCGCGACGTGGTCGATCCCAGTCCGCCCGTTCGGGATGCGCTCGACGAGGGGTACGAACTCGACTATCACCACCTCGAGTAAGCGTCGTCACGTCGACGCTCGAGCGGTAACCGAGACACATATGCCGGTTCGATACCGTATTCCCGTATCCGTCTCAGACATGAGAGAAGAGGCACACACCGTCCTCCGGCGGGACCCCGTGATGGCGGATCTCATCGAGCGACACGATCCCTACGACGAACCGGACTGGGACGAGTACGAGCGGCTCTGTATCTCCATCATCAACCAGCAACTCTCGACGGCGAGCGCGGCGGCCGTCCGGGAGCGCGTGTTCGACCTCCTCGAGGGGGACGTGACGCCGGCCGCGGTGCTTGCAGCGGACGAAGCGGCGCTCCGGGACGCGGGGCTCTCTCGGAGCAAGGTCGAGTACGTACGAAACGCGGCCCACGCCTTTCGGGAGAACGATTACACGCGAACGGGGCTCGCCTCTCACTCCGACGACGAGGTCGTCGACCTCCTCACCGAGATCAAAGGAATCGGCGCGTGGACCGCGCGCATGTATCTGTTGTTCGTCCTCGAGCGCCCCGACGTGTTGCCCCTCGGTGATCTCGCCGTTCGTCGCGGTATCGAACAACTGTACGGAAACGGCGCGGAACTGAGCCGCGACGAGATGCGCGAGATCGCCGACCCGTGGCGACCGTACCGGAGCGTCGCGACCCGATACATCTGGGCCGAGTACGAATCCGATTGAACGTGGACGGAGCCACCGACCCTGTGGCTCTCGGCTGCGATTACTCGAGGTCGAAGCGATCGAGGCTCATCACCTTGTCCCACGCGTCGACGAAGTCGCGCACGAACTTCTCCTCTGCGTCGTCGGATCCGTAGACTTCCGCGATGGCCCGAAGCCGGGAGTGCGAACCGAAGATGAGATCCACGCGGGTTCCCTTCCACGTGAGTTCGCCCGTTTCGCGGTCGCGCCCTTCGAACACGTCTTCGGCCGGCGAGGCCGGTTCCCACTCCGTGTCCATGCTGAGCAGGTTCACGAAGAAATCGTTGGTCAACGTCTCCGGCTGGTCGGTGAAGACACCGAGGTCGGACTGCTGGTAGTTCGCATCCAGCGCGCGCATGCCGCCGACCAGCACCGTCATCTCGTCGGCCGTCAAGTCGAGGAGGTGCGCCTTGTCGACCAGCAATTCCTCTGCCTTGCGGTCAGCCTCGTCGCCGAGGTAGTTCCGGAACCCGTCCGCGTTCGGTTCCAGCGCTTCGAACGAGTCGACGTCGGTCTGCTCTTGCGAGGCGTCCGTCCGTCCCGGTTCGAACGGGACGTCCACGTCGTACCCGGCGTCTTCCGCCGCCTGCTCGACGGCTGCGCAGCCGCCCAGCACGATCAGGTCGGCGAGCGAGACCCTCGTGCCGTCGGCCCGCGAACTGTTGAAGTCCTCCTGGATCGCTTCGTAAGTCGACAGCACCGTCTCGAGCTCGTCGGGCTCGTTGACTTCCCAGCTCTTCTGGGGTTCGAGGCGAAGTCGGGCCCCGTTCGCTCCACCGCGTTTGTCGCTGTCGCGGTACGTCGACGCCGACGCCCAGGCGGTCTTGACCAGCTGAGAGAGGGGGAGGTCCGACTCGAGGATCTCCGCTTCGAGATCGGCAATCTCGTCCTCACCGATCAGGTCGTAGTCGGCGTCGGGGAGCGGGTCCTGCCAGAGCATCTCCTCGTCGGGAACCTCCGGACCGAGGAACCGCTCCGGCGGGCCCATGTCGCGGTGGATCAGCTTGTACCACGCCTTCGCGAAGGTCTCCTGGAACTCCCGGGGATTCTCGCGGAAGCGCTCGAGGATCGCGCGGTAGTCCGGATCCCGCTTCAGCGCGATGTCCGTCGTGAGCATCATCACGTCTTCTTTCTCCGACGGATCCTCGACGCCCGGTGCGGCGTCGTCCAGTTCGCCGTTCTGCGTGGTCCACTGCCAGGCACCGCCGGGGCCCCGTTCGGGCCACCAATTGTACTCGAGGAGGTTGTCGATGTAGCCCATGTCCCACTGGGTCGGCGTGGTGTTCCACGGGCCCTCGATCCCGCTGGTGATCGTGTCGGTTCCCCTTCCGGAGCCGTGTTCGTTCTCCCAGCCGAGGCCCTGCTCCTCGATGGGGGCCGCTTCGGGCTCGGGGCCGACGTGTTCGTCGGGGTCGTCGGCGCCGTGGACTTTCCCGAACGTGTGGCCGCCGGCGATGAGCGCGACCGTTTCCTCGTCGTTCATCGCCATGCGGCCGAACGACTCCCGAATGTTCTCCGCCGACGCTTCGGGATCCGGTTCACCGTCCGGCCCCTCCGGGTTCACGTAGATCAGGCCCATCACGGTGGCACCGAGAGGATCCTCGAGCTCTCCGTCCTCGTCGAAGCGATTGGACGCTTCCATCTCGTCTTCGGGCCCCCAGTCGACGGCCTTGTCGGGCGCGAAGTCGTCCTCGCGGCCGCCGGCGAAGCCGAACGTCTCGAAGCCCATCGACTCGAGGGCGACGTTCCCCGCCAGAACGATCAGGTCGCCCCACGAGAGTCTGCGGCCGTACTTCTGTTTGACCGGCCAGAGCAGCCGGCGCGCCTTGTCGAGATTCGCGTTGTCGGGCCAACTGTTGAGCGGCGCGAGCCGTTGGCGACCCCCGGACGCGCCGCCGCGGCCATCGGTGGTGCGGTACGTGCCGGCGCTGTGCCACGCCATCCGGATGAAAAGCGGCCCGTAGTGGCCGTAGTCTGCCGGCCACCAATCCTGTGACGTCGTCATCACGTCTTCGATATCCGCCTTCACGGACTCGAGGTCGAGTGTCTCGAACGCCTCGCCGTAATCGAACTCCTCGCCGATCGGATCGATCTGGTGAGCGTTCTGGTCGAGAATCTCCACGTTCAACTGATTCGGCCACCAGTCGTGGTCTGGCCCTTGCATCATCGGACGGATGTTGCTTTCGCATATTAAAATTGTCTATCCGGTAAGGAAGTCTTCGCTACAGCCCAAGCCTTCTGCTGGATTCGAGAACTAATATCAGTGATGGATGTTGGCTGTGTATTCAGCACAACCGCTGTGATCCGCCTCTAATTAGGAATTTCGACAAAATCGAAATAGCAATTACATTATTTACAATTTCGACTTACAGTTAATCGATCCTCGATTCTGGCGCTGCAAAGAATATTTCGGTCTTTCTCACGGAGTGCGAACCGAGTGGAACCGACCGAGCGCCCCGTCCGACGTGGGCTTTTTAACGTCGTGTCGAACGGGAGCGGTCGGGCTCGATTCCGGGCCGGTCACTCCTCTTCTTCGGGCGTATCGCCCGCGTCGCCGTCGATCCGGCGGCTGACGTCGACTTGATAGTTCTCGAGGATGTCCCGGCCGAGCAGGACGGGATAGTCCATGTGGCTGCGGTCTTCGACGCTCGCCGTGACGGTGTGCTGGTTGCCGCCGACGCCGACGACGACGTCCACGACGGGACGGCTCTTGGCACTCTTGGAACTCCCCGATCGGATCCGCGTGATGGATTTGATCGGGCCGGCACCGATGTCCGCGGCGAGACTGGTGTCGATGCTCGTCCGAGTCGCACCGGTGTCGGACTTCGCCAGCACGGATTTCGAGCCGCTGGTCCCCGAGAGAACCACTTCCTCCGTGTATCCGATCACGGCCGGTTCCGAGTTCTGTGACACCGCTTCCGACGGTTGGGCCGTCGGTCGGGAATCGTCGAGGATGCTCGTGAGTTCCGCGACGCGTTCCTCGTCGACCTCCCCGCCGGCGCGTTCGATCGCCATCTGAGCGATGTACGGTGCCGGACTCACCTGCGTCGCCTGATAGAGCCCTTTGAACCCGGCCGTCGGGTTGACCTCGAGGACGAACCAGCCCTCGTCACCCTCGACGAGGTCGACGCCGGCGTAATCGAGTCCGACGACGGTTGCCGCGCGGCGGGCCATCTCGCCCGCTTCCTCCGGGAGGTCGTCGGTCGCGTCCTCCACCGACCCGCCGAGGGCGACGTTGGTCCGCCAGTCGTTCTCGGGTGCGTAGCGGTACATCGCGCCCACGATATCGTCGCCGACGACGTAGACCCGCAGGTCGCGATTGGGGACGCCTTCCTGATCGACGAGTTCCTGCAAGAAGGCGTACCGGTTGCCGACCTTCGCGTTGATCGGATCGTCGGGCCCGACCTTCCACGTGCCCCCTCCGTGCGTCCCGATCGCGGTCTTGTACACCGCCTCCTCTCCGTAGCGCTCCCGTGCGGCGGTCAACTGTTCGGCGCTGAGCGCCAGCGTAACGTCGGGCGTTCTGATGTCGTCCGACGCGAGCGCCGTGGCGGTCGAGAGCTTGTGCATCGCCGTCATCACCGCGCTTGGCTCGTTGAGCGTCGGGACCAAACGCGAGAACGCGTTCGCAAGTCCGAGTTCCTCCGCGGGCTGTTCCGTGTTCGATAACAGCATCCGATTCGCGATCACGTCGACCGACGGTTCGAGGACCGGGCTTCCGTCCACGACGCTGATGGTCGTGTTCTCGCTTCTGAGCCACTCGGTGTCGTGCCCGAGATCCTCGACGGCGTTGAGAATCGCTTTCGTTTCCTTGCTCGTATGAAGACTCAATACCCCGACAGTAACGGGATCGGCGACGGCCATACGAGACAAACGCCGACCCCTCGGATAAGTATTGGCAGTTCGTTCAATTCGAACCGGCTGTACGGACGTGGTTCGGTTACTGCGATTACAGTTCACCCGATGACCGACCGGACTTGCCCCGGGTCGACGAGTCCGCTCAGCACCGCGAGCACGCCCCAGGTGACCGCACCGACGGTGACCGCCCCGAAAAGCATGAGCAGGCTCGAGACCATCGGCGTGATGAGTAATACCGCCACCCCCATCACGCCCGTAATCCCGCAAATGAGGCCGGTCGTTCGGGCGAGTCGACCGACGTTCAGCGAGAGTTCGGTGTGGACGACGTAGAGGTTCACCGCCACGTACACGGAGTGCGTTGCGACCGTCGCGATCGCAGCGCCGACGACCCCGATCGTCGGAATCAACAGGATGTTCAACCCGAGGTTGGCCAGCGCCGTCGCACCCTTCGCGACGGCGCGCGCTCGAGCACGTCCGAGGTAATCCAGGCTATCGCTGGTCAGGTTCGTGATCGCCTGCAACACGACGAACCCGGTGAGGACCTGCAAGACGGGTACCGCCGCCGCGTAGTCGGTCCCGAAGATCATGGTCAGGAACGGCCGTGCGACGATCGCGAGGCCGACCGCGGCCGGAATGTACAGCAACAGGACGTTCGTCAGCGACGTCTCGTAGATCCGTCTCGCCTCCGCGAGTTCGTCGGCGGCCTTCTGTTCGCCGAAGTTGGGCGAAATCGTGAACCCGAGCGACGCCGCTGGCGCCAGTACGAAGTCCGTAATCTGTTTTGCGAGGGTATAGAACGCGACCGCAGCGGGGTTGAGAAACAGTCCGACCAGGACGATGTCGATCTGTTTGTCGATGACGTTCGCGCTCTGGGTCGCCGTCAGGGGGACGCTGTACTCGAGCAGCCGCCGCGAGAGCCCCTCTTCGTACTCGTCGGCCGCTTCGTGTCGCCTGTAGAACCCGTAGTAGAGGATACCGATCCCGATGACGGCGGCGAGGGCGTAGCCGACGATATATCCGAAGAACGCGCCGAGCGCGCCGAGTCCGGCGAGAACGAACGCGACCGAGAAGAGCAGCCGTCCCGCGCCGCTGATCGCCTGGACGATCGCGCTGTAGCCGAGATGGTTGAACCCCTGGAACGCTACTTGCGCGAACGTGCTCCCGGAGTAGACGACGAGATACAACACGCCGGCAGCGAGAAACGGAGCCGCTCCGGGTTCGCCGAGCGCGTTCGCGATCCACTCGTGAAAGAGCAACAGGACGTACGCGACGAACGTGATCAGGACGAGTTTGGCCGTCACCGTCGTCTTGAGAAGGTACGGAATCTGTCCCGGATCCGTCTCCCGGTACTCGGAGAGATATCGGGCGACGGACCGCGAGAGACCGAGATCCGCGAACAGCTGGATGATAGCCAGTACACCGATCGCCCAGTACAGCGCGCCGTAGCCGTCCGGGTCGAGCAGAAATCTCGCCAGTACGAACATGAGCAGCGCGCTCGAGATCATGTAGATCGCGCGCGCTACGAGCGTTGCCTTGAAGCCGTGAACGATGTGATCCTCCCTGTTCATTCCAGTGGACTCGTGTGATGGGATACTCGTAACCGACCGACGCCGTGGCCGAAAGCGACCAATGTACTCGTCGTCTCGAGGGACCGGCCAATTGTAATGCGGTGACAAAAGACGGATCGGGGTACTGCTGGAGGGGGTGACAGCGATCGTTTCGACACAGCGGACCGTTTCGATAGCCGTCCGGACCGCTCGATCCCCGGTCAGCGGTACGGGTGTTCAAACGGGGACCAGGACGGCGGTATGTGGGGCCAAACGGTGGGAAACGGATCGGTACCCGCGGTCGGTGGGTCCTGATACGTACCGCAGGTTGGAACTGACCGGCCGCGGGTGTGCGAAGCAGGATCCGGACCCTGACCGGGTGCGAGAGACCGCGTTTCCGAAGAATCAGGTGCCGACGAACGCGTTCTCGAACGGACGATCGTAGCCAAACGGACGAGAGAGCGGTCGCCGGGTCGCCGAGACCGAGTTCGCGAGAACGCGTCCTCGATCGCACGGTGAATCGAGACCGTCTCAGAACACGGGTCGTGTGTCGACTACCGGTTCGTCAGACGGGGCCGGGCTCGAGTCGAGTCACAGGTACGAGGCGTCCCACCGGGTCGCTTTCCGGCGATTGCCGCAGGCGTTGCACTCGATTCGTCCCATCGCGTCCATCGCGTTGTCGATCGAGTCGCAGTTTCCGCACAACCAGGCGTACTGATTCTGCCGATCCGGCGATCGGTAAGCCGTGTAAAACGGCGATTTCGTTCCGCGAGCGGCCTCGCCGTAGCTCACGTAAATCGTCTCGCCGTCGACCGTCATTTCGTCGATCGCGTCCCAACTGCCGTCTTCCTCGTGGTCACTCTCGACGTACACGTTCTCGGTGAACGTCGCGTCGCCGATCTCGACCTCGCGCTGGCCGGCCTGCTCGAAGCCGTGGTCCCGGTAGAACTGGTTTCCACCCTCGTTGTCCGCGAGCACGAAACACTGAATCTCGGATGCGCCTTCCTCGAGTAACGCTTCGCGGGTTCGAACGAGCAGCCTGACGCCGGTTCCACCGTCGCGGTGATCCGGATGAATGTGTAGCCAGAGGAGGTGGCCGGTCGTGGCTTGCTGGCCGACCAGTTCGCTCTGGGAGAAGCCGACGATCTCGCCGTCCCGTTCGACGACCAGAAAGAGGACGCGATCGTCCTCGAGGTCGTCGGCGAACGAATCGCCGTACCACTGGTCGACCGCGGCGTCGATCGTGTCTTCCTCGAGGAAGGCGGTGTAGGTCGAGTTGAGCGACTCGTGAGCGATCGATCGAATCGCGTCAGCGTCGGTGCCGGTTGCCTCGCGAATTACCATGGGTGCCAGTACTCGGGCCAGATACAAAACGTATGCCCACAGTCACAGATTCTGCCTGTCGTTGTTCGAGAGAATTTGCTTTTATCCAGAAAAACGACACGGAACGCTGTCGAAGAGCATGAAGGGGGAAGATTCACGTTACCACCCCCTGAGAACGTCATATGAGCGACGACGCTGCGACGACCGAACCGCCCGACGAACCGGGCGCTACCGATCAGATGGAGGACGCGTTCACGTACAACGGCGGCCGGGTCGACCCAGGCGAATCGGCGAACATTCGCTACGGCATCAGTGAGACGTATCTCGGGGACCCGGTCAGGATTCCGGTTACGGTTATCAACGGCGAACAGCCCGGCCCGACGGTCTTCCTCTCGGCGGCGGCCCACGGCGACGAACTCAACGGAATCGAAGTCGTTCGCGAGGTGGCTCACGATTGGGACCACTCCGTTCTCCACGGGACGTTAGTCTGTCTGCCCGTGATGAACGTTCCCGGCTTCATCGCCCAGGAGCGATACTTGCCGATCTACGACCGCGACCTGAATCGATCGTTTCCCGGTCGGGAGGGATCGACGAGCGCCAGACGGATGGCACACCAGATTTACACGAACTTCATCGAGCCGTGCGATATCGGCGTCGACTTCCACACGTCGACGCGCGGGCGGACGAACATGCTTCACGTCCGAGCGAACATGGAGCGCCCGAACGTCGCCAGACTCGCGAACGCGTTCAGCTCGAACGTGATTATCGCGGGAGAGGGCCCATCGGGAACGCTTCGCCGGGAGGCGACGGAGGCCGGCATCCCGACGATTACCGTCGAGATGGGCGAGGCACACCGGTTCCAGCGGCGATTGATCGACCGCGCACTCACCGGCGTCGCCAGCGTCCTCGCCGAGTTCGGCCTCCACCGGGACTCGTCGGTCCACTGGCCCGGGTGGCGAACCGTCATCGACACCGACGACGAGAAAACCTGGCTTCGCGCGGACGCGGGCGGCATCGTCGACATGAAACGCGGCCGCGGCGCGCTCGTCGAAGAGGGCGAAGTGATCTGTGCCATTACCAACCCGTTCAAAGAGGAAGAGGACATCGTCACCGTCGAGGCTCCCTTCACCGGTCTCATCGTCGGCGTCCTCGAGAATCCGGTGGTCTACCCGGGGAACCCGCTGTGCCATCTCGTCGGCCTTTCGCCGGACACGCTCACCGCGCTCGAGCGCGAGCGCACGACGGAACGGTCCCGATCCGACCTTCGGCGCCAGGAGCACAGAGACTGAACGGGTGAACCGCGGTGCGGTCACACGTCCGGTCGGACGGTCTCGAATCGTTCGAGAGGACAGTCTCGACGTATCTGACGGGAGGGTTCCGATCCGGGTCGGAGATCCTGTGACAAAACGTACTCGTTTCTGTAGTTATTTTCACGGACGCAACGCGTATACGGGGCGATAAAAGTAACTTCTATACCCCCACGGTCAAACCGTCCACATGAGCGCATGAGTCAGTCTTACAATCGCGGTCTCATCGAGGACTTCGGCCGCTGGAAGGAGTTCTCGGCCGGCATGTGGGCGTGGATCTTCCACAAGTTCACCGGGTGGATGCTGATCGGCTACCTGTTTACCCACATCGCCGTGCTGAGTACGTCTCTCGGCGCAGCGGGGAACGCATCGGCGATTCAAGCAGAAACGGACGTGTACACCACGACCCTCCAGGGCCTCGAGGGGCTCTTTCTCGTCCGCCTTCTCGAGGTCGGCCTGCTCGCGGTGGCCGTCTTCCACATTCTGAACGGCCTCCGACTGCTGATGGTCGACCTCGGCGTCGGACTCGAGGCACAGGACAAGAGTTTCTACGCTTCGCTGGTGTTGACGGGTGCGATCACCGTCGCGAGCGTCCCGACGTTCCTCTCCGGGGTGAGCCTCTGATGGCGGAACGGTACTCTTCGTTCACGCCCGGCGGGACCGGCTGGTTCCTCCAGCGGATCACGGCGGCGTTTCTGGTCGTCGTTCTGGCCTTTCACTTCTTTCTGCTTCACTTCGTCAATCACGCGTACGAAGTAACCTTCTTGGCCACTCAGGCCCGAATGGAGAACGTTGGTTACTTCCTCACGATGGTGTTGTTCCTGATCACCGCCGCGTTCCACGGCGTCAACGGCGTCTACAACGCGCTGGTCAATCAGGGGCTCCAGGGGACTCAGAAGAAAGTTGTGCTGGCGGTGCTGGTCGTCGCTGCCCTCGCACTCGTCGCACAGGGAACCTACGTCGCACTCGCGATGGCGGGGATGATCTAACATGAGTACGCAACAAGTCGAACCGGAGAGTCAGGAAGCACCGGAAGACCCGGCGATGAAGGGCGCGGAGTCGCCGGCCGCAGAAAAACAGAAAGAAGGCGAGGCGATCGACCAGACGACGGCCGACGCCTCCGAACTCGAGGGGGAGACGGCACACATCAAGGTGTTTCGATACGATCCCGAAGTCGAAGCGAAACAGGAACCTCGCTTCGACGACTTCCACGTTCCCTTCGAGAAGGGGATGACCGTCCTCGACGCGGTCATGTACGCCCGCGACGAGTACGATTCGTCGCTGACGTTCCGACACTCCTGTCGGCAGGCCGTCTGTGGCTCCGACGCGTTCTTCGTCAACGGGAAGCAGCGACTGGGCTGTAAGACCCAGATCGCCGACCTGGAACAACCGATTCGCATCGAACCGCTCCCGCACCAGGAGGTCGTCAAAGACCTGGTCGTCGACATGGACCACTTCTACGACCAGATGCACACCGTCGAGCCGTACTTCCAGCAGGAAGACCTCCCGGAGGGCGAACTCGAGGAGCAGCGACAGTCCCGCGAGAATCGCGAGAAGGTCAAGATGTCCACGCGCTGTATCTGGTGTGGCGCGTGTATGTCCTCGTGTAACATCGCCGCCGGGGACAACGAGTATCTGGGGCCCGCGGCGATCAACAAGGCCTACCGGTTCGCGATGGACGAACGCGAAGACGAGGAAATCAAAGAGCATCGACTCCGCATTCTCGAGCAGGAACACGGCGTCTGGCGGTGTCAGACCCAGTTCTCCTGTACCGAGGTGTGTCCGAAAGACATCCCGCTCACCGAGCACATTCAGGAGCTCAAGCGGGAAGCGGTCAAGAAAAACCTGAAGTTCTGGTAATCATGTACGAACACGACGTTATCGTAGTCGGCGCGGGCGGCGCTGGCCTCCGGGCCGCGATCGCAGCACACGAAGCCGGAGCGGACGTGGCGATCGTCACGAAACTCCACCCGGTCCGCAGTCACACCGGCGCGGCGGAGGGCGGAATCAACGCCGCACTCCAGGAGGGCGACGACTGGGAACTCCACGCTTACGACACGATGAAGGGGTCGGACTACCTCGGCGACGCGCCGGCG
Organism: Natrinema caseinilyticum; assembly: GCF_024227435.1. Lineage (GTDB taxonomy): Archaea > Halobacteriota > Halobacteria > Halobacteriales > Natrialbaceae > Natrinema > Natrinema caseinilyticum. Next base: position 3,681,310 of record NZ_CP100445.1, read on the forward strand.
GTCGAGACCCTCGCCAAGAACTCACCCGAGGAGACCATCAACCTCGAGCACTGGGGGATGCCGTTCTCCCGCGAGGACGACGGTCGGGTTTCACAGCGTCCGTTCGGCGGGCTTTCTTACCCGCGGACCACCTACGCCGGTGCCGAAACGGGCCATCACCTGCTGCACGTCATGTACGAGCAGGTCGTCAAGCGCGGCATTCAGGTCTACGACGAGTGGTACGTCATGGACCTCGCGACGAGCGACGAACCCGATCCGAACGACCGCACGTGCCACGGCGTCGTCGCTTACGACATCCAGTCCGGCAAGATCGAGGGCTTCAAGGCCACCGGCGGGGTCGTCCTCGCGAGCGGCGGTCCCGGACAGGCGTTCGATCACACCACCAACGCCGTCTCCTGTACCGGCGACGGCCACGCGATGGCGTATCGTGCGGGCGCACCGCTCGAGGACATGGAGTTCATCCAGTTCCATCCGACCTCGTTGCCGTCGACCGGCGTTCTCATCTCCGAGGGCGTCCGCGGGGAAGGCGGCATCCTCTACAACAACGAGGGCGAGCGGTTCATGTTCGAGCACGGCTACGCGAACAACTCCGGTGAACTCGCCTCTCGGGACGTCGTCGCCCGCGCCGAACTCACCGAAGTCAACGAAGGACGCGGTGTCGACGACGAGTACGTCCATCTCGACATGCGCCACCTCGGCGAGGAGCGCATCATGGACCGTCTCGAAAACATCCTCCACCTCGCGGAGGACTTCGAAGGCGTCGACGGCCTCGTCGAACCGATGCCGGTCAAACCCGGTCAGCACTACGCGATGGGCGGCATCGAAGTCGACGAGAACGGTCAGACCTGCGTCGGCGGACTCTACGCTGCCGGCGAGTGTGCCTGCGTCTCAGTCCACGGCGGGAACCGCCTGGGCGGGAACGCCTTGCCTGAACTCATCGTCTTCGGGAAGCGCGCGGGCCGTCACGCCGCCGGCGACGATCTCGGCGAGCCCAAAATCAAAACCGGCTACGGGGACGACGTCGAGGACGAGACCGACACCGAACTGCCGGTCGCCCCCGGCGAAGCGGGGCTGGACTCGACCAGCGGTGTCGCCGCGGACGGGGGGGTTACCGCCGAGGCAGACGGTATCCTCGAGCGCGCCGTCGAGTCGACTCGAGAACGAGTCGAGTACTTGATAGACAAAGACGACGGCGTACAGCACGCGGAGATCCGCGCGAAACTCCAGCGAGCGATGACCGACTACGTGAACGTCTTCCGTACCGGCGACGGAGTCAGGAAGGCCCTGCGGATCATCCGCGAGTGCCGCGAGGAGTACCAGGACGTGTACGTCGACGATCCGTCGCGAACGTTCAACACCGACCTCCAGCAGACGATCGAGACGCGCAACCTGATCGACGTCGCCGAGACGATCGCACTCGGCGCACTCGTCCGCAACGAATTCCGCGGGGCCCACTGGCGTCAGGAAAATCAGATCCGCGACGACGAGAACTGGCTCAAACACACGCTTATCTCGTGGGACAACGGCAATCCCTCGATCTTCTACCGTCCGGTCATCCTCGAGGGCGAGAACAAGACCTACGAGCCGAAAGAGCGTAGCTACTGACGGGTCGGCCGCGGCGATCGGTTTTTCGGATTCGTCTTCACCTACCCGCCACGCGTCGCTACGGGGGCGAATATTTTTCACGTTCGAAGCAACCGGTTATATATGGGCGAGAACCGGATCGGACGGCGACTCGACTTGATCATCGTTCTTCTACTCGCTATCGTCGGCAACCTGTATTTCGAACTGCTCGTTCTGGTCCTGCAGTGGGTTGGGGCGGTGATTCCAGCCGTTCCCGCCCCGTTCCTGGGGATTCTCGCACCCGCCGTCGTCCTGGTGATAGCGTGGGTGCTCGCTCGGCTGTCGTTACTGCTCGAGTCGACCAGACACGATTCGTGAACCGCGTCCCTTCTCGCACGCCCCGTTACAGGCCGGCTATTTCGAGCAGATCCACGCCGATTCCCAGATAGTCGATCAGCTTATAGCCGACGTATATCCCGACGATTCCCACGACGCCGGGAAGTTCCGGTGGTGCAGGAATCGGAATCGCGAGATAGCGGAACAGTGCACCGGTGACGAGTCCGGTCAGGAGTGCGAGAACGGTGATGTGCATCGTCATTGCGTTTCCTCGTACTCGCCAGCGTGGCCACAAAAGCGATTCGCCTGAATTCAGGGTCCACAGTGCCTCTGAGAACCGTTAACACTGTGCCAGTGCGACGCTCTGCGCGACTCTCTCGCGGCGCGACGACGACGCCACATCGAACGCGGTCACTACGACAATCGCCTATATCTGGAATTTCCGCTCTGATGACTCTCTTCCGGCGTCGACGCATATTCGTCGATCGACGATTCGACTATCGACAATCGAGAAAGTCGACCCGGGCCCATTATTTCGACAATTGTTGAAGGAGACATTTATTATCGTCGAAAGTGATGGGATCGAGTATGACATCGACAGCGACGTCGGGTCTCGACGTATCGCTTCCGACGGAACTCGATTCCGACCGAGCGAAACTGGTGTACCTGTATCTCGCAGCGAGTAACGGTGCGACCGCCGAAGACCTCTGTACCGATCTCGCTGTCACGAAAGGCGCCGTCCTCTCGATCACGGGCACGCTGCGAGAACGGGGCTATCTCGAGCACACGGACGGACGATACGAACTCATTTGATCACTGACCGCTCTCGAGACGGAGACGAAGGGGAACGGCCGTCTCGGAACTGAGGCGGTAATCAGACGGTCCCGCGAACGTGTCCACCGACGGGCAGACCAGCGACGAGTCGCGACTGTGGGGGCGGCGCGATAGACCCCGCTACTTGGGAAGCAGCATGATGACGGACGTGGTGTTGTGGTACCCACTCATCTGGCCACGTTCCATGCAGAGTTCACCGTAGGTCTCGAACCCACTGAAGGGAACTCCCAACTCGTCGTCGATCGCACCGACGGCGTCGTCGAACTCGTCGCCGAGGATGATCGAACGACACGCGCAGTCGTAGACGAATCCACCGGCGACGTCACTGGATGCGTTTCGAACCGCGGCCCGTGCCGTGTCACGAGCGGACACGATCTGATCGTCCGGCGGACTGTGCATCACACGCAATACGATCCCTTCGGGGACGCCGACGGGGAAGTCGAGCGGCCCTTCTTTCGAAAGCGTCAGGCCGGGCCAGCGTATCTTGTACCCGTCGTCGATCGCCCCGGCCCCTTCTTCGATACCGAACTCGAACTCCGACAAGAGTCCGAGCAGTTCCTGGCTGTCCTCTTCGACGGCATCGAAGTTGACCGTTCGACCAGTCCCGGCGAGATACGATTCGACCGCTTCGCGCCAGGCTTCGAACGCGGGCCTTCCATCGAGTTCCATGACTCGGCCACCCTCGGATTTCGTCACCGTCATCGGCTCGGAGATCGGCGAGTGGCCGTGATCGACGGTGATCGTCACCGGCTCTTTCGAGGCCATGAGCGCGATGACGACGGAGTCGGTCGCGATCGTGTCGCCGCGGAAGACGTGCGTCGCGTTCATCAGCAGGTCGTCACCCGCCGACCCGCCAACGAAGCTCACATCGTGACCGAGGTTTCGCTGCGTGACGAGTGCGATTTGATCGCTGACTCCGGCCAACCCGTCGTGGAGGTTGATCGCCGAGAGATGTGGATACCCCTCGACCGACGACGGGAGATCCGCTACCGCTTGATTGACCGCATCCGCAGCCCCTTCGGAGACGTCGGTTCCGAGTCCCGTGAAAAATTTGATCGTGTCGCTGGCGACGAGCGAAACTGCGACGCTCCCGTCTAACACGGCCTGTTCGGTGAATTCTCCCGCGGACGACGCACCGATCAGCTTCGGCGAGGATCCGATCACGTCGCGGATTCCGGCCAGAACGGCCTCGTATTCGTACTCCGGCGAACAAAAGACCTGACAGAAGTCGACACGATCCGTTCCCAACGCCTCGTGCGCCCTCGACGCCGCTCGATGGCCCGCATCGAAACTATCGTCGTCGATCGCCATGCCGGTCTGGAACTGCGTCGGAAGCGCCCCGGCGTCGTCCGTGCTATCGAACGAGAACCGCTCGGATTCCATCGTCGCCGGTGACGGCGACTCGGGCGTTGACTCGGGTTCCGTTTCCCGCGTCGAGGACTCCCACTCGGACCCGGTCGAACCAGAAGTGCCCCAGGTCGAATCGGACCAGTTGGACGTCCCCGCGGGTTCCGATGGCGTCGGTTCCACCGACGTCGATTTCGACGAGGCCGGTTCCGATGACCGCGAATCTCCAGCAGTTGCGGTCGTGGCATCGGGACGGACGGCGGGCGACCTGCGCTCTAGCCCCGGCGGGTCCTGGCGTGCTTTGTACATCTCGAGCGTATCGTGCAACCAGTTCGCGTTTTGAGACAGTTGTTTGGCACCGTTCGAAACGTCCGTAAGCGCGGCCGTCTGTTCTTCGGCCGACGCGGTGACTTCTTCGGCTAACTCGGAGGTCTGCTCGCTGATCGTCGTCGTTTCGTCGACGAGAGCGACCACCTCCTGCGTCGACTTGGCTTGCTGATCCGCTGCCGTGTGAATCTCCTGTACGCCGTGATTCGTCTCCGCCGCGTACTCCGCGATTTCGGCGAGCGCGTCGAGCGCGGTTTCGATCGAGTCGGTATGTTCCGCAATTCGTTCTTCCGTCTCTCGAACGGTATTCGTCGCGACTTCGGTCTGTTCGTGAATGTCGTCGATTCGCTTCTCGATGTCGTCGGCCGCCTCTTTGCTCTTTTCCGCGAGTTCTTTGACTTCCTTTGCGACAGCTGCGAACCCGCCTTTGTCCTGGGATGTATCGGTGCTGCGCGTTGCCTCGATGTTGGCGTTCAGCGCGAGCATGTTCGTCTCGTGAGCGACCTCGCTGATGAATTCGACCAGTTCGTCGATGGCTTCCATCTCCGCCCGGAGCGATTCGATGGCTTCGACCGCTTCCGTCGACCCGTCCTCCATTTGGTTCAACCCGTCGATCGCGGTCTGTGCAGCTCGTTGTCCTTCGCGTCCCGTCTCCGCTGTCCGCTCGGAGAGCGTCGCGACACCGTCGGAGAGGCTGGCGATCTCTTCGATGCTCGAGGAAAGGGTCCCCATTTCGTTCGTGACCGACTGGAGTTGTTCGGACTGAACCGTCGCACCGTGGGAGATTTCCTGGATCGTTTCGCCGATCTGATTGCTCGCTTCGCTCACCTCTTCGGTCCCCGATAACACTTCGTCGCTCGATGAGACGACGAGCGAGATGAAGTCTTTGAGGTGACGCATCGTCCCCTCGAGTTCGTCCATCATCTCGTTGAAATCGTCGGCGATGTCCAGTGACGACTCCTCGTCTGTTTCGATCCGATGCGCGAGTTGGCCGGCAGCAACGAGTTGCATCGCTTCCCGAAACCGTTCGGTATGGTTCTCGATCTGTTCCTTCTCTCGCTTCACACGCTGCAGTTTCGCCTCCAGGTCGTCTACCTCCTGGCGCTGCTTGCGTATCTCGTCGATCCGTTCTTTGATGACGAGGTCGACCTCTCGAATGTCACCGGTCGCTACCGCAGAATCGGGCTCTCCGATCGCCGTCTCGATATTCGCAATCACTTCGTCGTGTGTCCGATCGACGCGAGAGCCCAGCACGTACCCCGTCACGGTGACGAGAATCACGCCGCCGACCAGTCCGGGAAAACCGGCCGCGTTGCCGGCTACGGCCATGATGACTGCTGCTCCGAAGACGACGGCGCCGAACCGTATCGAGTAGTTCGACCCGTCTTCTCGTAGACTAACGCCCATAATATTACGCATACGGAAACAGTATAAGAAATTGGTGTATTGACCGAAAACGCTCAAGTACGATTTCATAACTGCGAATATGTTTGTTAGAACGAGTAAAAATCGGAGTTTGCCGCGTCGAGATCGAACGCGACAGACGACACGTGACCGCCGGTCGAGGTCGACGACTGTTCGGACCCTCGACTACAGTTCGATGCGCTCGACGAGTTGTTCTCGATTCTCGTTCGTGTTGACTGCGACGATTCGAATCTGGTCTTCGAGGCCGGAGTCTTTCAGTTTCGCTTTCAACAGGTTATCGACCTGATAGACTCCTGCGGCGTTAGTCATCTCGATTTCGACCATGACGGGCGTGGTATCGCCCCGCTGGAGCGAAACTCGGCTGATGGCCTGGCTCGAGAGGGTGTTGATGCCTCGCCCACCGTGTTCGTAGGGGATTCTGGAGCGGCCGTGTTCCATATCGAGTGCGTCGGCGACGCGGATCACGCCCGCTTCGGTCGTGAGGGGCGTTTCGGATCGGTGGTGACAGAGGATCGCGTGGAGGACCTCACCTTTCATCCGCACCGAATCGGCAACGCTGTAGTACTCGGGAAGAATCCGATCGAGGATATCACCCGCTAACGGGATCGAGTAGTAGGCGTGGCTGTCACGGTGGACGATGTGGCCAACGTCGTGGAGGGTCGCCGCGAGCGCGATGATGACCGATTCGTCCGATTCGTCCAACCCCTGCTGGCGCGCGCCGTTGAAATCGACGTTGCCGCCCTTGAGCAAGTTATAGAGACACAGCGCTCGATTACGGACGATCTCGATGTGTTTCGTCCCGTGGTCGTTGTACCGCATCCGGTCGACGGCGTTGACGTTCTGTGCCTCGAGATAGGCCGAGATCTCCTCGTCGGCGTCGACGAACTCGAGGACGGCGTTGAGCTTCTCGTCCGGAAAGTTGTGATCGTCGTCGGGGGAGTAGACGCGGCGGGGGTCCTCCTCGGCGGCGGAATCGGTCATGGGGATACATCGGTTGCGGACTAAAAAAACGCTGCGACGGGTGTCCCTCTACCCACCGTCAGTCGTCAGGACAGGTTCTCGACCGCTGCTTCGACGTCGTCGTAGTCGGGTTCGACGCCCGGATCGTCGCTGATCCACGAATAGGCGATCTGGCCGTCGCCGTCGACGACGAACACCGAACGCTTTGCCACGCCGTAGACGCCGAGATCGGCGAAATCCATCGGGATGCCGTACTCGTCGGTGATCTCCCTGTTGTAGTCGCTTATCAGTCCGAATTCGAGGCCGTTCTGCTCGCGGAACTCGTTGAGCGTAAACGGCGAGTCGCGGCTGACGCCGTAGACGGTCGCCTCGAGGTCGTTGAACGCTGCGAGGCGGTCCTGGAACGCGCACATTTCGGTCGTACAGACGCTGGTGAACGCGCCGGGGAAAAACGCGAGGACGATCGGCGACTCCGTTTCGAGTCGGTCCGAAAGCGAGAACTCCTCGATGTCGCCGTTTGCGAGCGGTGCGGTGAAGTCGGGTGCGGCGTCTCCGGTTGCAGCCATCGTCACCCCGTTGGGTGTAAACAGGAAAGATAGTTTCGTTCCCGGAACGGAGTGTGCTGCGTGCGTTCTTCGTCCGTCGCCGGTACGGCCGGAATCGCCGGTTCAGTTCCGCTCGGTTTCCGACCGGTGTCTCGAGTCCCCGGGTCACCACGACGGGAGTAGGGACGACCGGCGGGTCGGCGAACGGTGCGGCGACCCGCCCCTGTAAGGCTCGACGGATCTCGGTCGTACCACCAGCCCTGTAAGGTTCGACGAATCTCGGTCGTACCACCAGCCCTGTAAGGTTCGACGAATCTCGGTCGTACATGGACTATCGCGGCCGCATGCTTGCCTTTGTGGTCCAAAAAGGTTATAATTGCCAGCGGATAAGCCACGTATAGAGATGGTAGTCGAAATCGCACCGCTGTTCATTCCCGGCGGCATGGGGCCTCCGGAGCTCGCAATCATTCTCATCATCGCGATTCTACTCTTCGGGGCGAACAAGATCCCGAAGCTGGCACGATCGACTGGTGAGGCCATGGGCGAGTTCCAGAAGGGACGCGAGAAGGTCGAATCGGAACTCGAGGAGATGCGGGACGGTGGACAGACCGGCAACCAGCAGGACGAAGACTTCGTCGACACGGAACCGGTCACCGAAGAGGAGTCGACCCGAGAAACCAACGAATGGTGAGGCCATAGGCGGGTTCCGGAGGGGACGTGGGACGGTCGACTCTTCACTCGAGGCGATGCGGGACGGTGGACGGACCGTTCAGCGAAACCAACGAAGATACTCTTATACCGGGGCGTGTGGCCTAGCGGAGAGGGCAGGAGGTTCCTAACCTTCTGATCGTGGGTTCGAATCCCGCCACGCCCGTACAGCGAGCCACGCAGTGGCGAACGAACCGACACGGCGGGACTCGAATCAGGGAGCGAACACAGTGAGCGACCGTGGTTCGAATCCCGCCACGCCCGTTTTTGCGAGGAGCGGACGCGAGGAGCATGGGAACGAACTTCGAACCCGGCGAGTCGCAGCGCCGAGCGACGCGAGGCGACCGTCTCGAGGCGGGGTGTCCGCTCTCGTCCGAGCGCGAGGCTAGACGATCGTCCCTAGTCGGTCGTCCGTCACCGCCGATTCGGCTCGCCGAACCGGGTCAGTGGCTCGAGTTCCTCGGTGTCGACGTCCTCGAAGGCGGCGCGGGCGATGACCCGACGGTGGACCTCGTCGGCCCCGTCGACGATGCGAAATTGCCGAACCGATTCGTAGAAGTCCGAGAGCGGCAAGTCTTTCCCGATACCGTTCGCACCGCACGACTGGACGGCCAGGTCGACGGCGTCCTGTGTGACGGTCGCGGTAAACACCTTGCACATGGAGACGGGAATACGGGCCTCGTCTCCGGCGGCGATGCGGTCTGCAGCGTCTCGGATCGCGGTGCGGGCGACGTGAAGTTGCGTTTCTGCGTCGGCGATCCGGTGGCGCAGGGACTGTTTTTCCGAGAGCGGGGATCCGAACCCCTGTCGTTCGCTGAGGTACGCCTTCGCGATCTCGAGCGAGCGCTGGGCCATCCCCGAGTAGCGCATACAGTGGGTCAGCCGTGCGGGACCAAGGCGCTCCTGTGCGTGGACGAACCCCTGGTTCAATTCCCCGAGCAGGTGTTCTTCGGGGACGCGGACGTTTTCGTACCGAATTTCGGCGTGTGACGCACCGCGATTGCCGCCACCCATGTGGGGGACGTCCCGCACGACCTCGACGCCGTCGGCGTCAGACGGCACGAGAAACAGTGAGCAGCCTTCGTACGGGTGAGCATCCTCGTCGGTCCGAGCGAGAACGATCAGGACGTCGGCCTCGACGCCCTGGGTCGTCCACCACTTGTGGCCGTCGATGACCCACTCGTCGCCGTCTTTCCGTGCCGTCGTCCGGATCATCTTCGGATCCGACCCGGCGCCCTGCATCGGCTCGGTCATCGAGAAGCCGGATTTGATATCGCCCGCGACGAGCGGCTCGAGGTAGGTTTCCTTTTGGATCTCGTCGCCGGCGAGTTCCAGAAGGTGCATGTTCCCTTCGTCCGGGGCGTCGACCCGCATCGCGACCTGCCCGAGCAGGCTTCGGCCCGCTTCTTCGAACGCCGGCAGGGAATCCCGGAAACTCAAGCCCATTCCGCCGTACTCTTCGGGTATCTGCGGGGCGTACACGTCGTACTCGCGGGCCGCCTCGCGGAGTTCCGCGACGGTGCCACTCGAGACGGCCATCCCCCCGGCTCGTTCGCGTTCGACCGGCAGCACGACCTCCTCCATCAACGCGGTGGCACGCTCGGCGACCTCGCGAGCCCGTTCACTGTCATTATATCGCATACTCTGAGTAGCTCGAAGACCTCCCTAAGAGTACAGGGAATCTCCATTCGATAGCAACTAGCCCAACATTTTTATCTCACTTCGGTTCGACGCCGAACCTGATCGAGGCACGTCTCGAGGAGCGAGAGTCGGCGAGTAGACGGTGCGACGATCACGCGGTCGGGACCGCGTTCCCCACAGAACACGATGGAACGACGGTCTCGGATTCGATACCGCTTCGATCCCGCTCCTACCGATCCGCCGCTTCGGCGTCGTCGACGTCGAGTTCGTCGCGCAGGCTCTGCTTGTCGAACTTCCCGGTCGCGGTCTTGGGTATCCGCTCGACGGTGCGGATCTCGTCGGGGAGCCACCAGTCCGGCTGATCGAGCGTTTCCTGGAGGTGGGATCGCAGCTGGTTTTCGTCGGGGTCGCTCTCGTCGGCGGTCACGACGGTCGCGAGCGGCCGTTCCTGCCACTTCTCGTGGGGAACGCCGATCACCGCCGCTTCGACGACGTCCGGGTTCGCCATCAGGGCGTTCTCGAGTGCGATCGACGAGATCCACTCGCCGCCGCTCTTGATGACGTCTTTCGCCCGGTCGACGATTTCGACGTATCCGTCTGTATCGACCGTGACGATGTCGCCGGTCTTGAGCCACCCGCCCTCGAAATCCTCCTCGGTGGCCCGTGGCCGGTTATAGTACTCCGTGATGACCGACGGCCCGCGGACCCACAGTTCGCCGGCGGCTTCGCCGTCCCAGGCGACGTCTTCGCCATCGTCGTCGACGACGCGCATCTCGAGGCCGGGCGAGAGCAGTCCCTGTTTGCGTCGCTTTTCGTACGTCTGACTGCGGTCCAGATCGTCCATCCGTGCCTTCGGACGGGACACCGAACCGATACTCATCGTCTCGGTCATTCCCCACGCGTGTTCGACGGTGACGTCGAACTCGTCTTCGTAGCGGCGCATCATCTCCTCGGGCGCGGCGCTGCCGCCGACGACGATTCGTTCCAGGCTCGAGAGGTCGCCACCGTGTTCGTCGACGTGTTCGAGCAGGTTGATCCAGACGGTCGGGACGCCGGCGGTCATCGTCACCCCCTCTCGCTCGATCAGTTCGAGCAGGTCGGCTGCGGTGGGCGACGGACCGGGGTAGACCTGGGTCGCCCCGGCCATCGTGGCGGCGTAGGGAAACTCCCAGGAGTTGACGTGGAACATCGGCACGACGGGCATGACGACGTCGCGTTCGCTGATGTCGAGTCCAGCGGGCGTCATCACCATCATCGCGTGGGCGTAGATCATCTTGTGGGTGTACTCGACGCCCTTCGGTCGGCCCGTGGTTCCCGACGTGTAGCACATTCCGGCTGGGAAGTCCTCCTCAAGGTCGGGCATCTCCTCGTCCGCGATCGGATCGGCCTCGGCGATCAGCTCCTCGTAGGCGACGGCATCGATGTCGGTCTCCGGGACCGTCTCGTCCATGACGACGACCTGCTCGACGGGGAGATCCGACCAGAGTCGTTCGATCGTTTCGAACGGCTCTCCGGGGTCGACGAAGAGGATGTCGTCGGCCGCATCCTCGACGATGAAGACGATGTCGTCGTCGCCCAATTGAACGTTGATCGTGTGCAACTGGGCGCCGGAAAGCGGCGCGGCGTAGTACGTCTCGAGGTGTCGGTGGTGATTCCAGCCGAACGTTCCGATTCGATCCCCGTGACCGAACCCGCGGTCCGCGAGTGCGGCGAGTAGCGATCGGACTCGCGCTCCGAACTCGCCGTAGGAGGTGTCGACGATTCCGTCGCGGGTCCGAGAGATCAACCGCGTCTCCGGGAAGAGATTCGTCGGTCGCCAGAAAAACGGCCGGATCGTCAGGTCCGTCATCGACGCTCACCACCAGTCGCACTACTCAAATTACGCCACCTCCCGGGACATGACGTCGAGTTCTCGAGTCGGTCGATGTGGCTCAGACGCCCCCCCTGGAACCGTCGAACGGAGTCAGTCGGACTACTCATCACACTGCAATCAGGGGAAAGATCAGATATAAGCGTGATGTATATATTCGGAGAGGAATCGTGCTGAGTTACGCTCCTTGGAACTGAATACGGTACCCTGGCTGCGGACCGAGGGGCCGAAATCATAACACAAAAACCATTGAATTACAGACGTGTGTGACACCGAGATAGTCGTCCCTAAGAGACGGAGAGCGCCTTGATCCTCTCGTGATCGGTTTTCGCTCGCGGCCGTTCGTTGCCGTCGAAGATATCTCAGACTCGAGAATATCGCCATTCGCGCCGTGCGGACTCAGCCGTCCGTTCGTGCTACCCGAAATAGTGGCGGAATCGGTAGAGCCTCCGGATCATCTGGATTATCAGCAATGGTAATTGGTGGATTGTTTATTTACGATTGGGAGGGAATGGATATAATGGCTGTTGACGAGACCAACCAGTCGGACGCCGAGGACCTTTCTGAGGGTGATGATTCCGACCCTATGTGGGAGGGTGAACGATCCCACGAGTCGGGTCCGGTATCGAATTCGACCGTCCGGGTCGGCGAATACACGTGGGAGGTGTTCATGTCCGAGTACGGGTACGCCGACGAGATTTCCGTCCTCTATCCGGACGAGGCAGACGATCAGCTCGGACTCGATACGAACGAGGGGCGTTCGAAGGGGCCGAGCGGAGACGACTGGGACCGAGTCGACTTCGATCCGACGGCGTACCTCGGTCACCAGCCGGACGACGTAGCCAACACTCTGCTCCCGGTAGCCGGCGACGCTGCTGACGCGCTCTGGAACCGGTTCGCAGAGTACGTCGACCCGGAGACGACGTCAGTCGTCAAAGACACCTGGTCGTGGGAACACTATAAGTGGGAATACTATTACGAAGCCAACGGGAGTTGCCCTCGCGACTCCAACGGCGATATCGTCCATCACGACGAGAAAGACGCACTCGGTTTCGACCCCGACACGCTCGAGGGACGACTCGCAGCCGGCAACGACGCCGCACTGGAACTCGACGACGTCGTCGAGGAACGAACCGTCAATGTACGGGAAGAGATAGACGAAGACGAGTTCTTCTCGACTGCGGCGGGCAACACGACTGTCGCCAACCGGTACGACCTCGAGAAGACGGTCCCGTTCGAGAAAAAGACTCACTTCCGTGAGGTCGAGCGCTACTGGGTGAACAAACCCTATGCTTACGTCGTCATTTTCCATTCGGAGAAGGAAAACGAGAAGAAGTACTGCATGGTCGAGCCGTACCAGAACGAGATCGAACTGGAGCTTCAGGAGTTCCTCTCGGGAAAACTTCGGACGGCGATCAAGTACTCCGAGGACGGCATCAAAGAGAAGGCGACCGAGGACGGCCGCCGGACGGTCATCGAAGACGAAACTCGACGATTGCTGAAACGGTACGACCTCTTCGAGGCGACGTCGGACGCAGCCTCGAAAGGAATCCTCGAGACGCTTCGGGGGCTGTTCGATGACGACACGGACGTCGATATCGAAACCGCCGGCCCGAGCCAACTCGAGGGGATCGAAGTGCGCCCGGAACCGGTCATCATCGCGGAGGATCCGGACACGCTAAACGAATACCAGGTCGAAAAACTACTCTACCTTCTTAAACGTGACTTCATCGGCTACGAGCGCATCGACGGCATCAAACACGACATCAACGTCGAGGACATTTCCGTCGACGGCTACAATTCACCGGTCTTCGTCTATCACTCCGAGTACGAACAGATTATTTCGAACATCTTCCACGGCGAGGCCGAACTCGACGATTTCGTCGTCAAACTCGCCCAGCGCTCGGGCAAAGGGATAAGCAAACGACTCCCGCAGGTCGACGCGACGCTCCCCGACGGGTCGCGTGCCCAGCTCACGCTCGGCAAAGAAGTGTCCGACCACGGGACGAATTATACCATCCGCCAGTTCAAAGACGTCCCCTTCACTCCGGTCGACCTGATCAACTGGAACACGTTCAGCCTATACGAGATGGCGCTCCTCTGGCTCGCCATCGAGAACCACAAGAGCCTGATTTTCGCCGGCGGGACCGCGTCCGGGAAGACGACGTCACTGAACGCCGTCTCGCTGTTTATCCCCTCGAGTGCGAAGATCGTCTCGATCGAGGATACCCGCGAAGTCGAACTCCCCCAGCGAAACTGGATCGCCAGCGTTACTCGCCCCTCGTTCGCCGACGACGAACAGGGCGACGTCGACGAATTCGACTTGCTCGAGGCCGCACTCCGGCAGCGGCCCGACTACATCGTCATGGGCGAGATCCGCGGTGAGGAAGGACGGACGCTGTTCCAGGTCATGTCGACCGGTCACACGACCTACACGACGTTCCACGCCGACTCCGTCGACGAAGTCCTGAAACGGTTCACGACGGACCCGATCAACGTCTCGAAGACGATGTTCACGGCGCTGGACCTGGTTTCCATCCAGACCCAGACGCGGGTACAAGGCCAGAAGGTCCGCCGGAACAAGTCCCTGACCGAAATCAACCACTACGAGGCCGAACACGACGAGATCAACGTCCAGGACGTCTACCAGTGGCAAGCGGAGACCGACGAGTACCTCAAGATGGGGGATTCGAATACCCTCGATGAGATCCAGTTCGATCGCGGCTGGAGTAACGAGAAACTCGAGGACGAACTGTTCAAGCGGGAAGTCATTCTCGCGTACCTCATCAAGAACGATCTCAACACGTACGCACAGGTCGCGGCGACGGTCCAGGCATTTATCAACGATCCCGATACGATCCTGACGCTCATCGCGAACGGCCAACTCGAAGACAGCCTCGAGGATCTCCGCGAGATGGAGAGCGTTCTGATCGACGTCGATCAGGAAAAAGAGGAACTCGTGCCGCGTCCCGAGGCGACCAGCGAGACGTACAACCTCTCGATGGACCTCCTCGAGCGCGCGGAGGAGTCGTTGTTCGAGGAGTACCGAGGCAAGATCCCGAGCGGCCTCGCGAGCGCCCTTGGCGACGTCGAAGCCGAGAGTACGATCGAGGTCGGCCGCACCGACACGGACGAGTTCGACTTCGGCGGTGACATCGACGACGGGGTCGACGAGGACGAGTGGGAACTCGGTGACGGCTCGACCGACTTCGCCGACGACGGCGACGATCCGGCCTGGCTCGACGACGATACCGGGTTCGATATCGGCGGACCCGACAGTGGTGGAATTGGCACTGCGGACGCGTCAGCCGTCGGGGACGCCGGTGGGGGGACTGCCGGCGGTGCCGACGCGGCGATGGCGGACTCGGCCCCGGATGGCGAGACGTCGATGGTGGCCGTGGACGTGGATGCTGGGACGGCGGCTAGCGGGAGCGCGGTTTCGGGAGACGATCGCCCGCCGTCGTCGAGTCAGACCCCTGAGTCGACCGGGAACGGAGCGGGACAGACCGCGGAACCGACAGCCGACGAGTCGCGGGTATTCCCGTCGGACGACGCGGGGGACGGCGACCTCGGTGGGTTGTTCGACGACATGGGGGAGACGATCGAAGAACTCGACGACCCGGCTAGCCCCGGACAGACGGACGACGACGTCGTCGGTGCGGCGATGAACCACCAGCCGGATACGTCGGGATTCGACGCCATGTTCCCGGATGGCGATCTCGATTCGATCTTCGACCCGGAGTCGTCCGAGACCGAATCGTCGACCGATTCGGGCGAGCAATTCGGTGCGGCGTCGGTGGGCGAGGAGGACGCTCCGCCGGCGGAGCCGGCCGACGATTCCGACGCGGAACCTGTCGAGAAGGAGCCGCCGACGATCGACATCGACGAGACCGCCGGGGACCCGCCGGACGACGACGATTCCGACCACGAACGGGCGCCCGATCGAGCGTCAGAGACGA
Organism: Natrinema caseinilyticum; assembly: GCF_024227435.1. Classification (GTDB taxonomy): domain Archaea; phylum Halobacteriota; class Halobacteria; order Halobacteriales; family Natrialbaceae; genus Natrinema; species Natrinema caseinilyticum. The sequence continues at coordinate 3,696,825 of NZ_CP100445.1, forward strand.
ACGGCACGCCGGAATCCGACCGCGACTCAGGACGGGGCGCGGACACGTCGGCCGACGACTCCGCGGCGGACGATTCGGAAGCCCCCGGGTCGCCGACAGACGACCCTGGGGCCGACGGCCCAGATTCGATATTCGGCGAGTCGTCGTCGGTTTTCAGCGACGACGAAGACGCAGGCGACGACGGCGGATCCCTGTTCGACGGTCGCGACTCGAGCGACGACGAGGACTCGATATTCAGAGGTGGTGACGATGGTCCCGATAGAACCGACCGCGGAACCTTCGACGCAGACGAGGGTGACGACGACGGTGACGAGAACGACGGGGAAACCGACACATGAGTCTCCAGACGGACAGCAGTGGCGGCTCGGGTATGTCGGCCAGTTCCGACGCGCTCGGTGATCGATTCTATCCGCTGTACGATCGGCTATTCGGGGAGGACAGCGAGTTCGTCGGCGACGTCGAGACGAAACTCGCCCAGGCCCGGATGACCGACACGGTCGAACTGTACCTCTCTCGAGCACTCGGAATCGGGTTCATAAGCGGCCTGAGCCTCTGGTTGATCGGGCTGATGCTCGGGTACGGCATTTTCGCGATCGGTCTCCTCTCGAACGAGGCACTCATCGGCATTCCGGTCGGTCACGGACTCCTCCTCGAGATCATCGAACTGCTACGCGTGCCGGCCGTGGTCCTCTTTACCGGTCTCCTGTTCGGGACGCTCGGTTTCGCGATGGGGTTCGGATCGATGGTCGCGATCCCCTACTCGCGGGCGTCCGCTCGGAAGCGAGAGATCAACATGTTGTTGACCGACGCGGTTTCGTTTATGTACGCGCTGTCGGTCGGCGGCCTGAACCAACTCGAGATCATCGAGGCGATGGCCCAGGCCGACGACACCTACGGGGAGGTCGCAAACGAGTTCCAGAGCATCGTCAAAGAGACCGAGTACTTCGACATCGATTACCGGACGGCCATTCGAAAACAGGCCCTCGAAACGCCGAGCAACGACCTCTCACAGTTCTTGACGGACATGCTCTCGATCGTCAACAGCGGCGGTGACATGGAGAGCTTCCTCGAGGACAAGAAAGAAAAGCACATGCGCACCGCAAAGCAGGAACAGGAACTCACGCTCGAGACGCTCGAGTTGTTCGGCGAGATGTATATGACGCTGTCGCTGTTCCCGTTACTGCTGATCATCATCATGGTCATCATGCAAATGGTCCCGAACGCGGACGTGACCAACGAAATGCTCTACATGACCGTGTATGGTCTGATCCCGCTGGTCGGGGTCGGTTTTATCGTCCTCGTCTCGACGGTCAAACACGACGAACCGGGCGACGGGTACCTGTCGATGGGGAACTCGGAACAGCGCACGGAAACCGGTCAGGAGGGCGGATTGTTGAGCCTCGGACTCGTCGAGCAGTTCACCGGTCACTACAGCGTCTTCGACCGGATCAAGAACCGGGAAGGCACGCACGAGACGATGGAGGTCCTGACGAAGCCACATATATTCTTCCGGGACTACCCGATGGTCACCCTCGCACTGACCGTCCCCATCGCACTGGTGATCGTGGTGACGGCGATGGTCACTGGGGCGGCACCGACGTCCTGGAGTCAACTCCTCGATCGGCCGATCTGGGGGACGTTCCTCTACGTATACCTCCCGTTCTTTGTTACGGCGATTCCGCTATCGATTTTCCGCGAGTGGAACGTTCGCCACCGCAATTCCGTCGTCAACAAACTCTCGGAGGACCTGCGGAAGCTTTCCAGTTCGAACGATACCGGGCTGACGCTGCTCGAGTCGCTCAAGTCGGTTTCCGATACGACGAGCGGGAAACTGGCCCGGGAGTTCGAGATGATGCACACGAAGGTCAACTACGGAATGAGCCTGAAGGAGGCACTCATCGAGTTCAACAACAAGTACCATATCCCCCGGCTGGCGCGAACGACGCGCCTGATAACGGAGGCCCAGGAGGCGTCGAATCAGATTTCGGACGTTCTCCGAACGGCGGCGCGTGCCAGCGAGAACCACGACGATATCGAACGCGAACGGAAATCCCGGACCCGGATGCAGATCGTTATTATCATCATGACCTTCATGACGGTGCTCGCTGTCATCGCGATCCTCAAGACACAGTTCATCGACACCATGGCCGGCCTCAACGCCGGCGGGAGTGGTGCCGAAGCGAGTTCGGGGGCCGCAAGCGCGAGCGGGATGGGCCAGGCGAACTTGAGCGAGAACATCGACGTCGAGATGTTGTCGGTGCTGTTCTTCCATGCGGTGACGCTGCAGGCGATCATCTCCGGGTTTATCTGCGGCTACATCCGAGATGCCGACCTGCTGAGCGGGTTGAAGTACACGATCGCACTCACGTCGATCGCCCTCATCGGCTGGACGCTGGTGGCCTAAGATGTGTCGGGAACGAACACACGGTCGGGATCGGAGGCGGACGGCCGACCAGCGCCACGCGACGGTCTCGATATCGCTGGGCGATCGGGGACAGACGACGCAGGATTTCGCCATCGGGATCGGCATATTCCTCCTCGCGATCGCGTTCGTCTTCTCGTTTCTCCCATCGGTCATCACGCCGTTCGACTCCGGGGTCGACGGGGCTGAGACGGCACAGGCGGATCGGATCGCGGACCTGGTGGTCCACAACCTGTCGACGTCGACTGGGACGGCTAATCAGATCAACGAAACCGATTTCACCGCCAGATATTCGAACCCGAACCTGAGCGCGGAACTCGGACTTCGGGCGAGTGACAGCGACGATGTCGTGTACGACCGCGTGAACGTGACGGTCGAAACGTTTCAGGGAGCGGCCGTCGACACTACCACGCTGTCGGGCGGCGATGCGTACGAGAACGAATCGGCAGCGAGCGCCGCACGAATCGTCACACTGGAAAATTCGAGCAAGTGCGATCCCGCCTGCAGGCTCGTCGTGAGGGTCTGGTGATAGCATGATCGGTTCATCCACTCGAGGGCCCGACAGTGACCGCGGGCAGGCCTACACGCTCGAGGGATTCATCGGTGCCATGGTCGTTCTGATGGCTGTATTGTTCGCGCTGCAGTCGGTCGTTCTGACACCGACGACGGGTGGGCTGGCGGATCGAACGGTTCAGGTCCAGATCCAACAGGAAGCACAGGACGCGCTGATCGTCTCGAGTCGAGGGGGGAATCTCTCCGAAACCGTTCGGAACTGGGACGGCGAGGGTGGGTTCGCGAACGCAGATGGGCCGCCTGCGCCCGGTGAGGACAATCAGACGTACTCCGTGACGACGTTCGGTAACGAATCCGAACTCGGTGATATATTGGAACAGCGATTCGCCAGCAACGGGTGGAGTTACAACGTCCAGTTGCATCCCGAGACGGGCGATCGGAAGACGCTGGTGTATCAGGGGAGTCCACCCTCGAGCGCGTTGACGGCGAGTTACACCGTCACGCTGTACGACAACCAGACGATCACGTCGGACGGCGATTCGCGGACGCTCGAAGCGGCAGCGGACTCCGACGACGAAACCATCCCACACCGGGGAAGCAGCGATGAAACGCCGATTTACAACGTCGTGGAAGTACGGGTGATACTATGGTGACCGGGCACACGGAGCGCGCACAGGTGATCCTCATCGGCGCGATCGCGCTCGCGTTCATCATCCTCGTCGTCGTCGTCGTCTTCAACGGCGTTCTCTACACCGAGACGCTGTCCTCGGGGGGGACGAGTCAGAGTGCGAGCAACGCCCACGTGGTCGAATACGAAGTCGAGCAAAGCGTCGGGTGTCTCCTCGAGAACGTCGACGAGGAATCGAGCGCTACCGGGACCACGTTAGCGGACTACGCGGAGGAAAATATCACGGCACTCAGCAATTCCTACCGGAACACGACGCTCGAGTCGACGGCGACGGCTGTGACGATCAGCACGAACGACGTCTCGAAAAGCGGGGGAACGCTCGAGGCGAACATCACGATCGCGTACGACTCGGCCGGTATCAGTTCCGAACGAACGCGAACCGTCGAAGCGGGGTGTCTCTGATCGTGTCACCCATCGAGCGACGCGACGGACGGGATCGCGCGGTCTCGATTTCGATCACGCACGTCCTGACGGTCGGCATTACGACGATCCTCATCGCCATCCTGTTGACCAGCGCCGGGACCATGCTCGACTCGGAGACGGACCGCAGCGCCGACTCTTCGCTCGAGACGATCGGCGAGCGACTGGCAGACGAAATCGGGAACGCGGACCAGATCGGGGCGCGGACGACGGACAACGCGACGATCAGGACCGATCATCCACGGACGGTCGCAAACGCCAGGTACACGGTCGAGTTACTCGAGGACTGTGATGCGCCGCTGCTCGACGGGAACACGGACTGTGTGAAGCTTTCGGCACACAATGCCGATGCCGTCGCCTACGTACCGATCAAAACCGACGCGACGATAGTCGAGAGTTCGACGGCCGGCGGAACGATCGCGATCGTCTACGAGAACGGAGAGATATCGATCGAGGACGGGAACGCATGAGACGGACACGACCACGAACGGAGATGCGACGTCGGACCGACGACCGTGCTGTATCGGATATGATCGCGTTCATACTCGTCTTCGCGACGATCATCGGATCCGTTGCGATCCTGTCGACGGTCGGGTTTCAGGCGATGGCCGACTACCAGGAAGGCGAGCAGTTGCGTAACGCCGAACGGGCGATGGAGGCGCTCGCGGTCAACTTCAACTCTGTCATGCGACACGATGGCATCGATCAACAATACGGCGAGTTGACGCTCCGAGAAGGGCGAGTGTCGACCGGGTCGGACGGGACGAATCTCACGATTCTCCTCGACGGCAATCCGAGTCCCGTCGCCCCCGTCGAACTCGGCGAGTTCACGTATCAAGCCGGTTCCGATACCATCGCCTACGAAGGCGGCGGCGTCGTTCGTGCCGACGAAACCGGCAGCGCGGTCGTCAAACAGCCACACGTGACCTGCCACCCGGAGACTGAGACGGTCGTCATCTCGCTGACCGAGGTCGAACCCACGAGTCGGGGGTCGATCCAGAGCACCGATGGTCTCGGACTCACGATGACGGAGCGGAGTCGAAAAACGCACTTCGAGGACGGGATCACCAACGTCTCGATACGGATTGACACGCCCTACGAGCGGGCGTGGAACGCGTCGCTCGAGCGGTCCGGCTGGGAAACGTCGGGGTCGGCAGGCGCGGATATACTCGCCACCTGTGAAGACAGCGGCGGCAATCCGGTGAACGACGTCGTGATTACGGTCGTCGAGACGGACGTCGAATACTGAGCCTGCGTGGATCGTCGATCACTCGGTCGTGGCTTTCGACGATAGTGTCTCAGGGTCGCTAGTCCCAGTCTCCCGTTATCATCGCGCGCAATCCCGCTCGGGCGGTCAGTGCTTCGACGCGTCCGGCTCTGTCGTCGGCGTCGCCAGTGGTATCGAGGTAGTGTCCGTTCGAGAGTCGCTGCGGTTCGGCCATCGGCGTTCCGTCGGCGTGTGCTGGTTCGGCGTTCAACACCGTTCCGTCGCCGTCGTCCGGGCCCCAGGGGACGTCGACGCCGGCGATCCCTCGCTTGAGGAGATACTCTGCGGCCTCGACGAGCGCCCCTCGAGATGTCGAGTGGCCGATCGCACCGATCGAGCCGCGATCGTTGAAGAAGCGAACCACGTACTCCCCACCCGCCTCACCGTCGCCGTTCCTCGTTCCGTTACCACCCGTCTCACCGTCCGTCGACTCGCCGTCCGTCACTTCGCCTTCACCCGTTTCGTTTCGCCCCTCGGAATCGGTCCCGCCGGGGACGCCGGTCGAACCGGCGTTTCGATCGCCGGCGTCCGACTGTCGGTTCGTCTCGGGTGGACTCCGACTGCCAGATTCCTGGCGTGAATTGATGTCCGTCCTCGAGTCCGTCCGATCCGCGCGGTCCAGCGAGTCCGACTGTTCGTCGGTTCCGTGACTCTCGTCGCGGTTCTGGTCGTCACCGAACGCATCGGAACGTGCCGTCGGTTCGTCGCCGGCCGCCCGTGACTCGCCGGGATCCGTTATTTCTGATTCGCTGAACTCGATCGCCACGTCCCCGTCGGAATCCGGTCGCCCCGACTCGTCGGCAGCGAACGTGACGACGAGCCGGTCGAAAAACCGGTCGACTGCGGATTCGAGCTCGTCGGCGGAGACCGGTCCCTGGACGGTTGCAGCAGTGAGCCGGTCGACGATCGACTCGACGAGTCGCGTCCGTTCCACGGCGAGCTGTCTGGCGACGTGGGTTCGGTCGTGGCACTCGAGACGTAGACTGCAGGCGTCACGGGAGTAGGGTGCGATCGCCGAAGACGAGTCGGCGAGTTCGGTGACCCTGAGGGCGTGGTACTCGACGTCGGTCGTCCCCGACAACAGCAGGTACTCCCGGCCATTGGTGTAGATCGCGCGATCGACGCCCGTCCATGCCATCGTTTGTCGAAGCTGGTTCGCTCGAGACTCCCGAAGCGGATCACCGTACGCCTCGACGGCCACGAACAGCGCTGGGACCGCATCGACCGTCGGGACGTACTCGAGACGGATCCCGTCTACGGTGCGGTCCAGGAGGCACGCGTCGGCCCGGGTGTCCCAGCCCAGCGCCTGGAGGAACGGTTCGACGAGCAGCGTTCGCGTCTCGGGTACGTCTGTCGGCGGCGAGGAATCGACGAGCGCCGCGGCGCGGACGACGAACGGTCGGAGGTCGAGCGATGCCATCATCGGACGTATAGCGCCGGACTAGTATGTAACATCCGGTCGTCCCCAGTCGCACGAACTGGAACCCCGTCGGTACCGGGCGTGGTTCGGGTCTCCCGACGGATCGGTTCGGAGATGCGGCTCCCTCAGGGCTCGATGTTCGAATTCGCACGCCGGTTGGGACGTCCGACGCTCGTTCTCGCGGGGTCTCGCTGATAGATACGCAGACGGGCTTCGCGAACGGCGAACGACGACTGGAGGTTCGGCGGAATCGTTTCGGCCTTCCCGATAACGAGGTACCCCTCCGGACGAAGCGACCGGGCTATCGTTTCGAGCATCGACTCCTTGTACGCGTTGTCGATGTAGATAAACAGGTTGCGACAGACGACGAGATCGAAACCCGACTTCGGCTCGTCGTTGATCAGGTCGTGTCGCTGGAATCGGACGTTTTGTTTCACGCCGTTGCCGATCCGGTACGTCCGGCCATCGACGTCGACGTATCGGGTGTAGTCGTCGAGAAATGAGAGCTGATCGTCGAGATCGACGGTCCGAGACTCCTCGTAGACGCCCGCTCGAGCCGTCTCGAGTGCCGGCGTACTGATATCGGTTCCGAGGATGTACACCTTCGATTCGTCGATCTCCGGGTCGTCGCGGGCGAGCATCGACAGCGAGTAGGGTTCCCGGCCGTCAGCACAGGCCGCGCTCCACACCCGGACGGTCGGATAGTTCTCGGAGAGCCGACGGAGCACGACGCGAATTCCCGACCAGACGTCGGGGTTGCGAAAGAACCCCGTGACGTTGATACTCATTGCCTCGAGCAGCGCGTCCTGTTCGTCAGGATCGGTCCGCAGTATTTCGAAATAGGCGTCGTACGTGTCACTCTGGGTGCGGCGCATCCGGGAGGAGACGCGTCTGTCGAGGTAACTGTCGTTGTAGTGGCTCGTTGCAAAGGATAGTTCGTCCTCGACGAACGCGAGGAGATCCCCGAACGCGTCGGCGCTGCCTCGTTCGTTACCGTTGCTCCCGTCCGCATCGTCTCGAGGGAGTCCGGCGTCGCCATCGGTGCCTCCGATCACAGCTCTGTCACTCCGGTTTCGCCGTTCGAGGTCTTCACGACGAGCTTTCCGGTTCCGGGTGTGAACTCGACGGTCCGGCCGTGATCGCCGCCGACGTCCTCCGCCTCGAGCGGGACGCCGAGTTTCTCGAGTTCATCTTTTGCAGCGGCGATGTTTCGCTGTCCGACGCCGTCACCGAAGCTTTCGAACTCGAACATATCGCTGCCGCCGGTGATCTTCGCTTCGACAGTGGTGTAGTTGGCACCTTGCTCGACCATTCGTCGGAGGAGCGCTCGGATCGCCGTGTCGGCGTACTTTCCGGGTTTGCGATCGCTGTTGTCCGCGGCATCGCCGTCGGGCAACATGACGTGTGCGAGGCCCCCAATCTCGGAGTTCGGATCGTACAGTGCGATGGCGAGACACGAGCCGAGCCCGTAGGACTTGAGCGTGTCGTCACCTTCGCTGACGACCAGTTCGGAGATACCGACCTGGACGGGCGTTGGTGCGCCTGGTTCAGTACCGTAAGTTTTCATGTGGTATCGACTTCCTGGAACTCTGCCGTCGTCGGCGTCTCTTCGATCCGATCGACGTCGAGGTCGTTCAGCGCGCGCTCGAGGTCCGATTCGTCGGGAATCGCGTACACCTCACAATCGAACTCGCGGCCGTCGGCCACGACGACCGTATCGAAGATGAACGCGAAGTCCTGATTTTCGCCGAGTTGAATAATGACTGGATCGACGGCTGCGGCGCCGATGTCGTGGATGAATTCCGGCGTCGAATGGTCGATCGTCGTATCCAGGACGTTCGCCCACCCGTCGAGAAATCCGCTGGCCATGATGTTACCCAGTTCCGTGATCGCGCTCGTCCCCATCTCGCCGAAGCCGTCTTCGTCGACTTCCATCGGAACCATCGCGTCGACGATTTCGTGAGCCGATTCCTCGTCGAACAAGAAGAGGAGATAGCCGCTCGGCATTCCGTCGAATTCGAAGGCGACCCCGACGAGCTTCTCGTTCGCTACCTGCTCCGGGATCGCCTCGAGCGAGACGAAGTTCAGTCGCCGGATCTCGACGCTGGTATCGATTCCGGTCAGCGTGGTCGCGGTCTTGGCTACCTCTTCGGCGCCGCGCTCGGCCATCCGATCGAAGCCGTCGAGTTTGTCGTACTCGATGCCGTCGCTGGTTCGCAGTCGCTCCAGAAGCGTCGACATCGACTCGCGTTTCGGGAAGAGATAGTGGCTGAAGCCCACTTCCGTGCCGACGGTTTCGATCCGGCTCTGAAACAGCAAGGCGAGGTCGTCGTCGGCCGGCGCCTCGTCGATGTCGCCGAAAAATGGCTCGGCGGATTCGCCCTCGACGAACTCGGGCGTCGACACGTCGATGACCGCCTCGAGCACGTCGGCCCAGCCGTCGATGAACCCGCTGTTCATGATGTGACCGACTTCGGTCGCGGCGCTTTTCGTCATCTCGTCGAACTCGTCGATCTCGCCGATGTGGGTCTCGACGTCCGCATCCGGACTCGCCCCGGCGAGTAGTGTCTCGACGACCCTGAGCGCGTTTTCGCGCTCGAAGACGACGACCGAGTAGCCCTCGATCGCGCCGGTCAGTTTGACCCGAACGCCGACTTTCTCGACCGAATCCTCGAAGTCGTGGCTGATCTCCTGGCCCCGCATGAAGTTGAGTTTCGTTACGCCCACCTGCGTTTCGACGCCCAGCATGTGGGTGAGTCGGCCCGCCGCGAGCCCGGCGCCCTCTCGAGCCATCCGGTAGAACGTGCCGAGTGCGTTGACGTCGAGTTTCATGCGGGTTGGACTTCGATGCCGTTGACCATTTCCACGAACTCTTCTAAGTCCGGGAAGGCGTAAATCTCGGCTTCGATCTGGTAACTCGGCACGGACAGATCCGAATCGAAGAACAGCGCGAGGTCATCGCCGCCCAGACTGGCCGTCCGAGTAACGATGTCCCCGGTCGGCGCGTAGACGAGCTGTGGCGCAGCGATATCGATCGCCCGCCCGAGGACGTCGGCCCAGCCGTCGATGAACCCGCTGGCCATCATGTTCCCCATCTCCTCGACTGCGCTTCGGGCCATCTTGCCGGAGACGTCGCCCATGTCGTCGACGACATCGCGCAGCATGATCGCGGTGATTTTCTTGGCGCTCGCTTCGGGGAACAGGATGAGGATGTGTCCGTGTGGTGGATCGAGGAGTCGAACACGGACGCCGACCCGCTTCCCGCCGTCGAGTTGGGACTCGATGTCCTCGACGTCGATGAAGTTGGTCTTGGTCACCTCCATGTGGGAGTCTTGCCCGGTCAGTTTACTCATGTTGTCGGCGACGCCGTTCGTCCCGACCTTCGCCATTTCGTTTATAAAGCTCAACTTTCGAATGTCGACCATCATCGTCATAGGTTCCTCCGTCGGTGTTGGTGTTCGCGTTCGTTCATAGTGTCGTCACGTCCAGTATGTTGACTACTTCCCCTCGTCCCCGAACCGTTGCCCCGCTGAGACCCGGAATGTCGCTCATGAATCCCTCGTAGGGTTTGACGACGACCTCCTGTTGGCCGTGGATGTGATCGCAGTGCAGGGCCACTTCCCGGACCTCTCCGCGGATTCGGACGACCATTCCCTCGCCGTTCACACCCGCCCTCGGCGTCTCGAGGACGTCGGCCAGCTTGACGACGCGGTAATCGCCGTCGTCGCCCGGGAGGACGGATTCGCCGCCCGCCGTCTCGAGCGACGCGGCGGACTCGATGTCGCGGATCGCTTTCGTCGGAACGCCGAACTCCTCGCCGCCGCTTTCGACGAACAGAATCTCGTCGATCGCGACCGATACAGGGAGCTGCATCGTGACGGTCGTCCCTTCGCCCGGTTCACTGTCGATCGAAACCGACCCGTCGAGATCTTCGATCGTCCGTTTGACGACGTCCATTCCGACGCCGCGACCGCTCACGTCGGTCACTTCGCTGGCGGTCGTAAGACCGGAGTGGAAGATGAGTTCGTACACGTCCTCGTCGGACAGCGTGTCCGCTTCGTCCTCCTCGATTATGTCGGCCGCCACGGCTTCGGTTCGAAGCCTGTCGGGATCGAGTCCACACCCGTCGTCTATGACGGTAATGGTCGCACGGTCGCGTGACCGTTCCGCGTGGACTTCGACCGTCCCTTCCCGAGGTTTGTCCGCGTCCTCGCGCACTTCGGGTGGCTCTATCCCGTGGTCCACAGCGTTACGCACCAGGTGGATGAGCGGATCGCCGATTCGATCGAGAATACTCCGGTCGAGTTCGACGTCTTCGCCGACCATTTCGAAGGTGGCCTCCTTGTCCTGTTCGCGGGCGATATCGCGGACGACTCGCGGGAGACGGTTCGTCACCGTCCGCAACGGAACCAGTCGAATGTTCATGACCGTCTCCTGGAGATCCGTCGTCAGTTCCGACAGCGAATCGAGTTCCGCCTCGAGCGCCGCATCGTCGTCATCTGCCTCAGCCGCGTGTCGAAGGCGGACGCGACTCGTCACCAGGCCCTCGACGAGCGTCAGCAGCGAGTCGATCTGGTCGACGTCGACCCGGACTGATTGAATCTCGCCGGTTTCCGCCTCGGCGTCGGGCCGGTCTGTCGCCTCCGGGACTGAGAGATCCGGAATCGGCAGTTCGGGTTCCTCGACGATTCGAACGACGTCGTCTTCGGAATCGTCGTCTGCGCCGACCGTATCGTCGCCGAACGAGGCTTCAGACGAGGGACTCGAGTCCCCCTCGACGCTCGAATCTGCCGTCGGCGAATCGAATCCGCCCCTCCCGACGTCGAACTCTTCGGTTCCAGCGAATGCCTCGTCGTCGAGTTGTTCGTCGAAGGGATCGTCGAAACCGGTCTCGAAGCCCTCGTCCACCGTCTCCGTCTCGGAATCGGCCGTACTCGCCGACGGTTCGTCCACTGCGTCGTCGAAACCGCCACTGGACTCGTCGTCGAAGCCGTCGCCAGACCCGTCGTCGTCATCGAAGCCGTCGCCGGACCCGTCGTCGAATCCGTCACCGGACACATCGTCGAGGCCGTCGCCGGACACGTCGTCGAAGCCGGCGCCGGATACGTCGTCGAGGCCGTCGTCGAATCCGTCACTGGACTCGTCGTCGAAGCCGGCGATGCCGTCGTCTTCCGCGTCGAAGGCTTCTGTATCGTCCGCCGAGGTCTCGGCTGTGCCCGCAGCGGGTGTCGTCGGATCGAACTCACCTTCGGTATCCGACCCGAACGCTTCGCTGGTCGTCCCTTCGTCAGACTCCGACCGGCTTTCCGAATCGACCGTCTCGAGGTCGCTCTCGTCACCGGCTTCGAAGGGGTCGGCAGCCTCGTCGACTGCGCCGAATTCGGCAGCGTCGTCGCTCGGTTCGGCTTCGGCGGTTTCCGACTGGACGCCGTACTCGGTCGAATCCGCGCCGACGCCGTCGCCGGCACCAGTTTCGTCGAATCCGTCGTCGAACCCGTCGTCGTCGAACCCGTCGTCGTCGAATCCGTCGTCGAACCCGTCGTCGTCGAACCCGTCGTCGTCGAATCCGTCGTCGAACCCGTCGTCGTCGAATCCGTCGTCGAATCCGTCGTCGAACCCGTCGTCGAATCCGTCGTCGAACCCGTCGTCGAACCCGTCGTCGAACCCGTCGTCACCTGAAATCTCATCGCCGTCATCGCCGATACCAGTCTCGGCGTCGAACCCTCCATCGTCGGTTTCAGTGTCGCCCGCGATCGTCTCGTCGACATCTCCGATCGTCTCCGTGTCCGTGACATCCACAGACGCACCGTCGGCGTCGGTCTCATCTGTCACTCCGTCGTCGACGACAGCCTCCTCGGGTTCGTCCGAATCGGCGATATCGTCGCCTGCAACACGCTCGATCGTCTCGTCTTCGTCCGGTGCATCGGTCGCTTCATCGGTCGGACCGACGGAGTCGGCATCTGACACGACTGGCTCGTCCGGTGAATCGGTCGACGGTGTCGCATCGATGGAATCGTCGCCCGCAGCTGTCTCGATTCCGTTGGTCTCGACCACAGCCTCGACGTCGTCGGTATCCGAAGCCTGGGTTACATCGATGTCGCCCGCTGTCGGCTCGTATGCGCTTTCGGCATCGACGAGACCGTCGTCCTCGTCGCTCGCTGCAACGGTATCGGTACCACCGCCTTCGTCGTCACCGTCCACATCGACCGCACCCGCACTGCCCTCGTCGATCACGTCTGCGCCGTCCTCGTCATCATCCGTCGTATCAGTCGTGACGTCGTCGATGGCGCCCACTGACGGGTCAGTTTCGTCGAGGAACGAGTCGTCCTCGACGTCGTCGCCGAGGAGTTCGTCCATATCGACCTCCTCTTCGTCGTCGAACTCGTCGAACTCGAGTTCCGCGAGTTCGTCTTGCAGCTCGTCGAAGCCGACCATCTCGACTTCGTCCTTCAATTCGTTGAAAACCGCGCTTGCGTCGTCGACCTGGTCGTCCGGTTCGGACGCTGTACCGTCGTCCGCCGTGGCCCCGTCTTCGGGACCCGATTCGGAACCGGGTGCAGTAGTCGTCTCCGATTCGGACGCCGTCTCATCGTCTCCCTCGTCGATGGTGCTCGCCGGCGGTTCACCCGGCCCGGACTCGAGGTCGGCGGCCCCTTCGTCTTCCAGCAACTCGTCGAACGAGCCGGCATCGCCCATGTCGTCGAACGCCGACAGTTCGTCTTCGTCGACGTCTTTGACCATCTCGTCCAGGTCGTCGAACTCGGAAAACTCGTCGAGGAGGTCGTCGACGTTGAGATCCTGGGCCTCCTCGGACGTCATCTCCTCACTGGGCACTGCTTCGGCCGCGCGCGGTTCTGCGCCCGGTTCGTCGTCGCCCTCCAACCGATCGGTGACGTCGACGATCTCGAACTCGTCGACTTCCTCGACCGGATCGAGACCCGACGAGATAGCGGCCTTGCCCACAGCGGTTGCGAAGACGGCGTCGAAGCGGCCGTCGTAGTCGGCGGCCGCGATCCGTTCCTGGGGCGGATCAGTGCCGATCAGATCGAACGCGTCGATCAACGCGTCGACAACCAGTTTTCCGTTGTTGACGCCCGCTTCCTCCGCGATCGCCAACCGAGCGAGATAGACGTCGTGGCCATCGTCGATCGGCGGATCGAACCGCGAGCACACGTCGTCGATCTCGTCGGCCGACGGCGCGACGAGTCCGGTCGTCTCCTCAGTCGTATCTGTCTCGAGGTGATCTCGAAGGGCGGTTATCGTCGCCGACGGATCGGTCTCGACCGTGCCGGTGCGGGCGACCTCGTCGATCATCGTCTCGAGTTCGTCGACGGCGTCGAAAATGACGTCCATCAACTCCGGTGTGACGTCGAGTTCGTCGGCGCGGACGGCGTCCAACAGATCCTCGATCGCGTGAGCGAGATCGCTCGCCGACTGGAGGCCCATCGCACCGCAGTTCCCCTTGAGGGTGTGTGCGACCCGGAAAATATTTTCCATGGCCTCCTCGTCGTTCGGATTGCGCTCGAGCGTGAGCAAATCGTTGTTCAGTTCCGTAATCCGTTCTTCGCTCTCCTGAACGAAATCTGTCAGATAATCAGTCATCGTTCTCACCGTCCGTCGTGAACGCATCGACGATCGCATCGACGATGCCGTTTGCGGGCGCGACTCGATCGACACAGCCCGTATCGATTGCCTGACAGGGGATGCCAAAGACCGGACTCGTTGCCTCATCCTGTGCGATCGTCCGCCCGCCAGCGGCCTTGATCGCCTCGATGCCGGCTGCGCCGTCGCGACCCATACCGGTCAAAACGACGCCACAGAGTGCGTCCGAAACCCGCTCGGCTGCGCTGGTCATCGTGACGTCGATCGCCGGCCGCACGCCGTGGATCCGGTCGCCCTCGTCGAGTCGGAGGCGTAGCGCCCCTCCGACGTTGCTTGCCACCTCGAGGTGGGAGTGGCCCGGCGCGACCGCCGCCTCGCCAGACGTGAGTCGCTGTCGGTCCGTCGCTTCGCTGACGTCGTACGTGCTCAACGAATCGAGACGGTCGGCCAACCGCGACGTAAACTCCGGAGGCATGTGCTGGACGACCAACACCTTGGCCTCGAGGTCGGTCGGCAGCCGTTCGAACACTCGCTCGACGATCTTCGGGCCGCCGGTCGATGCGCCGATGATCACCGTCGGTGCGTCCGCGCGGTCGTCACCGACCGTGATCGGGGGCGCGGGTTCGCCGGATTCGAATCCGGATTCGATTTCGGGACGCGCGTCCGGCCCGGTCGTTTTGCTGTCGCACGTGGGATGGGCGTCGGACCCGCCACCGGCGACGGCATTACCGATTTCCGTTTCGGTGCCAGCCCCTGTCCCGGCAGTTGACGTTCGTCCGGTACGACTCGCGGTACCCGTCCTCGTCGCGTAGGCGGTCGCGGACGCACGAGCGAGCGCGACGGAAGAAATCTGTGCCTCCGCGAGCTCGTCGACTGTCTCGACGACTTCGTCGGTGAGATGCGCGATGTTGCGCGAATCGGAGCCGTCCGGCTTGTGAATAAAATCTACAGCCCCTCGTTCCAGGGCGTCGAACGTCGCCTCGGCGCCGCGTTCGGTGTGGACGCTGAGCATGAGAAGGATGGTCGGGTTCGTCGCCATAATCCGTTCGACGGCGTCGATCCCGTCCATTTCCGGCATTTCGACGTCCATCGTCACGACGTCCGGATCGAACGTGGCGGCGAGTTCGACCCCTTCGGATCCGTTCGCAGCTGTTTCGACCTCGTACCCGGCTTCGGTGAGCGCGTTGCCGATGACTGTCCGCATAAACCTCGAGTCGTCGACAACGAGTACTCGCGTCATGCCGCAACGACGTCTGAAAGGGCCTTTCTGACGCTGGGTTCCTCGAACGGCTTCGTGACGTAACCGTCCGCGCCAGCCTTCACGGCGAGTTTCATTTTCTCACGCTGTCCGACACTCGTACACATGATGACGCGGGAGTCCGGGTCGATCTTCTTGATCGCCGCGGTCGCCTTGATGCCGTTACACTTCGGCATCACGATGTCCATCATGACGATATCGGGATCGTGTTCTTTGTACAATTTTACGGCTTCTGCTCCGTTAGACGCCTCTCCGAGGATGCGGTAATCCTGCTCCAGGATCTGACGAAGTAGGTTCCGCATAAAATGAGAGTCGTCCACGATGAGCACCCCTGTCGACATTCAGTAGTACACCAAACTCTGGTAGAGATACAACTACCATAAATGCTGTCTCTCGATTATCAGACATGATAACCGTCGAATATGCCCCGGAAACCCGCTCGCAACGCCTGTTCGTAATCTGGTCGACCGGACGACTCTCAGGCGTGACCCGAGGCCAGCAACAATCGATCGACGTCGATCAGCGCAGTCGCTTCCACGACGATTTCCTGCGGCGAGTCGTCCGCCGGTTCGTCGTCCACCTCCGGTTCGATCTCGAACGTCTCGCCCATCGGTTCGCCGAACCTGCCGGCCGTCTCGCGGACCGACGTCATCGCCGTCGAGACGCCGATTCCAGTCCCGACACCGGTGTCCGACTCGAGTCGCTCTTCCTCCGGTCCGTCGGCCACCATGTCACTAACGTCGATCCGCTGCTCCCGTTCTTGCGTCACGAGCGCGACGACGAGGGGGTGTTCCAGTGCGTCACCGGCAAATTCGCTGCTCTCGATCCCGTCGCTGTCGATCACGTCGCTTTCGGGAACCGTTTCGACACCGACGACTTCGTCGACCCGGATCGCGGCCGATTGCTGGTCGCCCGGCCGGTCGAGGACGAGCAGTCGTTCCTTCTCCGACCTGGGTTCGTCCACCGGAAAGTGAACGCGCGTGTCGACCACCGCAGTTATTTCCCCTCGGAGGTCCATCAGTCCCTCGATCGCGGGGGGCGACCGCGGGACTCGAGTCAACGACGTCGGCGGTTCCGTAATCGTGCTGACCGCGTCGACTGGAAGTGCGAGTCGGTGATCGCCGATGCGGACGAAGACGAATTGAACGAGATCCTCACGCTCGCGTTCCCCACCGACCTCGTCGCGGGTCCGTTCGGCGCCGTCGATATCGATTCCAAGGAGCTTTTCAGAGAGATCCGGTGCCATGATCCTAGTAGTATATCAGGTTCCAACAATAAAACGTTGACTCCCGCGTGAACGTTCACGTTTCCAATATGCGATCCGCGGCCAACCCGCTCGATCGGGGCCGGGGAACTCCTTCTCGGTTAGTCTCTTCGTGGGGAGGCAAAGCGGATTGCGCCTCGGTGTGGAGAGACGAAGCGGATACGGGCCCCAATCAGGGCCGAGTCGGCGCGACAGTGGCCATCGAACGAGCGACGAACGAAAGCCACACGGCGATGGTACGCGAGGCGAATCCGAGGCGGTGGCCGGCCCCTGTACGCGCTCCGCTATCGTTCGATGCAGGCGACTTGTCCGATACAGAAGACTTATTCTCCGTGTCGCCAGTCATCGCAGCGAATGGAATCGGCTTCGGACCACGGCACCAGTATCCACGACGAGCGCGCCACCGTTCTCACGTTCGACCTCGAAGAGAGACGATACTGCGTCGAGGCCGCGTCGGTCGTCTCCGTGCTCGGTATCGCGGACGAAACGTTGCTTTCGGGTACGGGGGACCCGTGGAACGCCGGGACGCTCACCGTCGCCGGTGAGCGTGTCAGGGTCGTCGATCTGCCGCGGGTGTTCGGGTCTTCGCGTCGGACGGCGGATCGGGTCACGGATCCGAACCTGCTCGTTCTCGACGTCCCGAACGACGAAGACTGGTATTACGGCTGGCTGATCGACGACTCGGAGACGGTCTGGCTCAACGAGCAGGCGATGCACGACTGACAGTCAGTCGACGTCGGAGGGCGCGTTCGACGGCGACCGAGTTGCCGAAATACACGGAAAACGCCTCGCCCGGTAGGGGAGCGGCTATTACCGCAGTCCCGGCGGCGGCCCGCCGTCGGAATCGTCGTCGATATCGACGTCGACGCCGTGCTCCTCGCGCTGCCGTTGCAGTCGTTTGACCTGCCGGTAGTAGTATGCGATCCCGACGCCGCCGAGCAAGAGCGCACCGCCGATCAACCCGAGAAACAGCGGGATATCACGAGCCAGGTAGTACCGAACCGAGATCGTACTGTCCGCCTCTACGTCGTCCCAGACGAGTCGCTCCTGGCCGTCGACGATCTCGCGTTCGTAACCGCCCGGTGAGACGTCCCCGAACATGAAGTTCGACGTTCGGTGCCCGTCCGGGATCGTCACCTGGTACGATCCCGCGACGAATGCCGGCAGGCTGAACGTTTTTCGGCCGGCTTCCCCGGAGAACGCGATCGTTCCGTTTTCGTCGGGCACCGTCACCGTGGTGGCCGAGCGTCCCTGCTCGACCTCGAGTTCCGAGCCCGTTACCTCGGTGCCGTTCGGATACCAGTAGCGGACGCTGTGGATCTGCAGCGGTTCGTCCCGATAGATCGTCGATCTCGAGAGCGACAGTTCTTTCGTCCCGTTGAGGTCGTAGACCGCCCGGTACTCGCCGCCGCGTATCAGGTTTCCATCGTCGATATCGATCCTCACGTCCGCGTCGCTCTCGCGGAGGTCGCTGTAATCCTGTTCCCGGTCGAGTTGCTCGTCCGAAACGCCGCCGAGGAACGACGAACACCCCGCTCCCATCGTGAGCAAGGCAACCGCGATCACGGCCCACACGAGTCGACGATTCATACTATGGCACGACACACCGGAGTTCGGCGGGAAGGTACTCGCCGACGCTGGCCAGCAGGCCGGGTGGGTCGGTATCCTCTGTACAGATCACGCTCTGCTCGAGCAGTCCGAGCCGTTCGACGGTGACGTAGTCCTGTGCGTGGCCCGCGCGGTTGAGCGTGGCTCGCACTTCCGCACGGGTGCCGCTGTTGACGTTGAGTCGACCGGCCCCGCGGGTCCACTCGTAGAGCCGGTCCCGTTCGGCGTCCGCGAGCCGCGATGGGGTGGCGTCGTTTCCGTCGGCGCCCGTGTCGTCCTCGCCACCGTATACGAACTGCAACGGCACGTGTTGGACGAGCCCGTACCGCTCGCGGATTTGCGTCGCCGACCCGGGACCGAGTCCGAGTTCGTCGGTCGGGATTCGGACCGCCTGCCCGGCATCGAGAACGAACCCCGCATCGTCCCAGGACTCGAGGGTTCCGACGTAAGTCTCTCCGACCTCGAGATCGGGTACGATCTCGCCGAATTCCTCGCGAAGGACGTTGCGAGCGACGGTGGCGTCGTCGCCCTCGATCGTCACGGACGGAAAGTCGTCGTGGCGCACGCCGAGTTCGAACTCGACGTCGAGGTCGTCGATCTGGTTGCCGACCAGCGAGCGCAGAGAGTCGAGCGCCCGCTCGCGGGCGTCCCCCTCCACGTACAGCTTGGTTGCGAGTACGACCATCAGGCGTCGGCGTCGATGTTGAGTTCGTCCTCGAGGGCGTCGAGGCGGTCGTCCATCGAAGTGACGAGACGGTTGTTGTCCATGGATTCGAGCGGCGAACCGCATTCGGGACATTCGAACCCGAAGTCCATCGCTTCGCCGAACTCGAACCGGATCGAGCAGATTTCACAGAGGTAGAACTCGTGATTCCGCTCGTACTCCCGTCGGTCCTCGAGTGCCTCGTGGAGGCGGTACATCTCCTCCTCTAAGTTCTCCGGAATGTTGTCGTACTCGAAGGTCCACAGGTAGGTCAACCACCCCGAATCCTCGTCGCGCAGCCGCCGATAGCTGGCGAGATCGTTCTCGTAGAGTATAAACAGCGCCCGCCGTACGTCGTTCAACTCGAGGTCGAGTTCCTCCGCGAGCTCCTCGTCGGTTACCTCCCCGTCCGGGGGTGCCGCCGCGACGGGCATCCCCTTGGGACCGACCAGCTCGTGCAAATATTTCTGGATCACCGGGTCCTCGAGCAGGTCCTCAAAAGCCATTACCTATGCGTAACGCCATGTCGCCATTAAGTCTTTTGAGACGTCGAACGGGTCGGGAATCGGCTCGCATCAGCGTTCGCCGACACCGCGGCCGGCGAAACCTGCAGACGCGACGTTTATGCCGCTGGGTCGCAGTCCTCTGGACGATGACGACCGACACCTCCTGTCGCACCGTTCCGCCCGACCGGGCGCTCTCGCGAATTCATCGACTCGAATTCGACGTTCCGTGGCCGCCGAAACACGTCGCGGCGTACTTGCTCGAGGGGCCGGAGTCGATCCTGATCGACGCGGGTGCGCCGGGCGAGGCGGGCCAGTCGGAATTGCTCGACGGGCTGGCGGAAATCGATCGGGACCCGGCCGACGTCGATCACGTCCTCGTCACCCACGTCCACAGCGATCACATCGGTCAACTGCCCGTCCTCAGGGAGGCCGGCGCCACGGTTCACGTCCCGAAGGCGTCGATTCCGAGACTCGAACGGGATCTCGAGGCGGTACGAGCCACTGTCCTGGACGAGACGAGAGCGGTGGGCTATCACGGTGAGGAGCTCGCCGAGATCGTCGACGAAGAGATCGATTCGATCCGTCGGGCTCGGCGGCTGGTCGATCCCGACACCGCCCGGCCGGTCGATCCGAGCGGACCGATTACCGTCGGCGAGCGCGAGTTCACCGCCTTCGAGACGCCCGGACACGAGATCGATCACCGCTGCTACCAGACGACGATCGAGGACACGACGGTCCTCTTCGCCGGTGACGCGCTCATCGAACCGTTTCGAGCCGGCGCCTTCCAGGTCGACTTCGAACGAGGTGCCGCCGACGCTGTCGACGAGTACTACGCGGCCATGGATCGGCTGACCGAGACGACTGCAACCCACGTCTTCCCCGGCCACGGGCCCGCGTTCGAGGGGCCACAGCGGATCGTACAGAAGACGCGCGATCGGCTCGACGAACTGCTGGCGGAGACGCGGGAGGCGACCGCGGCGATCGAACCTGCGACGGCGCTCGCGATCACCGAACAGCGAACCGGCAGCATTCGCTATCATGCCCCGGTCCTCGACACGATCGGTGCTCTCGGCTCGCTCGTGGACCGCGGGGCGCTCACGTTCGAGACGGAAGACGGTGTTCGATACTACGAGACATCGGAGGCGAGACGAACGATCGGAGACGGTGGAACGTCGGAAGTGAACGGAACGGTCGGAGACGGTCGAAGCGGGAAACGGGAGGCGGATCCGCGTCAGTCAGTTCGTTTCGGTCAGTTCGCGTCGTCCTCGAGTCTGTACTTCTGGACTTTCCCCGACGTCGTCCGGGGGAGTTCGTCGATGAACTCGATTTCGCGGGGGTGTTTATATCCCGCGACTTCGTCGAGACAGAACTCCTTGATCTCCTCGGCCGTGACGTCCGCCCCGGGTTCGACGCCGGATGCGGGGACGACGAACGCTTTCGGGACCTCGTTGCGCCGTTCGTCGGGGATACCGACGATGGCCGCGTCCGCGACGGCCTCGTGCTCGAGCAGGAGGTTCTCGAGTTCACTGGGGTAGACGTTGTACCCGGCCGTGACGATGACGTGTTTCTTTCGGTCGACGATCTCGTAGTAGTTGTTGCCGTCGCGGCGGGCGATGTCGCCGGTCCGGAAGTAGCCGTTTTCGGTGAAGGCGTCGTCGGTCGCGTCGGGGAGTTGGTGGTAGCCCTTCATCACGTGAGGGCCGCGGACGAGGAGTTCACCGTCCTCGCCGGGCGCGACCTCGGCACCCGAATCGTCGACGATCTTGCAGTCGGTCATCCGGAGCGGCTGTCCGATCGTCCCGTGTTTCAGGCCGAACGTCGACCCCATCTGCGTGTGGGTCGCGCCGTGGGTTTCCGTCAGTCCGTACCCCTCCGAGATGTCGACGCCCGCGGTTTCCTCGAATCGCTCCTGGACCGCCGTCGAGAGCTTCGCGCCGCCTTCGGAGGCGGACTCGAGGCTGCTCAAATCGTACTCGCCGAAGTCGTCGGCTTCGACCATGTCGGCGTACATCGTCGTCACGCCGACGAAGTGCGTGATCTCCTCGTCCTCGATGAGTTGCATACACGCCTGGGCGTCCCACTCGAGCGCGCTGCGGAAGTAGAGCCGGCCGCCGCCGACCAGCGGCTGGAGGGCGGTGTGGGTGAAGCCGGTGATGTGGTACAGCGGGAGCCAGGTGAGGCTGCGCACGTCCTCGGGTTCGACGTCGACGTTCGACGCGGTCAGCGGCCACATCAACTGGGCTCTCGTGTTCTCGTGGGTGAGCTGGACGCCTTTCGGATCGCCGGTCGTTCCGGAGGTGTAGGGCAACAGGGCCACGTCGTCGTCGTCGCGCTCGACCAGCGCCGGCTCGCCGCGCAATTCCTCGAACGCGTGGTCGTCCGGATCGCGATCCCAGTCCTCGCTCCGGATGGTGATCACGTCGGGGTCCATCCCGGCGTCCGCGGTCGCCTGGTCGACGATCGGTCGCAGCGCCGGATGGGTCACGATCGCACCCGCGTCCGTGTCCTCGAGCTGGTAAGCCACCTCGCGGCGCTTGTACTGCGGGTTGACCGGCGAGATCACGACGCCCGCTTTGAACGCGCCGATCGAGGCGATCAGGTACTGCGGACAGTTCGGCAGAAAAAGCAGCATCCGGTCGCCGGGCTCGAGGCCGAGACCGTGGAGGCTCCCGGCTAACTCGGCGGTCCAGTCTCGTACGTCCGCGTGGGTCCAGCGTCGGCCGTGATGTTCCATCGCCTGTGCGTCACCGTGGTGGGCCGCCGTCTGGTCGAAGAGCTTCGCGACGTTCCCGTCTCGGGCGGATTGCGCTACCGCGTCCAGGTCCATGCATTGTGTTATCGATGGTCATGATATAAAATTATCTTTTCACACGGCCCGCGCCCGAGGGCGAACCGACCGAAGCCGCCGGTACGAGAACGGGTGATCGACGGCGACGATCCGTTCGAGGTTGGAACCCCTTACTCGTCCGTCATATTTAATATCTGCCCCGTCGACGATAAATCCACAGTGTTCGAGATCCGAGACCGGGTGCGCGAACGGCTCGCGGTGCGAGACCTCGCTCCGATCGCGATCCTCGGCGGCGCTCTCTGGCTGTTCGGATTCGAGGACACCGAAATCGGGACGGTCCTGTTTGCGATCGTGTTCGTCCCGCTCGCCGTCGATTGGCTCTCCGACCTGGTGACCGTCGATATCGGCCCGGGCAGTGCCGAATTCCTTCTCGGTGCGCTCGCGGCCACCGCCGGTGTCCGTCAGCTCCGGAACGGCGATGGGTTGATCGGGGTGGCCTTCGTCGCGACGGGCTGTTGGCTCTGTCTGGACGGCATCGACCGGCGGCGACGGGAGAGTGACGACGCATCCTCGGCCGGTACTGGGGACGCGACGAAGGGGGAGGTCCACCTCGCCGGACTCCACAGCCGGTGGCTTCTCGAGGCCCTCCGCGAGGCCGATCGTCCGCTCACAAGGTCCGAAATCTGTGACCGAACGGGACTCATGGAAGACGATTTCGAGCGCCTGCTCGAGATTCACGGCGAGTCGGGCCCGATCGAACGGGTCGGAACCGGATACACGGTCGACGAGAACGAGATCGGAGTCGGCGCGGTCGCCCGGTCGATCAGCAAGCGATTGCTCCGTCCGGTCCCCCTCTTTCGGACGCCCGGCTGAGACGGACTACTGTAAGTCGTTGCCGGTGCAACCGCGACCGTCCTGCGATTGCACCGGGACATCGTTGCACCAGACCGTCTGAATCGTCCGGGCTCGACCCTCACTCCTCGCCGTCGGTTACTGACTCGACGCGTTTGCCCGTCTCCATGGGGATCACGCGCCGATCGGCGTCGGTCCACGTTCGTTCGAGTTCCCGTCCCTCGAACAAGCGGTCGAGAAAGACGGCGAGTCCTGCGACTTCGGAGTGCGGTTGGTTCGTGACGGCGACGTTCCAGTCAGCTTCCTCGTAGACGTCGAACGAGACCTTTTCGGAGCCGACGACCAGCAACAGCGCGTCGTCCTCGTCCGTGTGGGCGGCCCGAATGTCGGCTTCGACGTCCTGGACGCGTTCGCCGTACATCGTGAGGTGGACGACTCGCCCCTCCCAGTTGCGGATGACGCCGTGGGGTGAGTCGGTACATTCGGCCGCGAACGGGCCGCCGAACCGGTCGGTGATGTCAGTCACCGTCTCGAGGGACTGGCCGGCGTTGTCGGGAAAGAGGACGCGGTCGGCACCGAGCGCGCGGGCGGTCAGGCCGACGTGCGTGGTCATCCGCTCGTCCCGACCGGGTCGGTGGCCGAGCCGGAGGACGGCCACCTCGCTATCGTCGTGCATGCTCGAGTCCACTCTCGCGCGGGGTTAGGGGGTTTCGCTTTCCGCCGGTTCCCGAGTGAAACGGTACCGAACCATAATCACTCGAGGCGAACGAGACACCGTATGAAGAAGACGAACGAATCGGCAGTCGAGTGGACGGAGTACGACCGCGAGGAGACAGCATTCCGCCGAAAGGAACTCTCGAGTGCCGTCGACGCCGCGGACCTCGGGTGCAGCCTCTACGAACTTCCGCCGGGAATGCGGTCGTGGCCCTATCACTATCACACGGCGAACGAGGAGGCGATCTACGTGCTCTCGGGCGACGGGAAACTCGAAACCGAGGACGGTCTCGAGGCGCTTTCGGCGGGCGACTACGTGACCCTGCCGGCCGCCGAGAGCGGCGGTCACCGGATCGTCAACGACGGCGACGAGGCGCTTCGGTATCTGGCGATGTCGACGATGAACGAGCCGGACGTCACCGTCTACCCAGAGATGGACAAATTCGGCGTCTTCGTCGGTTCGCCACCGGGCGGCCGCGACGAACGGACCGTCCACGGCTACTACAACATCGACGACGAGACGGCCTACTGGGACGAGTAAGCGGTCGGGAAACGTGACGAAACGCGCTCGAGTGTGCGACCCAGGGCGCCTCCGACAGGCTTTTTCAAGCCCCTGCGAAAGACCCACACAATGGCCGATCTCAGGAGCCGGGTGACGGTTCGATGACGGGAGTTCGCGAGTGGCTCAAGACCGCACGCGAGGAGCGGTGGGGGATACTGACCGATCTGGCGTTCGCGGTCGTCTGGGTGACGACGGTCGATCTCGTCTTCCGCGTCCTCGACGGCCCGACCTGGGCGTATTACATGTTCATGCTCGCGGGAATCGCCGCGTATTTCGGACTCATCTGGAGCTTCAAACTCGCGACCGCCCAGCAAGAACAGTAGCCCAGCACCGCTCGTCGACCGGGCTGGCGCTCGACGGACGACTGTCGCGAAAAATTCGAACCGTCGGCGGCGACCGATCAGTCGTTCTCGACGTCGACCACGAGAACCGGCACGTGGGTCGATCGGAGCGTCCGTTCGGTGACGCTGCCGAGCAGCGCTCGTCTGATCCCCGAGCGGCCGTGCGATCCCATCACGACGAGATCGATATCGCTGTCCTCGATGTAGTTCGCGATTAGCGAGTGGGGTTTGCCCGCCGAAACGTGCTCGACGGTCTCGAGGCCGCGTTCCTCGGCGCGGTCGGCGACGTAGCCGGTCGCCTGATCGGCGTGCTCGCGTACCTCTTCCATCTCACCGTATCGGCCCTGTTCGATGCGGTCGAGTTGTTCGCCGCCGAGGGTGAGACTCATCGAATCCGTATCGACCACGTACAGGGCATGAACGGTCGCCCCGTACTGATCGGCGAGATCGATCGCGTGGTCGACGGCCGCCTCGGCCGTTTCGCTGCCGTCCGTGGGAACGAGTATGTGTTCGTACATTGTCAGTCATCCGAGGGGGTCTGGCCCCCGTCGGTAACGACGTCTTCGGCGGTCTGCTGGCGAGTCATCGGTTCGGGGCTGTGACACTGGCGGACGATCTGTTTGGTCTCGAGGTCCGGTTCGTCCGTCATCATCGAGACGACGATGGTAACGGCGAAGACGATCGGGACCGCGATCAGGGCGGAGCCGATCGCCGGCACCCACTGGGCGAGTACCGGAACGAACGGTCCTTCGGCGCCCACGTACGTCGGCAGCACTTCGTTGATCATCGGAATCGTCCAGATGGTAAGCCCGGTGAGCATGCCGGCGAGGGCCCCCTCGCGGTTCGTGTTCTCCCACCACATGCCGAGGAAGAACATCGGGAACAGCACGGAACCGGCGAGCGAGAACGCGTAGGACACGAGCGCGGCGATGGGTGCCGCGGGGTTCAACGCGGCGAGCGTGGTCAGCAGACCCAGGAGGACGATGCTCAGGCGACCGACCAGCACCTGCTGGCGCTGGGTCGCGTCGGGGTTGACGATGTTCGTGTAGATGTCGTGCGAGATCGCCGACGACCCGGCGATGAACAGGCCGGCAACCGTGGCGATCGCCGCGGCGATGCCGCCGGCCGCGACGAGGCCGACGAACCACTGCGGCAGTTCCGCCAACTGCGCCGCGAGGACGACGATCACGTCACCGGCGGCGCTGCTCATTCCGGGGTCGCCGTAGACCGCACCGATGTTCTCCGAGAAGAGGTCGGTGCCGAACGCGGCGAACGCGGGGGCGCTCCAGTACAGAAGGCAGATGAAGAACAGCCCCCAGACCGTGGACCATCGGGCGGTCCGCTCGCTTTCGACCGTGTAGAATCGAACCAGCACGTGCGGGAGCCCACACGTTCCGACGATCAACGAGAAACACGTCGCGATCCACAGGTAGTAGCTCCCGCTGGTGAAGGGTTCGCTGAACTCGGCGCCGAGCTGGCTGATCAACGTCCCGTACTCGAGCTGGGGAAGCAGCGTCGAGTACCCTTGCGTGAAGCCGACGACGTAGAGACCGAGGATGAACGCGGAGATGAGGATGACGTACTGCACGGCCATGTTCTTGGTCGCGCCCAGCATGCCCGAGATGGTGAGATAGCCGACCGTGATGGCCATCATGAACACGACCATCGACTGGTAGCCGGTCAGCCCCGGCAGCCCGATGTCGCCGAAGATGTAGAGACCGACCAGACCCATGCCGCGAGCCTGCCCGATCGAGTAGACGAACCCGATGAGGAACGTGGTGATCGCCGCGATCGCGCGTGCCGCATCGGAGTTGAATCGGTCGCCGACGAAGTCCGGTGCGGTGTACTTCCCGAACCGGCGGAGTTGCGCCGCCATGAAGATCAGGAGGATGAAATACCCCGTCGTCCAGCCGACGACGAACGCCAGGCCGTAAAAGCCCGACAGGGCGATCAGCGCCGCCATCCCGAGATAGGACGCGGCGGACATCCAGTTGGCACCGATCGCCATCCCGTTCTCGACGTTCCCGATGGATCGACCGGCGACCCACATGTCCTCGGTATCCGCGACGCGGAAGACGAACCCGATCGCGAGGAACAGAAGCAACATCCCGAGAACCAGGATGGCCGGCGCGATTTTGAACGAGACGTTCAGGCCCTCCGGGAGGAGTCCGCTCTGCAACACGACGCTTGCGGCCCCAATCATTCGTCGTCACCTCCCTCGGTCCGCTCTCCGCCGTCGGTCACGGCGGTTTCCCCGCCGCGACCGGTTTCTTCGGCGGTCGTGTGCTCGATACCGTACTTTCGATCCAGTGCGTCACGCTTTCGCGCGTACCAGAACGAAAGAATCAGCGCGCCGGTCGGCGCGGCGAACGCGACGAGGAAGTAGTGCAGCGGGAAGCCGATCCCCGGAACTTGACTCGTCATGAGTCCGGGCGCAAAGCGCGTCAGCGTCACCGGCCCGAAAACGATGACGAACCAGATCGCAAAGCCCGTCCAGACCACGCGCAGGTGATCGCGCATGAACAGCGTACTCGGCTTCAAGAGGTTTACTTCCGCGTTGAGATAGTCCGTATCTCGGTGGGCCTGGCCGGGTTGGCCGGCGACACCACCGTCGGTTGCGGTCCGTTTCTCGGTCGAATTGTGGTTGTTATTATCTGGCATGTTATCGTGAATCGTGTGCGTTGGTTCGTGTGACTTCGAAAATCGAATGATGGTCAGTCGCTCGATACTTGATCTGCGATATCGTCGACGACCTCGGGGTTGCGCAGCGTCGACGTGTTACCGAGGTCGTTCCCGCTCGCGATGTCCTCGAGCAGGCGGCGCATGATCTTGCCCGATCGCGTCTTGGGGAGTTCGGGCGTAAAGATCACGCCCTCCGGTTTCGCGATCGGCCCGATGGAGTCGAGGACGCCGTCGACGACGCGCTGTTGGAGGTCGTCGGTCGGCTCGTAGCCATCTTCGGGGATGGCGTAGACGTAGACGGCTTCGCCTTTGACCTCGTGTTCGCCGCCGACGACGGCGGCTTCGGCGACCCCTTCGACACCGACGACGGCCGACTCGATCTCCATCGTCCCGAGGCGGTGGCCGGAGACGTTGATCACGTCGTCGACCCGTCCGAGGATGGTGATGTACCCGTCGTCGTCGATCTTCGCGCCGTCCTCGGGGAAGTAGACCCACTCGTCGGCCTCCTCGTCGGAGTACTCCTGCCAATACTCGTCGATGAACCGCTCGTCGTTGTTGTACAGCGTCCGGAGCATGCCGGGCCACGGGTTGTCGACCGTGACGTAGCCGGCCTGCCCGGCCTCGACTTCTTCACCCTGCGCGTCGACGACGCGGGCGTCGATACCCGGCAACGGCGGACCGGCCGAACCCGGCTTCATGATGTTGATCCCCGGCAGCGTCGTGATCATCATGCCGCCGGTTTCCGTCTGCCACCAGGTGTCGACGATGGGACACTCCTCGTCGCCGATGTGCGTGTAATACCACTTCCAGGCGCGCGGGTTGATCGGCTCGCCGACCGTCCCGAGCAAGCGGAGACTCGAGAGGTCGTGCTGGTCGGGATACTCCGAGCCCCACTTCATGAACGCGCGGATGGCCGTCGGCGCGGTGTAGAAGATGTCGACGTCGTTTCTCTCGACGATCTCCCACAGCCGGTCCTTATCCGGGTAGTCGGGCGTCCCCTCGTACATCACCGTCGTCGTCCCGAGCGCCATCGGTCCGTAGACGATGTAGGAGTGGCCGGTGATCCAGCCGATGTCGGCCGAACACCAGTACGTGTCGTCGGCCTCGATGTCCAGGACGGCGTGGCTCGTCCAGGCTGTGTAGGCCAGGTAGCCGCCGGTCGTGTGTTTGACTCCCTTCGGCTGGCCGGTCGTCCCCGACGTGTACATCAGGAACAGCATGTCCTCGGCGTCCCGCGGGACGGGCTCAACCGACGAGCCCTCGTGGGCGGCCACCAGTTCGTCGTAGTCGTGCTGGTTGTCCGCGAGATCGTGCTCCAAGTCGTCGCCGAGCCGATCGACGACCACGACGTCCGACACCTCGTGGTCGACGCCCTCGAGGCCCTCGTTCGTCTTGGAGATGTGATCGAGCGCGTCGCCGCGGCGATAGTACCCGTCGCAGGTGACCAGATACTCGCTCTCCGCCGAGTTCATCCGCGTCGCGAGCGCGTCGGCCGAGAAGCCGGCGAACACGACGCTGTGCGGTGCGCCGATGCGGGCGCAGGCGAGCATCGCGATCGGCAGTTCCGGGATCATCGGCATGTACAGCGTGACGACGTCGTCTTCCTCGACGCCGAGATCGCGCAGCGTCGCGGCGAAGTCCTCGACCTCGTCCAGCAACTCCGCGTAACTGTACGTTCGCGTTTCGCCGAGTTCACCCTCCCATTCGATCGCGGTACTGTCGCCGGCGCCGTCCTCTACGTGCCGGTCGAGACAGTTGTACGATGCGTTGATCCTCCCGCCGGTGAACCACTCGTAGAACGGTGCGTTTCCGTCCTCGAGGACGGTATCGTACGCTTGATCCCACGAGAGGAGATCGGCGGCACGCTCCCAACACTCCGGCCAATTCTCCTCGAACTCGTCGTAGATGCCCGGATCGGTGACGTTTGCCTGCTCGACGAACGACTCGGGAGGTTCGAAGGCCTCCTGTTCTTCGAGTCGCGCCTCGAGACTGGCGTCGTCCTGTGACATGGTACACACCATCAGTCAACAACGATCATAGTAAAGGCAGCCTCTAGCTGTGCAAAATCGATCCGATTCTCGCGGCTTTTCCTCGCAGATCGTGACTCTATTCGAACTTGATACGGAAATATTCCGAACCCAAATATATAAAATTAAATAATAATAGTATTGATTACTACTCGGCCGAGCCCGTTCCTATCACATGGCGAAGAGGATGGAACGGGGCATCTAGAGACCTAGTATCGAGGTAATCCATCGGAACGTTCTAGAGACCTAGTATCGGGGCAGTCCGCCGGAACGGTCTCCGTCGCCGCTCGATCGTCCACGCTCGGCACACGGCGGGCGTCGGGTGCGCGCTCGCCGCGACTCGCGAGTGCCGTAACCGCCGTGTGGCTGTGAGGCACCCGTCGCTGTGAGAACCGTGTCGCTACCGCTCGCGTCGTCACCGTGAGCTAGCCGTCCGGTTCGTCGAAGAACGTTCGAAGTAATTCGTGTTGGCCCTTTCGCAAGTGATTGTGCAACGTCGGCGATGAAACCCCCATCGCGTCGGCGACCTCTTCGGCCGTACTCTCCCGCGGCCAGTCGTAGTAGCCGCCGAAGTAGGCCGCCCGGAGCGCCGCCTCCTGGCGGTCGGTCAACCGATCCTCGAGCCCTTCGCGGAATTCGCGTGCGGTCTGGACGGCCCGTTCGACGTCGCGTTTCCCGACCAGTTTCGAGTCGGGGAAGGCGGCGCGGAGGCCGTCGACGATGGTCCGGAGGTCGGCGTCGGCCGCGCAGTCACCGACGATGGTCGCCACACCGTCTTCGAAAACTGCCTCGTGGACCGTAACGCCGTACTCGCTGAGTGTAACGACCGGACAGGAGCCCTCGATGACGAACTCGACGCGCCAGCCGTCCTCGTCGGTCTCGACGAGCCGGCAGTCCACGATTCCCGGATCGTCTTCGGCCAGTTCGAAGACGTCCGCCGGCGACGCCCCCTCGAGACGCACGTAGTAGAGTTGCGTCGACTCTCCGAGCGGGACCAGCGAATCGAGTTCGAACCGGCAGTCGAGTTGGCGCGAGGCCGCGACGAAGAAGGAACGATCGTCGCGACAGGTGACCTCGAGTTCGGTTACTCGATCCGACAGCAGGAGGTTCCGACGGCGAACGGCCGCGATGGCGTAGCCGATCTGGTTGCCGATCGTCCGGAGCCACTCGCGCTCGTCGTCTTCGAACGCCCCACGGCGGTCGGTCGCGACCGAGAACGTCCCGTAGACGGTATCACCGTAGGCCAGGGGCGCCCGTGCGAGGGTCCCCTCGAACTCGTCGCCGTCGATCGTCGCCGTGACGTCCTCCGTGACGGTGACTGCCCGGCCTCGCTGTTCGGCGACGTCAGATATCGGTCGCTCCGTCGTCGGGGTTCCCGCACGGGGCTCGCCGTCACCGGTCGGGTTTCCCTCGAGCGAATCGACGTCGACGGACGGGACGCCCTCGGCCCACTCGTCGGGAACCACCTGCTCGACAGCGTCCGACTCGATCCCGCTCGACGCCCGCCGCTCCCGGCGTTGATGCACCACCGTCGCTCGGTCGATCCAGGCGAAATCGTAGGCCCGACCGTCGGCGAGCGCCGCACACGTCTTCGTCTCGATTTCCTCGTGATCGCTCGATTCGAGCACGGCGCGAGTGACGTCTCGGTGGCACCGGGCGACCGCGTACCGGTCCGCGAGTTCGTCACGTCGTTCGCGCGTGGCCTCGAGTTCTTCGTGTGCGGCCGTGACGTCGCGCACGAAGACGGCGAAGCCGCGGTGACGGCCCCGGTCGTCGCGAAGCGGCGAAATGACTTCGGTCGCACGAAACAGCGAGCCGTCCTTGTGGACGCGCCAGCCGTCGGTTTCGGCGCCGGACTCTTCGAGGGCCGCCGAGAGGGCCCGTTCTGACTCACCCTCGGTCACTTCGTCCTCGGGATAAAACGCAGACACGTGCGTGCCGACGATTTCCCCCGCTCGATAGCCGAAC
Source organism: Natrinema caseinilyticum (assembly GCF_024227435.1). Lineage (GTDB taxonomy): Archaea > Halobacteriota > Halobacteria > Halobacteriales > Natrialbaceae > Natrinema > Natrinema caseinilyticum. The sequence goes on from NZ_CP100445.1 coordinate 3,728,430, forward strand.
ATCGCGGCCGCGCTTCGATTCCACCGTTCGACGTAACCGTCGGGATCGAGACGCACGAGCGCGTACCGGTCACTGGCGGCGAGCAACAGCCGGACGACGCTATCGTCGCTCACCGCGGGACCGGATCGCGGTTCGCCGGAGCGGGGTCCGGCGGGGCGTTCGATGGCGTCGAAGGCCTCGACGATCTCGGTATCCGTCGGGTCCGCGAGGTAGGACTCGAGGGCTTCGAAGCTCCGCCACCCACCCGACGCCTTCACGACGCGGGGGTTGACGTCGTGGTCGACCAGCGCTCTGTGAGCGAAGTACTGTCGGAGATCGCTGGTGGAGACGTCGGCGAGATTCGGGTCGTCGAACAGATCGCTCGTCCGGTCGGCGACGTCAGAGACGAGCATCTGGAGTCGACGGGGCGTAACGGTGAAAATCGGGTCGTCGAGCGAGAGGTCGTTGCTACGGGCGTATCGCCGGAGTTCCCGTTCGACGCGGGTCGGCAGATACGCCGTCCGGTCTCGTCCGCCGTCACCGTCCGGAACCCGTACCAGGTATCGGGGCGGATCGATGCGAACCTGCTCTACGTGGCCGATCGTGAGTCGCGTTAGTTCGGGTGGTCTGAGCCCCACGTCCCCACAGAGCCGAAGCACCAGCGCCTCCCGGTAGGTTTCGGCGGCGTCGAGCAACGATTGGTACTCCCGCTGCGTCAGCGCCGACGCGTCGGCCCCCTCGAGGCTCATGGTTCGCTCGTTCTGGAGACGCGAACATAACTGTATCGCCTCCGTGCGCGCTCCGTTAGAATTCCTCGGTTTGAACCCCGAATAGTGGCGGACGGTTCATTTCGCATTACTTGATCGAGCGAAATCAGCTCCGTCGTCCGCCGGCCTCGCCTTCGATCTCGGCCTGGATTTCGCCGACGATTTCGGGATTCCGGAGCGCGCTCGTATCGCCGAGTTCCTCCCCGTTGGCGACGTCCTCGAGGAGGCGACGCATGATCTTCCCCGAGCGCGTCTTGGGGAGTTCGGGCGTGAAGACCACCGCTTCGGGTCTCGCGACCGGTCCGATCGCCGACTCGATGTTTTCGAAAATAGCTCGTCGAACGGCCGCGTTTGCCTCGCGGCTGCGCTCCGTACTCACGTACGCGTATATTTCGGTGTCGCCGGTCTCGCTCGAGCGACCGACGACCGCTGCCTCGGCGATGCCGTCGATGTCGGCGATCGCACTCTCGATTTCCATCGTTCCCAGGCGGTGGCCGGAGACGGTAATCACGTCGTCGACTCGACCGAGGACGGAGATGTACCCGTTCTCGTCGATCCGAGCCGTGTCGCCGCTGAAATAGCGCCACTCACCGGTATCGGGATCGGAGAACCGCTGCCAGTACTCCGCGACGAACCGCTCGTCGTTGTCGTACAGCGTTCTGGCCATGCCCGGCCACGGCCGGGTGATGGTGAGGTACCCTGCCTCCCCCGGCGCGACTTCCTCGCCAGCCTGGTCGACTATCTGAACGTCGATTCCCGGCAGGGCCGGACCGGCGGACCCGGGCTTCATGTCGTCGATCCCCGGCAGCGTCGAGATCGTCACCGCCCCGGTCTCGGTCTGCCACCAGGTATCGACCACGGGGCAGTCGCCGCCGCCGACGGTATCGCGGTACCAGTTCCAGGGACGGGGACTGATCGGCTCGCCGACCGTCCCGAGCAAACGGAGACTCGAGAGGTCGTGCTGGTCGGGATACTCGGCGCCCCACTTCATGAACGCGCGGATGGCCGTCGGCGCGGTGTAGAAGATGTCGACTGCGTTCCGGTCGACGATCTCCCAGAGCCGATCGCGGTCCGGGTAGTCCGGCGTTCCTTCGTACATCACGGTCGTCGTCCCGAGCGCGAGCGGACCGTACACGATGTAGGAGTGGCCGGTGATCCAGCCGATGTCGGCGGCACACCAGTACGTGTCGGCGGGCTTTACGTCGAGTACGGCATGACTCGTCCACGCAACGTGGGCGAGATAGCCGCCGGTCGCGTGGACGACGCCCTTCGGTTCGCCCGTCGTCCCCGACGTGTACATCAGAAACAGCATGTCCTCCGCCTCGCGGGAGACCGGCTCGACGGTTTCGCCCGCGAACTCGTCGCGAAGCTCGTGGTAGTCCCACTCGTCCTCGCCGAGGACGTGAGGCAGGTCGTCGCCGAGCCGATCGACGACGACCGTTCGGACGTCCTGCTCGAGGCCGATTCGGGCGTTGTCGGCCTTGCTCTTCTGGTTGAAGGCGTCCCCGCGGCGGTAATAGCCGTCGCAGGTGACGAGATACTCGCTGTCGGCGGCTTCCATTCGGGTCGCGAGCGCGTCGGCGGAGAGCCCGGCGAACACGACGCTGTGCGGTGCGCCGATGCGCGCGCAGGCCAGCATCGCGATCGGCAGTTCCGGGATCATCGGCAGGTAGACCGTAACGACGTCGTCTTCCTCGACGCCGAGTTCCCGCAGGGCTGCCGCGAATTCGTTCACCTCGACGTACAGATCCCGATAGGTGTAGGTCCGGCGCTCGCCTTGCTTTCCCTCCCAGCGGATCGCGGCGTGGTTCTTCCGGCCCGCCTCGAGGTGGCGATCCAGACAGTTGTACGCGGCGTTCAGCCGACCGTCGGGGAACCACCGGTAAAAGGGCGGGTCCGTGTCCTCGAGGACGGTTTCGTACTCGTCGTCCCACGAGAGGAGGTCGGCTGCTCGTCTCCAGCACGTCGGCCAGTTGTCCGCGAACGCCTCGTAGATGCCCGCATCACTCACGTTCGCCTGCTCGACGAACGACTGTGGCGGGCTGTGGGTGGACCCCGTCGACCGTGTGGTATCTCGGTCCCACCCGTTCCGATCGTCCATATTTCGTGCGAACCGTAGTCGGTCAACGGAATAAACGTTCCTCCAAATCGCCGTGCCGTGTGCGATTCGTGAGTACCGTCTGCGCCGCGAGGTGAGCCGTCCCCGTCCACCTCGACTGATCGCGCCGGTCGCTTGGACCGTTAGAGCTCATTTTGCGTCGAGTCGATATCGGTCAGCTCCGCCGGGTCGACGTCGTCGTCAGGTTCCCGAACCACGTAGACGTCGTAGCGCTGATCGTTCGCGACGGGGCTCCCGACGCTCGACTGGGGTGCGATGACCGACCCGGCGTTTTCCGAGCCGATGAAGACGACCGACGCGTCTATTTCGCCGGCGATCCGCCGGATCTCGCGGACGACGTTCGTCGTCGAGGTCGCAGTCGGCTCTTCCGAACTCACTCGCTCGACTCGAACGGTCGCCGCGGGCGCGACCTCGCTGGCGCGACGCTGCATTCCCTCGGCGATCGCTTCCGGATCGAACGGTTCGCCCTCGGTGATCCAGCCTCGGTCCCGCGCGTACCCGGCGTCGTCCGGAACGACGGTCGCCACGACGACCTCCTCGTCGAGGAGGTCGCCGAACGTCGACGCCCGTTCCAGTGCTTGCGTCGCCAACTCCGAGCCGTCGAAGGGTACGAGGAGTGACATACGGCTAGCTCACACGACAGCGAAGGTAAGTGTTCTCCCTCCACCACCAGCCTGCCGTCCGTATCGGCAGTTTCCGCCGGTATCGTCCGTCACTCCGCACTGGCAGTTTCCGCCGGTATCGTCCGTCGTTCCGTGCCCGCTCTTCCCGCGGTTCCGCTCGGTTCTCCGTCGGTTCCTGACGGCCGCGTCCCGACCGCCGTTCTCAGTTCGCCCCGGAAGACGATCCGCTCGCGTCCCCGACGACCAGAACCGTGCGATCTGCGACCCTGACGACCCGGTCCACCGTACTCCCGAGCAGGGCGCCTCTGAACGACGACCGGCCGCGAGCGCCGACGACGATGACGTCGATGTCCGTCTCGGCGGCGTACTCGAGTATCTCTTCGTGGGGGACACCGGTCCGAATCGTCGTCTCGACGGCCAGGTCGGCATCCGCTGCCGCCGCCTCGAGGTCCGCGAGCCAGTCCGCTGCCTGCTCCCGGAGGTGTTGTTCGACCTCGTCGGGATCGACGATCCCCGTGTCGTAGGCGGTCCGGACGTCGACGACAGTGATCCCGTACAGGGCCGCGTCGAATCGCTTCGCGAGTTCGAGACCGTGTGTTACCGCCGTCTCGGCGGTCTCGCTCCCGTCGGTCGCGACCAGAATGGAATCGTACATGCTCGCACGTATGGCCCGCCGCGAGAAAGAACTGTGCCCCGCCGGCGGGCGATCTGACCCGATCGCCGTCCCTCGAGCGGGACGCTCCCGGTGGCGTATAGCGCCTCAGCGACGGGCACGGAATCGTCACAGCGCTGGTTGGGCCCACAGCGCTGCCTGGAGCAGTGGGATCTCTGCGCGTGCGCAGTCGCGCGAGCGTTCGACGGACGATCGGCCCACGACCGAGTCGAAACTGACGGTCACCCGTCGACGTCGCGTCCGTCGTGGGCCTCGATCGCAACGCCGCGGGCCGCCGTCGCCTTCACCGAGGCGACGATCGACCGGCCGGCCTCGAGTCCCAGTGCCTCGACGCTCCGACGAGTGACCAGCGCCACGAGTTCCGGGACCGCTTCGCCGTCGGGATTCGATCCGTTTTCGAGCGCGATCCCCACTCGAGCGACGGCGTCGCCGGCCTCGAGCCAGGTGACGGTCCCGGGGAAACGGTTTCGCACGCTGGTTCCCCCGGCCGGCGGCGCGTCGCTGGGGGAGTGAAGGCTGACGGCGTCGGATCGAATCGTCACCCCGGCGGTCCGGGTGTCGGCGGGGACGACCGCGAGGATCGTCCCGACCGCGGTCTCGACGGTCGCGAGTTCGCCGTCCCGGTCGACGACCGGTCCCGAAAAGACCGTCTCGTCGACCCGAGCGACGCCCTCGTAGGCTGCGACCAACCGATCGAACCGCTCGAGGAGGCCCCAGGCGGCCTCCGTCAGGGAACTGCCGCCCCCGTCCGCCCCGCCGCGGGTGCGCTCGACCAGGGGCCCGATCGCCTCCTCGAGCGCCACCACGCGCTGCTGGAGACGCGGATACGAGCGCTCGAGCGCCTCGGCCGCACCGGACAGCGAGCCGCAATCGTCGATCGCACGAAGCATCGCCGCGTCGCTGCGATCGACGGTCACGTCGTCGATTCGCAGGTAGGGGTCGAACTCCTTTTCCATGGGGGTCTGTGGTCACGCGGCGAGTCGGGTCGCGGACGTGACCGATCGTGTTCCGGTTCGCGTCCGGACGGCAAGTTCGTTTGCATCGCGTCCGCCGTCTCGGCGGTGTCCATCGGTAGCGTCGTGTCCCAGCGCCTCTCTCTGCGTGTGGGCCTTCTTCGAGCGGTTTTCGGGATCGTCAGACGTTTCACCCGATCCAAAGCTATTTGTGAGGGCTTTCCATCGATGTTCCCATGGCGATACAACGACGACGGTTCGTTGCGGCTGTGGGAACGAGTGCGATTGCCGGTCTCGCCGGCTGTTTGAGCTTTTCGGGCAACGGCGACGACGAGGGGGCATCGGTCACCGGTGAGACGCTCACGTTGACGACCACGACGAGTACGTACGACACGGGGCTGCTGGGCGAACTCAACGTGCCGTTCCAGGACATGTACGGCGTGACGGTCGACTCGGTGGCACAGGGCACGGGGGCAGCCCTCGAGACCGCGCGAAACGGCGACTCGGACGTAGTGATGGTTCACGCGCGGTCGCTGGAGGACGAATTCATGCGCCAGGGATACGGCGTAAACCGTCGGGACCTCATGTTCAACGACTTCGTCATCGTCGGTCCGGCGGACGATCCGGCCGGTATCGAGGGCATGGATTCGGCGGCCGAGGCGTTCACGACGATCGCGGACTCGGAAGCAGCCTTCATCTCTCGAGGGGACAACTCCGGGACGCACACCAAGGAACTCATCATCTGGGAGCAAGCGGGCGTCGACCCGGGTGGCGACTGGTATCAGGAAACCGGGCAAGGAATGGGAGAGGTGCTGAACATCGCCAATCAACAGAGCGGATACACCCTCTCGGATCGGGGGACGTACCTCTCGCAGCGATCGAAGATCGATCTCACGATCCTCGTCCAGGGGCCGATCGAGGGCGGGCCGGAACTCCTCGCCAATCCGTACGGGATCATCGCGGTCAACCCCGCGGTCCACGACAACGTCAACTACGACCTGGCGATGGCTTACATCGGGTACATCACGAGCCCGCAGGCCCAGGACTTGATCGAGAACTACGAAGCGAACGGGGAGCAGTTGTTCTTCCCCCGCGCCCTCTCCGAGGAACCGGATTTCCAGCAGTACGTTCCGGAAGGCTGGAGTGCGAATACGACCGATAGCTAACCGTGTCCCTCGGTACGTTCACACCCGTCCTGACGCCGTTTCTCGTCGATTTCCCCTTCGATGCGGTGTACGTACGGAGCATTATCGCGGTCTCGCTGTACGTCAGCGTGATCGCCGTCCTCCTGAGCGCTAGCGTGAGCCTCCCGATTGCCCTCCTGATGGGATTTACCAGCTTTCCCGGAAAGCGATTGCTCACCTCCGTCATCAACACCGGAATGGGATTTCCGAGCGTCGTCGTCGGGTTACTGGTCCTGTTCGTCGTCTCGAATCAGGGCCCCCTCGGCGAGTTCGAACTCGTATTCACGAAACGAGCGATGATCATGTCGCAGTTCGTCCTCGCGACGCCGCCGATAACGGCCATCAGCCTCGCGGCCATCTCGGGCGTCGATCAGAACGTCCGTGACGCCGCCCACGCGCTCGGCGGGACCCGCATCGATGTCGCACTCGTGACGATCAAGGAGGCACGGTACGGAATCGCGACGGCTGTCCTCGCCGGATTCGGGCGCGCGATCAGCGAAGTCGGGTCCGTTCTCATCGTCGGCGGAAACATCGCCGGCGCGGAGGGCGTTTCGAAAACCCGGACGCTGACGACCGCCATCTCGCTCGAGGCCAGGCAGGGCCGATACGAGACGGCGATGGTCCTCGGCGGGATTCTGGTCGTCCTCGTCTTGCTCGTCAACGCCGTGGTCGTTCGACTCGGCGACAAGGGGGTGCAGCGGTAATGGGCCTGGACGTTCTCAAAGCGACCGATGTGTCGCTCTCGTACGATCACGAACGGGTGTTGGGAGGTCTCTCGCTCTCGGTCGAACCCGGCGAGGTCGTCGCCGTTATCGGCCCGTCGGGCGTCGGAAAGACGACGTTGCTCAGGATCCTCGCGCTGTCGCTCAGACCGGACGAGGGGACCGTCGAATTCGACGGCAGGGACGCCTGGTCCGTCGACGACGCCGAGCGCCTGTCGATGCGCCGGCGAATCGGGATGGTATTTCAGGACGCGAGCCTGTTCGACGCATCAGTCGAACGGAACGTCGAGTACGGGCTCCGAGTCCGACGATCCTGGTCCGCCCGGCTTCGCGACGAACTACGGTCTCTCGTTCGTTCGAACGGGACGGCCGACGCCGTTCGGGAGTCGCTCGAGGTCGTCGGATTGACGGACAAACTCGACCAGCGAACGTCCTCGCTGTCCGGCGGGGAAGCCCAGCGCGTGTCGTTTGCTCGAGCCCTGGCCTACGAACCGGACGTGCTCCTTCTCGACGAGCCCACGTCCGATCTCGACCCGCGGAACACGGCGGTCATCGAGGACGCGATCGCCGAGGCACGGACGCAGGGAATCGGGATCGTCGTCGCGACCCACGATATGCACCAGGCCGAGCGCGTTGCGGATCGGGTCGCGGTGTTACTCGACCACCGTCTCACCGAATTCGGCCCGACGGAGCGGATCTTCCAGAACCCGTCCGACGATCGCACTCGAAAGTTCATCTCGGGCGAGCTGGTCTACTGAAGTGGCGGGATCCATCGAGCGGTCGCCAGTCTCCCACCCCGACTTCGAAGCGGGGACGGGTTCCCGACCTCGACGACGCGTCCTCGGATCGAACAACTGTCGCTTCGTATCGGTCGAAAACAGTCGTTTTCGACCGTTTCGCGCCGGAAATAGTTCGCTACCGGATCGAAACGGCGAGCGGGACGCACGTGGTTCGCGGCCAAGTCGTCCTCGCACGACGGTGTGACGACTTTTTTGCCACCCCGACCGATAGTACCCGCTATGCGTGACGAAGACGAAATTCGAGAGCAGTACGAATTCCTCAAAGAGAACCTCGAAAGTGACGAAATGCGTCACGACGGCGTCGAACAGATGTTCACGTACTATAAACGAGCGCTGGGTTGGGTGCTCGAGGAAGAACACATCTGATCGGACCGGTAACGACCCTCCCGGACCGGTAGACCGGCGTGCAGGACTCGTACCGCCGCTGTGCTATCTCTTGTCGTTACCTTTAAGTCCTCGCAGCAGAATCTACCACGTGACGCTTCGCTTGGAGGGCCGAAGCGTCAGCGGGGACCAATTCAGGGCGGCAAGCAATCGCGTGGCATTTTCCGTCACGCGATTTGCTTTCCTGTTTCGACACTATTCATCCAACAGTAACGACTGGTTCAGACGGTATCGATTACAGTCACGGCCGTTCCACGGGCAGTCAATGTAATTGTACCGAAACAAAAACCACGCACTGTAAACATGAACCACTCATTATGTGAGAATCGGCGCTCAATCCGTCATCGATGTTATGGGTCCTTCGAACTCGAAATGAGTCGTCTCGATGGTAATACCCCTGTTTCGATCGAAACAACCCGATAGCCTTATTAAAATTCGACAGTAAGTACGCTTGGTACTTTCCCAATGTACGACCTGACAGGATTCCAGCGTGACTTGCTCTACGTCATCGCTGGCGAGGAGGAACCTCACGGACTGGCGATCAAAGAGGAACTCGAACAGTACTACGAAAAGGAGATCCATCACGGCCGTCTCTACCCCAACCTCGATACCCTCGTCGACAAGGGACTCGTCGAGAAAGGCCGTCGGGATCGACGAACGAACTTCTACACGCTCACCCGCCGTGGCCGCCGTGAACTCGAGGCGCGCCGGGAATGGGAGGCGCAGTACGTCGACCTGTAACGGAACGCGGCGACCAGATCCGTCCGGTTCCGCGACTATCGGTAGATACCTCGTCACTCCCTCACTGTCACGTTTCTCTCTCTGTTCGACTCCGAAATCACGCTCGTCTCTCCGCTCGGCGAAGAAACCCGACCAGTGGTCGCTTCGGTCCCGCCGGAGTCGACGCCACGGCAGTCGAACCGCCTCCCTCGAGTGACGACCGCTCTCGGCGAGTTGCTTATATGCGGTCGCGATGAACCTGTTGAAGTGAACGAGGTCGCGCTGCAGGTCTCCGACGCGCCGCTCGACGAGACGGTCGTCCGTATGGCTCTAGCCGGCGCGCTGGGTATGTTCCTCGGACTCGAGCGCGAGTGGTCACAGAAATCAGCCGGCATCCGCACGTTCTCGCTCATCAGCCTCCTCGCGTCCGTCTTTACCGTGTTGGTCACCGAATCGGAGACCGCGATCGGGGAGAGTCTGCTCGTGCTGGGCGGCGTCCTCGTAATCGTCCAGGGCGTGTTGCTCGCGGTGCAGGGACTGCTCAGCGAGGAGGGCGCCGGTCTCTCGCTGACGACGTCCGTTTCCATGCTCGTCGCGTACGGGGTCGGCATTCTGGTCACCGTCGGTTTCATCCTCGAGGGGGTAACCGTCGCCGTCCTCTCGTCGCTGTTGCTCGTCCTGAAACGCGAACTCCACGAGTTCGCGTGGGGGCTCACACACGAGGAGATGCGATCGACGTCGGAATTCGCCATCCTGGCGTTCGTCGTGTACCCGCTGTTGCCGGCCGAAACGACGGTCGAGTTCGCCGGACTGGCGATCCCGCTCGAGCCGAAGGTGATCTGGCTGATGGTCGTCGCCGTGGCGGGAATCGGCATCGCGAACTACGCGATCGTCACGACGTACGGCGGCCGCGGGATCGCGATCACCGGCTTCTTCGGCGGACTCGCCTCCTCGACGGCGGTCGTCGGGACGATGCTCGATCACGTCGATCAGCGGCCGGAGGCCGCGTCCTACGCCGTCGCCGCCATCCTGCTCGCGAACGCCGCGATGGCCGCCCGGAATCTCGCGATCGCGGTCGGCTTCACCGCCGGCAGTGGCTCCGACATCCTCGTCGAGGCGATCGTCCCGCTCGGCGCCGTCATCGTCATCGCGTTCGTCGTCGCCGCGCTCACGGCCGACTGGACCGAGTCCGGCCCGATGGAACTCGAGAGTCCGTTCTCGCTGAAAAACGCCCTCGCGTTCGGAGCGGTCTTCCTCGTCGTCCTCGTCTTCGGGTCGCTGGCCGAGACGTGGTTCGGGACGCTCGGCTTCTACGCGACGGCGGTCGCGAGCGGTTTCGTCTCGAGTGCAGGCGCGACGACGTCGGCCGTCGTCCTCTACAGAGGCGGTCAACTCGGTCCGGCCGAGGCGACGATCGCCATCCTCCTCGCGACGGTCTCGAGCATCGTTGTCAAGGCCCTGCTAGCGGCGACGTCGACGGACGACGGCTTCAGGAATCGGGTCGCGGCGTACAGCACGATCCTCCTGGTCGGGGGCGCGCTGGCATCGGTTCTCGTCGTCGTATAGCGGACAGTAACTTTATCCTAGGCGATGCAAGTCCCTGTATGGACCGTGCTACGGCAGTCCCTCGCGTGGACTCGCTTCCAGGCGATCGCGCAGTCGAGTGGGCCGATTACCACCATCGGCTCGCCGCCCCGAGTACGTACGTCTACGAGTTCGTCTGGGACGCGACCGGCGAGGCGGTCGGCCCGTTCTGTACCGACGTCGACGGGAACGTGTTACTGGATTTCACGAGCCACGTCGCCGCCGCACCGCTCGGATACAACAATCCTGCCCTCCTCGATCGTCTCCGTGCGTTCGATGCCGTCGATCCGCTCAAAATTGCGGGACAGGACTTCTACGTCAGCGGGGGTGGGCCGCCCGACGACCCCGAGTTTCCGGGGCCGACGCAACTGATGGATCGACTGGTCGCGATGACCGACCATTACGACATGGACCGGGTCTTCCTGTCGAATTCCGGCGCCGAAGCGATCGAGAACGCCATCAAAATCTGTTACGCGAGGGGCGGCCACCGCGCGTTCACCTTCGACGGCGCGTTCCACGGCCGAACGCTGGGTGCGCTCTCGCTCAATCGCTCCAAAACCGTCCACCGAAGCGGGTTCCCGGAGATTCCGGGCGTCGTCAGCGTCCCGTATCCCACGACCGACCGGGAATACGAAACCCGCTGGCGAACCGACGGCCCCGGTGGCAACGTCGTCGCCGACGCGCTCGACCCCGACCGCGGCGTGATCGACCCCGAGGAAGTCGCATACCTGATCCTCGAGCCGATCCAGGGCGAGGGCGGCTATCGCGTCGCCCACCCGGAGTTCGCGCGGGATCTCGAGGCGCTGCGCGAGCGCCACGACCTCGCCGTCATCGCCGACGAGATCCAGTCGGGCGTCGGCCGCACGGGCGAACTGTGGGCCGTCGACCACCTCGACCTCACGCCGGACGTCATCGCGAGCGGCAAGGGGCTCCGCGTGGGCGCGACGATATCGCGGGCCGACGTCTTCCCGACCGAACGAGGTCGGCTCTCCTCGACGTGGGGTGCCGGGGACCTGATCGCCGCCATGCAGGGCGTTCTCACGATCGACGTCATCCACGAGGAGAATCTCCTGGCGAACGTCCGCGATCGAGGCGAGCAGTTCCGATCCGGACTCGAGGACGCCGTCGCCGACGGCGATGCCCCCGGCGTGATCGACATCAGGGGTCGAGGTCTCATGCTCGGTCTCGAATTCGACACGAAACGTCGTCGAGACGCCGTGCTCGAGGCCGCGTTCCAGCGCGGTCTGTTGACCCTCGGCTGCGGGTACAAGACGCTTCGATTGCTACCGCCGCTCGACGTGACCGAGCGCGAGATCGATCTCGGGTTGGGCTTGTTACTCGAGACGATCGACGACGTCGCGGCCGAAACCGCGTAACGTCCCCGCCACGTCCGGCGCTCGCGGCCGTCGATCGGTCGTTCTCGGGTGGCATCGGGTACCACGACCGGAGAACCGAGAAGAGAACGCTGCGTCTGGACGTTACTCGCCGCGGAGTTCGTTCACGTGGTCGATCCGGCGCTGGACGAGGTCCGCTTTGCCGATGTCGTGGCGCACGTGCAGTCCCTCCTCGCCGGCGACGGCGAGCGCGTCCTCGGCGATCGCTTCGGCCTCGCCGATCGAGTCCGCGACGCCCACGAGCGCAAACGACCGCGAGGTCGTCGTATAGATGCCGTCGTCGCGCTGGTCGACGCTCGCGTAGTACAGGAGGGCGTCGCCGGCGCTCTCCTCGTCGACCTGCACTTTGGCACCTGCTTCGGGGTCAGTCGGGTACCCTGCCGGGACGGCGTATTTACAAACCGTCGCTCGCTCGGCGAACTCGAGTTCGGGCGGCGCGTCGCCGTCGCGGGCCGTGGTGAGGATCTCGAGAAAGTCGGTCTCGAGGACCGGCAGCGTGTTCATCGCCTCGGGGTCGCCGAAGCGAGCGTTGAACTCGATCACCTTCGGTCCCTCGGCCGTCAGCATGAACTGGCCGTAGAGGATGCCCCGATAGTCATCGAGGGCGTCGACGGTGGCCTCGATGATCGAGACGGCGTCGTCGTAGTCTTCCTCGGTCATGAACGGGAGTTCGTTCGTCGCGTCGGAGTAGCTCCCCATCCCGCCGGTGTTGGGGCCCTCGTCGCCCTCGTAGGCGCGCTTGTGGTCCTGAACCGCCGGGGCAGTCCTGAACTCGCCGTTGGCGACGAACGCCTGAACCGTAAACTCCTCGCCGATCAGCCGCTCCTCTAACACGATCCGGTCGTAGTCGGACTCCCGGATGTACGCTTTGCCCTCCTCGGCGGTTACCTGGTCGCCGACGACCTTGACGCCCTTGCCGCCGGTGAGACCCGCCGGCTTGATCGCCAGATCGCCGCCGTACTCGTCGATGAAGGTACAGGCTGCTTCCGCGTCGTCGAACGTTTCGAAATCCGGATTTCCCGGAACCTCGTGGTCCCGCATGAATCGCCGCTGGAAGGCCTTGTCCGTCTCGATGCGCGCGTCGTCTCGTTTCGGCCCGAAGGGGTACACACCCGCGGCTTCGAGCGCGTCAGAGATTCCCGCCTCGAGCGGCGCTTCGGGACCGACGACGGCGATCGTCGCATCGACCGACTCGGCATACTCGACGACGGCCTCCGGATCGGTCGTCTCGACGGTCTCGAAGTCGGCCGCGATACGGGCGATGCCGGGGTTCTTGTTGCCGGCACAGGCGTAGAGTTCTGCCTCGCTGTCCTCGAGTGCGCGGGCGATGGCGTGTTCGCGGCCGCCACCCCCGATAAGCAGGACGTGTTCTCGCATACTCGAAAGCGGAACGCACGAACCTGTAAACGTTGCTCTTCGCTCGGCTGAAAGTACGCACGTTCGTGCAGTGTGCGACTGTGTGGCGGCGAGCGGGCGCAGTCGACGACGCGGTTCGTTCCGCGTGGGCGCTCACTGACCGTCCGTCCTGAGTAACTCGTCGTCGAATGTGAGACTGTCCTCGTCGACGGCGTCGAACTCGACCGCCACGAGGTTCCCGGCCGGATCGAACAGTTCTGATTCGTCTCGCATCACGTACAACTGTCCCGTCTCGGTCCGGGCACCCTCCTGTGCGAACAGGAGGAATCGGCGGTTCGAGCCGAGGTACGTGGCGTGGACGGTGTTGTAATCGGTGAACAGTCCGCTCTGCTCGACGTCCTGCGGGATCCATCCTTGCGCTCCCGACGTAATCTCGAAGAGGGCCCTCGAGTAGAAGTCGTCCGGGCGAACGGCGGCCTCACCGCCGTTGTTCTCGACGATCTCGAAGTCCTCCTCCTCATCGTATTCGAAGGGCAGCCCTTCCTGCTGTATCGGCCGGTATTCGACCCGAACGAGGTTCTCAGCGGCTAGCTCTTCGTCCGTCGGCGACGATATCATATCGTCGAAGACGTACACCTCTCCCTGCTCGATCTGAGCGTTCGGCGGGACGAACAGGTAGAGCTCCTCGTTCGTGTTGAAGTACTCGATGATTCGAACGCCGTAGTTTCGCACCACCTCAGCGTCGACCGGTGCGTCCTCGAGTTGCGGCGAGGCGACCCGAAAGATCGCTCCCGAGGTGAACTCGTTGGTGGTGGTGATCGCCTCCTGAAATCGCCCTTCGTCCGCGTCGCTGCCGCCTTCGGTCGACGTTTCCTGTGCGGTCGCGCTCCCGGTCGCACCGAGTGTCAGCGCACCCGTGGTCGCGCCGACCGCGTTCAGAAACCGGCGCCGTGACTCGTGGCTGAATGGTTCGCTCATATGGAATCGGCACCCGTCTCCAGATACCGTTCGTTCGCAGATAGTACACCGGCTGGACTTTGCAACCGCCCCGAACGGGGCGGAGCGACGTACGGTCGCCACCCGTCCCGTCTACCCGTTCGAGTCGGACCGAATGCGGTTCCGGAAGAATCCGACGAGTTCGCCGACGGAGTCGGTTCCCCAGAGCGCGACGATCACCGCGCCGACCGCGTTGAACACGAAATCGGTGACGATGTCGTCGATCCCGTACACGGTGACGACCGTCCCGCCGAGCGCGAACTCGAGGACCTCCCAGAAGACGCCGGTCGCGAGGACGAAGACGACGACGAACGCGGATCGAAACGACGGCGGGACGTCGATTTCGTCGGAGTGGAGTTCGAAGGCCCGGAACGAGGCGTACCCCAGCCCCGCGACGACGGTGGCCGAAACGGTGTGAGCGATCTCGTCGTACCACTGATACCATTGATACAGGCCGAGCGAGCCGATCGTGTGGAGGACCACGGCGACGGTGATCCAGAGGACGAGTCCGGCGTCCATCGAGTATCCGTACTCTCGACGCAGCCACGCGGGCAAGAGCGTGATTCCGAGTGCGAGGCCCGTCGTGCCCGAAACTGCGAACTGGAACGTCACCACTCCGTACCCGAGAAGCGCGAGGAGCACGAGTTGGAGCCCTCGAACGATGGTGCGCTCCTGGAAATCCGACAGCCCCAGCGCCTCTCCGAGGGTCATGGTGGTCCCGCACCGTTCGTCGTTCGGCTGACGGCACCGGCCGGTTCGACCCGCGCGAAGTACCACTGAAAGAGCCCGCCCAGCACCAGTGCCACGGCGGTAACGATGACGAAATCCCACTGGAGTTCCGTCTGCGTGCGCAGATAGTCCGTCCCGAACCACTGATCCGAGTAAAACTGCGCGATGGTCCAGAGCGCCTGCAGGGCCATCGTCGTCAGAACCGCAAAGAAGAGGGCGAACCGACGGCTCAACTCGACCGACGAGAACGCCTCGAGTTCGGCGACCGCGACGAGCGCGAGCGTCGCCACGGCGAGATACGCTGCGGTTTCGGACGGGAATCCGGAACCGCCCGCAATCGTGGCGAGTGCGGCGACCGAAAGCAACGGCCACGAAACGATTGCGGTCCAGTCGCGGGCCGCCACTGCCGGCGCTGCTGCCACGGCCGCGACGAGGAGTTCGAATCCACCCCAGAACGGAACGTCCGTGAACAGGCTCTCGAGACCGTCCACTGCCACGGTACCGGTCAGTAGCCACGCGATGACGGCGTTCGTCTGCTCGTCGTGAACGAGCCCTTCGAGCACCATCCGAACACTAGTGACTGGGCCACTAAAATCCGTAGCTCTCCGTTCAGCCGAGACGGGTCGGCGGCGCTCGGGTCGTGTCGGTCGACAATCGCCGCCACTGACGCGTTTCCCTCGACCGGTTTCCGCCAGTCTCGTTCAGAGACGTGCCACGATAGTCCTCCAAACGCACGTAGTTCCAGTCACGGCGGCGGCATCTAACCCAACGAGTTGGGTATCGATATTCGAATTAATTATTTTCTGATGCTAATATCTACGTCCGATCGAGTACTATCACACCCCATGAAACGGCGTGACATCCTCGTCGGTAGCGGCCCGTTCGTGATCGGCACCGTTGCTGGCTGTGTCAGCAGTATTCGACCGACCGGCACTCACGGTGAAGCAGCGCGTGTCCACTTCGAAGAAATAGCGGGCGAGTACGTCGTTTCGATTCGGAACGAACTGACAGTAGCAGTAACTGCGGCGGTCGTCGTGACTGCTGCAAACGGGCAGACGGCGGAAGAGACCGTCTCGGCCGAACCAGATGGCGAGACGCCGGTCAGGGGCTTGTTCACGACGGGGCCGGAACCGTACACCGTGTCAGTGTCGGCCGACGGGACGACGACGGAACGGACACTGCGGCCGAGGGAGTCACCGCACGACGAGTTTCGGTACACGATCGCGTCGGACGGGATCGGTTTTCAGTCGGGATACAGACCGACATCCGATATCGTGATCTCGAACGATAGCGACGAGCGCGTCGACGTCCGAGTGACGATCAGCGATCCCGAAGACAGCGGTGACGTCTACGATCTCATCACCGTTCCGCCCGACGACGTCGTGAGCTTCCGGGACGTCTTCGCGACTGGGAGGGAGTACGGCGTCTCCGTCCGGGCCAACGGGATGAAAAAATCGACCACACACCCAAATTCGGACACCAACTCTCTCTGGATCGACGTCGAGAGACACGATCTCCGCCTCTCGTTGGCAGAACGGTGAGTCCGAAGACTGCGGTCCCGTCGTCGCTCCTGTTGCCGGTGTGATGGGTTCCGGATGGTGCGTTATTATAGTCGTTCGGTCGCTACAGTTCGGGCAATGGAACAGTACCTCGAGCTCGTCGACGCGGTCCTCTCGACTGGGACTTACAAGCCGAACCGGACCGGGGTCGACACGATTTCATCGTTCAGCGAACACTACGAGGTCGACTTACAGGAGGGGTATCCGCTGCTCACGACGAAGGAGATGGACGGCTACCGCTGGAACTCGATGCTCCACGAGGTCTGCTGGTATCTCTCCGGTGAGGAACACATTCGGAGTCTTCGCGACGAGACGAAGATCTGGGACGCCTGGGCCGACGACGAAGGCCGACTGGAGACGGCCTACGGTCGCTTCTGGAGACGGTTTCCGGTCCCGGAGGGGAGCGCCAGACTCGAGGGGGAGTCCTGGCCCGACGAGAGCAACCGGTGGGTCACCGAGGAGGCCGACGGCCGCCGAACCTTCGATCAGTTGCAGTACGTGATCGACACGTTGTCCGATTCGCCGAACTCGCGCCGCCTCGTCGTCAACGCCTGGCACCCCGCGAACGCGGCCGATTCGACGCTGCCGCCGTGTCACTACACCTTCGTCTTCAACGTCCAGGGCGACCGGCTGAACTGTCACCTCACGCAACGATCGGGAGATACCGCGCTCGGGATTCCGTTCAATATCGCAGCGTATTCGCTGCTGACGAAAGTGATCGCCCAGCAGACCGGCTTCGAACCCGGCACGTTCGCTCACACCGTCGTCGACGCGCACGTCTACTGCGGTCGCGGCGCGCGCGGTGAGTGGTACGCGGACAATCTTTCCGCCTTGCAGTCCCGGCTCGCCGACGTCGACGACCGGTCAGATTATCTCGACGTGCGCGCGTGGCTCGAGTCCGAAGTCCCGGCCGAAGCCGACGGCGACGAACGGCTCGATCACGTCCCCGGATTGCTCGAACAGCTCTCGCGGGATCCGCTGTCGCGTCCGACGCTCGACGTGGCCGACGTGTCGATCGACGAGTTGGCCTACGAGGACGTCGAGCTACGGGACTACGAGTCCCACGAGGGAATCGAGTTTTCGGTGGCCGAATGACCGACGGCGACGCGCCCGTTTCGCCCCCCGGCCGCGAACTCGTCGGCATCGTCGCCGTAGCCGACAACGGCGTCATCGGCGCCGACGGCGAGATGCCCTGGCATCTCCCCGCGGATCTCGAGCACTTCAAGGAGACCACGATGAATCACCCCGTCATCATGGGACGAGTGACCTACGAGGGGATCCTCGAAGCCCTCGGTACCCCGCTGCCGGGACGGACGACGGTCGTGTTGACGAGCCGCGACCTCGAGACGCCCGACGACGTCGTGGTGGCCCACGACGTCGAGGACGCAATCGAGGCCGCCGAAACGGCCGCTCGAGAGCGCCACGAGGGGACGGATCGCATCTTCGTCGCTGGCGGGGCGACCGTCTACGAGCAGTTCCTGCCCGCGATCGACCGCCTGATCGTCACCGAGGTCCACGACGAACCCGAGGGCGATACGCAGTTCCCGGACTGGGATCGGGACACGTGGGCGGAGACGGCTCGAGACGAACGGAACGGATTCACGTTCGTGGAATATGTTCGTTCGCGGTGACTCGAGCAACCCACGATCGAACGTCACGCCCAAGTATCACTTCCGACGACAATCGCGAATCGAGACGACTGACCGCTGCATCGTATTTGCCGGACTGTTCGGAGAAATCACCTGTTTTCCGGACAGAAACGTTCAGACTATGGGCGGTCTGAGGGTGAAACCGTCCGATAAACGCGCTCGAGGCCCAATTGACCGTCTCCGGGCTCGAGGAGAAAATCCGGTCCGGCGGTTCAGTCAATATCCGTTATTTTCTCTCGTTGTCTCCGGCCAAATGGGTTGATACCCGGTCCCGGTGCTGTCGTTTCGTGCGAGTAACGGCCGGTTCCGGTAACAGGCGGAGCGACTGGTTGATATCCACGATTTCGCCGGTCTATGGCCTGAAAGCCGTTATTTATGGCGGATAGATCACCGTAGATGGTGAAACGATCGCAGTCACTTTTACGACAATTCGGCCAACGGTCATGTGCCCCGAAGAGGGGATACCGAGTGAGAGACATGACAGACGAAAGCTACGAAAGCGGACGATCAGACGATTCGCGTCGCTCGTTCATGAAGAAGGGAGCAGCCGCTGCGAGCGCAGTCGCGCTTGGCACGGCAGCTACCGCTGGAACGGCGACTGCACAGGACAATAACCAGGCTCTGGTGTTCTCCTACGACTACTTCCCCAACAGCGACTTCACGGTCGTCTCCCAGCTTCAGCAGAGCACGACGGTCGATGTCCTGCAGGTCGACGAAGAAACGGTGTCTGAAATCTCCCAGCCCGACGATTACACCGGTTACGTTATCCGGTACGACCAGGGAGGCGACACCGCTGGCGTGACGACGTTCCTCTTCATGAGGAACGGAGGAATGAGCACGGGCGACAGCGGAACGCTCGGCACCGATGCCTCGATGTTCAGTTCCGAGTTGAACCTGCTCGAGACGACGACTGACGGCGGTAACGGCGGAGACGGCGGAATGGACGACGGCGGTAACGGCGGCGGTAATGGCGGCGGTAACGGCGGCGGTAACGGCGGAGACGGTGGTAACGGCGGCGGTAACTGATCCACCGCTAGACCGCTGACTCTGCAGGCCGATCGAAACGGCTTATTCTTCCTTTTCGCGCTGGACGATCGAGCGCTCGAACGCCGATCCGACGGTAATAGTCGAGGCCCCGGTTGGGCGTCGATTAGCCAATCGGCAGTACGAACCATCGGGCCCTCACGACCGTTCAGTGCGGTGAATTCAGGAGAATCCACGGTTCGTCACCGTCCTCTGATTGCCGCTCGCGATCCGTTCAAAATCGGTACTTCTCGAGCGTCGCTTCGCGAGCTGTGCTGAGTCACGGATGACCGGAGTAAACGCTGGTGTGATAGATGAGTGAAGGAGAAATAGAGTTCACAGATGGAGAGAACCGAACCGAGAAAGCTGAGATACGCCGTTCTAGGCGAATGCTGCTGCTCGTCAGGTCCCGCCCAAAGCCGCGGGCTGGGGTCCGTCCGAGGCCGATGCGTACGTTTCTGGCACACCGACGCCGTTCATCTTAATCTCCCAACTCCGCTCTAGCTCTTCCTCTAATGCGTGTCTAATCCAGTCAGAGAAGGTCTTGAACGTGAATTCCTCGGGCAGGTCGCGCCCGCCCCGCCGTGGGCGGGCGACGACCGCCCATCGAAGCACAAGCCAGAGGTTCTCCAACAAGAATCCAACCAAGACGAACGCAAAGCGGATGACTGGTTCCTGTGTCGTTGTTATTACCTGCGCTTGGCGGAATACACAGTAGCTCGTCTCGATCGCCGATCGTTTCCGATAGAATCGTTCGACCTGCTTGGGTGTGCAATCGGCCAGATCGCACGCCACATACCCTCGCACAACCTCCCCGTTTTTCCCTCGATCTCCGGCGTGATAGGACACAACGACCGCGTGCGGGAATTTTAGTTCCTGCTCGCGGTCTTTGTACATCCGATAGCTCGTCATGTACGAGCGCTGCGTGTCCAGTTTCTCTTTCATGCGTTTCCCCTTCTTTTGGACAGGAACGGCAGTAGCAGCAATTTCCCGAGAACGACGCAGGATACGTTCGTTGTAGAAACCACGATCAGCCAAGAGAAGCTCTATCTCGAAGGGATAGGCTTCGACGCGCTCGAGAACACGCTTGACCGCGTCGGCCACCTTCTCATCACTGCGGGCGTACGCCATGGCCAGCGTCACTGGCTTGCCGTTCGAGACGAGATACGTTGTATACCGGTGACACGTCGTCGTCCCGTCTTTGGCGTACATACGGCAGAGTTCGCCTTTGTCGTCGGCGTAGGTGCCATCCATGATAGGGGTTATCGACGAAGTCGATAGAGACGGTCCTCGACCGGTCAGGGTCGAGGATCGTCATCGCTAACTCTTGGAGAAGACGGCTAGCAATGCGTTCAAACCACTATCGGTTGAGCGTATGTAGCCAGTCCATGGCAGTATCGTCACAGACAGCGTTATCGTTACGTTTGCACGTCTCCCAGATGGAGGTCTGATTGACTGCTCCAAGAATGACGACCGCCCAGATATCGCCGGAATCGAGGGGCGGAGTGATCGAGGTTTGGTTTGAATACTCGTTTCGGAAGCGTTCGCTCGAGTTGCCGGATTCGAATAGCGTACCGACGCAGCCACGATTCAGAAGTGACGCAGACCACTCGAGCCCTCGATCCCCGGCAAGGGGAGTTGGCAGATGACGTCTTCCGCTACATCCTTCACGTCCGAGTCCGAAAGAGCGCCGTCTGGTTGAGGGGTTTTGAACACATTCACTTAACCAGCCATATTCCATATCAGATCAACGCTTTAGCACCAGCTCTCATACCGGTTGGGAAGTACCGAAAATACGGATTACCGTCTGACTCCGTTCCGTTCCCGAGGGAAGGGGCGCATAAAGAGGTGGAACGATCGAGATTGCTTATTGACGCGGCACCGATACATTCCATCGCCCCAGTACGGGGACAGAGTGAGAGACATGACGGACGAAAATTATGACGGCGAGAACGATAGAACCGAACAGTCGCTCCTAAAGAAGGGAACGATAGCCGCGGGCACGGCCGGTATCGCTACAGTCGGAGCGGCCGCAACTGCCACCGCACAGGATGACGACGATGACGACGGGCTGGTGTTCGCCTACAATTATTTTCCAGGAGAGAGCTGCGAAATCATCTCCTTGCTCCAGCAAAGCGCGACAGTCGACATCCTGCGAGTCGATGGGGATACGGTGTCGGAAATCTCCCAGCCCGACGATTATACCGGTTACGTGATCCGCTACGACAGGGGCGATGGCGATTCGTCCGGAACGACGACGTTCCTCTTTACGAGAGGGGACGATTTGAGCGAGGGCGATTCCGTGGAGATCGGCGAAGAAGCCGAGATGTTCAGCCCCGAACTCAACCTTCTCGGCGCAGACCTGGACTGAGATCCAACCGCTCGTCCAACATTTATCTGTCACGTAGTCCATCGGGAGAATGCTTCGGCGGGACCGCCTCTCCACGGAATCGCTCGTGAAATTGTCCCGCTTGAGGGTGAGCAACTTCCACGGATTGTCCCGGGTGAAACGGCGTGAATTCCAACGAACGTGAAGCGCGGA
Source organism: Natrinema caseinilyticum (assembly GCF_024227435.1). Lineage (GTDB taxonomy): Archaea > Halobacteriota > Halobacteria > Halobacteriales > Natrialbaceae > Natrinema > Natrinema caseinilyticum. The sequence goes on from NZ_CP100445.1 coordinate 3,750,186, forward strand.
CACGTGAAGCGCGGACGACCGACTGCGATGGTCCGGAATCGCCCCGTCGATCGAAAACTGTTACCGCTCCGCCGGCACCGAATACGATAGCGATCGAATCGACGCCCGGGTACGGACTCGGATTCGGACCGAGCGAGAATCTCGAAACGGCCGGACGAGAACCAGCGGTACAATCGGAAGCGGATGCCGACGAGCCCGTTTTGGTTCCCATTCGATCCTACCGACCCGATACTCGGTTTCGGGTCGTCGGCGCACTCCCCCAATCGCTGACCGTTCAGTTGCTCCGATTGCCGTCCGGTGGAACAGTCTCCGTTCTTACCCGACCCGACGAGTACAGCGGATACGTTACCCGTTCGACGGTCGGTGATAGGATCACCAGTTCTTTCTTACTCGTTTTCACGAAGGGGTCACTCGAGTCCAGCGCGGTGTACAGGTTCGGTTCGGACGGACTAATGTTTAGCACCAGGTTGAACCTCATTCAGACGTCCGTCCGCCGCGTCAGCATCGCTGGCCAGGGATCGGCCGGCGGGTTGTCTGACATCTAACAATAACGGACGGTCCCGACCAGCTAACCGAGCAAAGGTAAGGGTCATGCACGGTCGGTGCGGGCAATGCGGGCAATACACATCCCCGTGGCGTGAGCTCACAGAATAGTCGGTAGAACGCCCCGAGAGCTCCTGTCCGACAAATGAAGGGTATTGATGGGGTCTATGCCCTATTCTCGACGGTTTCAAAACCCCCGGGTCCCAAGTCAAGTTATGCCAACTGACGACTACTCGGACGCGATCCGGGAGTTCGAACACGACGGCGAGACGTACAAGATGGCTGACCTCACAGTTCTCGAGGACGAGGGACTCTGTGATCTGGACTCGCTGCCGGTAAGCATCCGGATCCTGCTCGAGTCGGTGTTGCGAAACGCCGACGGCGAGACGATCGATGCCGACGCCGTCCGCGCGGCGGCCTCGTGGGAACCCGACGTGCCGGACGCCGAGGTCCCGTTTACGGTCTCGCGGGTCGTCCTGCAGGACCTGACGGGCGTGCCGGCGGTCGTCGACCTCGCGGCGCTGCGATCGGCGGCCGACCGCAAGGGCGTCGACCCGACGGTCGTCGAGCCCGAAGTCCCCTGTGACCTCGTGATCGACCACAGCGTGCAGGTCGACCACTTCGGGAGCGAGGACGCCTACGAGAAGAACGTCGAGATCGAGTACGAGCGCAACGAGGAGCGCTATCGCGCGATCAAGTGGGCCCAGCAGGCGTTCGACGAATTCAACGTCGTTCCGCCGGGAACGGGCATCGTCCACCAGGTCAACTTAGAGCACCTCGGCCGCGTCGTCCACGACCGCGAGGTCGACGGCGAGCAGTGGCTCGTCCCCGACACGCTCGTCGGCACCGACAGTCACACCCCGATGATCGGCGGTATCGGCGCCGTCGGCTGGGGCGTCGGTGGCATCGAGGCCGAGGCCGCGCTGCTCGGCCAGCCGATCAACATGAGTCTGCCGGAAGTCGTCGGCGTCCGCCTCTCGGGCGACCTCCCCGACGGTGCGACGGCGACCGACCTCGTGCTTCACATCACCGAGAAGCTCCGCCAGGTCGGCGTCGTCGACAAGTTCGTCGAGTTCTTCGGCCCCGGCGTCTCGCAGCTGTCGGTCGCCGACCGCGCGACGATTTCGAACATGGCCCCCGAGCAGGGCTCGACGATCAGCATGTTCCCCGTCGACGAGAAGACCCTCGAGTACCTCGAACTGACGGGTCGCGACCCCGACCACATCGACCTCGTCCGCGAGTACCTCGAGGCCCAGGGCCTGTTCGGCGAACAGGACCCCGAGTTCACCGAGGTCGTCGAATTCGACCTCGGCGACGTCGAACCCAGCCTCGCGGGCCACAAGAAGCCCCACGCCCGCATCCCGATGGGCGACCTGGACGAGCACTTCCCGACGCTGCTCGAGCAGGAGGGCGTCATCCCCTCTGGCGCCGCCGAGAGCGACGGCGGACTCGTCGCAGAGAACACGCCTCAACTCGACGAGAAGGTCCCGGTCGAACTCGACGACGGCACCGAAGTCGAGATCGGCCACGGCGACATCCTCGTCAGCGCGATCACGTCCTGTACGAACACCTCGAACCCGTCGGTGATGGTCGCGGCCGGCCTGCTGGCACGCAACGCGGCCGAGCAGGGACTCGAGGTGCCCGAGTACGTCAAGACCAGCCTCGCACCCGGGAGCCGGGTCGTCACGGAGTACTTGAAGCGTGCGGAGCTGCTCGACGACCTGGAGGAACTCGGCTACCACGTCGTCGGCTACGGCTGTACGACCTGCATCGGTAACGCCGGCCCGCTGCCGGAGCCGGTCGAGGAGGCCATCGACGAGTACGACCTCTGGACCACGAGCGTCCTCTCGGGCAACCGCAACTTCGAAGCCCGCATCCACCCGAAGATCAAGGCCAATTACCTCGCCAGCCCGCCGCTGGTCGTCGCCTACGGCCTCGCGGGGCGGATGGACATCGACCTCGAGAACGAACCGATCGGTACCAACGACGACGGCGAGGCGGTCTACCTCGAGGACGTCTGGCCGGACACCGAGGAAGTCCGCGAGACGATCCACGACAGCATCTCGCCCGAGATGTTCGAAGAGAAGTACGCGAGCATCTACGAGGGCGACGAGCGCTGGGAGGCCCTCGACGCCCCGACCGGCGAGGTCTACGACTGGGACTCCGAGTCGACGTACATCCGCGAGCCGCCGTTCTTCCAGGACTTCCCGCTCGAGGAACCCGGCGTCGACAACGTCGAGGACGCCCGCGCGCTGCTCACGCTCGGCGACACCGTGACGACCGATCACATCAGCCCCGCCGGGCCGTTCGGCGAGGACCTGCCCGCCGGCCAGTGGCTCAAAGAACGCGGCGTCGAACCCTACGAGTTCAACACCTACGGCTCCCGGCGCGGCAACCACGAGGTCATGATGCGTGGCACCTTCGCGAACGTCCGCATCGAGAACCAACTGCTCGACGGCGTCGAAGGCGGCTACACCATCCACCACCCGACCGGCGACGAGACGACCGTCTTCGAGGCCTCCGAGCGCTACCGCGAGGACGACACGCCGCTGATCGTCATGGCCGGCGAGGAACTCGGGACCGGCTCGAGCCGTGACTGGGCCGCGAAGGGGACCGACCTGCTCGGCATCCGAGCGACCATCGGCAAGAGCTACGAGCGGATCTACCGCGACAATCTCATCGGCATGGGCGTCCTGCCCCTGCAGTTCGAAGACGGCGAGGGCTGGGAGGAACTCGGCCTCGAGGGCGACGAGTACTTCCAGATCGAAGGCCTCGAGGACGGCCTCGAGCCCAACGCCGAACTGACCGTGACCGCCGAGGACGACGACGGCGAGGTCACCGAGTTCGACGTGATCGCACAGGTCGACACGCCGATGGCGGTCGAGTACGTCGAGAACGGCGGCGTCCTGCACCTCGTGCTGCGACGACTGCTCACCGAGGAACTCTAAGCGGACGGAGACGGACTCGAGGGACGCGGTTTATTTTCGGACTCGAAGGGTTTGGAAAACGACGATCGTTTTATATCCGAAGGAACTATCGTCCGTGTCGATAACACTCGGTCCTTCGAATCAAGCGGGCCCTCAGTACTCCTCGACGTCCACGATCGCCTTCGTTTTCTTGTGAGTGAGATCGCCGTCGCCGGAGACGATCGGCGCATCGAGTTCGCGTCCGACCGCAGCGATCAGCGCGTCTGGACCGTCCAGATACGGCCCACCTGGTTCGATTTTATCTGCGATCCGTCCCGCCGTGGCTGCCGTTCGCTGGTCGACGGGGTGAACGTCTGTCCACGCCAGGTCCGCACGGGCGTCATCGACATCTCCGTTCGGAAGATTGCCCTCTCCGACGAGGACCTCCGCGAGTGCTGGAACCGGGACGATCCATCGAATCTCGTCGCCGCCGTTCTCTTCGTAGAACGCGTGTGTCGCCTCGACGCCGTCGAGATAGTCGATCAGAAACGTCGCGTCGAGGACCTTCATGAACCGTCATTTGCGCGCTCGCGCATTCGTTGCTTCCGCTTTTCTTTCGATTTTCGGCGCCGTTCACGGACCTGGTCGGCCTCCTCGTCCGACCACCGTCCGAACCCGTCGTAAAAGTCTCCGGTATCCGTCTCGTCGAGAATTCGCTCGAGGGCGTCGTTATAACTCTCATCGGCCCGCTGACGCCGTTCGATCTTTCGCTTCACCGACTTGCTCACTCGGATCTGTTCGTCTGCGACTCCCATCGCGTTGACGTTGGCGTTGACGCTACTTTTTCCTTTGGTTCACGGGGCAGAACGGCCGTCGGCACATGTCTTCATACTACTATCACGGAATCCCGTATAGTCTCCATCGTCGACGTCTGGTTCGCTTCGTTTCCGGGGAGAGCGGTACCTGATTCGAGGCCGATGTCACCGAGGACTACCGGCCACATGAGTCACCCGTCGGTCGACCTCGAAATCCTGCGAGTAGCACGGTCATCTGCTTCTAATCGTTCGTACGCCTCGAGCGTCTCCGCTATGTTCCGAATCGCCGGCTCGAGCGACAGCGGCTCGACGAGGTGGCCGTCGGTCGTCCGAACGGCGACGAGGAGGTCCTCGAGGCGGACGCGCGTGTGGTAGTCTGCGTCCGCCGTCACGCCTGATCGGCCTCCGTGTGGTGACTCGAGTTGGCGGTCGTCTGTGCGTCCGAAACCGTTTCGTATGTTTGCGGTCGAATTCTCATTGTCCTGAGCAAGGACACAGGTCGGGTGCTCTACCACCCGGCCGAGTACCGTTTCGCACGGTATTTCTGTGCCCTATTTCGAAGTACACGTTACCCTTCTTCAAACTTTCTAATAACGCTAGAAAATACTCTCGGATAGAATTTTTTAATAATGTTATTGATAACACCCTTGGTAACGTGGTGAGTATCGCTTCACAACCGGCGATGAACGAAGCGTACGATCCGACAACGAACGAAGAGGATGTCCTCGAAATTCTCGAGGAGGGGCGGGCAACGCCGAAGTATCTCAAAGAACGGACGAATCTCAACGACCAACAGATCAACTACGCTCTCAACCAATTGATCGCCGCCGGATGGGTAAATAAGGTCACGACCGGTCTGTACGAACTCGAAGGCGATCCACGAAACGAGTGACCAGAGCGATTTTTCGAGGCTCGATCGCTGTTCGCACCCTCTCTGTGTGAGTGATCCACAGCGTACCCGATACGGGTCAACCATGCGCCCCGGTTGAATACGAGACGACTGGACATGGTCAACGAGCAATATACGCCGACCGAGAAGGACGAGCAAATTCTCGAGGCACTGAAAGGCGGCCGCGATCGCGGCGACCCGTGGGGCCGTGCGAACCCCCGGTGGTTGATGGACGAAACCGGACTTTCGAAGAGTAACGTCGAATTCTGCCTTCGGAGTCTCCGAGACGCCGGATGGATCCACCGACCCTCGAGGGGACTCTACGAACTCGTCGAGGATCCGAGAGAGGAAAACCCAAACTGAAAGACATTTTCAAAGGTGGGTTGTTTCCACATGTATAATTAGTTGAAAATAGGAAACCAATCACGATGCCTGTCTTCGAGGTCTCACGGTGACTCACTAAAATAATTTTTGTGAGTGCGCGTGAAATATACAGCTATGGAGCCGAATGTTCTGACAGCCACCTACATCGTCCTCCCCGCGTTCGCCATTCTGTACCTCTGCTACATGGTTTTGCGATACGACCCGGAAGAGAAAGACAGGTGGCGGTTCGGTATCTCTATTCTGTTAGTATTGTCTACCTCGATGATCGTATCAGATGAATTGTCTATCCTGCTGTTCGACGGTGGCGGTGCTCTCGGACGACTCGACCGGATCGGGGTCGTCAGCGCCGGAATCTACTGGCTCTCCGTCTTCGGCTTTGTGCTCTTGAGTGGCCATCGGCTACTGGTGGGAAACGGCAATGACAGCACCGAGCACCGGGGCTGACAGTGCCGTACTCGTCGGTCCGAGGGTGGTCTCGCCGTCGACACCGTGGGGAGTTGTTTCCCCGTGCTCGAGGGAACGATACCCTTCGAAAATCTCCACGCAGAGGTCGGATCGGGAGCGGTCGGACATCGACCTTTTACAACCACCACCCGTACACACGCACATGACCGACCCCACGTCACGCAATCGGCTCGAGGAGGAGCAGAGTCCCTACCTGCGCCAGCACGCCGACAATCCGGTCAACTGGCAGCCGTGGGACGAGCAGGCCCTCGAGGCAGCGAGGGAACGGGACGTGCCAATCTTCCTCTCGATCGGCTACTCGGCGTGTCACTGGTGTCACGTCATGGAAGCGGAGAGTTTCGCCGACGAGGAGATCGCCGAGGTGCTAAACGAGAACTTCGTGCCGATCAAGGTCGACCGCGAGGAGCGCCCGGACGTCGACAGCATCTACATGGCCGTGTGCCAGTTGGTCCGCGGGCAGGGCGGCTGGCCGCTTTCCGCGTGGCTCACCCCCGAGGGCAAGCCGTTTTTCGTCGGGACCTACTTCCCGAAGGAGGGCCAGCGCGGCCAGCCCGGCTTTCGCGACCTGCTCTCTCGCATCAGCGACTCCTGGGCGAGCGAGGACGACCGCGAGGAGATGGAACACCGCGCCGAGCAGTGGACCGAGGCGGCGAGAGACCGACTCGAGGAGACGCCCGACGCCGCGGACGCAGCGACCGGCGGGAGCGCGGAGCCGCCTTCGAGCGAGGTCCTCGAGACGGCCGCGGACGCGAGCGTGCGAAGCGCCGATCCGGAGTTCGGCGGGTTCGGCTCCGGCGGTCCGAAGTTCCCACAGCCTTCCCGCCTCCGGGTACTGGCGCGGGCGTCCGATCGAATCGGTGACGACGAGTACCTCGATGTCCTCGAGCACGCCCTCGACGCGATGGCCGCGGGCGGCCTCTACGACCACGTCGGCGGCGGCTTCCACCGCTACTGCGTCGATCGGGACTGGACGGTCCCCCACTTCGAGAAGATGCTCTACGACAACGCCGAAATCCCGCGGGCGTTCCTCGCCGGCTACCAGTTGACCGGCGACGATCGCTACGCCGAGGTGGTCGCGAACACCCTGACGTTCGTCGAGCGCGAACTGACCCACGACGAGGGCGGCTTCTTCAGCACCCTCGACGCCCAGAGCGAGTCTCCGGAGACCGGCGAGCGCGAGGAGGGGGCGTTCTACGTCTGGACCCCCGACGAGGTCGAGGACGTCCTCGAGGACGAGACGGACGCCGCGCTCTTTTGCAAGCGATACGACATCACCCGGTCGGGGAATTTCGAGGGGCGAAACCAGCCCAACCGCGTGACCCCGGTTTCGGAACTCGCCGTCGGATTCGAACTCGAGGAGAGCGACGTTCTGAAACGGCTCGAGTCCGCCCGAGCGCGACTGTTCGAGGCCCGAGAGGAGCGCCCGCGGCCGAACCGCGACGAGAAGGTGCTCGCGGGCTGGAACGGGCTGATGATTTCGACCTACGCCGAGGCGGCGCTGGTGCTCGGCGACGACGACTACGCCGAGACGGCCGTCGACGCCCTCGAGTTCGTCCGAAGTCGGCTCTGGGACGACGACGAGCGGCACCTCTCGCGACGGTACAAGGACGACGACGTCGCGATCGACGGCTATCTCGAGGACTACGCCTTCCTCGCGCGGGGTGCGCTCGATTGTTATCAGGCCACCGGCGACGTCGACCACCTCGCGTTCGCGCTCGAACTGGCCCGCGTCATCGAGGCCGAGTTCTGGGACGACGATCGAGGCACCCTCTACTTCACTCCCGAGAGCGGCGAGTCGCTCGTCACGCGACCCCAGGAACTCGGCGATCAGTCGACGCCCTCCGCGGCCGGCGTCGCGGTCGAGACGCTGCTCGCGCTCGACGAGTTTGCGACGGAGGAGTTCGAAGATCTAGCCGCCACCGTCCTCGAAACCCACGCGAACCGAATCGAAGCGAACGCGCTCGAACACGCGACCCTGTGTCTCGCCGCCGACCGCCTTCAGTCCGGCGCGCTCGAGGTGACGGTGGCCGCAACGGCCCTCCCGAACGAGTGGCGCGATCGATTCGCCTCGCGGTACTACCCCGATCGGCTCTTCGCGCTCCGGCCGCCGACCGAGGACGGACTCGCGGACTGGCTCGACCGACTGGACTTAGAGGAGGCGCCGCCGATCTGGGCGGGGCGGGAGGCCCGCGACGGAGAACCGACGCTGTACGTCTGTCGGGATCGAACGTGCTCGCCGCCGACCCACGACGCGGCCGAGGCGCTCGAGTGGCTCGGAGATGCGGACGAAGAGTCGGGGACGGGAGACGCGGCGGACGCTCCGTTCTGAAATCGGTCGGGTGGCCGTCCCGGTCGGACGCGGTTCCGTCACGCTGTGACGTTACGATGGAAGGGGCCCGGACGGATTTCCCACAAAATGTTACCGCTTCGTGGGATTTATTGACCATCGTTTTCCAACTCTGAGGGAGTATGACTATCACGCACGACGAGCGGCCGATCGGTGACGCGAACGACTCCCGCGCCGACCGGCCGGAGAACGTGAGCCGCCGGGGCGGTGAGACCGGCTCCTCGATGCGGATCTGGGATGCGGCCTCGAGCCACGAGACGCAGGTCGGAACCGGGAGCGCGAGACCCGTGACGATCGACGTGCGGACGGGCCACCGACGCGAGGCGCACCTCGAATGACGGACGACCCCTTCGAGGAGGTCGCCGAAGCGAAGCGAACGGTTTCCGACGACGCGCGCGAGGAGGCCGTCGCACGCCAGCACGAACTCGGCAAGCTGACCGCCCGCGAGCGTATCGACTACGTGCTCGACGACGGCACGTTCGAGGAGATCGGCCGTCTCGCATCGCCGATGCCGACGACGCCGGAAACGACCGACTGGGAGCGCGAGGACGCTCCCGCGGATGGTGTCGTCACGGGTTACGGCGAGATCGACGGCCGCTCGGTCGCGCTCTTCGCCACCGACTTCACGGTCAAGGGCGGTTCGATCGGGCACGCCGGCGGCCGGAAGATGGCGCGGGTCGCCAACCGCGCCCTCGACCGGGGGCTGCCGCTGATCATGCTTCACGACGGGGGCGGCCACCGCATCCAGGAGGGCCTCGACGCGGCGCCGTTCGCCCGCGGTGACAACGGTTTCTCGAAGCTCCAGACGGCCCTCTCCGGCTGGGTTCCCGTCGTCTCCGCGATGATGGGGCCGGCCTTCGCCGCGCCGACGAATTTCGCGGCCCTGTCGGACTTCGTCCCGATCGTCGAGGGCACGGGAACGATGGGCGTCGCCGGCCCGTCGCTCGTCGAGGCCGCCCTCGGCGTCGACGGCACCAAAGAGGAACTCGGCAGCGCGCGGTTCCAGACGACCGAAACCGGTATGGCCGATCTCGCGTGCGAGGACGACGAGGCCTGTCTCGACGCGATCCGACGGTTCCTCTCGTACCTGCCCCGAAACGCCAGACGGGAGCCCCCGACCATCGACTCGCGACCGCCGGCCGTCGACGGCGAGCGGTTGCGTGAGATCGTCCCCTCGAGCCCGCGGAAGGGATACGACATCGACGCGATCATCGAGGGAATCGTCGACCGGGCCTCGGTGTTCGAACTCAAACCGACCTACGCTCGGAACGTGGTCACCGCGTTCGCTCGCCTCGAGGGCGAGCCGATCGGCGTCGTCGCCAACAATCCGCGGATCAAGGCGGGGACGATCGACACGGGCGCGTCGGAGAAAGCCGCTCACTTCGCGGCGGTCTGCGACGCGTACGGGCTCCCGATCGTGACGCTGGCCGACGTGCCCGGGATCCTGCCCGGTCCCGACTCGGAGCGCGAGGGTATCGCCCGACACTCCGCGAAACTCCCCTTCGAACTCGCGCGCGCGACGGTTCCGATCGCCAGCGTCGTCCTCCGACGCGGCTACGGGTTCGGCTACGTGGCGATGGGCGGCGGTCGGTCGATCGACTCGGAGCTTTCGGTGCTGTGGCCGACGGCCGAGGTCGCGGCCATGGGCATCGAAGGCGCCGTCGACATCGCCTACCGCCGAGAGATCGAAGCCGCCGACGACCCCGAAACCCGACGCTCGGAGCTGATCGAGAAATTCAAAGACAGGACCGACGCCGTCCGCGCGTCCTCTCGCGTCGGGACCGACGGCGTCGTCCAGCCCGAAGACACCCGCGAGCGGATCGTTCGCGCGTTCGCTCGAGCGGACGAGCCGCGCGAGAACGACTGGCCGCCCAAGAAACGACCGATCGATCCGATCTGAGCGACGACTCCACCGGCCGATTCGGGGTTCCGGACGAGTCCGACTTACGCCGTCTCGAGCGCGGCGTCGATCTGGTCGGCCAACCAGACCGCCGGCGGAACGGGTTCCTCCTCGACGAATCGGGTGATCTCCTCGCCGTCGTCGGTTTCGACGACCACGGTCGGGATGAACTCGACGTCGTACTCCTCGACGCCGGGACCCTGCTTGTCCTCGTCCAGCGCGTACTCCTCGATTCGCTCGCTCGGAATCCCGGCCGCCTCGAGCGCGGCGCCGAGATCGGGAAGCAGCGCGCGGCAGTCCTTGCACCAGTCGCCGCCCCAGATCTTGTACACCAGTTCGTCGTCGTGCGCTGCGAGCGTGTCGACCGCGTCCCCGTAGGAGGCCGCGTCCCAGGTCGGGTTCGGCCGCATGGTTTCGAGACTCATACGCACGGCTTGCGCCTCCGCGGGCTTAACCGCGGTGTTTCTGACAACGCGTTCGCTCGAGCGTCCGTCCACCACCGCTCGCACTCGGCCGACCAACCGCCGCCGGGCGGGGTAGTTGCGGTTCCGTGATACACACCGCAGGAGGAGACACGAATGGTTAGCCGGCACGTCCTGCCTGTGTCCAGCACGCGTTTACGTCTGGGATCCCTACGCGAGTGCAATGAAAGGGAGCATTCTGGACACCATCGGCTCGCCGCTCGTCCAGGTCGATTCGCCCGAGGGCGCGACGGTCGCCGCGAAGATCGAATCGTTCAACCCCGGCGGCTCGGCCAAAGACCGGCCGGCTCGCGAGATGATCCGGGCCGCCGAACGCGACGGGGTGATCGAACCCGGCGACTGGCTCGTCGAACCGACCAGCGGAAACACCGGTATCGGGCTCGCACTGGTCGCGGCCGCACGCGGCTACGATCTGACGATCGTCATGCCGGCGTCGAAATCCAAGGAGCGCCGACAGATCATGGCCGCGTACGGGGCCGACCTCGAGCTGGTCGAGGGCGAGATGGAAGACGCCCGCGCCCGCGCCGACGAACTCGAGTCGGAGGGTGCGATCCAGCTGGGGCAGTTCGAAAATCCCGCGAACCCCGAGGCCCACTACAAGACGACGGGCGAGGAAATCGTCGAGCAGGTCGGCGACCGCGAGGTCGACGCGTTCGTGGCCGGCGTCGGGACCGGCGGAACGCTCTCGGGAACCGGTCGCCGCCTCCGCGAGGAGTTTCCGGAGATGGACATCGTCGCCGTCGAACCGGCCAGAAACCCGGTCCTCTCGACCGGCGAGGCGGGTCACGACGAGTTCCAGGGGATGGGGCCGGGATTCGTCAGCGACAACCTCGACGTCGACCTGATCGACCGCGTCGAAACGGTGACACTCGAGGACGCCGAAGCGGAGTGTCGCCGACTCGCGCGCGAGGAAGGGGTTCTCGTCGGTCAGTCGAGCGGCGCGACGAGTCTGGCCTCGCAGCGGGTCGCCCGCGAGATCGCCGATCCCGAAGTCGTCTGTCCGGACGTGCCGACCGCCTTCGACGACGTGGGACAGCCGGCTTCGCAGGAAACCGATGGTGGACGGACGGCTGACGACTGCCCGCTCGTCGTCACGGTCTTCTGGGATAGCGGCGAACGGTACCTCTCGACCGGGTTGTTCGACTGACTGTCGACCGGTCTTCGAGAGCCCTCGTCGGCCGATCGTCGACCGAATCGCCCGCCTCGGGAACGGGTCAAACAGGTCGGCGAAAAGAGATTTTTTACCTAGGCGAACCCCCTTTACCCGGACCTTCGTACGTCGAGGTGCGATGACACATCCCTCCAGACGCAGTCTGTTGTGTAGTACTGCCTCGATCGTGGCGCTCTCTGCCGGGTGTATCGCGGACGATCCCGGGAGCGCGTCGAACGGCGACGGCGGCAGCGGTGGCGACGGTGGCAGTGATGGTGACGGGAGTAACGACGGCGATAACGGAAACGAGACGGACGGAACCGACGGCTCCCCGGAGAACGGAGCGGGCGACGAACTGGCCGACTGTGAGACACGGCCGTTTCAGTACCCAGAACGGTCTGAGTCGCCAGACGTGGCACTCTTGTTGGATCAAACCGACGGGGACCACTGGCTCGCCGAACGGGAACCGCAACCGGACGCGGTCACCGAGTTTATCGATGCGACGGACTTCGAGGCGTCGGTCATCGTCGCCCTCGAGGCCGGCGCGCCCAATCCGTGCTACGGATTGGTGATCGACGAACTCGATATCGACGACGGCGATGCGAACACCGAGGACGACGACGCGCTCTCGATCGACGCGGCGGTCCGCGGCACGTCCGACGAATCCCGGGCCTGTACCCAGCAGATCGTGACCGTCGGGCGACTCGTCCGGGCGACCTTCGAGTCCGAGCCGCTAACGCGAGTCTCCGCGTCGGTCGTCGATCAGAACGGCCAGGAACACGGAATCGGCATCGCGAGCGAAAGCGCGTCGGCGAGCGACGGCAGCGGATCCTCGTCGGGCAACTGAAGCGACGGTCGATCCGACGACTCCTCACGCGAAATTCACGAAGCCGAGCCTGACCGTTCCGAATTCCTCGCCGGAGAGGTGGCCGGTGACCCCGAGAATCGCTAGTCCGAGGCTCGAGGCCGCGAGCAGATCCGCCGCGTTTTGCGAGCGCTTTGCGGACCGGCGCACTGATATCCGCTTTCGCTTCGGGAGGCCGGGTCTGCCACTACCGGAGCAGCGAGCACCCACTTGTTCTGCCGTTTGTTTCGGCCACGGCTGTCACGTACCGTGGCGGCTCTCCGAATTCACCGCCTCGCCCGTCCAGGGTGGTCGGTCTCCGTCGTCGGTGAGCTCTTCGAGGACGCTCGAGCCCGACCCCGACTTCGACTCCCACGTCCACTCCTCGTGAAGCCGGAGGCGACCGTCTTCCAACTGCTCGATCCGGTCGACCGAGTGACCGGTCGCGGTGTCGCCATCGACGGTCACGTGTGCATAGCGGAAGTCGAGCGAGTCCCCGAGATGGTGTCCGACGAGGTGTCCCAATCTGACCGTTCCGCCCCGGTACCGAGCGTGAATTAACTCCGACGTTTGATCGAACCGAAAATACGTTTCACCGTCGACGTCCCCGTCACCGTCGTTTGCGATCGACTTGAATACGCGCCCGTCGACGGACCTCGCGTCACCTGCGTTCATCGTACTCGTCTCTTCCCCGTCTCGAGTTAAAATCCAGTCGACCCTTGAGACCGGGGCGTCGCCGGTTCGCCTCGTCGTCCGCCGGCCGAGAGTCCTCTGGACGGTCACACGAAGCTCCGTCACGGGGTGTACTCGGCTTCCGTCAGTCGGACGACGAGGGTCTTCTCGACGTCCCGGAGATCGTATTCGGGCAGGTCGCCGTCGATTCGGCGGACGAACAGCGGTTCGACGAGTCGGTACGTCGGTTCGGCCGTCCCGGACCGGTCCCCCTCGCTCGAGTCGTCCGATCCGACTACGTCCGCGCCCTCGTCCGCACTCGAGGCGTCTGTCGCAGCGGTTCGACCGCCGCCCGCGTTCGAACTCGAGTCGGCGTCTCCGGAGTCGTCGTCGGACGACGGATCGTACTCGGCGTCGACCCGCTCTACGCCGTAGACCTTGCAGAACTCGGCCGTTGCCTCGGGTTCGACCGTCCCGTTTCGGAGCTGACGGGCCAGGGGTCGCGAGAGCCACTCGTCCGTGCTGACGCTGGGTTCCTGGACGAGCGCCTCCTCGACGAACCTGGTGAGATACCAGTTGAGGTCGTTCAGAAGCGAGACGGCGGCGCCCACGCTGACCGTCCGGACCGCGAGCGAGTTCTCGAACGGCCGCTCCAGGTCGTACGTCGAAAGCGCATCGCGGGCCGTTTCCCGCGAGAGCAACTCGTACTGGAGGGAGCTCCCGTCATCGCCGATGAGACAGACGCGGGTCACTACGCTGTGGTGCGTGCGGTTGCGTAATGTCGGTTTCGGCTTCGTCGTGCCGCCTTCGCCACGCCCGACCGTGAGTCGGTTTCTCCAGCCGTCGACGAGCGGGGAAACGGGAGCGCGAATGCCGATTCAGGGCTCGACCAGGACGGCGTTCGTCGCTGCGTCCTCGGCGCGCTCGAGCAGGTCGTCCGGTTCGGCCGCGAGCAGCGGCTCGAGGCGGGCGTTGGTTTCGACGCGGTCGGGGGTGACGCGGTTGCAGCCCGCGTCGATCGTCGAATCGGTGAACGTACCGATTTCGCGCGCCGTCGCGACGATGTCCTGTTTGTCCCAGGTCAGCAGCGGGCGATGGATCGGAAGGCGGGTCGCGCGGCTCGTGACGCCGAGATTTCGAACGGTCTGACTGGACTTTTGGCCCGCGGCCTCGCCCGTGACGATCCCGTTCGCGTCGATGCGCTCGGCCAACTTCTCGGCCGCGCGATAGAAGAACCGGCGCAAGGAGAGCATTCGGCCCTGTTCCATCTCCCGGACCAGCAGGTCGACCGCCTCGCCGCCCGGAATCCGGTACACCTGCATGTCGAAGTTCGGCGCGTATTCCGAGAGAATTCGGACGGTCTCCATCGCGCGCGCCTCGTGGTCGATGCCGCCGTAGTCGCCCAGATCGACGTAGGCCGGGACGATCGGGGCCCCCCGTCTCATCATCTCGTAGGCGGCGACCGGCGAGTCGATTCCGCCGCTGACCAGCGCGATCACCGACTCCTGGGACCCGAGGGGGAGCCCGCCCGGTCCGGGGACCGTCTCGAGGTAGATGAACGCCAGATCCTCGCGCACTTCGACGCCGAACGTGAGGTCGGGGTCGTCGAGGTCGACCTCGGGTTCGAATTCGTCTTCGACGGCTTCCCAGATCGCGGTGCCGCCCTCGCGGGCCAGTTCTTCGCTCTCGTACGGGAGGGTCTTGTCCGCACGGCGCGCGTCGACCGCGAACGCTCCGCCGTCGTAGCAGGCCCGTGCGGTCTCGGCCAGGGCGTCGAGAATCCGTTCTTTTTCCGTGCCGACGGTCAGCGCGGGACTGGCCGAGACGACGCCGAACGTGTCGGTCGCGGCCGCGGTCGCGTCTCGAACGGCGTCCTCGCTCGTGTGAACGAGCGGCCGATTCCATCGCCGTTCGACCGTCCCCGGAATCGCCCGCTCCTCGAGAAGGGCCTCGAGATTTTCGACGAGGAGCCCCTCCATGTACCGCTTGACGGCGTTGCTTTTCGTGTTGACGTCCCCGTGGCGAACGAGGACGGTCTCCGCTCCCGGAGGGTGCATGGCACGTGATAGACGGCCGGTGCTATAAGGGAATTGCGAGACTGCGCCGGACTCGAAAGGGCGGGCGGACGAGCGCCTCAGAACGTCGAGAGTTCGCCGTCGATCACGCGACGGGTGATTTCGGTGACGTCGGCGAGTTCCCGATCGACGATCGGTTCGACGTCGCTCCGGACGTCCGAAACCGCGACGTCGTCGTCAGTCACGAGTTGCACGTCGGCGACGTGGGGCTGGTCGATGGGACGACCGATTTGAGAGAGCAAGCGTACTCGCAGGTCGCGAATGCCGTCGACCTCGGCGACGACTTCCTCGGCGATTTCCGTCGAGAGCAGGTTGTAGATCTTTCCGATGTGGTTGACCGGGTTCTTCCCGCTCGTCGCTTCCATCGACATCGAGCGATTGGGGGTGATGAGCCCGTTCGCGCGGTTCCCTCGACCGACGGAACCGTCGTCGCCCTGTTCGGCGGACGTGCCGGTCACGGTCAGGTAGATCGACCCCTGGTCGTAGTCGTCGGCCGTGTTGACGTGGACCGCGACCTCGCGATCGGTGTGGTCCCGCGCGACGCCGTCGACGAACTCCCTGACGGACTCGACCGCGTCGACGTACGCGTCGAGATCCGCGATGTGCTCGTCGACCATCGCCACCGCGACGGTGACGTCGATTTTGTCGCCCTCACGTTTGCCCATAATCTTCACGTCCGGTCCCAGTTCGGGATTTGCCGCCGCGTACTCGCCGTTCAGTTGCCGCTCGGCCTCGAGGACGATCCGCTCCGTTTCGGTAAGCGGCGCGTGTCCGACGCCGAAACTGGTGTCGTTAGCCATCGGGACGCCGACAGGGCTCGTTTCTTCCCCGTCCTCGCTGAAGACCTCCTGGAGGTCGCCGCTTCCCTCCCCGAGTTTGACGTCGACGACGATGTCCTCGTCGACGTTCAGTTGGGGGATTTCCGACTCGAGGTACTCGCGCGCGGCCCGCAGCGCGATGGGTTCGGCGGGAATGGTCTGGCCCTCGTAGTGTTTGGTCGCGCGGCCGACGATCAAGAGGTAGATCGGATCGACGACTTCACCGCCACCGAAGGCGGGTGCGGCTTCGCCCGCGACGAGTTGCGTTTCGTCGGTGTTGAAGTGGAGCACTTCGCCGACGCGCTCGACGTACTCCCGAGCGAGTGCCCCGGCGACGCTCTCGGCGATTCCGTCGCAGATGGAGTCGGGGTGGCCGATCCCCTTTCGCTCGACGATTTCGACGTCCTGGTCCTCGACCGCCTGGCGGTCGATCGATTCGATTCGAATGTTCCGCTCGCTCATTGCCGGCTATAAACAGAGCGTGGTCGTATAACTTGCGGATATGATTGAGGAGTTGCATCATAACTGCCGTGAGTTATCTCTCCCCCTCCTGGCAGTCGCTCGCCGAACCGGGCGAAACGGGACCGATCAGGATTCCAACAGTAGCTCGAGGTACGAGGTCCGTTCCTGCTCGTCGGGATCGAGGCCCAGTCGCTCGAGGACGTCGTAGGCACCGTCCCGGGCGGATTCCAGTTCGGGTTCGCGCTCGATTTCCGTTTCGACTTCGACGTACTCGCCGACGTCGTCGACCGCGTCGAGCGTGACCGTGTACCCCTCGAACGCGAATCGGTCCCGCTCCTTGCGGACGGTCGCGGCGGGCTGGAACTCGAGGGTCGTCAGGATCGCGTCGAGTTTCTCGCCGTCTCGAACGACGGTCTCGATTTCCGTCCGGGTCTTCGACTCGTCGTCGACGAGCGGCCCCTTGTAGGTGAGCGTGGCCGCGTCGGATCCGTCGGCGGGCGCTTCCTCGCGGATCCGAAGCGCCTCGTCGGTGTCGGGGAACGAGCGGTGGGGCGCGTCGTAGTAGGTGTCGACCTGGACGACCGCCCCGCGAGACGTCGCACCGAGGTCCACGAGGCGGTCGCGGACGGCCTCGAGATCGGCTGGAACCTTCACTTCGACCTCGTACATACGCCACGAAACGGACGGCGGTCGTAAGTATCGGTCGCCTTCGGCGCAAAGCGTCGTCCTTAAATGTAGACGGCGGGACGTACAACGTATGACCGAGGATCAGGAGGCCGATCTCGAAGCGCAGGCCGATGACGTCGACGAAGAAGTAGCCGACGAGACCGCCGAGGAAGCCGACGGGCTGCAGGAAGGCGACTTCGTCGAGATCGAGTACACCGCGTACACCGTCGAGGACGAACAGCTAGTGGATACGACCGACCCCGAGGTCGCCGAAGAAGAGGGCGTCGACGATCAGGGCCAGGAGTTCAAACCGCGAACGATTGTCCTGGGCGAGGGCCACATTTTCGAGGGCGTCGAAGACGCCATCGTCGGCTCCGACGTCGGCACGTCCGGCTCGGTGACGATTCCCGCGGAAGACGCGTTCGGGGAGTACGACCCCGATGACGTCCAGACCGTCAGCGCCGAAAAGATCGACGAGGACGACCGCTATCCCGGTGCGAACGTGCAGATCGATGGCCAGCAGGGCTACATCAGCACGATCATCGGCGGTCGGGCCCGCGTCGACTTCAACCACCCGCTCGCAGGCGACGACGTGGAATACGAGTACACGGTCCTCGACGAGGTCGACGACCGCGAGCAGCAGGCGGCCGGCCTGTTCGAGATGTACCTCGGGATGGAGCCCGACCTCTGGATCGAGACCGACGAAGTCGAAGAGGAAGTTCCCGTCGAACCCGACGAGGAAGAAGAGGCCGAAGAGGCGGAAGACGAAGAACCCGCCGAACCGGAGTTCGAGACGGAGATCGTCGAGAAGGAAACGCTCTACCTCGAGGCCACGCCCCAGATGACGATGAACCAGCAGTGGATGATGGGCAAACAGCAGATCGGTCAGGACATCATCGAGAAGGTCGGCGTCGACCGCGTCATCGTCCAGGAAGTCATCGAGGGCATGGGTGGCATGGGAATGGGCGGTATGATGGGCGGCATGGGCGACATGGGCGGCGGCGACATCGAGGAAGCCCTCGAGGACGCCGACGTCGATGCCGACGAGATCGTCGACGAACTCGAAGGCGCCGACGAGTAAGCACGGCGAGAGCCGATTCCGAGGGGATTTTTACTCGCGAACGAGTTTCGAGTCCGTGACCGGAATCGATCGCGGGCGGCCGTGACGGGCGACGCGTTCTCCCACGAAGATGCGCGGAGCGGATCTTTCGCCGATGCGCCGTACGGGCATCGGGAACGATGGTCGACCGCGCGCGAACCGGACATCTTCCCGCTCTGGGTGTCCTTTTCGGACGCCCTGCGGATCGTGACGGTCACCGAACGGACCGTTACGATCACACCGTTTACCACACCGGAGCGTGAGGAGTGACCGTCCTCACGCGGACTCGTCACCGCGATCGATCAGGCGATGTCGCGGCTCGTGTCGATCGCCACTTCCTCGGTTAGTTCGAGTTTGATCGCATCGGTGGGTTGGCTGCCGCCCCGGAACTTCGGGATCGTCAGATGGTTCTCGAGTTCGGTGCCCGCGATTTCGGTACGGAGATCGAAGACGGCATCGGCGGCGTGAACGGTTCGGGTGCGGTTCGCCGGTTCGTTCCCTCTCAGACAGTGTAACACGGCGATGCTTCCGGTTTCGAGCATCTGAGATTTGAGGTCGTTGAGAAAGCGAACGTACTCCTTCGAATCACACCGTTCGAGGGAATCCATCGTGTCGATGATGAGGTTGGCACCGTTCGGGAGCGCCCCGATGAGCCGCGTCGTCTCCTCGAGCGGGGTGTCGGCGGCGACGTGTCTGACCGTCGGACTGCCGACGGCGGACGGCGACGACTCGATGGCGTGGCGGACGGCGTCGTCGGAGCGTTCGGTCGAGAGGTAGAGCGTGCCTCGAGCGGCCGTCAGTTCGTAGAGGAGGAGTTCGGACTGGCTGGCCGGCTCGGCGGAGAACGCGACGATACACCCCGGTGGAAGCCCGCCCTCGAGCTTTCGATCGAGCACGTCGATTCCGGTATCCAGCCGACCGACCATACAAGTAGGATCAATTACTGCAGAGACTGTATAACTCTTTGCCCTAGGGGAACGACTATCGACATGACGTAGCAGCGACACCCGATCGGACGACGGCCGCGCCGACGGTCGTCGCATCGAAGGGAGAGATTCAAGAGGCACGCACAAGCCTACACGAACGAATGCGCCACGATCACCTCATCACGAGCAAACAACTCTCGCGGGCGGACATCGAGTCTGTCCTCGACTACGCGTCCGAGATCGCTGCCGATCCGTCGGCGGTCGCCGACAAACACGCCGGTCAGTTGCTCGGATTGCTCTTTTTCGAGCCGAGCACTCGGACGAAAATGAGCTTCGAAACCGCCATGAAACGCCTCGGCGGCGACGTCGTCGACATGGGATCGGTCGAGTCCTCGAGCGTGAAGAAAGGAGAGACCCTCGCCGACACCGTCCGGGTCATCGAGGGCTACGCCGACGCGATCGTCCTGCGCCATCCGAAGCAAGGATCGGCGACGATGGCGAGCGAGTTCGTCGACGTCCCGCTTTTGAACGCCGGTGACGGGGCGGGCCATCACCCGACGCAGACGCTGCTGGATCTCTACACGATCCGCGAAAACGCGGGACTCGACGACTTGACGATCGGAATCATGGGTGACCTGAAGTACGGTCGGACCGTCCACTCGCTCGCGTACGCGCTGACGAACTTCGACACTCGCCAGCACTTCATCAGCCCCGAGAGCCTCCGATTGCCCCGCGAGGTCGTCTACGACCTTCACCAACAACAGGACGGGACGGGAATCCGCGAACACGAGTCCCTGGAGGAGATACTCCCCTCGCTGGACGTCCTTTACGTGACGCGCATTCAACGCGAGCGGTTTCCCGACGAAAACGAGTACCAGGCGGTCGCCGGCGAGTATCAGATCGACGTCGAGACGCTCGAGGACGCACGCGAGGACCTGACGGTGATGCATCCGCTGCCGCGGGTCGACGAGATCGCCCCCGAAATCGACCGGACCGATCACGCGGCCTACTTCGAGCAAGCGCACAACGCCGTCCCCGTCCGGATGGCGCTGCTGGATCTCCTATTGAGCGACCACGAGGCAGACGAGGACGGCGAAACGGGCGACGGTGGTCACGATGAGTAACGATCACGACCCACACGGGAACGACGATCACGAACTGCGAGTCAGCAAGATCCGCGACGGGACCGTCATCGATCACGTCCGCGGCGGACAGGCGTTGAACGTCCTCGCGATCCTGGGAATCGACGGGACCAGAGGCGAGGAGCTCTCGATCGGGATGAACGTCCCCTCGGATCGGCTCGCTCGCAAGGACATCGTCAAGGTCGAGGGCCGCGAACTGAGCCAGGACGAGGTCGACGTCCTCTCGCTGATCGCGCCGGATGCCACGATCAACATCGTGCGAGACTACGACGTCGTGGAAAAACACCGCGTGGAACGTCCCGACGTCGTCGAGGGCGTCCTGTCGTGTCCGAACGCCAGTTGTATCACGACCGGCAACGAACCGGTGACGTCCCGATTTTCGGTCCTCGAGGACGGCGTCCGGTGTTCGTACTGCGAGACGATCGTCCGCGAGGACATCGCGTCGCTGATCGATACCTGACCGGATCGTCGCTCCGCGGGCGGGCGCTCTCGTCGTCGCGACGGGTCTGATTCTCTCTGAGAGGACTATCCAGAATACCTAAGTGATTCCCAGCCGAACATCTAGACGTACATGTCACGTACCGTCAAGATCATACTCGCCCTGTTCATCGTCGCCGTCCTCTGGAAGGTCGCCTTCAGCGGCTCGTCGGACGTCGAAGTCGACTACGAACCTCCCGAAGCATAATACGCGAATCCGAACCCCTTACGAGGCTGGCGCCGTACCCTGAGTTATGTACGGCGTCGTCACCCGTAACGCCGAAGAAGTACGGTGGCCGGAGTTCGATCACGGATTCTACGAAGTCAAAGACGTGACCGGCAGGTCCGCCGACCCGATCGCAGACGGAGTGAACATGGTCTCCTGTTTCGGCGACAACGCCGCCGCCGACGCCGACCCGTCGCTGGTACCCGTCGACGACATGGGCCGGCCGGCCGATCGGAGGCGGTCGTACTTCGACTGGGCGTACATCTGTCCCTCCCGCAGCGACTATCGGGAGGGCCTGTTCGAGATCATCGACGATTGCGTCGCCGAAAACGAAGACGTCCGCCTGGACGACATCGGCTTTCCTCGCGCGGAGTACTGTCGATGTGGCGTCTGTGAGACGGCATTCGAGGAGAGCGAGTACGACGATCGGATGGCCTGGCGAGCCTCCGTCATCACGTCGTTCGTCGAAGCGGCCACCGACCGCATTCCGGGCACGGTCTACATGACGCTTTACCCAGATCCCTACCCCGGTCACCTCTACGAGCGCGCCGGCATCGACCTCGCGGCCATCGAGGAACACGTCGACGAGTTCGTCGTCCCGCTGTACGATACGGCCTACGGGACGACCTACTGGCTCGAGACGATCGCGAAGGGGTTCGAGAGCGCGCTCGAGACGCCGTTTAATATCGAATTGTACGCCGTAAACGTCGACGTCGACGACCTCATCCACGCCACAGAGGTGGCCGACGCGTACGCCAACGACGTCTATTTCGGCTACGAGGCGAGCAACGCGCGCGCTGCGTTACGGCGGATGCGAGCCGACGACCGCGAGGGGGTAACACACGGCACACCGGGTTCCGACTCCGAGTCCTGAGCGGACGCCGACGTTCAGATTCGAACCTCTCGTCCGTCTGCTTCCGTATTCAAGGGCGAATTACGTCGTTGTACGGGATGATTATCGCGTCGTCGACGCGGGACAGCGTGCCCGCCCGTCACACCGGACGCGGTCCCGCCAGCGATCGTTTACGGGCGATTGGGTTCGTGCTTCCGGACGGAACTGACGCTGCCCTTTATCTGCGTCTCGGTTGCGTCCAGTCGTGAACCGGGGATCGGCTGACGGTGATCCGATATCCCCAGGTGAATCTCATGAGACGGAATCAATCTCCGCAATCGACAGACCCGGAGCAGATGGCAGAGTCGACGATGAATCAGGGCCAGCAAGCGATGGAACAACTGATCGATCTCCAGCGCAACATGGCTCAAATGACTCTGAGCGCGCTCAAATGGCAGGAGAGCGCCCAGAAACAGAGCTTCGAAATAACGAAGTCGATGCTCGAGAACGCGATGGGCCAGCAGTTGACGGAGTCGATGATGCAGAGTTACCTGCAGGGCGTCGAGGCCATGATGCCCGAAATGGAGCAGATGATGGAGGAAGGCTTCGAGGCCGCCGCCCAGCCGCAGATGAATCAGATGGAACGGATGGGGGATCAAATGGGGCGAATCGGCAGTCAGTTCGCGGAGAGCGGACGGCAGATGCAGCAGGGGAGTCCGTCGGGTCAACGGGAGATCTCCCCGGGGCGGGGAGAGTTGGACACGGAACGGCGAGAGAGAGCCCAGCAGAGCCAGCGAGAGACCGCCCAGGGGATGACGAGCGGGCGAGAAGGGATCCGCTCCCAGGAACGGCGCCGGGAGACGACCCGGGGCCGACCGTCAGAATTTTCGCCGACCGGCCGGGAAGGGGCCACGCAAGGACTCGGACAGCAAACGGGGACGCCGGCGGGGCAACGACGGGCACCGCAGACCGGCGGGCAACCGAGGCCGAGCGATCGGTCGCGGCCCCAACAGTACGAGGAAACGGGCGAGTGGGTCGCGCCCGAGCGGTACTCCCAGCGCACCGCGCCCGACCGTGAGACAGCGGGTCGACAGGACCAGCCGATCTCGCAGACTCAGCAGGGGGAGGGCACACAGCCGTCCATGCGTCGCGCCAGAACTGAACAGAGCGGGGGCCGCGACCGGAATCGCGGGACGACCCGTCGAACCGACGAGATGGCGGCGATGGAGGAGATGAACCTCACGTCCGACCGATCGAGTCGACGACCCACCGAGCGCCGCACGGACGAGGAGCGGCGATCGGAACAGCAGTAAGGTGAAGCGAGGCGAGGTCCTCAGACGCCACCGGTCCGTCGGAGAACCGCCCGGAGTCGTCGCTGAAGCGGGCTGAAAGTCCTGTCTAACCGTCGCGAAACAGCGCGGGCCCGAGGACGCAGCGTTCGTCACCCGCGACACTGTCGCGGCGATCGAAAACGAAACCGTCGATCCGTGTTACCGCCGTCGGTCGTCGTCGTCGCCGAGGAGTCCCTCCTCGTCGCCGGTTCCACTGATGTCGTTTTCGTCCCGATCGATACCGCGATCGCGGTTCGTTCCGGTCGTCTCGGTCGTCTCGGTACCCCGTGTTCCACCGGTCGTGCCAGCACCGGACAGATCGCTCTCGAGGCGGACCTCGTCGTCCGTTACTCGAGCGACTGCCTCGTCCTGCAGCGGATAGGTGTCCTCGTCAGTTCCGCTCCAGCCGAGCTTCGCCTTTATCGTGTCCGTGATCCCGGGATCGGGCTCCACGTGGGCCGTTCCGTGTTCGACGTCAGCGACGATTCCGATCTGGTCGCCGGCGGCGTTGATGACGCGCTTGCCAGTGTCGTCGTCGGAAAACTGTGGAGACATTGCAGTTTCAATAACACCGGGTTCACGAAAGGACGTGGTGCTTGCTGGCGCATGCGGTTCGGACGGAAGATTCGAGCACCCACTGTCCGTCGCTACTCGAATTCCGGCTCCCGATCCTCCAGGAACGCAGTGACCCCTTCCTCGTGTGCGGCCGAGGTCCGTGCCTGGGCCTGAAGCAGGTTCTCGTAGTCGAGTGCCTCGTCCCACGGCCGACTCATGTTCTCATGCATCGCCCGTTTCATCATCCCGATGGTAGCCGTGGGACCGCTCGCGATCCGCTCGACTGTTTCGGCGACCCGGTCGTCGAGTTCGTCGGCGGGAACCGCCTCGTTGATCAGTTCGAGGTCGGCCGCCCGGTCGGCATCGAAGAACTCGCCGGTGAACGCGAGTCGTTTCGCGGCCCGCAGACCGACGACGTGCGGGAGCATGAACGTGCCGCCGGTGTCGGGAATGAGCCCGACTCTGACGAAGGCACAGGAGAACGTCGCATCGGCCGTCGCGAACGCGAGGTCCGAAAGCGCGACGATCGAGAGGCCGGCCCCGATCGCGTCGCCGTTTACTTTCGCGACGATCGGCACGGGACACTCGAGCATCGCTTCGACGACGCGTCCGAACGTTTCTGTGACTCGCTCGTAGGACTTCCGCGACGAGTCGGGCGTTTTCGCCAACGACTCGAGGTCGCCACCGGCGCTGAAGGCGTCGCCCGCCCCGGTGATCACGATCGCGTCGTACTCGTCGGTGGCGGCGTCTTCGATCGCGTCCGCCAGTTCGTTTGCCGTCTCCATCGTGAGGGCGTTGAGCGCCTCCGGCCGATCGAACGTTAGCCGTAACACACCGTCGTCGCTGTTGATATCCATGTTGCGAGCGTCGCGGGCCGGACTCTTAACAGTGGGCGGTTGACGATCGGTGTCGGCCCCGTGACACCGGTCGGTCAGAACGGGTGCACTCGAGCGAGAGGACGGCGTGGAGGCTCGTCACTCGTCACTACTGAGAACGATCGGCCGGTGAAAAGCATCGAGCCGGGCCGTTGGACCGGACACCTGACGTCGCCCGTATCGAGCGATCGGCCTCAATTCGATGGAACGGCCGGTGCCGCAGTCTCCTCGTCCGTCACGTTGAGTTCGGACGTGACGAGCGCGCGGTAGGCCCGACGCAGGCGCTCGGAGAGCGCCTGGTGGGAGATATCGAGTTCCTCCGAGAGCTCCTGCATCGAGACCTCGCGGGGGATCTCGAAGTAGCCGTGATCGATCGCCGCGACCAGGGTTTGGTACTGACGAGTCGTGAGCCCGCACTGGGAGTGCGTTTCCTCGGCCAGGTCGAACAGTCTGACGATCGTCGGCGTGACACCGGTTTCGTCGAGGCGGTCGTACAGCGTGCTTACGCTTTCGCGGTCCACGACCCGGATACTGAGCAGCCACGTCCCGTTCGAGGCGGACGCGCTGAGCACCGTTCCGCCCTCCTCGAGGACGATCTCGAACGGGTCGACCGCGTCCGGCTCGAACTCGATGTCGTACAACCAGCGATCTTCGTCGCTGCTGATCTGGGAATACGGACCGATCGCCGAGGCTTCGTCGAGGGCCGTCTCGATCTCGGATTGCGATGGCCCCGACAGCCAGAGCCCGTGCCCGCTCGAGGCGATCACTCGTTCCATCTCGCAGGAGAGTGATGGAACGGCCTCGAACAGTTCTTCGGTTCCGGTTCCGTCGGCCGAAATCTCGATGTCTGCGATGGATGTCATGATTCTCGTTCGTGAATAGTACGACGACGTCCATAACCCCACTTCCAAACCACTTAGAAAAGGTCTGAGTGACTTTCACGCGTTCTGATCGGTATCGTGGGGGCGAACTGCGGAACCGCTATAGCGCTCGAGTTCCCCGCGGGGCGTTCCGATCGGCACCCGCCCAGCGATGACAGCGATTTCTCGCGGCGAGGGCCGGCGTCGTCCGCCTCGAGTCCCTGTGAACGAGGGAACGACGGAATCAGAACAGTTCGACCCGAATCCCGTCGGCCTCGAGATCGTCCGCGAACGCCACCTCGTCCGTTTCGATCGGCTCGAACGTATCGTAGTGTTCCGGCAGGACGAGTGCCGGATCGAGGCTTCGGGCGAAGTCGGCGGCCTCGTGGCGATCCATCGTGAAGTGCCCGCCGATCGGGGGGACAAACACGTCCGCGGACATCGACTCGTGGTGCGGGAGGAAATCCGTATCCGACGGGACGAAGATCGTCGTCCCTTCGATGGTCAACACGAGCCCGATCACTTCGCCGTCGGCGTGATACGGGTTGCCATCGTCGTCGACGTGTTCCCCGTCGGGATCGTTGTAGGCGGGAACCGACCGGACATCGATTCCCTCGACGGACGTCTCGCCCTCGTACGGCAGGTCGACGACGTCGAAGCCGAGCCCGCTGGTATCGACCGCCTCGTAAACGGCGACCGTCGCGTCCGGGCCGGCGACCGCCTCGATCGCGTCCGGGTCGTAGTGATCGTAGTCGTCGTGCGTGACGAACACGATATCACCGTCTCTCGGTTCGTCCGCGAGGACCTCTCCCCAGGGGTCGACGTAGACGACGGTTCCGTCCTCGGTCGCGATGCGAACGCTCGCGTGCCCGAGTCGCTCGAACGTGATTCCTTCGTAATCGACGGACATGGTCGCTCGAGCGTATGTCGACGCTCGCTTTATAGCTCGGGGTATCGGTACCTCGTGGAAATCCGGGCCGGCGTATCCGTCCGCCACCGGACGCCGACGGAAGAGCGAACCACACTCCGCGACAAACCACAATCCAGCCTCGATCCGTCGGAACGAGAGCGCCGAATACGGCCGATCGACTCGCAGTCCGGCACTGAAAGATGGGCCCGATTTCACCGGACCGAGCACCCGTGTCGAGCGACGCACGGACGCTCCCGATCGGGTGACTCGGGCCCGCACTCACTCGTCCCACACACCGGCTGTCACGTCGATGGCGTCGTTGAACGAGGCGACGAGCACGGTCACCGCGAGGTCGCCCAGGACGTTGACCATCGTGCGAAGCCGGTCTAGAATCGGGTCCACACCCGCGACGAAACCGACGACTTCCAGGGGCAATCCGAGCTGGGTCAGTACCAGCGTGAGCATGACGAGTCCGGCACTGGGAATCCCGGGGGTGCCGATGCTCGCGAGAACCGCGAGGAACACGACGGTGATCTGTTCGCCGACCGAGAGCTGAACCCCCGCCAGGTTCGCGGCGAAGATGGCGACGATACCCTGGTACATCACCGTTCCGTCCATGTTGATCGTCGCGCCAATTGGCAGCGAGAAACCGTAGACGCTCTTGTCCACGCACAGGCGCTCCTGGGCGTTGCGCATCGTCACCGGCAGCGTCGCGCTGCTCGAGGAGCTACTGAGCGCGGTTACCAGCGCCGTCCGGCTTCCGTTGAGAAAGGAAAGCGGCGAGCAGTGGACGATCATCAGCATGATACCAAGGAGGTACACGACGGTGACGTGGAGGACTACGGCCGCTGTGAGCGTCCCCATCAGAACGGCAAACGGGAGAATCGCATCGGCCCCGACTCGATCGAACACCGAGGCCATGAGCGCGAAGACACCGACCACGCCGTACTCGAGGACGCCCCAGACGATCACGAACATCGCTTCGGCCCCGGCTTCGCTGCTATCGCGAATGGCTGTGACGCCGTCGCGGACGGCCGCCGACTCCGTCCGCTCCGCCACCAGCAATAGCGCCAGGCCGAACACGACGACGAAGAAGATGATCGCGACGATATCGGCGTCCGCGATCGCACCGAACGGGTTCGTCGGCACGATGCCGAGGAGGACCTCTGTCAGCGTCGGCGGTTCGACGGACGCCGTCTCAGTCGACGTCGCCGCAGCCTCCTCGAGTTCGAACCCCGCGCCCGGGTCGACCAGGTTTGCGACGCCGAGTCCGATCACGACTGCGATCGTCGACGTCACCGCGTAGATGGCCACGACCTGGCCGCCGATGCGACCGAGCGTTTCCGGGCGCAGTTGTTGCAGGCCCGTCAAGAGCGTGAATACGACGGTCGGGACCACCAGCATACTGAGCAGGCGGACGAAGAGGTCACCCAGCGGCGCGAGCGCCGTCGCGGGCTCGCCGACTGCGAGGCCGACGACCGAGCCGAGGACGAACGCGGCTCCGATCCGATAGACGAGCGCGACGGCGCGATATCGTTTCCAGAGGGATCGTATCATCGCGATCATTCTCGTAAGCGCGCACGGTCCCTACCGTGGCGGACGGGAAAAATACCGACACCGGGCGACGCCACGCTGGCCGGCGATGGATGGGGTGCAGATAGCACGTTACGGTGCGACGCGTCTCGAGGCATCCTCTCGATTCAGTCTCGTCACGTCAGCCGCGAGTCCGTGGCGACCCGGATCGACCGCACCCGACGACCGGCTGGGGCCGCGTCGTCCGGCGACCACTGGGGTGGTGACGTCGGCCGTCGGTCGGCGTGTGGACGTCACCGTGCTCGCGTGTCTCACCTCACTCGAGCGGCGACTTCGACACACTGGCGGCGCGTCGACGGACGATCTCGGCGCGATTCGCTCGAGCGATCGCGTGGTGGCGCTCGACGACTCCGGATCGCGTTGCCACACCGTTGACACCGACGTTCGGTGTCTCGGCCACCGGACTTGTCCCGTTGTCGAACGACGTGGCTCCCGACCGTTCTTTTTCGCAGCCACTCGCGAACCGGCTGCGATTCCGGGCCGACGACGCCTCTTCGTCTCGAGACGCGAGTTGGTTCGACAGAAATTGAGTCGTCACAGACTCGAGTTCGAACCTGTGGCTCGGTCAAGAAGATCGCACTCTCCCTGTGTTCGAATCCGAGTTCTGTCACTCATCACTGCTGAACGGTGTTCCCCCAGAAACGCCGGCCGGGCGCGATTTGAACACACGGTCGGACGTGCTCACTTCGTTGCGCCGACCTCCCTGCGATTCGAATCGTGCCTGCCGGTTCACTCCCGATTCGCTCCGCTCATCAGGTCGTTTCACGGGCCGGGCGCGATTTGAACACGCGACCGTCTGATTAAGAGTCAGACGCTCTGCCTAACTGAGCTACCGGCCCTACACCTCCGACTTTCAGTCGGCCGGTAAAATACGTTTCCCTTGGCGCCTCCCGTGGCAGAGATCCACGTGCGGAATTCCCGGGCCCTAGACCGGTCGTATCGGCCGTCAGTATTTGCTACTCTTCGGGACCGTTAAGTGCGACCGGTCCGACCACTCGGGCATATGAGCACGGGGGTTACGATCTCGTCGATCTCTGACTACGCTATTTTGGGCTGTGGGAGCGTGGGATACGCTGTCGCGGAAGAGCTCGTCGAGCAGGGGAAAGACGTCCTGATCATCGACCGCGACGAGAACCGCGTCGAATCGCTCCGAGATCAGGATTTGGACGCCCGGACGGCCGACATCCGCGAATCCGGCGTCGCCGAACTGGTCGCCGACCGCGACGTCGTCCTCATCCTCGCCTCGGACGTCGAGTCCAACAAACAGGCCGTCGAACACATCCGCGAGAGTACGAACGATCAGTTCGTCGTCGCACGCGCCAGCGATCCCGTCTCCGGCGACGAACTCTCCGAACTCGGGGCCGATATCGTCATCAACCCCTCCTCGGTCATCGCCGAATCGGCCCTCAGGGCGCTCGAGTCGGGCGAACTCGAGTACAACGCGGGCAAACTCGCCGCGCTCGTCGAGGAGACGTCGTCGCACCTCGCCATCGTCACGCAGGACAGCCCGGATCCGGACTCGATCGCCAGTGCGGCCGCCCTCCAGGCGGTCGCCGACCACCTCGGGATCGAATCCGACATCATCTATCTCGGTGACGTGGGCCACCAGGAGAACCGGGCGTTCGTCAATTTGCTCGGGATCGATCTGGTCCAGTGGGACGAAATCGAGGATCACTCGATCTACGACACCGTCGCGCTCGTCGATCACGCGACCTCGAGCGAGATGGAACTCCCGGTCGACATCGTCATCGACCACCTCGAAACGGAGTCGGAGACGGGATTCGAACCCGAGTTCGTCGATATTCGGCCGAACATGTCCTCGACGTCGACGATCATGACGAAGTACATCCAGGAGTTCGATATGAACGTCTCCGAGGAGGTCGCAACGGCCCTGCTCTACGGCATCCGAGCGGAGACGCTCGATTTCAAACGCGACACGACCCCCGCCGACCTCACCGCCGCCGCCTACCTCTATCCGTTCGCGAATCACGACACGCTCGAGCAAGTCGAGTCGCCGTCGATGTCGCCCGAGACGCTGGACGTCCTCGCGGAAGCGATCACGAATCGCGACGTTCAGGGCAGCCATCTCGTCTCCAACGCCGGGTTCGTCCGCGACCGCGAGGCGCTCACGCAGGCCGCAAGTCACCTGCTGAATCTCGAGGGCGTGACGACGACCGCCGTCTTCGGAATCGCCGACGAGACGATCTTTCTCGCCGGTCGCTCGAAGGATATCCGCATCAACATCGGGAAAGTGCTCGACGACGCCTACGGCGAGATCGGCGAGACGGCCGGCCACTCGACGCAGGCGAGCGCGGAGATTCCGCTCGGCATCTTCACGGGGATCGAAATCTCTGAGGACACGCGGGATACGCTGCTCGAGTTGACCGAAGAAGCCGTCAAGCGAACGCTGTTCGACGCGATGGGTGTCGAAGGCGGGAGCGAAGGGTCGAACGGGAGCTGAAAGGCTCGGAGAGTCTCCTAGACCAGCAGTTCGTCTTCTTCGTCGTCGGGTTCGCGAACGCGCTCGACGACGTCGTTGATGAGGACGATATCGCCGACGGATCGGACCCAGCGGTAGGGAACGATGATACCCTGACCCCTGCGGGCTTCCTCCGCGAACAGTTCGCTGTTTAGATTCGCCAGGGCGAGGCCGGTGACGGCTTCGCCGTCGATGTTGAGACGGAGGTCCTCGACTTCGCCCACGAAGACGCCGTTGTTCGAGTACACCTCGCGGCCGACGAGCGACGTGATCTCTTGGGAAGTGTCGTCCATGACTGGCTTCATGCGTGGCGGACTCTTAATTCTTAGTCAGACGTGACAGTCACCGAGACGGACGCGACAGTCCCACCGCCGGTGACGACGCGTCTGCGAGTCGGCCGGCGATCCGGGGACGCGGTCGCGTCACTCGTAGACCGGATCGCGCCCCTCACGGAACGCGGCGACTGATTCGGCGAAATCCGGATGGCGCACGCACTGCTCGTCTAAGGCGCGACGATACGTCGACGCTCGAGCGATCGCGTCGGCCCGATGCCTGACCATGGCTCGCTTCGTCTGTGCGACCGCGTTCGGACTCCGAGCGGCGATTCGACCCGCGACGTCCCGGATTGCTGCATCGAGTCGGTCGGGAGCGACGACGCGACTGAAGAGATCCGTCTCCGCGACCGCATCGGCCTCGAGGACGCCACCGGTAAAGCACAGTTCCCGCGCGATTCCGTCGCCGAGTTCCAAGACGAGGCGCTCGAACGGTGGGACGAGACCCATCCGGATCTCGGCGGGACAGAGCGTCGCATCGGTCGAGGCGATCCGAACGTCACAGGCCATCGCGAGTTCGTAGCCGCCCCCGTAAGCGGGGCCGTTCACGCGTCCGATGACCGGAATCGGGACGGATTCGATGACGGCGTACAGTTCCGAGAAGGACTCCAGATACTCGATCACGGCATCGGGTTCGTCGGCGCGGGCCGCGAACGCGTCGACGTCCGCACCTGCCGAAAAGGTCCGGCCGGAACCCGTGACGACGATCGACCGAACGGAGTCGTCCGCTCCAACCGCTTCGATCTGCGCTCCTAGTTCGTCGATAACTGCGGGCGACATCGCGTTCCCCGCGTCCGGTCGGTCGATCGTCACGGTCGCGTACCGGTCCGCAGAGTCGTGTGAGACGGTAACGTTAGCCATCTGCTCGGATCCCACTGCGGCCAGCGACAAAACAGTATTCGTCCGGCCGGTCACGATCTACAGCCGACGAGTCGCAGTGGGACCGTCGTTTCGACCGCCGTCCTCCCGTGAATCGTCGTCGCTTTCCCGGTCGTCGTATTCGACGGCCGGACTGCGCCGACCGTCGCGGGTCTAGCCCAGAATCGAGTCGACGGCGGCGTGGTCGGACAACAGCCGTTGCATCCGGTCGACCGTGTCGACGTCGCGAACGCGGCCGCTGCGGACGATTTCCTCCGCGCGGTCGACGGTCGCGAGCGTGTCCGTCCGAACCGCGATGATCGGAACGCCCTTCTCGCTTGCCTGCCCCAGGATCGTTCCCGAGGGCCGATGCCCGCCGGTCAGGATGAGACAGCGAACGCCGGGGGCCTCGAGCGCAGCGGTGTGGATTTCGGCGCGGTCGCCGCCCGTGATAACGGCCGCGTCTTTCGTCCGCCGGAATCGACGCAGGGCGCTGTCCGCACCCATCGCGCCGACGGAGAACCGTTCGACGTAGGCGTCCTGTCCGGCCTCGACGAGCATCGTCCCCCCGAGTTCGTCCGCGAGTTCGGCGACCGTCACGCCCGACAGTTCGCGCTCGCTCGGAATGATGCCGGTGACCGAAATCCCGCGATCCTCGAGGAACGGGATCACGTCCGTCTCGAGTCCGTCGTACGCGACGTCGGGCACCTGGTTGAACACGACCCCGCCGAGGCGGTCGCCGAACGACGCCGCGGCCGCGAGGACGTCGTCGACGTCCCCCGGCCGTTCGTAGGGCGCGATCAGCAGAACGCGTGCGTCGAGGAGGTCCGCGATGTCCGGGTCGGTGAGATGGACGATGCCTCCCACGTCGTAGCGGCCACCCCCTTCGACGAACATCCGGTCGTGGCCGTCGGCGAGCGTCTCGAACGCCTCGCGGACGCGCTCGCCGAGTTCCGCGGGCGATTCGCGCCCGCGGACGGCCTGCTCGACGAAAGTCGGCGAGTAGACCACCGGCTCGAGGTCCTGGACGTCCGCATCGAGTTCGAGCAGTTCGCGAGCGAGAAGCGGATCTTCGTCCAGGGTCTTCCCGACGTTGCTCTGGAGGCGGGTTCCTTTCGGTTTCATGTAGCCGACGCTGTCTCCATCGGCTCTGGCCAGCCGAGCCAATGCCAACGCGACGGCCGTTTTGCCGGTGCTTTCCGCGAGCGAGCTCACGAGTAGCGTGTCGACATCGCGACCGGGATCAGATATACTTGCGTCGTCGTCAGTATCTGTGGTCCCGGTTTCGCCGTCGGTGTCCGTGGTCTCGGCGAGAGCGTCGTTCTCTTCCGGGCCGGTTCGGTTGTCGATGTTCGCGTTTGGAGTTTCGCTGTCGGCGGTCGTGGATTCGGGTTCTGGATCGGTCTCGGTCATAGTTCCTCCGTGTCGACGGTGAGTCGCAGATCGATTGCCTGTACGCCGTCGGGACCCGCGACGAGCGGGTTGACGTCGAGTTCGAGGATCGCCGGAAAATCCGTCACCAGCTGTGAGAGCCGCTGAATCGTCTCGACGACACCGTCGATATCAGCCGGTTCGCGGCCTCGAGCGCCTCGCAACAACGGTGCGGCCTTGATCTCGTCGACCATCTCGCGGGCCTCACCGTCACCGATCGGCGCGACGCGGACCGACGTATCCTCGAGAATCTCGACGAAGATGCCGCCGAGTCCGAACAGCAACAGCGGGCCGAACTGCGGGTCGCGGTTCATCCCGACGATGGTCTCGGTCGCGGACTCGAGGTCGAGCATCTCCTGGACCTGGACGCCGATGATCCTCGCGTCGGGCTGGTAGGTGCGCGCCCGGGAGACGACGTCCTCGTACGCATCGTACACGTCGTCGGTGTCGACGCCGACTTTGACGCCGCCGATGTCGGACTTGTGAGAGATGTCCGGGCTGACGATCTTCAGCACGACATCGCCGTCGATCGAGCCGGCGACGTCCCGCGCGCGGACGGGATCGTCGACGATTTCGCCGGCCGGCGTGGGGATCCCGTAGGCCTCGAGCAGGTCCATCGACTCGACGCCGAGTCGGTTGTCGTCCCGGCGGTATGCACGCTCCAGGATCACTCGGGCGCGCTCGCGATCCACGTCGAACGTCGCGGGCACGTCTGCCGTCCGCTCGCGTCGCTCTCCGAAGCGAGCCAGCGCGTCGAGTCCCGATACGGCCCGCGACGGATCGAAGTAGTTCGGAATGCCCGATTTGCGCAGCGTCTCCTCGGCTTCCCTGGCCCGTTTTCCGCCCATCAGGCACGTGACGACCGGCGTCTCGTATGCCTCGCGTTTCCCGATCACGGTCTCGGCAAGGTCGTCGTAGGACAGCACCGCGGTCGGCGCGGCGACCACGACCGCGCTCCCGACGTTGGGGTCCGCGAGCGCGATCTCGAGGGCCTCCCCGAAGCGGTCGACGTCGGCGTCACCGATCGCGTCGATCGGGTTGTAGACGTTGGCCTCCGCCGGCATCGCCTCGGCGAGCGCGTCGATCGTCTCGTCGGCGAAGTCGGCCATCTCGAGCCTCGAGTCGCCGACGGCGTCCGTCGTGAGGACGCCGGGGCCGCCCGCGTTCGTTACGACTGCGACGCCGTCCGTCTCGGGTTCGGGCAGCCCCGCAAGCGCCCGCGCGGAATCGAACAGTTCCTGGACCGAGTGGGCCCGGATGATTCCGGCCTGATCGAGTCCGGCCTCGTAGGCTCGTTCGCTTCCCGCGATCGCTCCGGTGTGAGACGAGGCGGCTTGCGCGCCGGCGTCCGTTCGGCCGGACTTGACGACGACGATCGGCGTCTCGTCGGTCACCTCGCGGGCGGCGTCGACGAAGTCCCGACCGTCGGCGACGTCCTCGAGGTAGCCGATGATGACGTCCGTCTGTGGGTCGTCGCCCCACTCGCGGACGAAATCCGTCTCGTCTAACACCGCCTTGTTGCCGAGCGACACGACGTCCCGAAAGCCGATGCCCTGGTCGTTGGCCCAGTCGAGGACGGCCGTGATGAACGCGCCGGACTGGCTCATGAACGAAATCGATCCCTCGAGTGCGCTTTCCGGCCCGAAGGTGGCGTTCATGCCGTTCGCCGTGGCCATGATCCCCAGGCTGTTCGGCCCGACGACGTTGAGGTCGTTCTCGCCGGCGATCTCGCGGAGCCGGCGCTCGCGTTCGGCTCCCTCGCTGCCGGTTTCGGCGAAGCCGGCCGTGATGACGACGACGTTCTCGGTGCCCGCCGCTGCGAGATCGCAGATCGACTCGATGACGACCTCGGGCGGGACCACGACCACCGCCAGATCGATCGGCGGCGCACTCGACGCGTCCGGATAACACTCGAGCCCGAGTACCTCCTCGTGTGACGGATTGATCGGAACGACCCGCCCCGCGAACTGGTCTCGCAGGTTCTCGAGGATCGCCCGCCCGACCGCGCCGTCGCGGTCGGTCGCGCCGACCACGGCGACGGTCTCGGGATCGAAGAGTTCGGATAACCGTCCCATCGCTCGAGGGTTGGCCGACGAGCGTGTTAAGCGTATGCCGTGATGGGGTGACCCGACGATCGGGTACCGCAGCCTGTCACAGACACGCGGTCGCGTTATTCGGGCGACTCCCGATCCGCGTCGACCGTCCGATGCGACCGCCGTCGGCGATATCTATCGCCGATCGCCGCACCGAGTCCGAAACAGACGAGCAGGCCACCGTACAGCAGGAGGTGGACCGGACTGTCCGGTGTGAACACGCGTCCGATGAGCGCCATCCCGACGACGTACGCGATCGCTCCGCCCGCGAGGAGATTCGTGACCGAAAACCCGAAGACGGCGGCTGCTCAACCACCGACGAGCACCGCCGATATCCCGACGATAGCGAGGGCGGCCAGTTCTCCGATCGCCTGCGAAACCTGCACCCAGTAGACGTGTCTCGGCGGCCAGAGAACGTATCCGGCGGCGAACGCGAGGAGGCCGCTCGCGAGAATCTCCGTCGACCGTCGGCCCATACTCGAGTGTTGGATCTCGAACAGGTAATCGCACCGATCGCCGTCGGTTCGATCGACGTGACCGAATACCACTCGGCTCGGCGCACAGCCCCACGGTCGGATCGGTCGGCACGACCGCCGTCCGGACGGGCCGAGCGGAGACGCTCGAGAATCGTCCGTCGACTCGTCGGCAGGGAGCGCAGACTTGCGCGCCCGTCGAACAGTTCAGTGCGTCGAGAGAGCCGCCGTCGACCGACTCGATGCGAACACGGCGAGCAGATAGCTCGCGATGGCGACGACGACGATCGACCCGCCGGTCGGCAGCCCTTGGGAAATCGAGAGGACGAATCCGCCGATCACCGCGACCTGACCGAACAGGATCGAACAGTACAGCGTCTCGCGGAAGCTCCGTGCGATCTGGGTCGCCGCGGCGACGGGGACGACGAGCATCGCGGCGACGAGGATCACGCCGAGGATCTGCATGGCACCGACGACCACGACCGCGGTCATCACGATCAGCAGCGTGTTGTACCACGTCACGTTGAGGCGCGCGACGCGAGCGGCCTGTTCGTCGAACGTGATGAACAGCAGCTGTTTATAGGTCGCGACGATGGCGGCGACGACGAGGACACTGATGACGGCCATCAGCTGTGCGCCCGAGGGCGTGACGACGGAGATATTACCGAAAATGTAGCCTCGGATGTTGATTCCGGACGTCTGGTCCAGACTGATAACCAGGGTCCCCACGGCGAAGCTGCCGGTCAGCATGATCGCGATGGGAACGTCGCCGTAGGTGTCGGTCCGCTCGGCCAGCCACTGGACGCCGAGCGCGCCGAGGATGCCCACGACCAGCGCGACGAGCATCAACGACCCGTTCCAGCCGGTCGTCGCGCTCACCAGCAGGCCGACCGCGACCCCGGCGAAGGCCGTATGCGCGAGCGTCTCGCCGATCAGGGCCATCTCCCGGTGGACGAGGTAGGTCCCGACCAGTGGCGCGACGACGCCGATCAGGATTCCCGTCGCGATCGAGCGCCACATGAACGGGTGATAGAACACGTTCGTCCCGAGGTAGTGATCCGCCCACCAGCCCGCGATACGAGCCTGATCGTACACCTCGCCCACCAGCGGCGCCGCTCGCAGCGCGTCGATAGCGAGCAGACCGATCATCGCGACCGCGAGGACCGCGGTCAGGGCGATACCGACGTGCTCGAGTTGCCGACGGTGCGGGAGCGTTCGGCTCATCAGTGGTGGTGGTGGACGACCTGCCCCGTCGCCCCGTAGGCCTCCGTCAGCGCCTCGCTTTCGACGAACGATTCGGTATCGCCGTGGTGGTACAGCTCGGTATTGATACAGGCGATACGGGTCGCGCGATCGGTGACGACACCGATGTCGTGTTCGATCAGGATGATCGTGATCCCGTCGTCGTTGAGCGACTCGAGGAGCTGGTAGAACTCGTCTCGGGACTCGGCGTCGACGCCGACGGTCGGCTCGTCGAGCGCCAGCAGGTCGGCTTCGGAGGCCAACGCGCGTGCGATGTACGCCCGCTGGCGCTGGCCACCCGAGAGCTGATCGAGCTGACGGTCGCCGAGATCGGCGATGTCGACGGTCTGGAGTGCGTCGTCGACCGCCGCCCGGTCGTCGTCGGTCAGCCGTCCGTGGCCCGCGTGGGCGAATCGACCCATCGTGACCGCTTCGCGGACCGTGACCGGCATCGAGCCGCCGCGGTTGGTCGCCTGTTGGGAGACGTACCCGATTCGTTCGCCGCCGTCGAACTCGGAGACGGGTTCGCCGAACAGTTCGATCGAGCCGCTATCGGGACTGCGCAGGCCAAGCATGAGGTGCAAGAGCGTGGTCTTTCCCGACCCGTTTGGACCGATCAGTCCCAGAAAGTCGCCTTCTCGAACCGTAAGCGAGACGTCTTTGACGGCCGGCTGCTCGCCGTAGGCGAACGTCACGCCGTCGAGATCGATCACGGTCACTGTGCGTCTAGTGCCTCCCTGAACGCGGGAACGTTTATCTCTTGCATCTGTTCGAGGTAGCCCCAGTCCTTGCGCTGCCACTTCGCGAGGGTTCCCGAGAGGTGCGTGATCGGCATCGCGTCGCCGTCGGTCTCGCGAAGAATCGCGTTGACGAGCGGCGGGTACTGCCCATCGCGATCTTCGAAGGGACTGTAGAGGATCGTTTCGATTCCCTCCTCTTCGACCAGGCTGATCGTCTCCGAGATGTCCCCCTGGTTCGGCTCGGCTTGCGGGGAGACGCCGACGGGCGTGTGGAGTTCGAACCCGTATCGCTCCTGGAGATAGGTAAACGAGTCGTGACCGGCGAAGACGGCGACCCGTCGGTCGGCCGCGGCGAACAGCTCTTCGAACTGCTGATCGAGAGCGTCGAGGGCCTCCACGTACGCGGACGCGTTTTCTTCGTACGTCTCTGCGTTGTCCGGGTCCGCATCGGCGAGTCCCGACGAGATCGTTTCGACGACGTCCTGTGCGAGCACGGGATCGAGCCAGACGTGCGGGTCGACGGACGATTCACTGTGATCGTGCGAGTCGTCGTGGCTGTCCGCCGAATCGTGGTCGTGTGATCCGTTTTCGTCACCGTGATCGTGGCTCCCGCCGTCGACCTCGTGATCCCAGTCGAGTAACTGGTCGTCCAGCCCAGCCAGGCCGTCGATCACCGACACGGTCTCGTAATCGGATTCGAGCGTCGTCGCGATGTCCTGCGCCCACCTGAACTCGGGAGTGTC
The DNA here is from genome assembly GCF_024227435.1 of Natrinema caseinilyticum. GTDB lineage: Archaea > Halobacteriota > Halobacteria > Halobacteriales > Natrialbaceae > Natrinema > Natrinema caseinilyticum. Next base: position 3,788,821 of record NZ_CP100445.1, read on the forward strand.
GAAGTAGACGAAAACCCCGGCGTCGGCTATCTCTCGCGTGAGGTCGCCGCTCGGCGACCACCCGTGGCCCGACTGGCCGGTTCCGACGGGGTTCTCGAATTCGATCGCATCCCTGGCGACCAGGTGCGACCAGTCCCACAGCGTGAAAAAGGCGGCGTATCCCCCGTCGAGTGACCCGTTCGGAGTCCCTACCTCGTCGAGACAACCGGCGAGGGTTCCGGCAGCAATCGCACCGGCACCACCGTTGACCAGCGCGCGTCGAGTCAGTTCCATATACGGGAATGACGATCCTGGAGTATAAGTATTATTATCTCACCGCATCATTTTATTAACAGCTGGGTTCGGAAGCCGTTTCTGTTAACAACAACTGGCGCTATAGCGCCTCGAGTTGCTAGCGCTATCGAGGCGACCAGTCTCGAGTCAGTCGTGACGCAAGAATCGATCGACGCTCACTCGAGCACTACCGTCAGTCGGACGTCGTCGCGTCGCCGGTAGGCCGGCCGTCGGTCGGGATCGGAACCGCGAACGACGTCGAACGCATCGAACCGAACGACGAGTCGGCCGGGATCGATCGTCGCCCGAAGAATAGGTCCGCGGCTCGTGACGACGACGTACGGGGGGGCAGGGACGGGGCACGCCCGCAGTTCGGAGCCCGTCGCCGAAACCACGTCCGTCAGAACGTCGGGGAGCGATCCGAGTATCCCGGTTTCCTCGAGTGATCGGTGGAGGCCGCCGACGACTGCCTCGCGGTTGGTCGTTCGGGCGGTATCCCAGGGTTCGGCGATCGCGTCCGCACAAGCGCCGATCCCGTCGATGACCGACGCATGCTCCGCTCGAATCCGCTGGCGAGCGGCTCGGATTGGATGGGACACGATTCTCGGTCGAACGGGCACTCACAAAGATGTCCCGACTCGAAGTGAGACCGACTATTCACGCACGCAGACCGACGGATCGCCGGCGAGACCGGCGGATCGACCGGTCGCGGTTGGCCAACGGCCGAGCGACAGGACGGGCGTCGCGTTCGATCCGAACTCGAGCCGTCCGCACCGAACCGGGCGTCACTCCGAACGGCTCTCGACCACACCGACGTTGAGCGTCCGAACCCGCTTCAGCGTTCGTCGTATTCCACGTCGCCAGGACGAGTCCCGACACGCCTCGAGGTCGCGCCGGAGCCGTTCGTTTGCCGCCTCGAGAGATTCGTTCTCCACCTCGAGTCGCTCGATCCGCGCTTCGAGCCCGTCGACGCTGTCTTCGAGGCGGTATCGGCGCGTCCGCTGGGCGTCGCGATCGTGTCGGAGCTGATCTCGTTCCCGACCGAGTGCTTCCAGTCGGCGCTCGAGACGAGCCAGTTCTCGCGCGCTCGAGTCGGCGAACGGCCCGCGGCTCGGGTTGTCGTGACTCCCCTCGATCGCCCCGTCTCTCTCGCCGATCTCGTCGTGTTCGGCCTCGATGTGGCCCGAGCGCGTCGCATTGACGACGGCGCCGACGAGGAGGATCAGCCCGCCGAAGTACAGCCAGGTCAGCAAGAGGAGGACGGCCCCGATCGGCCCCGCCGAGTCCGAGCTACTCGAGACGGCGACGTAGATCTGAAACAGCGACTGGAGAGCCGCCCAGCCGACGGCGGCGACGAGCACGCCCGGCAGCACCTGCCGGACCGTGACGTCGACGTCGGGGAAGAAGTAATACATCGGGAGGAACGCGACCGACAGTCCGGCGACGAGCAACAGCGGGTTCAGGAGCCCGATGACGAGGCTGTTCGGGAAGAACGCGAAGACGAGGGTGGTCGCACCGGCGGCGATCAGCGCGACGCCGATCGTCCCGAAGACGACGGCACCGTCGCGCAGTTGGTCAACGAGCGAGTTCTCGGCTGTCGACGTGTAAATCTCCGAGAACGCGGTATCGAGTCCGCGAAAGATTTTCAGCGACCCCCAGACGAGCGCCGCGAATCCGATGAGCGACGTTCCGACGCTGCCCGTCGAGCCCTCGATCCCGTCCTCGAGCAGGGTTTGCCCGCTCTCCGGGAGAAATCCCTCGGTCATCGACGATACCTGTGTCGCCAGCGCGTCGTCGCCGACGATCGAGACCAGAAAGAAGAGGAGCACGAGCAAGGGGATCAACGAAACGAAGGCCTGATAGGCGATGCTGGCCGCCATGAACGTCACGTTTTTCTCCTGGATTTCCGTCACTACCGCCTTCGCGAAGGGGATCGTACCGCGTTCGCTCGAGCGCATGCGCCATCGTCCGACGTAGACCCGGATAGCGATCCGGCTTGCAGCCACCTGTCTCCCTGAAGCGTTCCACTTCCGTCGACCGATCGACGCCGTTTCCGATGCCGGTGTCGCCGCTTCGGCTACTCCTCCTCGAGCACCGTCGCCACCGCCTCGCGCGTGGGCAGGGCCGTCATCGCTCCCGATTCCGTGGTCGCCGTCGCTCCGACCGCGTTCGCAAACGCGACGCTCGCACCGAGCTCGCGGCCGCTTCGCAGCGCGTCGATCGCACCGGCGACGAAGGCGTCGCCCGCGCCCGTCGTATCGATCACGTCGATCTCGAACCCGGAATGGTCGACCGCCGCCGCGGGCCAGGGCGCGTCCGCGCTCGAAACGGCGACGGCGCCATCGCTTCCCCTGGTCACGAAGACGGTGTGGAGCGGCCAGCGGTCGATCGCCGCTCGAGCGATCGCGGTCGGCGTCGCACCCGCGACCCCGAGTGCTTCGAGCTCCTCGACGGTCGCGAGACAGACGTCGACGTTCTCGAGCGCGTCGGCCGCTACCCCGGCGAACGCGCCCTCGTCCGGCCACAGTTCGGGCCGCAGATTCGGATCGAACGAGACGGTACACCCCGCACTCGCGGCGCGCGCGAGCAAATCCAGCGTCGCCGCGCGCGACGATCCGCTCGAAAGCGTGACACCGCCGGCGTGGACCCAGTTGCAGTCGGCGAGCGTGTCGTCGTCGATCCGTCCGGATTCGAGGCGCGTGTCGGCGGTTCCGTCACGGTAGAAGCTAAACGCCCGGTCGCCGGTCTCGTCGTGGGTGACGAACGCGAGCGTGGTTTTCGCGCCTTCGTCCCGTTCGATCCATCGGTCCGTGAGACCGTACTCGACGAGCCGGCGCTCGAGATAGCGACCGAACGGGTCGTCGCCGACGCGCGTCCAGAACAGCGGCGGCCGCTCGAGCCGTGCGAGCGCGACGGCGACGTTGGCCGGCGCACCGCCCGGACGGCGTTCGAAGCTGGCGATATCGTCGAGCGGGCCTGGTCGGTCGGGAATAAAATCGATGAGGGTCTCTCCGGCAACGAGTACGTCGCGATCCATATGGGTTCTTTCCGTTCGTGTGTGAGTTAGTCTTCCCTCCCGTTCCGGCCCGATCGGCCCCGTTCCGCCGCTCCGTGAGCGGCCCCGGGAACGGGAGACGGGCACCGAGTCCGTGTCCGGTCGGCGTCGATCAGAGGATGATGCTCTTCTCGCGCATCATGGCGTGGATCGACGCGTCGAGGCCCTCGCGACCGATCCCCGAATCCTTGTTCCCGCCGAAGGGAACGTCGCCGAGTCCGTGGCTCGGCGCGCCGTTGATCCGGACGGCGCCGGCGTCGATGCGCTCTGCCATCCGCATCGCGCGCTCGTGATCGTTCGTAAAGACCGCGGCGTCGAGTGCGAGGTCGGAGCCGTTCGCGATCTCGAGGGCCTCGGATTCGTCTTCGAACGTGGTGATCGCCGCGATGGGGCCGAACTGTTCCTCGTCGACGATGCGAGCATCGTGCGGGACGTTCGCGAGCAGCGTCGGTTCGAAGAACTGCGCGCCGAGTTCCTCGGGAACGTCCTCCGGGGCGCGGCGTTCGCCGCCGCGGACGAGGTCCGCGCCCGTCGCGACGGCGTCCTCGACCAGTTCTTCGACCCAGTCGGCCTGATCCTCGCTGATGAGCGGTCCGAGCGTCGTCTCTTCGTCGAAGAGGTCGCCCGCCTGCCAGGCGTCCATCTGGCCGTCGATCAGGTCGACCAGTTCGTCGTGGACCGATTCGTGAGCGAGCACGCGCGAGACGGCCGAACATCGCTGTCCGGCGTACTTGAACGAACCAGCGGTGCAGTTGCCGGCGACCGCGGACAGATCGGCGTCGTCGAAGACGACCGCCGGCGCGTTCCCGCCCAGTTCCATGTGCAGGTTGACCATGCCGCTCTCGCGGGCGACGTGCTTTCCGGCGCCAGAGGAACCGGTCATGGCGATGGCGTTGACGCGGTCGTCGCCGGCCAGTACGTCGCCGATCTCGCTCGCTTCGCCGGGCACGAAGTTGAAAGCGCCCTCCGGAATCCCGTCGACAGCGGCGATGACGTCCGCGAGGATCGCCGCGGAAATCGGCGTCTTGGTCGCGGGTTTCAGCAGGACGCTGTTGCCGGCAGCGAGTGCGGGCGCGACCTGCAGGGCGGTCGTCGCCAGCGGGTAGTTGTACGGCGTTATACAGAGGACGGCGCCGACGGGTTCGTGTTTGACGATCGCCTGCCAGCCCTCGTGACCCCCGGTCGACCCTTCGCGGTACTCGCCCTTGCTGACGATGTTGCGGGCCTCCTCGGCCGCCCGATCGAACCGCTCGGCCGCCTGGCCCACCTCGCCACGAGCCGACGAGATCGGTTTCCCCGCCTCGCGAACGATTACCTCCGCGAGTTCTTCCTCGCGTTCCCGGAGGGCCTCGGCGATCTCCTCACACCACGCCGCGCGTTCGACGACCGTCGTCTCCCGCATCGTCGGTTTGCTCTCGTGGGCTGCCTCGAGTGCGGTGCGTGCATCGGCCGGCCCCGCGGCGGCTACCTGCGCGAACGTCCCGCCCTCCGCGAGGTCCGAGACCGGAATCACGTTCTCGGCCTCGAGCCACTCTCCATCGACGTACATGCGTTCTCTCCGCTGCGCGATCCTCGTTGCCATACGTCCCCCTATGGGCCCGCCCCTTGAAAATGTTTACTCGAGGTTGAAAAAACAACGTCGCATTAGAGAGTGTCGTTCCGTCGGACGAACATACCCGTATCAACAAAATGAAGGCGCAACGAAACAACCAAAATTTGCGAAAACAGAACAAATGTTTTGTCCTGGGGGAGCTTTAAGGGGAATGCGGGTATACTCGAATCCGGGATGAGTACGCAAAAGACCGTCCGTCAACAGGCAGGCACCGTCGAGGAGAACGCGCTTCGTCTCGATCAAGACAAAGCCGAGCAAATCGTCGAGGCGCTGAATACGGAACTGGCCAACGCCTACGTCCTCTACCACCAGCTGAAAAAGCACCACTGGGTCGTCGAAGGCGCAGAGTTCCTCCCCCTCCACGAGTTCCTCGAGGAGGCATACGAACACGTCGAAGAAGGCGCGGACATCATCGCCGAACGCGCCCAGGCGCTCGGCGGCGTCCCCGTCTCGGGCCCGGCGAACCAGGAGCAGCGCGCGACCGTCGAATTCGAAGGCGAAGACGTCTACGACGTCCGCACGATGTTCGAAAACGACCTCGAGATGTACGGGGACATCATCGAGTCGATGCGCGACAGCATCGAACTCGCCGAAAATCTCGGCGACCACGCATCGGCCGAGATCCTGCGCGAAATCCTCGTCACGATCGAAGAAGACGGTCACCACTTCGAACACTACCTCGAAGACGACACGCTGGTGCTCGAGGAAGCGACGCACTGACCCCGCTGACCGAACGGATTCGAGGGAACCACGGCGAAAACCCGAGCGAACCGACGCGAGAGCGCATCGACGGCGGCCACTACCGGAGGTCAATTTTTCGCGATACCGATTCCACGCGATAGCTACCGTACTACGCGTTAACTACCGTACTACGAGATAGCGTCAGTTGCCGCGGGCGCACTGGTTCAGGCAGGAATCGCGGTTCTTCGGAGAGTCGTCACCGGGACGCACTGGTCGAACACAGTCTGTACTGTCTGGCGTTCGGTCGGCCCGAATATCGGCCGACTCAGGGCTCGAGATCGACGGCCAGATCCGTGGCGATCCAGCCGTCGCTGTTGTTCCGTTCGGTAAAGACGACCTTCCCGGGTCGAGTTTCGTGGCTCGTCACGACCTTTGCCGGCTCCTCGAGTTCTTCGTCGTGTTCTGAATCCTCCCTGCGGACGGGTTCGACCATCAGCGTGAGTTAGGCGAGCCTAAATCTAAAAAGGTTTTGGTTGGCCTAAGACGTCGGGAACGGGTCGTCGGGACGGCGGATATCGGTCGGCCGGTTTCTCGAGGTCGTCTCTCGGACGCCGCCTGTGGGTTTCGAACCCGCCCGGACGATCCCTACTCCGCTCGGCTGAGCCCTGCGTGTGATGGCCACGCGAAGATAGCATCACTTTTCCCGTCTCGCCGAAACGATCGTCATATGAGTTCACACGAGAACGGGTCACAGGGTGCGACCGGCCGCCGCCGGGGCCGGAAACTGATCGCTCAGTTGTTCGACGTCGGGACGAAGCACGTCGAATCGCTGAGTTGGCCGCTCGGAAACCGTGTGACCGTCGAAGCGGATGCGAAGCGGCTCTTCGAATTCGCCCATTGTCGCTCTACACGAACGGTGACAGCATTCGAAGTGACCGACTACACCCGCGTCGTGCGACTTCGAACCCCTATCGGCCGCGAGAAATTTTACGGCGTCGCGAACGCCGACGTCACACCCCTGTCCGCGGGCGACGAGTGGGTCCGAACCGACTGAGACGCCTCCAGACGCACCCGCTCCCAGACCGGACGCATCGACACGAGCACTTTCAATTGGCTCGATCTGTATCACTCGTGTATGGACTACGACGTCATCCAGGGAGACATCGCCGACCAGTCCGCTGACGCACTCGTCAACGCGGCCGGGACGAGCCTTCGAATGGGCTCCGGCGTCGCCGGTGCGCTCCGGCGCGGCGCCGGCGACGCGATCAACGAAGCGGCGATGGAAGCCGGCCCGGTCGATCTCGGGGCGGTCGCGGTCACGGACGCCTACGCCCTCGAGGCCGAGTACGTCATTCACGCCGCCACGATGCCCCATTACGGCGACGGGAACGCGACGTCCGAGAGCATCCGAAACGCGACGCGAAACGCCCTCGAGCGAGCGGACGAACTCGGCTGTCGGTCGCTCGTCGTGCCGGCGCTCGGGTGTGGCGTCGCCGGTTTCGACCTCGTAGACGGCGCCGAGATCATCGGCGAGGTGATCGACGCATACGAGCCGACGACTCTCGAGGACGTCCGCTTGATCGCCTACAGCGACGCGGAGTACGAGGCGATGGCGGCCGCGACTGGAAACGGAACGGAGCGGCGCTAATCGAGGAGCGGCGAGCGGAACTGACCGCGACACGCGGAACTGATCGGCGACGCTCGAACTCGGAGGACGCACTGCCTTCCTTCGCGGAACCCGGGAGCGACTGGTCGTCTATATAGCTCCATAGTGCCCTCTTAGCAGCGCTCAAGTAGTCTCCCCGTCCCTCACTCACCTGTCTATGACTGCGTTGCAGGATCGACCGACGACCGTCGCGATCTGTGAGCAGTGCGGGTCGCCCGGCGCCGCACGCGAACTCGAGGACGGCACGCTCTTGCTCATCGGCGCCGGCAAACGATGCCCGTGTGGCTGCGACCGACTTCGCCGGTTCCGGTAAGATGGTCGGCCGTCGGGTGCTTGGCTGTACGGTCCGGTTCGGGAGGCCGAGTCCGGTGCGAAGCAGGTCCTCGTCCCGACCGTCGGTCTCGAGTGAGATCACGTCCTGCCCCAGGGCCGGCCGATACCGGTAACGGCTCAATCCCGGGCGGTAGCCAGTCGTCTCCCCAGCAGCGCCAGCGGGGCCCCGAAGAGGGCGACGACGGCGACCCACGGGAGAAACAGCAGGGTGCCGAACGCGATGGTCCAGAAGTCCAGGGCGGACATCGGATAGACGAGAACGATGGCGCCGGTCGGCACGAGTGCGACGACCGCCAGGAGACCGATCGGCGTCCGGTCACGTTCGAACGCGAAGCCGATCGGGAGAAAGAGCGCGGTGGCGAACCCGAACAGGAGCGGGAGCGGGTACGCGAGCGCCCCGGTGAGCAACAGCGTGTATCCGGCGGCGGTCAGTGTCGCGAGGGCTGCGAGTCCGACCAGTCCGCGAGTGTGGAGGCGGTCGCCGATGCGAGCGGCTGTCGCGCCGAGGAGCGCGTATCCGACGCCGAGCGACGAGAGCACGACGGCGCCGTGAGTGAGAGCGCGACTGGTCGTCAGCGCGTCCACGACGAGGATTCCGACCGCGCCGAGGACGCCGACTCCGACGAGCAGTCGCTCGAGCGTCGGCACACCCGTGGAGACGTCCCGAAATCCGAGACGGCTGGCGACGGCGTCGACCGCGGGACGGCCGCCACCAGCGCGGCCGATGGCGACCCCGGCGAGACCGATCAGAGCGCCGGGGATGAGTCCGTTGGCCAGGCCGCGAACGAGCACCGCTGGGCCGTCCGCGAGTCCGATCGTCGCGTAGCCGCTTGCGGTCCCGACCACGCCGTCGCTTCCGTAAGTGACGTACGTCTGATCGTCGAAATCCTCGCCCCAGTCGCGTTCGGTCTCGTTCGTCCACGTCGCGGTGTTGCCGTCGACGTCCGCGAGCGGAATTCGGTTCGTGACGACCGTTCCGTCGGGGGAGTGTATCGTCACTCGGTCGGCCACCACTTCGTAGCGAGTGGGTGACGTGCCGGTCGCGAAGTAGTCGACGATCCAGGCGTCGCCGACGCCCCGCCGAGCGACGTCGGTAACGGTGTAGTTCACGACGACGGTATCGTCCCGGAGCGACGGGTCGACGGACCCGACATCACCATCGGCCGCGTGATAGCGCGCCCACGCGTCGTCGACCGCGGCCGCGAGCGCACTCGCGTTCGTTCGGTACCGCTCGACCGCGGAGGCGTTGATCGGGACCCGGGCACTCCAACGTGAGTCGCCGGTCTCGTCGATGTAGATGTCGAGCGTTCCGTGACCCGTGGCACCGGCGATTTCGGCGTCGTTTGCGATTCCGGGGCCGCAGACTCCACAGATCTGCGACGGTGGCGGGGCGCCCGCGACGCCGGCGACACCGGTCAGTCCGACGGCGACACAACAACAGAGGGCGAGGGCGAATCGAGCGGTTCGCATCTGGTGGCAACTCGAGTGTCAACTGTCAAGTAATTACTCCCGCGTCGAATCAGCCATCCGGAGGAGCGATTCGGGAATCCCTCTCCGAACGGGGAGGGTGATGGGAGTTATCGACGTGCGAGGAGCGTGCTCCGCCCGACTGCGCGGGGAATCTTCGATCCCTCGCCGTTTACGGCCCGGCGGACGTCACTCGTATTCGTAGAATCCGACGCCGGTCTTCTTCCCGAGGTCGCCGGCTTCGACCTTTCGCTTCAGGAGGTACGCGGGCTTGTAGCGGTCGCCCAGTTCCTCGTGGAGGGTCTCGGACGCGTGGAGACAGACGTCCAGTCCGATGTGATCGGCCAGGGTCAGCGGCCCCATCGGGACGTTCGTTCCGAGTTCCATGCCGGCGTCGATGTCCTCCCTCGTGGCGACGCCCTCGTCGTAGGCCCGAATACCCTCGTTGATCCAGGGCATCAGGATCCGGTTGGTGACGAAGCCTGGCTTGTCGTCGGACTCCCAGGTCGTTTTCTCGAGGTCCGCGGCGATGTCGTGGGCCAGTGCGGTCGCCTCGTCGGTTGTTTTCTCGCCGACGACGATCTCGACGCCCTCCATGATCGGCACCGGATTCATGAAGTGCAGGCCGATCACGCGCTCGGGACGGTCGAGGTCGCCCGCAATCGACGTAATCGAGATCGTACTCGTGTTCGTCGCCAACAGGACGTCCTCGTCGCACACGCGTTCTAAGTCCGCGAACACCTCTCGTTTGACGCTCAGTTCCTCGAGAGCCGCTTCGACGACGAGATCGCAATCCGCGAGATCCTCGAGTACCGTCGTGCCCTCGATCCGCTCGCGGATCGCCGCGGGCTCTTCCGCGAGCGAGTCGCGGTTGTCGAGTCGCTGGAGGCTGTCGTCGATGGTCTGAAAGCCGTTTTCGACGAACTCCGTCTCGATGTCGCGCATGACGACGTCGTAGCCGTGGGTTGCGGCGACCTGTGCGATGCCGCTTCCCATCGTTCCTGCACCGACGACCCCGATCCGGTCGACTTGATCGCGAACCATACGGTCGATTCTTTCGAGGTGGTCGTAAACGTGCTGGTACGATCGAGGCGATCCATCGACGACGCGGGACCTTGATCGGCGTCCGGTCGACGCCCGAGGACAACTTTCAAGACTAGAGAGTGTGAGATATGGACGACCGGTGAACCGTGTGAGTGAGAAAGACGCCGTCCGCGACACGAAGACGGACCCAGATCACGATAGCGACCCCCGAGACGACGGTGCGGTCGTCGATATCGGTATCGCCGTCGATGTAAGCACCGCCGACGGTCCCGACCCTGCCCCCTCGGCGGACGTGGGATTCGAATTCGAGGAGGACGACCTACTCGAGGCAGCCGATGCCGACCGCAGGTTCGACGCAATACCCGACGACGGGATCGGCGCCTCGATCGAACCGGACGAACGGGACGCGCTCGAGGCGGCCGAAATCGACCCCGAAGCGGTCGTCGAGAAGGAGCACTCCTACCGATCGCTGTTGGGAGACGGCGTCGACGAACAGATCGCAGACACCCTCCGTCGACGATACTCGCTCCCGTGGTCGTTCGAATCGGACGGCGATCTCGACCGACGCTCGAGCGTGGTTCGCGGCCTCGGGGCCGCCGAGCGCGAGTGGATCGCCGTCAGCGAAGACGATGACTGGCAGTCGTTCGAGTACGACCACACCGGCCCTATTTCGACCGAGCGTGAGCGTCCATCGGAGCGGCCCTACCCGAGACCGACGCCGACTGGGGCCGTAACGGGCGTCGGCCCCGACGACGCGGACGCGCTGGCCGAGGCGGGCATCCGCTCGGCGGAACGACTGGCGACGATCGACGCGATGACGGTCGCGACCCACCTCGAGCTCGACGTCTTACACGTTCGAATGTGGCGTCACAACGCTCGCGAACTGCTGAATCGATCCTGATCCGGTACCGTCGCCGCCGCGTGTGCCGGACCGACGTCCGTCCATCACCCTCGAAGCGCCGCTTCCACTCGAGTTGGGCAACGGGGTCGTCGCGCCACGTCGCAATCTGCGGTCCGTTGTCCGCGGTCTGTTGTCCGTTGTCTGGTGTCCGTTGTCTGTTGCCCGCTGTCCGCGGTCTGCTGTCTGCTGCCCACCGTCCGTTGTCCGCTCTCCGAGGTCCGCTGCCCGCCGTTCGCAGTTCGCCGCGCTGATTGCTTACTCGGTTTCGAGTTACGACCGATCGACTACGACGATTATCGGTCTCGAGCGATTGAATTACTACTCCTGTACGTAATTTCGATAATCCGGACCATCAAAGATTTATAGCGGCCTGTCGGACCGTCAAACAGATGATTCCGATCGACGACTCTCCGATCGTTCGCGACGGCAAGTCACTGATTTTAGCGATGGACCACGGGCTCGAGCACGGCCCCGTCGACTTCGAAGACGTCCCGGAGAAACTCGATCCGTCGACTGTCTTCGAGACGGCGACCCACGACGCCGTGACTGCGATGGCAGTTCAAAAGGGGATCGCCGAGGGGTACTACCCGAGCTACGAGGACGACGTCAATCTGCTGATGAAGCTGAACGGGACGTCGAACCTCTGGATGGGCGAACCCGACTCGGCGGTCAACTGTTCGATCGATTACGCCGTCGACGTCGGTGCCGACGCCGTCGGCTTCACCGTTTACGGGGGATCGAACCACGAAATCGAGATGGTCGAAGAGTTCCGCGACGCACACGAACAGGCCCGCGAACACGGCCTCCCCGTCGTCATGTGGTCGTACCCGCGCGGGCAGGGACTGAAAAACGACACCAAGCCGAGCACCATCTCCTACGCCTCGCGACTGGCGCTCGAACTCGGTGCCGACATCGCGAAGGTCAAGTATCCCGGCAGCAAGGACGCCATGGCCCACGCGGTCCAGTGTGCGGGCGACATGAAAGTCGTCATGAGCGGCGGCTCCAAGACGTCCGACTACGAGTTCCTCTCCCAGGTGGAAGCCGTCATCGACGCCGGCGCGAACGGGCTCGCGGTCGGCCGCAACGTGTGGCAACGCGAAGATCCCACGCGAATCCTCGACGCGCTCGAACTCGTCATCTACGAGGAAGAAACCGCCGACGCGGCGCTCGAGGCGACCGAATAGGAATGCCGGTCACCGATCCCGATCCGGTCGACGACGTCGTCGCCACGATCGCCCGCTCGGCGGCCGAGATCCGCCAGGGACTGGTCGGTCGCCGGGGGAAAGCCGACGCGGAGAACCCCAGCGGCGAGACACAGGCCGAGGCCGATGTCTGGGCCGACGAACTGCTCGCCGACCGGCTGTCGTCGATCGACGGCGTCGGCGAGTACGCGAGCGAGGAACGGTCCGAGATCATCGACACCGGCGACGAACAGGTCTCCGTCGCGGTCGATCCCCTCGACGGCTCGTCGAACCTCAAATCGAACAACACGATGGGGACGGTGTTTGGCATCTACGACGAACCCCTCCCCGCGCCGGGTTCCGCGCTCGTCGCGTCCGGCTGGGTCCTCTACGGCCCGATTACGACGATGGCGTCCGCCCGGGACGGCTCGGTCACGAAGTACGAACTCACCGGCGGCGAGCGAACGGTCGTCGAGGAGGACGTCACCCTGCCCGACGATCCGCTCGTCTACGGCTTCGGCGGCCGGGTTCCCCACTGGCACGACGACTTCCGGGAGTACGTCCGCGAGATCGAGTCGAACCCCGATCACAAGCTCCGGTACGGCGGCGCGATGATCGGCGATGTCAACCAGGTGCTGACCTACGGCGGCATCTTCGCCTACCCCGCCCTCGAGGACGACCCCCGCGGAAAACTCCGCCTGCAGTTCGAGGGGAACCCGATCGCGTATCTCATCGAAGCGGCCGGCGGTCGCTCGTCCGACGGGAGTCAGTCGATACTCGAGGTCGAACCGACCGACCTCCACGACAGGGTGCCGCTACACGTCGGCAACGCCGAGTTTATCGATCGGCTCGAGGACGCGCTCTAGCGAGCGACGGCCGCGAATCAGTTCTCGTGTTCCGCGACCGTGAGGATCGTCTCCACCGCGACGTCCGGCGAGACCGAGATCGAATCGATATCGGCCTCGAGCAGGAACTCGGTGTACTCCGGAATCGTCGAGGGTGCGTCGCCACAGAATCCGACCGGACGGTCGTGCCGGTGGGCCTCCTCGATCAACGACGTTATCGAGCGCGTCACTGACTCGTCGGTCTCGTCGAACAGCGGCGCGAGTTTCTCCGAGTTGCGATCCACGCCGAGGGTGAGCTGTGTGAGGTCGTTCGATCCGATGGAGAAACCGTCGAACAGCTCCGAGAACTGATCCGCGCGCACGATGTTCGCGGGCAGTTCCGCCATCACGTAGACGTCCACCTCGTCGTGCGAGAGACCGTAGTCGTCCATCAGGTCGAGGACGCGCTCGCCCTCCGCGGGCGTCCGACAGAACGGGACCATCACGATCACGTTGTCCAGTCCCACCTCCTCGCGAACCTGGCGAAGCGCCTCGCACTCGAGACGGAACGCGTCCCGGAACGCCTCGTCGTAGTACCGGGAGGCCCCACGCCAGCCGAGCATCGGGTTCGCCTCGTCGGGTTCGTACTTCCAGCCGCCCTCGAGATTGCGATACTCGTCGGTCTTGAAGTCGCTGAGCCGGAAGACGACCTCGTTCGGGTAGAACGCGGCGCCGATCTTCGCGATTCCCGTCCGGAGGGCGTCGACGAACCGCTCTTCCTCGCCGCGCTCGAGCAACTCGAGCGGGTGGGAGCCGACGTGAGAGGTGACGATGAACTCCTCGCGGGCCAGGCCGACGCCGTCGACGGGGGTGGTCGCGAGCGCGAACGCCCGACCGGGATCGCCGAGGATCAGGTTGACGTCGGTGTCGGTCTCGGGAAGGTCGTCCACGGTCTCCTCGTCGATCTCGTACTCGAGTTCGCCCTCGTAGACGCGGCCGGTGTCGGCAGAGCAGTCGACCGTCACGTGATCGCCGTCGGCCAGCGTTTCGGTCGCCTCCCTCGTGCGAACGATCGCGGGGAGCCCCAGTTCCCGCGAGACGATCGCCGCGTGTGACGTTTTGCCGCCTTTGTCGGTGACGATAGCGCTCGCCCGCTTCATGACCGGTACCCAGTCGGGATCGGTCATCTCGGTGACGAGCACGTCGCCCGCCTCGACCTGATCCATCTCCCGGAGGTCGGAGAGGACGCGAACGGTCCCGCTCGCGATCGCGTTCCCGATCGCGACGCCCTCGAGAAGTGGCTCGTCGGTTTCCTCGAGACTGTACGTGCGGAGGACGTTCCCCTCGGACGCCCCGTGGACCGTCTCGGGTCTGGCCTGGACGACGAACAGCTCGTCGAGGTCGCCGTCGACGAGCCACTCGACGTCCTGTGGCGTCTCGAAGTGGTCCTCGATCCGCATCGCGTACGTCGCCAGTTCCGTGATCCGGTCGTCCGAGAGCGCGAACTGCTCGCGGTCCTCGTCCGGCACCGACTCGAGTTTGGTTCCGCCGTTTCGACGGACCATCCGCTGGGACTTCCCGCCGAGTTCCTTCTCGACGATCCCGGTGGTGGGTTTGAAAACGACGTACCGGTCGGGGTCGACGACACCCTGGACGATCGGTTCGCCGAACCCGTAGGCGGCTTCGATCGTGACGACCTCCTCGAACCCGGTGTCCGGATCGAGCGTGAACAGGACGCCCGAGGATGCCAGGTCCGCCCGCCCCATCTTCTGGACCGCACAGGCCAGTTTGACGTCGAAGTGGTCGAAGTCGTTATTCTCGCGGTAGGCGATCGCACGATCGGTAAACAGCGACGCGAAGCAGTGTTTGATCGACTCGATCAACTCCGTCTCGCCAGCGACGTTCAGAAACGTCTCTTGCTGGCCGGCGAACGACGCCTCGGGGAGGTCCTCGGCCGTCGCGGAGCTCCTGACGGCAACTTTCGGGTCGTCGATTCCGAGTTCGTCCCCCAGTTCGGCGTACCGCTCGAGGATCCTCGACTCGAGTTGCGGCGGCATGGACGCCTCCGAGATCATGCGCCTGATTCGCTCCCCGCGGCGCTGGAGGTCCGCGACGTCGTCGACCGCCAGTCCGTCCAGTTGCGATTCGATTGCCGCGTGGATGCCGGTCTCCTCGACGTAGTAGTCGTAGGCCGACGCGGTCGTCGTGAACCCGGGCAGGACCGGGACGTCGAGGTCCGCGAGTTCGCCGAGGTTCGCGCTCTTTCCGCCGACGGCGTCCGTATCGTCGCCGCTCAATGCCTCTAACCACCTGACGAACGCCTCTCGTGACATCGGTCCGTCACTCGGACGACGCGCACGGCAATAAGTTCGCAGGGGGACGACGGACGGCACGGGCCCCAAGATTATCCCGCTGCGTCTGGGAGGGAGCCGTGCCATGCAGGACGTCCACGCCCAACTGGAGGCGGACATCGCCACGCTCGAGGCGCTGCCGGTGTTCGTCGCGTACAACGCGAACGTCGACGCGATCGTTCGGGTCGACGAGGAACTGGAATCCGTCCTCGATCGACCGGACGATCCCGGGGCGGACGTCCCTCCGAGTCCGCTGGCGTCGAAACGAGAGCTCGCGGCGGCGATTGCACACACGATGGCGGCCGGTCGGGGCGACGAGATCGCAATGACCGACTCGTTCGCGACGGCCATCGAGTCCGAACTCCCCCCGGACAGTCAGCAGATGGGCGGCCAGGCGGGGATCATGACGAACCTGCTCACGGCGCTGGAGACGGCGCCGATCACGTACACGTACCTGATTTCCGAGCGGCAGTTGTCGATGTTCGAACGCCCCGAGAGAGTTCGGTATCCGACCGTCGCGGACGGCCAGGTGAGCTACGTCCCACTGCCCGAGGCCGTCAACACGGACCGAACGAAGATCAACTGGGTGTTCGAATTCAGGGAGGGCGACGAACTCTTCGGTGTGACCGCGACGGAAGACACCCGCTTCATCGCCGCCTCGAGACCACCGGAGTTCGACCTGACTGCCGGCGAACTCGACGAGGCGATCTCCCAGGTCGGCGAGGCCGTCGACGGAGCCCTCCTCGCGGGGTATCACAACCTCACGCCCGACCACGTGAAAGACGGGTACGAGGAAACGCACCGCCACGCACGCGAGGTCATTCGCCGACTTCGGTCGGGGAGCGACGTCGACGTCCACATCGAGTACGCCGTCACCCACGACGACGACCTCAGGGAGAGCATGTACGAGTGGATCTTGCCGGAGGCGAACGTCGTGGGTGCCGATACGCACGAGCTGACGATGCTCCACGACGACGCGAGCCTGGCGGCCGTGGCGGACCCGCCGTCGGAGGCGACGCCGTTCGAACCGGCCGAGATACTCGATCACTACCGGATGCTCGAGGCGGTTCGCGAGGAACTCGGCGTCGACTGCGTTCAGTTACACGCCATGGAGTATCACCTCGCCGTGATGGAGCCGTCCCGCTCGTCGGAGGCCGTTCGACGGGGGCTCGAGTTCGCCGCCGTCAACGCTGCGGCCAAAGCGGCCCGCGGGGAGATCTCGTCGCCCGACGACCTCGAGACCGGGCTGGAGTACGAGCCCTCGGCGATGGGCCGCGAGGCGATCGAACTGTTGGCGGATCACGTAGGCGAGACGGCCGAGGGAGGGGTCCTCGAGGCCCCCACGGTCGCCGCCTGCCCCAATCGCGTCGTCGACGAACCGGCGGGCACGGTCGGCATCGGCGACATCGTCTCGTCGTCGAGTTTCGTCCTCGGACTCGCCGTGGCCACCGACCGGTAGTCCGCGACGGCATCACGGCGACTCGGCGCTCACGGGCACGCAAAACACCGGCACCTCCGCCTGACGGACGACGTTTTCGGTGACGCTCCCGAGGAACCACTGTCCGATCCCCGTCAGGCCGTGGGTTCCCATGACGATCAGGTCGACGTCGTGGTCGGTCGCGTACGAGGTGATCTCGACCACCGGGGAGTCGGTCACGATCGATCCGGAGACGCTCACGTCAGCCTCCTCGCCGCGCTCTCGTACTGCGTCGATCGCTTCTTCGCCCCTTTGCTCGAGGGCCGCGAGGAGTTCGTCGCGCTCTCGTGTGTCCACCAACGGACTCGTGTCGATCGAGTAGAGCGTGTGGACCGACGACCCGAGTCGGGCCGCCAGTGCGATCCCCCACTCGGTCGCGATCGCCGCTCCGTCGCTGCCGTCCGTGGGCAAGAGCAGTCGGGCGAAGGGGGCGTCGTCGATCTCGGTTTCGACGGCGTTCGGGGGGACGGCGAGGACGGGTGTCCGTGCCGTTCGGAGGACGTTCTCGGTCACGCTGCCGAGGAGGGCCCTGTCGAGCCCCGTGCGGCCTTTCGTCCCCATCGCGATGACGTCGATCTCACGCCGGTTGGCGTACTCCCTGATCGACTGGAACGGGGTGCCCTCCCTGACACTCGTCGTGACGACGAGGTCGTCGTCGTGCTTCGCGGCCAGCTCTGCGATTTCCTCGACCGCTTCCGTGGCCTTCTCCTCGAGCGGTGGCCGTTCTAACTCGTCGAGATCCGCCGCCGAGATTCGGGATTCGACGACCGACAGGACGTGGAGGGTCGCATCCGTCCACGACGCGAGGGCGATCCCGCGTTTCGCACCCGCGAGCGCCCCGTCGCTGCCGTCGGTCGGTATCAGTATCGATTCGATGAACCGGCTCATTGGGGAGTCCTGCATTGCTTCACCGGCTCGGCGGTTAATTGTGTGGGGGGTCGGCCGTGAGGCGTCGCTATCGGCCGTCACGGTTCAGCGTCTCGACGAAAATCTCGAGGAGATCCACGAGCTGACGTGGGAGCAAGAAACGTTTTCGGACGTGTTCCCGGGCGTTCACGCCGAACTCGGTTCTCCGCTCGTCGTCCTCGAGGAGCGCGACGATTCGATCGGCGGCGGCCGCCGCGTCGTCCGGCTCGACGAGGTAGCCGTTCCGGCCGTCCTCGACCTGCAGCGGAATCCCGCCGACCGTCGATCCGACGACCGGCGTGCGCTTCCAGAGTGCCTCCGATACGACGAGTCCGAACCCCTCGCGTATGGATTTCTGGACGACGACGTCCGACAGTCGCTGGAGTGCATTCACCGTCGTGTCCGGGAGATTCGCCAGGACGTGGACGTCCGGATCGTCGACCGCCTCCTCGGCGATTCGCTCGTACAGCATCAGCCCCTCCGGATCGTCGCCGGCCATCCCGCCAGCAAGCGCCAACTGGAGTTCCGGGACGTCCTCCCGAGCGCTGCGATACGCCTCGAGCGTTCCGAACTGATCCTTCCAGGGATCGAAGCGCGACACCTGCGTGACGACCGGCGCGTCGAACGAGAGCGGATCGAGTCGGTCCCGTTCGGTCGCTCGCTCCGCCTCGTCGAGCGATCGGTTCTTCTCCGTCACCGGATCGATCGACGGGTAGACGACGCTCGTCTTCGGAACGTCGATCGCCTTCGCGTACGCGGAGCGGCTGAAAATTCCGTGATCGATCCGATCCGCGTACGCCGACACGAACGCGCCGTACTCGTCGACCGGGTCGGTGAGATCGACGTGACACCGCCAGACGATCGGCGCGTCCGGCAGCCGCTCCTCGAGTCGCTCGAGCATGCCGAGCGGCTGTGGATCGTGGGCGACGACGATATCGTATTCGTCCTCGATCTCGGCCGCGTTCCGTGCTGTCACCTCGCGATAGGTTGCTTTCATCTCGTCGGTCAACGGCTCGGCGCTGCCCTGGAGGCCGTTGTGGACCGCCTTCGTGACTTCGAAGAAGTCGTCGTCGGCGTCCATGACGAGCCAGTCGGTGTGGATACCGAGGTCGTTGCAGACCGGCACGATCGAACGGAGCAGTTCCGCGACCCCGCCGCCGGTCGCCGTCGAACTGACGTGGAGGATCCGGGCGTCCGAAAGCCCCTCGGCGAGCGAACGAAGTCGCTCGAGGCGGTCGCGGTCCGTCACGGAGGCGTACGCGTCGATCGATCGGTCCGGTAACGAGGGTGCGTGCATCGTCCGCACTCGTTCGAACGACGACGACGCTCGTATCAGTTGGGGATGCTTGCAGACCAGGACAGTAGTTAGAAGCCCTGTCACTCTCGATTTCTGATGTTCGGGGGAGAACAAATTTACCCGGACATGGTGACTTCCGACCGTGAGATTAGATACCAACAGTGGCGGTTCGGGAGGCGACGAACCGCTTCGAATCGGGCTCGACTGGGTTTCCCGTCGCGGCGAACGAGACGGCGAACGTGCCGGCGTGGGACGACGAGTACGACGTCTCGAATCGGACGATCGAACTCGCGAAGGACGTCGCGAGGGACGGTCCGACTTCGCCGAGGACGACTTCTCGTACTTACGATCGCCGGCGGGGCGATACGTTCGCGCGCTCACCGGCGATCCGCTCGTCGGTGTCGACGTACTCGAAGTCGCTCACTGAGATGACTGGACCCACCACAGCCGTCGTCCTGGCCGGCGGCTACGCGACCCGACTGTGGCCGATCACGAGGCGTCGACCCAAGATGTTCCTCCCGCTCGGAGAGACGACCGTTATCGATCGGATCTACGCCGAACTCGAAGGCCTCGATCGGATCGACGAGGTCTACGTGAGCACGAACGAACGGTTCGCCGCCGACTTCGAGACCCATCTCGAGAACACCCCGTACGACAAGCCCCGCCTGTCCGTCGAGGAAACGACACACGAAAACGAGAAATTCGGCGTCGTCGGGGCGCTCGAGCAGTTGATCGACCGGGAGGGACTCGACGAGGATCTGCTGGTGATCGCGGGGGACAACCTCTTCGACTTCGCCATCGAGGACTTCCTTCACTATTTCGACCGTCGGGACGGGCCGGCGATCGCCGCCTACGACGTCGGCTCCCGGGAGCGGGCAACGTCCTACGGCGTGATCGAACTGGACGACGAGCGCGTCGTCGACTTCCAGGAAAAGCCCGCCGCGCCGGAGAGTTCCCTCGTCTCGATCGGGTGCTACGCGTTCCCCGCGGAGACGCTGTCGCTGTTCACCCCGTACCTCGAAGCGGGGAACGATCCGGACGAACCCGGCTGGTTCGTCCAGTGGCTCCAGGACCGGGAACCGACCTCCGCCTACACCTTCGAAACCGCGTGGTTCGACATCGGCACCAGGCGGAGTTACCTCGATGCCGTGTCCTGGTCCCTCGACGGCGAGTCCCGCGTCGCCGATTCGGCGACCGTTCGGGAGAGCGCCGTCGGCGACGACGTCCACGTGATGCCGGGCGCGACCCTCGTCGACGCCGACGTCGAACGGTCGGTGATCTTCCCGGACGCGGAACTCGAGTCCACGACCGTTCGCGATTCGCTCGTCGACGAGGGGGCCAGAATCAGCGGGTTCGACCTCGAGCGCGCCCTGATCGGTGCCTACACTCGGATTCCCGACGACCGGTGAGAGCCGAGCCCCCAGTCCGTCTTCTGTGGAACGCTTCTTTCGCTCCACCGTCGGGGGTCCTCGCCGCTCACCAGCCGCTCGTGATCGACACGTAGACGCCGACGCCGAGCAGGAGCGCCCCGTAAAACGCCCACTGCGGCCAGGCGGTCTCGAGAAAGAGCAGCGTCAGGAACAGGACCCACAGCGAGACGACGAGCAGGTCGCCGAGGAGCCGGAGGCTGCCGTTCGTGAGCGCGGCGAAGACGCTCCGGTCGGACTCGGCGTCGGATCGGGAGGGGCGGGCGGGATCGTCACTCATGCGGGATCGGCGGCCGTTTTTCCGGTCTGCTGGTGAGCGCGGTTCGTGCGGTCGGTCGGACGGCGGTCAGAAGTGGTAGCCATGTTCCTCGGTCAGTCTATACGCGCCGACACCCCAGACGTAGCTCTGACCGGGCCACCAGGTGCGGGCGTTGTTGAATCCCGCGACGAGGACGTCGCGGTCGCCGCCCTCGGGGTCGCGGTGGTAGCTCACGGAGCCGCTGTCGCCGTCGGTCAGGTCCATCTCGCCGCCCCAGCGGAGCTGACCGCGGCGACAGAAGTTCTCGGTAAAGCACGTAACCGCGTCGACGCCCTGTATCTTTCCGGTCGTATGCCCGCTCAGCGCGCCGACCTTCTCGAGTTTTTCGTCGCGGGCGGCGAGGTCGGCGAGCCCGAATTTGGTGAATTGACCGCGAACGCGGGGACGAGACGGCGCGTCGATCGTGCTGGCGGGCTCGATCGGGCCCTCCGGTTCGACCACGGCGACGTCCTCGACCGGGTGATAGCGGGCGACGGTCCCGAGTTCGATCGCGTCGTCGTTCTTCCGAGGAAGGACCAGCGATCCGCCCCGCGGGTCGTGATTCTCCCCGAACGCGTGTTCTGCGGTGACGAAGAACGCGTGCTCTCCGTCGGGGTCGTAAAGCGCCGGCCCGAGCGTCGACAGGCTCGTCTCGGTTTCACAGGCGACACCGCTGGGGACGCGTCCGTCCTCGACGGTGGTTGCGAACCGTGGCTCCCAGGATTCGCTGCCGTCTTGAATCGTGTCGATTTCGATGATCGTCTTGACGTCGAAGTCGATACCCTCCGTGATTTCCGCAATCATTTCGCCGACCGAGTGGCCCTCGCTCGAGACGCCGACGGAGACCGTCGCGGACCCGCTCTCGTAACTGCCCGGAACGACCGCGCTGCCGAGATAGCCCGTAAAGGCGACCCGTGCCAGTCGTCTGTTCACTTCGAAGGCCTTCTCGACGGTCGCGTACCATTCGGCGGGGACGGACGTCGTCTGTTTCCGAATCGACCAGGGATCGTCGGGATCCTCCCGCGAGAGGGCCGTCACGATTGGAACCTCGCCGTCGTCCGCCGCGAGGAAATCGTCGACGCCCAGCCAGTTTGCCATGCCGATCGCGTAGCCGCCGCCGGCGAGGGCTCGCAGGAACTCTCGCCGGTCCATCCCCGTCTCCACACGGTCACGAAGCGTTGCGAGTCGCTGTACGAGTCCCTCCGCGTGTGACGTTTCTGCCGGCCCTCGAGACAGGTACTCAGTCGCTGCTGTCCCCGCTCTGCCACCGTAGTTGTTCACGGACACAGGATCGGTAACCGTCGAAATGAACGGCGAAATCGACGAAAGGGATTCTGCCTGCAACTGCCGTTTTTCTCTCGCCCATTATTGTCGGTAAAACTGATATCTCCGGTGCTCGAGAGTGGGTTCCGTGGCGGCGATTCCCCGCCCCGATATAATGACTGCACGACTGAACGCAAGCGTTCGTGTCACGCGGCCATTCAGTACAGTTCGTCTCCGTGTTGGTGACCACGGAGGCAGTATGCACTCTCGATCGGTGCGCGCCGCGACCGCGAGAACGCTCCCTCCTCATCCCTCGCGGTGATCTCCGATGATCAGTGGCGATCGATGCGGCGCGATCCGGTCTCTCCTCTCTTCGGACTTCCGGGTCATCGCCGACGGTTCCGAACCGAACTGCTCGAGCGATCGAACATCGGGGAAAACGGTATTTGATCGCCCCACACAGACTGTAGCATGCGCGTTCGTATTGCGGCTGGTGCTGCCGACGAGGAAGCTGCGGCGATTGCGGCCGCTCTCGCCGATCACGTCGGTGAGACGGTCGAGGTGTTCGTAGGCGAGGAGACGAAGCCCACGGCGGTTCACGACACGTCGTCCGGGCGGGACAGGCGGATCGACGACGGTTCGAACGCGGGTGCCGAACCCGTCGACGGCGGTGCCGACACCGAACTCGGGCCGACGGACAGGGAGCGGCGACTCGAAGAGGAGATCGACGACATTCACGCGGGCGGACCCGAGAAATACAAGGATCAACTCTCCGACGAAGGCAAGCTCTTCGTCCGCGATCGGCTCGAACTGTGGTTTTCCGGTTCGGATAACGCACTGCGCTTCGAAGACGGAACGTTCGCCGCGTTCGACGACTGGCATCCCCGCGGTGCGGGCACGGACTCGGCGGCGGACGACGGCGATCGGCTCCCGGCGGACGGCCTCATTACGGCCGCGGCCACGTTCGAGGGGCGCGACGTCCACGTGATGGCCAACGACTACACCGTCAAGCGGGGGAGTATGGCCGCCAAGGGCGTCGAAAAGTTCCTCCGAATGCAACAGCGCGCCCTGAAAACGGGAAAGCCGGTGTTCTATCTGATGGACTCGTCCGGCGGCCGGATCGACCAGCAGACGGGCTTTTTCGCGAACCGAGAGGGAATCGGGAAGTACTACTACAACCATTCGATGCTCTCCGGGCGGGTTCCCCAGATCTGTGTCCTCTACGGGCCGTGTATCGCCGGCGCAGCGTACACGCCCGTCTTCGCCGATTTCACCGTCATGGTCGAGGGGATGTCCGCGATGGCGATCGCCTCCCCGCGAATGGTACAGATGGTCACCGGCGAGGAGATCGACCTCCGGGAACTCGGCGGACCACAGGTCCACGCGCGGGAATCCGGATCGGCCGATCTGGTCGCGTCCGACGAGGAACACGCACGCGAACTCGTGGCTCAGTTGATCACCTACCTGCCCGACAACGCCGACGAGACGCCGCCGAGGAGCGACTCCAAACCGCCCGCAAACCCCCCCGCCGAGATCGACGGCATCGTTCCGGCGGAACCGAACCGCGGATACGACATGCTCGACGTCGTCTCCCGTCTCGTCGACGAGGGGTCCCTCCTCGAGTTACGCCCCGATTATGGGACGGAGATCGTCACCGCCTACGCACGGATCGACGGTCGTCCGATCGGTATCGTCGCCAACCAGCCGACCCAACGCGCCGGTGCGATTTTCCCCGACGCGGCCGAGAAAGCGGCGGAGTTCATCTGGAAATCGGACGCGTTCAACGTTCCGTTACTCTATCTCTGCGACACGCCGGGATTCATGGCCGGTTCGCAGGTCGAGAAAGACGGAATACTGGAGCAAGGCAAGAAAATGATCTACGCGACCTCCTCCGCGACCGTTCCGAAACAGACGGTCGTCGTCCGCAAAGCCTACGGAGCAGGGATCTACGCGATGGGGGGTCCCGCCTACGACCCCGAGAGCGTCATCGGCCTTCCAGCAGGTGAAATCGCGATTATGGGGCCGGAAGCGGCGATCAACGCCGTCTACGCCCGAAAGCTCGGCGCGATCGACGACCCCGAAGAACGCGAGCGAATGGAACGGGAACTCCGGGAGGAGTACCGCGAGGATATCGACGTCCATCGAATGGCGAGCGAAGTCGTCATCGACGAACTCGTTCCGCCGAGTTCGCTACGCGACGAACTGGCCGCTCGGTTCGAGTTTTACGCAGACATCGAGAAATCGCTCCCGGCGAAGAAACACGGCACCATACTCTGAGGAAGGGTGCTTAGCGCCTCGGTTCAGCTAACAGACTGTTAACTGCCGGCGGACCGCTAATCGACTGCTAACTGCCGGCAAAATCCTCCCGGACGACCGACGACCGCCCTCGAACCGGCCGACACCGTCGGACCCGATCCGACTCGAAATCGGGGTGTCCCCGCGTTCGCCGTCGCCGTCGAGTAGTTACCACCATTTAACGATGTCGTATCATCTCCTATGCCTGTCATAACAATACCCCGCGTTCCTGAACCGTCGGTTGCTCCCGGTGGCCCGATGCTCCGGTTCGACCCCGGCGGGGAGCCTATGAGTTCCGAGGGCGCGTGGCTGCGCCTCCGACCGATCGGTGAGGTCACATCCGTCGATCTGGAGCGGCTGCTCTGGGGAGTCGTGGGATTCGCGCTGATCGCCGACATCGCGACGACGTTCGTCGGTCTCCACCTGGGCTTGTCCGAATCGAACCCGGCCGCCCGGGGAGCGATCGAGGGCTACGGAATCGCCGGGATGTTGGCCCTGAAGGGGTTCGCGATCGGGATCGGGCTAGGCTGTCGGCTCCTCCTCGACCGGCAGTATCGTCCCATCGTCCCGGCCGGCCTCGCGGTTCCGTGGTTGCTCGCTGCGATCCTGAACGTCTACACGATCTCGGCGGTACTCTGAGGCTGACCGTGGGAAACCGAACTGACCCGGGGACGGGGACCATCACGGGGTTCGCTCCAGATCGCGTCGCCACTCCCGAACCTCGGCGAGGACCGCCTCCCACTGTTCGCGCGAACCCGGAACCTCGGTTCCGGTCAGGCGCTCGCGTTCGGCCTCGAGTCGTTCCCGAACGCGGGCCGGTTCCTCGACGTTCCAGAACGAGAGTTCGGTGCCGCTCGCCGTTTCGAGGGTGACGGTCCCGTATCCGACGAGTCGACCGAGCGGTTGCTGTTCGACGGTCGTGTTCTGAACGCGCTCTAGCGACACGGTCCGGACGGTCAGGCCGAAGACGCCGTGGCGGGTCGCGGCGACCGCGTTCGTGACGACGAACGCCGTCCGCGAGACGCGAGCGTACTGCCACAGCGCGGGCGCGACGACGAGCGGAACCCCGAGGGCTGCGAGCACCGGCAGGAGTTCGAGGACGATCCCGGCCAGGATCCCCAGCGTTCCGACGACGGCGAGTGCTACCCAGGGAAGCACGGTCTGGATTCGCGGCCCGCCTCGCCAGCGGACCCGGTCGTCTTCCCCGCGCGGGAGCCACGTCAGCTCCGTCGCAGTCGAGTCGCCAGCGGTGGACGGGCCGTCGCCGCTTGCCGGTTTCGAGTCGGGGTTAGATCGACTGGTCTTGGTCATGCTCGGTGGGTGTCCGATCGTCGGTTTCGGGATCGAATCCGCTCGGCGACCGGTGGCCAGTCGATCCGTTGCCCGTCGACCCTGTCTCGGTCGCTCCGGTGCCGGTCGTTCGCGTCTCCTCGGTGTTCGGGCGGCCATCGGTGCTGTCGTGGCGGCTCTCTCGAGCGCTCGCACCGCCTTCGACGGCGGCTCGGATCGCGCGTAGCTCCTCCAGGATCGCCGCGAGAACGTCGTCGCTCGTCCGATCGGTCGCCGCTTCGTCGCGAGTCCGGTCGATTCGCTCGCTTATCAACCGCTGAACGGCTTTCGGATCGGTGACCGCGGCGAAGGACATTTCGACGCCCGAACCGCCCGCCGTGCTGACCTCCACGGTGCCGTAGCCGAAGTAGTTCCCGAGCGCGCTCTGGCTGTAGGAGATGTCCTGGACCTTCTCGTGTTCGATACGCTTGACGTCCCGCGAGAGGACGCCCGTCTTCTTGTACAGCGCCCGGTTCGTCACCACGTAGTGGGTGTTCGTCACCCGGAGGTACTCCCCCGCGATGATGACCAGTCCGATCAGGACGAGCGAGAGCGGAATCCCGATCGCGAACGCCGGGACGAGCGTTCTTCGGTCCGGGCCGGCGGCCCAGAGGAGTTCCTCGTCGGCTTCCAGCGACAGCCACTCGAGATCCACGTCGTCGTCGATCGCGCCGTCGGTCATCGGTGGATCACTCCTCGCGCTCCGCGGCGTGGTCGCGTTTCAGCGAGAGGACGGTCCGGTCGAACTCGCAGACGAGGTCGTCGTCCTGGTTGAAGGCTTCGACGTGCATGGTGACCAGTCCGCGTTCTCCGTCGCTCGTCTCGCGCTTTTCCGTGACCGTCGACCGGGCGCGAATCGTATCGCCGTGGAAGACGGGGGCCGGATGTTCGACGTCGTCGTAAGAGAGGTTCGCGACGATCGTCCCGTCGGTCATCTCCGGGATCGAGACGCCGACCGCCAGCGACATGGTATAGAGGCCGTTGACCAGCCGTTCGCCGAACTGGGTGTCGCCCGCGAACTCCCGATCGAGGTGGAGCGGTTGCTGGTTCATCGTCATATCGCAGAATCGCTGGTTGTCGCTCTCGGAGATCGTCCGCCGGCGCTCGTGATCGACGGTTTCTCCGACCGTGAACTCCTCGTAGTACAGTCCTGTCATACGTTCAGGGTCGCACAGCGACCACTAAAACGCGTCGCCCGCCGGAGAAGCGCGGGTCGAATCTCCGACGCCCGACGCCCGACGACACCGACGGGTCCGTCTCGACTGATCTTTCAGTGAGGGACGCTGGACCCCTCCCTCGCGGACGCGACCGACGCTCGCAAGGACCAGTTCGAAATCGATTCGCGGGGAACCACGGCGTGGGTGAATCACGTGACCGCACGCCGATTCGAAACGGCCGACGCTGATCCGTCACGGGTGGCCGACGCGGTCGCCGAACGCGCCACGTCGATCGAGGACGGGTTCGACGAACTCGTCGAGAGTATCGCCGACGCCGACGCGGTCCTCCTGGGGGAAGCGTCTCACGGCACGTCCGAGTACTACCGCCTGCGGGCGCGGTTGACGGCCCGTCTGCTCGAGGAGCACGATTTCTCGTTCGTCGCCGTCGAAGGGGACTGGACGGACTGCTACGACGTCACGGAGTACGTCACCGGTCGTGCGGACGCGGCTGCGGCGAGCGAGATCCTCGCCGGCTTCGAGCGTTGGCCGACGTGGATGTGGGCCAACTGGGAGGCCGCCGAGTTCCTGGACTGGCTCGCCGGATACAATGCGGGCCGGGCGATCGGCGACAGGGTTGGATTCTACGGGCTCGACGTCTACGGCCTCTACGAATCGATGGCCGCCGTGATCGACGCCCTCGAGGATCTCGATCCCGAGCTGGCCGATCGCGCCCGCGACGCGTACCACTGCTTCGAACCGTACGGGGCCGACGCACGCGAATACGCGCGATCGATCCGCCTGATTCCGGACGATTGCGAGGACGAGGTGATCTCCGTCCTCACTGAGCTCCGGGAGACCATCGCCGAGCGCCACGCGGACCACGACGGCGACGATCCGCTCGCGTTCTTCGCGGCCGAGCAGAACGCCCTCGTGACGAAGAACGCCGAATCGTTCTACCGCACGATGGCCCGCGGCGGGGCCGACTCGTGGAACGTGCGAGACCGGCACATGAGCCGAACGCTGGAGCGGTTGCTCGCGTTCCACGACGGACCGGGGATCGTCTGGGCGCACAACACGCACGTCGGCGACGCCCGCGCGACGTCGATGCGCGACCGCGGGCAACTCAACCTCGGACAACTCGCCCGAGAAGAGGTCTGCGACGACGATTCGGACGTCGCCATCGTCGGCTTCGGGTCACACCGTGGCACAGTCATCGCCGGCACCGAATGGGGGCGGAGATGGAGCGGATGCGAGTGCCCGAAGCCAGGGCGGACAGTTACGAGGACGTCTTCCATCGGACCGGCACGGACGACGTCCTCCTCGAGTTCCCCCGCGGGTACGCCACGGCGGACGAGTCGGAGTGCGACCGTCTCGCCGAGCCTCGCGGCCACCGCGCGATCGGAGTGGTTTACGATCCGGAGTACGAGGGCGGCAACTACGTGCGGACGGTACTGCCCGACCGGTACGATGCGTTCGTCCACGTCGACGAGACGACCGCGCTCCACCCGCTCCATATCGAGGGCGGCGAACGGCCGCCGGAAACGTATCCCTGGGGCGTGTGACCCGTTCGTGTGCGGCGGTCCCGTTTCGTGCACCAGCGGTACGAGCGATGCCGGTGCGCAAGCGACGTCGACACGATCTGTCGCCCTCCTCAGCCGCCTGACCTGTGACGTCCGATTCGTCCGCGTCGATTCTGACCCGGGTGGTACGGGTCGACTCGAGTCGTTCTCCGATCGTCCCGTATATGTCGGTCCGCGAGTCTCTGTCGGTGAGCCGACAGCTAATCCGCCGGGGTTCCATCGGGGGGCAGTAAAACTGCTCTGTGAACGTCGATCGATCGAACGATCGAGTCAGCGTCGATACCAGTACAGTATACAATCATATTGAGATACCTTATATTGTAACTAATGGACTATGAGGACCATTCGTCACGTTTATTTTGGTTTCCTCGGAAGCTACGTGCAATGTCTGACGACGCAAACCCGTTCGAAAGCCTACAGTCGCAAATCGACGAAGCGGCGACGTACCTCGACGTCGGCGACGACGTGATCGAGCGACTCAAACACCCCGAGCGAGTCCTCGAGACGAACCTCACGATCGAACGCGACGACGGCGACCTGGAACGATTCAAAGCGTTCCGGTCGCAATTCAACGGCGACCGCGGGCCGTACAAGGGCGGAATCCGCTACCACCCGCAGGTGTCGCGCGACGAGGTCAAGGCGCTGTCCGGCTGGATGACCTACAAAACCGCGATCGTGGACATCCCGCTCGGCGGCGGAAAGGGCGGTATCATCATCGACCCCGACGACTACTCCGAAGCGGAACTCGAACGACTCACCCGTGCGTTCGCGCGCGAACTCCGACCGATGATCGGCGAGGATCGCGACGTTCCCGCGCCCGACGTGAACACGGGCCAGCGGGAGATGAACTGGATCAAAGACACGTACGAAACGCTCGAGAACACGACGGAGCCGGGCGTCATCACGGGCAAGGCGCTCGACTCGGGCGGCAGCGAGGGTCGCGTCGAAGCGACCGGTCGCTCGACCGTCCTCGCCGCGCGCGAAGCCTTCGACTACCTCGACAAGGATCTCGAGGGCGCGACGGTCGCAGTCCAGGGCTACGGTAACGCCGGCTGGATCGCAGCGAAGTTGATCGACGAGATGGGCGCGACCGTCGTCGCGGCCAGCGACTCGAGCGGCGGCATCTACAACCCCGACGGGTTCGATCCGGTCGCGGCGAAAGATCACAAGAACGAGACCGGCAGCGTCGTCGGGTACTCGGAGAGCGAGGAGGAGATTACCAACGAGGACGTCCTCACGCTCGACGTCGACCTGCTGATCCCCGCCGCACTCGAGAACGCGGTCGACGCAGACCTCGCAGAAGACGTCGAGGCGGACGTCATTTCCGAAGCCGCGAACGGGCCGCTGACGCCGAAGGCCGACGAGGTACTCGAGGGGAAGGACGTCTTCGTCATCCCCGACATCCTCGCGAACGCCGGCGGCGTTACCGTCTCGTACTTCGAGTGGGTCCAGAACCGCCAGCGCTTCTACTGGTCCGAGGAGCGCGTCAACGAAGAACTCGAGACGGTCATCGTCGATGCCTTCGACGCGCTCGTCGAGACCTACGAGGAACACGACCTCGAGAACCCACGAACCGCGGCCTACGTCGTCGCGATTCAGCGGGTCGCCGACGCCTTCGCGGAAGCCGGTAGCTGGCCCTAAACCGGGGATCCAGTCCGTTTGCGAAGCGAGTTCGGAGCCCACCGGTGTGGAACGATACGTTTCGGCTGACGGACCTTCTCGGTCCCAATAAACACTTATAATTTGAACCGCGATATGCAGGGAGATGAATCGACGAAACGCCCTGGCGGGTCTGGGGGCCGCCGGTCTCGCCGGCCTCTCGGGCTGTCTGGGACTGATCGGAATGGCCCAACACGAGTCCACGCCGGCGGGCGTCGAGGAAACCACTCGTGACGAGACGGGGTACGAACAGACCGACGTGAAAGAAATCAGCGTGGAGAAGGACGTTCCGGGCGGTGGTCTCACCGGGACGGTGTCGGTCGCGAACTACATGACCAAACACGAGAAGGCCGTCGAGATACCCCTCGTCGGTCGACAACGCGGCGCCGTCTTCAACGTTCTGACGTCGCCGAAGGTCTCGCTCCTCGGCAAACAGTTGAATCCGGTCGAGGACATGTCGACGAAGGAACTCATCGGGCTGGTCGAGAACAACTACAGCGGGATCGGAAACATCCAGCACGAATCGGACACCGATGTCACGGTCCGCGACCAATCGACGACGCAGTCGCGATTCACGGCGGACGCGAAATTCGACGGCCAAAGCGTCACCGTCGATTTCCTGATTACCAAAGCCGTCGACGCCGACGACGACCTGCTCGTAACGATCGGCGTCTATCCCAAGCAACTCCGAAGCCAGGAGGAACCGAACGTGACCGCGCTCGCGGAAGCGGCGACGACGCAGGTCGACAGGAACGCCTCGAGCGACGGGTGAGAATCGGGCGACGGTGGCGAGTCCGGCGGTTCGGACGGCAAGATCCGGAATCGGGACGACGCGCGTCTGCTGAGTCGACGCTCTCGCGTTCGAAATCGTCCTTCTCGAGGCGAACGTCTCCCCTCGAATCCATACTCCGGCCCCACGAGTTTCGAGACCGATCAGAGACCGAGTTCGCGACCGATGACCAGGTGCTGAATCTCGCTCGTTCCCTCGCCGATTTCCATGAGTTTCGCGTCCCGATAGAACCGCTGTGGAGCGAAATCGGTCGTGTAGCCGTACCCGCCGAGCACCTGAACGGCGTCCTCGGCGACCTCGCGGGCGGCTTCGCTGGCGTCGAGTTTCGCCAGCGCGGAGTCTCTGGTCACGGGGTCGCCCGCGTCGTATTTTCTGGCGGCCTGCCGAGTGAGCAGTCGCGCCCGTTCCGTCTTGCGATACATATCGACGATCGTGTCCCGAACGGCGTCGAACTCACAGATGGGCTGGCCGAACTGCTCGCGTTCCTGACTGTAGGTCTTCGCGTGTTCGTAGGCCCCCTGTGCGAGCCCCGTCGAAAGCGCGGCGATCGAGATGCGTCCGCCGTCGAGCGTCTTTTTGGTCTGGTCCCAGCCGTCGCCTTCCGCGCCGAGCAGACGGTCCTCGGACAGACGCACGTCCTCGAGTGAAATTTCACACGTCGGTGATGCGTTGAGACCCATCTTTTCCCAGACGGTGGTAACCTCGAAGCCGTCGTCCACCCGCGGATCGACGATAAACGTCGAGATGCCGTCGTACCCCGCATCGGGGTCGGTGACGGCCTTGACGAGGATCGAGCCCGCCTCGGAGGCGTTCGTGATGAACTGCTTGGTTCCGTCGAGAACCCACTCGTCACCCTCCTTTCTCGCGCGGGTATCCATATCGGAGGCGTCAGAGCCGCTCGCGGGCTCTGTCAGTGCCCACCCGCCGACGTAGTCACCGTCTGCGAGCGGCCGCAGCCACCGCTCTTTCTGGGCCTCCGTGCCGAACAGTTCGATCGGTTTCGACGCGAGCGAGGTGTGTGCGACGTAGGAAAGGCCGATCGCCCCCGAGACCCGACCGAGCTCTTCGGCGACGACCGCGTACATGAGCGTATCACCGCCGAGGCCGCCGTATTCCTCCGCGATGGGGACGCCCATCACGTCGAGATCGGCGAGTTGGTCGAAGATCTCAGCGGGGAACCGATGTTCGTCCTCTATCTCCTGGGCGATCGGCTCGATCTCGGTCTCACAGAAGTCCCTGACGGTCTCCCGTATCATCCGATGTTCGTCGGGTAGGTCGACGGCCATACACGATACTCGATGGCGTCCGAAATAAGCCCACTGCCGAGACGCGGCCGTCGCCGCGTGCAGTTATCGCCAGCTTCCCTCCTCGTCGGAACCGTCAGTGTCGCTCGCATCGTCGGCGCCGTCAGTCCCGTCCGAATCGTCTATCCACCCGCTCGAGTCGTCCGAGTCGCCGACCGAGTCACGGTCGGACGGACCCGTCTCGTCCGTCCGGGTGCGCCAGTTCGCTGACTCCGCCCGGGCCGCCGCGCGCTGATCTGGAATCAGATCGAGGTCGGCGTCCGTATCGCCGAGGAGCAACAGGGCGTAATACTGGAAATAGGACGCGATCGGTGCCCAGACCGCTCCGATCAGGAGCAATCCGAGTGCGACCCCGAGGAACCCGACGGGAATCGAGAGGACGGCACCGATCGGACCCAGCACGAACACCAGCAATCCGATCACGACGACGAACGGGATCGCGAGGATCAGTCCGGCGATACCGACGACGAACCAGGCGGCGGCCCCGGCCACGAGTTGCAGGATCCAGACCAGGAGCACGAAGACGCCGTACTCGGCCACGTTCGCTCGCAACGTCGGCAAGAACCGACGCCAGGCGGCGAGAACGTCCAGATTCTCGATCAGCATGACGGGTGCGACGAACACGGACGTAAACTGCATCAGAATTCCGTAGAGGAGCCCGACCACGAACGCGTACGGGAGGAACACCAGAATCGATCCGAACGTGAGCGCCCCCAGTCCCCCCATCGCCAGGAAGACGAGGACCAGAATGGGAGCGCCGACGAGGATCACAGTCAGGAGCGTGAGCCCGATCCGAAACAGGAACAGCCGGAATCCCCGACCGACGTGTGCGCTGAAGTACCGTCTCATACGGACGTCGGACGTCCGAAGCGACTCGAGGAAGACGAACGTCATGACTGCAGCAATAAATCCGTACGCGAGCCAGATCACGAGTCCGACCGCGAGAAAGACGAGTCCCCAGAACAAGAGTTCCGACGTTGGGATATCCTCCTCGACCACCGGTGGTATCCCACCCTGTTCCGTCGGATCGGTAACGGTTCCGGCGTTCCCCCCCGAAAACGCCGGCCCGCCGACCCCGAACGATGCGACGAACAGAACGATGACGGCGAGCCTGAGCCATTGTCCGACACTGATCGGCGTCAGAAAATCTCGCGTCACGTCGATAGCATCGCTCAGGTTATCGATCGCTTTCATATTCGTTCAATAGCATGTTTCGGGTGATAGTAGTACTGTTTCGTCGAACGCTGACGAAAAACGGACACGCTGGCTCACTCGAACGACCGGTAATCGACGAACACGTATTCATTCAATAATGATATGTTCTGGTTGTAACGCTTCGGGACGCATTTAACGCCGCCGGCCCTGACTGGAACGTATGGACATCCGCCGGCTCGCACGTGGAACCGTCGAGTGGAGCCGCATCGAGCGTGTGGTCCGCACGCTGGCGGATCGCTACGACCGCGAGGCGGTCCGCGTGGAGTTCCTGGATGCGGACAACTGGCTCTCGACGCCCTGCGTCATCGACGAGCGGTGGTTCGTCAAGATCGTCTCCCGGCAAAATGCGCTGGTCCACGCCGTCTTGACGACCGGTCGAAACGTCGGCGCGTTCTCATCGGGTACCGAGGGCTTTTTCGACCGGTTCGATACCCCCCTCGAGATGGTCGAACACGAGTACGACGCCACCGAACGAATGCGAGAGATCGGCGTCAACGCCCCCCAGCCGATCGACGCGTTCGAGGTCAACGGACTCGGCGTCCTCGTCCTCGAGTATCTCCCGGCGTTCGAGTCGCTCGACGAGGTCGCCGACGAAATCGTCTCCGATCGGGCACCGGAGCTATTCGAGATGCTCGCGACCCTGCACGAACACGGACTCGCCCACGGCGACCTGCGAGCGGAGAACGTTCTCCTGTATGACAACGAGTTCTACTTCATCGACGCCACGAGCGTTCACGCCGACCGAGTCGACGAGACGACCGCCTACGATCTCGCGTGCGCGTTGGCCATTCTCGAACCCCGAATCGGTCCCCGAGACGCCGTCGATGCAGCCGCGACGGCCTACGATTCAGCGACCCTCCTTTCCGCACGCGAGTTCCTCGACTTCGTCCGTCTCCGGCCCGACCACGAGTTCGACTCGACGACGCTTCGCAGCGAACTCGAGAAGGCCGCTGACCTGAGCGAGTAGTGACCGTCCAGCCGTGTTCGGGCCGGTCTCGGTGGGTACGTGCTCCGTCTCGGTGTGACGTCGACCGGCGGGTCTCCGTCGTCTTTCGTCTCCCCGCCCTTCGGCCACCTGACTGGGCTCACAGTGACGAAATACTAGAGGTGTGCACATGTTTGTCCATGGACGCAAATGACTGTTCAACCGACACCGTCTCCGGCTATAAATCCTGCAACCGTTTCGTGAGGTGTGAACTACCATCAGGATTTTTCACCGTCCCACCCGTGTAGTCGAGTATGAGCCAGCAACTCACCGAGCAGGTACACGGCCACTACATCGGCGGCGAGTGGATCGACGGCAGTGGGGACACCTTCGAGAGCGAGAACCCCGCGACGGGGGAGGCGCTGGCGACCTTCCAGCGGGGGACCGAAGCCGACGTCGACGCCGCCCTCGAGGCGGCGGAATCGGCCTTCGAACAGTGGCGCGACCTCTCGTACATCCATCGCGCGGAATATCTCTGGGACATCTACCACGAGCTTCGAGATCGCCACGAGGAACTCGGCGAGATCGTCTCGGAGGAGTGTGGAAAGGAAATTTCGGAAGGGAAAGCCGACGTGACCGAAGCCTGGCACATGGTGGAGTGGGCGGCCGGAAACGCGCGCCATCCCCACGGGGATATCGTTCCGTCGGAGGTCGCGGGCAAGGATTCCTTCATGCGACGCAAACCGCGAGGTGTCGTCGGCTGTATCACCCCGTGGAACTTCCCGGTCGCGATCCCGTTCTGGCACATGGCGATCGCACTCGTCGAGGGCAACACCGTCGTCTGGAAACCCGCCGAACAGACCCCGTTGTGCGGACAGATAATCGCCGAGATGATGGACGACGCCGGCGTTCCGGCCGGCGTCTTCAACCTGGTGCAGGGCTTCGGCGATACGGGTGCGGCCATCACCGACGACGAGCGCGTGGACACCGTCCTCTTTACCGGCTCCGCGGCGGTCGGCCACGAAATCGCTGGCAAGGTCGGAGGCGAACCCGGTAAACTCGCGGCCTGCGAGATGGGCGGCAAAAACGGAATCGTCGTCACGGAACACGCCGACCTGGATATCGCCGTCCACTCGGCGATCATGTCCTCGTTCAAAACGACCGGCCAGCGCTGCGTCTCGAGCGAGCGCCTCATCGTTCACGAGGACGTCTACGACGAGTTCAAAACACGGTTCGTCGACGTCGCCGGCGACGTCGCCGTCGGCGATCCGCTGGACGACGGCACGTTCATGGGCCCGGCCATCGAGGCCGACCACGTCGAAAAGATTCGCCACTACAACGATCTCGCCCGTGAGGAGGGTGCGACCGTGCTGGTCGACCGGTTCGAACTCCCATCGGCGGAGATTCCGGACGGATTCGACGGTGGCCACTGGGTCGGCCCGTTCGTCTACGAAATCGACTACGAACCGGATCTGCGCTGCCTGAACGAGGAGTGTTTCGGTCCGCACGTCGCGTTGCTCGAGTACGCGGGCGATATCGAAGATGCGGTCGAAATCCACAACGACACCCCCTACGGGCTGGCGGGCGCGATCATCTCGGAGGACTATCGACAGATCAACTACTTCCGGGACCACGCCGAGGTGGGCCTCGCGTACGCGAACCTGCCGTGTATCGGCGCGGAGGTCCAACTTCCGTTCGGCGGCGTCAAGAAATCCGGAAACGGCTACCCCAGCGCTCGAGAGGCCATCGAAGCCGTCACGGAGCGGACCGCCTGGACGATGAACAACTCGGAGGACATCGAGATGGCACAGGGGCTGTCGGCCGACATCAAGACCTCGGAGGACTGACCGGTTCCGGACGAGTCGCTCCACCGCGTCCGCCACCGACCTCGTCCGTCGGAACGGAGCGCTGAACGGCCACCCCCGACGTCGTCTGGCGGGGCCGAACCGGTGCCGTCAGCCGCATCGTCCGCCGTCGGACTCGGCAGTTGCCGAAGCGACCGTGGGTCGCCGGCCGCGTGCGAGACCTGCGACCGACCGGGTTTCGAGACGGTCCCAGAGGAGACGAATTTACGCCGACCGAACGAATCGCTTATCCGACGATTCGCCGAAGGAATACTCAGCATGAAGGCAGTCGTTCTCGCAGCGGGACAGGGGACACGGATGCGACCGTTGTCGGAATCGGTTCCGAAACCGATGCTTCCGGTCGCCGATCGACCGCTCGCGGC
Source organism: Natrinema caseinilyticum (assembly GCF_024227435.1). GTDB lineage: Archaea > Halobacteriota > Halobacteria > Halobacteriales > Natrialbaceae > Natrinema > Natrinema caseinilyticum. Next base: position 3,825,358 of record NZ_CP100445.1, read on the forward strand.
CCACACCGTCGATGCGGCAGTCGACGCGGGCGCCGACGAGATCGTTCTGGTGGTCGGGTACGAAGCCGAGACCGTCCGGGACCACTTCGGCGACGCGTACCGTGGCACTCCGGTCTCGTATGCGGTCCAGGAGGAACAAGCAGGGACGGCCGACGCCGTCAACGCCGCACGCGACTTTCTCGAGGGACCGTTCGCCGTCCTGAACGGCGACAACCTCTACGATCCAGCCGCGATCGATCGGCTGTTCGACGCGTGCCCGGCAATCTGTGCGATCGAGGTCGACGAACCGAGCAACTACGGCGTTCTCAGTACCGATGTGGGGACGGACGGTCGGGTGACCGGAATCGTCGAGAAGCCCGACGATCCGCCGACGAACCTCGCCAACGCCGGGGCGTATGCGTTCCCCGCCGAAGCGCGCGAGTGGCTCGAGGTGCCCGAGAGCGAACGGGGCGAGCGCGAGATCACCGACGTCGTCGCGCAGGTGATCGACGAGTACGACGTCACCCCCGTCACCCTCGAGCGGTGGCTCGACGTCGGCCGGCCCTGGGAGTTACTCGAAGCCAACGAGTGGAAACTCGGCGCGCTCGACCGCCGAATCGACGGGGAAGTCAGCGACGCAGCCCACCTCGAGGGCGCCGTCGTCGTCGAACCGGGCGCGACGGTACGCTCCGGCGTCGTCATCGAGGGGCCGGCGCTCGTCCGTGAGGGGGCGACCGTGGGGCCGAACGCCTACGTTCGCGGGGCGACGGTGATCGGCCCGGACGCGGAGGTCGGCCACGCCGTCGAAATCAAAAACAGCGTCGTCTCGCGGGGGACGTCGGTCAGTCACCTCTCGTACGTCGGCGATAGCGTCCTCGGCCGGAACGTCAACGTCGGTTCGGGGACGACCGTGGCGAACCTCCGTCACGACGACGGCGACATCAAATTCACCGTCAAGGGCGACCGGATCTCGACCGGTCGGCGAAAGTTCGGCGTCGTCGCGGGCGACGAGGTCAAAACGGGGATCAACTCGAGTCTGACACCGGGGTTGAAACTCGGTCCCGGTTCGACGACCCGGCCCGGTGAAACGGTCGAGCGGGATCGATGACCGACCGGTAGACGGTCCCTTCGCGTCGGTTTCGACCCGGTCGCCGACCGTCCGGCCGGTCGAACGGCGGCGATCGGTCGCGCCGCCCTCGTCTCCAACTGGTACGCAGTTTCGTTCCGCCTCCGGAGGCCCCGACTGAGATTGGGTTTTCGTTCCGCCTCCGGAGGCCCTGAAACGCCCGTTCTTCCGGAATCAGTTGCTCGTGCACCATCTGTTATGAAGTCGTAGTGAAAGGTAGCGCGTATGTCGACAGTGTCAGTTCGCGGTACGATCAGAGGGATGGGGGAACGGGCGAATCCGGCGTTCGCGGCGGCCGTCTGGGTGCTTCCGCTTGCTGCACTCGTCTATGCAGTGACGGCCGGATCGGTTCCGGTCCACACCTACGTCCACGTGATGGCGGGGGTGCTCTGGACCGGGATCGACATTTTCATGGGCACCGTCCTCGGCCCGGTGATCGGGGGACTCGACGAGGAGAGTTCGTCGGTGTTCCAGCGGCTCACGCCGAAAACGGCCTTTCTCCTCCCGTCGCTCGCACTCGTTACGATCGTCGGTGGCATCACGCTGGCCCAACGTGTCGGCCTGTTTCCCCACGCCGAGTCGTGGCTTCCGTTGTTCACCGCGGTGAACCTCGTTCCGATTCTGTTACTTCTGGGCTGGCGGCTGAACGCGTGGACGGACAGGCGCTGGCAGGTACCGTTCGTCGTCGCGACGGTCGGTTCGCTGGCGTGGGTCGCCCTGACGATCGGCGAGTTCGCGATGACCGAACCCGCGATCGCCATCGCGCTCGGTATCGTCACGCTGCTCTCGGTCCAGGGGTTCGGCTTTCTGCTGCCCGGCGAACTTCGAATGTACAAGGAAATGCGTTCGCCCGCTCCGGATCCGTCCGTCATCGCGGCGATCGGCAAACAGAACGCGATGCTCGGCGGCGTCCAGGGGGTGTTCCAGTTATTCTTGATTCTCGATATGGTCTATCTTCGCTACGGTGGATTCCCGTTCTGATTCCGTCACACTGACCGGCCACGGTTTCGTGGCGAAAATCGACGAACGACGTGCGGACATCCCGTGTTGGCCGTGCGGTCTCGAGTGTGATTCGTGTCATAGCGAAAGGTGAGATGAGGCGAGGAGGCGAGTGCGGGCGTGTTCGCTCGGTCCCGGGAACCGAGCGTGCGACGGGCCGGAGCGACGCGCAGTGCCGGTTCTGACGTGAAAAGCGTCTATCCCGGCATGCGGTGTAATGAGGTGGTGAAACAAAAAGTCAGCGGTCTCCGCGGGGAGTGGAATCGACGGGGGCGGGCTCGAATCCGACGCTATCGAGGGCCGGAATCGTCTAGCGCCGACGGTCCCGAAGGGCTGGAAATTCGTCGCGAACGTCGACGACCGTTCGCGGATCGATCTCGGTCGTGATCAGCGTCGCTTCGTCGCCGCTCGAGGCCAGCGGGACGCCCCACGGGTCGTAGACGCTCGAGCGACCGAGGAGCGTGGCCTCCTCGAACTCACCGGATCCGTTGATCGTCGCGACGTACGCCTGATTTTCGATGGCTCTGGCCCGCGAGAGCGTCTGCCAGTGTTCGATGCGAGGATAGGGCCACGCGCTCGGAACGAGAATCAACTCGGCGCCGGCATCGACGAGCCGCCGGTAGAGTTCCGGGAACCGAAGGTCGTAACAGGTGGTCACGCCGACGGTCATGCCGCCGATCGTCGCCGTCTCGAGCGTCTCGCCGGGAACGAGGAGCTCGGATTCCGCCGATTCGTAGCCGAACAGGTGATGCTTCCGGTAAACGAGTCTGCGTTCTCCGTCCGCGTCGAAGAGCGCCGCGGTGTTCGAAAAGCCGTCCGCTGCCGGCGTTTCGACGGACTCCGTGGCCGCCAGATCCTCGACGATACTGCCTGCGAGGACCGCGATCCCGTGATCGGCCGCGGCCTCTCGGAGCCGCGTAAACGTCTCTCCACCGAACGGTTCCGCGTTGCGCGCGTAGAGGTCGAACGCGAAGTACCCCACGTTGAACAGTTCCGGGAGCGCGACCAGGTCGGCGCCGCGGTCGGCGGCCCGCGACACCGCCGCGAGCGCCCGCTCGACGTTGGCCTCGACCTCGCCGGCGTCGACGTGAAGTTGTGCGAGCGCGAGCGTCAGGGAGTCGCCGGTATCGCCGCCGTCGACGTCCGTTTCGGTACTCATACTCCGACCGTGGCCGCCCCTCCTCATCATGGTTACTGTGTCCGCGCCGGAATCATCGGTACCATGCCCGGGACAGAATCGTCACTGTGTTCGGGACAGAATCATCGTCACTGTGTTCGCTGCAGGTCGCGCTCGAGCGCGCGGCGGAGGTTCTCGAGTTCCGAGTCCAGATTACGTTTGAAGAACTTCTCGACGCCCGGCAGTTTGCCGTCGACGACGAATCGGTTCTCGAGTCGGGTCCCGCCGTCCGTGTCGGTGATCTCGTGTTCGCCGGTGACCCGCATCACTTTCGACTTGCCGACGAATTTGACGTACTCTGGGGGCGTGCGCGTGACGTCCTCAGTGTCTACGCGAATCGTTTTCCGGACGAGCGGGATGGGCAGTTCGACGTCCCAGGTGACGCGCCGTCCGTTCCGATCGGTGACGGAATACTTCTCGACGACGCTTATCGCCTGGGCTCTGTTCGCCGGATCGGCGATGAACTCCCAGACTCGATCCGGCGACGCCGAAACTTCGAACGACCGGTCGACGCGGACAGTCATGCCAGTACCTGAGCGATTCGTGGATAAAAAGTCCGTGGACCGGCGGTCGTCATCGATGCGAGGGGCTGCGACCGGACCTCTCAGTTCGGCCGGACCGGACTGGCCGGCGTTAGCTGATCGTGACTCGCCAGGTCGTCGATCTGGCGCGTCCCCATTTCTCGATGTCGACTTCGTCCGTCTTCTCCGCGAGGTGTGGCAGCCGTGCGCCTACCTGTTTCGACGAGAGGCCGATCGCGTCCGCGATGTTCTTCGCGCGGAAGTATTCCTCGCCGCGGGCGGCGCTCTCACGGAGATACGAGAGGATTCGCCGTTCTTCGTCGGAGTAGTCGTTCATCGTCCGTGCCTTCCCTAGGTGGTCAGCGGTCTTAACTTTTAACGGCCGTTACGTCCCTGCCCCGCCGGAATCGCAAGTTTCTGTTCTCTTAGCGCTCGGGTACGCGACGTTACCCAGCTAGTACGTTCGCGAATGATTACTGCCAGTAGAGGTGAATGCTGACGACCGCCAGCGAGCTAAAGAGCACCGCAGCCGCGAATCCCCAGGCCGCCGTCGTCTCAGGTGCCCCGGCCGCCATCGCGAGTGCCCCGATCACCGCCAGCGCGCTCAGCGCGAGCGCGAGTCCAACGCCCTTGTCCGTCGTTTCCGATTGCGTAGCCATGCTCGGGCGTTGTGTGTGGGGTCTCTTAACTTCACTCATTCCGAGGGGCCCGGAGCGCGTCGGGGGTCCAAAGCAGGTCACGTCGCGGGAACGAAAACGCCGTTTACGGCGACGCGGTCACTTGATCGTCGTGTGCTCCGATTCCTCGTTGAGCGCGAGATTGGCCGCGATTTCCGCGTTTCGCATCGCGTACTGAGCGGTTTGTTGGAGGCTGACGAGGACCTCGCGGACCCGAAGCAGATCCTCGTTTTCCATCTCCGGCAGTTCGGCGAGTATCTCCTGCTCGCGGTTTGCGACGTCGTGGAACAGTTTCCGGACTTCGTTAGACTTGTCGTAATCGCGTTCGACGGCCGCTTCGACGGCCCGCGATGTGATGTCGTCTACGAGTTCGTTCAGTTCCCGAATATCACGCATCACCGAACTGTCGACGTTCAGGGTGTGACCTTCGGTCTCGATGACGATCTCGGCGATGTCCTCCGCGTTGTCGGCCGTCAACTCGAGGTTCTTCGCGATCGATCGGTAGCCGATCAGCGGAAAGCCGCTGTTCAGTCCGACGGCTCGCGCGAGGTTGGGGTTCTGGTACGCCGTGAAGATCAGCCGCAACAGGAGGACGAATATTTTGTTGGCTTGCCGCTCCCGATTCAGCGCGCGTTGTGCCAGGTCGGGATTGCCGTGAGCCAGCGCTTTGATGCCCTCGCCGCGCATCGTCTGTCCGGTTCGCTCGAGGCGCTCGAGAAGATTGTCGAGCGTGAAGTCCTCGGGATCCACCGAGCAGCGAATCGAGATGCTCTCGGGCGTCTCCTCGATGACGCCCAGGCCCATGAGCTGCGTTTCCGCCTGGTAGACTGCGTTGATGTGGGCCGATTCGAGGGCCCCGTCTTCGCGCTCGATGCGGATGATGCGTCGGCCGAGGACGTACTGGGCGACGATCGCCCGTTCGACGGCGTCCGCGTCGAGGTCGTCGGTGTGGATGATCGCTTCCGTCTCTTCGGTACTCGCGGACTCGGGCATCACAGTGAGGGTGCCTTTCCCGCTGGTCCGAAGCGACACTTCGTCGCCTTTTTCGACGCCGTGTTCGGACGCCCACTCTGCCGGGAGCGTCATCGCAAGCGTCGACGGCCCGAGTCGTTGCACTTTCCGCGTTTCCATACCCCTCCGTACGAGCGACCCGACCTTAGTCTTGACTATATGGTCATTATATATCGACGCAACGTTATATGGTTGTGTCGTTCGTTCGGCTGACTCATGACCTTATATAATTTGATCGTCTCGGTGGCGGTCACACCACGTTCATGAGCCGCGTCGTGAATCGACCCGTCCGGACCCGCAGCCAGCCCCGTAACTGATCGTCGATCTCGGCATCGTCGGTGTCGACGCGCAACGAATCGATCTCGTCGAGTTTCTCTCCGGCGGCGACGACCGTGATCTCGTCGGCCCGCCGGATCACTGCCGGCGAAATCTGATGGTTTCCCCGTCCGAAGACGAACCCCTGGCCGCCGATCGGTGAGACGACGATCGTGACCGGCTCTTCGAGAACCGCGAGGATCTCCGATTCCGACGCGTCACGGGCCAGAATCTCCCCCTTCCGTCCGTCTCGATCTGCTTCGGTTGCACCGCCCCGCCGCGCTTTCCCGTCGCGGTCCCTCGTTTCATCACCGCCGTCGTCTTCCTGATCTTCGCCGTCTGTTTCGCCCTCGAACCCGGTTCCGTCCACGGCCGGGCCGCTCGATTCGCCCGACCTGTCGGCGCCGTCGCTCGCACGCCAGACGTCGACGCCCAACGGCGAGGGATCGATTCCGAGTTCCGTCTCGATCGCACCGACGGTGCTCCCGGGGCCGAAGACGTAGGTCCGGTCCGGTTCGATCTCGCGGGCGAACCCCGCCGCCAGGGAATCGACGCTGCCGCTCGAGACCTGCTTGCCCGACTGAACCTCCGGTGCGACGGGGACCGGGACGACGGCCCGCAGTTCGGACCGTACCTCTCCCTCGCGATAGGCGTCCTCGTCGATATCGTTTACCTCGCGGGCCTCGACGCGGTCGAATTCGGCGGCGATCCGGCCGGCGTCGGCCGGCGTCACGCCGAAGACCGACGAGTAGATCTTGACGCCCGCCGGAACGCCGAGCATCGGCGTCTCGGCGTCCCGAGAAGGGGTCGGTGCGTCTCGGGGATCGGCTCCAGATTCTTCGGCCGAGGCGTGTTCCTCGAGGACGCCTGCAACGTCGACGGCGGTCCCGTCGCCGCCGACGAACAACACGAGATCGACGCCGTGTTCGAGCAGCGCGCGGACGGCGCCACGGGTATCGGCGGCCGTCGTCCCCGCGGACGCTGGATCGGTGGCGTCCGAGTCCGCGCCTCCGTCCACCGGATCGTAGACGATCGTCGGGTCGAAGCCGGCGGCTCGCGCGGCGCGTTCCCCCATCACACCCGCGGCCGTGTAGACGGTGACGTCGGGCGCACGTCGATGCAGCGATCGCAGGGCTTCGCGCGCTCGCTTCGGGGCTCGCGGCTCGGCACCGCGGCGGCGCGCCTCCTCCAGTTTCCCGTCGGTCCCCTTCAGCCCGACCCGGCCGCCCATCCCCGCGATCGGGTTGACGACGACACCGATGGTTTCCATAGCGAATCGTGGGAGCGCCAATCGGAAAGCCATATCGCGTCCCGGAGCGGGGGTCGTGACTCGAGCGGAGGCGCGACCACCGGGAGGCGATCCGCCCGCCGACCGAGACCTGACGGACGGCGTTTCTGAACAATTAAGGGGGATGGCCCCCGACCTCAGACCATGAATACACTCACCGACGCCGTTCTCGCGACGGAAACACAGTTGCCGATGGCCGTAGTTGGCTGGGGTGTACTCGTCCTGGGGCTGCTGGTGACCATCGCTTGGCTGCTCTACTTGTACAGATAACCCGAACTGGGACGCGTGACAGCGGTCGTCTTCTCAGACCAGGTCGACCCGTTTTCGCAGCCACGAAGCCGCTTCTTCGACGGTCTCTTCGTCCGTGCTCTCGAGTTCGATCCGGACCGATTCGCCCGGATAGCTCCCGACGGTGACGTCGAACCCGTCGCGGAGGTCGGCGATCCGCTCTACGAGCGCGCTCTCGGGTTCGTCGGCGACGACGGTCGCCCTGTACTTCGGCGGTCCCTCGAATTCGTCCGCGATCGTCTCGAACATCGCTTTCATTTCGGACGGGACGCCGGGGAGGACGTAGACGTCTTCCAGCGCCGCGCCGGGGGCGACACCCACCTCGTTGTGGAGTGCTCTCGCGCCAGCGGGTAAGTCGGTCGTTCCCGACGCCAGATCCTGGCGGTCGTACCCGTTTTCTTCGAGCCAGGCGAGTGCAACGTCGTGTGTCTCGAGCGACCGACCGAGCGCGGCTGCGACGCCGTCCATGGTGAGATCGTCGTGCGTCGGGCCGAGTCCACCGGTAACGATAACGGCGTCGTACTCGGCTCGATATTCGTTGACCACGCGGGCGATGTCGCCGACGCGGTCCGGAACCGTCGTGACGCGTTCGACGGTGACGCCGCGATCGTCGAGGCGCTCACAGAGCCACGTTGCGTTCGTATCCGTCGTTCGTCCGGCGAGTAGTTCGTTGCCGACCGTGACGACCGCGACTTCCATACCGACCCGTTCGAGGCCAGCCCCCAAATGTATCTCGCCCTCGACCGCGGGCTGGATCACGATCGGTCACCGTTCCGTCCCGAACACGGTTCTTACAGCTAAAACACATATAAAGTGGTGCCTCAGCTAACCATAAGATTCAATTCAGATAATTGGTAATGAAGAGTGTATGTCTCGGAGTCGAACAGAACATAACGAAGCGGATTCAGCAGTGGTTCTCTCCGCGCTCGGGAGCAAATACAGCGCGGAAATCCTGTGCGCGGCGGGGACGCCGAAATCCGCGCAGGCGTTGAGCGAGGCCATCGAGATTCCGATCGCGACCTGCTATCGCCGGATCGAAGAACTCGTCGACGCCGGGCTATTGACCTGCGAAGGGCGGCAACTCTCCGACGAGGGCCGGCGGACGAACATCTACCGACGAACGCTCGACGAGATCGAGATCGATTTTTCGGACGACGCACCGGAGTTTTCGCGACAACGGCGGACCGAAGCCAAAAACAGGCTGCAAGATCAACTCGAAGACTAGGCGAATTCGGCCGTTGGATCGGACGACGCGGTCTCGGGCACGGATTCGGTCCGCGGCCGTCTATCGAGGAACGCCGTGTTCGGAACGGTTTCCCCTCGTCGTTTCTCGAGCGGAGTCGATCGCCGTTTCGTTGCCCGTCACGTGATCGATGCATCGGTATTCGTCTCGAAGTTCCACACACCGTCCGTTCGATCTCGCCGCGCAAGAACACCGGTCGTGGGGGAGGTTCTCCAGGTGTCCGTCGAACGAACCGCCGATTAGGAAGACGGGTGGATCCTCCTCGCGTCGCTCACATCGACGGTCCACGCCGTTCTGACGACGGTATCGCTCGTCGTACGGCCCATCGATCCGTTCTCGAAGGACGGTTCGACGCAGACTCGAAACCGATCCGCTGTTTTAAGTATTCTCGGGAGAATACCGGAATATGACCGAGAGGATAGGCGACCGGCCACCGGCGGAGTCTATCGACAGCACCGCGATCGACGGATCGGTTTCCGGAAACCGACGTCTCCTTCACGTCGGCCGAGACCGTCCGATACGAATCAGTGCGGGGCACCGCATTCAGCACCACGAGGGCAAGTGTTCGCGCCCGCACGGCCACAACTACGAAATCTCCGTCTCGGTCGCGGGTCGCCTGACTGACGAGGGGTGGGTCGCAGACAAAGGCGATATTACAGACGTGCTATTCGAGTGGGACCACATGTTTCTGCTCGAGGCCGGTGATCCGCTCGTCGAGGCTTTCGAGGCGACCGGCGACGACGACGGCGTCGTGGTCCTCGAGCAGCCGCCGACGGCGGAGGTGATGAGCGTCGTCCTCGAACGAAAGCTCGAGGCGGCTCTCCCCGATACGGTCACCGAGGTCGCCGTCCGGGTCAGTGAGACGCGGGAACTCTGCGGGGGGAGCGAGATCTGAGATGCCGGTTTCCGACTCCGTCGACCTCGGTTCCGGGGCCGATACCGAAGGCGAGACAGCGGCCGATCTGGACGCCGTGGGGCTTCCGATCAACGAACTGTTCTACTCGCTCCAAGGTGAGGGGATCCTCGCGGGCGTCCCCTCGGTGTTCGTCCGCACCAGCGGGTGCAACCTCCGCTGTTGGTTCTGTGACTCGTATCACACCTCGTGGGAGCCGACTCACGCCCGATTGAGTCTGGCGGAGATCCTCGCCGAGATCGACTCGCACGACGCCGACCACGTCGTTCTCACGGGCGGTGAACCCCTGCTCCACGAGGCAAGCGCCACCTTACTCGAGGCGCTCGCCGACCGGAACTACCACACCACGGTGGAGACGAACGGGACGATCTACCGGGACGCACCGATCGACCTGGCCTCCATCAGCCCGAAACTCTCGAGCAGCACGCCGACGCCCGAACGCGACCCGACGGGAACGGGTGAATGGGAACGACGCCACGAAACCGATCGGATCGACCTCGACGCGCTCGCCCGGTTAGTCGAGACCTACGAATTTCAACTGAAGTTCGTCGTCACCGACGCCGACGACGTTTCTGAGGTCCGCGACCTGCTCGAGGACGTACGGGCGGCCGCCGACGCGCGCATTCGGGACACGGACGTCCTCCTGATGCCCGAAGGGGCGACCCGCGATCGACTCGCGGAAACCGGACGGCGAGTCGCCGACCTCGCGATGGAAAACGGCTTCCGATATACGCCGCGACTGCACGTCGACCTCTGGAACGACGCCCCCGAGACGTGATCGGCCGAGCACCGAGACGACGCCACAGAGATGACTGATACCACCCACACGACGAATTCCGAGACCGACGAATCGACCGCCAAACGAGCCGTCGTCCTCCTCTCGGGCGGTATGGACAGCGCCACCGCCGCCTTCGAGGCCAGCGATCGCGGCTACGAGATTTACGCGTTGCACACGTCCTACGGCCAGCGTACCGAAGACCGCGAGCTCGAGTGCGCCCGCCGGATCGCCGACGAACTCGGCGCCGCGGACTTCCTGCGGATCGAAACCGGTCACCTCGCGGCGATCGGCGCCTCGAGTCTGACGGACCACGAGATGGCCGTCGCCGATGCGGACGTAGAGAGCGACGAGATACCGTCCTCCTACGTCCCCTTCCGGAACGCGAATCTGCTCGCGATGGCCGTCTCCTACGCCGAAGCGGCCGATTGCGAGGCGGTTTTCATCGGCGCCCACAGCGAGGATTTCTCGGGCTATCCGGACTGTCGACCAGCGTTCTTCGAGGCCTTCGAGCGCGTCGTCGACGTCGGCACGAAGCCCGAGACGGAGATCGCGATCGAAGCGCCGTTCGTCGACGGGTCCAAAACCGACATCGCCCAGCGGGGCGTGGAACTCGAGGTTCCGTACGAACACACCTGGAGTTGCTATCGAGAGAACGAACCCGCGTGTGGCACCTGCGACGCCTGTGCCTTCCGCCTGCAGGCGTTTCAGAACGTCGGCGTTCGGGACCCGATCGAGTACGCCGAGCGGCCGTCGGACGACGATCACCGGTAACGACTCGACGACGGCCGTTTTCGCATCCCGACCGATCGGTCCGTTCGAACGGTGGCCCGATACGACTGTGGCGAGATATCGTCGGTTAGTCGGTCCGTTCGTCGGACTTCCGTCGGCGGCGAAGCCACTCGAGGGCGAGTGCACCGCTCGCGATGCTGATACCGGGAGTGAACCCGGGGTTACTCTCTGCGTTCGACTCGTTCGATTCTTTCTCAGTCTCGTCGGCGTTTTCGCCCCGAATCGCCAGTAGGGTTCCGTCGACGTTCGCGTAGAGGGCCCCGTCGGCGACTGCGATCCGCTTCGGGTGGGCGTCGGTGGTGACGCTCCACTTGGTGCTTCCGTCCGCGTCGTCGAAGGCGATCAGACCGGTTTTCCCGGACGGTTTTTCGACAGGTGCGTACACGGATCCGTCGTCGGCGATCGGTCTCCCGACCGACGCGAACTGCTCCGAGGACTGCCAGACGCTCTCACCGGTCTCTCGGTCGTAGCCGGTGATGACCGCCTGTCCGCCGCTATCGGAACCCGCGTTTCCAACCGCGTAGACGCGCGCTGTGGTCATCGCATCTGCCGAACGGGTCGACAGTTCCCCTCGTTTCTCGCCCGTCTTCGTATCGAAGAGCACCACGGTATCGGCTTTGGTGGCCGCGACGACGCCGCCGTCGGCGATCGGCAGTCCGGAGAATCCGTTGGTTGCCCAGTTTTCGGCGAACGAATCCGTCCACCGCTCGTCGCCGGTCTCGGCGTTCCGTGCGAACAGTCGTTTGTTGCTCACGGCGAAGACGGTCTCGTCCACGACGGCGACCGGCCGTCTACCCAACACACCGCTGTACTCATCTCCATCGACGGTAACCGGATTTGGCTTGAAGTCCCATTGCTTCTCCCCCGTGTCCGCATCGAGAGCGCGCAGGACCTTGTCGACGACGAGAAATACAGACCCGTTTGCGACGATCGGTGCTTGATTCGTCTCGTAGCCCAGATCGGACTTCTGCCAGCGGACGTCCCCGCTCGCGGCGTCGAGGGCCGTTAGCGTCGGACTGGCTCGGTCTCCACAGACGTACACGGTGTCGGCAGTCACCGCCGGCGACCCCACCGCTCTCTCGGAATCTCCCGACGAGATCTTCTGTTTCCATTCGGGTGACCCGTCGGTCGCGTCGATCGCGTGAACCCGGCCGTCGGCCGCGACGAGATAGACCGTCTCGTCGACCACAGCGAACGAACCCTCGCTCTCGTACGTCCAGGCGATGGTAACAGACTGTTCCGGTCCGGCCGCCTTCGGGACGGAGCCGGTGTTCCCCGCGTTTCCGTGCCTCATCGACCACCCGTCGGCCCCTCCAGCCATCGTCGACCCGACTGACACCGCGCCTTCGGAGACGTCAGTTGCGGTTGCGATACCCCCTCCCCAAGCAACCGTCAGCCCGGCATACGTCAGAAACCGCCGTCTACCGTAATCGGTCATTCTACCAGAGACAACGATCGATACCTGTTACTTATCGGTTCGATAGGACCGTTTCGGACGCGAAACCGGGGTGAAATACGTTACAACCCGTGCAACAATAGCTCGGAGCGTCGCGATCACACTCGGCGTCCCTCCGACGTGGGCTCGACTCGAAGAGGGAATCGAGCGCCGCTTCGATGCCACCGACGCCGCCTCCTGGGACTGTCCCTCCCACGGTGACTCGAGGCCCCTCGATTTCTTCGACGAGGGTCCAGCCCTCGCGGCGCGTTCACCGCGAAGGGATCGGCCAGGATCGTCTCGGTCTGACCGGACGAATCGACGCCGAGCGTCACGGTGGCGAAGCCCCACAACTGGTGTTCGGCAGGGACTGGCCCGTCCGTCCAGGGGCTGCCGGTCGAACGGTGTCGACTGTACCGATGGCCCGCCTCGAGTGGGGCGACCCAACTGATTAGGGTACCACGGTGGTAGCGTCGGTATGGACGTCCTCGAAGCGCTTCGGGCCGAGACTGGTGTCGTTGCCGTCGTCGGTGCCGGGGGCAAAAAGACGACGCTCTACGCGCTGGCCAGGCGCGCCGCCCGCGAGACGAACGGACGGGTGGTCGTGACGGCGACGGTTCGAATCCCACCGTTCGATCGGCGCGTGGCGCAGGTTCTCCTGACCGACGATCCGGCCGCGGCTCTCGAGGAGACGACTTCCTGGCCCGTTGGAGTCGTTCCCGAGCGGGACGGAGCGGATCGGTACGGTGGATACGACCCCACCGTCGTCGATCGACTCGCGGAGACGGGGAGTGCCGACCTCGTGCTCGTCAAGGCAGACGGTGCCCGAACGAGGGAGTTCAAGGCGCCCGGCGATCGCGAACCGCGACTTCCCCGCCGCGTCGACACCGTGATCCCTATCGCGAGCGTTCGAGCCGTCGGGAGTCCGCTTTCGGCCGACCACGTCCACCGACCCGAGCGAGTGGCGGCGATCACGGGCCGCGACCGTGGCGACCCGATTCGACCAGGTGACGTGGCTCGCGTCCTCGCGAGCGAGCGCGGCGGACTGAAAGGCGTCCCCGACGGGGCGACGGTCGTCCCGCTGCTCAACAAGGTCGACGACGACGACCTGCGAGCGGTCGCCACGGAGATAGCGACGGAGCTACTCGAGCGAGCACCGTCCGTCGAACGAGTGGTACTGGCGCGGATGATCGCCGACGACCCGGTGGTCGAGGTCGTCGAAGCGTAGGCGCGTCTCACTCCGCCTCGAGACGGGCCGCAGCCGCCTCGAATTCCTCGCGGGTGTTGACGTTCTCGAAGGTCTCGAGGGCGGCGTGTTCGCGAACCTCGTGCTCGTCGACGACGACGTAATCCAGTTCGGACAGCGGGTCCGTGATTCGACGATCGTCGCGTTCCAGCGCGCGCTCGCAGGCGTCCGCCATGGGATCGACGCGGTAGACGGCCTGCGTGGTCTGGAACCACCGGTCGTCGAGGCGCGGGACTGCCGCATCGTGGCCGCCGACTCGCGCGAAGAGGTGATCGACGAGGGCCGACTCGACGAAGGGCATATCGCAGGCGACGACGAGGGCCGACGTCGTCTCGGACGCGCGCAATCCGGTCATGATGCCAGCCATCGGCCCGCGGTCGGGAATCGGGTCGACCGCGAACGACGCGTCCGAGACGCCCTCGAGTGCGGCCCGGATCGCCGGTCTCTGCTCCGCGCGGCAGTTGATTACGAGGTCGTCGACGACCGGTTCGATCCGGTCGACGACCCGGCGGATCATCGGCGTCCCGGCGAGGTCGCTGACGGCCTTGTCCGCGTCGCCAAAACGGCTCGAGTAGCCGCCTGCGAGGACGAGCCCCGTTCGTTCCGCTCGGCCGGTCTCGAGGGCCATGCTCGACACTTCGTCGACCGCGAGTAAAAGCATCCGGTCGTCTCCCGGGTCCGCGTCCGCCGATCGTCGGTCCGAGGCATCGTGCGGTCACTCCGATAGCCGCCAGAGCGCTCGGTAGAGCGTCCAGAGGTCGCACTCGAAGCGACTCGCCAGTGACCGACACCGCTCGAGATACGCCTCGTAGTCCGAAATCGTCGGCGGATCCGGATAGGGACGGGAGAGTTCGCCGGCAGTCCGAAGCGCCGACCACTCGCGGGGACCGACGACGACGTATCTCTCCGGATCGATGAACATGAGAAACGCCGAGGCGACGGGGACGTCGACGGCCTCGAGATCGGTCAGGCGGTCCAAGCGGGCGGTGACCCCGGTCGCGTCGACGGCGTCGGCGATGGCGTGACGGACGGCGTCGAAGTCCGTCTCCCGGAACGCCTCCTCCGCGCCACGTCGCTCGTCGTGGGGGTAGTCCCCGAGGAATCGCCGGTAGTACCACCTGACGACCCATGCCGCGTCGCGACGGCCGTATTCGCCCGACTCGAAGGCGGCCGGAAGCGTCTCGATGGTCTCCTGTTCGACGGTGTACAGGGGTTCGTGCTCTCGGTACTCTCGAGCGTTGGCTTCGGCGACCGATCGCGTGAACTCCATCGTCTCGCGTTTTCTCGCGAGTACCTGTCATCGTTTCCCTCTCGCAGCCCTCGTCGGCGCACTGGTCCGGCGAGACCCCGTCGGTCGGATTTCGTTCCCGATCCGTCCGTCGAACGGACATATCTTTCTCGTGGTAGAAAATAACATGCACGCTCGGGTGGAGGCATGCACGTAACGGTGAAAAGAGGGACAACGATGGCCAGTGAGAAACGCGATCCGGTCGAAACGATCTGTCCGTACTGCGGCGTCGGATGTGGTATCAAGGTCCAGCAGGGTGCGGAGCCGGGCGACGTCGGGTTCGTCCCCTGGGGCGACGCGCCGGTCAACGAGGGACGCATCTGCATCAAAGGCGGAGCGGCCACGGAGGTCGTCGACCACGAGGACCGTCTCACGGATCCGCTGATCGAGGACGGCGGCGAATTCCGCGAGGCCACCTGGGAGGAGGCGATCGAGTACATCGTCCGCGAACTCGAGCGGATTCGAGACGAGTACGGTCCGGACGCGATGGGCTTTCTGGGGTCTTCGAAGGTGATGAACGAAGAGAACTACCTCCTTCAAAAGCTGGCTCGCCGGTACGGCACCAACAACGTCGACAACTGTACGCGGATGTGTCACGCCTCGACGGTCTGGGCGCTGCGGACGAGCCTGGGTGCGGGGGCGATGACCAACAGCATGCAGGACCTCCGCGATGCTGCCGACCTCTTCTGGATTCAGGGGGCGAATCCGGGCGAGCAACATCCGATCGCAAACAGTCAGTACTTCCGGCAGGCCGTCCTCGAGGGAGCCACGGTAATCCAGGTCGATCCGCACGCGAACAAGACGACGCGAACGTTCGGAATCGACGAGACGGATCGTCACCAGCACCTGCAGTTACAACCGGGAACGGACATCCCCCTGCTGAACGTCGTTCTCAAGACGATCCTCGAGAGACACGACGCGAACCCCGATGAGGGGTGGATCGACGAGACGTTCGTCGCGGAGCGCACCGAAGGGTTCGAACACCTGCGACGGACGCTCGAGGACTTCGACAAAGCCGCGGCGGCCCAGGAGTGTGGCGTCCCTCTCGAGGATATCGAGCGAGCGGCAGAGAAGTACGCGACGGCGGACAACGCGGCTATCTTCACCGGGATGGGGATGAGCCAGCACGCCTGTGGCGTCGACAACGTCCAAAACGAGATCAATCTGGCGCTGATCACGGGCAACCTCGGACGGCCGGGGACGGGCGTCAACCCGCTGCGCGGACAGAACAACGTTCAGGGTACCTGTGACGTCGGTGCGATGCCGAACGTGTTGCCCGGCTATCAGCTCGTCGACGACGACGCAGCGCGCGAATCCGTCGAGGACGTCTGGGGGTTCGACGTTCCGGACGAGCCCGGACTCACGAACGTCGAGATCACGTCGGAAGCCGGCGAATCCGTCGCGGGGCTGTACGTCATGGGCGAAAATCCGGTGATGAGCGAGCCCGACGCCAACCGCGTCGCCGAACGGCTCGAGGACCTCGAGTTCATGGTCGTTCAGGACATCTTCATGACCGAGACGGCCGCGTACGCCGACGTGATCCTTCCCGCTACCACCTGGGCCGAACGCGGCGGAACGGTCACTAACACGGACCGCCGCGTTCAGCGTATGCGCGGCGTCGAGAAGGTTCACGAGAACACGAAACACGATCTCGAAATCCTCCGCGATATCGGGTCCCGGCTCTTCGGTGGCGACGGATTCGACTTCGACGACCCCGAAGCCGTCTTCGAGGAACTCAGGCAGGTCTGTCCGAGTTACCACGGGATGACCTACGACCGACTCGGGACGGAGGGGAGACACTGGCCCTGCTACGAGCCGGGTGACGAGGGCGATCCCTACCTCTACGAGGAGGCGTTCGACACGGAGAGCGGCCGCGGTCACATCGAGGGGGTCGCCCACCAACCGCCGGCCGAAACGCCCGACGACGACTACCCGCTGATCCTCACGACCGCGCGACTCGAGGAACACTACAATACCGGCACGATGAGCACCCGGTCGCCGACGCTCAACCGGCAGACGCCGGAGAATTTCGTCGACGTCAATCCCGCCGACGCCGAACGCTACGGTATCGCGGACGGTGAGACCGTTCGGCTCCGCTCGCGACGCGGCGAGATCACGCTCGAGGCTCACGTCACCGAGGACACCAAGGAGGGCGTCGTCTGGACGACGCCGCACTTCGCCGCCGCGTCGGCCAACGTGCTCACGAATCACGTCCTCGACGACCGAGCAAAGATTCCGGAGTACAAGGCCGCCGCCGCGGAGATCGACGTCGGGATCGAACCCGTCGACGCGAGCACTGACGACTGAGCCGCGGCCCGTTCTCAGTCGTCGGCCGCCGTGTCCGCGTTCACGCCGTCGGCAGTCCGCACTCCCGCCAGTTCGAGCCACGGCGTCACCGACTCCAGGGCGACGTCGAGGCCGGCCAACTCGACGCCATCGGCGAGAGAGACGTCCAGTGACCTGATCGGCCGATCGTTTCGCCCGTGTGGCTCGTCTTCCGAGGGATCTCGCGCTCCGAGCGGACACGTGCTATCGAGCTCGATCGAGCGTTACGAGGGCAATTCCCGCGATCACGACGACTGCACCGAGGGCCGTGACAGCGCTCGGATATTCGCCGAGCAGGACGGCCGCAAGCAGGGTCGCACCCAGCGGCTCTCCGAGCCAGGCGACGCTGACAACGACCGACTCGAGGTGCTCGAGGACCCAGTTGCTCACCGTGTGGCCGATGATGCCGGGGCCGACGGCCAGCCCGACGAAGAGAAGCCACTCGCGGGTCGGATATCCGAGATACGTGTGGCCCTGCACGCCGACCAGGAGAAACAGCGCGACCGTACAGACGCCGTAGACGACGGTCACGTACGGGAACAGCGGAACGCGCTGGCGGATCGAGCGGCCGGCTAGCACGTAGCCGGCGACGGTCACCGCACCGAGCACTGCGAGCGCGTTGCCGTACAGCGTCGCGTCGGAGAGGATCGTCGTTCCTGCGTCGCTGACCGTCATGACGGCCGCGCCGGCGATCGTGACGAGGATACCCAGCACCGTTTTCGGGCCGACGCGCTCGCCGAGGAGGAGCCCCGCGCCGACCGCGACGAACAACGGCTGACTCTGGACCAGCGTGACGCTCGCGGCGACGGTCGTGTGTGCGAGGCTCTCGAACCAGGCCGCGAAGTGGACCGCGAGCGCCGCCCCGGCGACGACAGCACCCCCGAGATCGCGGAGCGAGAGCCGTGCGAACGCCCCGCGGTGGAAGATGAGCGCGACGGGCGCGACCAGCGCCGTCGTGAAGAGTACACGGTAGAACGCCGCGACCGAACTCGGCGCCACGCTCCACCGGACCAGGATCGCGCTGGTGCTCGTGGCGAACACGGCGAGGGCGAGCGCGGCGGCGGGCGACACCTCGTGGTCGACGCGCACAGCTATCGCACTCGCTCGAGCGGTAAAACGGGTTCCGGAACCGGCCCGGGCGCGCCGGCGGCGGTGGCGGCCGGTCCGTTATTCGTCCGGAAGCCGACTGTCGCGGTATATCGACGCGATTTCGAGGTCGACGTCCTCGAGGCCGACGATGATGTCGTCCTCGGTCAACTCCTCCGCGTCCCACTCCTCGAGAAATGCCAATGCGTCCTCGCGGTCGGCGTACGGGCGCGGATCGATGCCCATCGGATCGTCGGCGGCCTCCTTGTCGGTTATGAGGACGAAGTGGGCCGCGGTCGCGTCGATGAGCTCTTCGGTTTCGTAGTCGGTCGTCCACGCGCCGGCGATCGGCGACTCCGGCGTCGACGATACCGTATACGCGAACAGACAGCCCGGCGAATCGAACACCGCCGCCAACCCGTTTTCGTGAACGAGTTGGCCCTTCCCGAAGTACTTGGTCGCTGGCATGTTACAGACCGCACACCGGTGTCCCTCGGGGAACGCGAACGGTCCTTCGTCGACGTTCTCGATCGTGGGCTCGTACACCTGTGGTTGTGTTTCGCCGTCGTCTTCTGGCTGCTCGCCCCCGAGGCAGCCAGCGAAACCGGCGGCCAGCCCCACCCCGAGCGAACACAGAAGTCCCCGGCGCTCCAGCCCGTTGCGGTCGGTCATACGCGACGCTACCGGTGCGACGGTCAAAACGATCTTGGTACACCCATCGAACGCCCGCGATGAAATCTGAACGGACCGACCTCCGGGGACCCGTCGCAATCGGTCACTCGAGTCGCGCTTTCGCGAGCCGATGGCGGGCCCGGAACATGGCCTCGAAGCCGATCCGAGAGAGCGGCGCGATCGCATCGCCGATCCCGCCCAGCGGGAGTTCGTAGGTGACCCGATCTCGAACGACGGTTCGGTCGTCGTCGGCGTAGAAGGCGTGCGTGTGCTCCCACCGGTCGAACGGCCCGTGGACCATCTCGTCGCGAAAGTACGCGGACCCCTCGTGGCGCTCGCGGTCAGTGATCACCGACGTCCAGTGCTGGCGCGGTCCGACTCCGAAGGGGCGGATCGACAGCGCGACCTCCGAACCCGGCTCGAGAACGTCCGGAGACGGCTCGCCGTCGGGACCGATCACGCGCTCGACGCGCAGGTGCATCCAATCGGGTGTGACCGCCTCGAGGCCGGAAATCCGCGAGTTGAACTCCCAGACGTCTTCGAACGGCGAGTCGACCGTCGTTTCACGTTCGTACGTGGGCATGGATCGACTGGCCCTACGGTGGCGAGCGTCAAAACGTCGGTCCCGACGGAACGACCCGTGGATACTGCGCTCCCGACAGACACCGATCCGGTGTCTGCAAACGCGTTCGTCAGATGCGATCTCGCGGGCTATCAGACGCGGTCTGACGACGTCGTGAAAGCGGCAAGTTCCACATCACGGGGCGGACGGTATCAGCCGTGAACAAGGAGGGCGGGGAGAAATCACTTCAGGCGCTCTTGCAGAAACGACGGATGGGCCGCGGTGACGCCGTCTATCTCGAGGAGTTCGTCGGCGATGATTTCCCCCAGCGAATCGCCGTCCTCGGCGCGAACTTCGGCCATCAGCATGTGATCACCGCTGGAGCTGTACAGTGCCTCGACCTCCTCGAGTTCCTTGATCGCCTGCGTCGCCTCGACGTAGCGTTCGCTCGCGACGTCGAGTCCGACCAGGGCGATGGTCTGACTCGAGAGCTTCTTCGGGTCGATGTCGGCGGAATAGCCGACGATGACCCCTTCCTCTTCGAGTTGATTGATGTACTTTCGCACCGTGGGTTTCGAGACGCTAGCCCGCTCGGCGATCTCGGCGTAGGACGCCTGTGCGTCCTCCTCGAGGACCTCGAGGATACGATCTTCCGTCGCCTGAGTACTCATATGAGTATGTTTTGCTCCGGCGGAAAAATATCTTTTGTATACGAAAACGACGGATATCCGACCGGATGAGGCGCGGTCCGTAACCGTCGGAACGCATCGCCGAGACGAACGGGCGACCCACCACTTCCGGCCTCGATCGGCGCGGTCACAGCGCCCACGACGGTGATAAACGCCGCGTCCGTGCCGCGCTGCGTTCAGGTGTGTCGGTCGAGGAGGTCGTAGCTGCGTTCCCACTCCGCGTCGTCGTCGAAGTAGCGCTCGGCCAGCGGCTCGTCCGGCATCTCACCGACGGCGGCTTTCTCCTGCTGATACGACGGGCGGTCCTCGTCGACGTAGTATCGCCCCGTCAGGACGGTCCCCTCGTTGAGCACGTCCTCGGTTTCGTGCATCATTTCGGCGGCTTCACGACGATCGGTCACGTCGAAGTCGTAGTCGTCGGACTCCTGTACGTCGATGTAGGGGACGTACTGTCGAGCGTCCTTGTTCCAGGTCGGACACTGGGTGAGGAAGTCGATGTGGGCGAAGCCGTCGTGTTCGATGGCCTCTTTGATGATCTCTTTGGCCTGGTTCGGGTTGACCGCCGCAGTGCGGGCGATGTAGCTCGCGCCGGCGTTCAGGGACAGCGACAGCGGCCGGAGCGGCGTCTTCGCGCTGCCGGACGGTTGGGTCTTGGACTTGTGGCCCTTCGGACTCGTCGGCGAGGTCTGGCCCTTGGTCAGGCCGAAGATCTCGTTGTTGAACACGATGTACGTCATGTCGTGGTTCTCGCGGGCCGAGTGGATGAAGTGGTTCCCGCCGATCCCGTAGCCGTCGCCGTCGCCTCCGGCGGCGATGACCTCGAGGTCGGTGTTCGCCAGTTTGGCCGCCCGAGCGACGGGCAGCGAGCGCCCGTGAATCGTGTGGAATCCGTAGGTGTCCAGGTAGCTATTCAGTTTGCCGGAACAGCCGATCCCGGTGACGGTCAGCACCTCTTCGGGCGTCTTGCCGACTTCCGGCAGGGCCTGTTTCAGCGCCTTCAGGACGCCGAAGTCGCCACAGCCGGGACACCAGGTCGGCTGGGGTTCGACGCCGGGGGTAAACTCGTCCCGGTCGATCTCCCGTTCCTCTCCGATCGCGTTGAATGCACTCATATGTTAGTCACCTGTTGCGGGTTCGATCCGTACCTGTGCGGTCGGTTGGCGGTCCTCCTCTGCGAGGTTGACCTCGTAGCCCTCGACGATCTCGGCGGGTTCGAAGGGTTCGCCGTTGTACTTCAGCAGGCTGGTCATCTCGTCGCCGAACCGACCGAGTTCCTTCTGAATCAGACCGCGGAACTGCGCGGTGGCGTTCATCTCGACGACCATCGCCTCGTCGACGCGCTCTAGGAACTCCGTCACTTCGGTTTCCGGGAACGGCATCATGTCGGAGACGCCGAGTCCCGCGACGGAGTGGCCGTTCTCGTTCAGTCGTTCGACGGCTTCGCGGACGGCGCCCTGGCTCGAGCCCCAGGTGATGACGCCGTACTCGGCGTTTTCGTCGCCGAAGGTGGTCTGATTGGAGGCGTGTTCCGCCTCGAGTTCCTCGCGGATGTGCTCGAGCTTTTCGAGCCGGCGCTCCATCTGGAAGACGCGGTTGTCGGGGTCCTCACTGATGTGTCCGACCGGGCTGTGTTCGTTGCCGGTCGCGAGGAAGCGCCCGCCTTTCTGGCCGGGGAGCGAGCGCGGACTGACTCCGTTTTCGGCGTCGTCGTAGTTGAACCGTCTGAATTTCCCGCTCGCGTCGTGGGCGGCCTCCCGGAGTTCGTCTTCGGTCAACGTCGAGCCCAGATCCGGCTGTGGCTCGCGGTCGAAGAATTCGACGTCGACGTTGGTGTTCTCCCCCGAGAGCTTCTGGTCGTAGATGACGATCGCTGGAATCTGGTAGTCCCAGGCGATTTTGAACGCGAGTCTGGTCTGGTCGTAGGCCTCCTCGACGTTCCCGGGCGCGAAGACGACCCGCGAGGAGTCGCCCTGGCTCGTATAGAGTACGTGTTCGAGGTCGCCCTGTTCGGGTTTCGTCGGCATTCCCGTCGAGGGTCCGGCCCGCATCGACTCGACGAGGACGATGGGCGTTTCGGTCATCTCGGCGAGACCGAGCGGTTCGGACATCAGGGCGAAGCCGCCGCCCGACGAACCGGACATGGCCTTCGCGCCGGCGTGGCTCGCACCGACCGCGAGCGCCGCCGCGGCGATCTCGTCTTCGACCTGCTCGGAGACGCCGCCCATGTCGGGGAAGTTCTGGCTGAGGATGGTGAACACGTCCGTCCACGGTGTCATCGGGTAGCCGGCGATGAACCGACAGCCGGCGTCGATCGCGCCGTAGGCGATCGCGTTCGATCCCGACAGCAGTGCCTGCTCGGTGTCGTGAGAGCCCTCGGGCGCGCGCAGTTCGTGGTCGAAGTCGTACTCCTCGTTGATCGTGTCGTAGGCCTCGTGGAGAATCTCGAGGTTCGCCTCGAGGACGTCCCCACTCATGGCGTCTTCCATCAGGTCCTCGATGTGGTCGAGGTCCATCTCGAGCAGCGCCGCCGTGACGCCGACGCCCGCGGTGTTTCGCATGACCTCCCGGCCGTACTCCCGCGCGAGCGACCGGAGGTCGAGCGGGAACACGTGCCAGTCGTTCTCCTCGGCGCGGGCCTCCAGTTCGATGTCCGCGACGTCCTCCTCGCTGATGAGGCCCTCGTCGTAGACGATGATTCCGCCCTCGCGGAGATCGTCGAGATTCTCCGAGAGGGGCTTGATCTCTTCGTTCCCGTAGTAGGCCTCTTCCTGCGGGTTCCGGGCGAACGAGTCGCCCAGTGCGAGCAGGAAGTTGTAGCCGTCCCCGCGTGACTGTACCTCGTGGTCTGCGGCCCGAATCTCGACGTAGGTGTGGCCGCCGCGAATTCGCGACGGATAGTGCCGGTGGGTGAATACGTCGAGTCCCGAGCGCATCAGCGCCTTGGCGAAATTCTGGCTCGTCGAGTCGATTCCGTCGCCGGAACCACCTGCGATTCGCCAGATAAGTTCATCGCTACTCATAGGTGATCAGTGGCCAGTGGCCAACCGTATTCGAAATTTGCCCCACGTTGCCTAAAGACTTTGCTATAGATTACCAAGGATCTTTCGTGAAGAATGGACATCCATTGAAGAATATGTGTGAACAATCATTATTATCCAAGGAAAACGAGTTTATAATTGTCCACATTCGTTCGAGCATTTCCGTTCCGAATAGCAGGGTGGGCCGTCGAAACCGTTCCGCGCGAGCCGTCGAATGCGGTCGTCCGTTCCTGTCCCCGACCGTCGGTTCCGAGAGGCACATCCCTTTTACCCCCTGTACGCGCTACGAACTCACATGGGCTACATCGTCCGAATGCCGGCGCTCGGTCCCGAGACGAAACGCGGGACCCTCCTCGAGTGGACGGTACTCGAGGGGGAGTCGGTTTCAACGGGAGAGGCGATCGCCGACGTGGCAACCGAGCCGGACGTGGAACCCGAACCGCAATCGGATGCGGAATCGGGCTCACGCGTCGGAGTGGTCGAGGCACGCGCCGGTGGCGTTCTGCGTCGGACGTATCTCGAGGGCGGCGAATCGGTGCCGCCCGGGACCCCGATCGGCATCGTCGCGCCGACTGCGAACACCATCGAGGACCTCGAAGCGGAGGCGGCGACCGACCTCGAAGCGGCCGCCGAGCGCGTCGAGAACCCGTGGCCGTCGCCCGCAGAAAGCGGTACGGGCGCAGCCGCCCGCACAGTCGAGACCGGGACAGCCCGTCGGGGTGAACACGAGATGCCCGGACGGTCGGTCTCCGCGACGAACGCCGAGGGGATGCGGGGGCACATCGAGGCCGGCTCCTTCGAGTGGGCGTTCGACGAACCGGAATTGAGCGGCGGCACCGAAACCGGTCCGACCCCGGTCGACGTCTTCCTCGGTGGGCTCGCAGCGTGTCTCTCGCTCAGCACCAGGTACCAGGCGACGAAACGTGACGCGTCGGTCGACGAGATTCGGGTCGACGTCGACGCAGCGCCGGAGCGCGGCTCCGTCGAGCGGATCGACGCGACGATCCGGATCGACGCCGACGAGGACGACGAGACGGTCGAACACATCGTCACCCTCGCCGAACGGGGCTGTCACGTTTCACAACTCCTTCGAGACGACCTGTCGCTGACGCTCGCCTGGGAACGGCGTTGAAAATAGGTGCCCGCCGACGCCGGGTTCCCGATCACGACCGGTCGCGCTCGAGCCCGGTTTCACGGTTTCGGACGACCCCGCCCGACACAGAACGAGTCCGCCGCTACTCGAAACGGATTCGCGGCCGCTCGGTGTGGGTTCCCGGCTACTGGACGACCCCATCGGGGGTGACGGGCTCGAGGCCGGCCTCCTCGACGAACCCGGTGAGAAAGCCGATGCGATCGGGAATCTCTCCCGGGCGATGGGAGTCGGTGCCGACGGTCACGGCCACGTCGTGTTCGCGCAGCACGGACAGGAAGGGATCGGACGGGTGGACGACCTCGGCATCGGACAGGGCTCGTCCGGCGTTGATCTCCGGAACGGTTCGGGAGTCGGAGAACGCCCGTGCCACCCGTCTGTAGTGTGCGTCCGTTGCACGCCCCCGTAACGGCGGGGTCCGCTCGAGCAGATCGACGTGAGCCGCGATATCGAACAGTTCGGACTCGACGAGTGTGACCAGTTTCTCGAAATACTCGTCGACGACCGCGTCGCGCTCGGCCTCGGTCATCTCCGCGAAATGTGATGCGACCTGGACGTTCTTCCCGTCGACGTCGTGGACGCTCCCGATCGCGTACTCAAATCCGGCCTCGGAAAGAAACGCGTCGATCGCGGCCTCGTCGCGCGGGTCGTAGTCCATCTCGACGGCGTCGTAGATCTCGAGACCGAACTCCTCCCGCAGTCGCTCGATCCCCCGGCGGCGGCGTTCGTGGGTGAGATCGAGATTGAACCCGTATACGCTCCGCATCGATTCGTGGCGGTCGCGTGTGGCCACGTTGCAGTGGTCGGCGATACCCACACCCTCGAGACCCGCCGATTCTGCGGCCCGGATCATCCCTCTGAGGAAGTCGCCGTCCGAGTAGTTCGAGTGGACGTGAAAATCCCGCATACGTCGCCGACCACGGGGGATGTATTAGTTGTTACGCTTACAGAACCGGGCTTCGAAACGGCGAAAACCGGTGGCAGAACGCCGACTCGAGCTATTCGCTCCGCGGGTTGCTCGGATGGTACTCTGTATCGTACTCACCGGGCCGGTCGTCGACGCGATCCGGATTGAGTCGACCGCTCAGAAGCATGAAGTCGACGAGCGTCAGCGCGAGCATCGCCTCGACGACGGGGACTCCTCGAGGCGGAAGGACGGGGTCGTGTCGACCGATGACCTTCTCTTCTTTGAGTTCGCCGGTCTCCCAGTCGGCCGTCTGCTGGGTTTTCGGAATCGAGGTCGGCGCGTGGAGCGTGACCTCGCCGTAGATCGGTTCTCCCGAGGAGATGCCGCCCTGAATGCCGCCGTGGTCGTTCTCGACCGGCGTCGGATTCCCCTCGTCGTCGAACTCCCAGTCGTCGTTTCGCTCTTTTCCAGTCCACTCGCGGGCCTCCCGACCGAGGCCGAACTCGAACGCCGTCGTCGCCGGCACCGACATCATCGCCTGCCCGAGGCGGGCCGACAACGAATCGAACCGGGGCGCGCCGAGACCGACGGGGACGCCCCGTGCCTCGAAGTAGATGCTCCCGCCGATCGAGTCGCCTTTTTCCTGATACTCCTCGATCAGGGTTTGCATCTCCGCGGCCGTCTCGGGATGGCCACAGCGCACGTCGTTTTCCTCGGAGTGAGCGACGATCTCCTCGAAGCTCACCTCGGGAGCTTCGACGTCGCCGATCTGGTTGACGTGGGCTTTGAGTTCGATCCCCTGTTGCGAGAGCAGTTTCTTCGCGATCGCGCCCGCAGCGACCCAGTTTACGGTTTCCCGGGCGGACGAACGACCGCCGCCACCCCAGTTTCGCGTCCCGAATTTGGCCGAATACGTGAAGTCGCCGTGGCTGGGTCGCGGTGCGGTGATGAAGGGCTCGTACTTGCCCGACCGTGCGTCCTTGTTCTGGATCACCATCCCGATCGGCGTCCCGGTCGTGTAGCCGTCCTGTATTCCGGATTTGATCGAGACGGCGTCCGGTTCGCCGCGACTGGTCGTGATCATCGATTGGCCCGGTTTCCGGCGGTCGAGATCCTCCTGAATGTCCTCTTCGGAGAGTTCGAGCCCGGCGGGACAGCCCGAGACGGTAC
Organism: Natrinema caseinilyticum; assembly: GCF_024227435.1. Taxonomy (GTDB): domain Archaea; phylum Halobacteriota; class Halobacteria; order Halobacteriales; family Natrialbaceae; genus Natrinema; species Natrinema caseinilyticum. The sequence goes on from NZ_CP100445.1 coordinate 3,852,030, forward strand.
AGCCCATCGCCTCCCCGTGGCTCTCGCCGAACGTAGTCACCTGGAAGAGGCGACCGAAGCGGTTGCCGTTCATTACCCTGCTCTCTGGGACGCGGACACTTAGCCCTGCAGGATTCGGAGACGAAACGCTGCGCCGGAGCCCTCGGCTCAGCGGACGTTGCAAGTACCGCGTACAGCTATTTCAGGGACGCGCGCGTACACGTTTCAATGGGCGACGAGCAGTTCGATCCCGATCCGTTCGCCCTGCGCACGGCGACCGGTGCGTTCCCGGTCGACGACGTGCTCCGTCTCTTCGCCGATCGACGCGCCCGCTACGCGGTCGTCTATCTCGCCGATCATCCGACGCCGACGCTCGAGGAACTCGCCGACGTGATCGTCGCGAAGGACGCGAGCGTCGAGGGGACCATCGCCACACCTGCCGACCGTGATCGCGTTCGTATTCGACTCTATCACACGATACTTCCCAAACTCGAGTCGCTGGGGTTCATCACGTACGACGGCGAGACGAACGCCGTCACTGAAACCGACATCCCGCCGGCGGTGATCGACGCCCTGGGGGTGACCGACAGACCGCCATGAACTCGCTCGGAGCGGTCATCGAGTCGATCGAACGACGACGGAAAACGCTCGAAGTTCACACCGACGACGATGCGGTCGTTGCGGAACTCAGACGCCAGTTCGAGACGCGGAACGTGGTTCTCGTTCACCGCTCGCTCGGGTCGCTCGACGAGGCCGGATTCGTCATCGTCCGGGACACGGACGATGAGTTCCGCGGCGCGCTGGGGATCGACCAGTTTCGGGCTCTCCTCTCGCCGCGAACTCATCCGCCGTGGAAACTCGCCGAAACCGAGCAGGACCGATCGGAGCTCTTCGATTTCCTCGAGAACACGTTGTTTACGTCCTACAGCCGTCGGCAGATGCTGGCGACGGCCCGCGAGATCGAAGAGCGAGCGTGGCGCATCAGCTCCGGCAGTCTCTATACCGGATTCGAACGGGCGCGGGCGTTCGCCGCACAGAGAGAGGTCTACGACCGCCTGGGAAGCCACGGATCGCTCGCGGTGACGGTGTTCTTCGACGATGCGTGGGACGCGTCCGTCCCGGAGGGTGTGACGGTGGTGACCGAACCGAATAGCGAACTCGGCGAGTACTGGTTCGTGGTGTTCGACGGCGGCGGCAACGAACTCGAATCCTGTGCGTTACTCGCCGAAGAACGGCGACCGGGGGAGTACTACGGGTTCTGGACGTACGATCCGACGATCGTTCGGGAACTCGTCTCGCACCTCGAGACGACCTACGACATCGGGTAGAAGAGTGAGGGCCCCGGTGTGTCGGCCGAGCCAGCCGCGTTCGGTCGCCGTTTCGCGGACGCCTCGGCGACGACCGCTCGTGTGAGACGATCGGTTCGCCCGGAGGACCGGATTACGGGAGCTCGAACTCGATCGCAGCTCCCTGGCCGAAGCCGACGCACTCGGTCGCGATTCCGCGATCGACGCCGCGGCGGTTCATCTCGTGAACGAGCGTCACCGGAAGACGTGCCCCCGAACACCCGAGCGGGTGGCCGATGGCGATCGCGCCGCCGTTGACGTTGAGTTGCTCGTCCGGGATGCCGAGTTCGCGCTGGGAGTACAGCGTCTGGCTGGCGAACGCCTCGTTGATCTCGACCAGTCCGTAGTCGTCGATCTCCCGACCGGCGCGTTCGAGGAGTCCCTCCGTCGCCGGAACCGGTCCGACTCCCATTATCGTGGGGTCGACGCCCGCGACGTAACTCGTCCCGACCTCTGCGAGGATCTCGAGATCGTTCTCGGCCGCGAAGTCGCGACTGGTCAGCAAGACGCCGGCGGCACCGTCGGCGATCTGTGAGGCGTTGCCGGGCGTGACCGTCCCGTCCTCTTTGAAGACCGTCGGGAGATCGGCGAGCGTTTCGGAGGTCGTTCCGGGACGCAACCCCTCGTCTTCGTCGTGGACGCCGTCGTCCGTTTCGAGCGGGACGATCTCGTCGTCGAACCGGCCCTCCTCGGTGGCTTCGACCGCGCGTTGCTGGCTGCGCGCGCCGTACTCGTCCTGTTCCTCGCGAGAGATATCGTACTTCTCGGCGACCTTTTCGGCGGTCATCCCCATCGCCAGGTTGCGCATTCCGTATTTCTCCTCGAGACCGGGGTACAGATCGCCGCTGTCACCGCCCCCCATCTTGACGCGGCTCATGCTCTCGACGCCGCCGGCGATGACCGCCGAGTGGCGGCCCGCGGCGATCGAATCGGCGGCGCTGATGATCGCTTGCGCGGAGGACGCACACTGTCTGTCGACGGTCGTCGCCGGAACTCCTTCCCCGAGCTCGGAGAAGAGCGCGATCTGTCGTGCGATGTTCGTCCGCTGTTCCGAGCGCTGCTGGGCGCAGCCCCACATCAGGTCGTCGACGTGCTCCCCGGCGAGCCCCGTCTCGGCGAGCATCTCGTTGACCAGCGGAATCGAGAGGTCTTCGCTCCGGATGTCCGTGAGCGCACCGTCTTCTCTTCCCTGAGCTGTTCTAACAGCGCTAACGATTACCGGCGTATTGCCTGACATTGTATACCAACATTTTCTGCGGACATAAATAGCTACTCGCTCCGGAAAGTTCTCACTCGAATCGATGAACGGACGGTGCGCTCGCGGATCGGAGCGCTACCCCTGTCGCTCGAGTCCGGCGCCCAGGTCCTCGAGCATCTCGAAGAAGCCGGGGAACGAAACGTCGACGTGTTCGGCCCCCTCGACGGTCGTCTCACCGGTTGCGACCAGTCCCGCGAGCGCGAGCGCCATGATGATCCGGTGGTCGTCGCGTCCCGAGACGGTCGCCCCCTCGAGTTGCGAGTCGCTCCCGTGGATCGTCAGGGAGTCGGGCTCTTCGGTCGTTTCGACGCCCATCTTTCCGAGCTCCTCGGCCATCGCGCTCACCCGGTCCGTCTCCTTGTATCTGACGTGCTCGGCGTCGACGATCTCGGTATCGCCCTCGGCGACCGCGCCGAGCGTCGCGATCGTCGGCAGGAGATCCGGCGTGTCCTCGACGGAGACGCGGGTCCCGGACAGCGGTGCCGATACGACGTCGATCGACCCCTCCTCGCGGTTCCAGTCGACGTCCGCGCCCATCCGGTCGACGATGTCGACGATGGCGCTGTCGCCCTGCGCGCTCGGATGGGCCCCCTCGATGCGGACGCCCGTCCCATCCCCGCCGGCGATCGCACCCGCGGCGAGCGGATACGAGATCGACGAGAAGTCCCCGGGGACCGCGTACTCCCCGCCTGCGGGCGCGTAGGACTGCCCGCCAGCCACGACGAAGCCGTCGTCCGTTTTTCGCGCGTCGACCCCGAAATCCGCGAGCACCTCGAGCGTGATGTCGACGTACGGCGCCGATTTGAGTTCCGTCTCCAGATCGATCGCGATCCCGTCGTCGGTGACCGCACCGGCCATCAGTAACGCGGTGATGTACTGGGAGGAAACGTCACCCGGAATCGACACCTCGCCGCCGGACAGCGGCCCGGTGACGACCAGCGGAGCCTGTCCGTTCCCGCGCGTGCTGTACGCGTCGACTCCGAGGTCGGCGAGGGCGGAGAGCAGCGGGCCCTGGGGCCGCGACCGAAGGGATTCGTCGCCGGTCAGCACAGAGGTGCCGTCGGCCAGCGCCGCGGCGGCGGTGACGAGGCGCATCGTCGTGCCGCTGTTCGCGCAGTCGATGACGTCCGCAGGCACGTCGGGCCGGCCGTCGAAGCCCTCGACGTCGAGGGTTCCGGTTTCTCGTCGGTCGACCTCGCCGCCGAACAGAGTCACTGCGCGAGCGGTCGCTTGCGTGTCTGCGCTCCAGAGCGCGTCCCGCACGGTCGCCTCGCCCGCGAAGCCCGCCGCGAGGATCGCCCGGTGGGTGTAGCTCTTCGAGGGCGGCGCACGCGCCGACCCCGAGACGCTCGAGGGCGTGATAGTGACGTTCATGGTCGCTCTGTCGTGTGGGCCCGCCTTACCGATACCGATCCCCGCACTGGTACGGATTCTCGGCCCGGTGCCGACGCTGGAGCGTCAGAATCGATCCGTCTCGAACGGGAGCGACGACCCCACCTCGAGCGGCGGTACCTGAATCGACACCACCGTCTCTCGGCGGTCGCGCGCTCGAGAGTCCGGAATTCGGTATCCGAACCCAGGGGCTTCTCCGCAGGCCGCCGCACCCGCGGGTTCCTCCGTAGGCCGCACCGATCGATTGCGGGGCGGGCCACTGGGGAAATTTGGTCCGCGTCGCCGTATGGGAGACCATGACCACACGAGTTCTGGTCGCGTTCGACGAATCTACGCAAGCGAACATCGCGTTACGGTACGCCCTCTCGACGCACCCCGGTGCGGAGATTCACGTGCTTCACGTGAACGATCCGGAGGAGTGGTACCGGAACGAGGACCTGAACGAGTTCTACCCCGAGGATTCGTACGAAAAGTCACTGGAAGCAGCGGAATCGCTTCTGGAGCGGGCCGAAGGGATCGCACGCGAGTCCGACGCGGACGCGGACGTACGGACGGTGTCGCTCGATGGGGACGCAGCGTCCACCATCGTGACGTACGCGGAGGACCACGACGTCGATCACATCGTCGTCGGTAGTCACGGGCGCGAGGGACTGGTTCGATATTTACTCGGAAGCGTCGCCGAGCACGTCGTTCGACGGTCGCACGTCCCCGTGACGGTCATCAGAGAAGAGCGATCCTCGTGAGAGAGACGGCCGTCTCCGCGCGGCCCGACAGTCCCCCGAAAACCGACGCCGCGTACGAATCGGTGACGTGAACGATTTCACGCCCGCGCATCGGGGAGCCGTTGGAAGGCCTGTCGACCGCAGGCCCACGATCCGATCGCCCCACCGATCGCGCCCGGGGTAGCGTAGAACGCGAACAGGAACACGCCGACGGCGAGCACGCCGAACTCCGGGACGAACCCCGCGAAGAAGAACGTCGCGAACGTGACGACGACCAGGTTGAGAAGCGACGCGAAGACGGTCATTAGTCCGCCGTGGACGGCCCCGGAAACGACCGTGCCACCGGCGAGAAAGCCGGTGACGATACCGCCGAGGACACCGATGATAATCCACGAAAACGTCAGGATCATCGGGTTTATCGCGACGACCAACCGGCCCCTGATGACCGCGACGACCACAACGAGGAGTAGTCCGATCAGTATCGCTCTCCAGTCGATATCCATGCGGCCTGCTACCGTATCGAAGCGGATAACCCCCTCTTCAGAATTTTCGAAATGTGAGCCCCAGTTGATGTGACCGGTGATCGTGCCGACAAAGCATCTTCCACCGTGTTCCGTCGCCGGACGCCTCGAAACTACCCGTCGGGTCATATCGTGTCGGCGGACGCGACGACCCGGTGTACCGAGCGTGGATTCACGAGCCCCCAGTCGCTCATCGTGTGCCGACTCTGGTGGAAGAACTGGGAGTCGGAAGCGAACACGACCGACGACGTCGGTGTCGGATTACCGTTCTCCGAGTAATGTTCCCAATTTGACAATCACTGTAGATTTAAGGGTTTGCTCGAGGTATCGTCTCTCGGAAGAACCCACCCATCGCGGGCTACTCGACGGTTGCGGGGGTCTGACGAGGACGTCAGTTATCCTTCGATTGGATTGGAAAAGGGAATTAATGAGTGACAGTATGGCAGTACCTGGGCCTCTCGATACGTCGGGCACTGGCAGTGGTGTCCAACCATGACCGAAGACGGCACCGACTCTTCGATCACCTTCCTTCGGATTCTCCTGCTAGTCTTCGGTACGCTGTCCGTGGTTCTCGTATTGCCGTTCCTGCAGTTTGTACTGGCCGGTGGATTGCTGGCGTATCTCGTCGCACCGGTAAACGCCCGACTGTCGGACCGACTCGGGGCGACTGCCGGTGCGGTCGGTACACTCCTCGCCACGGTGGTCGTCGTTCTCGTCCCGCTCCTCGTCGTCGTCGTCGTCGCAGTGGATCAGGCAGTCTCGGTGGCGAGCGGTGCCGAACTCCCCGACGCCGCGGCCGTCGAAGCCATCGTCCAGGATCGGTTCGGAGCGGATGCGGACCTTCAAACCCTGCTCGAGCCGTTCTCCGGCGCGGTCGAAACCGGTCTCCGCGGCGTCGTGGGCGGGATCATCGGCATCGTCGGCGGGATTCCCGCGTTCGTCGTGGGCGCTGTCGTCTTCCTGTTCACCTTCTACTACCTCCTGCGAGACGGCGACGCGTTCATCGCCTGGCTACGGACGGCCGCCCCGCTCGAACCGGACGTGATGGACGAACTCCTGGGTAACACCGACGACCTCCTCTGGGCTGCAGTGGTGGGCAACGTTATCGTCGCCGGCTTGCAGGCGATTCTGACCGTTCTCGCCTTCATCGTCATCGGTTTCGACAGCATCGTCTTCTGGGGCGTGATCACGTTCGTTCTGTCGCTACTCCCGCTCATCGGAGCGTCGATCGTCTGGATTCCGGCTGTGATCTACCTCGTCGTCGTGGGGAGCATTCCGGCGGCGGTGGGACTACTCGTGTACGGGACCGTCGTCATCAGCGGCTCGGACAACGTCGTCCGACCGCTCGCGATGCAGCGCGGTACGCGCCTCAATCCGGGCATTCTCGTCATCGGCATCCTCGGTGGCGTCGCCGTCTTCGGGTTCCTCGGCCTCTTCGTCGGGCCCGTTCTGATCGGACTGGCCAAAACCATCGTCGACTTGCTCGTGGAAGCCCGCGGCGAATCGAGCAGGTCCGAATAGCGGGCATGCGAGCAGCACACCTCTTTACGACCATCGATCGCGTTTCGGGATCCCCCGTCTCGCTCGACCGATCACCGCCGTATCGGCGTTTGAAATACCGAACCCTGATAATTCAGTACGAGTGTGCAATTTCGTTAATAGTGTTTCCGTGGTATCAGTACCCATGGACGAAACCGATTCACCGATACGAAACGTCCGCATCTGGGCGGCTCACGAACGCCTCGGGTGGTGGATTCTGGGGCTCGTACTATTGGCCGTGTTGGGACTGGTCGTCGACCAGTACCTCCCGTGGCTCGTCTTCGGGCTGTTCATCTACTACGTCGCGCGGCCCATCACGCAGCGACTCGAGCGGCGCTTCGCCTCGCCGACGCTCGTGGCGGCGCTGACGCTGCTCCTGATCGTCGTCCCGATCGTGGTGATGATCGGCGCGATCCTCCTGGTCGCTCTCGGGCAGTTGGTGACCGCGGTCGCGGACCTGCCGGTCGACAGGATACTCGCGCAGTTGCCGGTTCAGATCTCGGATCTCCCGAACACGCCCTCCGAGGTGTACGACACGACGGTCGTGTTGATCCAGGATCCGTCGGTCCAGAGCCTGCTCGGGTCGGTCGGCGGCGTGGTCGGCGCCATCGGTGCGACGCTGTTCAACATGTTCATCTCGCTGCTGATCGCGTTCTTCCTGCTGGTCAGCGACCGAACTATCGCCGACTGGTTCGAATCGAACGTGTTCGGCGAGGACAGCCTGGCAACCGACTACCTCTCGGTCGTCGACCGAGGACTGGGTTCGATCTACTTCGGGTACACGATGACGATCTTCGCGGTGATCGTCCTCTCGGCGATCATCTACACGGCGTTTAATTTCTTTGCGCCCGGCGACCTGGCGATCCCCTCGGCGGTGCTGTTCGCCGTCGTCACCGGTCTGTTCACGCTCGTCCCGCTCGTGGGTCGGTCGATCGTCTACTTTGCGATCGCCGCGACTCTCGCCCTCCAGGCGGTCGCCGTCGATCCGCGATTCCTCTGGTTCCCGCTCGTGTTCCTCGCGGTCATGATCGTCGCGTTCGACAACCTCGTCCGGACGTACATCCGACCGTACCTCTCCGGACGACTGCTCAACACCGGGCTGGTCATGTTCGCGTACCTGTTCGGGCCGCCGCTGTTCGGCTGGTACGGGATCTTCCTCGGCCCGTTCCTGATGGTGTTCATCGTGATGTTCGTCCGGATGATCCTCCCGGTCCTGGCCGGTCGAGACCGCGACCGCGTCGACGTCGAACCCGAACACACGCTCGACGAGTATGCCGAGAGCGTCGCCGAACGGCAGGAGGAACCGCCCTCTGAAGCGGACCGGACCGACGTCGGGCCGGGGTGAGATCCACGGCGGAAGCGACTCACGAGACCGGTCTTGCATTCCGCTCCAATGCGGCGGTCCCCGTCACCTGTACGGGCAGGACGTCTGGATCGGTGTCCACGTCTTCCGCGACCTACCCGATCGGACGAGTCGCCCGCGGTACCGGTGGGCGTGAGGCGCGGACTCGAGAATCGGCCCGAGAAGTGGGTCGGCGACTGCAAGTCCCGTCGGCTCCAGGAATACTCGACAGGCGTGCGTCGCGTCCGGGTCGGTCAGCGGGACGACCGACGCGGCCGAAAGCGGGTCCCGACGGGTGACATATCGTCTCACGATTGCCGATCCCCGGCTTTCGAGCCATCGTCCGGTCGTGACGTACCCGCCTGGACCGCCTCGTTGCCATCGTCGAGGGACACCGCCTCGAGTTCCCGACGCCAGTACGGGGTGAAGTCGGTCGGCGTCGGTTCGGTTGCAGTCCACTCGTCGGTCAGAACGCGATCGAGTTTCACTTTGACGTCGTCCAGCAAGCGGTCACCCACGTCCCCGCCTATGTCCCCTCGCTGTATCGCCTCGTTGATGGCCCGGTGTTCCGCGACGAGAATGCGTCGGGTTCCGAGTCGCTCCTCGTGGCGACGGACGTCGGGATACCGATCGAGCAGCGACTCGAGTGCGGCTTCGAGCTCGTCGCGTTCGCGTCTGTAGACTGCGGTGACGTCCTCGAAGACGCTCTCCGAAATCTCGTCGTCTTCGTGGAGTCGCTCTGCGGTGTCGAGGGCGGCGTCGACGCCGTGAAGGCGACCGACGAGCGACTCGTAGAGTCGCTGTGGCGGCGTTCGCTGACCGATTTCGAGGCGGTCGAGCAGTCTGCCCATCGTCGGGCCGTTGACGAGAAGCGTGAACGCGGCGACGCCGAAGACCATCGCGGTGAGCTGTGCCGCGAGGGGGTCCGAAATCGCCCCCGTTTCGGAGACGCCCAGGATCAACGCGATGGAGACGGAGGCGTGAATGCCGCTCCACGTCAGGACGTGCTGGTAGGACCGCGGAATCGAGTCGATTAGCCACCGGTTGAGAAGTTCGACCAGCGGGTAGATGACGACGGCCCGCGCGAAGAATACGAGGACGATCGCCGCGGCGACGTGCCCGGCGGACTCGACCTGGAGGGCGATCGGTGTGACGATGCCGATACCGACGAAGATGATGGTGTTCGCGAGGACGGCCGCGTACTCCCAGACGTTCTCGAGGGTGAAGTGCGTCGCCGGGGGCAGCTCCGTGGTCCCACTGGGTGAGGCGAGGAAGATACCGGCGGTCAGCGTTCCGATGACGCCGCTGCTACCGAGAACGTCGAGGAAGACGTAGACGCCGTAGGCGAGACCCACCGAGACGACGATCGTGGTCAGACTGTCGTCCGCGAAGGCGACGAGTTCGGTGGCGACGTATCCGGCCACGGCACCGACGAGTGCGCCGCCGACCACCGCGACGGTGATCCCGATCGCGACGTCACGCAGTAACCGACCGTGCGTGTAGATCTCTCCGAGCGCGACGCCCGCGGATTCCGCCTCGAGGACGATGGCGAGGACCGACGAGTAGACGACGATCGACACGCCGTCGTTCAGGAGGCTCTCGCCCTCGACGAGGACCGCGAGTCGCTCGGGGGCGCCGATGTCGTCGAACGTGGCGAGCACCGAAACGGGATCGGTCGGCATGATAATGACGCCGAACAGGATCGCGATGACCAGCGGGAATCCGAACAGAAATCGACTCGCGACGGCGACGATGGCGATCGAGACGAGGAGGCCCGGAACGGCGAGCGCGAGAATGGGGCCGAGATTCTCGCGGAACCCGCGAGGGTCGATGTTGACCGCCTCGTTGAAGATGAGGATCGGCAGTAAGACGAGCAAGATGAAGTCGGACGTGAGTTCGACGTCGACCGGAGAGCCGACGACGGAAATGAGCAGTCCCGTGACGATGAGCCCGGTCGTGTACTGTATGCGCTCGCGTCTCGCACTGACGACCCCGACGACGGTGGCGATGGCGAGGAGATAGAGGAGGGTTATCAACTGGTCCTCGATGCCGACCATAGGCGCTGTTCGGCAGTTAGTCAAATAAACACCCTCTCCAAACTGGTGATTCAGACACTTCTCTCCCTGAATTTCACGACAATTGGCTAGGCGTCTCGAGCGATACGTTGCCGAGAGACGTACCGAGGGCCGAAGGGTCGGCAACGCGGCCGCGCAGCGAGTACGGCCGCGTCACACCCGTATCAGCCTCGAACGGTGTTCCGGCGGGTAACCGGTGGTTCGCGGATGCTTACTCCTCGCGCTCGTTCCGACGCCTGCGCTGTGCGATGATCTGATCGGGCGTCACCGAACAGCCACAGGGACCGACGGTCCCCGTGTCGGGCCCGGTGGTCGTTATTCTGGTCACCAACTGGCCACAGCACGGACAGTCCGGGAGCGACGACTCGGCGTCCTTACCCGAGTCTCGATCGCTACTCATACTGGCCACGCTCTCGGTTCCATTTCGAGTCCGGTTCCGGACCGAACGGTGGTCGTGTCGGGCGATTCCGCCGGCGTGCGGGACGTTTATATCCCGGTAGAATCAACGTAATCATGGCAACCGGTTCCCTGAGCGGGAGACGGAAGCCAAGTCTCGGGTGCTCTGACCACCCGGGGCGTTTACGCGATGCCCCCTTACTCGTGGAGACCGGCTTCCGTTCTAACCATTGGACCTTTCTACCTTATAACTACTGTTATCTGCGGAAAATTTACACCGGAAACCGGCAACCGAAACCGGTCAAATCGACAGCGGAAAGGGCCGAAGGCGACTCCTATTCACAGTCCGATAATAGTTCGCGAATCCGATGTTCGAACCGGCACATCGCTCGAGTGGTTCCGTCGAAGCATGAGTGGGTCGCTGTTTCGTGCGCGGAGAATCGCTGCCCGTTTCTCCCCTCCACAACGCGTGGAATGCGCCACTTGACAGCGAACTCTACGACAGATGGAACACGACCGAGACAGTGAACGCTGCAATCAAGCAGGAATTCAGCATATTCATCCAGTCACATATCTCGTGGAAGCAGTTTCGCGAACTCCTCGTCAAGTGTATTGTTCACAATGTGGAACGTGGCCTCGCTCTTTCACACGAGACGTACAGAAAGTCACTGACTCTGAAGGAGGCGGGTTGCTGCATACAGAGAATGAGTTCAGCACGACGATCCCGTTTGTTTTACACCCATCATATATGAATATATGCCAATCGAATGCTGGTACTTCTATCAGCTATCGGTGACGTTGGCAAAGCGGTGCTGAATAGAGAGGAGCGATCCATCATATAAATGGGCATTTGGACGATGCCCGATTGCAGAGAAAATGTTCGGGGAATAAGAATTTCCGCGAATCACGCGAGCCGTTGTTGGTAAGAGTCCGACTGGTCGATGCGAACTTCATAGTGCTGATCATCAACGACGTGTAACCCGGCAAGGCACGGTCGCGTTTCGCCCGCTGGAAGCTCCGAACATTCATAAATACTGTATCGAATGGCGTCACTTACGGTCTGTGCTCGGAGATAAACAGGCACAACCCGATCAACAGCGAGCGACAGCGATGTTCTCGCGGCGAGTACAGGGTAACCCAACTTATGTTTGGCCAGTTCTCGTGGCGCACCACACTTTGCCTCAACGACCAGTAGGATTCGCTCGCTTCCCCGACGGGCCACAATGAGAGCGTCAATTTCAACTTGACCGCCGTTGTGATGAACGATGGTTGGTCGGTTGGGATGCGGTTCGAACTCAAAATCGAATGTGGACGCGACCGTCGTCGGAGCGGTTCCTATCTGTTCAGTGTCAAGGTCAAGCGCTCGCGAGAAGATTCCCGTTGACAAGGCGAAGTTCACGAACGAGGTCTCCGAGAAGGTCGGAAGTGATCGGTAGACTTCGAGCATATCTTGAGCACTCTGTCTGAGAGCAAGCGCTTCGTCGCCTCCGGAAGAATAATCAAGAACCTGCCGGTCATCCGGATTAAATTCACTTTCGTCAATGAAAAAATCATCAAGCTGACCGGACACGTTGACGAGACTAAACTGTGTCCCGGGACCATTTGACGCTCGCCCCAGACGTAGAACCATTGTCTCTTGTTCGTCTAACCGATCCGAGAGCTGTGCGCGGGTGTCTATCGAGAGTTCGTCTGCTGTCCGGTACTGGTTCGGGTCTTGGCCAATATCTCGCAGATAGCCAATGAAAGACTCTGGGCCATAGAGACCACTCTTCGAATCCTGTAGTGAGCGCAACGCTGGATCCCAGTGACTCATTATTATCTTTGATTACCCACGTACCATATAAATATCTGGCACACCCCCAATTGAACCGGTCAGTGTGAGATTTTATTCCATCCTCCTTCGTATTGGGTATCATGAGCAGCACTGATAACTGTGTGTTCTGCGATATAGTTGACGGTACCCGCGACGCCACAGTTCTGCTTGAATCCGATACATACCTCTGCTTTCTTGATAAGTATCCAGTAACGGAGGGGCACGCGCTCGTCGTACCCAAAACTCACGTCCAGTATCTCAACGAAGTCGACGGAGAAGCCCTCTACAAGTTTCTTGAACGGGCAATTACGAAGGTCCGTCGCCACTACGAACCCGACGGCATGAATATCGGTCTGAACGACGGCCCGACTGCTGGGCAGACGATTCCACATCTTCACTGGCACATCATTCCACGGTACGAGGGCGATATTGAGGATCCGACTGGCGGTGTTCGTGGCGTGATTCCGGCAAAGCGGATGTATTGAGACGCTTTGCCGACCCACTGTGATAACCCGCCGATGTAGATCTAAGTCAGAACCAATCGTTTTTGTACAGGCTACAAATGCAATGGCGCTAGATATGTGCTCTGTATTCAGCACACTGCTTATAACACCTATCTTATAGATAGATTGTCGCTCCGTTACCTCCTAGACCTGTACTGAACGATCACCACTTTCGTAGATTGATCACGATCTCGTGTCGCGTTCACGCTGTGATTGTCGCACGAATTTCGATACCGGTCACCAATCGTGGATTTCGACGAGGCCAGCAGGGTAGAACCGACGCGTTACGAACAGCCGATCGACGACGCGATCTCGAGCAGCGGCGAGTCGTCGACGAGGCTCGAGACTTCGTAGCTCAGGTCGTCGCAGGTCCAGAAGATGCTCCGGATGCGACCGTCGCGACGGTAGGCCGTCTGCCCGTCGAATTCGATCTCCTCGAGCGCGTCGGGATCGAACCGCTGTTGTTGTCGGACGGCCACGTAGAGTTCTTTCGCGATCACGGTCGGATCGTTGTACCAGAGCGTCGCGACGGTCCCGCCGTACTTCGGCTTCTGTTCGATCACCGTGACTCGATCGAGGACGTACGCGTCGGCCACGTCCGGGTCGGGCAGGTCGTAGGGGAGGATTTCCTCGGCGGCGGTCCGCGACTCGAAGACGCCCTCAGGCTCGCGGCCGTCGGTGACGACCGTCGCACCCTTTGGCGGTTCGTACGTGAACGTTCCCGACCGAATTCCCTGATCGATCGAGAGATCCTCGTACGTGACGAGCAGTTCGTGAAGCGTCTCGCCGTCTTCTGCGACCGCGTTGCGCTCTTTGATCGGATACCGGTGTTCGTCGTCGATCCAGATCGTCCGGGAAACGTCCACCGCCTCCGGATCGCCGGTCACTCGTAACGGGACGACGAAGGTCGTTTCGCCGACGACGAGATTGATCGTCGGCCCGACGTCCTCCGTCGGCGGTCTCGTCTCGATAACGTGTGCGTCGCGCCCGTGTATCGTCTCCTGGCCGTCGTACCTGAGTTCGTGATCCGACCGGAGGTCCTCGAGGACCAGTCGGACCCCGTCGGTGTCGACCTTGTTCGGGTGGTACTGTTTGTCGACCGTCTCGGTCTTCGGGTTGTACTCCCACGTCGTCGCGCGGTTCGTCACGGTGACCGAACCGGCGGGGGTGTCGGGATCGGTCGACTCGACCACCTCGATGCGCTGTTTGGCCGGCGGGACCCGCGCGAGACGCTCGACTCGCTCGACCGACCCGTCGGGAGCGGCGACCTGCATGGTTCGACGGGCCGTCAGGTCGTGCATGTGCCGGCGCGTCTCGATCGCGGACTCCAAGAGCCCGTCGCTCGTCGGCTGCTCGCCGTTCGTGTCGTCGTCGATATCGGTGGTGGTTCCACAGCCGGAAAACGCGACTGCCGCCCCGGTTGCTAGTAGCTGCCGGCGATCCATACGTGTGAGACTTCTAACTTAATTCATAAATGTGTTGGTCCGAATCGATGCCCGACGACGCAGTCTCCTGGGACGAAACCGCTCGAGAGGATCCGCGGGATTATGTGGCCGCTCGATAGATACCTTCGCATGAACGTGGACGTCGATCTCTCGTCGCTTCGCGAGTATCTCTCGGAAACCGAACAGGACGGGTACCTGATCGACGACGACGCGTCGGACGCGGACCAGCGGTACGTCTCCGGCTTCAGCGCTCCCGATCCCTATCAGACGCTGGTAACCGCTTCGGGGGTCCACGTGCTCGTCTCGGGTCTCGAGTACGGCCGCGCGAAATCGGAGGCGAACGCCGACTCGGTCTCCCGACGTGCGGACTACGAGTACCAGCGACTGGTGGCCGAGCACGGCACGTACGAGGGGACGATCCGCACCCTGGCGGCGTTTTGCCGGGATCACGACGTCTCGTCGATCGCCGTCCCGCGGGCCTTCCCGACGGGAACCGCAGACGGACTCCGGGAGCGCGGCCTCGAGGTGACGGTCGAACCCGACGGGATCGTGACGGACATCCGTGCAAAGAAAACCGACCCGGAAGTCGAACAGATTCGAGCGACCCAGCGGGCCAACGAAGCCGCGATGGCGCGAGCCGAGGAACTGATCGCGACCGCGGACGTCGACGACGGCGTCCTCGTTCACGACGGGGAACCGCTCACCAGCGAGCGCGTCACGGAGGAGATCGAGATCACCCTGTTGCGACACGGCTGCGGGCTCGACGAAACAATCGTCGCCTGCGGCGCCGACGGTGCCGATCCACACGACCGGGGCAGCGGACCGCTCGAGGCAGACGAGTTGATCGTGATCGACATTTTCCCGCGGGACAAGGAGACGGGCTACTTCGCGGACATGACCCGGACGTTCGCCCGCGGCGACCCCGGCGAGGAGGCTCGGCGGCGTTACGAGGTCACGCGCTCGGCCTACGAGGCCGCACTCGAGACCGTCCGGGCCGGCGTCACGGGCGCCGAGGTCCACGACGCCGCCTGCGACGTGATCGAAGACGCGGGCTACGCCACGCTCCGGAGCGATCCGAACGCGGAAACGGGGTTCATCCACAGCACCGGCCACGGCGTCGGCCTCGACATCCACGAGCAACCGAGCGTCTCGCCGACCGGCGGCGACCTCGAGGCCGGTCACGTGATCTCGATCGAACCCGGCATCTACGACCCCGCGGTCGGCGGCGTCCGCATCGAGGACCTCGTGGTCGTCACCGCGGACGGGTACGAGAACCTGACCGAGTATCGCATCGGGCTCGAGCCGATGGCCGGCGGCCGAGAGTGAGGGGGTCGGACGGGAGAAACGGGTCCCGTTGGAGACGGGGAAGCCCTGCATCCGCGAGCGAGGTCGTTCTCAGTACCCCCAGCAAAAGGTGGGTACGCACGGTATCGGTTCGGCGGAACGGGACCGACTATCGTCGTCTTTGAAACGAGGTACTCACCGCTCGCTATTCGACCTGAATGTCGGCGACCATCGTCGTCGGGTGGACCTCGCAAATGTACGTGACCATCTCGCTTTTGGCCTCGAACTCGAGCCACTGATCGTCGCCGGGATCGGTGACCTTCTCGGTCACGAGGTCGTCGACGACCTCGTCGTTTTCGTCGTAGATCGCGATGTTGTGCCGGGCGGTGTCGCCGGTCGTCCAGCCGATCTCGTAGGTTTCGCCCTCCTGGAGGATGAGCGTCGGGTTCTCCGTGTCCGCGATCGAGTCGGGTGCGATGCCGACCCAGCCGGACGTCTGTCCGTCGAACTCGATCGCCGTGTCTGGATCGATCTCCACGCCGCCGTCTCCGCCGCCGTTACCGCCGTTACCACCGTTACCGCCGTTACCGCCGCTACTGCAGCCGGCGATGAACGCGACCGACGCTGTGGCACCCGTCAGCTCGAGCATCCGACGTCGGGACACCCCTCTATCTCGTGTCATCACGTTCGCTTCGGACCAAACAGCAATAAGCAACTGGACAATTCCGATCGGCTGGGAACGTCGTTCCAGTACGAATGACGGGCTCAGCGGTAGCCGCCGCCGTCCGCACCACGAGCGACGTCGATCCGCTCGAGTTGCTCGTCACCGAGGTCGACCTCGACCGCGCCGACGTTCTCCGCGAGTTGATCGGGCGTCCGCGCGCCGACGATCGGCACGCAGGTAAATCGATCCCGCTCCATCAGCCACCGCAACGATACCTGCGCGGGCGTGGCGTCGACTTCCGCTGCGATCGACTCCACCGCCTCGAGGACGTCCCAGGCGGTCTCGCTCGTGTATCGGTCCTCGAAGAGATCGGAGAGGGTGCCCCGGGAGCCGTCGGGTGCGACGACGGTCCCGTCCTCGGCACGCTCGTACTTTCCGGTGAGGAACCCGCCGGCGAGCGGCGAGTACGGACAGACTGCGACGTCCTGGTCGGCGCAGACCTCGAGATAGTCCGCGACGTCGTCCGTATCCGCCGCGTTGAACATCGGCTGGGTGACGTCGAAGCGCTCCAGGCCCTCGACGTCGCTTTCCCACAGCGCTTTCGTGAGCTTCCAGGCGGCCATGCTCGAGGCGCCGAGGTAGTGAACTTTCCCGTCGCGGACGAGTTCCGTGAGCGTCCGGAGGGTCTCCCGAATCGGCGTGTCCTCGTCCCAGCGGTGGATGTAGTAGAGGTCGAGGTAGTCGGTACCGAGGCGCTCTAAGGTGCCCTCGATCTGGGCTCGGATGTGCTTCCGGCCGAGGCCGGAGTCGTTCGGCCCCGGTTCGCCCCGGCCGTCGAACGGAAAGTAGACTTTCGAGGCGATGACGAGGTCCTCGCGATGGTGGTCGCGGTCCGCGAGCCACTCGCCGATCCAGCGCTCGCTCGTGCCGTCCGGATCGCCGTAGACGTTCGCCGTGTCGATGAAGTTGATCCCGGCGTCCCACGCCGCGTCGAGCAGTTCGTGTGCCTCTTCACGGTCCGTTTCGACGGTCCCGTCGCTCTCCTTTCCGAAACGCCAGGTGCCGAAGCAGAGTTTCGAGACCGTCGTTCCCGTGTTTCCGAGGGTCGTGTACTCCATGCAATCGGATTCGGCGGCGGGGATCAAAAACGAGTTGGGAAGCGGCGATCGTTTCGTGACAGTCAGTACGTACGTATCTCGAGGTCGTCGACTCGTTCGAAGTGATCGACGTTGTTCGTTACGACTGGGACGTCGTTTTCGAGTGCGGTCGCGGCGATCATCACGTCGGCGTCGTCGATCGGGGCACCGTCTCGCCGCAGCGTCGCGTTGATTTCACCAGCAGTCATCGCGCACGCTCTGTCGAACGGGAGTTCCCGAACGTCACCGAGCAGATTCTTCACGACACCCCGTTCACGGTCGGACGAGTCCGCGAGGTGGATTCCCTCCCACAGTTCCATCACGGTGACCGAACTGACCTGCGCCGTGGCACCCTCGTCGATCGACCTGACCGCGTCTTGCACCGCCTCTTCTCCGCGGAGCACGTCGATGAGAAACGAGGTGTCGAGAATCATTCGAGCGCGTCCGCGATTCGTTCGACTCGGTCCCGCGATTCGTTCGTCCGCTCGGTCCGCCGTCGCGAGACGATCCCTTCCAGTTCGTCCGCCGTGTCTTCGCCCAACGTCCCGTAGTACTCCTCGAGCGTCGTGCCCTCCGTTAACCGACGAACGACGTCACTGAAGCTCTCGTTCTCGCGCTTTTCGGCCCGGAGTCGTTCGTACGCGTCGTCGGCGAGTGAGATCGTTTTCGTCCCCATATCTGTGTATGTGTACGTACACAGCCGATAAAAGTCCATCGCACTGGTACCCCCCGGACGGATCGGATCGAACGACCGTCACGAGGAGCCGGCACCCAGAGAGCCGTGAGGGCTTCCCGAAGTTACTAAGCCCTCTGCAGTCACGTACTGGTGATGAACAACTGGTGGCGGCGAATCGTCCTCTCGCTGGTCGCCGTCCTGGTGCTCGTCCTCGTCTACGCCGTCGTCTATCGGGCCGGAATGGCAATTTTCGAGGGTGCTAGTACGACCTACTACGAGGCGCTTCAGTTCGTAATCGAGGCGCTGACGACGGCCGGATTCGGCGGCGACGCCGCCGATTGGGACAGTCCGCAGATGAACCTGATGGTGATCGTGATGAACCTCACGGGCGTCTTGCTCGTTTTCCTCGCGTTGCCGCTGATCGTCGTCCCGCTGTTCCGGGAGGCCCTCGAGGATCGGCCGCCGGAGACGACCGACCTCACCGACCACGTCGTCATCTGCTCGTACACGCCGCGGTCGGACGTCCTCGCGGAGGAACTCGAGGCGGCGAACGTGCCGTACGTGTTCGTCGACGACGATCCCGAACTCGTCGTCCGTCTCAGTCGGGAGGGCACCGACGCGATCTACGGCCAACTCGACCAGGAAGGGACGCTTCGCGCGGCGAACGCCGCCGAGGCCCGCGCGCTCGTCACCGACGTCGACGACGAGACGAACGCGATGGTGATCCTCACCGCGCGAGAACTCTCGAGCGACCTCAGGATCGTCAGCGTCGCCGAAAACGAGGACGTCGCGAGCTATCACCGCTACGCCGGTGCCGACGACATCGTTCGCCCGCGACGGGTGCTCGGCCAGAGCCTCGCCCGAAAGGCGACGACGACCGTCTCGGCCGAACTCCGCGACACGATCGAGTTCAGCGAGGACCTCGCGGTGACCGAACTGCTCGTCCAGGAGCAAAGCGACCTGGTCGGCCAGACGATACCGGAGTCGGGCATTCGAGATCGGATGGGGCTCACCGTCATCGGCGCGTGGTTCAACGGCGAGTTCGTCCCCGTTCCCGGCCCCGACCACCAGGTCGACGGCAACACGATTTTGCTCGTTGCGGGCCGGCGCGACGACCTCTCGGAACTGAAAGCCCGGACCGTGTCGACCTTGCAACACCGTCGTGATCGCGTCGTCGTCGGCGGATACGGTGCCGTCGGCCGAACGGCAGTGGAGACCCTCGCGGACGACGGCGTCGAAACCTTCGTCGTCGACTACGCGGAGATGCCCGGCGTCGATATCGTCGGGGACGTCACCGACGAGGCCGATCTCGAGGCCGCCGGCGTCGACGAGTCCCGGTCGATCATTCTCACGTTGGACGACGATGCGACGACGATCTACGCGACGCTGGTCCTGAAGCAGGTGGCACCCAACGTCGAGATTATCGCGCGAGCGAACGAACCGGGGAACATACCCAAACTCTATCGGGCCGGGGCGGAGTACGTCCTCTCGCTGTCGACGGTGACCGGTCGGATGCTCGCGTCCGTCCTGATCGAAGACGAGGAGATTTTGACGCCGGAGACGCAGTTCGAACTCGTCCGGACGACCGCACCGCAGATCGCCGGCCGGAGCCTCGGTGACGTCGACTTGCGGGCGCGGACCGGGTGTACGGTGGTCGCGGCCGAACGCGGCGACGAGCTACTGACGGACCTCGGCCCGGAATTTACCGTCCTCGAGGACGACACCCTGATCGTCGCCGGGAGCGACGAGGCGATCAATCGGTTCGTCGCGCTCGCGACCGAGTAGTCAGAAGCCGGAAATCAGAACGAAGGCAGGACTTCTTCCGCGTAGAACTCGAGCGCCACGTCCTGATCGGGGCCGATCTGGTGGACGTAGACGTGGTCGTAGCCGGCGTCGAGCGCCCGTTCGATGCTGTCGATGTGGGCCTGTGGATCGGGATCGGTGATCGTCCCGGACTCGGCGATGTCTTCCCGGTCGACCATCCGGGCGGCTTGCTCGAAGTGAGCCGGGGTCGACAGCTCCTGGCCCAGCTCGCCCGGGATCGACCCGTTCGGCCACTGCTCGTAGACAGTGTCGATCGCTTCGTCCTCGGTTTCGGCGTAGCAGCCGTGCAATTGCGTGTAGGACGGCCCGTCGCCGCCGGCCTCTTCGTACGCCTCGAGCGGCTCTTCTCTCGGCCCGGAACACCAGAGGCCGTCCGCGTGTTCGGCCGTCCACCGGGCGGTCTGGGTCCCGAACGCGCTCGCGATCGTCGTCGGCTGTTCGTCGGGTGCGGTGAACAGCTGTGCGTTCTCGACCGTGTAGTGCTCGCCGCGGTGACTCGTCGTCTCGCCAGTCCACAGTTTCCGCATCACGTCCAGCGCCTCCTCGAGTTTCTCGAGACGGACGTCGTGTTCGGGCCAGCGCTCGCCCGTCACGTGTTCGTTCAGGTTCTCACCCGTGCCGACGCCGAAGGTGAAACGGTCGCCGAGCATCTCGTCGACCGTGGCGACGGCGTGGGCCACGTTGACCGGATGGATCCGCGTCGTCGGACAGGTGACGCCGACGCCGACTTCTATCTCGTCCGTCACCGTCGCGATGCCACCGAGCGTTGACCAGACGAACGGCGACTCTCCTTGCGCGGAAACCCACGGGTGGAAGTGATCCGAGATGGAGACGAAATCGAAGCCTTCGTCCTCGGCGCGGCGGGCGATGTCGACGAGTTCCGTCGGACCGAACTCTTCGCTCGAGAGGGTGTATCCGAGTTTCGTCATTCTCGCTGTGGTAGCACGATTCGGCGGGTAACGGTTGAGCCTGCGAGGGCAGACGTACGGACGGCCCGAAGCGGTTCACAGGCGTCTCGAGGCGGAAACGAACCCGACGCGTGCTGCTGCGATGGCCACCGTCTTTGTAGCAACTCGAGAGTCAGCTACAGTGGAGAAGCCAACTGGGCCTCATGATGTGGCAACTGACGCCGTATACGGTTCCGCTTGCCCTGGCGACGTGTATCGGTATCGCCGGTGCGATCCTCGCCTGGCAGCAACGATCGGGGCCGCTCGAGACCTGGGGAATGGTGGTCCAGGCCACGGTCGCCTTGTGGTCGCTCACGGTTCTCCTGACCGTATCGAGCGTCCCGATGACCCTGAAGCTGTTCTGGTTTCAGGCCTCGCTTGCGACGCCCCCTTGTTGATTGTCTCGACGCTGTGTTTTACGCTCCACTTTACCGGTCGCGGTGGGTGGCTCACCCGCCCTCGCGTAGTGGCGCTCTTCCTGTTTCCCGCGACGGTGTTCGTTTCCGCGATGACGAACGACGTTCACGGACTCGTGTTCGTCGATCCCGCCGTCGAACGCGTCCGGTTCGATATTCTCCGCTACTCGTGGGGGCCGCTAGCCTCCGTATACTTCGCGGGATCGCACGCGATCGTGACCGTCTACTGCGGGCTCCTCTTTCGGAAGTTGCTGCACTCGCGAAACGTCTATCGGCGGATCACGTTCGTCATATTCGTCGTCGCCGTCGGGACGGCCATCGTTACGATTTTCTCCGTCACGAAGGTCAGTCCGTTTCCTCACTTCATGCTGGTCCCGTTCGCGTACCTGGCCCTCGGTGTTCCGCTCATTCTGGCGACGTCGAGCGTCAGGTTCGCCAGACGGATCCCCGTCGATCGATTCCTGTCGATCGTGACGTCACAGCAGCGTCGTTGCGCTGGCGAGGGACTTCATCGTCGAAGCGGTCGACAACGGAATCGTCGTCGTGGATCGAAACGATCGCGTCGTGGACATCAATACGACCGCAAAGAAGATGCTCGGAAGGGAGCGGCCGGTCGGCAAACACGTGACGGATATTATCCGGTCCGAGATGGTGCTCCAGGCCGGTGACCTCGAACCGGTCCTCGCCGGGGCGGAACCGATCGGCGAGTTACGGGACGAAGCGTGGATTCGAACCGACGGCGTCGAACTGTGTTACGACGTTCGAGTCTCGGCGATCGGACCGGCGACGACTCCGTCGGACACGTGAACGACGCCGCGGCTGGTGATACCGAATCCGCGAGCGTGACCGTTCGCGTCGGTCGGCTCGAGGTGGACCGGAGCAGGACCGAAACCACCGCCTGCGAACCCGGATTCTACGTCGAAAACGACGGCACCGGCATTCCGGACGACGAAAAGGTGTCCGTCCTGGACGAGGGAGACACGACGGCAAACGACGGAACCGGGTTCGGCCTCGCGATCGTGCGGGACAGTATCAGGGCCCACGGCTGGTCGATCGCGGTGACCGACGCCGACGACGGCGGTGCGCGCTTCGAGATTACGGGAATCGACCGCTCCGCCCTCGACGACCTCGAGCAGCCCTGATCGGCTCTCGGGCCGACTGGTGCCCGCTTTCGCGGGCGGGTGACGGGTAAAACGGCGTCGCAACTCTCGAAATCGAACTCCTTACCCGCATTCCCCGGAAATTACCTGTATGGCAGCCGCAGTCGACGCGACGGACCTCGAGAAGACGTACGGTGAGACGGTCGCGCTGGCGGGGGCCTCGCTCTCGGTCGAGCGTGGTGAGGTCTTCGCGCTGATCGGCCCGAACGGAGCCGGCAAGACGACGCTCGTGCGTGCACTGACGGGAACGACCGATCCGGACGGCGGTACCGTGCAGATCCTCGGCGACCCCCCGACGGCCGTCGATCGCGACCGGATCGGCGTTCTCCCGCAGGAGTTTTCGCCGCCGGGGAGGCTCAGCGCCCGCGAACTGCTGGCCTATTACGCGGGACTCTACGACGACGCTCGCGATTCCGACGACGTGCTCGCTGACGTCGGTCTCGTCGACGCCGGCGAGACCTGGTACGAGGACCTCTCCGGGGGCCAACAGCGCCGTGTCTGCGTCGGGTCAGCGCTGGTCAACGACCCCGATCTGCTCTTCCTCGACGAGCCGACGACCGGCATCGACCCCGCCGGCCGGCGCACGGTCTGGCGACTGATCGAGGAACTCGCCGACGGCGGGACGACCGTCGTCCTGACGACCCACGATATGGCGGAAGCGCAGCGACTGGCCGACCGCGTCGGCCTGCTCGCCGACGGACGCCTCGTCGCGCAGGGCTCGCCCGAGGAACTCGTCCGTGACCACGGCGGCTCGAGCAGACTGGCGATCGAAACGGCGGCCTCCCTCGAAGCGTTCGCCGATCTCGGACATCCGGTCGAGCGTCCGGACGGCGGCCGGGGTCGGAGCCCGGAGAGCGCGGTCGTCGTACGCGACATCGAACCCGCCGAAATTGGGGCCGTCGTCGACTACCTCGAGGCCCACGCCCTCGAATACACGGAGCTCTCGTGGTCCGAGCCCGATCTCGAGGACGTGTATCTCACACTGGCCGACGCGGCGGAACGCCAGCGAACCGAGCGGCTCGAGGCCGGGGACGGCGGAGCCGGTGAGGGAAGGCTCACGCAGGCGGGTGAGACCGCGTGAGCCGAATGGGACGCGTGCGTGCGGAGACCAGTGCGGGGTGGCGGTCGTTCGTCCGCCGCCGGACCGCGGTGTTTTTCACCTTTTTCTTCCCGGTGATCCTGATCGTCATCTTCGGCGCGCTCGTTCGAACGGACCCGACTGGAGAGGGGCTATTCACCGAGCCACCGGCCTTCTACGTGCCGGGTTATCTCGCGGTGGTCGTTCTCTTCACTCCGCTGTCTCGGATGGGCAGCGAAGTCGCGCGCCACCGAGAAGGCAGCCGATTCGAGAAGCTCGCGACGACGCCACTGTCCCGCGCCGAGTGGTTGCTCGCTCAGACCGCCGTCAACGCCGTCATCATCGGGCTCGCGAGCCTGCTCATCCTCGGCCTCGTGGTCGTTCTGACGGGGGCGGAAATCACCGTCTCGGCGCTGCTGATACCGTACGTGCTGGTAGGCGTCGTCTGCTTTTGCGGCGTCGGCGCGATGCTCGGCAGCTACACCGATTCGCAGGACGGTGCGGTCGCGGCGAGCAACGCGATCGGACTCCCGCTTCTCTTTCTCTCCGAGACGTTCATCTCGCTCGAGCAACTCCCCGGCTGGTTCGGCCCGCTGGTGAACCTCTCGCCGCTCACCTATTTCGCCCGCGGCGTCCGGGCCGCGACGTTCTCCGGGGCGCAGCAGGCCGAAATTGCGGGGGTCGATCCCGTCATCGCGAACCTCGTGATCCTGGCTGTCGTGGCCCTCCTCGCCTTCGCACTGGGTGCGCGGTCGATTCCGCGCACGGACTGACGGCGACGGTTTCGCCGTCGAGTTGGCGCAGCCGATCCGACGCGCTGGCCGATCCGCCGTGAGACGGCGCGCCCGCTCGAGAACGAACCGACTTAGGTGCGCCGCCCGAATCCCGTGGCAACCAGCATGCGCCCAGCCCACCCCACCGAGCAGGCCGTCGGCATGGAACACTACGTCAGCGACACGGAGGGCGTCGGCGGCCACCTGCGCGAGCGGGACGACCACTTCCGGGTGCGCGAACTCGAGCGCTTCGACACCGAACCGCTCGACGCGTCGACGGACGCCTACCCCCATCTCGTCTTCCGAGCGACGCTCCGCGGGTGGGATACGAACGACTTCGCCGCACGGCTCTCGGACGCGCTCGGAATTTCCCGGGAGCGGATCGACTGGGCCGGCACGAAGGACAAGTACGCCGTGACGACGCAGCTGTTTTCGGTCTACGGGGCCGCCCCCGGAGACCTGCCGGTCATCGAGGGAGTCGACGTGGAGATAGTCGGCCGCGCTGGTCGAGGCCTCGAGTTCGGCGACCTCGCGGGCAACGAGTTCGAACTCGTGGTCAGCGATCCTGCGCGGCCGGACAATGCGGCGGCGATCACCGAGGAACTGCGAGCGTTCGGCGGACTCGATACCGCAGATCGCGGCGACGCGGACGGTGAATCGCCGGTTTCGATCGGCGTCCCCAATTTCTTCGGTCAGCAGCGCTTCGGGAGCCGCCGACCGGTGACACACGAGGTCGGTCTCGCGATCGCCCGTGGCGACTGGGAAGGGGCGGTGATGGCGTACCTCGGGAACCCGACCGAAGCGGAACCGGAGGGAACGCAGGAAGCCCGGGCCTTCGTCGAAGAAACCCGGGACTGGCAGGAAGCACTCGAGCGCGTCCCCCACCGACTTCGGTACGAGCGCTCGATGATCCACGCACTCGCCGAGAACGAGGGCGAACCAGGTCCTGACGAGTTCCGAACGGCACTCGAACGCGTCCCCTCGAACCTCCAGCGGTTGTTCGTCCACGCCGCCCAGTCCTACGCGTTCAACCTGATGCTGAGCGAACGCGTCGAACGGGGACTGCCGTTCGATCGTCCCGTCGCCGGAGACGTGGCCTGCTTTTCCGATACCGACGCGCCGGACGCGCTCGAACTCCCCGACACGGAGCGACTCCAGCGCGTCGACGAGCGCCGAGTGAAGTCCGTCACGCGCCACTGCGAGCGCGGTCGGGCGTTCGTCACTGCGCCGTTAGTCGGTACCGAGACCGACCTCGCCGACGGCGAACAGGGTGAGATCGAACGATCGGTCCTCGCCGACCTCGACCTCGAGCCCGCGGACTTCGACCTCCCCGGCGAATTCCACTCGACCGGGACGCGTCGCGCGATTCTCGTGCGGACGGACGTGCGCTTCGAGACCGATCCGCTCACCTTCGAGTTTGCGCTACCGAAGGGTTCGTACGCGACGGTCGTCTGTCGGGAGTATCTCAAGGTCGATCCGGTGTGTCTCGGCTGACCACGGTTCCGTTCGTTTCTGACGCCTCCCGACGACACCAGCGATACCGTCTCGTTCGACGGACGTGACGGGCGAAACGCGACCGAATCGATGTAGAAATAATATGTACTTAAACAAAAATAACTCACGGCTACATACATGGTTTCTGTTAGTGATGGCCACCGGATACCGTCCGTTGCGTGACGCGTCTCTCGGGAAATCACGGTCCGAACGCACTCGATTCCGGGTTTCTCGAGTTATGCGGCGGCGGATCCGCGTCCACACCGCTCGTGGCACCGTCCCGTTTCGCAGATACTGGATCCGTACCGCTCGAACGGCTGGATTCGACGTCTTCGATGGCTATCGAGACGGTTCTTCAGAGTCGGGCGGACCGTCGGTTTCGATCGGAACGGGGCCCTCGCTTCGCAACCGAGAATGGTGACGAAGTGGACCGGTCGACGAGCGAATCATCGATTTGATATGCCAGTCTAACAAAACTTACTTAATAGACGAAAACGGAATTACTAATACATGGCCTATGTCCTTTCATTTAAGCCAGCGATCGGACTCTACGGGCAACACGATCCGAGTGCCGCTCTCTTCGCCGACGGCAATCTTCAATTTGCAATCGAAGAAGAGCGACTGACCCGTGACAAACACGCCACAGATACTTTTCCGGAGAAAGCGATACGGGCCTGCCTCGAGAGCGAGGGAATCGAACTCGCGGACCTCGAGAAGATCGTGTTGCCGTACGATCCCCGACTCAGGACGAAGATCCTCGGTCACTATCTGGGCAATACGGCCCCGAACGACAGCACGCTTCGGACGATATCGCACCTGTTCAACGTGGCCAAAGATCAGTTCGTGTCCCGCTACCTGCCGACAAAACAGGTCGAAGCACGACTCAAACGGATCGGGACGCCGCTCCCGCCGATCGAGTGTCGCTCGCATCACGCCTGTCACGCGGTCAGCGCGTTCCACCCGTCGACGTTCGACGAAGCCCTCGTGTTGACCGTCGACGCGAAGGGTGAGTACGATTCGACCGTCGTCTGGCACGCGACTGCCGACGGTCTCTCTCGTCTCCGAACGTACGATCATCCGAACAGCTGGGGGCTGTTCTACGCAGCGGTCACGGAGTACCTCGGGTATCGGATGTTCAACGGCGAAGGGAAAGTAATGGGACTCGCTCCCTACGGCGAGGACGATCCGGACATCGAGCGCCGTCTCAGAGACACCATCGAAACCGGGGTCGATTACGACGTCACAGCGCTCACCGGTCGGTGGGGGACGGATTACGGAGTTCGAACGCTCGAGGACATGTTCGATCGACCGCGATCGACCACCACCGACGAGTTCGACCAGTTCGAAAAAAATCTCGCCCACACCGCTCAGAAACTACTCGAGGAATCTGTCACCGCCATCGTCGACGAGTACATCGACCGCGTCGAAACCGGGAACGTCGGCCTCGCAGGGGGCGTCGTCCTCAACTGCAAGCTCAACAAAGCCGTCATGGAGCACCCGTCGGTCGACGACCTGTTCGTCCAGCCGGTCGCTCACGACGCGGGACTCGCGCTCGGCGGCGGCTGGATCGACCGGCAGCCCGATCAGGTCGAGCCGCTGACGAACGTGTATCTGGGCCCCGAGTACGACACCGAAGAGATTCGGTCGCTGCTCGAGACGAACAAAGTCGAGTACACCGAACCGGACGACCTCGAACGGGTCGTCGCCGAGTTACTCGCCGACGGGGCACTGGTCGGCTGGTTTCAGGGGCGACTCGAAATGGGCCCGCGAGCGCTCGGCAATCGCAGCATTCTCGCTGATCCACGGACCGATGCGTCACGCGATCGGGTCAACGAGTTCGTCAAACACCGTGAAGGGTGGCGTCCGTTCGCGCCATCGATGATCGAATCGGCGGCCGACGAGTACCTCGAAAACGCGACCGAATCGCCGTACATGATCAATACGTTCGACGTTTCGCCGGAGCACTGTGACGACGTGAGCGCGGTTCTCCACCCCGCGGACAACACGACGCGGCCCCAGACCGTTCGCAAAGAACAGAACCCGCGGTATCATCGGTTGCTCAGAGAGTTCGAGGACGTAACCGACGTTCCCGTTCTCCTCAACACCTCGTTTAACGATCACGGCGAACCGATCGTCAACACACCGGTGGAGGCGCTCAAAGATTTCTACGGAATGGGACTCGACGTCCTCGTCCTCGAGGACCTCCTCGTCACGAAAGACGACTCGCTGTCGGCCGATCTCTGATGTCCACGGTGGGGAGAATCTCGAACATCGGAATCCGACGGCCGGCATGAACGTACGATACCACAAGAAGAGCCACGGAGAACGTCGTTATTACGATTTCTCAGGATCAGAATAACAGAGTATAATTGAGTACCGCGTCGACAAACTCGACAAATGAACGTCGCCTCCGAGTCTCGCTGGCGAGGGTCGACACGCGGACGTGTCCTCAAATACTATCTCTACAAGTCTACCAAAGCTGTCGAGTTTTATCGGCCGATTATGTACCTCTTCTTTCTCGCACAGGGGCTCACCTTCACGCAGATTACAATTCTCGAAGCGATATACAACCTCACGACGCTGTTCGGTGAGATTCCAACTGGGTACGTCGGGGATCGCATCGGTCGGCGGAATAGCCTGCTCGTCGGGACGGTGCTGATTTCCGTGACGCTGCTCGGGATCGGTCTTGCCGGATCGTTTCTCACGTTGGCCGTTCTCTACGTCTGCTGGTCTGCGGGGTACAACTTCAGATCGGGAAGCGAGGATGCGTGGCTCTACGACGCGCTCACGGACGATCTCTCCGAAGGTGAGTTTGCACACGTTCGCGGTCGCGGCGAATCCGCATCGCTCGCGGTTGGGGCTGGTGCAGCTATCGTCGGGGGCTATCTCGGAAGTCTCGATCTCTCGTACCCGTGGTTCGTTGCTGCCGCCGTCACCGGACTCGGCGCGGTAGTGCTACTCACGCTGGATGAACCCGAGACGTACAAGAAGACGGAGACGGACGAATTGAGTCTCCGACGAACCGCTACTATCGTTACGGGAGCACTGTCTCAACGGAATCTGCGGGCGTTCATCCTCTATTATTACGTCCTCTACGCCGCGGTGACGTATCTCGTATTCGTCTTCCTCCAGCCGATATTCCGGACCGTCGTCGTCGATCTGGGCGTTTCTCCGGATCAGGTCGAATCGCTCCTCGGGTGGTTCTATGCGGCGTACAGTCTCGTCGGTGCGGTTCTCAGCTACTACACCGGTGCAATCAAGGATCTCCTCGGCGTTCGGCTGTGGTTCTTCGTTCTTCCGTTCGTCGTGGGCGCGGCGCTGATCGGCATGTACTTCGTTCCCGTTCTCGCTCTTCCGACGTTCCTCTTTGCCCGGGGGCTCGCGGATGTCACGCGGACATTCGCAGGACAGTACGTTAACGATCGCATCGAAACACTCGGGCGAGCGACTGTATTGAGTGCGATGGCGATGGTCAGCGGTCTGGCGGTCGTTCCGTTCCAACTCGGGAGCGGCGTTATTTCGGATTCTGTCTCTCCACTCTTTGCATTAGCCGTTGGAGGCGCGATTCTCGTCGTCGGATCGGGTGCAATCCTCCTGTGGGAGAGACCGATACGCGAGCAATAACCCTCACAGATCGGATTCATACCTACGGCTCGAAATTGCGGCGTCGCGTCCGCCGAGAGAACGGCGACAGGCGCCCTCTCGTGGAACGGACGTCCCGCCGACCCGGACTACCGCCCGTCCTGTGGCGACGCCTCGAGGTCGACGCCGGACCGGACGAGGGAGTCACCTGTCCCGAACGCGGAGCGGTCGCTGCGGATGGACCGCGGTACTGTCCAGTTTGCGGACCGAACCTCGGTGATGCGATCGGCGGTCCATCGTCGTGTGCGCCGACTTCCCAACCCGAACTGATAGATGGGTTGCCCGCTAGACGAGGAGTACGGCAATGGAACTGGACTCAGAGCCACACATTCTCCTGACGAACGACGACGGGATCGACGCGCCCGGAATTCGCGGGCTAGCGGACGCGCTCTCGACGGTCGGCGCGGTTACCGTCGTCGCGCCGGATCGAAATCAAAGCGCGGTCGGCCGGTCGCTGTCCTACGGCCGGACGCAGTCGTCGACGGACGACCTCTCGATCGATCTGTCCGACAGCGCGTTCACCGTGCCGGTCCCCCACACCGACCACGAACTCGGCTACGCCATCGACGGCACCCCCTGCGATTGTGTCATCGTCGGCGTCAACGCCCTCGAGCCCGCGCCCGATATCGTCGTCTCCGGCTGTAATTCGGGGGCGAATCTCGGGGCGTACGTCTTCTCCCGATCCGGTACCGTCAGTGCCGCGATGGAAGCGGCCTTCCTCGAGACCCCGTCGATCGCGGTCTCGATGGATACGCTCGGCTACGACGAGGACCTCGAGCCAGCGGACTTCGAGCGGGCGGGCGAGGTCGCTGCGGCCCTCGTCGGTGGCGCACCTGGGACCGGGCTGTTCGACCGCGTCGATTACCTGAACGTCAACGTTCCCCGACCGAATTGCGAGCCGAACGGGTTCGCGGTCACGCGTCCGACGAGAGTCTACGAGATGGACGCGACCCACGAGAACGGCGAGTTCCAGTTGACCAATCGACTCTGGCAACAGATGGCGAATCGGGACATCCCGGATCCCGAGGACACCGACCGCCACGCGGTCCTCGACGAACGGGTGTCGGTCTCCCCGCTTCGGGTCCCGTACGAGATCGTCGATACGGAACCGGTTCGGCGGATTCTCGGCGGGCTTCTGTGATGCCGTCGGACCGGCCCGCCGAGAGAGTTCGTCCCCCGGTGGGCCGACCGAAAAACACGTCCGTTTTACACGCCGACGTTCAATCCCGCGTATGGAGTGTCGCCACTGCGCATCGCCCCTCGAGAAACCCGGGGACTTCTGTCTGGTCTGTCGGGAAGCCAACACCGCGGCGATCGTTCTCGAGGCGGCACGCGACAGGGCGACCATCACGATGCTCGCGGGTGAGGACGACGGTCCGGCCGACGCGGCGGCGTCGGGCGACGTCGACGAGTCGGTACTCGGCGAAACGACCGTTACAACGACCCCGGAAGAGGGCGAGAACCAACCCGTCGAACTCCGTAACTTCGCGGGATTGATCGGCGACGAAATTCGACGAAAACGGCCCGAGGAAGTCTACGCCGGGGGGACGCGAGCGGTGATCCGCGCCGTCCGCGAGGACATCCATCACCCCTTCTATCGCGTCGACGACGACGACCCCGTTCGGGCTGTCCTCGACCGCCGCGGCGACCGCGCGCTCGACGTCGTCGAGACGCCCCCGGCCGAGAAAATCGGGGGCAGTCACACGACGCTCATCGGGGGTCGATCGGGAATGCAGGCCATCCAGACCGTCGCGGGCCATCCTCACGTGAAAAAAGTGATTCCGGGCCCCATCGACGCCGGCGGGAAGGGGTCGCAGTCGGGGCTGCGGGCGAAGGTCACCCGCGCCGACAACGGCGGCAACGTCCGCATGCTCATCAGGGACGGCTCGAGCGTCCAGGAAAATCGTATCGTGACGACCGCTCGCGACCGGGAGATGGGCGAGCGAATTCGGGCCGATCTCAACGACGTCCTGACGGACGCGGAATTCCAGTAGGACCGGATCTCGGGACCGCCGTCGGATCCGCGCACGGGAGACTCTTCGCCCGAAGAGTGTGCCGGGTCGATGGAGGTGTCAGGTGCTGCTGATTGTCACAGCATTAATGGGGCGGGTGTAATTAGATATAATTAGCCATGCTCGAGCGACCGGACGTCGTCTTGACCCTGATTCCGCTCCTCGCCGTAAGCGGCCTGGCAACGCGGATGCTAATCGTGATGACGGGTATCGGTACGAGATTGCTCGCCGCACCGCTCGCACCGGTCGGATACGGTGCCGCGCTCGCGGTCGTCTTTCTGGAACTGCTGGCGTGGCCGGCCGCCGAGCGCCTCGGCGGTTCCTCGTGATCGGACTCGGGCACACACCCCTCGGTCGCCGACCCGCGGGCACGCCACTCGATCGGTCCGTTCGAACCGACGTGACTCAACAGGTTTAAGAATCCGCTGGCGATAGACAGCACTACTATGGCCAAGAAAGGACAGGTCGGTAGCGCTGGCCGCTTCGGTGCCCGCTACGGCCGCGTCGCCCGCCGTCGCGTCAGCGAGATCGAAGACAACATGGAACACGCCGAAGTCGACGGCGACGACGTCACCCGCGTCGGCACCGGCATCTGGAAGAACGAGGAAACGGGCGAGGTCTTCACCGGCGGCGCATACCGCCCGGAGACTCCCGCCGGCCGCACCGTCCAGCGGTCCATCCGCGCAGCGCTCGCAGAGGACGACGAATAACACCCCTTTCAGTCCCAGTATGAGTTACAAATGCTCTCGCTGTAAACGCGACGTTCAACTCGACGAGTACGGCGGCGTCCGCTGTCCCTACTGCGGCCACCGCGTGCTCCTGAAAGAACGCAGCCGCGACGTCAAGGAAGTCGACGTCCAGTAACGACCGTGTCTTCGCACGACGCGACCCTCGAGTTCGACTACGAGAGCGCGTCGCGTGCCACACTCGTCGCCGAAAGCGTCGACCGCGAAATCGGTGAGATCGACGACGACCGGTCACGGACCACCCTCGAGCGTGACGGGGCCCGACTCGTTATCGAAATCGACGCAGACGATATCGTCGCCCTGCGGGCGGCATTGAACACCTGGTTTTCGCTGGTCGACGTCGCCGAACGGACCGCCGATGCGGGTTCGAGGATTCTCGAGTTCGAACGGCAGTGACAGGACGCGGCTGCCCCAGCGTTCGTCGAGAGAGTACCGCCGCCGACCCATCGTCTCGTGGGCGCTGCCGGCGGCCTGTACCGGCAGGCAGCGCCGTCTTCGGCGCTGCGTTCGAATCGACCGCATGGTACGACAGAACCCGAACGAAACGTGGATCGGTCTGCGGCGGGACGCGAAACCGCTCGTGCTGGCCGGGCTCGCACTCGGGGTTGGTATCGGCGGCTTCTTCGACGGGATCGTCTTTCACCAGCTCCTGCAGATCCATCACATGCTGTCTTCGTATCCGGACTCGAGCGTCGCGACCGATCTGGAGCTCAACGTGATGGCGGACGGGATCTTTCATCTCGCGACGTACACGTTCACGATCGTCGGTATCGTGTTGCTCTCCCGCGCGTGGCGATTTCACCCGGTACCGAAGTCCCGGCGGACGCTGTTCGGTGCGGTGATCATGGGCTGGGGTGTCTTCAACGTCGTCGAGGGGATCGTCGCTCACAAGTTGCTCGGGCTCCACCACGTCTGGCCCGCCGGACCCGGCCCCGTCCTCCTGTGGGATCTCGTTTTTCTGTGCTGGGGAGTGCTGTTCCTGCTCGGTGGGTACCTCGTGATCCGGACTGACAGCGCCGCGACACCGACGACCCGCGACGACGCGGTCGCAACGGACGGGAGCGGATCGACGTAGAGACGTCACGCCGGAAGGGTATCCGATCGGACCGACACCGATGGGACAGCACATCGCTCCGACCGTCGGTCCGAGTTCGCGCCCCGATCCGAACGACAAAGCTGGTCTTTATCAGTCCGGAGGGCGAGGGTCGAGACATGCAAGGAAACCTGCCGCCGGAAGCACAGGAGAAAATCGAGCAGTTGCAGGACCTCCAGGAGACGGCTCAGGAAGTCGCCGTCCAGAAACAGGAAGCGGAATCGAGCCTCACCGAAGCCGAAAGCGCCCTCGAGGAACTCGAGAACATCGACGAGGACACCGCCATGTACCGCAACGTCGGCGAACTCCTCGTCGAGACGGGGTACGAGCAGGCGGAAGAAGACCTCCAGGACAAAGTCGACACCCTCGAGATCCGCCTCGAAACCCTCGAGAAACAGGAAGGGCGCGTCCAGGATCAGTTCGAGAGCTTGCAGGACGAACTCGAAGAACTACTCAGCGGTGGCGCCGGTATGGGCGGCCCGGCAGGCCCCGGCGGTCCGGGTGCTGGCGGCGCGTAAATGCCGACCGACGAGCCGTCTGACGAGACCGTCGTCCAGACGGCGGCCGAGGCCGCGGAGGACGTGATCTTCTCGCGGTACAAACAATCGGCCGTGCGCGATTACGACGTCACCGTCGTCTTCGAAGCCGGCGTGCTCGAGGTCGACGTCTATCTCAACGCGCCCGAAGACCAGGCCGACCCCGAACAGGTCGCCGACGACGCCGCGCGCGCGGCGAGACGGGCGGTCGACGAACTGTTCGGCGAGTAAGCACCGTTTTCCGGCTTCGATTTCGTTTTTCTCCGCGCTCGCCACTGCGGAGAACCGATCCGTGAAGCGACTCGTCGAGCCTCGGATATTCGGGCCTCTCTCACGCGGTCGAGCGGGACGTCACCGTCGGAGTCGGCCACTCCCGACGAACGCGAACCCGAGGCCACCGCCCAGAATCAACACGGGACGGACGGGCCCCGGGACGGGTACGAATGCCTTCACCGACGGATCCAATCAGGACGAGCACAACGGCACCAGCAGCGGGCAGTGGGTGTGCAGCCAGTTGCTGACCGAACGACCGGAGCGACCAGTAGAGCACCTCGAGAGTCAGTGTGAGGTGGATGTGAGCGGACGGTTTCCGTCCGGATTTTCCGCCCGATCGAATCCCTCGAGGTCGTCGGCACTGACCGTTACGATTTCGCCAGTGCTGACTCGTCGACCGTCAGCGTCACCGACGCGAAGCAACGTGACGGCCTCCCGACTCGTTCCGACGACACGATAGATACCGTCGGGACGATCGGCCTCGATCGGCCGGACGTGATCGCGAATCGAGAGTGACCTCATTTTGGACGTCCGAGCACATCTACCGACCCAAATGACGTAATCCGAGGGGAACGAATCCTGTCGATAGTTGCACTCGAGTGCGTCGCACAGAAATCGGTGACCGCCTCGCGCACGGCGTCGACCACCGCTACGTCGGAGACCCGTCGGGCGCGAGCAACTCGATCGGATGGGGAACGTCCCGTTCGAGGAGCGTCTCGAGTTGGTCGCCACAGGACGTCCCGGACGCGACGACCGTCGGCGCACCCTCGACCTGGGTGGCGAGGCGCTCGCCGACCTCCATACTCAGTTCGTAGTACTCTCGCTTGTAGCCGAACGAGCCGGCCATGCCACAGCACTCGGCGTCGGAGGTGTCGGGCGCGTAGCCACAGCGCTCGAGAACTGCGACGGTGGGGGCCTCGAGGTCGAGCGTCCGCTGCTGGCAGTGGGAGTGGTAGGCGACCGGTTCGTCTCCGTCTCCGGTCGACAGCGCCGCGGGATCGGCTCCGTTCTCGAGAAGACCGTAGACGTACTCGCAGATCTCGTAGCTGTTCGACCGGAGACGCTCGAACGACTCCTCGGGCAGCAGCCGCTCGTACTCGCGGTGGATGGCCGCCAGATCGGAGGGTTCGATGACGACGACGTCCCGACCGGCGTCGATGTCCTCCGCCACCGCCGCATAGAGGCGGCTGGCCTGACGGTCCGCCGTCGCGATCATTCCCTGGGAGAGCGCTGCGCGGCCGCTCTCGGGAAGGTCCGGGACGTTGACCGGGATGCCGAGGGACTCGAGCGTTCGTACCGCGGCCTTGCCGCGATCGGTGTCGACGTAGTTCGTGTAGACGTCGGCGTAGAGGACCACCTCGCGATCGATCGCGGCCCCGCGAGACCGGGCCCGGTCCGCGCGTCGCTTCGATGCGTCCGCGCCGCCCCGGCTCCGGAACCAGTCGACGAGCGACGTCCGCTCGAACGACGGGAGGTCGCGCCGTCGGTCGATTCCGAGCGTCCGCTCGAGCAGCCCGCGGACGGGGTCCACGTCGGTGAGCCAGTTGGAGACGGGCGCCGTCGCGCTGGCGGCTTTCGCGACCGTTCCGATGTTACCGAAAAAGCGTTTCCCGTGGCTGATTCCGCCCCCCTCGAGGTCGGGCGTGAGGCCGTCGACGAGGAAGTCGTACGCTTCCGGTTCGCCGCTGCGATTGACCCGATCTCTGACGACGGTGTTGATCCACGGGATGTCGATCTTGACCGGACAGGCGTCGACGCAGCGCGAACAACCGGTACAGAGATCGTTGAACTCCGCGGCCGACTCCCGGCCGTGGACGCCGGCCTCCCAGCCGGTGGCGATGCCGCCCGAGTAGGTTTCACCGCCGAAACCGTGTCCGCCGACGGTGTGGAAGTTCGTACAGGAGTTCGAACACGCTCCACACCGGATGCAGTAGAGCGTCTCCCGGAGCTGGTCGTCCTCGCGCATATCCATGCGACCGTTGTCGAGTAACACGAGGTGGAAGTCGCGCTCCCCCGCGTGGCCGCTCGCAGCCGCCGCTTCGTCCGTCGAGGCTCCACCGCTCGTGATCGGCTCCTCGGGCGCGTCGAAATCAACCGTCGGCGAGTCGGTCGGCGGCGAGAGCATCGTTACGTACTGGGAGATCGGCTGGCCGGTCGCGCTCTTGGCGATGATATCGACGAACGGCTCGAGGTCCGACAGCGTCGGTATCAGCTTCTCGACGCCGGCGATCGCGACGTGGGTGTCGGGCGTGACAGCGCACTTGCGGGCGTTGCCCTCGTTCGTGACGAGCGTGATCGTTCCGGTATCGGCGACGACGAAGTTCGCGCCCGTGATACCGACGTCGGCCTCGCGGATGTGTTCCCAGAGGTGGTCGCGGGCGAACCGGGTCAACTCCTCGGCCGTCTCCAACGGCTCGTCGGGATCGAACGTTTCGTTGAACAACTCGGCGATCTCCTCGCGGGAAATGTGCATCGCCGGGCCGACGATGTGCGAGGGGGTGTCGTCGGCCACCTGCAACACCCACTCGCCGAGATCGGTCTCCGTGACGGCGATCCCGTTCGCTTCGAGCGCGTCGTTGAGGTCGATCTCCTCGGTCGTCATCGATTTCGATTTCACGACCGACGGGGTGTCGTCGTCCCCAGCGATCCCGGCCGCGTCGGTACGGCT
Source organism: Natrinema caseinilyticum (assembly GCF_024227435.1). GTDB lineage: Archaea > Halobacteriota > Halobacteria > Halobacteriales > Natrialbaceae > Natrinema > Natrinema caseinilyticum. Next base: position 3,888,783 of record NZ_CP100445.1, read on the forward strand.
CTCGACGACGTCAGCGACGTACGCGTTCGCGTCCGCGGCATCGTCGGCGACGTAGACGGTGCCGCCGTTCGCCTCGACCGCCTCTCTGACGGTGTCGATCAGATCGGGAAGACGATCGATGGCGGCTTCCTTGATCGAGCGAGCTTCGATTCGGAGCGCCTCGAGGTCGTCGGTCGCGTCGTAGGTCTCGTACCGGCGGGCGTTCGACGCACTCGCGTGGGCGTGTACGGCCCCGCCTTCGGTCTCGAGCAGCTGTCGGATCCGATCGGCCCGCTCCGACCGCGTGCGCTGGGCCATCTTATCGGCCCTCCAGGACGATCACGGTGACGTCGCCGGGCCCGTGGACGCCGTGGACGAGTTCCCCCATGTCGCCGGTCGCGCTCCGACCCGTCGCGAAGACGACGCTATCCCGACCCGCGTCGAAGCCGTCGGCGAGACGATCGAACCCGGCACTCAGATCCGACATGACGTCGCTTTCAGCGACCACGGCGACGTGGCGCTCCGGATACAAGGCGACCGGTTCCGCGCCGTCCGGTGTCGATTCGACCGCGACGGTACCGTACTCCGCGATCGCGAACCCCACCGGGGTAACGCCCGTTCGAGCCGCCTCGAGTTCCGCAGCCGTCGGTTCCGTCGTGATCGATTCCGGGAGCGTGACCCCGTCGAATGGGAGCGCCACGCCCACGGCCGGTTCCTGGACGATCCGTTCGATCCGCTCGCTCGCGTCGGCGGCCGCAACGCGCTCGAGTCCCACCTCGAGTCCCTCGAGTGCGCGTTCGAACCGACCGACAGTGTCGACTGTCATCGGTTGTCACATCTGCGCGGACGGTCATGAGACTGACGATCGGTCCGCCGATTCGCCGCCAGGGCCCGGCGCTCGTTGCACCTCCGGGCTCACAGAAATATCAAAACGGAATAATTTAGGTGTGATCACACGCCGACGGGCGTGGACGGGACGCGTCGTCTCGACCGTTCGGTGGCGGGAACCGCACCCGACGGGGCAGTTCGCCACCGTCGACGGGACCGTTCGTGATCGGTCTATGTGACGGAGCCGTTACGGTCCGGTCGCGCGTCTCGAGACGACCGCTGGTCGTCTATCGACTCCCCGTGGCGAAGAATCCGAGGAGTTCGCTACCGATGTCGATAATCGCGTGCACGATCGCGGAAATGGTGTCGACCGGATCTTCATCCGGATCTGGATCAGGTTCCGGTTCCGGCTCCGGCTCCGGATCGGGACAGTCGCCAGGGTCTTCACCGCCGTCATCGGTTTCGGCGAGCGTCACGTCGACGGTCGTGGTCGCGTCGGCTTCGACGGTGACGTTCTCGCTGGTGTCCTGGTACCCCTCGGCCGAAACATCGAGTGTGTAGTCACCCGACTCCAACTCGAGCGAGTAGCTGCCATCGTCAGCGGTCGTGGTCTGCTGGTCCCTGACGGCGACGGTCGCATTGGACACCGGATCTCCGTTCGCGTCGGTGATCGTGCCTTCGACGGTGCCGGTGGTCGGCTCCGGATCGGTGTCTTCGAGCGCCTCGAGTTTGTCGGCTGCACCGGTAAGCGGGGGCCTGAGATCGTTTTCGACGAGGTCGGCCGCGTCTCGCAGCGACTGGGCTGCCTGCGAGGCGAGTCCGCCCTGTTGCTCGAGGCGGTCGGCGACGGCTCGTGCGTCCGCGGGCGACTGGACCTCGTTCGGATCGACGTCGGCGACGCCGCCGTCGTTGATGACCGTCACGACTCTGTCGAAGATCGCCGCCTCTCGGTCGTCGGCGGCGATCCGGAGTCGGTCAGCTTCCGCCTGCGCCTCCGAGGCACTGCCTGCGGTGACGTTTTCGACCGACTCGACGTTCTCGACGTCGACTCCGAGAAGATCGGCCTTCTGCTGCAGTTGGTCGTTGAACGACGCGATCGCATCGTTCGCGCTCGCGATCTCGTTCGCGTTGACGCTCTCGACGACGTCCGTGACCGTCTCCGATCCGTCGTCGCCGGAGCCATCGTCACCGGATCCGTCGTCCGTCGTCTGGAGGGCGACGTCGACGGTTGCAGTCCCGCCGGCCTCGACGGTGACGTTCTCGCTCGCGTCCTGGTAGCCCTCAGCCGAGACCGAGACCGTGTATTCGCCCGACTCGAGTTCGAGCGCGTAGCTCCCGTCCTCGCCGGTCGTCGTCTGTTGGTCACCGACGGTGACGGTCGCGTTGGCGACCGCATTGCCGTCGGAATCGGTGACCGTGCCCTCGACCGTGCCGGTAGTCGGCTCGGCTTCGACGGCACTCAGCTTGTCGGCGGCGGCGGTGAGGTTGGGTTTGATCTCGGTTTCGACGAGGTCGGCTGCGTCTCGCAGCGACGTCGCTGCCTGGGTGGCGAGACCGCCCTGTTGCTCGAGGCGGTCGGCGACGTTCCGTGCGTCGTCCGGCGACTGAACCGCGTTCGGATCGACGTCGGCGACGCCGCCGTCGTTGATGACCGTCACGACTCTGTCGAAGATCGCCGCCTCTCGGTCGTCGGCGGCGGTCCGGAGTCGGTCAGCTTCCGCCTGCGCCTCCGAGGCCGATTCGGCCGATGCGGCCGGGACCTGGTCGACGTTCTCCACGTCGACTCTGAGGAGATCGGCCTTCTGCTGCAGTTGGTCGTTGAACGACGCGATCGACTCGTTCGCGTTCGCGATTTCGTTCGTATTGACGCTTTGGACGATCTGGCTCAGATCGTCGCTCTCCGTATCGGTTTGTTCCGCGGCCTGTGTTGCGGCGCCACCCATCCCTGCCGCCCCGAAGGGGGCAGCGATGAGTGACACTACGAGTAGTGCTACAAGCGTTGTTGTCCGTATGTGTCGATTTATCATGACTCTCACGCCGGTTGAGAAATCAACAACGTTCCGATTGTAATTTTTCCCGGATATGACTGCAACCTTTATCCGACGACTATATCCGCCGGCCGGGCTTCCCTCCCGGAGACAGCGACGTCACCAGGTGCGACTCGAGCGAGCCGAAGCGGGGCTGAGTGATCCGGTTCGTGTAGACGCGTCTCGCGGCGTGGAAACGAGTCCGTCTCCGTTTCACCCGAATCGAAGCGGTACCGTCCCGACCTCGCCGAGCGAAACCGAGTGTGGAGGGCGGGTTAGTTCACCGCGACTCACAGATGTCGAGAAAGTTTTCGAATATCTCGTCGCCCTCCTCGGTGTGGGCGACTTCGGGGTGCCACTGGACGCCGTAGAGGTCACGATCGGTGTCACTCATCGCTTCCACGTCACAGACGTCGCTTTTGCCCGTAAGTTCGAACCCGTCGGGTAACTCCGTCACCTCGTCAGCGTGGCTCGCCCAGACGCGCGTTTCCGGATACAGTGACCCGGTCAGCGGGTCGTCGTCGTCGACGATATCGACGGTCACGTCCGCGTAGCCGCCGTACTCGCCGCTGCCGACACGGCCGCCGAGTTCCTCCGCGATCAGTTGCATTCCCAGACAGATGCCGAGGACCGGAACGTCCGCCTCGAGGTACTCCGCGGAGCGTCCGATGCGGTCCATGTCGGGGCCGCCCGAGAGCACGACGCCGTCGGTCTCGACTTCCTCGGGGGGCGTGTCGTTGTCGATCAACTCCGTCTCGACGCCGAGGTCACGAAGCGCTCGGCGTTCCAGGTGGGTGAACTGTCCGTGGTTGTCCACCACGACGATCTTCGTCATTGGCTGATCGTAGCGGGTCACCCGGTAAAAGCGGTCCGGAACCCGATCTCGGCCGCACTGATAAAGAGCGAACTGTTCGAGGGATGGCCGTATCAGTGATCGCTCTCAACCGGGCGTACGATCAGTCATGAATCGGCCGACCATCGACGCCGGCGATATGCAGTGGGGATGGACCTGTCCGCTGTGCGGGACGGACGCCTCGGTCTCGAGAGACTCCGACTCCGGAACGTTCAGATGGAAGTGCGACGCCGAGGCGTGCGACGCCGTCGGCTTCGGTTTCTCCTCGCGGCGCAGGGCCCGACTCGCCCTCCGAGAGTACTGCGAACGGCACGAGAGCGTCTATCGCTAGACGGATCTTCCCCGTCCCCTCGAGAACGGAATCGAGGCGGAGCCACGCCGGGTGAGACGGCGTTCCGGTACGTTTATGCATTCGTCACGGGATTGCTGGCACATGGCAGTCGATCTCGGCGAATTCGAGCATCCGTCGTGGCTCACCGCGGCCGGAACGGGCATCGGGTACGCACTAATCCTCGCTGTGTTGACGGTGGCCCTGTTCATCGTTCCGTGGCTCGTCTTTACGACCTTCTAATCGGACGGCATTCGGGGAGACGAGCGCCGCGGGTTCGCCACTGATACCGTTCGAACGCACCCCGTCATTGATGTTCCGTCCCGGTGGACGGAGACCCGTATGGCAGACCTCCCCATCACGACGACGGATAGTCTCGACGGCCACGAGGTAACGGAGTACTGTGGCATCGTCTCGGGAGAGGCGGTCATCGGCGCAAACGTCGTAAGCGACATCGCTGCGGGTATCCGAGACGTCGTTGGCGGCCGGAGCGGATCGTACGAGAAGAAAATCGAGGCCGGACGCCGGGAAGCGATCACCGACATTCGAGCGGAGGCTCGGGATCTCGGCGCCAACGCGGTCATCGGCGCTTCGTTCGACTACGAGGAGATGGCCGAAGGGATGCTGTGGGTCAATCTCTCCGGGACGGCGGTCGAGACGGAGCCTCGCTAGCAGCCGCCTCGCGATATGGACGATGGGACCGGTACGATAGTGACGGGACGTCGGTGACTGCGCGTCGACAGCTGCCGTGTCGCTCGAGTGGCCGTGGCTGCCGTCCCGTGTGTCCAGGTTCCGTAATCGACCGCCGTCACGGCCGAATCGAATTATCTCAGAAAAATGTCATATAGGCACTGTTATAACTTGTTATACCCTTTATTGTTTATGGATAACAGGAGTCAGTTTTCGTCGGGGAGGCAGTCAGACAGTCTCGAAGCCACACGTTCTCTCGAGGGGACGAACCAGCGACCGACTCGGCGGCGGTTCCTCCAGACCGTCGCAGTAGCCGGAGCCGGTGTCGGAGCGACCGGCCTCGGTAGCGCTCGTGACCGCAGCGACGGAGGCTACGGGAACGGGTTTCCGCCCACGGGGTGTACGGAGTGGTCCACGCCGGTTCGACTCGGAAACGGTACCGCGCGAACGTTCACGACCGTCACCCCGTCCGGACGACCGAAGTACCACGGCCTGTACGTGGAGCGAAGTGCCCTCGAGGGACTTCCGACGGCGGCGGACCTCGAGGCCGCGAGCGGCTCGCGCTATTCCGACAAGTACGGCCCAGACGGCCTGGCACTCCCCATCCATCACCGGTGGTCCCAGGAGTTTTTCGTTCCGTTTCCGGAGACGGCGGCGACGCCGTATACGTTCCTGGGACTGAACTGGAACCCGAACGGACATCCGCCGGTCTGGTCGGCGCCGCACTTCGATATCCACTTTCACACCCTTCCGATGGCGGCCGTCGATACGATCACCGGGCCGGCGGCACCGACGTACGAATTGCCGGCGGAATACGTTCCAACGGGATACGCACGCAGTCCGGCCGTCGACGAACGGGTCATCACCGACATGGGCGAACACATGGTCGATCCGACCGTCCCCGAGATGAACGGCGGAACGTTTACCAACACGCTCATCTGGGGCGCGTGCGATCCCGACGACAGCGGAACCGCTGAACTCACGTTCGTCGAACCCATGCTCACCCGCGAATTCCTTCGCGGCCACACCGGGATCGACCGGCGATCGATCGCCCAACCCGAGACGTACGCCCGCGCTGGCACCTACCCGACCGCCTACACCGTCCGCGACGTTCCGAGCGCTGATGCGATCGCGGTGACGATCGAGGCCTTCGAGTCGTTCGAGGGCGACGAGTGAGGGTGACAGCAGCGTCCCGACTGCGTCGGCGTCGCCGGAATTGGTCGACGGCCCGAATCGCGCTCGTCGGCGGTGGTCGCCGCTCCAGTTTGGAACGCGAACGATCGCGTTCCGATCGATCGTCGGCCACCGCACCCCGAAGGCGGGGCGGCACCTCGACGCGACCGTGGGAGTACTCGAGCGACGGACGCCGACCGCCGTCGTCCGCTTTCGGATGGAATCGAACTGGGCGAGAGGAGTTTCGGCTCGAAACGTAAACGCCCGTCCCGGCCGTGATATACGAGGCACAATCCCGAAAAAGTCGGATCCCGTAGGCCGGGTGTGGACAGAACCGAATACGCGATCCTCTCGATCATCGCGCTCGCGACGGTCGGAATCGGCGTATTCACGACGTCGAAACCGCTGAGCGCGTTCTTCGTCGAGAGCACGCGACAGTTCGTCACGACCACTGCGGCGATGGCGTGGATCACGTGGTGGGCGCTGGTCCTCGGATTCGCCGTCGCAGGCGGCGTCGAGGCGTGGACCTCGAACGAGGCCGTCTCCGATCTCCTGGAGGGACACGGCCTCCGCGAGATCGGGTACGGCTCGTTGTTCGGGTTCGTCTCTTCGTCGTGTTCGTACAGCGCCATCGCGACCGCGAAGAACCTGTTCAAAAAGGGCGGGTCCGCCGCGGCCACCCTCGGCGCGTTCATGTTCGCATCGACGAACCTCGTCATCGAGATCGGTGCCGTCATCTGGATCCTGCTCGGCTGGCAGTTCCTCCTGGCGGACATCGTCGGCGGGTTCATCCTCATCGGGTTGATGGCGGTCGGGTTCGTCTCTCTCGTCCCCGACGACGTCGTCGAGCAGGCCCGAGAGAACGTCCTCGAGGACGGTGCACGAACCGTCCAGGATCCCGTTTGCGGAATGGAGATCGACCCCGAAACGGCCGACTACTCGACCGAACACGACGGGCAGACCTACTACTTCTGCTCGCAATCGTGTAAGGAAAGCTTCGATCCGGAAGAGGCGAACACCACCGTCCGCGAACAGGCGACGTCGCTCTCCGGTTGGAAAGCGCTGGCCGACAAACAGTGGAAAGAGTGGGGAATGCTGTGGGACGAAATCGCGATCGGGTTCGTCTTCGCGGGGCTCATCGCCGGATTCATCCCACGAGAAGTCTGGACGTCCGTGTTTTCCGAGCCCACGTTCGGACTCCCCGTATACATCTTCTGGACCGCCGCGCTCGGTGCGATAATCGGCGTCGCCACGTTCGTCTGTTCGGTGGGCAACGTCCCGTTCGGGGCCGTCCTCTGGACGAACGGGCTCCCGTTCGGGTCGGTGCTCTCCTACATTTACGCGGACCTCATCGTCCCGCCGATCATGGACGCGTACCGCGACTACTACGGCTCGAAATTCGCGGCGATCCTCTCGGGGATGATCTTCGTCTCGGCGGTTCTCACGGGGGTCGTCATCCACTTCCTGTTCCTCGGACTGGGCTTCATTCCGGACCCGTCGACGGCGCAGATCGCCGAGGTGGGTATCGAGATGAACTACAAGCTAGTCCTCAACGTGCTCGCAACCGCCGTTTTCCTGTTCCTCTACTGGCTGCACCGCTCGAGTTCCAGGGGGGAGGAAGACGGCCACGGCGAGCACGCACACGCCGCGGACTAGGACGTTCTCGCCTCTCGAGTCCCGTTCGGGCGCGTCTCGAGGTTCTCGATCGCCGGCCGGAGACAGCGGGACGAGCAGATAGCCGTCCAGCGACTCGAGATCCGCGAGAATTTTCCGAAGACGGACGCGCATGCGGTCGTCGTCCCGCGGGTTCAGACGCGACCGACCCCCGGACCTACGTCGCCGGAAGTCGCATCGGTCGGGTACCGTCCGTCGAGCACCGAGGGTCTGATACGAACGCTGCACGTCGTTTACGTCACACGACAGTATCATCTATCGCACGTATTCCCAGTGGATCGATTAATCCGGAACAAATATTATATTCAGCCGGCAAGGCTTGCGCATATGGAAGTCTCGCTTCTCGTGACTGATTTCCTCGACCGAGCGCGCAAGTACTACGGCGACGAAGAGGCGATCGTCGCCGCGACGGGAGATCGATTCACGTACGACGAATTCGGCGATCGAGTCGACCGACTGTCCACAGTCCTCCAGGCACGCGGCATCGGGAAGGGGGATCGCGTGGCGGTACTCGACCCCAACACCCACTATCATCTCGAGTCGGCCTACGGGATCATGCAACTCGGGGCGGTTCACACGCCGCTCAACTACCGGTTGACGCCCGAGGACTACGAGTACATGCTCAACGACGCGGGTGTGAAAGCGGTCGTCGCCGACTACGAATACGCCGAGCAGATCGAGGCGATCCGAGACGAGGTCCCGGTGGAGACGTTCATCACGAACGACGCGGCGGCCGTGGACGGGGACTGGGAGGACTTCGACGCGCTCATCGACGGCGTGGAACCGTCGTACGAACGCCCCGAGATGAGCGAGGACGAGGTCATCACGATCAACTACACCTCCGGAACGACGGGCGATCCGAAGGGCGTCATGCGAACCCACCGGACCGAGTCGCTGCACGCGCAACTGGTGACGATCCACCACGAGATCCAGGACGACGACGTCTACCTGTGGACGCTGCCGATGTTCCACGTCAACGGCTGGGGCCACATCTACGCCATCACGGGGATGGGTGCGAAGCACGTCTGTACGCGCGGTGTCGATGCAGCGGAGATCTTCCGGACCATCTCCGACGAGGACGTGTCGTTTCTCTGTTGTGCGCCGACGGTTCTCAGCATGCTCGGCGACTATCGGGAGGACAACGACGTTCCGACGGAAGGCGACGTCCCGATGCGCGTCACCGCGGCCGGGGCCGCGCCGCCCGAGAGCGTCATCGAGATGGTCGAAGAGGAATTCGGCTGGCACTTCCGCCAACTCTACGGGGCGACCGAGACGGGTCCGCTGATCGGCACCTCCGCGACTCGGCGGTTGATCGACGAGGACAGCGACGGGCGCTTCGCGCTGAAGAAACGCCAGGGGATCGCGCCGCTCGCGACCGAGGTCGACGTCGTCGACGAAGACGGGACCGAAGTCCCCTGGGACGACGAGACCATCGGCGAAATCCTCGTTCGCGGCAATCAGGTCATGGAGGGCTACTGGGAGAAGCCCGACGAGACCGAAGAAGCGTTCAACGACAAGCGCGAGGGCTGGTTCCACACCGGCGACCTGGCGGTCGTCAACGAGGACGGCATGATCGCCATCCAGGACCGCGAGAAAGACATCATCATCTCCGGCGGCGAGAACATTTCCAGCATCGAACTCGAGGACACCCTGTTCGATCATCCGGACGTCTCGGACGTGGCGGTGATCCCTGCACCGAGCGAAAAGTGGGGCGAAACGCCGAAGGCGTTCGTCGTTCCGGCGAACGACGACCCGCAAAACCCGCCCGTTTCCGAGGAGGAACTGACGAACTTCACGCGCGAACGGCTCGCGGGGTACAAGGTCGTCCACCGCGTCGAATTCGTCAAGACCCTCCCCAAGACGGCAACCGGGAAGACCCAGAAGTACGAACTCCGAGAAGAGGAGTGGGAAGACGAAGACGGAATGGTCGGAGAAGGGTAGCGGTGGTGTGACAACGGGGCTGCACCTCGTTTCTATTGGGCCGACGTTCAGATTCGACCGCTCACACGCCGTTCATTGTCGGTTCCGAAGTGTTCTGCTACCGGTTAGTTTCGTCGTATTACGATTTTAGTTTCGACGTATGCCGATACCAGTCGGTCCAGCGAGGGGCTGTAACCGGGTGACACGATCCGGCACTCGAGAGCGACGACGAGTCGGCATCGCGAGCCGATACCGTGATCGCGAACCCGAGTCGGTGCCGCGAGACGATCCGGCTGGCGTCTCGAATCGTCGCCGTCAGGTATCGCCGCGGTCGGTATCGAGTTCGAACTGTTCGTTTTCGGCCACGGTGTTGAGGACGATGCTGGTGTTCGACTGATTGATGTCGGGGTCGGTGATGATCGCCTTGATTTCTTCGTTCATGTCGTCCGTATCTTTGAACTTACCGATAGCGATCACGTCGTAGTCCCCGGTAACCTCGTACACCGAGATCATCTGGCGGTGATCTCGCAGCGTCTCGGTAATCTCGGGAAGCGCGTTGCCCTCGGCTTTGAGTTGCATCACGGCAGTGACGTCGTATCCGAGCGAGTCGTAGTCGACGACCGGCGTGTACCCCTGGATGATGTCTTCGTCCTCGAGTTCGGAGAGGTGGTTCGAAACGGTGGTGACGGAGACGTCCAGTTCTTCGGCGAGGCTACGGAGGCTGGCGCGGCCATCGTCGAGCAGTTCGTTAACCAGGTCCGTATCGAGGTGTTCGTAGGTCATTTGCATACTATAAATCGAACCATATATTAGGGGTTTACGGATATCCATTTCCGTATCCGATTGGTGTGGCTTCGGCGAGAAGGAACGGACGACGAACTGGTGGGTCGCGTCGACGTCCGCGATCCGGTCCGTTCTGGCCTCCGCCTCGGCATTTGGAGCCGCGTGCCTCCACGTCCGCGGTCGATCCGGTCGGGCGACCGCACCTGCCGTCCACTCGATATCGTCGCGGCCGGTGACTCGATTTCGAGACCCGCGTGGCCCGTTCTGGCTGCTGCGCCCGGATCGATCACGCACCATCCGCGAGGCGCCGGCTCGGAAACGCGACGACGTCGAGGCCCGGGCTGTAGTAGTGGACCGGGTCAGCCGTCGGTTGCGCGAACCCGTCGGCCCGCAACAGCGTATTCGTCTCGACCTCGGCCGCGGCCGGATACAGCGTCCACGGATCGTGGTCGACGTCGGTGTATCGAAGCGATCCCGCGGGGGACTCGGTGTAAAACCGGTACCGCTCGACCAGGAACCTTCCCAGCGGGTCCTCGGGTGCTGCAAACGGGTCACCGGTCGGCCAGTAGATGGCCTCGTAGCTCGCGGGCCGCGCACCGGGATGGCGGCGCCGACTGTCGAAGTGTACCTTCCCGTCGACCCCCTCGAGCGAGATACGCGCGTAATAGTACGGCAGGTGGTGGAAACAGCGCGCGCCGATCACGCTCGCGATTCCCTGCGCGTCGAGGCTGAAGAAGTAGACGCTCGGAACGCCGTCGTGCGTCACGTAGGTCCTGACGTTGATCTCCGGCAGCGCAACGCCGGCCCACTCGGGGACGCCTTTCGGTCGAACCGCGACGTTGGTAAACGGAACCACCGAGAGCCACGCGGACCCATCGTATTCGTCGACCTCGAGCGCGGGGGGAAGGTGTGCCTCGATCACGCCCGGATCCACCGGCCAGTTCTCGAAGAGGAGATGACGCCACCCCATTTCCAGCGCGATGACCATAGTGGTGATTCTGTCATCGAATCGAGAAACGCCTTCCGTTTCGCGACGGACGTCCCCGACCGAGAACCGTAATCGCGACCCGTCGTTCCCGTTCGGTCGCCGTCTCGACGACCGACGGCTACTCGAACGAACCCAGCGAGGACTGAAGGGCGCGTTCCGCCGTCCCTTCCTCGAGATCGTAACCGACCAGATCGCGCATGTCGACCGCGTACGTCGTGCCGGCCGTCTCGAGAACCAGGAGTCGGCCCTTGACGCCGACGATCGTCCCCGAGGCGATGGTCTCGCGAACCGGCCGCGTCTCGAGATCGATCCCGTAGTCGAAGTCGAATCGGTCGATGACGTCGAACTCGGAGCGGAGGGACGCCCAGGCGTCTTCGTCGACGTCGGCGGCGAGCGCGGCGATTTTCGGGCCGGTTCTGACGCGGTCGACCAACCGCGTTGCGATTTCGGCCTCGAGTTCGCGGGCGATGCGGCCGTTCGAGACGGTGTGAACGTGGGCCGCACGGTCGGCTCCCTGTTCTCGCAGCCGGGTTTGGAGTCGCCACTCGCGGGTGACGCCGACCTTGAACGTGTCCGGGGCGAAGGCGGCGATGTAGACGGCGTGGGGCTCGTAACAGTCCATCTCGTCTTTGAGGCAGGTTCCCGTACAGCGAGCGCAAACCCACGTACTCGTGTGGTAGTCGCAGTACGGGGCCGTCGGCCGATCACAGGGGATGTGCTCGCCGTCGTCGATCGTCCCTGCGCAGTGACGATCCGCGAGCGAATAGGACAGCGTCTCGCCGGACCCGAGCGGGTGACGAACGATCGTGGCACCGTCGCCGTCGCTCACCTGCAGCGCGGAACCGGTCCCGCTCGGCTCGTAGCCCACCAGTTGCACGCTCGCGAGTTCGGACTGCGCGCAAATAGACGTAGCGTTTCCACCGGTGTGCGATCCGATCCGCGAACGGCCAGTTGCGGCGCACCGCCATCGTTACTATTGGCCATTACTGACGACTACGTTCGGGTCTGAAACGATCGGTTCGAAAATTCCTACAATTTATTAAAAATATATACGTTATTATCCAACTCGTGTCGTCCGATCTGCACAGTCATGGCAGAGAAAGAGACGGACGGACGGTTCGAACCGGCGACGGATACCCGACGAGCGATCCTCCGGGCGATCGGAGTGACTGCGACGTCGACAGGCGTGGTCGGAACCGCGGCGGGGGCACGATCGGACGATGCGGCGACGAGTCGGGCCGACGGGGATCTCGTGGCGCTGACACACGGCGTGGCGTCGGGCGACGTCACAGCGACGTCCGCGGTCGTCTGGGCCCGGTCGGACGGCGCGGCGACGATCCACGTCGCGTACGCCGAAGACGGCGGGTTCGGCGACGTCGGATACGAACGGACGCGGGTCGACGACGAAACGGACGACGCGGGCCACGTTCGACTGACGGATCTCGAGTCCGGTTCGAGCTATCGCTACTACGTCTGGGCCACGGAAACGAAACGGACCTCCCGACCGCCGCTGTCGAATTCGGACGCCGCCCGTGACGCTCGATCGGTCGCCACACGGCTCCCCGACGGAGTCGAAACCGCGACGTTCGTTACGGCGCCGGCACCCGACGACGAGGCGAGCGTCAGTTTCGCCTGGAGCGGCGACACCTGGGGCTACGGCGACGATCCGGTCGAGCCGCCGTTCCCCGGGCTTCGAGCGATCGCCGAGCGGGAGCCCGATTTCTTCCTCTATCACGGGGATACGATCTACGCCGACGCGAGAACGCCTGCCGGTAAGATCACCAGGGACACGCCGATCGAGGACGCACTCGAGATCTACCGGTCGAAGTACAAGGAGATGCGGGAGCCGCCGTCGTCGGTCGCGGAGCGGACGTATCTTCGCGAGCTACTCGAGAGGACGTCCGTCTACACGATCTGGGACAACCACGAGGTGATCAATAATTTCGCGGGTCCGGTCGAGCCGCTCATGCCCGAGGGACGGCGCGCGTTCCGCGAGTACTGGCCGCTCGATCGGGACGACACCGCCGATCCGGGCGAATCCAATCGGTTCTACGATAGCTTCCGCTGGGGAAAACACGCCGAACTGTTCGTCATCGACACCCGCCAGTACCGCGATCCGAACGTCGACCGCGACTCGAAGACGCTCCTCGGCGACGACCAACTCGAGTGGCTGAAACGCTCGCTGGCGGAGTCCGACGCGACGTGGAAGATTCTCGCCTCGCCGGCTCCGCTCGGATATCCGTCGGACTCGTGGGCGAATTCGGCCCCCGGAACCGGATACGAGGCGGAACTGCTCGAGGTCGTCGATCACGTCCAGACCGAACCGGTCTCGAACCTGGTCGTCGTCGCCGGCGACGTCCACAAGTCGGTCGTGGGCGCGTTCGATCCGGACGACGACGGGACGTTCGAGTTCGTCGAAGCCATCGCGGGGCCGCTCGGCGCACCGGCTGGTCGGCCCGACGACCTCTACCCGGCGCTCAACGGAACGGAATTCTTCGCGAAAGGCGGGTACGCTAACTTCGGCACCGTCGACGTCGACGAATCCGGCGAGACCCTGACGATCGGCATCTACGACGAGACGGGGGCCGAGCAGTTCTCGAAGACGATCCACACGGACGACATCGACGCTCGACCGACCACTCCCGACCGCATAGAGAGCACGTTCGACGACGACGCCGACGGCTGGCTCGTCTCGCAGAACGGCAGGAGCGACCGACCCGAGTATCGCGGAACCGACGGCGATCCCGGCGGTCACGTGACCGACGACGACAGCCAGGGCGGCGTCGCCTGGTACTATCAGGCCCCGTTCAAGTTCCTCGGCGACCGCGAGGCGTTTTACGGCGGGCGGTTGCGGTTCGCCCTCCGCCAGACCCGATCCGACGAGCAGTTCGCCGCCGACCCGATCGAAGGCGGTGACGTACTGCTCGCAAGCGGCGAGACGAAACTCGTCTACGAGTTCCGCGGCAAAGACGGAAATCCGGGTACCGAGTGGACCGGGTTCGACGTCCCCCTCTCGGCCGACGCCGACTGGATCGATCTGTCGGCCGCTGAGCCGTTCGCGACCGAAGAGCGGTTCCGAACCGTCCTCGCGAACCTGCACGTGCTGCGCATTCGCGGCGAATACAGAGTGGGCGCCGACACGAGCGCCCTCGATACCGTCGTCCTCTCCCGGTAAGCGGACCGTGAATCCGGTTCACCGGGAGCGAGGGGAGACGGAACGTGAATTCCGGTCCCATTTCATTTCGTGACGGATAAGACCTATCTGTGCCGGCACCGAACCTCGAAATATGACGCTCGAGGGATCGCTCGATGCGGCGGAAGACGACGCCGGAGACGCCGTCTCGTTCGTATTTACCGTCACCAACGAGGGAAGCGACCCGATCGAATTCCAGTTCTCGGACGCGTGTAAAGCGGAGTTCGTGGTGGAAGACGACGACGAGGAGGTCTGGCGGTACACCGACGGTCGCATGTTCGCCCAGGTGCTCAGTTCGGAGACGCTCGAACCCGGTGCGGCGACCAGTTACGATGCTGAATGGTCCGAACCGAAGCCGGGCGAATACGTCGCGGTTGCCGAATTGAGAGCCCGGAATCAGACCTGCAACGCCCGAACCGACGTTTCAGTCTCGGCCTGACGTCGCCGCGGGCGACGACCGGGCCCGCCGGTGGGTCCGTATCCGGAGCTACGGGCCCGCAACCAGCGGATTCACGATCGGTGGGCCCGGCGCCGATGGACCCGGTGATGTGGACCGGCAGCGAAGTTCCTATACCGTCACCATCCTAACCGCCGTCCATGCAAGCCCTGGTCGTCGCGGCACACGGATCGCACCTGAATCCGGACGCCTCTGATCCGACGTACGCCCACGCGGACACGGTCCGCGAGACGGGCGCGTTCGACGAGGTGCGGGAGGCGTTCTGGAAGGAGGAACCGCACTTCCGCGAGGTAATCCGGACCGTAGAGTCCGACGAGGTGTTCGTCGTCCCGCTTTTCATCAGCGAGGGCTACTTCACCGAGCAGGTGATTCCCCGGGAGTTACGCCTCGAGCAGTGGGACCCCGACAAGTGGGAGTCTGACGGCACGAGCGCCTCGCAGGTAACGCTCGAGGCGACGGACGCGGGGAAGACGATTCACTACTGCGGGCCGGTCGGGACTCACGACGCGATGACGGACGTAATCGTCCAGCGGGCCGAAACCGCGACCGAGAAGCCGGGCGTCGGCGAGGGGTTCGGTCTCGCGGTCGTCGGTCACGGCACCGACCGAAACGAGAACTCCGCGAAAGCGATCGAATATCACACCGAACGGATCCGGGAGCGCGACCGGTTCGACGAGGTGAAGGCGCTGTTTATGGACGAGGAACCGGAGGTCGACGACGTGACGGAGTATTTCGAGAGCGAGGACGTCGTCGTGGTTCCCCTGTTCGTCGCGGACGGCTACCACACGCAGGAGGATATCCCCGAGGACATGGCGCTCACCGAGGACTACCGCCTGGGGTGGGACGTGCCGGCCGAAGTCGACGGCCACCGGATCTGGTACACTGGCGCCGTGGGTACCGAGGACCTGATGGCCGACGTGCTCCTGGAGCGAGCGGCCGACGCCGGAGCCGACATCGGCGACGCTCGCGAAACGGTTCGAAAACTCGTCGGATCGGCCACGGGGGCGGACGGCGAACCGAGCGCCGGGACGGAGACGGGGATGGGGGACTGAGACGTGACGGTGACCGCCGACGATATCGAGACGCTCGCCGAACGCGCCGCGTCGGGCATCGCGTTCGACGGGTTTCGCGTCGCGGAAACGGACGACGGGTACGCCCTCGAGACGCCGGAGAACGAGTGGACGGGTCTCGAAGACGCCGATCTCGAGCGAGCGCTCGAGGCCTGCGAGGAGTACGTCACGAACTGGCGGTACTGGCAGGAGACGGTCGGCGGAGCGGGAACCGCTCGGCGAGCGTTCCTCCGATGGTGTGAGCGCGCGCCCCTCGAGGACGACAGAACGGGGGCGAGTCCGGGCGGCCCGGTCGGAAGCGGTGACTCCAACAGCCCTGCGCCCGAGGAGCCACTCGCCGTCGCGGACCGATACGACGCGCTCGGCGAGGGCATCGACCGAAGGTGGGGACAACTCGCTATTACGACTCGATTCCTCGACGTCGACGACCGGGATTACGAGCGGGTCTACGACATCTGGCACGTCGACGACGCCGACGCCGATCTCGCCGCCCTCGAGGTACACGACGATCCCCGTGCGGCCCGCGAGATCGCGACGTACGATCCGGACGGCCGCTATCGGCCGTTGAAGACCGCGCCCACACTGGCTACCGGGTGGGCCTTCACCGGCCTCACGGGCGACGAACTCGTCGAAACGATCGGGTTCTTCTACCCGGCGACGATCGCCAACTGGCACCGAGAACGGCGCGGAAATCTGGACGTCGACCACTGGCTCGAGACGGCACAGCGACAGACGGGGATCTACGACGTGGTCGACGAACTCCCCCGCGAGGCCGTCGCGTGGATGGCCGAGGCCTGTTGTGTCGACTCGCAGTGTCTCCGCCGGCGCGAGTGGGAGTACGACGAGGGGGACGACATCGACGTCGACGGCGGTGACGGCCCGTTTCCCTGTCGCGAACCGTGTTCGCTCGTGATCGCTGCCGCACGGACGTGGGCGATCCTCGAGTCCGAGGACGAACACGCGTACCGACTCGAGCTCACGACGAGCGAACTGAACCAACTCGAGGAGTTGATCGATGCGGTCGCGGAGGGGCGCACCGACGAAATCCGCGAGGCGGACGTTACCGACGGCGCGAACCGCTACCGGGCGCGATACCTCCGGGCCAAACGATTCGACGAGAACGGCGCGCTCGAGGCGACGAAACTCGACGACTGAGTTCCCTCTCCGGCACGCCGGCCGCGGTTACGTCGGGCGGCTACCAGACCAACAACAGGAGCGCGGCGACGACGCCGACGATGACGATACCGAGGCCGGCGGTCGCGACCGGACTGGCGATCGTTGCCGCAGTCACCGCCGCGATCACGACCGCGACGAGTCCCAGCGCGAGAACTCCGAGCGTCGCTGGTTCGATTCCGATTCCAGGGGGGACTCGATCGATCGTACGCTGGACCGCCGTCCGGTCGGGGTCCCGTCGGACGGGTTCCGCGAGCGACTCGTCGACGTCGACGTCGGGCGTCCCGGGAACGACGGTGACGCCGATGGTGACCGATTCGGACCCGTATCCGGTCAGCACCTCGAGTCGACCCTCGATCGAGTGATCGATGGTCTCGGCGTCGACGGCGATCGGAACGGTCGTTACCGCGCCGGGCTCGACGTAGTAGTTCGACTGATCGAGCGATGCGATCCGCTCTACGTCACCGTCGAGACGACAGTGGACGTGCGCTGGCGACTCGTGACCGTGTAATCGAAGGTCGAAGGGCTCGTCGGTCTCGAGGGCGTCGGTCGCCGGTTCGAGCGCGTTGGCGTTCCCGCGATTGACGTGGACGGTGACCTCGGTGTCTGGCACGGTAGATCGGGCCGGTCAGGCCGGCGTTTCTTCGCGCATATCCGGCGGGAGCAGGTTCGGGATGCCGTCCTCGATCGGATATCGTTCGCCGCACTCGGTGCAGACGAGGTCCCCGCCGATGACCTCACCGTCGTCGTACGCGGCGTCCTCGAGTTCCAGATCGTTTTTGTCGAGCGGACAGCAGAGAATGTCCAGCAACGATTCTTTCATACCACGTAGGATCGTCGCCTGAAGCAAAAGGTTTCGGGAAACTGCCGGGACACCGGCCCCGCCATCTGTCGGCGTCTGACGGGAGTGATACCGCCAGGTCGGCAGAGCGAGTCACGTCGAGGTCGCCGGTCGATCCGTCCTGGTGAGTACGGGAACCGAACGCATCCGAACGATTCGGACGGTGACGCTTGCCGTCGTCGCGCCGTCGAAGCGAGGTGGGCGGCGGACGGCGGGCGGTGCGCTACTGGTACGGGTTTTCGACGACGACGGTCTCCTCGCGACCGGGGCCGACGCCGACGGCGTAGATGGGCGCGTCGAGTTCGTCCGCCACGTACTCGAGGTAGGCCCGAGCGTTCTCTGGAATCGCGTCGTAGCCGTCCTCGGCGACTGCGGTCCAGTCGACGTCGGGCCATCCGTCGAACGACTTGAAGGTTGCCTCACACCGCCCCCACGCTTCGGTCGTCGGAGGCATGGTCAGGATTTCCGTCCCGTCGAATTCGTAGCTGTGTCCAACCTTGACCTCGTCGAGGTCGGCCAGCACGTCGATGTGGTTGATCGCGAGTCCGGTGAACCCGTTCGCGCGGGCCGCGTGACGAAGCATCGGCATATCGAGCCAGCCGACCCGCCGCGGGCGGCCCGTGACGGTACCGTACTCCCCGCCTTCGTCGCGGATGTAAGTCGCGAGTCCTTCTTCGTCCTCGCCGGCGCCTTCGGTCGCATCGTAGTCGGGGGTCTGTCCCTCGACGCCGCCGAGTTCGGTCGGAAGCGGGCCGGTCCCGACGCGGGAGAGGTAAGCCTTGACGATGCCGATGACCTCTCCCTGACCGACGACCGTCGGGCCGAGACCGGTCCCGACGCTCGCACCGCCCGCGGTCGGATTGGAGGACGTCACGTAGGGGTAGATGCCGTGGTCGATATCGATCGAGGTTCCCTGTGCCCCCTCGAGCATGACGTTCTCGCCGGCGTCGATTCGCTCCTGGAGGAAGCGTCCGCAGTCGACGGTCATCCCCTCGTCGGCGAGGCGCTCGCCGTACTCCCGGTAGGTCTCGTAGAGGTGATCGATATCGAACTCTTCGCCGGTCTCCGCGCCGAAGACGTTCTCGGCGAGGGCCTTCTTCTGTGGCACGACGTACTCGAGTCGGTCGCGCAGCGCGTCCGGATCGAGCAGATCACCGACGCGGACGCCGCGGCGGCCGGCCTTGTCCTCGTAGGTCGGCCCGATGCCGCGTTTGGTCGTCCCCGCTGCGAGGTCGTCTTTCTCTTCCTCTTCGATCCCGTCGAGCGCGCGGTGATACGGAAGGATGACGTGAGCGCGTTCGGCGACGCGGACGTCGGGCTCGAGCCCCCGGTCGCGAAGGGTGTCGATTTCGTCGAACAGCGTTTCCGGGTTGACGACGCACCCGTTCCCGAGAACGCCGACCTTCCCTCTGACGGCGCCCGACGGCACCAGCGATAGTTTGTACTTCGTCCCGTCGTGGACGACGGTATGTCCAGCGTTATCCCCACCTTGATAGCGGGCAACGACGTCGGCGGCGTCGCCGTACAGGTCGACGACCCCACCCTTGCCTTCGTCGCCGAGTTGCGACCCGACGATAGTGACGGTCATAACAGCGGCGGCTTCTTCCCGGGCCGATAAACAGATTACGGTATACGGGTGGCTACAGTGGGAGACACCACGGTCGCTATCCGATCGCCGATGGGGCCAGAACCCGCCATCGTCCCGTCTTCCGACGGCGTCACCGCGGCGGCGGCCCCTTCCCCGTTAATTTCTCAACCAACGCGGACGGAGAAATGGCCGCGATCGGAAGCGTTAACTACTGACAGGAACGATCACGGAGTTGTGAGTGGTCCTTTCAGCGACCGAGAGTAACTTTTAAAAGGCCCAAAGACAAGTTAACAAATGCCATGATAGACCGACTTGAGAAGGAAGTCGATATGCTGGAACGCCACCTTCAGGTTCTGAAGATGGTGATCGAGAACGAACCGATCGGAATCGTTAAAATGTCGAACGAAACCGGCTATCCTCACCACAAAGTCCGGTACTCGCTTCGCGTCCTCGAGGAAGAGAACCTGATCGAGCCGTCGAGTCAGGGTGCGATCAAAACTGAGCGCACCGCGGAGTTCGTCGACGAACTCGACGGCAAGATCGACGACATCGTCGACAAACTCGACGGGATGAAAATCGAAGACGTCGCCGAGATCGAAGGGTAGTCTCTCGTCCGAGACGGACGCTGTCGCCTTTCCCCGCAACACGCGTTCGGTGCGAGGTGATCGACTTTTCGTCGTGGGTCGAGGCGCTCCGGAGCACCTCGCTCCCGCGTCGCCATCGCCCCCGTTTGACACGAGTGGCCGACCCGATTGCGAACGCACCGCCAGTCACAGGTACCGGAATCGGACACCGAACTCCGTCACCTGGTTGGGTCGAGGTGACGGGTCCGAGTGAGAACGTTGCGAGTCGGTTTCCGACGACGTGCGGGGAACCGGTCTCGGCGTGCCCAGGACTCGTCGCGTCGAAACTCGCAGTCGCGGGTCCGTCCGCTATCGCGTTTTCCCGGCGGGAGGGATAGATCGAAGGGAAGGGAGGCTGCGTGCCGGAACCGAACTACAACTCGGGGACGGTCATGTGGAACCCTTCGGACCGCGATTCGACCAGACAGAGGTGATAGCCCTCTTTCCGAGAGAGGTTGACGTAGCTCAGTTTCGAACCGCGGCTGAGAAAGCCGCTGCTCGTGGCCTGTTCTGCCACCTCGAGTGCGCCCGGTTCGAAGTAACTCGAGGTGACGGCGACCGACGCCGCGAGCGACGGATAGTTCGCCTTCACCGCGGACGACGCCTCTTCTAATTGCTCGAGCAACTTCTTCGAAGCCGGCTCGCGCGAATCGTTGAGGGTGGCCAATACGAGCGGGTTCCCCATCTTGTCGTACGCGACGATGTCGAAGGTTACCTGATCCGGAACGTCCTCCGTCTCGTCGTCCGCGAGCGAAATGGTCGAGCCGAGTTCGGCCCGATCGATTCGGGGAATCGCGTCGTACAGATCCGCCAATCCGTTCGCGTTCCCGGTGTCGCGGATCTCGTAGAGGACCAGTTCGGTGAGCCAGTTGACGAACCGGTACTCCATCGACGACGTGAGAAAGTCTTCGTAGGGCTCCCCGTCGACGACCGCGTCGGCCGAGTCGAACTGCGTGTGGTGTTCGAGTCGCAGGTTCGATGTGACCTCCACGCGATCGGCTGCACCGTCGTGAGCCGTCTCGAGGGTCGGTTGGCTCTTCGATACGTACCGAACGAAGATGTTCGTTCCGGAGAGCGCCTGGTCGGGCGAGAGCGTCGTTCCCGTGGTCGGACTGGCTCCAGTTGCACCAGTACCGCCTTCTCGTGCCCGTTTCAGTTCCGTCTCGAGTTCCTGGATCCTGGATTGGAGCTGTTCGACCGCGACCGAGAGATCCTCGTTTTGGGACTGCAGCTGATTGCGGTCGGCTTTGACCTCCTCCGCTTCCGTCACGACCGCATCGCGTTGCTCCTGTAGCGTCTCGAGTTTCTCGGAGAGGGCCGAGACCCGGTTTTGACCCTCCTGGTCCGAAGACTGAGTCGATCGAGTACCGGAACCCCCCTGTTGGCTCGGCTGGGTCCGTGACGTGCTCTCGCGACCGCCGGACGAAGCGCCACCGGCTGTCGATTCCATCGTTCGGGGCGATCCCCTCGAGTCGGACTGTTCGTTCGGCGACGAGCCGCCCTCGGATGCGCCCGCGTCCGAGACCGTCGACGACCGGCCCGCGCTCGCGTTCCGACTTCCGGTACTCGACGCCGTCACCGCATTCGTCTCGCTGTCGTCCGGATCGATCGATGGAATGCGGCGGGTTTCCCGCCATTCTTCTTCGCGTTCGAACTGCTCCTCGAGATCGTCTCCGTCGGTTCTGGTCGCGTCGTCCACGGTCAGTGACGAGTCGTCGGTATCCGGGACCGTGCCGTCGGCTTCGGTGTCCTCTTCGACCCAGGAGATGTTGCGATCCAGTTCCTTGGCCGCGGCTTCGACCTCTGCGAGATCCGGATCCGTCGGGCCATCGGTCTCGGTTTCGGTTTCGGTTTCCGTCTCGGCTTGGGTCTCGACGTCGACCTCGGTCGGTTCGTCGACGCCGCCTTCGGCGGCCGTCTCGACCGTCGACGAACGGATCGAGTCCTCGCCCGTATTCTCGGTACGGTCGTCTCCGTTCGGTGGCCGGGATCCGTCGGCGTCGTCCGACGAGGTCGGATCGAGGTCGGCGTCCGGTTCCGCTTCGGTGATGCCGGTTGCCGACCGTTCCTGATCTGGTTTCGCCGCCTCGCTCGCAGTGATACCCGACGGATCGTCGGCGATGTCGATATCGGAGGTCAGCGACGAGGAGTCGTCCACGGTGACGTCCTCGATCGGATCCGGTCCGGCGGATCCGTCGTCGTCGCTCGGGTCGGTTCCCGAGAGGTTGATCGGCTCGATCGATGACGACCCCTGATCGGCTGTCGGGTCGGAGTCCGCATCGTCTCCGGATGGGATGCCGACTTCGATCCCGGACTCGGTCGTATCGGTCCCGGACTCGCTCGCTCGCTCGAGTTCCCGACTCGAGTCGCGATCCGCCGCGTCTTCAGAATCAGTCCCACCACCGGCCGTCCGGGGAACGTCCGTGACATCGATATCGACGTCGAGTACCTCGTAGATGCCCACTTCGTCGGCCGCACGGTCGAAGGCTTCCTCGCCGGTGAGCAGGCGCTCGGCGTTACCGATGTACGCGGCTGCCATCCGACGACCGCCGTAGTAGACGGCGTAGTAGTCCCCGCTGAGCACGTTTTCGCTCAGTTCGATGTAGCCCGTAAACGAGCCGCTCTGGAGGGTCTCGTCCACTTCTTGGAGCGGCGTTTCGTTCGTGTAGTAATTCGCTCGTGTCTCGCCGCCGCGCTCTTCCATCGTACAGAGCAACGGCAGCGACGGATGGGGTGCCTCGTACTGCGTTCCGGAGGCGGTCTCGAAGTCCACGATATCACCGTCGAAGACGCCGACGATTCTCCCGTTGAGCATAAAGAGCCACGAGCCTGCCGCCGACACGGCACCCGAAAAATCAGCAGCAGCGAGATCGGAGAGGCCGTCGAAACCGCCGCCGAACGGACGGGATTCCCACTCCTCGACGCGCTCTTGCGTGCGCGAGTCCATACGTCAACAAGCGGGAACCGGACCAAATACGTTTCGCCTAGAATGCGTCTAGATTTTCTAGATTTTCGATTCCGCGTCCTCGGCGAGTTCCTTCATCCGTTTGCCGATCCGCCCGGCGCTCGAGAACTCGTCTTCGCTCATCGCGCTCGCGAGCGCGTTACCGAGGACGAAGACGGCGTGTTTGTGTTCGCTCTTCGATTTGTGGACGTGCGAGGGATCGACGTCGAGCTGACGGTAGGGATCGAACAGCGTTTCGTCGACCTCCTCGCGCTCCGAGAAGTACTCCATGATGACGACGAGTTCTTCGTGAAGCTCGAGGAGTTCGTCTTTATGCATATACGCCGGTACGGACGGTTTCGATTTAAGCATTGTGTGGCCTGCTGTGGCAAATCCGTGGGGGAGCACCCAGCGACCGGGTTCGGCCCGTCGTTCGCGCTCGACGGATGCGCCGGTCACAGGATGTCAGCGGACACCAGTCCGCACGATCGTACGTCGACGATCGAATCGTGTCAGTCGGCACCGGCATCGTTCCGGCGGTGTAACACGACCGCAAGCACGAGGATCCACCCGCCGAACGCGACGGCAGCGACGAACTCGGGGACGGCGAACCACGAGCCGGTATCCGTTTCCCCACCGATCGCCACCAGCCAGCCGAGCCATGCCAGCGGGTGGACGTTGCCGAACCAGAACGAGGCAATTGCGAGCGAGGCGTCCTCTGCCAGGGCCGCTCCGGTAGCGTAGACCCAACTCGCGAACGGGGCGACGCCGAACACGGTCAACGCGGCGACCCCGTGCAGGCTCGTCCCGAGATAGACGGCGGTATGCTCGAGGAAGAAGACGCCGACGCCGACCATCCCGACCACGGCGATAGCGGTCAGGGCGATACCGAGGCGCTCTCCGGTGTTCCGGCTCGCAGACCAGAGCCGCCAGACGAACGGGGTGCCGATCAGGCCGCCGAGGATCAGGCCCCCGTTGAAAAGCGGGAACGTCGGGGCGCCGTACCGGCCCATATCCGAGAGGGCTTGCTCCCCCCAGGTAAACGTCTCGGGCGGTGCGAGGACCGTCGCGATAACGATCGCCCCGAGCGATACGACTGGCCCGGCGACACCGCAGTACGTCGCGATTTTCGCCCTGTCGGCCATGTAATTGTATCTACGTTGCCCCCGTATCAAAGTGACTGTTCGAATCGGTGATCGGTATCAGAAACGGACGGTCGGCGCCGGAACTCGGTACTCGAGCCCTGCAATCTGGGGTCAGCGGACGCGGTCGAAGTCCGGGGTCGGCGAATCCGGGGACGCGATCGGAACCCGTTCGATTATTCGATGCGGGAGACTGACGTCTCCGGTTCCGAATCTGTATCCTGGCGGTGATCTGCGGGGAACCATGCGAGTTCGTGGTCGGCGGTGACCCGAACGCGAACGCGTTCGTCCAGATCGATCCGATCGGAGTGGTTGTGCATACACTCGATCGTGTCGCCGCTGTCGAGTTCGACGCGGTACAGAACTGTCGGGCCGAGATAGCGCCGGTAAACGACGCGACCGTCGGATTCGTCGCCTTCGGCGGGGAAGGCCGTCACGTCGTCGGGGCGAACGAGGAGGTCGACCGTGGAGCCGTCGTACTGGTGGGCCAGTCCGTGGACGTCGTCCCGAAGGACGCGACCGAGCGCCGTGTCGACGCTGTCGCCGTGGACGTCTCCCGGGAGAAAGCTGGCGTGTCCGAGGAAGCCGGCGACGAACCTCGACTCGGGTTGCTGGAAGACACGCTGGGGGGTATCGATCTGCTCGATCGCGCCGTCGTTCATCACGGCGACGCGATCGGAGATCGAAAGCGCCTCTTCCTGATCGTGAGTGACCGAAATAGCGGTGACGCCAGTCTCTTTGATGATCCGCCGAACTTCCTCGCGCATCTCGACGCGCAAATCGACGTCCAGACTCGAGAACGGCTCGTCGAGCAACAGCATTTCGGGTTCGGGCGCCAGCGATCGTGCCAGCGCGATCCGCTGTTGCTGACCGCCGGACAGTTCGTCCGGGTAGTGGTCCCCGTGGGCCCCGAGGCCGACGAGGTCGAGGAGGTCGTCGACGCGGTCCGCGCGGTCGGCCTCGTCCCGGTCTTGCAGGCCGAAGGCGACGTTTTCGCGGGCGTTGAGGTGCGGAAACAGTGCGAAGTCCTGAAAGACGACGCCGACGTTGCGGTCCTCCGGCGCGACGAACCGACCGTCGCCGGAGACGGTTTCGCCCTGTAACGTAACTCGGCCGGCAGCGGGTTTCTCGAGTCCGGCGATTAGCCGGAGCGTGGTCGTCTTCCCGCACCCTGAGGGGCCGAGTAGCGTCAGAATTTCCCCCTCGCGAACGGACAGCGAGAGGTTTCCGATGACCTCCTCGCTGCCGTAGTGTTTCGCGATCCCGTCGAGTTCGAGAACCGTCTCCTCGGTCGTGTGTTCTCGTTCTGGGTCCTCGACCGCTGTCGTAAGCAGTTGTCCGTCCGACATTGTTCAGGTCCCCCGGCCGCAGCCGGCGCACATCTCTTTAGGCACGCCTAAATCACTTATAGTTGCCGGTCCGCTGGCAGATATCGACGCACGACCGACCGCTGTCGGTCAGAGTTCGACGCCGCTCGGAATCAGGCTGTGCTGGCGGAGTAGACTCCCCTCGTCGTCGTAGACGAGGAACGTCCGTTTATCGTAGGTGACGAACGGCTCGCCCTCGAGCGTGATTTCGACGGTATACCGCCCCTCGTCGTCGCCCGCCGATTCACCGTACCCCCGTGCGGCCCGGATGAACTGGAGCACGTCGGTCGCGTCCTCGTTGAGTTCAAGGATGAACTCGCCGGTGATACGATTGGTCACGCTCACTACTCCCGCGGTGGCCGTCCCGATCGGTCCCTGCAATCGAAGGGCCGCGTCCGTTTCGCTCGCCTCGAGAACGTCGCCGTCGGGGCCAGTCAGGCGCTCGCGAAGCATCGACGCCGGGCCGGTAAAGTCGATCGATACCGAAGGTTTTTCGGGTGCGCCGTCGGTTTCGACCCAGTCGATATTGGTTACGTCTAACGTGAAGTGCTCGCGCCTCATTCCGTGCCTGTTCCTTCGGACTCCCGTGGTATGAACGTAACGCACGACATCTCAACAGAGAGAACGGTTCGTCGCTGAGACGCCACCGCGAAACCCCGACTCGAGTCGTCCGATCGGCCGTCTCCTTTATCACCGTTGCGTCCGGACGTGTCACGAAACTCAGTTCGATGCAGCCGTCAGATCACAGCGGTTCGGACGAGGCGGAGAACGATCCCGCTGCCGACAGCGCGAACACCGCTCGACAGCCTGACGACGCCGAAACGACGTCCACCGACGGGCGGGGCGAGTCGACGCTCGACGCGACTCGTCGGTCGATCCGTCGCTTCGTCGACGTTCTGCGCGGATCGACCGTCGACGTGACCGAGTACGAACCGACCGTCCACGGTCCGCTGATCGAATTCGACGTCCCGGACGGTCTCGAGGAGGTCGACCGGTACTGGGTCGACGCACCGTTTTCGTTCGTCTCGATCGGCTACGATCACGAGGAGAACGAACACCGGTATCACGCCGTCGAACCCACGCTTCGCGAGGACGAACGAGTTCTTCTCGAGACCCTGCTCGAAGACGTCCGCGATCCGCTCCTGTACCGTGAGGAGGACGGTGAGGACGTCGAGGAACTGCTCTGGGAGACGATTCGCGACTCCCTCGAGCGCTACGGCGCGGAGATCGACGCGGCGACGTTCTCCCGACTGTTCTACTACATCTTCCGCGATTTCCGCGGCTACGGGCGGTTGGACCCGATTATGCACGACCCACACGTCGAAGACGTCTCCTGTGACGGCTACGACCTGCCGATTTTCGTGTATCACGACGAGTACACCGACATCGAGACGACCGTTTCGTTCGGGGAGACCGCACTCGACCAGTTCGTCGTTCGGCTCGCACAGCACTCGGGCCGACACATTTCCATCGGCGATCCGATGGTCGAAACGACGCTGCCCGACGGCTCGCGCGCCGAGTTAGCGCTCGGCGAGGAGGTAACGCCGAGGGGGTCCGCCTTTACGATCAGAAAGTACGCGGACGATCCCCTCACCCCGATCGGCCTGCTCGAGTACGGCACGTTCAGCGTCGAGCAGTTGGCGTACCTCTGGCTCGCGATCGAACACAACAGGAGTCTGCTCTTCGCTGGCGGCACCGCCTCGGGAAAGACGACGAGCATGAACGCCATCTCGATGTTCATCCCGCCGCGGTCGAAGGTGGTGACGATCGAGGACACGCACGAGTTGCAACTCTCTCACGACAACTGGCTCTCGTCGGTCACGCGCGAACGCATCCACGAGGGGACGAACGTGACGATGTACGATCTCTTGCGCTCCGCGTTGCGTCACCGCCCCGAATACATCGTCGTCGGCGAGGTCCGTGGCGAGGAGGCGATGACGCTCTTCCAGGCAATGAACACGGGTCACACGACCTACTCCACGGACCTACTCCACGATGCACGCCGATTCGGTGCAGACGGCCATCAACCGCCTCGAGAACGAACCGATCAACGTTCCCCGGTCGATGGTTCGGAGCCTCGATATCCTCTCCGTCCAGACGCTCACCCGGTCGGGCGACAAGCGTGTGCGTCGAAACAAGGTCCTCGCCGAGATCGAAGGGGTCGACCAACGGACGGGCGAACTCGATTACTCGACCGCCTACACCTGGCAAAGCGACACCGACAGTTTCCGGAGCAGTTCGAGCCAGGTTCTCTCCGGAATCCGAGACGAACGTGGCTGAGTCAGACGGAACTCCTGACCGAACTCGAGCACCGGGAACGGTTCCTCGAGTACCTTCGATCCAACGGCATCGCGGACTACCAGCGATTTACCGCGCTGGTAAACCAGTACTACAGCGATCGGGAACGTATCCTCGAGACGATCGGTGACGAGAGCGACGGCGGAACCGGGGTTGACGGTGAAACCGGCGCGAACGACGGAACTGACGGGGCCGACGGAATCGACACGACAGACGGAAACGGCGGCGACGACGGCGACGACGGCGACGATCCGCATCACCACGTCGCCGTCGATCCGCCCGCCGCCGGGACGGGCGGCGATGGTGCCACTCGGACTGACTCGAGTCCCGCCGACGAAACGCCCGGAGACCGATGACGCCCGTGACCGTTCTCCCGCTGGGGGTCGCAGTCGCCCTCTGTTTCCCGCACGCCGCCGCCAGGTACTCCGACCGCGTCGACCGCGTTCTGAGTCGGATCGCGAACCGGGCGTTCGGGGATCAGGTCGACGCACTCCGAGCGGAACGTCCGGGTCGGCAGGCGGCGTTGCGGGCCGCTCACGTTCCGACGACCACCCGCGAGTACGGATCGGCGACCGTGCTGTCCGCCGCGACCGCCGCAGCCGTCGGTTCCATCCTCGGCGTCTACGCCATCTGGGGTGCCCTGCGTCTCCTCTCGGTCGAACCCGAGACGTTGCGAACGGCGCTGCCGACTCCCCTCGAGTTTCTCGCGGCTCTCGGGGGGCTCCCGGCGCTTTCGGCCGTCGAGTTGGCCGTTCTGTTCGGGTGTTCCGCGCTCACGCTCGGCACGCTCTTCGGTGCCGGCGTCTACTGGCTCCGGTGGTGGTATCCGAGCTACGTCGCCGACGCCCGCGCCCGGCGGATCGAAGCGGGGTTGCCGTCGACGATCGCGTTCGTGTACGCGCTCTCGAAGAGCGGAGTGGCCGTTCCCGACGTCGTCAGAATCGTCGCCGAACAGGGGGACACCTACGGGGAGGCCGCCGCCGAGTTTTCCGTCGCCGTCCGACAGATGGACACGTTCGGCGCCGACGTCATCACGGCCCTCCAGACGATGAGCCATCGCTCGCCCAGTCCGCAGTTCAGCGAGTTCGTCGACAACTTCGTCAGCGTCCTGCAAAGCGGCCAGGGCCTTTCGACGTTCCTCGAGCGCCAGTATCAGGACTACAGGGAGGAAGCCGAATCCCAGCAGGAGAGCATCCTCGAGTTACTCGCGACGCTGGCGGAGGCCTACGTCACGGTGCTGGTCGCGGGGCCGCTCTTTCTGATCACCATCCTCGTCGTCATCGGCATCGCGGCCGACGACACGTTCCGCCAGTTGCAGATCCTCGTCTATCTGCTCTTGCCCGTGGCCAACGCCGGGTTCGTCGCCTACTTGAGCATGGTAACCGACAAACTCGACCCGAGCAACGGAGTCGACGGGGAGCCGACGCCGATCGAACCGCCGTCGGGCACCACTGTCAGCCCGACGCGGACCGCGGCCGACGTCCCGGGGCCTCGTCCCAACCCGAACGTGGAACGAGTGCAATATTACCGACGACTGCGAGGCCTCCGAGAACGGTTCGGCCATCCGATTCGGACACTCGTCGACCGGCCGTCGCTGACGCTCGCGATCACCGTCCCGTTCGCGTCCCTCGTCGTGGCGATGCAGCTTCCGGCGGCCCTCCACGGCGGCTTCGAAGCAACCGCGATCGACGACACCATCGCGGTGGGCGCGTTCGGAATCGTGGCGGTCTTGGCGGTCGCCTACGAACTCCACTGCCGCCGGCTCGCGGCGATCGAAACCCAGGTTCCGGACCTGCTCGACCGTCTCGCGAGCGTCAACGAGGCCGGGCTGTCGGTCGTGTCGTCGATCGACCGCGTCAGGGACTCGGATCTGGGACCGCTCAGCGCCGAACTGGATCGCGTCTGGGCCGACGTCCAGTGGGGTGGCGACCTTCAAACGGCGCTGCACCGACTCGAGGCCCGCGTCGGTACCCGCTCGATTTCCAGAGTCGTGACGCTGTTGACCGAGTCGATGAACGCAAGCGGAAACCTCGCGACCACCCTCAGAATCGCCGCGCGACAGGCGGCGGCCGACCGCCGACTCGAGCGCGAGCGCAAGCAGGCGATGGTCGAGTACACGGTCGTCGTCTACGTCTCGTTTCTGGTCTTTCTGTTCATCATCGCGGTGCTCGCCGGCTATCTCCTCCCGAACCTCCCGTCGGGCGGAACGAAACTGGCCGCCGGTTCCGGGGCGACCGAACTGGGCGGACTCTCGGACGCCGATACGGACGCCTATGGCACGCTATTCTACCACGCGACGCTCGTCCAGGGACTGCTCTCCGGGCTCATCGCCGGCCAGTTGAGTGCCGGCGACGTCAGCGCCGGCGCGAAACACGCCGCCGTCGTGCTCGGCCTCTCCGTGTTGCTCTTTGCGGTGGTTCTCTGAACTGTGCGCTGTGCGCCGATCCGCCGACCGTTCCGGTGGTCCTCCGAATCGATCCACGGGGCGCCCCGCGTGGGTGTCCCGTGAGTCCGCCGCGGTCCGACCGCTCGTCCCGAGCGACGTCCATGTAGAAACCCTTTAGTCACCGACGAGTGAACCCCCACTGGGAAACGCACGGCCGCAAATCTGACTGTGTCACCCCCTCTCTCGGGTGACTTGGGATTGCGGAAGTGTACGACGAGGACCGGTTGTCCCGGTTTTCGACGGTATATTCGAGCGGTCAGTGCGGTTCCTATCCTCACCAATGGCACGAATGCACACCCGCCGCCGCGGCTCGTCCGGTTCGGACAAGCCGTCGGCAGACGAACCACCGGAGTGGAGCGACGTCGACTCGGACGATATCGAGAGCCGAGTCGTCGAACTGGCAGAGCAGGGCTACGATCCCAGTCAGATCGGGATGAAGCTGCGAGACGAAGGCGTCACCGGAACGCCCGTCCCCGACGTCAAACTGGCGACCGGGAAGAAGATCTCCGAGATACTCGAGGAAAACGACGCTCGAGCGGACGTTCCCGAAGACCTTCGGAATCTGATGGAGCGTGCGGTTCGCCTGCGCGAACACGTCCGAGCGAACCCGCAGGACTACCAGAACAAGCGCGCCTTGCAGAACACCGAGTCGAAAGTCCGCCGTCTGGTAGACTACTACCGCGGCGACGAACTCGAGCCCGACTTCGAGTACTCATACGAGGTCGCGACCGAACTGCTCGAAGACGTCGAATAACAGTATCGGACCATGTCCACCGAGGGTCGATCCGCCGAACCGTCGTCCGCCGTGCGCGCACTCGAGAGCGCCGGCTTCGTCCGCCTGGTCGTCCGGGCGGACGGCGACGCTCTCGCGGCGAGCGGACTCCTCGCGAGGGCTCTCGCGGCCGACGGAACGCCGTTCCAGGTGTCCGTCGGCCGGACGGTCGCGGAGCGATCGGAACGCGTTCGCGTCCCCGTGGACGACGACGTCGTCACGGTCGTTTTCGGGACCGCCGACGGACCCGACGACGAATCCGTCGTCAGGCTCGCGGCGAGAGACAGACCCGCGACGCTCGAGGCGGTCGATCACGTCCGCGAGTTCGGCGCGTCGCCGGATCCGATACTCGCACTCGCAGGCGTCGTCGCAAGCGGCGGTGAACCGGGTGCGGGCGAGAGCGAATGGCTTCTCGAGACCGCACGCGAGCGGGGGCTCCTCGAGCAGCGACCGGGGGTCGCGGTGCCGACCGCCGATCCGGTCGATGGCCTCGCCTACACGACGCGAGTGCGGACACCGTGGTCCGGCGACCCCGACGCGACTCGCGAGTCGCTTTCCGATGTCGCCGGGCGCGACCCGACCACCCTCGACGTCGACGATCATCGAACGATCGGCTCGCTGGTCGCACTCGACGCCGTCGGTGCCGAAGCGTCGGCCGACGTCGCCGCAGAATCCATCGGTGGAGTGTTACGGCCGTACGCGACGCCCGACCACCCATTCGCGACGCTCGGCGGGTTTGCCGACGTCCTCGAGGCGACGGCGAGAACGGAACCCGGAACGGGAGCCGCACTCGCGATGGGCCACGAGGTAACCGATTCGGCGCTGGCCGCCTGGCGCGACCGTGGGCGCCGCGCTCACGCCGCCCTCGAGGGGGCGACGACCGGCCGATACGACGGACTGTTCGTCCTCGGTATAGACGACGGGCCCGTCGAGGCGGTCGCCCGGATCGCGACGGCCTACCGGTCCCCCGAACCGGCCGTTCTCACGGTCGGAACCGACGAAGCCGCGGTGGCGACTCGCCGCGCCACTCCCCTGGGGACGACCGTCGAAGGCGTCACTCGCGAACTCGAAGGCGAGGCTGCGGGGACGGGAACGCCCGACTCCGACTCCGACTCGGGTTCCGGCGTCGCGTACGATGTCGGTCATCGACGCGGCTACCTGCGATACGACCCCGCGGTGGACGAATCGACGGTCATCACGACCGTGAGGGAGTTGCTATGAGCCGGCGAGCGACGATCAGGACGGATCACGACGATCCGGCACTCCTCGCACGAGCAATTCGTCCCGACAATACCGACGAAATGTCGACGACCGTGGAGTACGCCGCCGGGTCCGATTCCGACGACGACAACGCTGTCGGCGACACTGGCGACGGCAACGGCGGGATCCTCGTCACGCGGATCGACCGCGACACGACGAGCGGCCTCCGGTCGACGGTCGACGACTACGTGGTCAACCTGTCGGTCGCGATCGACGTCGCGACCCACGCACAGACGGTACAGCACGCACAACCGACGGACACGGGATCTGTGTCCGACACCCCAAGCGACTCAGATACGAACCAACACCATGAGTGAACGATCAGTTTCACGCACAAAACAGGAAAAGCGGTGGTACACCATCCTGGCACCCGAACAGTTCGACCGCCAGGAACTCGGAGAGACCCCCGCCGACGAACCGGACAAGGTCTACGGCCGAACGATCGAAACGACGCTCGGCGAACTGACCAACAACGCGAGCGAGAACAATACGAAGCTCACCTTCAAAGTGACCGACGTGGGCAGCGACAGCGCGTACACGGAGTTCAAAGAGCACTCCCTGACCCGCGACTACCTGCGCTCGCTGGTCCGTCGCGGCGCCTCGAAGATCGAGGCCTACGTGACCGTCCTCACGACGGACGACTATCGCGTCCAGATCCAGCCCGTCGCCTTCACGACGAAAAAGGCCGACGCGAGCCAGGAGAAGGCCATCCGCGAGACGATGGTCGAGATGGTCGAAGACGCGGCCGCGGAGCGCTCGTTCAGTGAACTCATCGACGGCGTCGTCGAAGGACGTCTCTCCTCGGCGATCTACGGCGAAGCCAAGACGATCTACCCGCTCCGCCGCGTCGAGATCCAGAAGGCGACCCTCGAGGCACACCCCGAGGAGGTCGCCGAAGAGGAAGCGACCTCGGTCGACGTCGACGACGAAGGCGTCGCCGCCGACGACTGATACCGTACCGCAAGCGAGAGCCGTTTTTGCAGCCGTTTTCTGTGCCTCCGATCGGTTCCCTTCGAGCGCTCGAGCCGACCGCTCAGAGATCGAGTTCGGTCGACGAGTCGACGTCGAATCGGGTCACCGTCGGCTCGCCCGCGAGCAGTTCCGGCAGCGCGCCCGCGAACTCCTCGAAGTGGTCGCTCTGTGAATGGGCCTCGAGTGCGGCCTCGTCTTCGTACCGTTCGAACACACGCACGACGTTCGGATCGGACACGTCCGTGGCCGCCCGATACTCGATCGTGCCTGCTTCTCGTTGTGACGCGGCGACGAGGTCCTCGAGGGACTCGAGTGCGTCCTCGCGGCGATCGGGATCGATGGTGAAACTCGCGTGAATGATTATCATCCGACGGTGAAATTCGGCCGTTCGGGGTTAAAACTGTCCTTCCCCGAACTGGTCGGACGGGGTGGCGCGTCGTCGGCCGTTACTCGGTGACGACGATCTCGCCGGCCATATTCGCACGTTCGTGGGGGATACAGAAGTATTCGTACGTCCCCGGAACGTCGAACGTGTGTTCGAACGTCTCCCGCGTCCCGAGGCCGCCGGCGCGTTCTCCGTGCCAGGCGTTGTACGCGGCCTCCTGCGTATCGAAGCCGCCGGAGGCGAAGAACGTCGCGTCGTCCGGAATGAGGTTCTCGTAGGCCGTCACGGTGTGGTCCGCCCCGCTCGTGTTCTTCCAGACGACGGTGTCGCCGACGGAAATTTCGTAGGTGTCGGGGAGGAATTCGGTCCGATTCATGCCGATGTGGCAGTCTTCGCCGCTGCATGGATCGTTCTCGAAGACGGAGAGCGCGGACGAACACCCCGCCAGACTGACCGAGAGGGCGGTTCCGACGGCGGCGAGATAGCGGCGCCGTTGCATGTCGGGACGTTGGGAGAGTCGTCGTATAACCGCCCCGGTTCACTCCTCGAAACTGGGAACGGGGAAGAAACGGACCGGCGTTCGGTCGGTTGGTATCCGAACGGAACGACGTGCCCACGGTACCAGCGAACGGAACGATAGGCGCACGGTTCCGGGGGTCCCGCGGAAACGAAAACACGTAAGGTAGCTCCCCATCGAATCCGGGCATATGCTCCCCCGGTTCGTCGGTCGGCTGGGCGTCGCCGACGCGGTGACGATCGCCAACGCCGCGCTGGGGTTCGTCGCTGTCGTCGTGGCGGTCGTCGATATCGACCTCGCCGCGCGGGTCGTTCTCCTGGCGGCCATCGCGGACGGCCTCGACGGGATCCTCGCGCGACGGTTCGGCGGTACCGATGCTGGTCCGTACCTCGACTCGCTGGCCGACGTGTCGTCTTTCGCCATCGCCCCCGCCGTCCTCTCGTTCGTCGTCGTCACAGACGGCCTCGGGATCGGGTTCGACGTGATCAGCGCCGAACTCGCGATCGTGACAGCTGTCTGTGCGCTGTTCGTCGCGATGGCCGTCACCCGTCTGGGGATGTACACCGCCTACGACGTCTCCGGCAGTCACACCGAAGGCGTTCAAACGACGCTCGCCGCGACCGTCCTTGGCGCGGCGATTCTGGCCGGCGAGACACAGCCCTGGCTCGTCCTCGCGGTCACCGGCGCGTTCTGCTACCTGATGGTCTCGAGAGTCCAGTATCCCGACTTGCTGGCCCGAGACGCCGCGATTATGGGTGTCGTCCACGCGCTCGCGATCCTCGTTCCGGAGTTCGCCGGCCGAACCTTCCCGTATGCGCTCTTGACGCTCGGACTCGCGTACACGACGCTCAGCCCGTGGTTCTACTGGCGGGATGACGGGTTTTCGGACCCGGTCGACGTGCATGGAAACGCTTAGGGCCGTGCTGACACGACAGTCTGGTATGTACACTGTCACGCGTCGGCGTCGTCCCCGGGTGGTACGATGAGCGAGGACGAGGCGAACGGTGACGAGACGGCCGCCGAAGACGAAGCGGGCGAAGCGGAACCGGTGGATCTCGAGGCGATCGGCGACCGACTCGACGCGCTGGCCGCCGACCTCGAGGAGCGACGGACCGACCTCGAGGCGGCCGACACCGAAGACGACCTCGACGTCGTCGAGGCGGACCTGGAGGCGTTTCGTGACGACCTCGAGAGCGTGGCCATCCCGGAACCGCCGGAGTCCGACGAGGAGGAAGACGAAGACGAGGAACCCGCGCCGGAAGCGGAACTCCAGGATCGAAACGACGATATCGAGAGCGACCTCTCGGACCTCGAGTCCGACCTCGAGGATCAGCGCGGTCCCTACGGCGCGGACGTCGTGGACGAAATCACGAGTTCGAAGAACGCGATCACGGGAACCCGCTGGACCGAAGAAGGGACGGCCGAACTGATCGAGGCTGTCGACGGCTTTCTCGACGACCTCAACGACCTGCTGGACAGTTCGGTGAGCCTCGTCAACGACGGCGAAAACGTTCCCGAGCAGCTCGAAGCGACGCTCGATTCCGCCGTCGCGGCCGTCGAGAACGCGGCACTCGACGCCGACGACGACGCCGACACGATCGCCGGGCTCCTCGAGGCGGCCGACGACCTC
The DNA here is from genome assembly GCF_024227435.1 of Natrinema caseinilyticum. GTDB lineage: Archaea > Halobacteriota > Halobacteria > Halobacteriales > Natrialbaceae > Natrinema > Natrinema caseinilyticum. Next base: position 3,924,704 of record NZ_CP100445.1, read on the forward strand.
GAGAGCGACATCGACGCTGCGACCGAGTGGACGGACCTCGAAATTCGCGAGCGGCTGCGCCGCGAGGGGTACTACGACGTCCTCGATCACGTCAAGGACTTCCCCCCGGAGTGGCACGCGCTCAAAGTCCACGAAAAACGAGGCAACGTCGACATGATCCTCCTCGCGCTGGAATCGTTCGACTCCGATTTCATGGAGGAACACTGCATGGAAGCCCTCCAACGGATGGGGCCCGAGGAAGCCATCGAGCCGATGCTCCAGAAGGCCAACCGCCGCGATCAGGCGGCGATGCGCGTCCTCGGTTCGATCGGCGTCGCCGACGACGAGGTCGTCGAGACGCTGCTCGATTACGTCGATTCGAACCCGAACCTGCAGGGGCCCGCGTTCCGCGCACTCGGCGAAATCGGCAGCGAGGAGGCCGTTCAGCCCATCGCCAATCAGCTTATCGCGGACGAGGCCGACGTCCGGAGCTGGGCCGCCCGTGCGCTCGGCCTGATCGGCGACACCCGCGCCATCGAACCGCTCGCGACCGTCCTCGAAGACGACGAATCCGACCGCGTCCGTGCCAGTGCGGCGTGGGCGCTCACGCGAATCGGCACGAGGGACGCCCTCGAAATCGTCACGGAGTACGACGACGACCGGGCCTACCTCGTCCAGGCCGAGGCCGAGCGCGTCGACCTCGAGCCGGCCGTCTGAGAAACACCGATCCGGACCGCCGGGTCGGTCCGTTTTCCGAACTCGACGAACTGGGAGACAGTGCGGGGACGGCCCACTCCCAACGAACTCGTTCCCCTCCAATACTTTAAGTACGAACGGGCGGCCAGAGGGGGCGATGGACATTCGGCGGGCCGCCCTCGTCGCCGCACTCGTTTGCACGCTGGTCTGCAGTACCGCGATAGTCTTCGTCGTCACGGACGAATCGCCCACGACTGAACCGGCACCGCGTCGAGCCGTCGCACCCCCGGACCCGCAATCGACCGCTCTCTCCTGCCCCGCTCGAGCATCGACGAACGCCACCGCCACCGATCCGGCGTCGAAACCGCGGATCGTCGGTCTCTACCCGAACCCGACCACCGACGAAAACGTGGGAGAATACGTCGTCCTCGAAATCCCACCCGAAACGGAGCGCCAGAACTGGACGCTTACGGACGGTCACACGACGGCTCGAATTCCGAATGCGGGATTCTCCGGCCGCGTCGCGTTGAGTACGGCGCCGAACGTCACCGAGATGCTGACCGATCTCCCCGTTCTCGGACTCGAGGACCGCCTCGAACTCGCCGCCGACGGCGACGCGCTGCGGCTCCGAAACGGGACGAGAACGGTCGACGCAGTGACGTACGATCGCGCCCCGGAGGCCGAACGATGGTACCGAAAACCGACCGACACCGACGAGAAGACCGTCCGCAGCGACGGTCAGTGGTGGCCTCGAGGTGCGACCTGTCTCCCCGTTCGGAGCGCTGAAGTCGACACGATCACGACGTTCGTCCTCCCGGACTCCCCGAACGTTCCACGGGAGACCCTCCGTTCCGCCGACGAACGACTCCTGCTCGCCGGTTACACCGTCACTTCCGAAGCGATCGCCGCCGAACTCGTGGCGGCGGCCGAGCGCGGCGTCGACGTCGCAGTGCTCCTCGAGGCGAGTCCGGTTGGCGGCACGCCGGCGCCCACCGAAGACGTCCTCGAAACGCTGGCGAACGGCAACGTCGAGGTCCGGGTCATCGGGGGTGAGGGGGCCCGATATCGGTATCACCATCCGAAATACGCGATCGCGGACGACCACATCCTGGTCACCAGCGAGAACTGGAAGCCGGCGGGCGTGGGCGGCCAGAGTAGCCGCGGGTGGGGCGTTCGCCTGGAGGACGAGACCCTCGCGGCCGACCTCGCGAGAGTGTTCAGAGCCGACTTCGAGGGGTGGGACACGACCGGAGTCACGGCCTATCGCGCGAACACGTCGTTCGTGGACGACGGAACGCCCGCCGTTTCGTCGTCTCGCTCGGCGTTTCCGACGACCCACGAACCGACAACGGTCCCCGTCGAGTCGGCCGAACTTCTCGTCGCACCGGACAACGCAGACCGGCGATTGCAGGACCTGCTCGCCGCAGCGGACAGCGAGATACTCGTCGTCCAACCGTCCATCGCCGCCGACGTCTCACTGCTCGAAGCGACCATCGATGCGGCCCGCCGCGGCGTCGCCGTTCGTATTTTGCTCGGTTCGACGTGGTACAACGACAGGGAAAACGAGGCGCTCGTCGCCGATCTCGAGCGTCTCGCGGCAACCGACGACCTCCCCCTCGACGTACGGCTCGTCGAAGATACCAACCGATTCGAAAAAATACACGCGAAAGGGATCGTCATCGACCGGGAAGTGGCGATCGTCGGCAGCGCAAACTGGAACGCGAACTCGCTCCAGAACAACCGCGAAGTGCTCGTCGCGCTGCACGGTGAGCGGGCCGCGAACTATTACGCGACCGTCTTCGAGGCCGACTGGTCGGGAGACGCGTGGCGATTGCCGATCGGTTTTGCCGTGCCAGTCGTCGTCGCACTCGCCCTCGCGGCGATCGTCGGCAGACGCTACATCAGGTTCGGCGATCCACCCTCGAACCGGCGCTAAGCAGCACCGTCGGCGGTCCACGGTCGACGCGTCGGCGTCTGCCGCGTCCCCTCCCCTCCGGCCTCAGATGTCAGTCCGCACAGCCACCAGCCTCGAGCAGTTCACAGCAGTCGGCCTCCGGGTCGAAACAGTCGGGGCACTGATCGGGCCGGTCGATGATCGTGTCGAGTCGATCGGCGACCGTTTCGTCGATGACGCTCTCCAGCGTGCGCGCTTCGTCGCGGAATTCTTCGACCTCGAGGACGTTCGCGAGGAACCGCTCGATGATACAGTACGTCTGCAGGGCGTTGTGAGCGCGTTCGAGTCCCTCGTCGGTCAGACTCGCCCCCTTGTATTTCTCGTGGTCGACGAGTGCCCTGTCTTCGAGTTTTCCGACCATCTCGTTGACGCTGGCCGGACTCACCTCGAGCAAGTCCGCCAGCGTGCCGGTCGAGGCGGGTCCGTCTTCGATTCTCTGAGCCAAATAGATCGCTTTGAGGTATTGGTCGGCAGTGTTCATAACATCCCTCCCGTCGTGTGGCAGCCTCCCACGTCGGTCGCTCCCCGATGGCCCCGAACACGGGTGTCGGTACGCTCGTCGAACGGCCTCGAGACGGGCCCGGCCGCTACGGTTGTCGTCCCTGTCATGCTCTGTGTTCCATGATCTCGGTCACTTCTTCGACGCCCTCTTTTTCCTCTTCCCGGATCGCGTACAGCGTTTCGAGCAGTCGATCCCGGTCGACGGCGAACTCGGCTGTCGACGCTTCGATCGCGGCGATCAGGTCGTCGTAGAACTTGTAGGCCGTTTCCTCGTTGGCCAGTTGATCGTAGAGGACGCCGTCCGTATCCTCCGGCGGCCCGTACTGGGCATCGACTAACGCGTTTATTTCCTCGTACCCGACCGTTTCCGCCTCGAGGTCGTCTATCAGCGCCTCGAGCCGCTCGCGGTGCTCGGCCGACTCTCGTGCCGCCTCCGCGAGCAACTCCTCCACCTCCTCGTCGAATTCCGCCCGCTCTTCCGGGGGCAAGGACTCGATATGGTGGGCGGCGCGTGACTCGACGACTTCCTCCAGGACGACCCCGATCTGGAGTAATCGGGTCAACTGGTGGTCGCTCGAGACACGCTGTCCCAGACTCATGGGTGACATACAGGACCGTCGGTACTTATGTTTCCCTATTGCCTCGATCGACGGGCCGATACGCTTCGACGGGTCGGCGAGACGGACGAGCATAGCGTGCCTGTTCGACCGCAGCGAGCCACACGACCCGCGAGGCCGCGCCACGATTCGTGGTCCGCGTTTGTTCGAACGGTCGTGTCGGCGCCCACCTGTTCGAAGCGACGTACTCGAGTCTCCGATGCTCGAGCCACGGTCCCGTGTAACGATCCCGCGGTCGGTGAATCGAGCGCGGAGAAACGGTACCGGCCGACGAAAAACGTTCCGCGATCAGTCGCGTTTGCGAAGACGAGCCGCGATGAGTTCCTCGAGGTCGTCGCGGAGTTCGTCGACGTCAATCTCGTCCAGGACGGGAACGAAGAAGCCCTCGACGAGCATGTTGCGAGCGGATCTGGGGTCGACACCGCGGGAGGTCATGTACAGCAAGTCCTCCCGGTCGATCTGACCGACGGTCGCGGAGTGGCTGGCCTCCGTGTCGTGGTTGTTGATGATCAGCTTCGGAGAGGCGTCGGCCTCGCTCTCGTCGGACAGCATCAGCGTGTTTTCGCGCTGGTAGGAACTCGTGTCCCAGGCGTCTGCGCCGACGTCCTGAACGCCTTCGTAGACCGAGCGGGCGACGTCGTCCGTGACCCCGCGGGTGACGAGGTCCGCGGTCGTGTGCTCGGCGCGGTGCCAGACCTTGGCGTCGAGGTCGAAGTGCTGATCGTTGTGCCCGTAGAAGGCGCCGACGATCTGCGTTTCCGAGGAGTCGCCGCTGAGCGTCGTCGAGACCTCCGTCTTGGTCAACTGTGTCCCGAGGTTCCCCTCGATCCAGTCGATCGTGGCGTAGGTGTCGGCGACGCCGCGCTTGACGGTGAAATTGTACGCCTCTTCCGAGAGATTTTGCAGGCTACCGTATTGCACGTAGCTGTTCTCGCCGGCGGCGATTTCGACGATTCCGCTATAGTACTGCTCTTCGGCTTCCGTCCCCGTCGACTGCCGCTCGAGGATCGTCACCGAACTCGATTCTTCGGTGACGACGAGCGTATAGTTGAACAACGAGCGGGAGTTCTGCGCCGTGCGGACGGTCACGTCCTCGGCGTCGACGCCCTCGGGGACGTAGATGACCGTTCCGGTGCTAAACAGCGCCGTCGAAAGCGCCGTCAGGTAGTTCTCCTGGGGATCGACGATGGAGCCGAAGTGCTCTTTCAGGAGGTCCTCGTGCGCCTGAACGGCGTCGCTCCAGGGGAGGACCTCGGCGTCCTCGGGACCGACCTGATCCTTGTTCTCGGCTGCGTTCAGCGGATCCACGAGGGACTCGAAGTCCAGTTCGTGGAGGTTCGTCCAGTCCCGCCCCGGCGTTCGGATGACGTCGGGCATGTCGAGGTCTTCGAGGGCCTCGAGTGCCTCGAGGCGGGTCTCCGTGAGCCAGTCCGGCTCGTCGAGCCCCTCGCTGATGTCGCGTACCTGTTCTTCCGTCAGATTGGCGTGTACCTGTGTTCCTGCGCTCATATTATCCGAGGCTTCCCTCCATCTCGAGTTCGATCAAGCGATTCAATTCGACCGCGTACTCGATCGGCAGTTCCTCCGTGATCGGCTCGATGAAGCCGGCGACGATCATCTTCTTGGCGTCGTCGTCGTCCAGGCCGCGACTCTGGAGGTAGAAGATGTCCTCGTCACCGATCTTCCCCACGGTCGCCTCGTGTGCGACGTCGACCTTCGACTCCTCGATTTCCATGTACGGCATGGTGTCCGAGGTGGACTCGTTGTCGAACATCAGGGCGTCGCACTCGACGGCGGTCGAGGAGTTCTCGGCGCCGTCGGCGATGTGGACGAGGCCGCGGTAATTGGTTCGGCCGCCGTCCTTCGAGATCGACTTGGACTCGATGGTCGAACTCGTGTTCGGCGCGTTGTGGTAGACCTTCGCACCGGTGTCGATGTCCTGGCCCTCGCCGGCGAATGCGATGGTGATGTGGGTGTCGGTCGCGCCGCGACCCTTGAGGATCGAACACGGGTAGAGCATGGTCGCTTTCGAGCCCATGCTGCCCGAGACCCACTCCATCGTGCCGTTGGCCTCGACGATCGCGCGCTTGGTGTTCAGGTTGAACGTGTTCTTCGACCAGTTCTGGACCGTCGAGTACTGGACGTGTGCGTCCTCGCCGACGAACACCTCGACGCCGCCCGAGTGCAGGTTGTGGGTGCCGTACTTCGGTGCGGAACAGCCCTCGATGTAGTGGACTTCGGAGCCCTCCTCGGCGATGATGAGCGTGTGCTCGAACTGCCCCATCCCCTCGGAGTTCATCCGGAAGTACGCCTGCACGGGCATCTGGACCGTGACACCCTCGGGAACGTAGACGAACGACCCGCCCGACCAGACGGCACCGTGCAAGGCGGCGAACTTGTTGTCGCTCGGCGGGACGCACGTCGTCATGAAGTGTTCTTTGACGAGGTCCGGGTGTTCCTGGACCGCGCGGTCCATGTTCATGAAGATGACACCCTTCTCCTCCCACTGCTCTTGCATGTTCTGATAGACGACTTCGGACTCGTACTGGGCACCGACGCCGGAGAGGGCGTTCTTCTCGGCTTCCGGGATGCCCAGTTTGTCGAACGTGTCCTTGATCTCGTCGGGCAGTTCCGTCCAGTCGTCGACGCCCTCGCGCTTGTCGACGTCCGGGCGGATGTACGGGACGATCTCTCCGACGTCGAGTTCGGAGAGGTCCGGCATGCCGGGCCAGCCGGACGGCATCGGCATGTTCTGGTACTGTTTGAGCGCGCGGAGCCGGCGCTCGAGCATCCAGTCGGGCTCGTCTTTGTCCTCGGAGATCATGCGAATGACCTCCTCTGTCAGGCCCTTCTCGGATTTGACCGCAGCGTTCTGCTCTTTCTTGAACTCGAACCGGGCCTCGGTGTCTGTCTCTTTTAGGTGGTCTTGTTCGGAACTCATTGGTTGATCGTAGTTGTGGTTACGGCTGTAACGTTATTACGGTTGTTCTAGCTGAATTCGGTTACGCGGTGCCGTAGACCTCTTCGCGGACCCAGTCGTACCCCTTGTCCTCGAGTTCTTCGGCGAGTTCCGGACCGCCGCTTTTGGCGATCTGGCCGTCGAGCATCACGTGGACGTGATCCGGTTCGACGTAGTCGAGGATGCGCTGGTAGTGGGTGATCTGCAGGATGCCGGTCCCCTGCTCGTCTCGAAGCGCGTTGATACCGTCGGAGACGTCCTGCAGTCGGTCGATGTCGAGCCCGGAGTCGATCTCGTCCAGGACGGCGATCGAGGGTTCGAGGATCGCGGCCTGCAGCACTTCGTTCTGTTTCTTTTCACCGCCGGAGAAGCCGGCGTTGAGGTAGCGCTGGGCGAACTTCTCGTCCATATCCAGCTGTTCCATCTTCTCCTGGAGGATCTCCTGGAACTCGGCGACGCCGACCTCGCCCTCGTCTGCGGGTCCTTCCATCGGGGAGGTTTCGAAGCCTTCGTCCTCGCTTTCGTCCTCGCTCTCGTCCTCCTCGAAAAGTTCCTCGCGCTCCTCGATCTTGGCGTTCAGCGCCGTCCGGAGGAAGTTCGTCATCGTGACGCCTTCGATCTCGGCCGGATACTGGAAGCCGAGGAACACGCCGAGCGCAGCGCGCTCGTTCGGCTCGAGGTCGAGCAGGTCCCAGGTTCGGTGGTCCTCGTCGATCTCGATTTCGTCGCCGAACTCGCCTTCCTCCAGGTGGAGCAGGACCTCACCCTCGGTGACGTCGTAAGCGGGATGGCCGGCGATGACCTTCGCGGTGGTGGACTTCCCGGAACCGTTCGGCCCCATCAGAGCGTGGATCTCGCCCGATTCGACCTCGAGATCGACGCCCTCGAGGATCTTCTCGTCGCCCTCCGCTACTTCGGCATGCAGGTTGCGTAGTTCGAGACGTGCCATAGTACTCTGTCACCCGAATGGTGGGTCGTATGACTGATAACGGTTTCGTATCCAATTGGATACGATTCCGCTCGGCAAAAATAATTTTTCAAAACGAGAAGTTTCCCCGTTCCGCGACCGGTTCCCTGATTGAAAATCCCCGGTTCGATGCCGGCCCGACGCTTACCAGTATTGATCGAGACCGGTCTGTTCCTGACCGCTTTTCACCTCTTCCCAGGAGACGTCGAGCGCCTCGAGAATGCGCTCGATCGGCCCCTTCAACGTTTTCTCGAGCATCTTCTCGGAGTCGACCGCGAACTCGTCGGGGATCTGATCTTCGTACTCGAAGCAGATGACGTCGGGATCGCGTTTGAACGCGCCGTAGAGGGGGTCAGTACGCGCGTCGAACCCTTCTTCGGCCTCGAGGCGTTCGAAGAACGTCGGATCGACGCGCTCGAGGTAGAGGCGCTTCGGTTTGCTCCCGCGCTGGAAGTTGGTGCCGAGCATCAGGTTGGCGTACTTCGCGCCGCGGACCTGCGCCGTATCCGTGTCGTAGTTGTCCAGGCGCTTGCCGATCCCTCCCGGAATGGCGATGTCCTCGAGCGAAACCTCTCCCGCCAGCACGTCCTCGATGACGTCGTTGACGTACTCCTTTGCACCTTCGACGTCGCCGTCCTTGACGATCATCTCGATGACCTCGTGCTGGACCTCCTTCGTGATGGGTGCGATGTCCGAGCGCTGGTACTCGAAACCGACGATGTCGACGTCGTCGACGTCCTTACCTTCCTTCCAGGTGATGTGGCCCGCGTATCGTTTCTTCGTCCCGGCCTGGAAGAACCGCCGGTAGAGTTTCTCGAATTCGATCTGAAACCGGTGGTCTTCGGCATTCAGATCCTCGCGCGCGAAGTCGTCGTACCGGCCGTTGATGTACTCCTCTATTTCGAACGACTGCTCGAGCGCCTCCGCTTTCGAGACGTCGGGGCCGAGTTCGAGCATGACCGAATCGGTGTCACCATATGCAACCTGATAATTAATTTCGTTCGCCGCCGTTTCGGTGAATTCGATCACTTCGCGCCCAGTCGCGGTAATCGCGGATGCCGCCTCCTTGTCGTATAACCGAAACTGTTCCCAACCCGACACGCCATACAACGAGTTCATGATTACCTTTACCGCTCCCTGCTGACGGTCGTACTGTTCGTACTCCCTGCTGCCGGGTTCGTACTGGTTTCGCTGGGATTTCTTCTCCTCGCGTTCGGCCAGCAGTTCGTTGATCATCTCCCGCATGACCCCGTCGGGTTCCTTGCGAAAGTGGGTCGGCTCCGGTCGCGTCGGTGCGACGAACGTCTCGCCGTCGTACTCGTCCGGATCGACCCTCGTTTCGGGTGACGCGTTGACCGTCACCATGCACATCGGGTACAGCGACTTCAGGTCGAGGACGGTGACGTTCTCTTTGACTCCCGTGATCGGCTCGAACACCGCACCGCCTTCGTACTCCTCGCCGGCCTCCTGTTGCCCCTTCGACGGCAGCGAAAACCGCCCGTGCGCTTCGTGGAGGACGTACATGTCGACCGCGTCGCCCGGGGTCGGCGCGTCCTCGAGTTTGCAGCCGACGAACGACCGCACTTCGTCCCAGAAGGCGATGATCTCCTGTTGGCGGTCGAGTTCGACGCAGAGTTCGACGTCCCGAAGGTTGTATTCGAGCAGTCGCGTCGGGTCGTCCTCCCAGAGGTCGCCGATATCACCGGCGTAGCGTTCCTTGCCGACGCCGAGTTCCACCTCGCCGACGGCGTCGAGCCGATAGGAATCGAGTTCCGAGAAGACCGTCCGCTGGTAGGCATAGAGCAGGTCGAAGACGATGCGGCCCTTGATGTCCGGGCCGCCCCAGTTACTCCGCCAGACCTCGTCGACTCGAGAGAGCCGGTCGACGGCCAGGTCGTACTCGTGGTGTGGCCCCTCGAGTTCCTCGAGACGGTCGAGGAAGTACGGTGCGTCGAAATCCTCGAAGTTCCAGCCGGTAAGCAAGTCCGGATCGGTCTCGTCGATATAGTCGATGAAGGCCTCGAGCATCGCCGCTTCGTCCTCGAAGCTGCGCACTTCGTGGTCGATGTGGCCCTCGATCGGTTCGTAGTCCGTGATTTCGGTCGGGATGGTCCCGTCGCCGACCGGCGCCTCGTACAGCCACATGACGTACTCGTCACGGTACGAGTCGTGGCTCGTGAGACAGACGATGGGTTCTTCGCCGTCTTCGGGAAAGCCCGAGCGGTCGTCGACTTCGATGTCGAACGTACAGACGCGCGGTTGCGCGTTGACGTCCGCCGCTTCGACCTCGTCGTGGGGGACGATCAACGAGTCGTCGTCGGCACGGCGCTCCGGAACCCGAATTCCGCTGCGAATGTCCTTGTCGATCAGGAATCGATTCGGAAACAGGATGTCCGCCTCGTAGTGGTCGAAATCGTCGCGCACCTGCCCGACGTCTCGAGGCGTCTGCCCGAAAATTTTGGTGAGTTTCTCGCCACGGATGCTCTCGTAGGGTTCGCCGTCGTGACCGACCTCCCGGCTTCCGGTAAGTCGGTCGTATTGCTCCTCGGGCGGCCGATCGAGCGAATTCGTCGGCGTGTAGAAGTATGGTTGAAAACCGACGACCTGGACGTGCTCGAGGGCCCCTTCGGGCGTCCGTCCGAAGACGTGCATGATCGGCCGCTCCTCGTCGCCGTAGCCGGCGATCGTGTAGTCGACCTGCATCACGGCGAGTTCGAGTTCACCGTCCGGTTCGGGGAGCGTCTCTTCGACGACGTCGATCACCTCCGTGGCGGTGGACCCGCCGTTGCCGGCGACGGCAACCGCCTCTTCTGCCGGCCGGTCGTCGGTCGCGTCGGAGTCACCACCGAACTCCGTCAGTCCGGTCTGGCCCGCCTCAGTCATGATACCCGGATTAGCAGTCGGCGGTTAAAAACCCCTGCAATCCCCCTCCGTGACCGTCACCGTCCGGGCCGTCTCGAGGGCTCTACTGGTGATACAGGAGCCCGGGTCAGAGAAGAGAACGACTGATAGTTGGGAAGTGGTGAAACAGACGCCGTTACCGACCGATCTCCGTCATCTAGACCGGCTTCCGGCTGTCGCAGTTCGGTGGTGACCCGGATTTCGTCTCTCGTGAGCGGAGACCTGCTCCTGGCCGGTCGCTGCTCGGAACGACCCGTTTATCAGGGGGTCCCATCTGAAAAGTTGCGGGGGCAAGAAGACATATAACTTGGTAACACATAACATAGGCACAGGTGATCGATGTGTCCACCCATGTGAACGATGACGCGACGGATCGGCGCGAACCGAGTAGCGAACCCGAGGGTACCGCAACGATCGAATCCTACGAGACCGAAAACGGCGTCGTCTTCTACGATGCCCAGAACCCGCTCGCGTGGATGGAGACCTCCCGAACCCTCACGCTCGAGGAACTCGCCTGAGGGGCGGTCTAAACGCGAACACTTTTCCTGCCGTTTACCCTTCGCTCACACGTGGTATTCGACTCGACCGACGACGAGTCCGCAGACCGGGATCCGGACCCGGAGGGAACGGTCAGGGATCCGGGTGAGCAATACCGAAACCCCGAGGAGAAGTTCATGGATCCCGACCACGATTCCCTGACGATTCCCCAGATCGGGGTCGAAGAACCCGATGCAGATACCGCGACGGATTCGCTCTCGATCCCCTCGGTGACCACGCCCGAAACCGACGCCCCGGACGACGTCCTCGAGACGTTCTGGGTTCTCGTGGTCGTCCTCAACGGTGCGATTCTGGCCCTCTCGCTCGGTGCCCTCTTTTTGCTCTTCGAAGGGGACACGACCAGAGGTGGCTCTCTGCTCGCCATCGGGCTCGTCACCACGGGGTTTTCCGCTCACCGATACAGGCAGTTCCGGCGTGCCGTATCCGAGCCGACGGAACCGGCGGATACGGCAGACTCGACGGACGCGACCGGTTCGGGGGACGACCGAACCGAATCGGACGAAACGTTGAATACCGGTGCACCCGACGACACCGATACGACATCGACCGACGATTCAGGGAAATCATGAAATCCGTCCAGGATAACACCGGGAAGCGGTATCTCCTTCTCAAGCACTCCACGGACGCGAGTCTCGTCCGCGATCCCGCAACCGGAAACGAATGTTACATCCAGAACGACCGCCTCGAAGCGGTCGACGAGGAATCGCCCCTCGAGACGGCCGCTCGGAGCGTCGACGAACCGGTTGTAACCCTCCTGACGAACGTTCACGACACGCAAACGCTCGGTCTCTTGATCGAACTCGCAGAACGGGGTCCCCTCGACGTCCGCACGCTACTCGACGCGTACGATCTCTGCGAGAGCGACCTGCACGGGCGCCTGACCGTTCTCACAGCGGCGGGGTTGCTCGAGGAAACACAGGTCGCCAGCGGACGCGGCTATCGGATCACCGAGGAGTGTGCCACCGCACTCGAGGCGATTCGAAACGGATCCACTCACGAACGAAGCGAGTGAAGGACGAACCGCGAGGAAGGGTAATGGACGAACCGCGAGAAACGACGTAAAACAGTTCTCGTCTCCCGGACGGGCTGTGAATACAGATCGCATCGAGCGGTTCGCCCTTCGCATCGTCCGCGTCGCGTCCCGAAACAGCCCTAGTTCGACGCCAACAGCTCCACTTCGGGCGGCTGGCCGCGCTCGAGTCGGGAGCGATTCGACGTCGCGTCCTTCTCGACGCGGACGAGCGAGTCGGCCGCGCCGACGAGTTCCTCGTCGTGACTGACGACGACGATCTGTTCGACGCCCAGATCGCGCATCGATTCGACGAGCGAGACGAGTTGCGTCACGTGACCGGCGTCGAGAAACACCGTCGGCTCGTCGAGGATCAGCGGCGGCATCGGCGCGGTTCCCTCGACGCCCTCCGCGAGCAGTCGATAGATCGCACACCGCAGGCTGAGGTTGAACAGCGCGCGTTCACCGCCCGACAATTGTTCGGGCTCGAGCGCTTCGCCGTCTTTCTGATAGACGGTCAGCCGATAGTCACCGTCGAGGTCGATCGACGCGTAGGAGTCGTTCTGGTAGACCAGCTCGAAGGTTTCGTTGAGCAGCCGCTCGAGCGTCTCGACGTTCCGCTGGCGGAGTTCGGCCCGCAGTTCGCCGTAGGTCGTCTGCAGCGTCTCGGCCTCGTCGTACAGCGCCTCGAGTCGGTCGCACCGCTCCTCGACGGCTTCGAGACGCTCGCGGCGTTCCTCGAGTTCCTCGAGTTCCCGCTCGACGGCCCCGATCGCGTTCTGGACCTCGGTTCGCTTCTCCGCGAGGTCGTCGAGTTTCTCGTCGACCTGCTCGATGTAGTTCTCGGCGTTTGTCTTGTCAGCGCGAGCGGTTTCGACCCGGTCTTCGTCGAACTCCGATTCGAGGTCCCGCTTTCTGTCGCGCTTTGCCGAGAGCTGTTCCCGGCGTTCGTCGTTCATCGTCTCCCAGTCCTGCCGTCGTTCGCGCAAGGTTTCGATTTCGCTCTCGAGCGTCGCGCGCTCGTCGGCGATTTCCGACACGCGGCGAAGCGATGCGAGCGCGTCCTTGAGTTCCCCGCGCTCGGTGTTGATCTCGCCGAGCGCGGCTCTCGCCTCGGCCACGTCTTCCTCGCGGTCGTCCGCTTCGGATCGCTTCGCCTCGGCTTCGGCCTCGTACTCCGCGGCGTCCTCTCGGAGCTGTGCTCGCTGATCGCGGCGGTCGGCCAGCGATTCGCGTTTCTCCGCGAGCAACTGCTCGATGTTGTTCCGGTTCTCCTCGAGGCGATCGACACGCCGTTCAGCGTCCCGCAGTTTCTCGGCCCGTTCGATCCGGTCGGCGAGATCGTCGCGGTCGGCCTCGAGGTCGTCTCGTCGCTCCTCGAGATCGGCGAGTTCCTCCCGTCGGTCGTCTATGACGTCCACGTGGGGCGAGTCCTGGACCGGTTGCCCGCACTCTGGGCATTTTCCCTCCTCGAGCAGCCGTTCGCCCTCCTCGATCGCCGTCTTTGCGGCTCTGATGTCGGCGGTGACGTCGTTGGTCTCGGAGACCAGTTTCTCCCGTTCGGCCTCGAGGGCTTCGAGCGTGGATTCGGCCTCCCCGAAGTCGATCGGCGAGTCGTCGAACGTCGCTCGCGCGGTTTCGATCTGCGTCTCGAGGTCGTCGAGACGGTCTTCGCGTTCCGCGATCGTCTCTTCGTCGGCTTCTATTCGGTCGTCGAGGCTGTCGGCCTCCTCGCGAGCCTCCGTTACCTGTGACTCGAGGTCGTCGGCCTCCTCGCGGAGCCGTTCGATCTCGTTTGTCCCCTCGGTGATCGTCACGCGAACGTCTTCGAGGTCGTCCCGAAGATCCTCGTCGCGTGCCTCGAGATCGTCGATACGCCGTCGGACCGTTTCCCGATCTGGATCGGCCGTCTCGAGGTCGACGTCCTCGAGGAGGTCGACGCGTTCGGTCGCGAGTTCGTCGCGGCGCTCCCGGATTTCGCGGATGTCGTCGGTCGCTTCCTCGCGTTTGCGTTCGGTCTCGCCGATCTTCGACCTGATGTCGTCGATCTCTTCGGCGAGTGACACGATCTCTTCGCGGGTCTCCTCGTGGCGATCGAGGACCGTTTGTGCCGTCTCGAGCGTTTTCTGGGCCTGTTCGCGCTGGGTTTCGTAATGCTCGATCTCGTCCGCGAGATCGGACCGCCGGGATTCGAGCCCGTTCAGGCGCTCGTGGAGGTCTTTTTTCTCCTTCTGTTCGACCTGTTTGCGGACGTCAACGAGGACTTCACGCTGGCCGTCGAGGACTGTCTTGACGCCGAGTCGAGCCTCGCTGCCCCGCTCGCGGTACTCCTCGAGTGCGCCGAGCTGGAGGAGGTCGTCGATCATGTCCTGTCGGTCGCTCGGCGAGGCGTGAATGAGCTTGTTGACCTCTCCCTGGCGAACGTACGCGCAGTTGACGAAGGCTTCGGCGTCCATCCGCAGGAGGTGGGTCACCTCGCGACGGACGTCGCGGGCGCCCTCGATCGTTCCGGTCGGCGTTTCGAGGACGCATTTCGTGGTGGTAGCACGGTCGCCGCGCAGTTTCAGACGCCGTTCGACCCGATACTCGGCGCCGTCGTGGGTGAACCAGAGTTCGACCTCGGCTTCTTCCTCGCCGGTCGTGATGACGTCGTCGAGGGTTCGGTCGGCAAGCGCCTTCGAACCGTAGAGCGCGAAGAAGACCGCTTCGAGCAGCGTCGACTTCCCGCTTCCGTTGACGCCGTGGACGACGGTGACGCCGTGCTCGAGCGAGAGGTCGGCGTCGCCGTAGCACTTAAATTTCAGAAGCCGGACACGGTCGACTCTCACGCGAAATCACCCAGCGACGCGGTCTCGCCGTCGGACGAATCGTCGGCGGTTTCGGCGTCCGTAGCCGTGTCGGCGGTTTCGGTGTCCATAGCCGAGTCAGCGGTGTCGGTTTCGATATCGTCACCCACGTTCTCGTCGGTCACCGCATCGGCCGACGCAGTCGGGTCGGCCGCGGACTCGGGTCCGTCGGCGATCTCATCGGCGACCGTCGTCACGTCCTCGTCGCTCGGCTCGCGATCGGGAGCGGGTTCGAAGGCCGACCGGTCCTCCTCGAGCAATTCGCGAACTCGACGTTCGACCGATTCACGGACGTTCGCGTCCGCGAGGTCGTCGTTTCGGACCGTTTCGTCTATCTCGAGTGCGGCGTCGCTGAGCCCGAGTTCACGGACGCGCTTGCGGACCGCGTCGTCGGGGTCGGCGAAACTGACCGACACGGCCTCGTCCTCGTCGGGGAGTTCCCGCCGGTCGTTGACGCGAGCGACGAGCGCACCGCGGTCGACCGCGAGTTCCTCGACCGCTGCGGGGGTGACCGGTCGGCCGTCCCCTTCGACGGTGACGATGACGACTGCATCCGTGAGGTCGTGTTGACGAACGCGTTCCTGTACGCGGTCGATCCCTTCGCCGGCTGCTAACTCGACGTCGACGAAGACGAACTCCCGGGTCGCGGTGAGCCCGCGACGGCGGATCGCGACCGTCCCGTTTTCAACGTCCACGAGGTTGTAGCCTCGATCCTCGCGTTCGCTCGCGCTCGCGCGCTCGGTCGAACCGCAGTAGGTGACCCACGTATCGAGGACCTCGGCGGTGTCGGGCGCGTGGTTGTCCCCCAGCAGGACGGCGTCGAAATCGACCGTCGACTCGCGGAGGACGGTTTCCGTCTCCCAATCCGCGTGCGCAAAGGGTTCGAAGAGGCCGTGACTGACCAGCGTGGCGCAGTCGGCCTCGTCGGGCATCGACGCGAACTCGTACTCGAGGTCCCCGCGTCGCGAGCGTGGGACGAAGTCGAGTCCGTAGAACGCCACGTCGTCGACGACGACCGGGTCGGCGCCGAGGCGTGTCGCCAGTCCGAGATCCGCGAAGAGATCGAGCCACTGGGCGTCACGTTTCGACTCGTGATTGCCGACCACGGCGAGAAACGGAATATCGGCGTCGGCAAGCGTTCGAAGGACGTCGACGGTTCCCTGGAGGTCGACGAGACTCGGTCGGCGGTCGTGAAAGAGGTCGCCGGCGTGGACCACCGCGTCGACGTCGTCCGAGACCGCGTCCTGGACGACGTTGCGAAATGCCTCGAGGAAGTCCCGTCGTCGCTCGGGCGAGTTGTACTGCTGGTACCCGATGTGGGTATCGCCCGTGTGGATTACCCGCGTCATTGACCAGTCGTTGGCGAGCCGACCCTAAAGGGGTTCCGTGACCGGAGTGAAAGTAACGTCGGACCGACCGTCCAGGCGACTGATGCCGGTCAAAGATCGCCGTTACTGGTTCCCTCGGGGACGAACTTCGAAGCGACCCAGCCGATTCCGGCGGCGACGGCGGCGGGAACGGTGACGAAAACGAGCAGAACGACGAAGAAGCCACCGCGTGCACCGAGTCCGCCTTCGACGGTGACGAACGGACTAAACGCGATCACCGGCACGAACAACAGGACGATTGCGACGGCGTACCCGCTTTTCGCGACCGCCTCTTGAACGGTCCGACACCGGACGAGGTAGACCGTCGCTCCCACCCACGTGACGAGACCGAAGATACCGGCCACCCCACCACCGGCGACGATCGCTAGGACGAACGTTCCCACGACGCCGACGAGGAGTCCACCGACGATCCCGACGACGGCAGTGAGCGTATTGTCCACGATGCCGTGGGGGTCCAACAGCCCGCTCCTATCGGATCCAGCGTGGCTATCCGCTGGGGTCGTTGCGCCGGTGCGGCCCGTGCTCCTCGGCGAAGTACCGGCCGCCGATTCTTCACTTTCAGCCACTCCGTCTTCGCCCGGTCCGGCGACCGCCGAGCCATCGGGTATATCGGCCCAGCAGTGCATGCAGTACGTCGCCGTCTGCCCGACGGGTTCGCCACAGTCCGGACAGCGCGGGTCGTCGGCTTCACTCATCGCCCGTCCTCGTCGCCTCGAGATCCGTGAGAGTCGTGATCATCGTTCGATCGGTTTCGGGACGGAGACACTACAGGATTGTAACGTTTTCACCCGGACACGACGGTCGAGGCTACCGTAGTCGACGGTGGTCGGCGATACGCAGCCACACAGTCGCCGATCGCCGGCAATACGCGTACAGACGCGACTCGCAGTTGGACGACGATGACATCGGACGCATCGAATCACGCCGACGCCTCGGCGCCGGCCGCTGAGAATACCCCTGCGGGTTCGCACCCGAACGAGCACGGCCGGGTATCAGAGGCCGTGCGATACGTCTGAACACCTCGGTCGAAAGGGCGTCCGCTCGAGTCCTGTCGCGACGAAGACGAATCGACGGCGACGGAACAGTCCCCGATCAGGCCTCGATATCGAGACTGTAGAGGCGCTTGCGAGCGTCTGAGAACGAGAAACGGGAGTCGATAACGTTCTCTTCGTCGAGACGGTTCAGCGCGTACCGGACCGTTCGGGACGGAAGCAGCGTCTCGTCGGCGAGTTGTTGCTGGGTCATCGTATCGTTGTACTCGAGGACTTTCGCGACGAGTTTCGCACTCGGTGGAAGGTCGCGGACGTCGTCCCACGTCCCCGACTGGCTAGGCTCCTGTCGAAGCGACTCTGAGGCGCTCATCGTATCTCCCTATTCCGAATACGAGGTGATAATATTTTCTATTCCATTTGATGCTTGTGGGTA